>CAVRMO010000015.1:0-306169 GCA_963722405.1 uncultured Acidobacteriaceae bacterium
AGAACCTGAAACAGGCTGGTTTCTCGATTTGCGGGAGAAGTTGGCGTCAATCAGGACAAAGCCGAACCAGACCTGAACCCAAAGCGGAGTGGCATTCACGAGATTCAGTTAGTGCGCGGAGAGCGCGGTCTGCTGTCTTGCGTCGAACGCCGAGATCGAATGCGTTCACGGGTATTGCATCCCCAATCAATTGACCTAAGTGGCGCGAGACTCGGCGCACCCCACGGGTCCGCCGAATCTCTTGGACTCTAGTGTTTGCCTGTTGGCACGAGCAGCAAAGCCGAAGGCGAACCATCGGGATTCGTCGCGTTCACTGCGATCTCGCCCAAGTCGTTGATATTTCCCATACTCCAAGTAAGAGGTAGTGTGCCTAGGGGAACCAACTGTTGCAGGTCCGACACCTTGCCATTCTGCCAAATCGCTGGCGAGAAGCCATCTGACGACCCACTAAACCCTACGATTTGCCCAAAGTCATTGATGTTAGCGGCGAAGGCGTCTAGCCCACCCGGCAGCAGGGCAAGAGCCTGCAGGCCATGCCGGTAATCCCATAGGAAAGCAGGACCGTGTTCATCGCCGGCATAATTTGACCAGCCAACGGCCTGGCCAAGGTTGTTTATGCCGAGACCTTGTCCATATTGGCCGCCAAAGCTACCGAGGTTCAGTGCAGCGTAGCTAGTGCCGTTCCAATACCAAAGACACGGTATGAGGTTTGTGTCTGAAAACTGCTGTCCGATAATCGTGTCAAGATCATTGATCTCAAAGGCGAAACCTCCGACCTCTCCGGGCAGCAAGGGAAGCTGATGCGCCGTGCCGCCATACCACACAACCGGAAGCTGTCCGCTTGAGTCGTAGGATGCGCCAACGATCACACCCCAGATGTTAATGTCTCGTGCGTCAGAATTTCCGTTTGGCTGAAGGGTGCCGAGATTCGTGGGCTTCCCGTGGTCCCACAACACCGCGGTTTGTGCGAAGTTCCCGTTGCCATCGATCTTGTCAGCGTTGCCCACCACTTGATCCCGGGCGTTGATGCCGAAAGCCAGAGCTCCCGGCCAACCACTAAGTAAAGGCAGCGCTTTGGTCTTTCCGCTTTGCCAAATGAAGCCTTGGCTGGTCAGAGCCTGACTAACAAAGTCACCTCCGTACCAGACGAAGGAAAAACCAGTGACGTGCTCAAAATTGTTAACCGCCCTGGCTGGAAGATAAGAGTTGGTTTTTCCGTTGAGCGTACCGATCGCTACAACCTTATAGCGCACGTCATGCTGTGTGGTGTTGACCTCGGCGTCCGGAGTTCGCATCGGTGGGCTGGTGTGAGGCATGCGGTGGCCAGCGGACCACTCAGGTGAATTGCCGTCGTGCATGCTGCTCAGCTGCGCGCTGGCGGGTGTCACGGTGAACAAGAGTGAAACTGCCACAGTCAGTAGGCCGAATGGGTACAGCGGAGTAATCCACATCCGTATAGGGGAGTTCATCATCTTTTCCTCATTTCTGCTTGAGAATGGCGACTCCACGCTCACCGGCAGCTTGGGATCGCTGGTAAGGCTTTCGTCTATCGGGCGGCAGCGGCGACGGATTCACTACACAGGTTCGCCCCAGCCAGTTTTACGGAGCACTTTCATTGGCCTGCAGGGTCATGGTCATAACCGGCGATCACAAACCCCTGCAACATTCCGCGACGTAGCTCTCCCGCAGCAGCCGAGGCTGCAGTTGTTGAGGCAATCGCGTGATCGTGGGGTGCTGCCTGAGCGGCGGTCCTCACCCTGAGTACCCGCAGAGTCAAGCAACCTGGTGAGAACGGCAATGCTCTGGAGGTGAATTGGAGGTCAACTGGAGATCAACTAGGTCAACCCGTTTTATTTCAGTTGCATATCCAAAGCATTTGGGCTGGTATATTTCGCTGTTCAGGCATATTGGACGGAGTAAACTGTCGTCAATTAGGGGCGAAGTCAAGGATGGTAACCTCCCATTCCCGGCCGACGGCCGCACGATTCGATCAATTTGAGGTCGATTTCAGCATCAACGAACTGCGCAAGCGGGGAGTTCGTATGCCCGTGCAGGACCAGCCCCTTCAAGTCCTTCGTCTGTTGCTGGAGGCCGAGGGGAAAGTCGTCATGCGCGAGCAGCTCCGCGACGCCCTTTGGTCAGCCGATACCTTCGTTGACTTTGAGCATAGCGTCAACACGGCAGTGGGGAAGTTGCGGCACGCTTTAGGCGATTCGCCGGACAACCCGAAATTTATCGAGACGCTTCCGAAGATCGGATATCGCTTCATTGCTCCCGTGGAATGGGTACCGGAGATCCCAGGCAAGGAGGCGTTGCACCTTGTAGTTCCAATCGATCGGTCCGAATCAGAACGACCGGAGCTTGAGGTAAGACCAACCAATTCTTATCAAACATGGATTTGGACAGCGACATCAAGACGCGCAGTAATTACTCTACTGGCGCTATTAGGCATCATTCTCGCCGGAGTCTGGTGGAAATGGAGAGACGGGGGCTCTCGAGGGACTAAGCCGGAGATCCATTCGATCGCAGTCCTTCCGTTGCAAAACCTTTCAGGCGACCCGGGACAGGAATATTTTGCCGACGGAACAACAGAGGAGCTGATCACCACTTTCGCAAGGCTTACCGACCTTCGAGTGACATCTCGAACGTCCGTCATGCAGTTCAAGGGAGTGCAGAAGTCGGCGAAGGAAATTGGTCGCACGCTAGGGGTGGATGCAATCGTGGTAGGATCCATAGCCCGTTCGGCGGACACGATCCGCATTACAGTGCAGTTGATTGATGCGAAAGCGGACCGGCATTTGTGGGCGAATGAATATGAGAGTTCGCCCAGCGACGCGTTGCGCCTGCAGCGGAAAGTGGCACTCGAAATTGCGTCGCAGGTATCGTCCAAGATATCTCCTCAACAGCAACAATACTCAGCCACCGCCAGAGCCGTCGATCCGAAAGCACACGACCTATACTTGAGAGCTCGACAATATGCCGAACAGTGGAATGAGCCGGCGATGTTTATGGCGAAGGATCTTTATCAGCAGGCGATAGCGCTGCAGCCAGACTATGCGGCGGCCTATGTCGGGTTGGCCGACGTCCATGACGCGTATGGGACTTGGGGAGATGAGGAAAGCTGGGAGAGTTGGCCGAAGGTGCGCGAAACAGCTTTGAAGGCGCTGAGTCTCGACAGTTCCGTGCCCGGCTCTCACAGGCGGCTTGCCTGGGTGAAACATGTTTACGATTGGGATACGCCCGGAGCCGAAGAAGAATTCCAAGCGGCATTGAAAGCCGATCGAAACGATGCTGAAACGCAGATGATGTACGGACTTTTCCTCGCACAGATTGGCAGAGTTGAGGAAGGCCTTGCACGAGCTCAGTTAGCAGAAGAGTTGGACCCACTCTCACATCGAATCAGCGGCATCAAAGAGAAGATCTTTATGATAGCGAGGCGGTACGACGACGTATTCAAGCAGGCGAATCGAACCAGGGAGTTAGACCCGAACAGCATGGTAACGACATTACATGTGGTGGAAACGAATGAGATTCTGGGCCGTTATGAAGAAGCAATTGACGAGTCTGAGACGCACCCTGATCCCGGCACAACGCAACAGGAGACTGCCGCTTTCGCCAAGAAATTAAGGGTGGCGCTAAGAAACAAAGGCCCAATAGGGTATTGGGAGGTATTACTCCAGAACCGCCTGGCCACGCAAGCAGACGATCACTGCCTGTTAGGCTACGTGTATTTCAGGGCCGGAGACCACGAGAACGGTTACCGTCAGTTAGACTTGGCCATACAAGGACGCGACAGGAATCTGCGCCAGCTGAAGACGCATCCGATGTGGGATTTCGTACGCAACGAGAATCGTTTTCAGGACGTATTGCGGAGAGTAGGGTACTAGCTACTTTCTGGCGCAAAAGTCGATCGTAGTTGAAATTGAGATGTGGCCAGAGGGCGTGGAGGTGGGGAGGCTGGGGTCGTCTAGCGGGCGAGAGCTCGGCCGAGGTTGATCAGGTTGTCGCTGATCTCGGCGAGTCCGACCCATCGCTTCATCCCCACCTTACCTTTGTACCGACATCGGGTCAACCCGTGCCGCCGCTTGAGCACACTGATTGTTCCCTCACAACCGGTCCGGGTTGAAACTTCGCTCTGCGACGCCTCGCACTCGGCTTTCACTTCCCAAAGCTCCTGGTGGCTGTCGATTTCGACATAAATGTCTGGATAGTGACGCTTGGTCTCGGTCCCGTCGAAATAAACGATCTCGCAGGGTTGCTCGGTGAAGACCGTAACCCTCGGATCACAATCCAGCAGGCGGAAAGCGTTCAGCTCATTGATCGATTCCCACTGCAGCATGCGCTCCATCTTCCAACTGGGATATTTTCCGGTTGGGCGAAAGCGCGAACGCGTCACCACGCGCCGGGAGCGGACTTGGTTGAGGGTTTTTTGGAAGAGGATGCGCTGCGCGAATTGTTCGCGGTTGAAGCTCGGCTTCTCGCTGGGGATTTCGTATTGCGCGAGTTCGGCGAGCTTCTTGTCGTCAAAACGTTCAAGCGCGGGCTTGGATTGCGGCTTGACCTCGCGCATGTCGCCGTTCAGTACGATCTTGCCGGCGAGCTGTCCTTTGTACTTGTCGAGGTCGGCTTGGGTGGCGAGTTTGGCTTTCATGACCGGAGCGCGCAGCACGCCGTCGGTGGAGACTGTCCAGGCCTTGGGATAGGCGAGGAGCGGCGAGGCTTGCGGCGCGACCATGCGAACATCGGTGTATTCGTTGGCCCAGCCGCGTCCAAAGGCAAAGCTCTCGAGATGCGCGTTGACGAGGCCCCACTCAGTGAACTGGTCGCGCGTCCATTCGTTGGCGCGTTTCATGGCGGGCGATCCAGTGAGGCGGGGACCGATCACGTCGGTGAGCTGGCTCTCGATCTCCATGACCTTGGAGTTGTGGAAGCCTTCCTGGCGGATCTGCGTCATCACGTCGAGGTTGACGGCGTCGGAAGCGGCTGCGGTGGCCGCCAGCAGGTCGGCGGGAGTGGAAACGGCTAATGCGAGCAGAGCAACGGCGGAGCGCAGGGCGAGGTGGGTACGGAATCGGAGAGCCACGGTTGTTTGGGTCCTTATTATGGCGCGAAGCGCTTCGGCCGAGTGAGTCGAAGAGAAAGGATAGCACTGCAGGAGTGGCTAGTGGCTAGTGGTTAGTTGGCGGTTGTCAGTTGGGGGGCATTCGCTAGATCGTCTGGGGCGGAATTTGGATGACATCCGCAAGCTAGTGTCTCAGTGCAATGTCCGCGGAGTTATCGCTCAGTTCCTGAAGGAGAATCTGACATTCACCGGCGACGACAACGCGATGAGCAAGCTGCTGTTCAACTTGTTGGGCAGCTTCGCGGAATTCGAACGTTCGTTGATCAGAGAGAGGCAGCGAGAAGGAATCGCTCTGGCGAAGAGGGCTGGAGTGGATCGTGAACGAAAGCCTTCGCTGACGCCTGAACAGGCCGATGCGGAATTTGCAATGCGGGGTATAATCCACCCCACCGATGACATTAGCCGCGGGCACTCGGCTGGATACCTTTGAAATCGTCGCTCCCCTGGGCGCGGGCGGAATGGGAGAGGTCTATCGCGCCCGCGACACCACCCTGAAGCGCGACGTGGCTATCAAGATACTTCCCGACTCTTGGTCGCGCGATCCCGAACGGCTCCGCCGCTTCGAGCAGGAAGCCCAGGCCACTGCCGCACTGAATCATCCCAATATTGTTTCGATCTTTCACGTCGGTCAGTACGACGGCTCCCCTTACATTGTCACCGAGTTGCTGCAGGGCGAGACTCTGCGCGATCGCCTTCGTAAAGGCCCGATGCGCCTGCGCGAAGTGCCGGACTTTGGCGTGGAACTGGCCCGCGGACTGGCCGCCGCGCACGATGCCGGAATCGTCCACCGCGACCTCAAGCCCGACAACATCTGGATAACAAAAGACGGTCGGATCAAGATACTCGACTTCGGACTGGCCAAGCTCGATCCGGCCAAAGCAGCGAGTACGGATGGCGAAACCGTCAGTGTCCAGCCCCAGTCCCAACCGGGACACGTAATTGGCACGGTTGGCTATATGTCGCCCGAGCAGGTGCGGGGAAACGTTGTGGACGCGCGCAGTGACATCTTTGCCGTCGGCGTGATCCTCTACGAGATGCTGACTGGGAAACCCGCTTTCCGGAAGGCGACGTCGGCGGATACCATGAGCGCGATCCTGAACGAAGATCCCCCCGCAGTTTCGCAGGTCGCGACCGGCGTCCCTCCAGGGTTGCAAAGAATCGTGAATCGCTGCCTCGCCAAGAACCCAGCGCAACGACTTCAGCATGCGACCGATCTGGAGTTCGCCCTGGAAGCTCTCTCGGATTCGAGCGGTTCGACCGTCACCACCGTCAACCAAACGGTCCAACGTAAGCGATGGTTCTGGCTTGCAGCAGCCGGTGTCGCTATCGCAATCGCTGCAGCTCTTGTTTTGTGGTGGAGGCAGCCACCGGCAGTTCCCGTCGTGGAAGCCGTAACCCAGCTGACAGACGATGGCGAACCGAAGGAAGGCACTTTGGTGAGCGATGGAGCCCGGCTTTATTTCAACGAAGGCCAGTCTAAGAGTTGGAGAATCGCACAGGTCTCTATGAGTGGCGGACCTGTTGCACCGGTTGATACCAGGGTAGTCGATCCCCAACTTACAGACATGGCACCGGATAGTTCCGCCTTGCTCGTGTTGCTCGGAGGCCTGGATGCCCCAACGGGTCCCCTGTGGTCAATTCCACTTCCTGCAGGTGGGCCCCGCCGCCTCGGCAATATCGAGGGACAGTGGGCAAGTTACTTTCCTAATGGCCGCATTGTCTTCTCTACCGCCAAGGATTTGTACGTTGCCGACAAGGACGGCTCGAACCCGCGCAAGCTGTTCTCCTTCACTGGGGCCGCTTCGACTCCCGTCGTCTCACCCGACGGCAAGCGAATTGCCTTTATGACGCAAGATACCAACGGTCTCGCAGTGGCTGAAATCGCGGCGGACGGGACCGATTTTCATACCCTCGTGCGAGACGCAGGTGATGCTAGATGGAGTTCGGACGGGAAGTATCTTTTCTACCGAACTGGTACGGAGGGCGGAGCAGATCTTTGGGCGCTTCCTATGCAAACCGGCATTTTCCACGGGTCGACAGAACCAGTTCGACTCACCAATGGGCCGTTGTCCTATGGGGCTCTACTGCCGAGCCGCGACAGTAAGCAGATCTTTGCAATCGGTGCCAAGCGCCGTGGCGAGTTGGTTCGCTATGACATGCAGTCGCATCAATTCGTTCCCTTCCTCTCCGGTATCTCGGCAATAGACCCGACGTTCTCCCCGGATGGCCAATGGGTTGCCTACACTTCTTATCCGGATCATGCCGTTTGGCGCAGCCGTAGCGACGGAACGGAACGCCGGCAACTGACCTACCCACCAGTGGTAGCGCATCGCACTACTATTTCGCCGGACGGTACGAAAGTCGCCTTTACGACCTCTAACAGGGGAATTTATGTGGTCAGTATGGATGGCGGAACTCCGCAGACGATCGTGGAGAAGCTTTCCTATGGTACGGACTGGTCTCCTGATGGGAGCCTCTTGCTTGTGACCACGCTTACCGACTCGCCTCTCGCTGACGGGAGACCCTACTTGCAGATATTCGATCTACGCACCGGGAAGATGTCCGTCATCCCTTCCTCTCAGGGCATCGGGGGAGGTATGTGGGTCAGCCAGGACGTTATAGTAGCAGCGGTTTTCGGGCGCAAGAAGTTTGTGACTTTCGATTTCAAGACCCAGAAATGGAGCGACCTTATCGCCGGCGACATTGGGAACTGGTATGTATCGCCGGATCGCAAGTATTTGTACTTTACGACCGGAGGCACGGAACCTAAGATCCAGCGCCTGCGGTTCGCCGATCGCCAGTTTGAGACGATCGCCAGTTTGAAAGGCCTACGTCGGGTGGAGGATTCGGCATGGTTTGGAACTCAAATCGACGTCGCGCCGGACGGCTCCCCGGTGTTCACCCGCGACATCGGCACGCAGGAAATTTACGCGCTCAGCGTGCACTGGCCATGAGGATAACCTTTCTCGGGCTATTCCTCGAATAACTGCTGAAATATCTCCAGTTCACTTGCCACAGGGGGCGTAGGCTCGGTTACTGTTCCCTTCTACTGAAGTGGAGTATCAAGCTAGCGGAAGCCTGTGAACATGACGACATCGGAATCATTGTAACGAGCACGGGTGATGGCGAACTTCTTGCCGTCACGCGACAAGTCAATTCACGGCTTGTTGCTATAGGCTGAATCCCGATTATCAGGCTACCCGCAAGCTTCCTGTGACCTAAGTGCATGCGCAGGCGGAAACAGGATCGCACCAGCGCTTTTCGGCTGGGCAGACGCGACATTCCCCCCGAAGTCCTGCTTCACGTACCGCCCCTATCAGATATCTGGTGAGTGCGATGTTGCACAAAAAGATCCGACCGGTTGGTTCGCGTCGGATCCACCTTCAAGCAATTCTGATTTGATGCCTCTGCTGAGCGATGGTGGATTAGCTCTATAAAGACTTAGCGCCAGCCTTCTTCGCCGCTGCCCAACGCGCTTTTGCGAGAGCCGATAACTTCTTTCGCGCCGCTGTGCCCATCGGCTTCCGAGCTGCGACTTTCTTCGACGGCGCTGCGGCCTTCTTCGGCGCAGACTTACCGAGCCGCTGTGCCCACCGCAGCTTCATCGCTGCTGATATACGTTTCCGGGCTGCAGGGCTCATCGTGCGACGCTTTGGCTTGCTCGCTGCCATCGCGTTCGTTGCACCAGCAGGCCTCCCGGGACCTCGACGTACAGGTTGGGAACTTAGTCCCATAAGAGCTGTGATTGCATTTTCGATTCGGCTAGCTTCCTGTCTGAGCTGTGCCACTATGCCTTGAATGTCCATGCTGTCCTTTCTTTGATTGCAGTATCAGCTTCAGCTTAAGTCCAAGCCGCTAATGGTATCACTTCATTGCCAGCCCACAAGAGTTTCGCTACTGAAGACCTCAGCTGTGCGTAAAGGACCCTGGCAACATAAGCTAACATCATGAGTAATGCTGGTTACGGCGCGCCGTGCGAATTATTGCCTTGAAACTCATTCTGATCGACCGAATAAGGTCGTGCTGTTGCTTTGAGGTGCCCGATACACCACTCCGCCCTTCATCACAAAAATCACATGCTTGACCACACTAACTAATGTCTTTTGTCGGATCTCCGGCACTGCGAACAAGTCATCAAGTCTGCTAAGTAGCCAGATTTAAGCGCTCCAATTTGTCCTTCCCAGCCAAGCAAATCTTTTTTTTCTTCTTCCGTCAGTTTTCTCCTCCCCGTTACTACTACTCTCCCGCTCATCCTTTCAGCGGCGGGTGTGGGTGCACGCATAACGTGAGAATGGCACGGCTGTAAAACCAGCGACTTAGATCAACTTTGCCCCCATCAGGTGAGAATCGTGGACCCCATGAGATGAAAATATCGCCACAAATTGACACAAGGCATGTCTAGCCGAGGGGGCACTTGGATTTGTGCTCAAGGCTCAGATGAAGGCTGATCTGATCCCTGCCATTAACTCAGCATTGTCGGGCCAGTGCTTTTTATCTTCCCGCCGCCACCGCTAGGGATTTCGTCGATGATGGCTTGTAATCGCTGGACCAATTCATCGGACGGCGATTTGTAAAGAACCCTTCTTTTCCCTTTTCTATCTTCTTCTCTTCCCTTTCTTTTCAGCCTTTCTTCTTCTTTCTCATTCGTTTCTTTCTTGCTTCCACACTCCCCCTCTTGAATTTTACCCGACAGGCCTATGCTACGAGCACCCACTTTTTCTTCTGAACGGAGGTCACGTGATCGTCCTGCTAATCCTTGTCGTCTCGTGTCTCATTTTTCGGGGACTCGGTTTCGCGGGCATCCCGGCGTTTGCCACTTGGCAAGCTTCCGCGCGTGATGCGCTGAGCCTGATGCTCGTTTTCACAGGCATCTCCCATTTCACATTCATGAAGGAAGGTTTCGTCCGCATGATGCCGCCTTCGATTCCGTGGCCGCGCGCGATGGTCTATTTCACCGGCGTGTGTGAAATCGCGGGAGCGGTAGGACTTCTCCTTCCCGAATTCCGTCGTGCCGCCGCCTATGCGTTGATCGCTTTTTTCTTGGCCGTTTTGCCCGCCAATATTCACGCCGCACGTGCGGCCGTAACGCTTCGCGGCAAGCCTGCCACACGCCTTTGGCTCCGTATCCCGATGCAGATTCTCTTCATCGCCATGGCCTTCTGGTCCGCCCGCTAGGGCGTTAGGCTGGGCGATGCGATGATTCATCCGCGACGATAAGTGTTCGGGATTTGGGTTGCGGTTCGCTGGACGCATTTGCAGCTCTCGTGATCAGACGTTCCGCAAATCCCTGGACCCATATCTCGCCTACGTGCTCCGTACTACGCGGCCCTGACCAAGCCAATGCCGAGCGAAACGACTGCTAGGGCAAGGACGACTGCTCCAACGTAGATTAGGGAGACCGCTCCGTTGGCTTGAGTCGCAGCCGGTGGAAGCACGGAAAAGAAGAAGCCAGCCGAAATGAGAACTGCAGCGAGCGGCACCCCGATTCGAGCGAACCAGAGGAGAGGAATCGGCAGCGCGGCCGAGTCTGCAAGTACCTGGCAGATGAGCGCGAGAATCACGATAACGCCTGCATGGGCATGTCCGGCGCGAAAGAAATTCTGCCGCAATGGATTCTCCATATATCCGCTGCTCTTGTTCATCAAAGACGTCAGCAGAAAATATCCTCCGTATTGAATTGTTGGCACGGTGATCAGGATGATTCCGGCCATCACTTTCGCTTCGCGAGTCATAGGTTCTCCTTTTCAATGGTTTCAGTCGCTTCCCAAAAACCGCTACCTTCGGCAACAACTGCTGGCTCTGCACGCGGGGAAGAATTCTCTTGACATCCCTTTTTATAGGACTTCCGAGTGGCCGACAAACCGGGAAGGGGATTCGGTTACTGGCCACCAAGGGCGTCTTTCGGTAGTGGGTCAGTTTGATTTCTAGGCTAACGGAAATGGAGGACAACCACTGCGTAAATGATGGCGATTGCCTTGATCAGGCCAAGAAGAAAACCGGGGAAGCCGCCGACACAAATAGAGCTACAAGCCGAATGGTGTATGCGGTTCAGATTTCCTGAAGAAGACGAGCCACCCTAGCAGTCCGATACACACCAGTACAGCGCCAATAGCCGCTACCAGTGCCAGCGTGTGCGCCGACCACATGCTTGTCACGAACTGCCTGCCGAACACCGATGCGAGGTAAGCCAGCAGAGCAAAGCGGCACACTCGTCCCATGCCGAAAGACAGCACAAACGCAACGAAGCGATACCGCGTTACACCAGCACCAATTACAAAAGCAGAAGTCGGAAACGGTGGTGGGAGGAGTGCTGCAAGCAATAGAGAAAGGCCTCCAAAACGATGCAAGTACGCCGTGACTCTATCGAATACCGCTCCCTTAATACGGCGATGGAGAATTCCGAGACGCGACAGGCGGTAAGCGACTGAAGCCCCACAGACCGAGCCTGCCGTGCTGCACATAGCGTAATAGGGCCACAGTTCTGGGTGCCGGGCGGCCAAGACTATCGTGAGCGCGTCAACTGCCCCGAGAGTGGGTAGCACAGAGCTGTCGATGGTGGCAAGAATGAACACCCCAATCCCACCCAGGTGTCTCAGCATTGAGATAAACGATCCCACGTGCTCGATGATACGGCTTGTTTAGCCTTTCTTCGACTGGGCACATGCTCGCGGCAACCGAACGCCTCTGGACAAGAGTCTCGTTCTGGTCCATTACGTCGTTGGCGAGATCTTCCTATGGAACATGTCCCACAAGCCGGTTTGGAGGGAGCTTGAGGGCGCCGGTCACTTCTCACCATAGGCGACTATTCGCTCAAGTGATTTGGTGCCCAATGGCATTGCTAGACCCTGAGGCGTTTCCCAGTAGGAAGCCGGGCTGATCCCCCAACCAGTGTGTACGACGCGTTGAGAATGCTGGGCACGTCGCCATTGGGGGTACCCGTGATCGGGCCGTCCCAAGAGAAATGCGTGCGTCCCGCGCTGAGGCTGGGCCGCGGAGCGATGAGTCGGGTCGCCACCGTTGCTTCAAGCGGCATGACCTGGTACCTGGCCGCCTCTTCCCAGAAGAGCTTGTCCATTTCCTTGACCTTTTCTGGGTATTTGTCGGCCACATTGTCGGACTGCGTCCAGTCATGAGTCAGGTCGTACAGTTCGTAGGGGAAGCTAGCTGGATCTTGACTGACCGGACCTCTCATATCACCTGGTACAAATTTCTCCGGTCACGTCACTTTGGCCCGGACGCAGCGAGATATTTACTTGCGATTCGCTTATCAGGTGTGATACGAAGGAGCGCGCCGAAGGGGTTCCCGTCCCATTCGACCGCCGGAGTCTGGCCTGGATCCTCCGACATTGGGTCTCATACCGTAAGCTCGGTCAACATCCAGTCATTCGCCGAAAGAAGGAAACATGATGCGTCGAATGCTTAGCGCTACCCTCGTGGCCGTTGTCACGCTAACGGGAGTCTCCCTCGCCCAAACCGCCAACTCGGCTGCCAGCGTCCCGTCGCTGCAAGGCTCAAGCCTCGCCCGCAAGAATCTGGCCACGGGTCCGAACATCCTCTTCATCATCATGGACGATGTGGGAATCGACCAGCTGCAGATATTCGGCTACGGCGGTGGAACTCCTTCCGTGACGCCTAACATCGACGCCGTCGCTCACGCCGGTATACGTTTCCGTAATGTCTGGGCGATGCCGGAGTGTTCTCCCAGCCGGGCGATCTTCTTCGAAGGACGTTTCCCGCTGCGTACAAACATCTACAACGCGATATTGAGCATCGACCTGGCCAACTCACAGCTCTCTCCCTATGAGGTGACCACGCCAAACGTGCTTAAGGCGGTTGGCTACTCCAGTGCGCTGTTTGGGAAATTTCACCTTGGGGGAGGCTCCGAACAATCCAACCCCTATAACCCATACGGGCAGGGCGCTCCGCATGCCGCGGGCTTCGATTATTTCGACGGCTTTCTCGAAGGCGCACCCTATCCGATTGATACCACCATCGGAGGACAATTCCCAATCAACAGCCTGAATGGCTCCGGGCCGTTCTCCTGCGGGTTTATACCCGCCGCCAAAGATGGTGGTGCGGACTTCGGGACTTGCCGTTTCGCTGACGGCAATTGCGTGACGATTTCCAAGGACGCGACCCATCCCACGCCCGGCCGAAGCTGCCTGGAACAGGGGGGGCTATTTGTCCCCAGACAGCTAAGCTGCCATACTGCACCTCCGCCGACCCTGGACTTCGTCAATCACGCCAACGCCTATTACGTGTGGAACCGCGTGATCAATCAACCCGATGGCACGGTCATAACGTTTCCGCTGACCGACCCGAACTCGCGTCGCTATGTTTCCGATGTCACGACCGCGTCAGCCGTCAACTGGATCAACGCACAAAACGCACAACAGCAGCCGTGGATGGCCACCGTCAGCTACGCCAACATTCATTCCCCCTACCAGCAGCCCCCCTCGTACCTGCTGCCGACAGGAGAAGCCGACGCCAGCGGACTGAGTTGCACTGGCAATGCGCCGAAAAACCTGTTGGCCCTGCGCAACATCAGCAACCAGATGCTCGAGGCCATGGACACGGAAATCGGCCAGGTCATGGTAAACAGCGGACTGGCCACCTTCAACCAGGATGGCTCACTGAATTATCAGCCGCAAAACACCAACACTATGGTCGTGATTATCGGCGACAACGGGACCTATGCGCCGAGCGTGAAACTTCCGTTCGATCCGAATCTTGCCAAAGGCACCGTATACCAAACCGGGGTCTGGGTGCCGCTGATTGTCGCTGGGCCGATAGTCGCGGCTCCCGACCGCAACGTTAACGCCATGATCAACGTTAGCGACCTGTTTCAGTTATTCGGTGACTTTGTCGGAGTGGACGTGCACCAGCCCAATGTCGATCCCCATACGATCGACTCAATGGCGATGCTGCCTTACCTCACCAACCCGCAGCAACCTGACATTCGCCAGACCAATTTCACGCAAACGGCATCCAACATTCACATCAATGATCAGGCCCCGCCGCCGTGCGTGATTAATTTCACCAGTCCGGCCGAATGCGTGCAGATCTTCCCGCAACAGAAACTGTGCGAGTTTGAGGGCGGCACCTGGTACGGCCCGGGCGCATCGAAAGTATTCCCCGATTGTTGTGCGGTCGCGAACGCCAGTCCTCCGGGAAGTATCGTTCTTCTTCCTAATTCCCAGATGGCCACGCGCAACGGGTCCTACAAACTAATTCAGCAGCAGAAGCAGGACTGTTCCACCAACCAACCTTACAACACTACCGAGTTCTACCGGATCGACGAACTCCCGGTTGCTCCGCTCATCGATTATCCCCAGCTCGCGAAGTGCGCCGACGACATTGCGAACAAGACAGCCTGTCCTGCGGGTCTCACGCCCCTGGAAGCAAACAACTACAACCAGCTTGTGGCCGCGATGAATACGGTTCTTCAGTCTCAGCCGAATCCGTTCCCATGTCCGGGCGATGGGAACGAGGACATGCAGATCAATAATCTCGACGTCACCGACTGGCAGTTCTACTCCACGTTCAACAACGCGTGCCAAACCGGAGGCGGCGGTTCCAGTTGGTATGACTTCAACCACGACGGTTGTACCGATCAGAAAGATCTGAATATCATCACGCAGCAGCCATTTCCTCGGCCCTGCCAGTGAGGCGGAGGAACGCGAAACACGCCGCGTGAACGCCCTCATCGCCGTCCTTCGGCGATAGGGTCTTATATTTGGCGAGCATATTAAAGTCCTTGTACGCGCACGACTGATTCGTGATAACACCCCTTCCTCACTCCGAGTTTATTGGCGAAGCTCGTCCCCTTGTTTGTAATCAAGGTGTTTGTCTGTGGGGTATGCCTCAGGTCGTGCCCAGGGAGTAGTTTAGAAATGTCCGTTAAGAAGCTCTTTGTCACACGGTTAGCCGGATTACTCTTGGATGGTCCGGTGTCCGGAAGTTATACATTCTCACCTTATGGGGTCCCATTCTCATCTCATGCGTCCACCCACATCTACTTTTTATTCCTATAGCTTTCCTCTTTTCTTCCTTTCCTTCTTTGCATTTGATTTTGACTAAGAGCACCCGCTCGTACTACCGCAGCTCATGCAGCGGTAGCAGCTTCCGTTGCGTGTCATGATGGCGCCGCAGACCGAGCAACTAGGAGCGTCGCCCATGTCGATCAGCTCTTTCAGGGCGTCGGCGGCGTGGTAGTGTCCGGTGACCGCTCCGCCCACAGGGTAGTTGTCAGTTGTCGGTTGCCGGTTGTCAGTGACGTTCGGACTGCTTTCCGCCAGGTCTCCAAACATTTGCTGACCATGTCCGTTCTCGTCCGGTGCGCTTACCGGAGCTACGCCGCCCATGTACTTGGGACGCAGGCCGTCGAAGAGCGCCTGCTGCTGTCCGGTGAGGAAGCGCAACTGCAGCCAGCGGAAGATGTAGTCCATGATCGACTTGGCGTAGCCGATGTCGGGATTGTTGCTCCAGCCGCTGGGCTCGAAGCGGGTGTGCGCGAACTTCTCGCACAGCAGTTTGAGCGGAACGCCGTGTTGTAAGGCGATCGAGGTGGCGCAGGCAAAACTGTCCATCAGGCCGCTGACGGTCGAGCCTTCCTTGGCCATGGTGATGAACAACTCGCCGGGCATGCCGTCGCGGTAGAGTCCCACAGTGAGGTAGCCTTCGTGTCCGCCCACTTTGAATTTGTGGGTGATGGAGAGGCGCTCGTCGGGCAGACGGTGACGCACCGCCCGGGGTGGGGCTGCAGAGGGATCTTCGACTTCTTCCGACCCACCCTGTCCGCCTGCGGTGGACAAGGATGGGGCACCCGCTACATCGCCTTTCTGCGACTTGTGTGTGGCCGATCCCATGGAGCTGAGGGGCTGCGCTTTCTTGGAGCCGTCACGATAAATCGCGACTGCCTTCAGGCCCAGCTTCCAGGCCGAGATGTACGCCTCCATAATGTCGTCGACGGCGGCGTTCTCGGGCATGTTGATGGTCTTGGAGATTGCTCCCGAGATGAACGGCTGCGCGGCGGCCATCATCTTGAGGTGGCCGGAGTAGTGAATGGTGCGCGTGCCCTTTGACGGCTTGAACGAGCAGTCGAAGACGGGCAGGTGCTCCTCCTTCACGGCGGGCGCGCCTTCGATGGTGCCGGTGGCGTCGATATAGCTGACGATGGCGTTGGTCTGGTCGCTGGAGTATCCGAGTTTGAACAGCGCAGCGGGCACGGTGTTGTTGACGATCTTGATCATGCCGCCGCCGACCAGCTTCTTGTATTTCACCAGCGCCAGGTCGGGCTCGATGCCGGTGGTGTCGCAGTCCATCATGAAGCCGATGGTGCCGGTGGGCGCGAGCACGGTGACCTGCGCGTTGCGGTAGCCGAACTTCTCGCCGTGCTGGAGAGCTTCGTCCCAAGTGGCCGCGCTGGCTTCGTAGAGTGCCGTCGGAACGTTCTTCTTGTTAATGTTGTTCACCGACGCGCGATGCATGCGGATCACGTCGAGGAACGGCTCGCGGTTGACGTACCAGCCGGGACACGCGCCTCCGGTGATCTCGACCGTGTGCGTTAGCGGAGTTGCGGGTTCGAGCGACGGGCAGAGTTCGGCGATCTTCGATGACTGCAGATATGCCTCGCCGCACATGATCGCGGTCACGCAGGCGGCGTAGTCGCGTCCGGCGTCGGAGTCGTAGGGCAGGCCTGAGGCCATGAGCAGCGCGCCCAGGTTGGCGTAGCCGAGTCCGAGTGGACGGTAGTCGTGCGAGTTGCGTCCGATGGCTTCGGTGGGATAGCCGCTGTTGTCGACCAGAATTTCCTGCGCGGTGATGACGACGGCGCAGGCGTGGCGATAGGCCTCGACGTCGAAGGTGCCGTTGGGCGCGAACTTCATCAGGTTCAGCGATGCCAGGTTGCAGGCGGAGTCGTCGAGGAACATGTACTCGCTGCAAGGATTGCTGGCGTTGATGCGCGCTGTGTTCTTGGAGGTGTGCCAACGGTTGGTGGTGGTGTCATACTGCATGCCTGGATCGCCGCAATGCCAGGTGGCGTCGGAGATCTTGCGCAGCAGGTCGCGCGCCTTGTAGGTCTGGACGGGATGACCGTCTTTCACGGCGCGGGTGGTGAATTCGCCGTCGTGAACCACGGCGTACATGAAATCGTCGGTCACGCGCACGGAGTTGTTGGCGTTCTGGAAGAACACCGACGCGTAGGCCTCGGAGTCAGGACCGGAGCCGTCGTATCCATGCTCGACGAGCGCCCAGGCCTTGGCTTCTTCTTTCTGCTTGCACTCGATGAAGTCAACGACGTCAGGATGGTCGATGTTGAGGATGACCATCTTGGCGGCGCGGCGCGTTTTGCCTCCGGACTTGATCACGCCGGCAAAGGCGTCGAAACCCTTCATGAAGCTGAGCGGGCCGCTGGCGGTTCCGCCGCCGGAGAGCGTCTCGGCCGAGGAGCGGAGCGGGGAGAGGTTCGAGCCAGTGCCGGAGCCCCACTTGAACAACATTCCCTCGGTCTTGGCCAGCGTCAGGATGCTGTCGAGCGAATCGTGAACCGAGTTGATGAAGCAGGCCGAGCACTGCGGCTTCTTGTAGCCAACCGCACTGAATTCGACCTTCTGCTCAACTTCGTTCCAGTGCCAGTTCTGGGCGTCGGAGTTGGGCTCGATGCGGTCGCATCCTACGTTGAACCACACTGGCGAGTTGAAGGCCGCCTTCTGCTGCAACAGCAGGTGCGCGAGCTCGTCGTGGAATGTGGCAGCGTCGTCGGCAGTGCGAAAGTACCCGCCCTTGATGCCCCAGTCGCGGATAGTCTCGGCCACGCGGGAGACGAGCTGGCGGACGCCAGTCTCGCGCTCGGGCGTGTCGAGCGTGCCGTGCAGATATTTGCTGGCGACGATGTTGGTGGCGGTCATCGACCAGTCTTTGGGGGTCTCGACATCTTTCTGCTCGAAGATCACGCCGCCCTTGGCGTCGGTGATCTGAGCAAGACGGAGTTCCCACTCGATCTCGTCGTAGGGCGAAACACCGGCTTTGGTGAAATATCGCTTGAAAGTGAGGCCGGGCGCCGCTTTCTTCCTGGTGGTAGTCGTGGCTGGCGCGGTTGCGGTCGCCGTAGTTGTCTTGTCGGTTGTTTCGGCCATGGCTTGCTGCTCCTTGCTAATTTTCTGGGCGGACTCGAGGCCCGTCTGAACTCTTCGCCCGATTGGTCGCGGGCGCCGCATCACGCGCAAATTCACGGGGCCTCTTCGCAGCCTGTACAACCTAGCGGGGAAGAGGCCCCGATTTTCGCAGTTCGGTGTCACCGCAATATGACTCCGGCATGCTCACAACTGCGTGAGCACCCGTCGCAGTTGTCGCAATCTGAAAACCAGTGCGGCTGCTTGCGTCCGAACGGAACGTTAACTCGCGGCGCGCTGCGTGACTCGTGCACCGAGAGTGCTACCTGGACTTGGAAAGGATCACGACTGATGCGATCGTTGCGCGATGCGCCTCAGTGTCCTGGATTATCAACTTCGCCCAAACTCTCGGGGGAAAATTGGGGCAAATCCGACCCAAAACAACGACTGCTTTTCGGCCCTGATCAGCGGAATTTCAATACTGGTTCCGACTGAGCCAACTACTCCCCAAAACGATCACTCTGCCAGTTCGGGGCCTCAGGAATTGCTGAGAAAGTGTCTCTTCTGCAAAACCGTCGGCTGATCAAGTGAAATGGACAGTACGCCCACCATATTGTGGATGTCAAGCAACTAACGCAACATCTTGTATTTTACACCTCGCGGAGGGAATCCGAAAAGTAAACATTGGTGCAGCAAACCGTATCTGGTAGCCCTAAATCATTGGTGACAAAGGGCGGTCGAGCGGCTTCTCAGCGGGAAGCCAATTCGGCCAGAGCCCGACCCGATTCTCGGACTGTAAGCCTGCGAGTCGGCGAGTACAACGCCCGATGTTGGTGCAAGCCTGTGGAAGGCTGTGGATTGGGAGGAAAACGGGGTAACAAATGCAGAAAATCTTGGGTGGTGGGGTCAGTTTCCGACCAGCCGACATCCGCAACGCGCAAAACCCGTATTCGCGCCCAGTCAGGCGAGTTTAGGATACAGCCGGGCCAAAGCAGTGAGTTGTTCCGCAAATGGGGACCTTGGAGTATGCGCAAGTTACATCTCGATACCGACTTGGGTGGCGACATCGACGATCTGTGCGCGCTGGCCATGGTACTGAATTGGCCCGAGGTTGAACTGGTGGCGATCACTACAGTCTCAGATGACCGAGGCAAGAGAGCGGGCTATGCACGTTACGCGCTCGAACTAGCTGGACGAAGAGATATCCCAGTTTGCGCCGGAGCAGACATTTCGCAAGGCTATTACTACCCTTTGCAGCCGGGCTTTCCAGATGAAAATGCCTATTGGCCGGAAGTCATCCAGCCAAAGCCAAGTCCGGCAGTTGATGCCATCGCCCTGCTCGATCGTAGTGTGGAAGAAGGGGCAACGATAGTCGCGATCGGGCCTTTCACGAACCTTGCTCTTCTCGAACAGCGATCACCGGGTCTACTCCGACGGGCCCACCTTGTATTGATGGGCGGACACATGTTTGCTCCGAAGGAGGGCTTCCCGCAGTGGGGCCCTGATATGGACTATAACGTCCAGGTCGATATTAAGTCGGCCGAGTACGTCCTTCGACATTCAAACCCGATGCTCGTCCCACTTTCAGTAACGGTCGAAACGGCGCTGAGGAGGGCTTATCTGCCAACCTTAAGAGAGGCCGGACTGATGGGGCAGCTTCTAGCGACACAGGCAGAGGCCTTCGCCAGGGACGAAGACATGGAGGCACGATTTGGTCGAACCTGCAACGGTCTGCCACATGACATCATAAACTTCTTGCACGATCCGCTCGCGTGCGCAATCGCGCTGGGCTGGAACAATGGCGTGGAGATCCGTGAGGTGCCTGTGAAATCGGAAATCATAGATGGGTCGCTCCATCAGACCGTTGACATCCATGGCAAACCCACTAGAGTCGTGACGCGTGTTAATGGGACCGAGTTCAGCGAATTCTGGCTTAGCACGGTCGCGCAAGGCTAAGAGCCCCATTTTGCGTGTCCGAGGCTTGGAAAGATGCCGCAATAGATGACGCTCACTTTCCTTGGGACCGCCGCCGCGAATGCCTTTCCAGAGGCTTTTTGCAAGTGCCGAAACTGCGCCCAGGCGCGCACGCTAGGCGGGCCGAGTCTTCGGAAACGGTCCGCTGCGTTGATCAATAATGAGTTGCTGATTGATCTTGGCCCCCACATTATGGCGGCGTCGCACATGCACGGCTGCTCTTTGTATGCCACGCTGACCATCTGGACTTGTCGCATCTGCTCTCTCGCAGTCCAGCCTATGGCGTGGTTGGCGCACCTGTCTTGAATTTCTATGCGTCCCGCAAGACCCTGGAACGAGCGGCAGAAACGTTCGAGAGAGACCTTGCTGGGTACAGTCTCGTCTCTGCAGAAGCGGAGCAGTATCTCAACACCAAGATCCACCAAATCCAACCATTGGAATCTTTCGCAATTGGCCCATATTCGGTGATGGCCTTTCCTGCCAATCACGCCCGGGGATGGGAGCGATGTTGTATTCGATTGAGGCCAATGGTCGCGCCATCTTCTATGGTACGGATACAGCCGCACTGTTCGAAGGGACTTGGCAGGTTTTTCGCCACCACAAGATGCGATTCGATGTTGTGATCATGGATCACACCTATGGTCCTGACCTGGTAGTGATCATCTGAGCGCCCATCAAGTCATTGAGCACGCAAACCGAATGCGCGCCGAAGGTGTGTTGCGTCCACACGCCCGCCTCTTTGCTACACATATCGCTCACGAAGGCAATCCGGCACACCCCGACTTGGCCGCTTTCGCAAAAGAGCATGGGTATGAAGTCGCGTACGATGGTTTGGTGATCCAAATCTGAGTGCCTGACAAGCGCAACGTTTTCTACTTCCCGGCCGTTCGCACAGCGTTTATCGACATTCCGGCGCACCATCGAGTGCTACGGTCGGATGACGGGCTAATCGGATACCAACCACCAGCAAGTTTGGCGGTGCCCTCTCCGCCATTCGCGAAAGTCGCTATTGCACGGGGGGCGGGGTCATGCCCATAAAGACCGTGCCGAGGAATTTGCCGGTGGGGCCGAATTTCCAATTGAACTCGGCGAAGCCGGCGCGGGCGCAGGCATGGCAACCGTTGAGGAGGGGATAGCCGAGAGTAAACGACACGCCACCCTCGGAGTTGCTTCCGGAGTTGGGCCAGGTGGTGCCGTCGCGATCGCCGGGCCAGAGGTTGACGTTGGGGAACTGCGCTTTGGTGTTCTGGAACTGCGGACTTTGCTGCATTCCTGTCTGGTCGAGCAGTTGCAGGTTTTCGGCATTGACGATCTTCGGCGTGCCGTTGACGAACAGGAGGCCGTTGTTGGTGTTGGCGCGCAGAGGATAGACGACGAAGGCGACATCGACCGCTGGGCCGACCGCGTTGAAACCGCTCACGATGCCGACGTCTCCACCGCTCTGCTTCTGGAGGGCGCGAGTGAAGGCGACGGCCGCGGGTGACGCTCCCGCGCTGGACATCTGGTTGATGAAGCAATCGGCGAAGCTGGGCGGAGGAGCGCTGTCGCATGCCTTGTGGGCGGCGGCGAGAAAGGTGGCGGGCATGTGCCAGACGGAAGACGGGCCGATCCGGCCGCCGGAGGCAGGCGGAGCGGCGGGATTCTGGGCGAAGGCGCATGTGGCAACAAGCAGGGAGGCGAACCAAGCGATGTATTTCATTTTTTCGGGATCCTTGACGGTAACAGTGTAATGCAGAGGCGGTCAGGCGAGAGGAGCGGTACGGGCAAAGTGGGCCGAGAGGCCTGGTCAGGTGATTACCTGAGAGGCTGTTGGTTTACGAATCCCGAGGCTACTTCCAGTGCTCTGATACACCTATGGCAAAACGGGCCACTAAGGCGGTCGAGCACGTTCCGGAAACGTCTTCCGTCGCCGACAAACTCCCAGCGAAACAGGAGGCCCTGTTTCGCGACGTACTGACGATACTTGAGAAGGAAAAAGTACCGTATGCAGTGGCAGGGGCGTTCGCTCTGCGTGAGCACACGGGAATCTGCCGCGACACCAAGGATTTGGATATTTTTCTAAGCGCGAACCATGCTTCGCGCGCACTGCAGCTTCTGCAGGCACATGGTTTCGAGTGTGAAGTCCGCGATCCGGTTTGGCTGGCGAAAGCGCATTGCGACGGCTTTTTCGTCGACCTGATTACCGGCATGAGCAATGGCGTGCTTGCCGTCGATGCGTCGTGGATCGAGCGATCGCGTCCGGCAACGGTTTTGGGAGTCGAGACCAGGGTTCTGGCCCCGGAAGAGTTGCTGGCCTCAAAGTTGTTTGTCATTCGTCGAGAGCGGTTTGATGGGGCCGACATTGCACATATTGTTTACGCTTCCCGCGGAAGTTTGGACTGGGACCGCGTGATCCAGTTGGCCGGGCCGCATTGGGAAATTCTGCTCTGGGCATTGATGCTGTTTCACTATATCTATCCGGGTCAGGCTGGCTACGTACCTGAATCGCTGTGGCGAGACCTGATCGGCCGGCTGGAAAGAGAGGTGCTGTCGCCTGATCCGAACGCTCGCTTCCGGGGCAGCCTGGTCGACGACAAGATGTTTGCCATCGACGTGAAGGAATGGGGGCTGGCTAATCTGCTGGAGGAACGCCGAGAGCGCAGTGTGCAGATCAGCCTGGAGGACGAAGAGAAATATGCCTGACGACCGTCCGCCGCTTCGTCGTCAATGCCCATGAGAATAGCTGCTACCGCCGATATCCATTTTGTTCCGCAGAACCAGAGCGTTCTGCACGACCAACTGCAACATGCACGTGACGAAGCTGATGTGCTGGTAGTCGCCGGCGACCTCACGAACTACGGACAGCCGGCGGAGATGGAACCACTGCTCAATCTGCTGGTACGAACGCGTGTGCCCACGATCGTAGTGCTGGGCAATCACGACTACGAATGCGGCCGCGAGGAAGAACTTAGGCAGATGCTAACGTCGGGCGGAATCAAAGTGCTGGACGGCAGCGCCTACGAGCGAGATGGCGTGGGCTTTGCGGGAACCAAGGGCTTTGTTGGCGGTTTTGGCCGAGGCGTGCTCACGGCTTTCGGAGAGCCCGAGATCAAGACATTCGTTCGAGCTTCTATAGAGGAGGCCCTGAAACTCGAACGGGGGCTATCGCAATTGCGTTCTCCCAAGCGCGTGGTGGTGCTGCATTACTCTCCGATTATCGCCACGGTGGTTGGTGAGGCTCCGGAAATCTATTCTTATATGGGCACGTCGCGGCTGGCGGAGGTGATTGATCGCCACGGGGCCGACCTGGTCTTGCACGGCCATGCTCACCATGGAACCCTCGAGGGCCAGACAACGGCGGGCATTCCCGTGCGAAACGTGGCGATCACACTGCTGCAGGCGCAGAGGCCCCCTGCACCTTACCGGATATTCGAAGTCTAAGGTTCCCCTCGGACAATTGTGACGTTCGGCGCACTGTGCCGTCGAACCACTGGCTGGTGATCTGCGTCACAGACCATTGTTCTCCGAGGCCGCACAATCGAAGGGTCGATCATGAGTAGCAGAGGCCCAATCCGCAAGGCGCTGACGGCGATGCTGATGGTCGCAATCGCGTTGTGGGCCGAGGCTGGGCTTGCGCTGGTTGCGGGCGACCAGGTCATGGAGTGTTCCATGACGATGCATCGCGCGCAGGCGATGGCTGCGGCAGATGAGAGCGCATCCCAGGCAATGCCGTGCTGTCCGGAAGAGCATGCACAAGCGCCGACGAGCAGCCGCCCGGAGTGTTGCACTAATGGCGATGCGGCGGAACGGCCGTTGGGGTTCGTGGTCAGCTCGGAGCGGCATACGGTGCATCAGCTGGAGAGCGTGTCGGAAGCGACCGCCGGTTTGCTGCCGCAAACTGGGAACGGTTTTAGAGTCTGGCGGAGCGCGCTCGCGTCCCGCTACGTGAAGCCCATCCTTGAATTAAAGACAGACCTCAGAATCTAAAGTGCGCATCGCTCCGTCTGGGCGGCGGTGGAAGTGTACCGTCGCAAGCAGTGAATGGCGGGCAGTAACTGCCTGCGCAACGAGATAATGAGGGAAATCATGAAAACGAAAGTAATTGCAGTAGTAAGCATGCTGGTGTTCGCACTGGCAATGATGGCACAGACAGCGACTCCGACGGCCCCGGCTGCGCGAGATGCGGCAAAAACGTGCGCGTGTTGCAGTGGCGACAAAGCCGACGCCAAGACTGGCGAGAAGATGGACTGTTGCGGCAAGGATGGTGGCTGCTGCAAAGACGGCAAGTGCGATATGAAGGCGCACAAGGACGGCAAGATGGCATGCTGCTCCGGCGACAAATGCCCGATGACGGCACAGAAAGACGGCAAGGCGGGCTGCTGTGGCGACAAATGCCCCATGATGAAGGGCGGGAAGTCGGCCAAATTGTCAGGCGGTAAGGGTGGATGCTGCGAGACTGCCAAGACGGTGTCCTGCTGCGCCAAAGGTGCAGCTTGCTGCAAGGGCGGTTACATGCCTTGCTGCAGCGGCGAGAACAAGGCAGCGTAATACGGTCGTCTATTGAGAAAAGTGCGAGGGGCACGGCGGAGGTCGTGCCCCGTTCTGCTGCTCCTGATTATTCAGATCCCTCAGGCGGAAGCGTAGAGCCGCCGAGAGCCCCGCGGCGAAAGCGCCCGTAGAACACTTGGGTTGATCCATCCATACCAAATACCACCGCCCATGATTTATAGATCGAAAACGTGTTCAGCAAGGGTGCACTCAGCTCTCCTCTCCGTTGAGGGTTCATGGCAGGAAGTTAATTCAGGGTTACTGCCGAATCCGGGGAAGGTATCGTCGATCCTAGAGGCGATTGTTCGTCGCGTCTAACGGTCCGTAGGCATTAAAGAACTCAATCCGACTAAATCGACGCCACGAGGTTGGCGTAGCGAGAATCAAAACGTCCCGCCCGCATGAAGTCCACTCCATTGAGCACATCTGGAATGATGCAGTTATCCAGCGGTACTACCTGGTCCGGATCGATTCGCTGGGACGGGTCATCGGTAGTTAGACGCCCGTAGAGTTTGGAATCACGAGCAAGAGCGTCGCGAAGATCACTGAAGTAATTAACTACCCCGCGCACGCCGTCGTATTCCCGGGACTCTGCTTTCGCGGAAAAGAAACGATGCAGGCCGGGTGCCTCCAGGTCCCAATCCATACAGAATCGCTGTAATGGTCCCTGCTAAGTCGCTGGGCAAGGAGACAGCGCATTGGCAAAGCCATGGCGCCGGTACTGCTTATAGGCGTAAAACGGGATGATCTCCGGGTTCGAACCAGACGAGGCAGATCCAACTGGCCATGTGAGGGCGTTTAGTCAGTGCTTTGGATCGGGGAATTCTGGGCCGCCAATAGGCGGCAAAAGAACATTCCAGAAACTCAAGAGGTCGCAATCAGCCTTCGATCGGCGACGCCAAAGCTCTTCGGCAATGACTTCGATTCTTTTACGATCTTTTGAATTTTTGCGCGAAAATCGTTGGTCTGATAGAACCGGCGTCTTTGAACACGAACCTTGGCGATAACGTAGTACTAATCTTTGCGACTACAGGCGGCAAAGGATTGCTCTTCCGGAACATCAAGGGGACGATCGCTTTCTATTCTTCGCTCTTGAGGCGCGCGGTACCGAGGTGTTCCATGGCGGCCCATTCTCGGCCGCACCAATGGTGCTCCCGGCGGTAATACATGGGGGCGCAAATGGCGATCATCGAGATGCTCTTACAGATATTGCTGCGAATCCGTTTTTCCCATTCGTCTCCGCAGGCGAGTTCGCTCTCGTCGAGAAAGACCATGGGCTGGTTGAATACGGTCGAGAGTTCCTCTCGAGGCGTTCTTTGACGGCCCCGGCGCATTGAGCCAAGTCGCGGTTTTTGATGTGAGGCCAGCTGATAAAGCTGTGATTAGCGTAGGTTTCGCTGAGCCAAGTATCAATTTCCCTGGTTATTGCCATAATGCGTCACCACTATGCCTCGATGGTCGCAGGATTATACGACCGATCGAATGTGAGTTCCGTTATCTGGGACGCCACGGGGCTGAAGCCTAGCATTTCGCGAAAGAGGAAGGAAAATCGGTCTGCGGTAGGCCTATACTACGGCGCAGGTCTTCTGCGCACTCAAGAGTCGGGTCGCGCGGGATGAATTTTCAACTGGAAAGCGCCCTCAACATTGCGGGTCGGCTGTCGCTGCTAGGAGTATGAGGAAACAAATCTAACGGAGATTGAGGAATGGGTAAATTAAGCTCAATGGTCTGGAGCAGACCTTCGACGGCGATCCCAGCTTGCCGTTGCTGTGGTATGTGCGGGATTTCGGCCTTGGCGGAAACAAGTTCGGCTGTGGCTTGGCCTTGCGGCCTTCACGTGCATCGCAATGGCCATGCGGTGCGTTCGTGCTCAGCCGATGAGCGGAATTGCGGGACAGGATCGACGATCGAAGCGACTCGGTCCAGGGCGGGCTGACCGGTGCAAATGGCGGTGGATTGAAAACGCTGTCCCACAATGTGGGTACTGCCAGTCGGGACAAATCATGCAGGCAGTAGCGCTGTTGGCACAGACGCCAAAACCCAGCGACACTGAGATTGACAACGCTATGGCAGGAAACATCTGCCGCTGCGGGACCTATCAACGCATTCGAGCGGCAATCAAGCAGGCTGCGGGGGTGAAGGCATGAACGCCACGATTGAGAACGTCAGCCGCCGCGGTTTTCTGAAGGGCATGGTTTCGGCAGGAGCGTTTGTGCTCGCGGTGCGTTATGTGCCGGGAGTGAGTTTTGCCGAAGAGCCAACCGCGCACTCATTGATCGATCACGCGGCGCTGCATCCCAGCGTTTACGTGGGCGTGGAGACCGACGGGACGGTTTATATCGTCGCTCATCGTTCGGAGATGGGGACTAGCAGCCGGACATCGCTGCCGCTGATTCTTGCCGACGAGCTCGATGCTGATTGGAGCCGGGTGAAGATCGAGCAGGCGCTGGGCGATGCGCGCTACGGTTCGCAGGACACGGACGGATCGAAATCGGTGCGGGAGTTTTTCAATCCCATGCGCGAGGCCGGAGCGACGACTCGTTGATGCATTCGGGCAGCGGCGCAGCAATGGAGTGTTTCGCCCGAGGAATATACGACAGGGTTGCATCAGGTGATTCACTCGCTCGAGCGGGCGCAAGAAAGACTACGGGCAACTGGCCTCAGCCGCTGATACGTTGGCGGTTCCCGCGGGGCGTCGGTGAAATTCAAGCGCGGTCGCAATGGTGCTTCATCGGCAAGGAGACAAAGGCTTACGACCTGCGCATACTGCACTGGCAAGGCGCACTGGAAACGCGTAAGAGGACGGCATGTTGTATGCGGTCATCGCGCATCCTCCAGAGCTGGGCGGGACGGTCAAGATGCTCGACGATCGAGCAGACGTTGCAAGTCAGAGGGGTGAAGCAGACGATCACGATCGAGACCTTCAAGCCGCCGTGCCACTTCCAGCCGCTGGGTGGGGTTGCGGTGCTGGCCGATAACACATGGGCGGCACTGCAAGGCCGCAAGCTGCTCAAGATTGATTGGAACAACGGGCCTAATGCGGGCTACGACTCCGACGAGTTCAAGCGGCAATTGCAGGAGACTGCGCGCAAGCCGGGCAAGGTCTGGCGCAACCAGGGCGACGTGGAGGCGGAGTTCGCCAAGGGCGGCAAAATTGTCGAGGCGGAGTATTACCTGCCGCATCTGGCGCATGCGTCGATGGAGCCTCCGATGGCGCTGGCGGACGTGCGCGGCGATCGGGTCGAGGCGTGGACTTGCACGCAGAATCCGCAGGCGGTCCAGGAGTCGATTGGCGGCGCGCTGGGGATTCCCAAGGAAAATGTCACGTGCCACGTGACGTTGCTGGGTGGAGGGTTCGGACGCAAATCGAAGCCTGACTACGTGCGTTGAAGCCGCGGTGCTGTCGAAAAAGGCAGGCAAACCAGTGAAGGTGGTGTGGAGCAGGGAAGACGATATTCGTTTCGACTATTACCACTCGGTTTCAGCGGCGCACATGAAGGCGGCGGTGGACGAGAAGGGTAGGCCGACGGCGTGGTTGCAGCGGAATGCATTTCCGACGATTGGTTCGACGTTTCAGGCGGGAGCGGAGTCGCCCAGCCCCGGCGAACTGCAGCAGGGGTGGACGGACATTCCTTACGATCTGCCAAACCTTCGTGTAGAGAACGGACCAGCGGCGGCGCACGTTCGCATCGTATTCCTGCGGACGGTGGCGAACATCTATCAGACGTTCGCGGTGCAGACATTCACCGACGAGTTGGTCGCGAACGCGAGGCGCTCGCTTCGAGTTTTCGCTGTTGAGTTGTTGGGCCTCGGCAAGATCGATTTCAAAGCCATGGGATTGGGTTACCCGAATTTACGGCGCTTCACTGGAAGAGTATCCGGTGGATACGGGGCGGCTGCGTAGCGTGATCGAGTTGGTGGCGCAGAAGTCGAGCTGGGGTAAGGAGTAAGTCGGGCAATGGCGTGGGGTATGGGTTTGCGGCGCACCGCAGTTTCCTGACGTACGTTGCTTGCGTGGTCAAGGTGAAGTAGAACAGCGACGGGACACACGATTCGCGCGTGGATTACGTTGTGGATGCGGGGACCGTGGTGAATCCCGATCGCACCAAGTCGCAGTTCGAAGGCGCGGCAGATTATGACACATGTCTTGAGCGGCATCGGTGAAAAGACGGCGAAAGACGGCGAAAACGTGCAGTCAACTTACCGACTATCAGTGGCGCGGATCAACGAGGCTCCGTATCAGACTAATGTTTTCGTGGTCGAGAGCGAAGCTTCACCGGCCGGAGTTGGCGAGCCGGGCGTGCCGCCGTTTGTGCCGGCGCTGTGTAACGCCATTTTCGCGGCGACGGGCCAGAGGGTGCGCGAGTTGCCGCTGTCGAAGATGGATTTCAGCAAGTCGGCGAAGAGTTAACTATCCGGCGATACCGGGATCCCAGGTTAGCGCCAAAGGCTGGGGCGAACCTGGGGCACCCCGCTTGGAAGAATCCCGCTCGAGCTTCGCTTGAATGGGTCACCCGCGCGCAGCCAGATGACTATCCGACCGTCAAGTGCGCCGTAAGAATAAAAGCAAGTTCGCAGACGAGGGCGAAGACGACGAAGGCCGCCTGAAAGCGCGGGTTGTCGATCTTGATGGCGAGAAGACTCAGCACCAGAAGCGACAGGGTGCGAGCGTAGTACACGGGGCCGAGCATGCGGAAGTAGGGCAATCCTTTGATGAGCGTGTCGGCAACGTCCACCGAGAAAAGCAGCGCCATGAAGGTGAAGATCCATTTCTTACGGGAATAAAAGTAGTCGCGAAAGCCGCTGTAGTCCGACATTTCATCGGGGAATAACAGCGTGCAGAGCAGGTACAGCAGGATGGCGTACATCGCGACAAAGAAATAGAGGGGAAAGTTCCACTGAGGAACCTGGCGCAGCCGGAACTCCCACCACCAGAAGTGAAGCAGGTAGAGAAAAAGAAAGACCGCCCAGGCGAGATGCACCCAATAGACGCGATACTGTTTGGGGTGCTGCATGATGCGAGCGACGCCGCGCAGAAGATGCGAGACGCCAAGTCCCAAGATGATCGAGAACAGCACGCGAACGTGGGAGTAGAGGTCCATACAATCGGAAGCGCCGTCGTACTATACCGGGACTTCTAGCGTATCTGCTGATACTCCGTCTTAGCTTGTCGCATTAGGGGAATGCCGGCGTCGGCGTCTTTCCATAGGGCAAAGAAATTCTGATAGCTGCTGCGCGCGTTAATCGAATCTCCCTCCCGTGCATAGCACCGGCCCAGTTGGAGTTGAGCGAGCGCAGCCAGCGGCGAGTTCACCGGGACACCGCGGTTATCCACGAACTTGCGGAACTCAGCGGCGGCTTCTTTACTCTTGTTCAGCGCCAGGTAAGCTGCGCCCCGCACATAAATGGGGTAAAGCGATCCGCCGACCTCAAACTGGGGAAGCGGAGTGCCGAGTTCATAGGGCTCGGTGGTTTGGAGAATGTCGATAGCCTTCGCCGGATTGCCGCGCCTGATCTCGATGGAAGCATAGATGGCGGGCAGCCAATAGTGATTGACCACGGTGTTGAGTGGGTATTGCTCAGCCAAATCGTCAGCCATACGTTTTGCACGTTCGACGTCGCCGATCCGAGCGAATGCCAGGGCTGCGAGAATGTTCACGTCTCGCGTGGGCGCAGTAGCGACTGCGGAGGTGGTTTCCTGCCGGCAGCGCGCGGGGTTGTTGAACTCTGCCTCGCGTAACGCGGAATTCATCTGCCAGGCGGCGGCAGTTTCCGCCGAAGCGTTGCGCCGTGCCGAGTCGGCGGCGCGCCGGGATAAACCTCGCGCATTCTCCAGGCGTCCATAAAACGCCTCAGTGTCCGATGCAAATGAGAGAAGGATGTCTTCTCCCGGTTTGCCGCTGGTCGCGTCAGCTTGACGTTTCATCTCGGCAACGTCGCTCTCAAGGAAGGCAACGCCATAGCGATTGCCGTGCAGAAATGGGTTGTTAACCTTATGATCGACGGCTTCCTTATACGTCGATTTGGCGTCGGTAAGGCGGTCCAAGGCCGCATACAGACCTACGAGATTGGTGAAGGCGGCGGCGCTGCCCGGGTTAAGACGAAGATCCTCAAGGCTTGCAGTGACCGCTTTGTCGTATTGTCCGAGGTAGGAGTAATCGACACCGAGGTTGCCGTAAGGCTCGCCGTTGCGAGGATAAGTCTTCGCCCACATTTCGTAGGCCTGAATTGCTTTTTCTAGTTCCCCCGTGACCAGCAGGTAATAGGTACCGGAAATGCGGTACCTTTCGCGCTCGCTTACTCTGTCCCGCAGTTCATAAGCCTTCTGCAGGTTCTGGCTCGCCAAACCGGGCTCGCGCATGTTGGAGTACGAAATTCCTAGCGCGGTGTACGCTGCGGCGAAGTTGGGATCGAGTTCGATGGCGCGGTTAAAGAATGGAATTGCCGCCGCACTACCCTGTTCCTGTAGGGTCTTTCTTCCCTCAGACAGCGCCTTCAAGGCTTCGAGCGACGGAGTCGTGGCCTGATCCATGGGCGTGTCGAACTGTTCTACCGTGCTTAGCGATTCGCCCAGCTTGGCGCGAAGCTTGGTCGCGGCTTGACCCAAAACTTTCAGGACGTCCTCTTTGTCCGCCGCCGTTACTTGCTCCTGTGCTAATAGATCGCCCGACCTGCAATTGACGGCGTCGAGACCGATGACGTACTGGGTGCCGAGGCTCGCGATTGCGCCGGAAACGTAAGCCTTTGCGCCGGCGCGCTGGCAAAGATCACGTGCCACGTCGGTGGTGATCTTCGTGTTAGGCGGTTTGGCCATCAGCCTCAACGTCGCGCGAACTCTCGCGTCGGAGAGGATATTCAGGAAAGGAGACTGGCCGAGTTGCACAGACATGGCCTGCTTTAAGGTGTCGTCGAAGACGGGGTCGCCGGTGGTGTTAGTGAAGTCGGCCAGCACCAGCATGTCTTCGTTATTTAACTTCGGTGCCCGATGCGCCCGCCAGTAGAATGCGCCCGCCACGATTGCCACGATCAACAAAAGCACGCCGGTTGCTGTCTTCCACCAACGAGAAGTCCGTTGCTTTGGGGCCTCGAGTTGCGAGACAGTTCGCTTAGACGCCGTTCGGCTGCTGGCACTAGATGATCGAGCCGAAGCAGCCATCTCCACGGAAGGCGAGTCGTCGTCCGCTGAGATCGCGACCGAGTGCTGTGACGAATCCGTGTCGCGCTTGAGGCGCCGGAGTTCGGCCCGCAGGTCTGAGGCGCTCTGGTATCGCAGGTTACGGTCCTTCTCGAGAGCGCGGTGAATGATGTCTTCCAGCTTTGGAGGCAGATCGGGATTCAGCCGAACGGGCGCGACGGGGGCCTTGTGGAGGATGGCTTCGAATAACAAGGCCGTGGCATCAGCGCGAAAAGGCAACGCTCCCGTCGCCATCTGGTATAGCACCACGCCAAACGAAAAAAGATCGGTGCGGGCATCGAGCGGCTTGCCTCGTGCCTGCTCGGGAGACATATAGGCGAGAGTGCCCAGCGTACTGCCCGGGCTGGTGAGATGCTCCTCGGCCATTCCGCTGATAGTGGGCCCGGATTGATCAGAGTGGCGCGAGCCGGCGAAAGTCACTTTTGCCAATCCGAAATCGAGGATCTTGGCATGACCGTTCTCGGTGACGAAGATGTTTGCCGGCTTGATGTCGCGATGAACGATTCCCTTGGCGTGGGCGGCATCCAGTCCTTCCGCAACACCTATGGCGATGTCGAGAAGCCGCTCGATGTCGAGAGGCCCCTTGTCAACCAGATGCTTGAGGGTCCTTCCGTCGAGAAATTCCATGACCAGGAATGCCCGGCCATTCTCTTCGCCGATGTCATAGATGACGCAGATATTGGGATGGCTTAGAGCCGAAGCAGCGTGCGCTTCTCTACGAAATCGTTCGAGAGCATCGGGGTCTTGCTCTACGCTTTCAGGAAGGAACTTGAGAGCTACTAAACGTCCAAGACGGACGTCCTCGGCCTTGTACACGACACCCATTCCGCCGCCGCCGATTTTCTCGAGGATGCGGTAATGCGAGATGGTTTGGCCGATCACCTCGGGAAAGATCTCCCCCAGTGCGCGCAATTCATATTAGGAACTGGGGTGTTGCAAGTCAATGCGCGACGGGTAAGGCGAGATTGGGAGAAAAACCCCGCTCAAGCTTGGCCTGAACGGGGCACCCAGATCTAATTGAAGAGGGCAGTCTGCGTAGTGGCTCCAGCACGGTACTACTTGCCCGACTGGAAGCGCTGGTTGACTTCCGGCCAATTGACCACGTTCCACCACTCTTTGAGGTAGTCGGCGCGGCGGTTCTGGTATTTGAGGTAGTAGGCGTGCTCCCAGACATCGTTGCCCATTACGGGATAGAAGCCCTGAGTGAGCGGGTTGTCCTGGTTGGGAGTGCTCATGATGCGTAGCGCCCCTGCGGAGTCGCGCACCAGCCAAGCCCATCCGCTGCCGAATTGCTTGACACCGGCATCGTTGAATTTTTCCTTGAAGCTGGCGAAGTCTCCGAAGGTGCTCTTGATGGCCTCGGCGATAGCGCCGCTGGGTTCGCCTCCGCAATTGGGCCCCATGATGGACCAGAACATGGAGTGATTGACGTGGCCTCCGCCGTTATTGCGGACGGCGCCGCGCACGGCTTCGGGCACGTTCTCCAAGCCCTTGATCAGGTCCTCAGGGGTGAGGTTCTTGAGCTCGGGAGCCTTGTCAACCGCGGCGTTGAGGTTGGTCACGTAAGCCTGGTGATGCTTGTCGTGATGCAAGTGCATGGTCTGGGTGTCGATGAACGGTTCCAGAGCAGAGTAGTCGTAGGGCAGCGGCGGAACTTCGTATGCCATTCTGGTTCTTTCCTCCGAATGTCAGTGATGCCAGGGAAACTCAGGTGGTTGCAAAAGCAGCCGGGCCTTGCGATCAGCGACCCGGCGAAAGATATTATAGCCTCCGGGGCGTGAGCTGGTATTAGCGGTATTTTGCGGCTTGGGCGCGTTCTTCGGGACTCATCTGCTGCCAGAGTTCTTTGCGATTCTGTTCGGCCCACTCGCTCGTTGGGTCGACAGCGAGAGCAGAGGACATTAACTGATAGGCCCTGACGCGGTCACGCGCGACGCAAGTGCCGTTGGCGTAAAGCATGGCGAGACGGTTGCGCGCGGGAGCGTTGTCTTTAGCGGCTTCGGAGCGCAGCAGCACGAGAGCCTGCTCGCAACTTCGGGGAACTCCCTTGCCCTTGAGGTACATGTCGGCCAGACGAACAGGCGCGACGGGATTGCCGCGGGAAGTGGCTTTCCAGAGCCAGGCCGCCGCTGCGGCGGGATCGCTGGCCTGCAGGGCGTTGGCTAATTCTTGTTGTCCGGGATCGGGCTTGGACTTGGGCTTGACGGTGACAATCGGCGGCTCACCAGTCAAGTCATGTTTTGTCGCCGTGGCATTGGGAGCAGGGGTTACCGGCGCCTCTGCCGCGGGTTTTTGAGTTGCGATGGCCGGCGGGGGAACCGAAGCAGGAGAAGTCGTTGAGGTGTCATTAGCCGGAGCGGATTGCGCCGAAGTGTCGGTGGATTTCGAGGACTGCTGGTCGGGAGTAGCAGTGGGCTGCGTCGTGGGGGCAGCCTGCGAATTCGAGTTGTCCGTCGACTCCGCCGGAGGCTTGACGGCAGACTGCTCTGGAGATGTTGGCTTCACTTCCGATAGAGGTTGCGCGGTCGGAGACTCTGTTGGGGCGGCCGACCTAGGGGCTGTGAGTTCGGAAACCCGCTGGCGAAGCTTGGAGTATTGCTCCTTGAGGATGGCGACCGAGCCGGCATACGCGTGGTCCATCCCGGCGCGGCCTTCGAGGAATCCCAGAGCTCCGAAGACGGCGATTAGCAAGACGACAAATGTCCACAAGGGCCAGCGAGTTCTAGATGGAGGTGTGACTTCATCGGGCGACGGTGTTGTGACAACAGGATCGCTGAGTCCGAGGAACGAGGTTGGTGAAGGGGTCGATGCGCTAGATGCGGCGGCAACACGGGGCGAATCTTCGATCTCCAAGAAGCGAGCGCGGGCAGAGGGCATATCCACGGGCGAGTAGTATTCCTGGCCCGTGGGGTGCGGACCGACTTCGGGCGGAGGCGGCACGTCGTCGTCGAATGAAGGATGGCTGGGCGCGATGGGCGCCTCGGCGTCGAGCACAGGAACTTCGCTGCGCATGGTCAACTCGTCGACCGACTCCGCGGGCGGGTTATAGCGGAAGCTGGCGACAAACTCCTGTAGTTCGCGATCTTCATCCGGATGCTTCTCGGCCTGGGGCTCGAATGGGCTGATGGCGGGCGCACCGGAGGCTTCGGCGACAGACTGGAATGTGGGCATTCCGGCTGATGCAGGCGGCGATGTTATGGGCAGCGAATCGGGTGAAGGATGAATGACTGCCGGGGTGCGCGGGGCGGCGTCGGTGCGCCCGGATGAAGTTGGACGGGACGTGACCCTTGGCACGATATGAGGTGTCCAACGGCGGAAGTCATTCGGCGGTGGCGTGGGCGCGTCGCTGGGGATTGAACGAGATTCCGGCTCAGGTTGCACGACGGAGGCTGAGGCCGCGGGCGACTCGAAGTCATGATCTCCCAGGGAAGGCGGTTCGACATCCGTCTCGCAGGCTGCGGATACGACGACTGGCGTTTCTTCAGGCTGCGGTGCCTCCTCGAAGTGAAGAACTGGAACAGACTCGTCGTGGATCTCAACCGGCTCCGATTCAGGAACCTCGTAAGCAGGTTCAGCTGTGGGCGGAGCCGCTTCAACGAAAAGAATAGGTTCGGCAGCGGGCGGCTCAACTGGAGGCGCGGCCACTTCAGGAGCCACGGTTTCAGGAATGGGTGCGACGACTTGGTCGGCGACATCAGGATGCGAGAGAGTCGGCGGCGGTTGGCCGGATCCAGACTCTAGAGGAGCTGGCGCTGGCGCGTCGACGATGGGAACGGCGAGGGGCGACCGCGCAACCTCAATCGGGGCGCTGGTAAACGTCAGCATGCTCTGCGCCTCGGGTACGGTCAAGGGGCGATGAGGGAATGGCGTGCCGCACATTCCGCAATACCGGTGCTCGCGGGGATTGTCGTAGCCGCAACTACTGCAGAACAAGGCGCCTCCTGAGGAACCATCGTAACTCATGGGGCACGGGAGATGAATGCGCGGGAATGGGGAGGCGAGTTAGCCGCGGGTTTCCGCCGATTAGACAGCAATAAAATCTATGTCATCGGCAGTAATCGCGGAGTGCGCGGAAAGAGGGGATAAGTCCCGAGGTCAAGACAAAAGGAACCATGGGCTTAGACTGGCGAGACGAGGCACTTCAGGGCAGGTATCGTTTGCGGCAACAGCTTGACTATGGCCGAGAGGGTCAGCGCGCCCCTACAATGGGGGGCAGATGGCGGCACAGATGCGCCGCGAAAGTCCGGCGAAAGTGGCGGGGATTCCGTCTCGGAACGGACGAAACACAGAGAAATGACGGTGGCAACGGCCAGGAACGCGTGAAGGAGCGGTTGCCACTGCGGAAGAGGGGTTTCTTCACGGCATGAAGGCGCTCCTGCTTCAGGGGCCGGAAGAGCCGGTGGTTTGAGGAATTCGGCGAGGGTTGAGGATGATGGATGCACGCGAAGTGATGAACATCCGGCAGGCGTCGCAGTATTTGGGCGTTTCGCCCGACACTCTCTATAAGTACGTGTCTGAGGAGAAGATTCCGGCGTTCAAGCTGGGCAACCGCTGGAAATTCAAGAAGAGCATTCTCGACACCTGGATGGAGAACAAAAGCCTGAACAGCGAAGAATCGCGACCGCGCAAGGTGATGAAGTCGCCACGGGCCGTGAGCTAACGAGCCAGTCTCGGAGTTCAGGAAATAGCGACCGACGAGGCCAATTTATCATTGCGAACACAACAAGCTCGGATTAGATATCCAACATGGAATAACGTCTCTCTCACAACATGTGCAGAGTCGGCCGAAGTAGACCAAGCGAGAGGCCAGCATGAGAAGGCGCGTCAAGCTTCCGGTGATGGCTATTGCAGGTGTACTGTCCTGCTTGACCACTACAGGCTATGCCCAAGCGTCATTCACCCTCACCATAAATGCTCCCCAGGACACATTTAAAGTTGGAGTTGACGTACCAGTGAGTGTCACTCTGACAAACATTTCCGACCAGGTCCTCGAGGTCACAACACACGGATACCTCCCCTCGATTTTGTTCCGGACGTCACCGGACCTGGGAAAATAGAGGGGCAGCGTCACAGCCTCTTGCCAAGGCTGCAAATCTTGATGTAGTAAATGGCGGATCGACTACTGACCGGGTGGAACCTAAAGAAGTCCTTGAAGAGAACATGGTGATGAATCGCTTGTTTGATATGAGAAGGCCAGGAAAATACATCGTTCAGGTGACACGAAGGGCTGCCGACGGCTCCATTGTCAGATCCGATCGATTAACGATCGTGCTCACTCACTGACCATCGGCCACCTAAATTTTCAAGCCACTGGTCATCCACGCCAAGCCACGCACTGAAGATTCGCGTCTAGCTGCCGATGCAAGTAGCAGGCGCGCCTGGCGCTCCCTGGAGGTTGTATGCGCGGATGGTTGTGTGCCCTGCTGCTTTGCTCGTCGGCATTTGCCCAGGAACCTAACTCCAGCCCAGGACCGGACTTCAGTCGCGCTGCGCGCGAACAAGGGTCCTTTTACCTAAACGGGATCAGCTATCAATACTTGCAAGGGACAAAGTACACGGTGGTGGCGTCGGCCGTTCCGACGTTGAATGGAAAATACTTCGGGGTGAAGTTGCACATTTTGAACCGGGGAAAGAGCTCAGTGAACATGGTGCCCGAGGCCGTGACGGTGGAGGACTCGGTGGGCTCCAAGACATTGCAATTGCTTTCTGCCGCAGACATTGCGGACCGCATGCGCCGGCAACCGGCGTGGGCGAAAGTGGCGAACGCGGCAGTCGGCGGACCTCCTGCGGCAGGTCCGGCGGGCTATTCAGGAGTTCCGACGATGGCCGACTTGTTGCACGAGCTGACCAAGGAATCGGAAGGCAACGGATTCGTCAGCACCTCCGACCCGGCGTATCCGACGCTGACAGTTCGTGGTGCTCCGCGGGCCACGGCGCACGATTCGGCGGCGTGCGATCTGGGATGCGCGCTGCGCAACCGTGAAATCGGCGATGGCAGCGGTCCGCAACTGCCGTCGCGCAAAGCGCGTCCGGAGCAGGTGGAGGACAGTGAGTTTCTGGCCAACACGATTCCTCCGGAGGGCGACGCGGGCGGCGTGCTGTATTTCTCGATGCCGAAGCTGACGGACCGCGCTCCGATCTCGCACACTGGCAAGAAAAGCTACCTGGTTACGGTGACGGTTCCGGTAGGCGATGAGAAGTTCCAGTTCGTGTTTCCGCCGGAATAGGCACGTTGGTGCAGCATTTTCGTATTGGGAAAAGCAGCAACAATACAGTGGCAACCTCTTGAACCGGTTGTGAATACGCGCCCATCGTAGTCGTAAATTCATGCGGTAGTCGCCGCGTAGAGGAGAGGTTGGTATGCCGGGCGCGAAGGTTGCCTGGAACTCAAGAACATCGTGGCGTGCCAAGCTGTACAAACCGACGATGCCGAAGCTGGTGCCGGTGCCGGATGGAATGGCCAAGAGGCTGGGCCATGGAATGATGCTGATTCCGACCGCGCTGGAAGTGGATGCCACGGTGCGGAAGATTCCGCGAGGCCAGGTCAGTACGATTGCACAGATACGGCGACGATTGGCACGTTGGCACAATGTCGACTTGACCTGCCCTCTGGTGACCGGAATTCTTCTCGAATCGTGGCGGAAGCGGCCGAGGAAGATCGCGCTTCCGGCAAGCGCGATGTCACTCTACACTGGCGCGTAGTTGGCGAAGACGGCCGGCTGAACGCGAAGTTTCCTAAAGGGACGGACGAGCAGGCGCGGCGGCTGCAGGAAGAAGGGCGGACAATTGAGAATGGGAGGGTAGTGCTGACGAAGGCGGCGGTGTGAGACCGGATGAACCCGCCACGCCTAGAAGCAAATTTATGCTCCCGGGGTACCGTAAACGTCCTTTATCTCGATGCCAGTCCTGACGAAACGGTCCGTCGCTCTCAGTACCAAGCGGTTCTTTCTCTTGCTCTGCAACCGCGAAATCCGAAGCGATTCTGCTCTCCGCCCGCGGTGCTCCTCGGCCGGCCTTGATCTCGGTCGAATTGCGCGTTCGTTTGCTGGAATTGGACACGCCGGCTGCCCCTGTGCAGAACTGTAGCACTGACTCACCAAGATCCTAGCGATACATAAACCCTGGGAGCAGAAACGCGGGCAGGGTCCGTCTAGTCGAAAACTACTATTCATGCCGGACGCGCTTCGCAATAGACTTGCGAGACTCCTAATGCGGAAGCCCTCGAAGCGAACCTTGTCGATTATTGCGATTGTGCTGCTGTGCCTGTGGGGCAGTTTCTTGACGTTCATCGGATGGGCGATGCGGCAGCCTCCGGAGAAATTTGGCCGCGTGATGTCGCACATGCCGATGCCGGCGTTCTTCCTGTTTCCATTCGAAACGATGTGGACGCACGCCCGCGCCGGTACGGTGACGCCGGGCGAGATGGCTCCGGATTTCCGCCTGCCGACGCTGGATCATCAGTCTGAAGTGCAGCTATCGTCGCTGCGGGGCAAGCCCGTGGTGTTGGTGTTCGGCAGCTACACCTGACCTCCGTTCCGGCGGGAGGTTCCTGCCCTCAACAAGCTCTACGAGCAGTACGGCAGCCATATAGCGTTCTACGCGGTGTACATCTTGGAAGCGCATCCCAGCGACGTCTGGCAAATGCGGAGCAACATCAGGGACAAGGTGGTCTTCGCCAGTCCCAAGGACGAAACGGAGCGTGCGTTCGTAGCAGGCGCGTGTGTGCGCAAGCTGGGGATCAAGTTTCCGGCGATCATAGACGGCTTCGAGAACCACACCGAGGTCGCCTATACCGGCTGGCCGGACAGGTTGTACCTGATCGACGCCGACGGAAAAGTCGCGTACAAGAGCAAGCCGGGGCCGTTTGGGTTTCATCCTGCGGATCTGGAGGCGGCGATTAAGAAGTTGCCGCAGGCAAGGGCGGATAAGGGTTTCGAGTTTCCAGTTTCGAGTTTCAAGTAAAGGCGTTCTGTCCCACCGTTAAGTATTCGACGCACGTCACCCCCGTGAACTTATTCGGAGCAGAGCCCGTATCTAGAAGCGGGAGGGGTGTGTCATGAAATGGCTTCCGGCGTTGCTGCTTACTTTTCTCTGCAGCGTAATTCTCCCTGCCTCGACACAATCGCAAACTGAATCCCAGGGAGCCGCGCCGGACTCGACTCCGTTGACGGCGGATGCCATCATGGCGAAGGTGGCGGCGAACCAGGATCGCAGCGAGCTGGCGCGGAAGCGGTATGTGTATCACCAGCACATTCACGTGGTCACGAAGAAGACCAATGGCAAGCTCATGCGCGAGGAAACCACCGACTATCACATGGTTCCGGAGGCCGACAAAACCGAGCGGCAGCTGGAGAAGATGACTGGAAAGTGTTGGCAAAAGGGCAAGTACGTCGAGTATGCGAGTGAGCCTGCACCTTGTGATGACAACCTCGATGCGGGACTGATCACGAACATGCGTGAAGACCTGACGGAGCCGAAGTCGAAAGACGGGATCGGGCAGAACTTGTTTCCGTTTGCCGGCGACAAGGCGGCGAAGTACAGCTTCAGGCTGGAAGGCCGGGACACCTTCCAGGGTCGCGATGCCTACCGAGTGAGCTTCACTCCGGCCGACAAGAGCGACATAAGCTGGGCGGGTGAGGCGTACATTGACGCCGCCGACTTTGAGCCTATTTACGTTTACACCAAGCTGAGCCGACGTATACCTTTTGCGGTGCGAACTCTCCTGGGTACCGATCTGCCCGGCGTCGGCTACAGCCTGCACTACGAAAAGCAGCCGGGCGGAGTGTGGTTTCCCAAGACCTACGGGACAGAGTTCACGCTGCATGTACTCTTCCTCTTCAACCGTGAAGTGATGGTGTCGCTCGACAACAAGGACTTCCATCAGACGCAGGTGGAAACCAAGATCACGGCTGAGGCTCCGGGCGCGGAGCGGTAGTGAAGTCTCTTATAATGACTCAACTATGCGAGGCGTTGCCCACCGGCCGGCGATAGTCGCCCTTATCCTTAAGATCGTCATGGCGGCAATGTGTTTAGCGGGGGCGCAGACTGTGCCTCTGACGATTGCGACGAATTCATTGCCCGCAACAACCGTGGGTGCGGATTATCAATTCACACTTCAAGCCAACGGAGGCAGCCAGTCCTACCTGTGGAGCCTGGCTGCGAATTCCCAACCTCCCGCGGGCATCAAGTTAAGTCAACACGAGGGCAAGCTATCGGGCTCGCCGACTGCACCGGGAGAGTATCACTTTATTGTGATTCTTACGGACGCGGGCGATCCCACGCTTCGCGTGCAGCGGGAGTTCACGCTTGTCGTCACAGTCGGGCTGACCATCGATTGGAAGCAAGCGCCGAGGGTCAACGGCAACAACCTCGGCGGCTCGGTGGTTGTGGCCAACCACACCGACCACTCGATCTTGCTCACGGTGGTCGTGGTCGCGGTGAACCAGATAGGGCGCGCGACGACGCTTGGCTATCAACATTTCAACCTGCCTTCCCAGGGGGAGCAGGTGATCCCGTTCGGCTCGTCTCCGGGACCGGGGACATACTACGTTCGAGCCGACGCCTCGGCGGAGCGCCGGAGCGGTAAAGGCCTGCGGCGAGCGCACAAACAGACAAGCGAGCCTTTGGTGATCGGGACCGTGTAGAGGTCGTGGGCATTCGTGTCGGCGCCGAGTGGCCCACGGCCGACGGAGAAGCCAAGCTTATCGGGCTCGGCTTAGAGCATGCCATCAAATCCCAGCGTCACGCATACAATCGTACGGATGGATTACCTGGGTCGGCAGAAGCAATTCCAGCAGGCGTTGATTGATGAGGAACTCGACGGGTCTGTGGTGACGCATCCCGCGAACTTACGGTATCTGTGCGGCTACACGGGCAGCAACGGATTGCTCCTGTTTCTGGCGGGGCGGCGGGTGTTCTTCACCGATGGGCGGTACACCCAGCAGGCGCGCGAGGAAGTGAAGGGCGCACGAGTGGCGATCTCGGTGGGGCCGCTGATGCCGGAGGCGGCGAAGATCGTCGGAAGGCTGAGTGGGGCGGCGATTGGGTTTGAGGCCGACTCGACCACTGTCGCGGAAGCAGCACAGATGAAACAACTTGTGCCGCGTCGAGTTGAGTGGAGGGCGACGTCAGGCTTGGTCATGCGGCAGCGCATGATCAAAGACACTGAAGAGTTGAAACTCATCCGCGATGCTGTGGGTTTGGGCGCAAAGGCGTATCAGCAGGCGTTGAAGGCAATTCGCCCGGGCGTGCGGGAGACGGAGATCGCCTGCAAGTTAGAGTTTGCCGCAAGGCAGGCGGGAGCCGATGGCATGTCGTTCGACACCATTGTGGCGGCGGGTAAGCGGGGTGCATTGCCGCATGGGCGCGCGTCGATGCAGCCAATCCCGCGACGCGGGTTCGTGGTGATCGATTCGGGTGTTATACTGCGGGGCTATTGTTCCGACATGACCCGGACTGTGCATGTCGGCCGGGCCAGCAAAGTGGAGCGCGGGTGGTACAACGCGGTGCTGGAAGCCCAGCTGGTGGGAATTGCTGCCATCAGACCGGGTGTTACAGCGGGGGAAGTGGACGAAGCGGCGCGCTCGGTTCTGCGGAAGTTCAAGCTGGACCGGTACTTTACGCATTCCACCGGACATGGGGTGGGGCTGGAGATTCACGAGCCACCGAGGCTGGGAAAAAAACAGACGGAACGGCTCGCGGCGGGTATGGTGGTCACGGTCGAGCCCGGAATCTATGTGCCGGGCAGGGGTGGCATTCGCATTGAAGATATGGTGGTCGTCACCAGCGCCGGGTGCGAGGTGCTGACTCCGGTGAGGAAAGATCTTATAGAGATGGAGGCAGCGTAGGCGGCGCCGGTTTGTGTCAGCAGCACTCGAGACGGTGCGGTCTCGGTCAGGCTTGCGGGACGCGGGTGGCCCGGCGGCATCCTCCGAACACAACGTCATGAACCACAAAGAAATCAAAGAATTGATTGAGTTGCTAGTTGAGAAAGACGTTGCCGAGTTCGAAATGGAACGCGGCGACGTGAAGCTGCACATTAAGCGCGGCGGCTTGGGTCATCACGCTCCGCAAGTGGTGCAGGTGGCAGCGCCGGCTCCTGTGCTGATTCCCGCGCAGTCGTCCGAAGGCGGGTCGTCGCAGGTCACGAAGGCAGCGGCCGAGACGCCGGCAGCTCCTAAGGACGACGAAGCGGGTCTGCACATTGTGAAGTCGCCCATTGTGGGGACGTTCTACGAGTCGGCATCACCTGGGGCGCCGGCGTTCGTGGCCGTGGGTGACACTGTCAAAGAAGGCCAGGCGCTGTGCATTATCGAAGCCATGAAGCTGATGAACGAGATCGAGGCTGACGCCTCGGGTGAGATCGTGAAGCGCTACGTCAATAACGGCAGTCCGGTGGAATATGGGATGCCGCTGTTTGGGATACGGAAAGCCTAGCCGCCCATGGTCCCTCCGTGGCCATATTAACCAGCGATTCAGCCCACGAATTCATGTTCAAGAAGATCCTGATAGCGAACCGCGGTGAGATTGCCCTGCGGGTGATTTGCGCCTGCAAAGAACTGGGCATCAAGGCGGTGGCGATTTACAGCGAGGCGGACCGCAATTCGCTGCACGTGCGTTTTGCCGACGAAGCGATCTGCATTGGGCCTCCACGGCTGGCCGACAGCTACCTCAACATTCCCGCGGTGATCAGCGCAGCCGAGATCGCCAATGTGGACGCCATCCATCCCGGATACGGGCTGCTAAGTGAGAACGCCAATTTCGCCGAAGTGTGCCAAAGCTGTGGGATCAAGTTCATTGGGCCTCCGCCGGAAGTGACACGGCTGATGGGCGAGAAGGAAAAAGCCCGCGCCACCATGAAGAAATTTGGAGTGCCGATTCTTCCGGGATCGGATGGGATTATCGACGCGGCGGACGAGGCGCAGGAGTGGGCACGTACGATTGGCTTCCCGGTCATTGTGAAAGCCTCGGCGGGCGGCGGCGGGCGCGGCATGCGGATTATCCGCAGCGCTCAGGAACTGCCAAACCTGTTTCATGCGGCGCAGTCGGAGGCGGCAGCGGCATTCGGCAATGGCGCCCTGTACATGGAGAAGTTCATCGAGCGGCCGCGGCACATCGAGTTCCAAATCCTGGCTGATGAGCACGGCAATGTGATGAGCCTGGGCGAGCGCGAGTGCAGCATCCAGCGGCGACACCAGAAACTGGTGGAAGAAGCTCCGTCGGTAGTGGTGAGCCAGGGTCTGCGCGATCACATTGGCGGCATACTGGTGAAATCGCTGGGCGAAATTGGTTACATGAATGCCGGGACTATCGAGTTCCTGATGGACGAAGACCGCAGCCTGCACTTCATTGAAATGAACACACGCATCCAGGTGGAGCATCCGGTGACCGAGATGACGACCGATGTGGACCTGGTGAAGTCGCAGATCATGATTGCGGCGGGCATGAAGATGAGCGAAGTTATCACGCAGCCTGTGGTGTTCCGCGGGCACGCGATCGAATGCCGCATCAATGCCGAACATCCTGAGCGTTTTACGCCGTCGGCGGGAAAGATCACGGCGCTAAATCTCCCGGGAGGAACAGGCATTCGGGTAGATACGGCGGCGTATGCGGAGGGCGTGATTCCGCCGTACTATGATTCGTTGATCGCGAAGTTGTGCGCGCGCGGGCGCGACCGCAATGAGGCGATCTCGCGTATGTCACGCGCCTTGGACATGTTTGTAGTGGAAGGCATCTTCACCAGCATTCCGCTGCAGAAGCGGATCATGGCGGATGAGGACTTTCGCGCGGGCAACATTGACACGAAGTTCATGGAGCGATTTCTGGCGCAGAACAACAACAATAAAGAGACTGCGAAGGTGTAGTCATGGCAACAAAACTCCACCTGCCGAAGTTGTACGCGATCGTCGATGTAGCCTGTTTTGCGCCGCCGCTGCGGACGATGAGTTCGATTGTGGAGTTTGCCTGGGACTTGGGAGAGGGCGGCGTCACGCTTCTGCAATACCGTAACAAAGAGGGCGATACCCGGCAAATACTGGGGCATGCGCGCGAAATCAAGCGGGTACTCCAAGGCAGAGCGAAGTTGATCATGAACGACCGCGCCGATCTTTGCGTGGCTGCGGGCTATGATGGCGTTCATCTCGGGCAGGACGATCTTCCGGCGGATGGCGCTCGGCTGGTAGCCGGCGAGGATCGGATTGTCGGCGTCTCGACTCACAACATGGAACAAGTGAAAGAGGCCGATGTCAGTTCGGCGGACTACATCGCCATCGGCCCGGTGTTCCCGACAACCGGGAAGAAGAACCCGGACGCGCTGGTGGGCTTGGAAGGAGTACGGGCGGCACGCGCCGCGACCAAGAAGCCGCTCGTGGCGATAGGGGGAATTACCCGGTCGAATGCCAAGTCCGTGATCGAGGCTGGCGCCGATTCGGTGGCGGTGATATCCGGCCTGTTGAGCTCTCCGCGCAAGGTGGCTGAAGAATTTCTGCGACTGTTAGTGTAGATTCTTGCGATACACCTTTCAGACCGAAGAGGCTCTTTGAGCACCCAAACCAAGACTGTTTCCCTCGCTACTGGCGAGAACGAATTTGTCAAAGGACTGGGCCTGACCAGCGCGACCACGCTGGTGATGGGCTCGATGATCGGCTCGGGCATCTTTATTGTCTCGGCCGAGATTGCGCGCGAGGTCAACTCGCCCGCGCTGCTGGTTGCGGCCTGGCTGGTCACCGGCTTCATGACCATCACCGGGGCATTGGCTTACGGCGAACTTGCGGCGATGATGCCGCACGCGGGTGGTCAGTATGTCTACCTCCGCGAATCCCTGGGACCGCTCTGGGGATTTCTCTATGGCTGGACACTGTACCTCGTCATTCAGACCGGAACCATCGCCGCGGTGGGGGTAGCATGCGGGAAATTCCTCGGCGTCTTCTTTCCGGCCATCAGTTCATCGAATTGGATCTGGCACATCGCGCATGTTCCACCGATTCCCCTTGGGCCGATGGTGCTGGGCAACATGGATGTCGGCCTGAATACCCAGAACTTAGTAGCGGTCCTGGTGGTGATTTTCCTGTCGGTGCTCAACGTTTTTGGGGTGCGCACCGGCGCGGCAGTGCAAAACGTCTTTACTTTCGCGAAGACGGTAGCCCTGCTCGGGCTCGTGGTACTGGGAATCTTTATAGGCCGCAACGCGCATGCCATTGCGGCGAATTTTGGCGCAAACTTCTTGCACAATGCGGGACTCGGGGCGCTGCACCCGGTGCAGGTCGGCGTGGGAGGCCCTATCGCGCTGGTGGGCACCATCACCATCCTCGCAGTGGCGCAAGTGGGGTCGCTGTTTTCCGCCGATGCGTGGAACAACGTAACGTTTACAGCGGGGGAGGTTCGTAACCCGCAACGCAACCTGCCACTGTCTCTAGCCATTGGAACTGGAGTCGTCATCTTCTTGTATGTGATGGCGAACGTGGTCTACCTGAGTGTTCTGCCGCTAGTGGGCGATCCGAATGGAACTACCATCCTGGCCCGTGGCATTCAGTACGCGTCCGAAGACAGGGTTGCGACTGCGGTAATGCAGGTCATCTTCGGCCCATGGGGCGCGCAGATCATGGCCGTGATGATCCTGATCTCGGGATTCGGCTGTAACAACGGACTGATTCTGTCGGGAGCACGTGTGTACTACGCCATGGCGAAGGACGGACTGTTTTTCAGAGGTGCAGCCAAGTTGCATCCCAAGTACCGCACTCCGGCGCATTCCCTGATGATGCAGTGCGTGTGGACATGCGTGCTGTGTATCTCGGGCAGCTACGGCCAACTGCTGGACTACATCATTTTTGCTGTGCTGGTTTTCTACATCCTGACCATTGCGGGGCTGTTTGTGCTGCGAGTGAAGCAGCCGGATGCGCCGCGGCCCTACCGGGCAATTGGATATCCAGTGCTGCCGGCCATCTATATTTTGATGGCCGTGTTCATTGATATAGTCTTGTTACGCTATAAACCTCAATACACGTGGCCGGGATTGATTATCGTGTTGCTGGGCATCCCTGTCTATTTTCTGTGGTCGAGGCGCAACCAGATCGAACAAGTGCAAGCCTGATCTCGAAGGAGAGGGAAAGCCGAATGGCGAATCTTCTGAAGTGCAAGCCTCTCGACCTATTGCTGAAAGAGGCGACTCATGAGGACGAACATAGTCTGAAGCGGGCCCTCGGGCCGGTCAACCTAATTACGCTCGGCATCGGGGCGATCATCGGGGCGGGCATCTTCGTGCTCACGGGCTCGGCGGCGGCGATGTATGCCGGCCCAGCCATCGTGCTCTCATTCATACTTGCGGGCCTGGGCTGCGTGTTTGCGGGATTGTGCTACTCCGAATTCGCGTCACTGATTCCGATTGCAGGCTCGGCTTATACCTACGGTTACGCTACGTTGGGCGAAATTTTCGCTTGGATCATCGGCTGGGACCTCATCCTGGAATATGCGTTTGGTGCGGCGACCGTCGCCTCGGGCTGGGCGGGATACTTTGTCAGTTTTCTGCAAGACTGGGGTATTACCATTCCGCCGCAGTTCACGGCGACACCCTACACACACGTCGGCAACCAGTGGGTACCAAACATGCTGGTGCAGTACGGGGGGCGCTGGGAGCTATTGACTACGGCAGCTCCGATGCTCAGCCAGAGGGGCGTGGATGCGTCGACGCTGCCGCAGGTGCAGGGCGTCTTCAATATCGTGGCGTTCCTGATTATTTGCGTGATTACGTTCATTCTGGTGGTTGGGATCCAGGAATCGGCGAATTTCAATTCGGCAATCGTGATTGTGAAGGTAACGATTGTGCTGATCTTTATCGGGATTGCCGGCGCATTCGTGCTTAAGCATCCGGCGGTGGCAGCCGCGAACTGGCACCCGTTTATTCCGCCGAACGAGGGAGGTTTCGGCGAGTATGGATGGTCGGGCATCGCGCGCGCCGCGGGCGTAATTTTCTTTGCGTACATCGGATTTGACGCGGTCTCAACCGCAGCGCAGGAAGCTAAAAACCCACAGCGGGACATGCCGATCGGCATTCTGGGATCGCTGGTGGTCTGCACCATTCTCTACATACTGGTCTCGGGATTATTGACGGGCATCGTGCCCTACACGGCATTGAACGTGGCCGCTCCAGTGGCGGTTGGCATCGATGCAACTGGAGTTCGCTGGGGCTCGGTGCTGGTGAAACTAGGCGCTATCGCGGGATTGGGCAGCGTCATGCTGGTGATGTTGCTGGGACAGTCGCGCGTGTTTTACTCCATGTCGCGCGACGGCTTGCTGCCGGAATGGGCGGGCAAGGTGCATCCCAGGTTCCGCACGCCGTACATCTCATCCATCACTGTGGGACTCTTTGTGGCGGTTTTCGCGTCGGTGGTGCCGATTGGAATTCTAGGTGAACTGGTGAGCATAGGTACCTTGCTGGCATTTGTGATCGTGTGCGCGGGCGTCATGATCCTACGGAAACGGCGTCCCGAGCTACATCGGCCTTTCCGAACTCCCATGGTCCCACTCGTGCCGATTCTCGGCATTGTCATTTCATTCGCCTTGATGGCGTCTTTACCACTAGCCACATGGATCCGCCTATTTGTATGGCTGGCGATTGGGATGGCGATCTACTTTGGTTACGGACGCCACCATAGCCATGTGCAGCGGCTAGGCAGCGAAGTGAAGAAGTAACAGCGGCGTTAGTTTTTGCCTTGGTGAATGCCCTCCCCCGCGGGAGGGCATTTTGCTGTGTGCCGAGCATGGTCGACAGCTGGGAGGTGCGAGTCCTCTACCCAACCTGATGGAGGTGAAGGGTTAGCGAAGCGCAAGGGTGAAATAACACTCGCCGCGAGGCGGGGCCTGAAAGAAGCGTGGAGCAAAGACGCGAGCTGATGAACAATTCAACGGATACGAGGCCTACAGTGACGGGCGATCGGGCAACTGACCGCGAAGCCCATATCCATCAAGTGCACTGGTGGTAAATCCGGCGGTTGCGCGTTGAAGGCGGTCGAAATTACCTCGGGAGATCTGCGGCATGTCACAAAACGTGACTGAGGGTGAAGCGATTCACTCTGACCGTGCCGCAGAAGTCAGCAGAGGGCGTATTACTCCAGAAGAGCGGAGAAAGGCCCGAACGGTACCCCGCAAGGGGAATAAAGGGAAGGGCAAGTAAGCAGCGCGACTCATGAGCGGACAGCGGCAGAAAAACCGGCCCGAACAAGGGGTGCTGGCCTTTCCGACGGAGAGTAGGAGTGAAGCTCCGAAGGCCGTGGAGAAAGGGACCGAAACGCTGGTGGCGAAGCGCAGGCCTGAAAACCTGGCTGAAACCGAACGACTGATGGAAGAGGTCTGCGAGTGGGAAAACTGCAAGCAGGCATTACAGCGAGTCAAGGCTAACAAAGGGAGTGCGGGAGTGGACGGGATGACCGTCCAGCAACTACCGGACTACCTGAAGCAGCATGGGCCAGAAATTCGGGAGCAGTTGCTGACGGGGAACTACGAACCGAAACCGGTCAGGCGGGTGGAAATCCCGAAGCCGGACGGGGGAATGCGAAAGTTAGGCATTCCTCCGGTGCTGGACCGTTTTGTCCAGCAAGCGGTGTTGCAAGTTCTGCAGAAGCGCTGGGACCCGACGTTCTCCGAACACAGCCACGGTTTCCGACCGGGGCGCAGCGCGCGGCAAGCGGTGCGACAGGCACAGCAGTATATCGCCGAAGGGCACCGCTGGGTGGTGGACTTGGATCTGGAGCAATTTTTTGACCGAGTAAATCACGACCGCCTGCTAGCGGCGGTCGCCAAGCGAGTGGCCGACCCACGGATGCTCCGGTTGATCGGAGCCTTCCTGAAGGCCGGAGTGCTGGAGAACGGATTGGTGACGGCGGTCGACGAGGGAACGCCGCAAGGCGGTCCGCTTTCCCCGCTGCTCAGCAATCTGGTGCTGGATGAACTGGACCGGGAGTTAGAGAGGCGCGGTCACCGCTACTCGCGCTATGCCGACGATTGCAACATTTACGTGGGCAGCGAGCGAGCGGGGCAGCGAGTGATGAAGAGCGTAACGCGCTTCATCACGCAACGACTCAAACTCAAGGTCAATCAGGCAAAGAGCGCTGTGGCCCAACCGTGGCAGAGGAAGTTTCTCGGATTTAGCTTTACCAGCGAGCGCGAACCAAGGCGGCGGATTGCCCCCAAGGCCATCGCCCGCTTCAAGGAGCGGATACGGGAACTGACGCGTCGAACCCGAGGCATCAGCCTGCCCAAGATGATTGCCGAAACGGCAACCTACTTGCGCGGGTGGCTCGGCTACTTCGGGGAGTGTCAAACGCCGTCGGTGCTGAAGGGCCTTGAGTCCTGGTTACGCCGCCGACTCAGGTCGGTGGTGTGGAAGCAATGGAAGCGCGGACGGACGCGATTCAAAGAACTTCGCAAACGGGGCGTGAGCAAAGATCTGGCGGCGCAAACCGCTGGGAGTGCGCACGGTCCGTGGCGAATCGCGAACTCCCCGGCGTTAGCCATGGCACTACCCAATGCCTACTTTGCCTCACTGGGACTCCCGGCCATGGTCATACGGTCTTAGCTCAACCCGCCGAACCGCCGTATGCGGACCCGCATGTACGGTGGTGTGGGAGGGGAGGACGGGCGACCGTCTCCCCTATCCCGATTTACGGTGCGAGCGTGAGACATGTCATTGCGTAATGGCGCTGCCATCGCGCAGAATGGCTGACGTGAGAGTCCCGTACAATCTCAAACTGCTTGCGATCCTCCTGGTGCTGCTGGTCATCGCGGGGATTGAGGGGTTTCACTTCATCGAAGGCTGGACGTTCTTCGATGGCTTCTACATGGTGCTCACTACTATCACCAGCATCGGATACGGCGAGATTCATCCGCTGTCGCACGCCGGACGACTGTTCAACAGCTTTGTCATCATTGCCGGCGTGGGGCTGGTGCTTCTGCTGGTCGGAGGCGCCTCACGCACTTTGCTAGAATTCGAGCTTCAATCGGTATTCGGCAGGAGACGCATGGACCGCGAGATCAGCCGGCTGTCGGGGCATTTCATCATTTGCGGGGCTGGTCGCGTGGGCCGGAGCGCGGCACGAGAACTGGCGCGCAGGCCACTGCCTTTTGTAGTGGTCGACACCAGCGCGGAGAAGCTGCAGAAGTACTCGTCGGAGGGCTGGCTCACTCTAGTGGGTGACGCCACCTTGGCTCCAGTGCTACACGAACTGCGCATTGAACAGGCGCAGGGCTTGGTGGCGGCGACGACGACCGATGCGATCAACATCTACATCATTCTGACGGCGCGCAGCCTCAATCCCAAGATTAAGATCATCGCTCGCGCCGCGGAAGAAGATGCAGAAAAACATCTGCTCACGGCTGGAGCCGATTCGGTGGTCTCGCCGTATCGTTTTGCGGGCTATCGAATCGCGCAAACATTTATGCGGCCTAACGTGGTCGATTTCTTCGATACCGCGATGAACCAGAAGCGTCCGCTGGAGATCGAGGAAGTGAAGGTGGAAAACGGCGCGCGCTTTGCCGGGCAGACGCTGGAAAGCTCTCGAATCCGGCAGGAGTTGGGTGTGATCGTGCTGGCCATCAAGGGCGAACACACTGCGATGCGCTTCAACCCTCCGCCGGATGAGGTGATTCATGTTGGCGACCACCTGATTGCCATGGGCGATCCTGAAGGCCTGCGGAAGCTGGAAGAGTCAGCTTCGGAGCACGCGTGAAAATCACGTCAGCGACAGAGATGCGCGAGATCGATCGCGTCACGACCGAAAAGTTCGGTGTGCCGTCGCTGACATTGATGGAAAACGCCGGCACCGCGGTAGCACAGTTCATCCTGGAAAATTTCAGAAGCGCGGACCGCATCGCCGTAGTCTGCGGCAAGGGCAACAATGGCGGCGATGGCTTCGTGGTTGCGCGCCGGTTGCATCGTGCAGGACGCGTGGTCGAGGTGCTGCTGCTGGCGGCTCCATCGGAGCTGAAGGGTGATGCCGCGACCATGTTCGAGCGCCTGCCGGTGCGCGCCATCGTAGTGCAGACTACTCAGGAATTGCAGGCCGAATCGTCGCGCAGCCTGGGGAATTGCGATTTGCTGGTCGATGCGATCCTTGGCACGGGATTCAAGCCTCCGGTGAAGGGGCTGTACTCAGGTGCGATCGCAGCGATCAACAGCGGCAGCATGCCTGTGGTAGCCGTGGATATTCCGTCGGGTGCGGACTCGGATGCGATGACGCCGCAGACGGGCGCAGGAATTGCGCGGGCCGATGCCATCGTGACGTTCACGGCCCCTCGGCCTGCCCATATCTTTGGCGAGCTAACTCTCGGGCGGGTAATCGTCGCGCCCATTGGTTCGCCCGATGCGGCCATCGAATCCAAGCTGAAACTGGAAGTGACGACGGCGCATGATCTGGAGGCATTGTTAGCTCCGCGTCCCATGGACAGCAACAAGGGCATGTACGGCCATGCGCTGATCGTGGGAGGGGCGCTGGGCAAGTCAGGCGCGGCAGCGATGGCGGGCATGGCGGTGCTGCGTGCGGGAGCGGGATTAGCGACGGTTGCCACCGCAAAGAGCGCGTTGCCCAACGTCGCGGGATTCGCGGCCGAGCTGATGACCGAGCCATTGGCGGAGACCGACACTGGGGGCATCAGTGCCGCGTCAGTGAAGGGCGGAAGGCTGCAGCAGTTGGCTTCGACGATGACGGTAGTGGCGATTGGTCCAGGCATCGGCCGGCATCCCGACACGGTGGAGTTCGTGCACGAAGCGGTGCGCACGCTGAAGTGTCCGCTGGTAATCGATGCCGATGGACTGAATGCGTTCGCGGGAAGGACCGAGCTTCTCGACGGCAGCAAGCGGGCGCTGGTATTGACGCCGCATCCCGGCGAGATGGGGCGGCTGGCGGGCATTTCGACCAACGCGGTGCAGGCCGACCGGCTGAACGTGGCGCGGAGCTTTGCGCGTGAACATCGCCTGGTGCTGGTGCTTAAAGGCAACCTGACGGTCATCGCGCTGCCGGATGGTACAGCGTGGGTGAATCCTACGGGCAATCCGGGAATGGCGACGGGTGGTACGGGCGACATACTTACCGGCACTACCGCAGGCATCTTCGCGCAGATGCCAAATGACGCTGCGCGAGCGACGATTGCGGCGGTTTACCTGCACGGGCTCGCGGGCGATGTGGCTACCGAAGCGATGGGGGAGCATTCCCTCGTCGCGACAGACCTGCTTACGGCATTGCCGGAGGCATTTCGCCGCGCTACGCGCTGGTCGCATGAGAGCGCGGTGCGCATCCGCGGATGAGTGCCGGGGAATACATTACGCATTCGGCGGAGGAGACCATCGCACTAGGGCGCGAGCTGGCGTCGACGCTAAAGTCTGCGCGGATGGTCATCCTGCGGGGCGATCTGGGAGCGGGCAAGACCACGCTGGTGAAGGGCATCGCCGAAGGTCTGCAGGCCGCATCCCAGGAAGACGTAACCAGCCCGACGTTTACTTTGATCCACGAATTCCACGGGTCCGAGGTGAACCTCTACCACGTAGATCTCTATCGCATCGAGACAGAGCGGGAGTTGGCTACGCTGGGTCTAGACGAACTCTTCGCCGAGGAAGGCAACCTGGTGATGCTGGAGTGGGGCGAGAAGTTTCCGCGACTCCTGAAAGAGCGCGATGTGGAGATCGCGATTGAGCGGCGGGGTGAGCAGGAGCGGAAAATTGTGGTAAACGTGACCGCAGATGCTTAGATCTCGCGCGCAAACATCTCAACCAGGATCGCCGAAACAGTCTGCGCGGTCTTAGCTGATATGGCCCCAATCCTCTGAACCAGGCGGTCGCGATCGACAGCACGAATCTGGTCCAATGCTACCTGGCCGGACTTGCCCTGAAACGGTCAAGCCGACACGAGTGGGGTAAGGACGATTTGCCGTCGTCATGGGTGCGATTATCACTGTCCGCAAGTGCCGGTTCGTTTCATTCGGGGGGAGACGACCAGACAAGGACAGGTCCTCTTGATTTCGGATCCGCGGGTGGGGTCAAGTGATACCAGCCAGACTTCCTCAAGACGTGGCGGCCGGCTTACCACTTCCATTCCTTGCGATCGAACTCGGAGGCCCTCATCGGTTCCAGTAGCACTTCGTCATGTCCCGGTGGCCCAGCCTTTTGAAACGCCTCGATCCAGCCCTGTCGCAGTCGCCGTCCCGGAGAAATCACCAGACGAAGGTCCTCGACCGACAACTCCACGGTCCCTTACAAGCCGCATTGCTCGATCAAGGGTTTCGGAATGCGAATCCCACGCGAGTTGCCGATGCGAACGAGTTCAGTCTTCATGGTCGTAGGTCTCTGTGTAATTACATTGCAAGCACACAGGTCGTCTTTGTGCAAACTCGAGTCCGGTGGGACCAGGCCTTCAGAACCCCATGATGTTGTACCCGCAATCCACGTAAATCGTCTCGCCAGTGATGCCGGTGCCGCCGGCACTCGCCAGAAACACCGCCGTCGCGGCAACTTCGTTCACGTCGATGTTGCGTTGCAAGGGAGCCTTTTCGGCCTGGGTCTTCATCATCTCGCCGAGGCTTCCGATGCCGCGGGCAGCCAGGGTCTTCATCGGACCAGCGGAGATGGCGTTGACACGAATCTTGTGTTTGCCTAGATCGGCGGCGAGGTACCGCACGCAGGCTTCCAGCGCTGCTTTGGCAACGCCCATCACGTTGTACCGGGGGACAACTTTCTCCGCGCCGTAATAGGTCATAGTGACAATGCTGCCGCCGTCGGTCATAAGCGGGGCCGCGGCACGGGCGAGCGCGACCAGAGAGTACGCGCTGGTATCGAGGGCGATGCGGAAGGCTTCGCGACTGGTCTGGACGAACTCGTTCTGCAGCGCTTCAGCGGGAGCGTAGGCAATGCTATGGACGACGGCGTCGAGCTTCCCATATTTCGCCTTCAACTCGGCAAAGAGCTTGGCAATCTCGTCGTCGCTGGAGACGTCGCATTGGAATCCGGTAGCGTTGGGCAGGGCAGAGATCATGTCGTCGGCTTCCTGTTTCAGACGCTCGTTTTGATACGTAATCGCAAGGGTCGCGCCCGCCTGCTGCATGTGCTGCGCAATGGCCCACGCAATGCTGCGCTTGTTGGCCACGCCAAAAACCACCACTGTGCGTCCTTCCATGCTGAGCGGCATGCGGGTGAGGTCCTCCTGGGAAACTGTTAGGTCAATTCCTGAGGATAGCAGCGTTGCGGCGGGGACGTCTTGCGGGCTATCCCCACCCTATCGCCCAATAAAGGCGATGAGGGTGGAGCACCCATCCGCTCCAATCCTCAAGAATTGGCGTTTTTTTCTTTCTTGATGGGCGAGGTACGGACTATACTCCCTCCGATTGCGGCTCTCCACTTCTTACGGCCCCCCACTTCGGCGGAGGCACTATGGCGACGATTCGAGATTTGCTGATCCATCGAACGATTCACTATGTCCAACCAGACCAGACAGTGATTGAGGCTGCTGGTTACATGGTCGAGTGCAAGGTTGGCGCGGTCCCGGTACTGGATGGCGCCACTCTGGTTGGAGTATTTTCCGAGCGCGACATTATGAGCAAGGTGGTGACTCGAGGCCGCGATCCAGTGACCACGCGCATCCGCGAAGTGATGAGCACCGAACTCAGAACGCTGGCGCCGGAATCGAGCTGCGAAGATGCCATGGTCATCATGCAGACGCACGGCATCCGACACTTGCCCGTGTGCGATGGAAGTACGCTAGTGGGGTTTCTCTCGCTGCGCGATCTGCTGCGGCACACCCTCGATGAAAAGTCGGGCGAGGCGGACATGATGCGCGCCTACATTCAGACTTCGGTGAGCTGACGCTGGAACCTGCGCGCCGCCAGCGTCCGCGGTGCTAAACTCAGTGGCGTCCTATGCGCATCCCGGCGATGGTCGATCAGCTGCGGAAGATCGCGGGGCGCGACGCCGTACTGGACCGTCCCGAAGACCTGATGATGTACGAGTACGACGCGGGTGTGCGTAAGCGCACCCCGGCCGCCGTCGTATTTCCCCAAAGCACTGAGCAGGTTTCACAGATCATGCAATTGGCCAGCTCGGCCGGATTTCCTGTAGTCCCGCGAGGCGCGGGCACCGGACTGAGCGGCGGCGCCATTTCGCCCGAGGGTGGAGTGGTGCTGGCCTTCGCGCGCATGAACCGTATCCTGGAAGTCGATGCGGCGAATTTCCGCGCGGTAGTGCAGCCGGGAGTGGTGAATCAGACGCTGTCCGACAATGTGGCGCACCTGGGGCTGTACTTTGCTCCTGATCCTTCAAGCCAAAAGGCATGCACGATCGGCGGAAACGTCGCGGAAAATTCCGGCGGTCCGCATACCCTGATGCACGGCGTCACGGTGAATCATGTCACCGGCGTGGCCGTGGTGCTGCCAAGCGGGGAACTGGTGCGCTTCGGCGGGAAGGCTGCCGAGTGCAGTGGCTATGACCTGACTGGATTCTTCGTGGGCTCGGAAGGTACCGTTGGCATTGTCACTGAAATCACGGTGAAGCTGTTGCGGCGACCGGAGCGCGTCGCCACCCTGCTGGGGATTTTCGAAACGGTCGACGATGGGGCAAGAACGGTTGCGGCAATAACTGCCGCGGGGATCACTCCGGCAGCGCTGGAGATGCTCGACGGTTGGACGCTGCGGGCGGTGGAAGAAGCCTGCCACGCGGGTTATCCATTGGATGCGGGCGCAGTTCTGCTGATCGAGCTCGAGGGATTGGCGGAGCAAGTAGAGGAGCAAGCCGGAGCGGTGCGGGAAGTCTGCGTCCAGCAGAAGGCGCGCGAGGTGCGGCGGGCAAAAGACGAGAACGAACGCGCGCTGTTGTGGAAAGGCCGCAAGAATGCCTTCGCAGCGTTGGGACGCCTCGCGCCTGCGTACTATTCCCAAGATGGCGTGGTGCCGCGGACTCAGATTCCTGCCGTACTTCAATTCATTGGAGGAGTGGCGAAGAAATACGGGTTGCGCATTGGGAACATCTTTCATGCCGGAGACGGCAACCTGCACCCGCTGATCCTGTTCGATCCGCGGGATCCCCGCCAGTTGGAACTCGTGCAGCAGGCGGGCCGAGACATCCTGGAGTACTGCGTGTCGGTGGGTGGATCGATCACGGGTGAGCACGGCGTAGGACTCGAGAAGCGCGACCTGATGCCGCTGCTATTCACCGACGAAGATCTCGATGTGATGTTGAGCCTGCGCAATGCATTCAACGCTGCGGGAGTGTTGAATCCGGGCAAGCTGTTTCCCACCACGCGCATGTGCGCCGAAACCCGCGGAGCGTCGCGAAACCCTGTGCTGGCTGCGGAGGGCATGTGAGCGCGACGGGAATTTCGCTCGACGTTACGCGCGAGCTGCGCGCAATTTGCGGAGAAGATAACGCAAGAGAGCGGCCGGGCGGCGGTGTATACGTGAGTCCGGCGACGGCTGACGAGGTGGCAGCAGTCCTGGTGCTCGCCAACCGAGACCAACTGAGCGTAAGTCCGGCGGGAGGCTGGACCGAACGTAGCGCGGCGGCACCGAGAGTCGATATCGTGCTGCATCTGAACCGTCTCACCCAGATCGAACACTACGACCATGCCGATCTAACGGTTGGCGTTGGCGCGGGGACGACTGTGGCACAGTTGAGCGCGATGGTCGCGGAAGACAGGCTGCTATTTGCGTGTGACCCGCCATTTCCTGTGCGGGCCAGCATCGGGGGCGTTCTCGCCACTGCGCGTCATGGGCCCCTGCGTCACGGCTATGGGGCCTTGCGCGACTTCTGCATTGGAATTCGGTTCGTGACTGGCGACGGGCGACGCGCGAAAGGCGGCGGCCGGGTAGTAAAAAATGTTGCGGGCTACGACTTGATGAAGTTACTGATTGGCAGCTACGGGATGCTCGCGGTCATTACATCGGCAAGCTTCAAGTTGTTTCCCGCGCCGAGGCAGACGCGGACATTTCTGGCAGAGTTCGGGACAGTAGACGAAGCAATAGACTTTCGCGATCTTGTGATGCGATCGCCATTGTCACCGATATGTTTGGAGTTGGTGTCGCCGGGCGCCCGGAAGTTAATGCGGCCTGAGATGACGTCCGATGCCTGGGTGATCTGCGTGCGTGCTGCGGGCAGCGATGCGGTGCTGGCGCGGTATCGCAAGGAGTTGGGATCAGCAGTATCGCGCGAGGTGGAAGGCCAGGACGAGACAAGAATGTGGCGGGCTATCGAGAACTTCCCCGCTCTGCCTGATGAGTTAGGTGGGAACAACCCGCCTGCGAATTTCGGTCAGCGCGTCCAGATCACTGTGCCACCACGCGATGTGAAGATGGTGGTCGATAGGTTGAACGAGATTGGCGGGCAAGGAAAGATTTCGATCGCCTTCATTGGCCGCGTGGGCGTTGGGCATGTTTTGGCGGTGGTACGGGACAACGGCTCGCCTGCCGCCAATCCTGTTGAACTGGTCATGGACGCTCTTCGCACTACACTCGGGGCAAACGTCGGTGTGAAAGTTGAGTCTGCCGCGAATCCGTGGCCGATTGAACCACCGAATTTGGCCAGCATGCGCGCCGTAAAGCAGGCGCTCGATCCCAACAACGTCTTGCGCGGGAGGGAGATCTTCTGAGCACCGCACCCGCCACCACCGAGACTCACCACTCGAACTTCTCGGCGCACGAGAAGCCAACGTGGGAGTTGTACTCGCGTTGCGTGCACTGCGGGCTGTGCCTCGACCAGTGTCCCACGTACCGCGCGCTGGGCACGGAGATGGATTCGCCGCGCGGCCGCATCTACCAGATCGTACAGGTGGACGAAGGCCGGCTGGCACTGAGCGATTCGTTTGTGACGCACATCGATCGCTGCCTCGGTTGCTTGAACTGCCAGACGGCGTGCCCGTCGGGAGTCGCGTATGGCAGCCTGCTGGAGCAGGCGCGGGCGCAGATCGCCGAGAATTATCAGCGCCCGTGGCTGGCTACGAAGCTGCGCAAGCATTTCTATGAGGACATTCTGCCGTCGTTTCGGAGCCTCGCTGCATCATGCGCGCTTCATTCGCTTTTACCAGCGGTCGGGATTGCAGTCGCTGGCTCGCGCGACCGGCGTGCTCAAGCTGCTGGGGATGGAGGAATTGGACGCACTCTCGCCGCGAATCGAAAGTGAGTTTTCGTTCGAAGACTTGGGGCGAGTGTTTCCGGCGGAAGGCGAGCGGCGCGGCAGGGTGGCGCTGCTGATCGGATGCGTGGCGAGCGTGGCGTTTGCGGAACTGAATCGGGCTACGATCCGCGTGCTGACCAAGAACGGAATCGAAGTACATATTCCGGCGAGCCAGGCTTGTTGCGGTGCGCTGCAGTTGCATGCGGGCCTGCTCGATCTTGCGCGCCAGCAGGCGCGGCGCAACATCGACGCCATGCTCAGCCCGGAGTTCGACGCGATCGTGACGAATGCAGCCGGATGTGGCTCGACGATGAAGGAGTATGCCGGATTGCTGCACGATGACGCGGCGTATGCGGACAAAGCGGAGAAGTTTACGGCAAAGGTTCGGGACATCAACGAGTATCTTGCCGAGGTAGGCTTGTTGGAGCCCAAGCGGACGGTGCACGCGAGAGTGACGTATCAGGACTCGTGTCACCTGGCACATGCCCAGGGTGTGCGTAACGCGCCGCGGCAACTGCTTCGCCATATCGGTGCGGAGGTGGTCGAGTCGCCACGCGCTGACTCATGTTGCGGCAGCGCCGGAGTCTACAACGTCGTCCAGAATGAGATCTCGATGAAGGTACTCGACGAGAAGATGGGCTTCATCGCAAGCGTCGATCCGGAGATCATCGCCACCGCGAATGTGGGGTGCATGTTGCAATTCCGCGCAGGCGTCAAGCGCGCGAAGATGAATGCGCGGGTCGCGCATGTGGTGGAGTTGCTCGACGAGGCGTATTGAGACCGATCCCAAGTCGCGCGCTCGGATATCCACCGTGGTCGCGCTTCCGCGAAGCAGAAATCGATCTTCGAACCAAGCCGGACGAGCAGGGTAAGTTCACCCTGCCGAGCCAGCTGATTGGGGTGCTACCGCTCCACTGGCCTGGGGTAACGGCGTCACCATTTTCATCATCGGCAAGTTTCGTGCGAATGTTAGGCGTGACGATAGCCTCTCGCAGAGCGGTCGCGAGTGCCTCTGGACTTTCGATTGGCGGTTGGCAGGTGAAGTTGGAGCAGATTACCGCGAACGACTTTGTCTCTTTCAGTGCAGGCAGATTTGGAATCGTTTCCGCCAACGCCGGAGGCAGATTTTCCGCGACTGCCTCGCTGTCAGTTAAATGCACCACCGACAAGTTGACGGCGTAGGGAGCTGAAGCCGCCTTGAGCAGTGCCTCGGCTGTCTCGTCTTCACCGACGACGATCACCTGAGTGTGCGGACGCGTTAGCCACGATGCCGCAAGGCCGTAAGTTCCCGCGTAGATCCCGAATTGTTCAGCCGCCCCCGCGAAAACCTCCAATGTGTCTTCGGCCTTGTCGCGATATTTTGGCTCGTTAGTGTAGGCGTGCAGGCGCAACAGGGCAATCGCCGCGCAAGGATTGCCAGCCGGCGTCGGTGCGTCCTGGAAGGGCTTGCGGCGGGCCGACAGCGCGCCCAGCTTCAGACGTTCTTCCAGCGGAGGCTCGGTGTCGAAGAAGCCGCCAGAAGTGGGATCGGCGAACCGGCTGATCATCTGGTCTGAAATTTGCTGAGCGAAGCGAAAGTAGCTGAGGTCGCCGGTGATTTCATAGGCGTCGAGACAGGCGATGGCGGTGTAAGCATAATCATCGAGCAGGCCGCGTACGAAGCGCTTGCTCGGCGTTGGCGTCGCTGTAGGCGATCACGTGCGACAACCCGCCGATCTTCATCCCACGCCTCGGCAAGGATGCGATCGAGCGAGCGCAACGCAAATTGCCGTGCATCCGGCCGTCCCAGCGCCCTCGCGTAGTGCAGATAGGCCGAAACACACAGCGCGTTCCAGTTGGTGTAGATCGTCTTGTCGATAAATGGAGTGGGACGCTGCGCCCGCGCGGCACTCAATTTGGCGCGAGCGACGGCTAACAGTTCAAGAACATCGGTAATGTCGCGCCCCATGCTGGTCGAGACTTCATCCGCCAGACATGCGCACCCAGAGCACGTTCTTGGCCGGATTGTGCTGCATCTCGCCGACTTCGGCTATGTCGTAATGCAGCGAGATCCGCCTCGAATTCATCGGGACTCAAGCACCGCTTTGGCTTCATCGACGGTCCACGTAAAGTAGTCGCCATCGTCGTCGAGGTTGATGTCGGCGTCCTGCGAGGCGTAGAAGCCGCCGTGCTCGCGGTCGGTGAGCCACTCGTCCATCCAGCGGACAATGTCTCCGGCGATGCGCCGGTAGAAGTCGTAGCCAAACACCTGGTAGGCGTGTACGTAGTTCTTCAGCAGCTCGGAGTTGTCGTACGACATCTTCTCGAAGTGCGGTACGATCCAGCGCTCGTCGACCGAGTAGCGATGGAAGCCGCCGCCGAGCTGGTCGTAAACTCCGCCATTAGCCATCTTGGTGAGGGTGGTGGTGATCACGGTGGCGACGCGCTCTTCTTTGGTGCGCGCGTACCAGTCGATCAGCAGGTCGATGGCCGAGGAGTGAGGGAACTTCGGGGCGCCGCCGAATCCTCCGTGTTTCGCGTCGAAGATCGGCAGCGCCGACTGCACCATGATCCCGACGATGCGCGGCGAGAAATCAGCGTGGCGTCCGGCGTAGCCTTCGGCGTTGGCCAGCATGTTCATGCTTTCGTCGGCGGACTTCAGGACTTCCTCGCGCCGCTCGCGATAAGCTTCGGCAATCGCCAGCAGAATCTTCTGAAAGCTCGGCCGCCCGTAGCGATCGACGGGAGGAAAGTACGTTCCGCCATAAAACGGTTTACCGTCGGGGGTGAGGAACACGGTGAGCGGCCATCCGCCGGTGCCGGAGATCGCGGAGACGGCAAGCTGGTAGCGGCTGTCAACATCGGGACGCTCATCGCGATCGACTTTCACCGCGATGAACTCGCGATTGATGATCGCAGCGATTTCGCTGCTCTCGTAGGACTCGCGGTCCATCACGTGACACCAGTGGCACCATACCGCGCCAATGTCGAGCAGGATGGGCTTGTTCTCGCGCTGGGCCAGAGCAAAGGCCTCTTCGCCCCACTCGTTCCACTGGATCGGCTGGTGCATGGCGGAGCGCAGATAGGCCGACGAAGCGCCGGCAAGCGCATTGTGCGCATCAGGCATAGGGCATCAGTCTAACAGGGGAGCGCGGTGGTGATTTGAAACGCCGCGCGTTGTTCACTCGCGAAAAAAGCGACGGCCAAGCTGCACGGTTTGATACCCTGAACAACTGCTACCGGCCTCGCTTAATAGATGCAAAAGCGGGAGGCGGTTCCGTAACTTTGTGGGAGTTCGCTGATGCAGAAGCAAGATGCACTGGCCCGGATTGCGCAAGGCGTGACCAAGTTCCAGACGGAGATCTTTCCAGCGCAGCGCGAGATGTTCGAGCGCTTGAAGCGCGGTCAGGATCCCCTTGGTATGTTCCTGACCTGTGCTGACTCGCGGGTGAATCCCAACCTGGTGACGCAGACCGACCCGGGCGAGATCTTCATCGAGCGCAACCCCGGCAACATGATTCCTCCGCACGCGGAGTTTGTTGGCGGCGTCACCGCCGGTGTGGAATACGCGATGCTGGCGCTGAAGGTGCCGGTGATTGTAGTGTGCGGACACACCGACTGCGGGGTGATGAAGGCGCTCCTGGATCCGGGCGCAGTCCATGACATGCCCGGCGTGCAGCAATGGATGAGTCACGGGCTATGCAGCACGTGACCGAGTGCTGCGAGAGCTTCCATTTGCCCGCAGGGAAGAGCAGTTACAGCGCCTCACGGAATACAACGTCCTGCAACAAATCGAGAACCTCAAGACCCATCCTAGTGTGAACAAACGCCTGCGATATGGCGAGATCGAGATTCGCGGCTGGGTGTACGACATCGGCGACGGCTCGATTCGCGAGGCTGACCCAGCGACCGGCAAGTTCGAAGTGATGGGCGCGAAGAACTAGCGCCTCACTCGGCGACAAATATCGCCACGCTGCGAGCTTTGACCGGATAGCTTTCCTGCGACTGGAGTGGAAACTCGTGGCCTTCGTCGGCAATGTCCTGCGGGCGATGGCAACGCAGTGTCCACCAGACGAAACCACTTGCGTTCGCCGATATCCGGCAGTTCGAACTCCTGGTCTTCCCAATGGGCGTGCGCGATGAAGTGCAAATCCTCGCGCGTGCCGTCGGCGTTAAGTTGCGTCCACTGCATGGCGACGGAACGTGACTCGGGACTCCAATCCGCGGACATGCGCTTGGGCCCGTGCCACGTCACGTGAAAGCCGGTCTCGCCGTCGAGGGCAAATGTGTTCCGTCGCAACATGGGGCAGCGCTTGCGAAAGGCAATCATGAGTTGGAAGAAGCGGACAAGATCGGCGTTGGTCTTCGCCATATCCCAGTTCAGCCAACTTACGTCGTTGTCCTGGCAGTAGGCATTGTTGTTGCCCTGCTGTGTGCGTCCCAACTCGTCGCCCGAGAGGAGCATCGGTACGCCGTGCGCGAACAGGAGTATCGCCGCGAAGTTCTTGCGCTGGCGCGCGCGCAATTCGTTGATGGCAGGATCGGTCGTGGGGCCCTCGACTCCACAATTCCAACTCAGGTTGGCGTTGTTGCCGTCCTGATTGTTGTCGCCGTTGGCCAGGTTGTGCTTCTCGTTGTACGAGACAAGATCATTGAGCGTGAAGCCGTCGTGGCAGGTCACAAAATTGATGCTGTGATACGGTTCGCGCGCGCTGGTCTCGTAGAGGTCGGGGCTGCCCAGCAGCCGCGTCGCCAGAGCCGAGGTCATGCCTGCGTCACCCTTCACAAACTTGCGCACATCGTCGCGGAAGATGCCGTTCCACTCCGCCCAACGTCCCCAGGAAGGTAGAGTGCCGACCTGGTATAGGCCAGCCGCGTCCCAGGCTTCGGCGATCAGCTTGATATTCGCCAGCACCGGGTCATAGGCGAGATGCTCCAGCAGCGGAGGGTTCTTGAGTACTCTTCCATCTTGACCTCGTCCTAGGATCGATGCCAGGTCGAAGCGGAAGCCGTCCACGTGCATCTCAGTGACCCAATAACGCAGGCAGTCGACGATGAAGTCGTGCACCACCGGATTGTTGCAGTTCACGGTGTTGCCGCAGCCGGAGTAATTCAGGTACTGGCCGGTAACCGGGTCAAGGATGTAGTAGGTAGCGTTGTCGATGCCGCGAAATGACCAGGTTGGCCCGGTTTCGTTGTTCTCGGCGGTGTGGTTGAAGACCATGTCGAGAATGACTTCGATACCGGCCTGGTGCATCGACTTTACCAGGCGCTTGAATTCGCGCACCTGCTCGCCGTCGGCGATGTTCGAGGAATACGCCGTGTTGGGCGCGAAAAACGCGGTTGGCTGATAGCCCCACAGGTTGACCAGAGGCTCACCCGTGAGAGGATTTACGCGATCCGTATCGGCTTCTTCGAACTCGTTCACCGGAAGCAGTTCGACCGCCGTCACGCCCAGTTTCTTCAGGTAAGGAATCTTCTCGATCAGGCCGGCGAAAGTGCCCGGATTCGCGACGCCTGAGGAAGGATGGCGGGTGAAGCTGCGCACATGCGTTTCATAAATGATGCTATCGACCAGAGGAATGTTGAGCTGTTGATCGTCTCCCCACTCGAAGTGGTTCTCAATCACCACGCAGTGTCGTCTGGGATGAGTTCCTGCCTTGTAAGTTCCCCACGCCGCGCCGTTCGAGATGACGCGGGCGTAGGGATCGAGCAGGCTGCGGGTGGGGTCGAAGCGATTGACCTGTGGTTCGAGGTCGGGCTGCATGTCGAACCGGAACGCGTAGTGCGCCCCGACATCGAGCCCCTCGACGAAGATGTGCCAGACCTGGCCGATACGGTTGACGTGTGGGTCGAGGGGGATTGCGTTGAGGATGCGCTCGGAGCCCGGCTCGTAGAGCACCAGCGTGCAGGCCGTGGCGGGCTTGGAGAAGATCGAGAAGTTTACTCCGCGGCGATGAACCGTGGCACCCAATGGCAAGGGATGTCCGCGCGTGACGTTGTAAGTCTTTCGAGGTGTTTCGGGACTTATTGCAGTTGGCATGAAGTGTGGCCGGGCGTTGCACCGCCAAAGGATGGGATATCAGAAAGACGGTACGGAAACAAGGTAAGAAAAATGTCCACCGAAGTATTCGGTGGAGGAGCCGCACTTTTCATGCCGCTCTAAGCCCCGCCATTGCTGATCAGGCAGCGCGAGATCCGTGTGTAGAGATCGACCGCTTCCAGTAGTTGCTTCTTCTCGATGTACTCGCCGTCGGTGTGTGCGACATGAATCGAGCCCGGGCCGATCAGTACCGGCTTGCCCCAATTCGTGAGCGCGGGGATGTCGGTGGTGAACGCAGCGATCATGGTTTCGATGCCGGGCACCGTACCCAGTTCCATGAACGGGATCTCAAGAATGAAGTTGGCCTTCGCCGTGCCGGAAACGGCATCCGTAATCTGGCGACGCAGTTCTTCAGCGGACCCGACCAGGCGGATCAGCAAGTTCGCACTGGCGTGATCGGGGATGACATTAGGTGCGCGGCCTCCCTCGATCAGGCCGATGTTGAGCGTCGAAGGTCCGGCGGTGGCATGGACTGGCAGCCTAAGCTTGCGGACATTCTCCAGCGCGTCCAGCAGCTTCTCGATGGCCGACTCGCCCAACTCAGGATAGGCCGAGTGCGCCATCTTTCCTTCGGCGACGACTTCGACACGCAGAGTTCCCTTGGAGGCGAGCAGCGATGCGGTTCTCCGTGGGTTCGCCGTTGATCAGGAACTTCGCTCCGCGCGGATCCTTGTTGGCGGTCTGGGCGCCTTGGCTGTCGCGCTCTTCGCCGACCAGAAACAGCAGACCTACATGAATTCCTTCGGCCTTGAGTTTCTCGGCGGCTGCGATCTGCGCCACGATAATGCCTTTGGCGTCGCAAGAACCGCGTCCATAAATGCGCTCCGGCGTCTCGGAGGAAGAGATGAACGGCGGCACAGTGTCCATGTGGGTCGAGAACACTAGCTCGGGACGCGGATGGCCCGGATGAGTGGCCCACACATTAAAGCGGTCGCCCTCGACCGGCATGCGCTCGACAGCATAGCCCAACGCCGGCGAATTCATCCGCAAGGCCTTGCCCACCGCAGCTTCGTTGCCGGTAATGGATTCGATGTCGATGAGCTTGCGGGTGAGAGCGAAAAGGTCCATGTAGGTGAGGATAGAGGATTTCTGTCACTGAGGCACACAGACACGGACAGGTCTGGACCGTTGCTGCAGACTTGTAGTTCGTGCCAGAGCTCGACCTGGCGATCTCGGTGGCGAAGACTTTTTCCAGCGCCTGCTTCCGGTGCTCGAAGATCGCGCGCATCATGCGTTGAAAGATCATCGTCTCGAGCATTCTTCCGATCACGCCAAAGCCGATCTCGTACTCTACTTCATCGCCGATGACCGTGCCCTCGCGTCCGTCCACGATCTTCTCTTCAAAGGTGTGCGTGTGGTGCCATGACTTGAACGGGCCCAGCTTCTGGGTGTCGGAAAAATATTCGTTGAATGCGAACTCCGTGATCAGCGCGGTCCAGCGTTCGTGAATGGGTATGTAGGGAATCGCACGAAACTTGAAAGTGATTTCGGTGCCGGGTCCAGCCATGTGCTCGAGCCGGTGCGAGCGCACTCCTTCCGGCAGCCGCGGCGGCACCAGGTTGAACTTGATCAGCTTCGCGCCCTGCGAAGGAGGCATGATTCGAGGCAGATTATGCGGGTCGGAGAAGAACGCAAACACCTTCGGCAAGGGAACAGCAATCCAATGCTCGACGTAGAGACGCTGGCTCATGGGTTTTCGCGACGCACCGACTATACTGCGCGCCCTTGCCGCTTCCAAATGCGCTTGCAGCAGACGCCGATCGCTTTGCTCGGCCCCGTTTGCGTGCCAGCCAATGGCCTCGGCTCATCGGAATTGTGCCGACAACTTACGGTTTCTTCCGGAATTGCCCCGACGCCGACGGTGGAGAACCGCCTCAGTAAACGCAAACTGTTGTGGAGGGGATGGCCAGTGAGCGCAACCTGTCGTTGTCGCGCACGCTCAAAAAAACTTTCCCGCCAAACTGCAGATTTCCCCTTGACACGATAGAGAAAGGGCGTAAGATTCAGCCCAATGGTGGTAGATTGTGGGAGAGAGTGGAACACTCGATATCTCCCGTGGAAGCTGCTAGAGCGAATTGGGTAACTTGGCCAAACGCGCAATGCAACCGGAATTCTTGCTCCCACGCGGGATGGTTTTTCAGGTTTTCCTCCTTTCCCGGACACCAGATAAGTTTCTGGCCGAGGGCCAGTCTTTATGTTTCGCGGTTCGCACTTAACCCGGCTGGACGACAAAGGGCGCCTAAAAATGCCAGCGGAATACAAGCGCCTGGCCGACGAGAAGTACGGAAGCAAATTCTACATTACAAGCTGGGATGGGAAGAGTGCTTATGTATATCCCATCCAGGAGTGGGAGACGATCGAACGCAAGCTGGTCGGCCTATCCACATTCAACGCTTCGAAGCAGAAGTTGCTGAAGCGGACGAGTTATTACGGGCAGGAAGTCGACTTCGACGGTCAGGGGCGTCTGCTGCTGCCGGCAGTGTTACGCGAGTCGGCCGACCTCAAGGGCGAGGTCTCAGTAGCCGGACGATTGACGTACCTCGAAGTACAGAATGCCGAAGCGCTTCGCGAAGAAGTGGTCCAGCCCTTTACCGATGAGGATGCGAAAACCCTGGACGGTCTGGGTATTTAGTGAAGCAGAACGATCCATTCAACGTCTCGGAACGGGAGTGAATGGACAACGAGTTTCCAAGAGCGGACAGCGCCAGCGAGCGCGAACATGGCGAGACGGTCAAAAGGAGGTTTGGCCATGTACCGGTTCTTTTGCAACCAGCGATCGAATTCCTGGCCGTGCGGCGCGGCGGGACCTTTATCGACCTGACCATCGGTCTAGCTGGACACGGGTGGGAAATCGCAAGACGCCTCGGCGCAGCGGGTCGTTTGATTGGCTTCGATAAAGACCCGGCAGCGCTGGAACGGGCGCGTGAGCGGCTGATGACTCCTCCACCGGAGTTGGTAGCCGATTGGCCGAAGGTTGAGTTGGTGCATGCGAGTTTTGCGGACGTGGCGCAGCATATGGCGCCTGGCAGCGCCGATGGGCTGCTGGCAGACTTGGGCGTCAGCTCGATGCAGTTAGAGAATGCAGCGCGCGGATTTAGTTTTCAGGCGGATGCCGAGTTGGATATGCGGATGAATACGCAGTCTGGGCAGACCGCCGAACAAGTGGTAAACCGCTTCGACGAGCGCGAGCTTGCCGACGCGATTTACGAATTCGGTGAGGAAAGGAGGTCGCGGAGAATCGCCAGAGCCATTGTTCGGGCGCGGCCGATTCGCTCCACCGCACATCTTGCGGAGATCGTATCGGCTGCGGCCCGGCCAATGAACCAGGCTGAGCGGCGCATTCATCCGGCGACGAAGACCTTTCAGGCTCTCCGAATTCTGGTGAACCGTGAACTGGAAGACCTGCAGACGCTGTTGAGCAAAGACGCGGCGCCCAAGGTCCTGAAAAAGGGCGGCAGGTTGGTGATCATCAGCTTCCACTCGCTGGAAGACCGCATCGTGAAAGATGCGTTACGCGAGGGAGCGCACGACGGAACGTACAACGTGCTGACTAAGAAGCCGGTGACCGCCGAAGAGGAAGAAATCGATCGCAATCCGAGGTCGCGCAGCGCGAAACTGCGTGCGGCGGAGCGGATTTGATCGCTGCACGATTGGATTATTTTGATCGGTTGCGATAGTTCGCAAGATATCCCACAGGCGATTTCGCACGCTTTGTGGAAAAACTGTGGGAGATGTGGATATCCCACAGAGTGTGGAAGGTAATGGTTTAACGGTACCGGACGGAATGTGAGTTGACTCCGCTCCGGCAGGAGAGCGCGATGGCAGCAGGTGTGATGTATCCCACAATGCAGGACGCCAACGATTGGGGCGAATCGGTATCCCAAACCCGTGGCATGTTCATGGGTACGCCCGAGATCTACTTCGCCAAACGCATCGACAATTCGCGCGTAGTGCGTACGGTCGATCCCAAGCGCAGCCGCGAGATGAAGTCGTTTGGTGTGACGCTGGCCGTCTTCTTTATTCTGGTGATGGTGTACCTGCTGCAGCACCTCAGCGCCATCGAATACGGCTATCGCATCGAGCAGGCAAAGGCGGAGCAGAGCTTCGATCGTCGAGAGCAACCGGGAATTGAGGCTGGAGGAGTCGTCACTGAAGGAACTGGAGCGCATCGATATTGAGGCACGCAAACTAGGGATGATTCCGCCGGTCGCGGGACAGGTACAGATCATCGAAAGCGGCAATGGCGACAATGCCGGGCCGGTTATGGCGAAGGCGAATCCCAGCGGAATCATGGTGGTCTCCCTTCAGCAGTAAACGTCTGGATCCAGCGTGACAAGCTGGCCCGGACAAGAGTTTCTAGCGGCGGTCCGCACCGGTCGGACCGCCTTCTGCATGTCAGTACCACAGTGTCAGGGCTGTACCACAGAGTAAGATCAAAACCCGGCCGCACAGCCGGAGTTGCCATCGCGGGGTGAACGGAAATGCAGGGGAGGGCAGCGGCCAAGACGCCGAGCAGGAGGCTGTACATTCTTGCGGCCGTGCTCTTCCTGTGGGTGGCGGCCGTGCTCGGACGCCTGGTATATCTGCAGATCATCAAGTATGAGTTCTTCCTGAATCTTGCCTCACGGCAGCATGGGCGGACCATCGACGTCGAGCCTCGGCGTGGAACTATTTATGACCGCAATGGTGCCGAACTGGCGATGTCGATCGACGTCGATTCGGTCTTCGCCGTGCCCAGCGAAATTCCCGACCAGGAAAGTACCGCGCAGATCCTGGCTACGGTACTGAACCTCGACGCCCAGGAACTGCTCGCGCACTTGCGCTCGCAGAGAAACTTCGCGTGGGTGAAGCGCAAACTCGATGCCGAAACCAGCGACCGCGTCCGAAACCTGAACCTGCGTGGGATCTACTTCCGCAAGGAGCCCATGCGCTTTTATCCGAAGCGCAACTTGGCGGCTCAGACCGTTGGCTATGTGGGGGTAGATGATGAAGGGCTGGGCGGCATTGAACTGAAGTTCGACGACGATCTGCGCGGCATGCCGGGCCGGGAGATGATTTTCGTCGATGCTCGCCGCAAGTGGTATGGGCGCGTGGAGCGGCAGCCCGATCCTGGGCAAAACCTGGTGCTCACGCTCGACGGTACGATCCAGTACATCGCCGAGAAAGAACTCGCAGGCGGCGATGGAGGAGACTAAGGCTGTCGCGGGCACAGTGGTTGTGCAGAACCCGCGGACCGGCGAGATTCTGGCGTTGGCCAACCGCCCGACTTTCAATCCCAACGTCTTCAACAGTGTTCCCAAGGACGCGCTCAAGAACCGCGCAGTCAGCGATGTGTACGAGCCCGGGTCGGTCTTCAAGACGGTGACCTACTCGGCGGCGATTGAACAGAAAGTGGTCACCCCGGAAGACCATGTCGATTGCCAGGGCGGCTCTATCACCATCTTCGGCATGACCATACACGATGCCCACAAGATGGGCGTGCTGACGATTGCCGAGGCTTATGCGCACTCCAGTGACGTTGCGGCCGTCAAGACTGGAATGAAGTTGGGCGACGTTCGCTTCGACGAATACATCCGCTCCTACGGCTTTGGAGCGCCGACCGGCATCGAACTACCGGGCGAGAGCCGGGGCTTGAAGAAACCCCTCAATCGCTGGTCGAAGGTGTCGATCGGCGCCATGTCGATGGGGCAGGAGATTGGCGTCACGGCCGTGCAGGTGGTCTCCATGGTTTCGACCATTGCCAATGACGGCGTCTACACGCCGCCGCGCATTGTGGCCGGGGAGTTGCCTCCCAACGCCGCACCGAAGCCGGTGGTGTTCCATCCCGCGCAGCAGCACCGCGTGATCTCGACCATGACCGCGGTGCAAATGAAGAAAATGATGGAAGCCGTCGTACTCGACGGCACCGCGCGCCGCGCCATTCTCGACGGATACACCGTTGCCGGCAAGACCGGCACCGCACAAAAAGTCGATCCGGCGACAGGCGCCTATTCCAAGACGAAGTACGTAGCTTCGTTCGTCGGCTTCGCGCCGGTGAACAATCCGGCGGTCACGATTGCCGTCATCCTCGACTCTGCGCAGGGACTGCATCAGGGCGGACAGGTTTCTGCCCCGGTATTCAAGCGTATCGCCCAGCAGGTTCTCGAGTACATGCACGTGCCGCACGATATCGAGCCGAAGAACCAGGCGATGCGTCAGACCCTGGTGGCTTCATCGAAGAACGATGACGCCGCCGAAGAGAGTTCAGACCGGCTAGGCCAGCCGCTGATCGTGGATGGCGATGACGCAAACGGAAAGCCCACTGCGAGCGCTGAGCAACACGTTGCCAGCGCGCCCAATCCGCCTCTGACTCCATACAGTAGTGCGAAGGTGGTCGACACTTCCCGCCACACGATCGAGCCAGTATCGCCGTCATCTCAAGCCGGAGAGTCTCCGCCAGTGCTCCCATCATCGGGTCCGACACCAGCGCAGGCCGCGGCAGGAAAAGGTACCGTGGTGCTCGACGTGGACAGTGGCATCGTCGTGCCGTCGTTCATGGGCAAATCGCTGCGCTCGGCCGTCGAAGTGGCGCAACAGAGCGGTCTGGAGATCAACGTCATGGGCAGCGGAATCGCGCGCCAACAGTCGCCTCTCCCTGGAAGCCACTTGCCCACGGGTCAGAAGGTCACGATTCGGTTCAGCCACTAGCCAGAGCGTGGGCCGTTTTGGAACGGGCGGCGTTCAGCACGTTCGACAGCGGCATCAACCCTCTGAAGCGCGCATATAATGCGGGTAGAATGAATTTCCTACAGTTGCTTGACGGTGCGGAATACCTCGACGAGAGCGGCAATCCGCCGATTGCCGGGCTGGATTACGACAGCCGCCGGGTGAAGCCTGGGTGGTGTTTCGTCGCCATGCGCGGTGAAATCACCGACGGCAACCGCTACATCGATCAAGCAATCGCCAACGGAGCCGTGGCAGTCGTGAGCGACTCCGGTACTCCGTGCAAAGGTGTCGCGTGGGCTATGGTGCCGCATGGACGGCGGGCCTTGGCCCGGCTCAGCGCCAACTTTTACCGCCATCCTGCTGAGAAGTTGTCAATCACCGGTATCACTGGCACCAACGGCAAGACCACGACCTCGTTCATCCTGAGCCGAATGCTGCGGGCCGCTGGACGCGAGATCGCGCTGGTCGGCACCGTCGAGTATCGCATCGGACAGGAAGTGTTTCCCGCTCCTCACACCACCCCCGAAGCCCTCGAACTGAACCAGATTTTCTCGAAGGCAGTGAACGTCGGATGCACAGAAGCGGTGCTGGAAGTTTCGTCCCACGCACTGGAGCAACAGCGGGTTTTCGGGATTCCGTTCGAAGTCGCCGTTTTCACTAACCTGACGCGCGATCATCTCGACTACCACGTCACGATGGAGAGCTACTTCCAATCGAAGGTCATTCTGTTTAAGGGACTGGGGGTGGAACCGCCGCGATTCGTGGTAATCAACATCGAAGACGAATACGGCCAGCGCTTGCTTCCGCTCTGCAAGAATCACCACGAAGTGATTACATACGGCATCGATCGCGGCGACTTTCACGCTAAGAACCTGAAAGTCAGCGGCAACGGAGTTGGATTCCAGATGGTTACTCCTCAGGGCGAAATTCCCATCTGGAGCCCGTTGCTGGGGCGGGTCAACGTTTACAACCTAATGGCCGCGGCCGCCGCTGCATACGCACGCGACGTGGGACCAAGCTCGATCGCCGAAGCCGCGGACCAGATCTCACAAGTCGCCGGCCGCTTCCAGCGCCTCGATCTTGGCCAGCCGTTCACCGTGATTGTGGACTACGCGCACACCGACGACGCTATCCGAAACCTTACAGCCGTGGCCCATGACTTCCTGCATCAGCGCGGTGGCCCCGGACGCGTGATTACCGTCTTCGGATGTGGCGGCGACCGCGACCGTACCAAACGGCCCCTCATGGGCGAAGCCGCGGGACGGGGTAGCGATTTCGTAATCCTGACCAGCGACAACCCACGCAGCGAGGATCCTATCGCCATCATGAACGATGCGCTGCCCGGACTGCAGCGCACCGGCGCCCGCTACACGCTGGAGCCGGATCGCCGCAAGGCTATCGAACTGGCGATACATGAGGCCGAGCCCGGTGACATCGTCCTGATAGCCGGTAAAGGCCACGAGAAACATCAGGTAACGAGCCAGGGTATTTTGCCCTTCGATGATGTCGAAGTGGCCCAGAAGGCATTGCACAACGCCGGATATGCCGACGCGCATCCGGTCAAATCATGAAGCTGAGTCTCTCTCGCGCCGCCGAGTTCATGCAGGCGAGCGGCGAGTTCGATCGTGCCGCCGTCGCTGGCGGATACTCCATCGATTCCCGCACCATTCAGCCAGGAGAGCTGTTCTTTGCCGTGCAGGGCGAACGCCTCGATGGCCACGACTTCGTGGAAGCCGCGCTGTCGCGAGGTGCGATTGCAGCGGTCGTACGCCGCGATCAGGTGGTGCGCTTTCCGGAAAGCACCCAGCTGCTAGCGGTGAATGACACGCTCGCGGCTCTGCAACAACTGGCCGCTGCCGTCCGCAAGCTTTGGGGCAAGCCGCTGGTGGGCATAACCGGTTCCGCCGGAAAGACCACGACCAAGGAAATCGTCGCCCATGTTCTGGGCACCCGTCACCGCGTTCTGAAATCGCAAGGCAATCTCAACAACCATTTTGGACTGCCGCTGCAATTGCTGAAGTTGGAGCCGGAACACGAGATCGCCGTGATCGAGATGGGCATGTCGCACGCGGGCGAGATCACGGCGCTGGCGAAACTGGCGCAACCCGACTGCGGAGTGGTCACCATGGTGGCTCCGGTGCATCTTGAGTTCTTCGAGTCAATCGCTGCCATCGCCCGCGCCAAGTACGAGTTGATCGAGTCTCTGCCCGCCGGAGGAATCGCTGTGCTCAACGCCGACGATGCCTATGTGTCGCAGTTTGGGCGCGACTTTCAGGGCAAAGTCGTAATGTTCGGGCTGCAGAAATCGGCCGACGTCAGGGCCGAAAACATCGAGGCCCTACGTCCGGTGGGATCTGCGTTTGACGTTGTCTGCGACGGCGAGCGGTATCGCGCTACGCTTCCTCTGCTCGGCGAACACAGCATCTACAATGCGCTCGCGGCAGTCGCAGTCGGCTTGCAATACGGTGTGCCGCTGCAGGCCGCCGCTGAATCCTTGGCGTCACTTTCCGCAGGCGATAAGCGCGGAGAGGTGCTGGAATTCGCAGGAGCGACGATCATTAACGATTGCTACAATTCAAACCCAAAGGCCCTCGACAGCATGGTGCGGTCACTGGCACAGATGCCGGCGCAAAGGCGCATCGTCGTGGCCGGCGAGATGCTCGAACTTGGACCTAGCGGCGAAGCCATGCATCGCGACTGCGGCCGGCTCATGGGAAATTACGGAGTGGACTTCGTGCTCGGAGTGCGTGGGCTGGCGCGGTTCATCGTGGAAGGCGCGGCGGCTGCCAACGTGGCGGCAGAATTTGTGGCGACTCCGGAAGAAGCCGGCGAATGGCTGCGGCGCAACGTGAAAGCCTGGCGACCTTGTACTGCTGAAGGCGTCGCGAGGGGTTCGCCTCGAGCGCGCACTGGATACTTGGATGGGCAAGACGGCTGACGCCTCCCACTGAGACGGCGGGCGGAACGATACTTTAACGACGGGGAACAATTTGCTCTATTGGCTGCTCTATCAGAAGGGTTTCGTCGTTCTACACATCGGCCCGTTCCGAATCTTCCGCTATTTGACCTTTCGCACTGCGTTCGCCAGCCTCACCGCCCTATTCATGGGATTGGTGATCGGCCCGGCAGTAGTGCGTCGCCTGCGCGACTTTCAGATCGGGCAATACATTCGCGAAGACGGCCCGCAGGCTCACCAGCGCAAGGCCGGTACTCCCACCATGGGCGGGGTGCTGATTGTAGTGGCCATGGTTGTGCCGACCTTGTTGTGGGCCGACCTGAGCAACCGCTTCGTCTGGATCGCGGTAGTGGCGACGCTTGCCTATGGCGCTATCGGATTCGCCGACGACTATCTCAAGGTCGTCCACCGCCGGAATTTGGGGTTGACCGGCCGCGCCAAGCTTCTCTATCAATTTCTGACCGCCTTGGCGATTGGCCTCACCCTGATCGCCTTGCAGCGCTACGGACTGTATTCCACTCGCTTGATCGTGCCGTTTTTCAAGCATTTTCGTCCCGACCTGGTAATTGGCCGCTTGCTGCACACGGGCGTTTGGCCGTTGGCCTATCTGCCTTTCCTGATCTTCGTGATGATTGTCATCGTGGGATCGAGCAACGCCGTCAACCTCACCGACGGTCTCGACGGCCTGGCGATCGGTTGCACGGTGATCGCCGCCGGCGCCCTGACCATGCTCACCTACGTCAGCGGGCATGCCCTGTTCGCCGACTACCTGGAGATTTCCAAGATCCCGCAAGTCTCGGAGTTGACGATCTTCGGCGGCTCTATGGTCGGATCGGCGATCGGCTTCCTCTGGTACAACGCTCATCCGGCTGAGGTTTTCATGGGCGACGTGGGATCGCTGGCCCTCGGAGGCGCGATCGGCACCGTGGCCGTGCTCATCAAGCAGGAGCTACTGCTGCCGTTCATCGGCGGCGTTTTCGTCATCGAGGCGCTTTCGGTCATTCTTCAGGTGGGCTCGTACAAGCTGCGCAAGAAACGCATCTTCAAGATGGCGCCCATCCACCACCATTTCGAACTCTTGGGATGGAGCGAGTCTAAGGTGATCGTGCGCTTCTGGATCGCCTCGCTGGTGTTTGCACTCTTTGCTCTCACCACATTGAAGTTGCGCTAGCGGCGCTGCAAACGTGGCACAATGACCCTTCGGATGAACCTTCCATGGATGTAAAAGGCAAGCGCGTACTGGTAGTGGGACTGGGCAAATCGGGTATCGCCAGCGCTCTCTTTCTGGCGGACCGAGGCGCGCGCGTTGCCGTCTCCGATACCAAGTCGGAAGAGGAATTGCCTCGCGAGATTCCGCTTGTTGCTCGACCGCGGCATCGTGGTCGAGGCTGGATATCACGGTGAGCGCACCTTTAAAGAGCAGGAGCTGATCGTCATCAGCCCGGGCGTGCCCGCTGACGTGCCGCAGTTGCTGCAGGCGCGGCAGGCCGGCATTCCCGTGATTGGCGAAGTCGAACTGGCCGCGCGCTACCTCAAAGGGAAGATCGTCGCGATTACCGGATCCAATGGCAAGACAACGACCACTACACTCGCGGGCGAGATCATTGCAGCCAGCGGACGCGACACTCTGGTCGGCGGCAACATTGGCACTCCTGCCATCAGTTTTGTGGAGAGGGCGACCGACGACACTTGGATTGTGCTCGAGGTCAGCAGCTTTCAGTTGGAAACCATCGAGACCTTTCATCCCAAGATCGCAGTGGTACTGAACGTCACGCCCGATCATCTCGACCGCCACCATACGTTCGCCAACTACGCCGCCGCCAAGGCCCGCATCTTCGAAAACCAGGCGAGCAGCGACTTCGCAGTTTTGAACGCCGACGACGACAACTGCGTCGCCATGGCGGACAAAACCAAAGCCGCGGTGTACTGGTTCAGCCGCCAACGAGCAGATCGAACACGGAGCATTCGTGCGCGAAGATAGCATCATCTGGCGCGATGCGGACACGGAACAGACCATCATGCCCATCGCTGAAATCTCGCTGAAGGGCGCGCATAACGTCGAGAACGTGCTGGCGGCCGTGTCCGCAGGCATGCTTGCCGGCGTCGATCCGGCTGACATTCGGCGCGCTGTTACGAATTTCAAGGCAGTCGAACATCGGCTGGAATATCGTTGCAACCATTCGCGGCGTCCAGTACTACAACGACTCGAAAGCAACAAATGTCGATGCAACCATCAAGGCGCTGGAATCATTCCCCAGCGGCATTCACCTCATTCTCGGCGGCAAGGACAAGGGCAGCGACTACAGCGTGCTGAATCCCCTGCTGGAGAAGCGGGTCAAGCGCGTTTACACGATTGGCGCAGCCGCCGCGAAAATCGAATCGCAGGTGCGCGGAACTGAGGTGGTCAGCGCCGGCACCATCGACAACGCCTTGCGCCGCGCGAGCGAATCGGCGGTGTCGGGCGACATCGTGCTGCTGGCTCCGGCTTGCGCCAGCTTCGACCAGTTCGTCAGCTACGAACATCGCGGGCGAGTCTTCAAAGACCTGGTGAAACAGATGGAGGCGCGGGAATTGCAGCACGCAGGAAGCGCCCGCGCTGGAGGCAAGGACTAATGGCGAAACGTGTCAGCGTCGACAAGTGGCTGTTCACGGTGATCCTGCTGCTGGTGTTTCTGGGACTGATCATGGTGTTCAGCGCATCGGCGGTGATGGCGCGCGAGCGCTTCGGCTCGTCCTACAGCTTCCTGCTGCGGCAACTGGGATGGGCCGGCGCCGGCATCGCCGCCATGCTCGTAGTCATGAACATCGACTACAAACAGTACCGCCGCTCGTCCATCGTCTTCACCTTCCTCGGCTTCACCTGTCTGCTGCTGGTCGGCGTGTTTCTGTTTCACGACTCGCACAATACCCATCGCTGGATCAAGCTCGGCCCACTGTCGTTCCAGCCATCGGAATTGGCTAAGCCCGCCATCATCCTGTACCTCGCATATTTCCTCGAATCGCGATGGCAGCAGATTGCCGACTGGAAACACGTGCTGCTTCCGGCCGCCGCGCCGAGCGTGCTGCTGGCTGCGCTCATCGTCAAGGAACCCGACCTCGGCACCGCCGTTGCCTGCATGGCGATCACGACTTCAGTGCTGTACATCGCCGGCATGAAGATGCGCTATCTCGGCTACGGATTGCTCGCATCGTTGCTGCCACTTTACCTGCTGATCGTGCGCGTCCCGTGGCGCTGGCATCGCATCATCGCTTTCCTCGATCCGTGGAAAGACCCGCAGGGTCACGGCTTTCACATCATCCAGTCCATGATCGCGGTCAGCACCGGCGGCCTAATGGGCGCAGGCCTCATGGAAGGCAAGCAAAAGCTCTTCTACCTGCCCGAGCCACATACTGACTTTATCTACGCCAACATCGCCGAAGAACTCGGACTATGGGGCGCAGCGCTGGTCGTGATCCTCTTCAGCATTTTCTTGTATCGCGGCATTCGCACCGCGCTGCGCAACCAGGATCCTTTCGCGCGCTTCCTGGCGACCGGAATCACCGCCATGGTGGTAGTCCAGGCGCTCATCAACATGAGCGTGGTTCTGGGCATGATGCCGACCAAGGGAATCCCGCTGCCCTTCATCTCCTACGGCGGATCGTCGCTCTTCATCACCCTTGCCAGCGTGGGAGTCCTTCTCAACATCACGCAGCAGACGGACTAGCGATGCGCGTCATCATTGCCGGAGGCGGCACCGGCGGCCACGTCATACCGGCCCTGGCCATCGCGCAGGAGCTGCAATCTCGCTACCACGCCAACGTGCTGTTCATCGGCACCGCTCGCGGTATCGAAACCCGTCTCGTGCCGGCCGCAGGTTTCGGCTTGAACTGATCACCGTCGGGGCGCTGAACCGCGTCGACCTGGCAACCCGCAGTCAAGACGCTGTTCGATCTTCCGCGCGCAATAGCGCAGTCAGCGCGCATGATTACCGAGTTTCGTCCGGACGTGATGATCGGTGTGGGCGGTTACGCCTCAGGCCCCGCGATGATCGCCGCGTCCTTCATGAACGTACCCATGATGGCCTTCGAGCCGAACGTCATTCCCGGCATCGCCAACCGCCTTGTGGCGCCCGATGGTGCGCGCGGCTGCGGTCCATTTTCCTGCGACTCAACGCTACTTTCGCAACGCTGTGGTCACCGGAGTCCCAGTCCGGCGCGAGTTCTTCCACGTCCCGCAGCGTCCGCCAGACGCACCACCAACCCTCCTGGTGTTTGGCGGTAGCCAGGGAGCGCACGCCATCAACGTAGCCATTATCGAGTCGCTCGCTCAGTTGGCGCAGGCTGTGCCGGGCATTCATCTCATCCACCAGACTGGCGAAAAGGATTACGAAGCGGTTCAAGATGTCGCTGCCAAAGCAAGGATCTCCGCCGAGGTATCGCGCTTCATCGACGATATGCCTGGCGCTTTCGCCCGCGCCGATCTCCTGTTATGCCGCTCCGGAGCCAGCACGGTGGCCGAGATTACGGCGGCGGGTAAGCCCGCGATTTTCGTTCCGCTGCCGACCGCTGCCGACGATCACCAGCGCCATAACGCCGAAGCTCTCGCCAATGCCGATGCCGCCCGACTGCTGCCTCAAACCGAGTTAGCTCCTGAACGACTTGTAGAGGAACTGGCATCGTTGTTGAGCACCCGGGCCCGGCTGGAGCAGATGGGCGCCGCTGCCCGCAAGTTTGCTCATCCTCGCGCGGCTGAAGAAATAGCAGATCTCGCTGCCCGCATCGCTGGCGTCAGAAGCCCGCACGCGGTAGCCTAGAAGGTCTTCTCTCGACCATGTTTGCGAAGATACAGCGTGTTCATTTCGTAGGTATCGGGGGCATCGGCATGAGCGGCATCGCCGAGGTCCTACTGAACCTCGGCTACAGGGTCTCCGGATCGGATCTGAAAGCTTCCCCGATCACACAGCGACTCGCCGCCATGGGCGCCATCACTTTCGAAGGACATCGCGCCGAGAACCTCGCAGGTGCCGAAGTCGTAGTTACCAGCTCGGCGATCTCGCATTACAATCCTGAAGTCGCCGCCGCTCACCTCAACCATATTCCGGTGATACCTCGCGCTGAAATGCTGGCCGAGTTGATGCGCCTGAAATACGGAATTGCAGTCTCCGGAATGCACGGCAAGACCACGACAACCTCGATGCTGGCGGCCGTACTTGCTGCCGGGGGACTCGATCCCACCGTTGTGATCGGCGGACGCGTCGATGCCATGGGCTCCAACGCTCGCGTTGGTAAGTCGGAATACTTTGTCGCCGAAGCCGACGAAAGCGACCGGTCGTTCCTTAAGCTCTGGCCGATTCTTGCAGTGGTCACCAATATCGATCGCGAGCACATGGACTGCTATCGCGACATGGCCGACGTCGAGCGGACGTTTGTCGAATTCCTCGATCACGTTCCGTTTTACGGAATGGTTGTTGCCTGCAACGACAACGACGATCTGCGCCGGCTCCTGCCTGCCGTGCGTCGCAGGATTGTCACCTACGGCACGCGTGAGGGATCTGACTTCCTGATTACCGAGATGCGAAGCGGAAGCACCCCGCAGGGTCAGCTCGCCGCCAGTGCTTTCCGAGTGCGCTATCACGGCAAGGACCTGGGCGAATTTCATTTGCATGTGCCAGGCGAGCACAATGTGCGCAATGCCACGGCGGCCATCGCGGTTGGCTTTGGACTCGATATACCGATGGAAAAAATTCGCGAGGGGCTGGAGAAATTCAGCGGCGTCGATCGGCGCTTCCAGCTCAAAGGCCGCGCCAACGGCGTTGCTGTGATCGATGACTACGGCCACCATCCTACGGAGATACGTGCCACGCTCGCGGCCGCGCGCCAGTGCGGGTTTTCCCGGATTCACGTCATCTTCCAGCCCCACCGCTACACACGCACTCAATTACTGCTCGATGACTTCGCCAAATCGTTCCGCGATGCCGACTCGATCACGTGCTCGACATCTATGCCGCCAGCGAGTCTCCAATCCCCGGAGTCACAGGCGAACTGCTGGCTGAACGAATCAGGCAGGAGGGAAGTGCTCACGCCAGTTACTCGCCCTCCTTCGCCGAAGCAGCCGAGTTGGCGGGTGCGAAAGCCCGGTCTGGCGATCTCGTCCTCACCCTGGGCGCGGGCAACGTGGTTCAGCTAGGACCGCTGGTGCTCGAGCAGTTGGAGCGGCGAGCAGCCGTCGGCGCGGCTACGTAACGCAATGTTCCTACTGCTCATCGATTGATCCCGATATGCAGTGCCACCAATCCGGCAATCGCGAACATCCCCCAGAAATGCCACAGCCTGAGCACCTTCCTCTCGGAAGCCGCCATCGGCTGCCGGAGCATCAGCCCTATCCACAATTGCAACCACACCAGCCCCAGCGCGACAGTCGCCATCCGCAACCCCGTAACGCTGGTGCGAATGTGGCCAGTCGACATTGAGAGCCACGCATGAATCGTCGAAACTCCAGCGATTGAATATCCCACCCAGTAATGCGGCCACATTCGGCCGAGGTAGGGTTGGCTGTTGACGAGCTCAATGCCGAGCCGCCGTGAGAGGGCGGTTCGCCGCAGCAGGTACGGCAGCAGGCTACCAAACGCGATTCCAATGGTTCCCAGCCATCCGCTCACCGCCGTCACGAAGTAGTCGATCATCGACGATCAATCAACCGAGACGTAACCGGTCAGGATGACAATCTGCGAGGCTTCGAGCCGCCGATTCTGCGCAACCGTTCCAGTCACGTGGACGACCGCGCCCTTGCGCAGGTCGACGGCCGAACCCATCACAAATTTGGTAGCGGGAGCGAAGTCGATCGCTATGGTTGCTTTGCTCCGTCGGTAGGCGTTTTCGCTTTGCTTGTCGAGCACGAGGCCTTCAGCCTTGCCGTCGGCGGCCGACGTCAGTTCGACCACCGCTTTGAGCTGCGAACCCGGCTGCGCCTTTGCTAGTTGGTCGTCGCCTGTCGCCGCCGCGGCTGTTTGCATGCGCATAGCGCGCACCCCGACGCTCCATACAGCAACCAGAGTCACTGCGATCACCATAGCGATGAGGCCAATCCAACGCGCCATGCCCGAGCTACGTTTCTGCCGCATTCTTTTCCCTCCGTGAGCAGTCTTCTCACAACCAGTGTGGTCCCTATACCTAAGTACAAGGTCAAGCGGAAAAAATGGCAGGAAGGGCTACTTCTTTGCGGCTGGGCAAACCAGCTTTCGGGCGGACTGGTACTCGCGCAGAAATCCGAAAGTTGCTTTTGCATTCCGTTCAGGATCTCGATCTTCTGCTCGATTGCCGCCAGCCGTTCGCGCGCCAACAACACGAGCCGCTCGGACTCGCGGGAAGACCTCTTGCGCGACATTGCGATCGGCGACGTAGCCAGGGATTGGTGCAACTCCAGCAACTGCCCGATCTCGTGCAGGGTAAAGCCGAGGCTCTGGCCGCGTTTGATGAACCGTATCGTCTCCAGGTGGCGTTCGTCGTAGCTGCGGTATCCCGACGCGGACCGCGGCGGCATCGGCAACAGTCCCTTGCGTTCATAGAATCGAACCGACTGAATATTCAAGCCGGCTTGCTTCGCTATCTCTCCGATGCGCATGCCGAAAAGGTATCGTGAGTGCGCAGTTGACGCAACGGAGCCCCGCCTGAGATGGGGTTAGAGGCCATTCCGGACGTTCGTGTTTACTTGCAAGGTTCGCAGCCACGCAGATTGCACAACTGCCGCCCGTTCTGTCCTCCGCAATCCCTGCGAAAACGGATATAGTGAGGCCAATAGCCGAAGTTTTCGGCAGTTTCACCGTCTTCATGGCGCGGAAAACAACTTCTACATTGCCGGAGGAGGAGTTCGAAGCGTAGCCGCCGAAGCGCGGAATTCAGCGCGATCGTTCGACGAGTCTCCGCTCGATGCCCGCATGCTCGACCTCGACGATGAGGGCGAGTCTCCATTTCTGCGCGGGCAGAAACGCGTGCCCGTGCGCCGCGGTGCGCTGCCCCGCAAGGCCCTCGGCCGCATCAAGCTGCTGATGATCGTACTGCTGATCGTGGGTGTTGTCGGTTTGGTTGGCGTCACTGTCTATCGCTACGGCACGCAGTCGTGGCGATTCCGCATCGATTCCAGCGACAACATCGCGCTCCTCGGCAACCGTAACGTTACCCGTGGACAGGTGCTTGAAGTCATGGGTGGCGACATCGACCGCAACATCTTTTTCGTTCCCCTGGCCGAACGCAAGAAGCAACTCGAAGATATTCCCTGGGTCGAGTCAGCCGCGGTGATGCGGCTCTATCCCAATCGCCTGAGGATCGAGCTTCACGAGCGCACGCCGGTGGCTTTCGTGGCTGTCAATTCGCATATCGAGTTCATCGATGCCCACGGCGTCATCATGGATCTGCCCGCCGGCGCGCAGACCACGTATTCATTCCCGGTGATCGTCGGCATGAACGACAGCGAGCCACTTTCCACCCGCGCCGCGCGCATGAAGATCTACGCGGAACTGATCAAGCAGCTCGACTCCACCGGGGCGCATTACTCGCAGAGCTTGAGCGAAGTCGATCTATCCGACCCGGATGACGTGAGGGCAACCGTGTCGGATCCCAAGGGCGCAGTGTTCGTCCACCTGGGCTCGTCGAACTTTCTGGAGCGCTTCCAGGTGTACATGGCTCATGTGCAGGAGTGGAGAGCGCAATATAGCCCACTCGAGTCGATCGACCTGCGTTATGACAGCCAGGTGATCGTGAACCCCGAATCATCGGCCCGGCAGCAGAAAGGCGCGTCCGCAGAATCGCCGACTAACGTTACCCCGGCGCCGAAAACGACCGCAGCACTCAAGAAAGCAAAGAAGCACTGATCAACCATGGGAAGTCAAAACGAAAATCTGCTCACTGTCATTGACATTGGAAGCGCCAAGACTTGCGTCATCGTCGCCGAAGTCAACGAATACGCTCTGCGCTATCGCGGCCACGGAATCGCCGACTCTCGCGGCATGCGCAAAGGCGTCATCGCCGATCTCGACAAGGCGGTTGACTCGATTCGGAAGGCGGTCGAAGAAGCCGAAAACGTCGCGCAGGCGCCGGTCGAGCACGCCATTGTCGGCGTCGCCGGATCGCACATCCGCGGCATCAACAGCCACGGCGGCATCACTTTGGGCGGACGAACCCGCGAGATCAGCCGCGATGACGTTCGCGCGGCCGTCGAGAAGGCACGCACCATCCCGCTTCCCGAAGATCACGAGCCCCTGCACTTGTTGCCTCAGGAGTTCATCGTCGACGGACAGCCCGGCGTGCACGATCCCGCCGGACTGATGGGCAAGAAGGTCGAAGTGCGCGTGCATGTCGTAACCGCAGGCACCACGGCAACCCAGAACGTAGTGACCGCCGCGAACCGCGCCGGCATTCACGTCGACGACACCGTGTTCGAAGCGCTCGCCTGCGCCGACTCCGTTCTCCAGACCGACGAGCGCGAGCTCGGAGTCTGCCTCGCCGACATCGGCGCCGGATCGACCGACCTCATCGTGTACTACGAAGGCGTCGTGATTCACACTGGCGCGGTCCCCATCGGCGGAGACCACTTCACCAACGATGTTTCGGTCGGCTTCCGCACTCGCATTCCCGACGCCGAGAACATCAAGAAGATGTTTGGCTGCGCGATCGTGACCCGCATTCCCGCGGGCAACGAGATCGAAGTCTCATCAGTCGGCGATCGCCCTTCGCGCCTGGTGCAGCAGCGCATGCTGGGCGAGATTCTCGAGCCCCGCGCGCGCGAGCTGATGGAACTCCTCCGCGAGCATCTTCGCCAGGCGGGCGTGTACGAGCTGCTCGGAGCAGGCGTGGTCTTCACCGGCGGAGGCTCGCGCCTCAATTCGCTGATGGAAACCGCCGAAGAAACTTTGCGCCGGCCCGCGCGCCTGGGATATCCCGTGCCCATCGCCAAGCTGCCGTCGAACTTGCTGGAGCCGGAATTTTCGACCGCCATCGGCATGGTGCTTTACGGACATCGCTCGCGGCAGACGCGCATCAACGGCGATCGCGGATTCGGCGCCCGGCTCAAGGCTTTATTTGCGCGGCAAAACGTATAAGAGACGATCTGGCAATTCAATCGCGCCCGCAGGCGCGCAATCGGAGTAGCGATGATCGAAGATTTCAGCAACAAGACGCAACCAGACGACATTCGCATTCACTTCAACGAAGAGACCCTGAACAGCGCCAAGATCAAGGTCATCGGCGTCGGCGGAGGCGGAGGCAACGCCGTCAACCGCATGATCGAGTCGCACCTCGAAGGCATCGAGTTCGTGGTCGCCAACACCGATCTGCAGGCGCTCAAGCTCTCGCATGCGCCGGTAAAGATCCAGCTCGGCGTCAAGCTCACCAACGGACTCGGCGCGGGCGCCAACCCCGAAGTCGGACGCAAGGCCGCGCTCGAAGACGCCGACAAGATCATCGAAGCCCTCGAAGGCGCCGACATGGTGTTCGTCACCACCGGCCTCGGCGGAGGCACCGGCACCGGCGCCGCTCCCATCATCGCCTCCCTCGCCAGCGAAATGGGGGCCCTCACCGTCGCCGTCGTGACCAAGCCCTTCGCCTTCGAAGGCAAGCGCCGCCAGACCCAGGCCGAGCGCGGCATGCAGGAGCTGATCGACTCGGTCGACACCACCATCGTCATCCCCAACGAGAAGCTGCTCGCGGTCGCCAAAGACGCCGGCTTCTTCGAATCGTTCCGCGTCGCCGACGACATTCTGCGCCAGGCGGTGCAGGGCATCTCCGACATCATCACCATCCCCGGCATCATCAACCGCGACTTCGCCGACGTGAAGACCATCATGGCCGGCATGGGATACGCGGTCATGGGCACCGCCACCGCTCGCGGCGAAGGTCGCGCCACCCTTGCTGCCCAGGCCGCCATCGCCTCGCCCCTGCTCGAAGCCGGAGCCATCGATGGAGCGCGCGGCATCCTGATCAACGTGACCGGCTCCAGTTCGCTGCGCCTGGCCGAAGTGAACGAGGCTTCGACCATCATTCAGAGCGCCGCCCACGAAGACGCCAACATCATCTTCGGCGCCGTGCTCGACGAGAAGATGAAGGACGAGGTCAAGATCACCGTCATCGCCACCGGATTCAAAGACTCGGCCCGCAGCCGCGAACATGCCAATGCCGCAGCCAGCGCCGTGCGCAACGCGCGTGCAGCGGCCAGCGCAACCTTCCAGGTGCCGTCGGTCCGCGAGCCCGAAACCCCGGGTGGCCCATATTTGCCTGATGTTGGCAAATGTGGGGAAGTATCCGGTGCCCCAACCTTATCACCCGGTTTTGGCGATAGGGTCGGACAACGTTCCGAGCCGCGCATCAACGAGCGGCCGACGCAACGTGCCCTACATTCCCGACTCCGCCGACGATCTCGATCTCGAGTCAGGAGTTCGTGCGCCACGCTGAGCCAGTAGAAGAGGCCCGTGCGGCAGCCGTGACCTATTCGCGCGAAGCCGAGAGCACCTACGCCACCTTGCGCCGCAATTCGTCCGACCCAGCGTCGGAGCCCGAGGAGCCGCCCACCATCGATACCGTCAGCAGCAGCGTGAACATCAGCTACGACGCCGACGATCTGGAGATCCCAGCCTTCCTGCGCAAGCGAGGGGAAGGCTAAGATCCATCGCCGGGCTCGTTCCCAAAATGGGAATCAGGGTATCCGAGTTAGTGCCCCACCATCCTGAAAATAAAGGACTTACAGCAGCGTTCGGCGCAAATTACTCCAAACATCGGCGCGGCACCTTCACGGTCGGTAGCACTGGGTACGTGGAGGTGAAGACCTTTTCAGCGTGAACGAACCGTTCCCGACGACGGTCAACATCACAGGCACGCTGACGAATCTTGGCGGGCAGGTGAACGTCGTAGGCCGCACCGCATTTCTAAGCGTGGGCGGCATCGGCAATAGTGGTGTGCTCACGCTGCCGGAGGGCTCGACCGTCAACCTCGCCAACGGTTCTTACCAACTTGCCAGTGGAACGCTGGGTGAAGCGATCGGCGAAAACGGCTTTGCCATTATTTCGGTGAACGGCGGACTCGTGTTGCTGGATGGAACTCTCGATGTGCTGCTCGATTCCGGCTTCAATCCGGCGGTCGGCTCGAATTTAACCCCGGCGCACTGAGCGGCACGTTCGCCTCCATTCAGAGCGACATTTTTAGCGGTGGCTTGGAGAAGTGGGTTGTGGTTTACAACGACGCCGGAGGGTACGGCGAACTGGTGGCAGCCTCGGCCACGCCCGAGCCAGGCACGTTCCTCCTGCTGGGGTCGGGGTTGCTGAGTCTGGTGTCTGGTGCGCGCCGCCGTTGGCTCGGGTAGGACTCCCCAGCCTGCGCACAAAATGCAAGATGACAGGAACGAGCGGACGCGGCGCTGAAGCGCCGCCCTGCCACATCCAACCACGAACGAGCTTTATTGCAGCGATGCGGGCTTCTGGGCCATCAGGTCGGCGAAGCGCGGGTCGGTGCGCAGGCTGGCGAACTCAGGAGCGGTATAGACCTTGTCGATTCCCTTGTAGCCTTCTTCCATCGCCCTGCGAAGGTACTCGAGGGAGCGCTCGAAGTCTCCGGCCTGGGCGTACATCTTGGCTACCATGAAGGAAAACGCCGCGCGGTCTTCGGGAGAGCTGGTCTGCGCCATGACTCCCATTTTCGAGACGCGCTGGAAGATGTCGTTATCGAGCGCGTAGGCTGCGCGGTACTCGGTGGTCGCCTTGTCGAAGTCGTGCTTGGCGAAGTAGGCCGCGCCCAGGTTGTAGTGGAAGGTCGCGGAATTCGGCCGCGCCACCAGCGCCTTGTTGTAGTACTTGATGGCCTTGCCGTAATTCTTCTGCATCTGGGCGATGAATCCCAGGTTGTTCAAGGACTCAGGCGAGTTCTTGTCGAGCTTCAGGGCCTGCTCAAAGCATTTCTGCGCGTCCTTTTGGCGAGTGAGGAAAAGCAGCGCGATGCCTTCCTTGTTCCAGAGCAGAGCGGTGGGCTGTAGCTTGATGGCGGCTGCGTAGTAGTCGATGGCGTCGAGATAGCGCTTCTGCGCGCGCATCGAGTCACCCTGCTTCTCGAGTTCCTGAGGCGTTCCGGTGGTGAGCGACACCAATGGCGGAGGCGTGGTTTGCTGCTGGTCGGTAGCCTGCCCGCTAACGGAAACTGCTCCGACGAAAATGATGGATGCCAGACCAAGAGCGAAAATGCGTGACGCTTGGCTAGGAGACATACTTCTACCCCCGACTGCCCCGTTCCCCATATATTAGACCCATTATTGGGGTGGATTGTTTCCTTTTTCGGGCGGAGAAGTTCCACTATTTTCTTTGGGGTCGGGCTGGCTGCTCTTGCCTCCGCCTCCAAAGACCCGGCTGAAGAAGCCCTTCTTCTTTTTCTGCTCGGCGGCAGGCTGTCCGTCGGCCTGGGTTGTGGGTTGTCCCGCGGCGGCGGTTCCCGGCTGGCCTGCTACTGGCCCGTTGGTGGTCGGAGGCGGTGCTGCCACCTCAGGCGAGCCTAGTCCGAGGATCTTGGAGAAGAAATTGCGATGGTCGGAGAAAGACTGCTCGCAGGTCTCTTTGGGCTCGGTTCCGGCGATGAAGGCCACGTAGTAGGTCTGCGGACAGGCTTCGGTGGCCAGGCGGTTGGTGACTTTGTCCAACTGGACCTGGACCACTCCTGAGGGCGCGGGAAAGCCCTTCATGTCGGCGTATTGCGGGATCTTCTGGGCGCGCTTCATGAACTCAGCCCAGATGGGAGCGGCGGTGGTTCCTCCGGCGAGCTTGATGTCGGTGTAGTCGTCGTTGCCGACCCACACGATGCAGAGCAGGTTGCTGGTGTATCCGGCGAACCAGGCGTCGTGCGAGGTGCCGGTCTTGCCCGCGGCAGGAGCGGTGAAGCCGCGGGCGCGCACGGTGGATCCGGTGCCGTTGTCGATGACCGCTTGCATCATGGTGGTCATCACGTAAGCCACGCGCGGGTCGAGTACTCCCTTGGAATCGCTGTGGTAGTCGTTCAGGACGCCGCCGCGGGCGTCGCGAACCGACTTCACCATCAGCGGGGAGATGCGCGTGCCTCCATTGCCGAAGACCGTGTAGGCTCCGGACATTTCCAGCGGACTGGCGTCGTAGGCGCCGAGAGCGATCGCGGGAGTTGCGCGCACGCTGGTGATGCCTGCGGCCTTGGCGAGCGCGGCTACGTTGCCGAATCCGACGCCTTGGGCCACGCGCACGGTTGCGTTGTTCAGCGACAGCGCGAGGGCGTAACGGGCGGTGACTTCTCCGTGAAAGGTCTCGTGGTAGTTGCGCGGCTCGTAGACCTCGTCCTGTAGGCGATGCTCACCTGCGAGTCGTCCACCAGCGTTGCGGGAGTGAAGATTCCCGGCTTACCGCTGGTGTCGATGGTGGGCGGAGCGTTGCCGCCAGTCTCAGGCGCGGCTGGCCGTGACGGTCAGCAGTCTGCCCCGTCAGAGCGGTGTTGACTGCAGCCGCGTAAACAAAGGGCTTGAAGATCGATCCCGTGGGACGTTTCGCGATGGCGTGATCGAGCTGGCTGGTGCCGTAGTTGCGGCCTCCAACCAGCGCGAGGACTTCGCCGGTATGAGGATCGAGGACGACGACCGCGACTTGCGGCAGAGGACCGGAGTCGACGCTCACCTCGGTTTTGGCGGCTGCGCCAGTTCCGGTCTTGGTTTTGTGGGTGCGCTGCTTGAGCACCTGCTCGTCCACCAGCTTCATTCCGACTTCGACGGCGTCGGCGGCCGCGCGCTGCAGGTCGGGATCGAGCGTGGTGTAGATGTGCATGGCCTGCTCGTTCAGCTCGCTCTCGTTGTACTGATTGGTGAGCTGGTCTTTCACGAGATCGACGAAGTAGGGCGCGTCACTGGCCTCAACGTTAGGTGCGGCCAACTTCAACTGAGTGGCCTTGGCGCGGTCGGCTTGCTCGCGCGTGATGGCTCCGGTTTCGACCATGGAGTCGAGCACCAGGTTGCGGCGCTCCAGGGCGCGCTCGGGATGGCGATAGGGCGAGAGATAACTAGGACGCTGAATGATGCCGGCGAGCAGGGCGCACTCGGGCAGCGTCAGGTCCTTCATGTCCTTGTTGAAGTAGGCGCGCGAGGCCTCGCCGAAGCCGTTGATGCCGAACGAGCCGCGCTGTCCCATCGGGACCTGGTTGGCGTACATCTCGAAGATGCGCTGCTTGGAGAACTTCTGCTCCAGCTCGATGGCGATCAGCATCTCCGTCAGCTTGCGCTTGACGGTTTTTTCCGGCGTCAGGAAGAAGCCGCGCGAAAGCTGCATGGTGAGGGTCGATCCGCCCTGGCCGCGATGGCCGTGCAGAATGTCGGTGCTGGCCGCTTCCATCAGGCGGAAGTAGTTCACCCCGCTGTGCTGGAAGAAGCGGCGGTCTTCGATGGCGATGACGGCATTGACCAGGTTTGTCGGAATGGCGTCGAAGGTAACGATCTGGCGCTTGGAGCGGTCCAGTCCACCGAAGAGCGAGGTGACCATTTGAGGCTCGAGCTCGTAGGCACTCAGGCTCTCGCCACCACGGCCGTCGGCGGCAATCGACGCGACCTTGCCACCAGCGAAGTGGATGGTCACACTCTCGGGTGCGTGGAAGGATTCCTCGCCGGGCATTACTTCAAGACTGCTGCCAGAAATCCGGAAGCGTCCGATGGGGGAATCGCTGTCTTTGCCTTGCTCGCTGTAGCCGGCCCGCCGCAGGTAGTCGGCGATCTCCGAGCGCGTTAAAGGCCTGGCCGACTCCGACGGTTCGCGGACGGGCATAGATCTTCGCGGAATTGTTGAACAGCGGCCCGGCCATGCGGCGGTCCACGATGCCCTCGTACTTCACGTAGAGGAACGCGAACACCACGATGAACAGGATTCCGGCGACCAGGAACCCGGCCACCAGCATCTTTACGATGGGGTCCGTGAGGGTGAAGTGGTGTCCCGGCTGCGGTTTACGAGCGCCGCTCGGTCCCGTCGACTTTGCGGCCGCCCGGGGCCTGTTGCCAGTCAGTTTGATCTTGATTGCCACGATTTTCGGTACGCAGAGACGCCGCCTACTATAAGACGGCTTCAAACGGCATTCTGTTATCCGAGACCTACCAGAGCGCTGCTTCTATTGTAAAACAGCGTGTCTCGAACCGCCCGCCCGCGGCGGTGTTCCTTTTGCCGGTACCTCGTTGGTATAGTCGGTTCCAGAGGTTTTTTCGGAGGTGATCACCATGCGGAAGACGCTTATTTTGACGATGATCGTCCTTTTTCTTGCGATTCTGGCTTTCGCGGCCAACAAGGAATCCGGAAGCACGACGCTGAAAGACGTGCAGCCGGCCGGCACGACCGATAAGAAGCATAAGAAGCAGCAGTTCGACCTGACTTTCACGGGCTCGAAAAACGATTACACCTGCCGCACCAACGAAAACCAGAAGATAAAGGCGACAGACTTCGTGGTGGGAACAACTATCAACTACAAGATCGATGGCAACAAAGGGCAGGTGAAGAGCACCTCCGACAGGCAAGAGCGCGAAGTGCACGTTGGTTCGGGTCGCGGCGCTCACCGCGCCGCCGCCGCAGTAGCCAAATCCTTATTGCAGATCAATTCTTCGGCAGCCTGCCAAAGTTGTTAAACAGGAATTTGAGCTTCGCGGTAAGCTTGCCAGAGATGCCTGACGAACTCTCAACGAGTCCATGCGACTCGTCGGTCACTTTCTTGGCGGGCACCTGGTCCGTCATTTGCGTTCGTATGCAGGAAGCCAGAAAGTCAAGTTGGGCTACGCAATCCGGTGTGAGGTTGGGATACATGTACAGCTTCTTCAGAATCTGCTCCGCCTCTCTGAACTTTCTCTTTTCTGGCAAGATTAGGCCCATAACTTCAAAAACCCCGTTCAAAAAACCGACTTGGAGTAGCTGATCCATAAGCATACGTTTCTCTTCACACGCTGGATCGATGCAGTCCAAGTCGATGAGAATTCGTGTTATTTCATGGTCGTGCGTTTTCAGATCGCCTGTCAGATCGCCTGTCTTGACAAGGGCACATCGACGTTCATATAAGGAAGTGATTTCGCGCTGTTCAGCTCGTTGCTTAAGGTTGAGCAACGCGCACCCGATCAGATCTGCCCTCATATATCGGCGGAGTCGGTCTTGCGCAAGCGCTGTCCAAAGTATGTTATTTACCTCGTCGTAGTATTCGCTTCCAAGAGCCACAGGTATGTAACCGTCTGTAGCGACGACTGAAGGATGTGCATCGGTAATTGTGGCAGCGGAGGAGATTGTCTGCTTCGCCAGCAACTCGTGAAGAACTAATCCCGCTGAATAGACGTCGGTTTGCCCGTCAACAGCGAACCCGTGCCATTGCTCAGGCGACATGTATCGGTAGGTTCCGCAAAGAACCTCCGTGCGAGTGGTCGGAGGAATTGGCCTGAGTGAAGGGCCAGTGATTGACAAACCAAAATCTAAAACCTTTACCGTGTTGTCGTGCAACCAAAATATATTTCCGGGCTTGATATCACGGTGAATGACGCCTTTTGAAGAGCGTACTCGAGAGCGTGGCAAATTTGTGCACCGATGCCAAGAATCTGCTGGAGCGGCAGTTTCTGGTTTGAACAGGCTCTGGCTCTTTCAAGGTATTCCTGCTGCAACGGGCGAGTATTTCCTCAAGAACCCTTCTCTGTTGCCAGGGTCTATGTCTTAAACGCAACCGCACTCTAGCTATCCTCGCTTTGAACACGCGGCCCATCCCACCTTGCCGATTGTCATCGTGTATGACATCTCCTGTCTGCTGATTTATCTGAATTACGTCCCATGGAGAAGACAGAAAACGGCGGCAGCACGTTAGGGAACCGTGCCACCGCCGCCGGGAGGAAAGCCGTAAGTTCGGGTGTCCGGACTCTACGGGCAACGTCCGGGTGTGTCTCCCTCGGCCAGGTGCTGATCGAAGGCCTTGGGGAACGCGACGCTGATGGTTTGCAGGTTGCTGCTGCCGGGAGTTCCGTGGCAGACAAACACATTGTGCATGTCCAGCACCCAGCCGGCGTAGCCAAGGAAGCCAGTTCCCGTACCGGCGATGATTGTGCCACTCATCCGATATGGAGCCGGGAGCAAACAGGCTGTACCACTGATCCATCGCCGTGCCTTGCCTCTTTACGAAGTCATCGAAGTTGACTGTACCCAACTCCTTCGTCCAGAGAAACGGCCCGAACTGGAGACTCAGGAATGGATTGCCGCTCAAGCCCGCCATGACGCTGCCATCCGCCGAAAGCGAATAAGGGGTGAGCGGAGTGGCATTGGAGTTGAGAGGCTGCACGTACTCCAGGGTTGTCGAATTGGTAGGTCTACGCCAGCCGCTGCCATCGTAGGGAAACTGACCGTCGAAGAGTTGACCTGCGAGAGTGGATCCATCGCCACTCACAGTGAACGCTTCGCTTACCGGATTGCCAGCCGCATCGGTGATCAACTCAGGCTGGCCGTTGTGCCAGACAGTGCCGAACCAGCCACCCCATTCGGCTTCCTGCCATCCCACGGCAATCGAACCGTCGGCCGATACCTGATCGATGCGGCTGTTGGCCCAATTTCCGTCGGAGCGTTTGAACGACGACTTGTACTCGATCGAGCCGATGGCCGTGTTGGGGATCCAGCGGAACGCCTTGTAGTCGGTGCAGGTGTTATAGGTTAAGCCGAACACCGAACCATCATTGTCGACCGCAAAATTCGAGTTAGTGTCGGTGCCGCACGATCCGTTCGGCCTGACGCGAATCCAGCCATTCTTCGCATCCCAGCGATAGGCGCCGAGGCTAGTGTCGGAATTAACATCCAACAGATTGCTGGACATGTAGCTGCCATTGTGCGAGATCGACACGGTTCCGCCGGTGCCGGCCACATTCATCGACTGCACGCCCTGTTTTGCGGTCCAGCGGAAGATCGGTCCTCCGCGGCCGTAGCCACCCACGGCGACACCGCCATCTCCACTGAGCCCGGTGACGAAGGCCCATAACCCAATTGGTAGAGCAAGGGTGCACCCGGTACGCGAGCGAAAGTGATGTTCGCCTTCGCCGGAGTCGCGGGACTGGCAGTGATTGGCATGTAGGTGCATGGGTTGTAGCTGTTAGTAGTCTGGTTTCCCGTCCCAGAAGCGCTCGGCCGAGGGCAGGAACCACAGGGGCGGAGTGGGGAAACCACCTGCCATGATTGCGTCCACATAGACCACGTACTTTGCGCCCGGCTTCAGTCCGTGCAGCGTGTAGCTGCCATCCGGCCCAAGCAGGCCTTGCGTCATCTGGCCGGTCATCGCGGAAGTCGAGTCGACGTAGGGGTTGGCCACGTTGCGGGCAATTACGTTGACGCCCGTCAACTCGGTCTTGCCGTCAACGTCGTACACTTTGCCGGTGATGGTGCCGTAGGCGTTGGTCCAACCCGGACCGGGGTACAGGTCGGAGAACGAAGCGAGAGTATCGGTGGTATGGAGGTTCGCCTGAGCCAATCCGGTGCCGCCAACATAGGGATTGATGTACGGGTACATCGTCTCGACATCTGCGCTGGTCAGGGTGTGGGCGTAGGGCAGACTACTGCAGTTTTTCGGTCCAACATTGTCTGACTGGTAGAAAAACGCCGCGCCGTTCGTTTGCGTGTGCGCCATGCCAAGGGAGTGTCCAAATTCGTGGGTGGCCACGCCCTGGAAATTCATGGCGTTGGGGTCCGCCGGGTCGATGGCCGAACCGTTCAGTACCACGAAGCTCTCGGTAATGATGGTCGTCCCGGTGATGGAGAATTGCGGGCTGGAAATTCCCAGAACACCGTCACCGGCGCCGAAGAAGTTCTGCATGATGCTGCCGTCAGCGTCGAAGATCACATAAATCCCGCGGCCATTGGACGTGCCGATAATCAAGGTCACATTGGTCGAGTCGATGTCGGGCAGGCCCTTCAGCGAGAAGTCGCCCAACACGTCAGCCCGCAGCGACGCCGTTGGGATGGCCGACCAGTCGGCATAACCCTTCTTTACCAGTCCCGCTCCGGTGGCATTGTCAAAGATGACCTGCACTGGAGGGGTCTGCGAATAGTCGGTGACCACGCCCAGGTTTCCGAGATCGTAGTACACCGGCACGGGTGTCGAGGTGTCATAGTGATAGGCGCTCCTGGTTTGGGGATCGACCAGCAGAGGCCCTCCGGCAAACGCCGCGGAAGTTAGTGCAAAACATGAGGCGATCAGGAGCGCAGCGACGGTAAAGTTATTTCTGATCATGTGACATCCTCCCGGTCTCGATCCATTGACCATTGATCGCCTGCTTCACGAGACTGACGAAAGCGTTGACGTTGACAGGGCCCTGCTGGGTCATCATGGCCCGCTGCTCTTTCGTTCCCGTGAGGGTGGGGTCAATCGTGACGTTCTTGAAGAGGCCGGCGTTGTTCGACTGGTTGACCGCGCCAGCCATCGCGACGTTGAATTTACCCTGTCCCAGGCCAACGGTGGTCTGCAAGCCAGTCCATGCGGCGTGTTTGTTGAGGAACAGGATGGCTTCTTCGCCCTTGGTGTAGGTGGCCCAGCCGGCAGGCGTGACCATCAGGTTGGTCTGTCCGTTGCCCATGTCGCGAGGCTTCAGCAATCCGAACTGGCGGAAGGTGTAGTCGCCGCTCACCTGGCCGCGGATGGCGTCGGAAACATGCAGGGTCACTTCAGTGTAGGGAATGCCGCGCTTGTCAATACCGTCAGACAGTTTGGTGATGGTGCCGCGCAGGATGAGTTCGGAGTTGGCAACGAGGTCAACCAGGTTGACCTCACGCCGTGTTGTGGTGGCGCTCGCGAGGGTCGTCGCGAATAGCAAGGCTAAGACTGTCCAGGCGCACAGGCGCAGACCTCTGGGTTTCGTCATGGGTGGTGCTCCTCGTGGATAACGCGGTTGCCGCTGAGACAGACTTGGCGCTTGTCGTCGGTATGACTACCGTGCGGAAGTGGAAATAGGGCCGGAGATCACGGCTGCAATGCCTGATGGCTGGCCGACTCAATCGTGCATTGTGGAAACGGGGTGGTACGGGATACCGTTGGTGCTGGAATTAATTATACAGCGTTAAACAAACAGCGTCAATGCTAAAATCTTGCAGTTCTTTTGCGCCGAGGCCGAGGGCATGCCGAGAACGCCCGATCCCGAGTTGGAAGAGAGAATCGCCGCTGCCGCTATGCGCTTGCTGGACCGCGGCGGCGAAGCCGCTATCACCATGCGCGCCGTGGCCCAGGAGGCTGGAACCACCACGCCCACGCTGTACGAACGCTTTCCGGACAGGGAAGCCCTGATGCGGCGCGTGGCCCAACGTGCCACCGATGAGATGTTCTCGGTCCTGCAGGCGTTCACCACCGTGGACAAGATGGCCCGTGAGTATCTTCGGTTCAGTTGCGCGCATCCGCGGCGCTTCGATTTGACGGTTGAAGTCTTCGGTGAGAGATCGGTCGCCGGCGAGTCGAGGCCGGTGTTCGAACTCTTGAAGTCGCGGCTTACACAGGAAGTCGGCGTCACCGGCAGCAAGTGTGAGGATCTGGCGCTCGCCATTGCCTCGCTGTTCTTCGGCACAGCCCGGGGAATGTCCGCCGCCGCAGCGGATTCCCGCCATGCCGACGAGTTGCGTCGCGCGTCGCTGTCAGCGCTGCGATTTCTTCTGAATGCGTTTTCAGAAAATGGCCGCGCTAGAGCACGCTTCCAGATAGTCAGTCGCAAAACGGCAGACGCGTTTGAGCGCTGGCGTCAGCGCAATACGTCTGCCAGCTTTCCGCTGGCAATCAAGTCGGCGACGCGGGCGAAGTCCTGGGTCAGGATGCGGTCCTTCGAAATGGTCGGGGAGACGGCACGAATCGCCGCGTGAGCGGCCTGCCCGCGCTTGCCCGGCTTCATAGGAGCGCGAAAGTCGAGCGCCTGCGCCACTGCCATGGCCTCGATCGCAAGCACGTTGCGAGTGTTGTCGATGACGTGCAGCAACTTGTTCGCGGCAGTCATGCCCATCGAGACAAAGTCTTCCTTGTTGCCTGAGGTCGTGATCGAGTCCACCGAAGCGGGATGCGACCATACCTTGCTCTCACTGACCAACGCCGCGGCCGTGACCTGCGGCATCATGAAGCCTGAATTCAAACCCGCGCCCGGAGCCAGGAAGGGAGGCAGTCCCTCGTTCAGCGCCGGGTTGACCAGGCGCTCCAGGCGGCGCTCGGAGATGCCCGCCAAGGCGCTGAGCGCGATCGCCAGGAAATCCAGCGCGAACGCCAGAGGTTCACCGTGAAAATTACCGCCCGAAATGATATCGCCGAGCACCGGAGCGCCAATCTTCGGCGGCGGTGCGCCGACTTGCTTTTCCCGCGGGAAGACCAAGGGATTATCGACCGCGGAATTCATCTCGATCTCGAAGACCTGACGGCAGTGCGCCAGCGTGTCACGTACCGCGCCGTGCACCTGGGGAATGCAGCGCAGCGAGTAGGCATCCTGCACCTTGCCGCACTCGCGATGCGATTCGCGGATTTCGCTGCCCTCCAGCATGCGCCGCAGGTTCCGCGCAACATGCAACTGCCCGGGATGCGGCCGCGCCCGATGAATGCGCTCATCGAAGGCCACATCGGTGCCTTTGAGGGCATCGACGGCCATGGCTCCGAGCACATCCGCCGTGTCCGCCAGTATTGACGCCTGCGCCGTCGCCAGCAACCCCACGGCCAGCATGGCCTGCGTGCCGTTGATCAGCGAAATGGTTTCTTTGGCCTCCAGCACGAGCGGCCTTGATGCCGGCTTGTTTCAGCGCGTCAGCGCCCGTCATGCGCTTGTCGTGGAAGTTGGCTTCGCCCTCGCCGATAAGCACCAGTGCTAAGTGAGACAAGGGCGCCAGGTCTCCGCTCGCACCTACGCTGCCTTGCGAGGGAATCACGGGATGCACGCCGCGATTCAACATTTCGCAGAGGGTGTCGATGACGACTCCCCGCACGCCCGAGCAACCCTTGGCCAGCGAGTTCGCGCGCAGCAGAATCATGGCGCGGCTGACTTCCTCGCTCAACGGTGCGCCGACTCCCACGGCATGTGATCGCAGCAGATTGACTTGCAACTGGCGGATGTCGTCGTGAGGAATGCGTACGTCGCTCAACTGGCCGACGCCGGTGGTTACCGCGTAACCGACCCGGTTGTTCTCCACCAGGTCTTCGACTACGGCGCGGGCGCGATCGACCGCGAGGCGGGCCTCAGGCTCAAGCATCACCGGACGCCGCTCGTACACAACCGCGCGGACATCGTCTAGGGTCAGGTCGTTGCCGTTGATGTGCAACAGTTTCATGTTGTTTTCCCGGCGGCCTTCAAGAACGGCGCCATGTATTTCTTCGGCAAGTGAATGCGTTTGAACTCCGAGTTCACCACGATGTGGACACTCTCACCCTCGGCCAGCGCCTTGCCGTCAGCGGCGCGCACAATTTCGTATCCAAAATGCAGCAAAGACTCGCGCACGTTCACCAGCCGCGTGCGAATGGTGATCAGGTCGTCGTAGCGGGCGGGAGACTTGAAGCGGCAATGCACATCGGCCACCGCAATGTGGGTGTCGTCCTCCTGTTCCATGTCGCGATAAGTGAAACCGAGCTGACGCAACATCTCCACCCGCCCCACCTCGAACCAGACGATGTAGTTGGAGTGATACACCACGCCCATCTGATCGGTTTCGGCGTAGCGCACGCGGAGTTGCGCTTCGTACACTTGAACTGCGGATGTGTTGTCCGGCTGCATCAACCCGTATTCCAACTTATCATGCAGCCGCGTTTCGAACCGGAAAGTCCGGACCTGCCAGCCCTGCTGGCGAAGAATCGTGTGATGGTCGGCCCTACTTCTTCTCCGCCGGAGCTGCGGCAGCGCTGCCATTGTGGACCATTTGTCCGCGGACCGGTTCGCCCACCGGTACTGCGACGCCATCCGCTACATAATCAACGAACTGCGCGGGCATGGTTTGCGGAAGCGGCCGGCCTCTGGAGTTCTGCAGCCGATACTCCAGATGGGGCGCTGGAGAGTTGCCGCTGTTGCCGCACTCCCCGACCGCGTCACCCTGCTTGACCTTCGCCCCCTGCTTCACCTTGATGCTGTTCTGTTTCAGGTGCATCAGCAGCGAATATTCCTGGTTGCCGTGCGAGATCAGAACACGATTGCCCCCAGGCATCATTTCTTCGGGCCGCCCCGGCGCGTTATCGGCATACGAGTCGGTCACCAATACGACCGTGCCATCGGCGGGCGCCAGCACTGGTTGTCCATAACAATAGAATTGCTCGTTCTTGGTGCCGTCGCCCGAGAAGGGGCGGCCGTCTTTCAAGACCGTAAAGACGGTGGAATACCGTTCCGCGTCACGGTAGGCGTCGGAGTTCTGATAAACGAACCTGCCGCCCTGGTACACGAACCACTCATCATTGAACGGCAACCTTAACTTGGTCGTGTCTTTGTAATCGGAGAAGCGGTTTCCAGTGGCGGCCGGGGAAGGCTGAAACTGAATTACCGCGATCTGTCCCTGCTCATTCAGCGCAATCACGGTGAAGATCGGATCTTTCGCCTTACTGAACTGCGAATACCTGGAATACACCGTGTTGGCAGAGAGCAAGTCAGGGCCGAAGTTCTCGCCCAGCATCTTCTCCTCGTGTCCCCACTCGTTACCGATTTTCTTCGCCACCGCAGTCGTATTCGCGGCGTTGCTCTTGGCTTTCATCTGGGGCGAAAACGCCGCAAACAACGCCGCCGACTGGCCACTGTCGAAGTATCCAAAAAGCTGATGGGCCCGACTCTTGGCTGCGGCGCTCATCACCGGATAGTTCCCCGGCGAAGCGGCGGAGGCTGGTGGCTGCTTCTTGGGCGCTGGCGCTTCGGTTTGGGCGAACATCAGGGCTGGGAACAGCAACATCGCTACCACCAGATGCGGACGAAGTCTCACAGTCTACCTCCCTGTCCAATTCGGTTTACGCTTCTCCAGGAAGGCACTGATACCTTCCCGAAAATCGTGTGTCGTGCGAATACGCGCGTTCTCGTCCACCGCCGCCGCGATCTGGCGGTCGAGTTCCACATGAGAATACGTCTTGAGCAGCCGTTTTGTGGCGAGCAAGGACGCCGGGCTGTTGGTGGCCAAAGTTTCCGCCAATTCGCGCGCGCGAGCAAGCAAATTCTCGGCGCTCACCACTTCGTTCACCAGCCCTATGCGATAGGCTTCTTCGGCGTCGATGATGCGGCCGGTCAGCAATAGATCGCGCGCCTGCTTCTCGCCCACCTGCCGTAGCAGAAACGTCGCCACGATGGCAGGCACAAATCCGATGCGCACTTCCGTGTAGCCAAACTTGGCCTCGGCCGAGGCCAGAGTGAAGTCGCACAATGTGGCGAGTCCGCATCCCCCCGCGATGGCCGCCCCGTTGACCGCCGCAATCGTCACCTTGGGAAAGTCATACAGCGTCCGGAACAGGTGCGCCATCCGGCCGGAATCCGCCAGGTTTTCTTCTTCGGTATGCCTGGTGATCTCGCGGAGGTTGTCGAGGTCCATTCCTGAGCAAAACGCCGCGCCTGCGCCCGTCAGGATGAGGATGTGTGCCGACGCCTTCAGCACGTCATGTAGCGCGTGATGGAGTTCCTCAATAAGTTCGTAGCTGATCGCATTGCGTTTGTCCGGCCGATTCAAAGTGACCGTAGCGACGGGTCCCTCATAAGCAAGAGTCAGCGTCGCGTATTGGTGAGAATGCAGGGACATCGGCTTATCGCAACGTAATCAACCAGCGCAGACCGAACAATCGGTCGCACTCTACGAGCTAGTAAAGTTGTTTGCTTCGCTAGGCATTATCACACCTAAAGACTTGCATAACCCATTTCTTTTATGGACGTTGGCAGAAAGCCACGCCAGCGTGCCCGTTTTGGGAGGTTGAACGGCACGGACGACCTTCATGCTACATTTTCGGGCCACTGAAGCGCTCGCCGATCTCGGCCGCCAGTTCGACGAGTCCGGAAATGTTTTTCTTGATCGGTAAAGGAGCGTTTCGCTGATGAAGGGCTTCCAGGACCTTCTCGGTCGGCAGATTGGCTACGAGCACGTCCTGTGCGAACGGACAGCCCCCCAGTCCGCCGATGGCCGCGTCGAAGCGACGGCACCCAGCGTCATAGGCGGCTAGTACTTTGTCCACGGCTTCGTCGGGGCGGCTATGCAGATGTGCCCCGATCTCGATGCCTTCGAACTTCTCCAGCACTGGCCCCATCACGTCAGCGATCTGCTGCGGTGTCGAGAGCCCGACGGTGTCGGAAAGTGAAATGGCCTGCAAATCCATGTCAGCTAGAAGACTTATACCTACGATTAACTCTTCTTCGTTCCACAGATCCCCGTAGGGATTTCCAAAGGCCATCGAAATGTACGCGATGGTGTCCAATCCGGCTTCGTCTGCCTTCTGTTTCACCTTTTCCAGGATGTCCAGGTTCTCTTCCAGCGTCTGGTTCTGGTTGTTCTTCAGGAAGGTCGGCGACAACGAGTAAGGAATGCCGACCGTCCGTACGGCCTCGGTGGCGATGGCACGTTCCACACCGCGCTCGTTCACCACTATCGCGATGATCTCGACGTCGTCGGGCGGATCAAGTTCGCTGAGCACGGTCTCCGAGTCGGCCATCTGGGGAACGGCCTTCGGCGACACGAACGAAACCGCGTCGATATGCTTGAATCCAGCGGCCACCAGGGCCTTCAGGTATTCAACCTTGGTTGAGCTTGGAATTTGTCCCGGCAACCCCTGCCATGCGTCGCGCGGGCATTCGATGAGTTTGATCATAATAAGTGGGTAGTGGTTAGTGGATAGTGGATAGTTTTCGTGTACCGACACCGAGCGAGGTCAGTAAGCCATTCAAGATGCCGCGCGCGTGCGAAAGAAACTGTATGAACTCATCTCTGGTAGCGCGGCCCAGCCCCTCGGCGATGTTACTGGGAACGGAGACAGCGCAGCGGCGCAATTGAGAGGTGAGTCCAAACGTCTCTGATCGCGGAAACTGCGAGGTGGCAGCGTAAATCTCTGTTACCAGATCAACAGACTTTTGCCACACCACAAGATCTCGATAGCGGCTGACTTTTGGACGCTTGATATCCATATAGCCCCTCTTTTTCTATCCACTGCGTTCTAACCACTATCCACTTTCTCTCACGTCTGCAGCACTCCCACATTGAACCTCGCCATATCGGGATTCAGCGCAGCCGCGTCAAGCGCAGTGATCAGCGCCTCACGAGTTTCCATAGGATCAATAATCTTGTCGATCCACAGGCGCGCTGCTCCATAACGCGGGTCCATCTGCTCGTCGTAGGCGGCCTTCGTCTCGTCGAACAGCTTTTTCTTGTCTTCCTCGCTTAACTTCTTTCCGCCGCGTTCCAGTTGTTTGATCTTGATTTCGACGAGCGTTCCGGCAGCCGAGCCGCCGCTCATGACGGAATACTTCGCAGTCGGCCAGGCGAACAAAAAGCGCGGATCGAAAGCCTTGCCGCACATGGCATAATGTCCCGCGCCGAACGAGCCACCGAGGATCACCGCGATCTTCGGCACCACGGAATTCGACACGGCATTCACCATCTTCGCACCCGCGCGAATGATGCCGCTCCACTCCGCGTCGCGTCCCACCATGAACCCGTTGACGTCGTGCAGAAAAATCAGTGGCACCAGGTTCTGGTTGCAGTCCATGATGAAGCGCGCCGCCTTTTCCGCCGATTCGGTATAAATCACGCCGCCGAATTCAGTACGCTTGTTGCCGCTTCGGTCGACTTGCTGCACGTGCGTTTTCTGATTGGCGACGATGCCGACCGCATAGCCGCCGATGCGAGCGTAGCCGCACAACACGGTCTCACCGTATTCGGCCTTGTACTCGTCGAACTCGCTGCCATCGACGATGCGGGCGATGATCTCCTTCATGTCGTACTGCCTCGAAGGGTCGCTTTCGAAGATGCCGTAGATCTCCTCAGCCGGATAGAGCGGCTCGCGCGACGGCTTGCGGTCGAAGACGCCGAGCTGGCGGTTGCCCATCTTGTCCACCAGCGAGCGGATACGTGTGATGCAATGGTCGTCGTCGAGTTCGCGGAAGTCCACCGTGCCGCTGATTTGCGCGTGCATCTTGGCGCCGCCCAACTCTTCGGCCGTGTACTTTGCGCCGATCGCAGCCTGCACCAGCGCGGGTCCAGCGAGAAACAGTCCGCTACCCTCGGTCATCAGGATGTGGTCGCACATGACCGGCAGATACGCGCCACCGGCAACGCACATGCCCATGATGGCCGTGATCTGCGGGATGCCCATGGCAGACATGACTGCGTTGTTGCGAAAGACCCTGCCGAAGTCGTCAGTGTCGGGGAACACGTCTTCCTGCAAGGGCAAGAAGACGCCGGCGGAATCAACCAGGTAAATCGTGGGGATGCGATTATCGATGGCAATGTTCTGGGCGCGGATGACCTTCTTCGCGGTCATGGGAAAGAACGCGCCGGCCTTTACCGTGGCATCGTTCACAATGAGCATCACCAGCCGCCCCTGCACGCGCGCCAGACCGGTGACCACTCCCGCGGATGGCGCGCCGCCCCACTCCTCGTACATGCCCCAAGCCGCGTAGGCGCCGAGCTCGAAGAACTCAGTGCCGGGATCGATCAGGCGTTCGATGCGCTCGCGGGCAATCAGCCGTCCCTTCTTGTGCTGCGCTTCGATGGCCTTCTCGCCACCACCCTGGCTTATGGTTTCCTCGTCCGTGCGAACTTGGCCGACTAGTACGCCAACGGAGTGCTGGTTCTGCTCAAAACGAGGGGAGTCGGTCTTTACCTTGGTTGGCAACTGGGCGGACAATCCGGCGTACTGGTGATCAGTCATGATGGATACTTAGTGCCTGAGGGCAGACCGATAACGATAAAGCAGCGGAGTGAGTGGGCGCAACGGATGGAAGCGATTAGCAATCGGGAGTAAGTACTTGTTGAAATTTACTCCCATACCCGCCATATCGTATCTAACCCCGAAAATGGAACAGGGTTGGGAGATTATGTGCGACATGGCGACTTATCGTAAGTAATCGGTATTCGTCCCGGTCTGCCAAACTGTCAGGGTAGGACCGGATATGCGCGTCGATAGAGGGTGGGGATTTTTCAGGCCGCCAGTTCCAATCACCCTAATCAGCCAGCAAAACGATCAATCATAAGCCCATGCCGCAGGCCCCGATCGCTGACGGAAAGCCTGTCTTTGCCAAGCTTGTCCATCACGAGCTTGACGATGCACGCGCCTGCCAGAATGACGTCAGCGCGTTTGGGCTGCAGGCCAACAATTGCGCGCCGCTCCTCCAGCGAACGGGAACAATACAACTCGATCTGCCTTTCAACTTCAGTGCGTTCAATGACTGAACCCTGGATAACATCCGGATCATACTTCGCAAGCTGGTGCTTCACGGCAGCGATGTTGGTAATCGCGCCTCCCATTCCCACCAGCGTGTCCGGTGCCGGTCTTGCGTCAATCCGCGCCAGCTCTGAAGCAATGGCATCTTTTGCAGCGTGGAGTCGTTCCTGCGAGATTACCCCCGCAAGGCCGTACTTCTCGGTAAACCGTACTGCGCCAACGTTCAGGCTGAAGCGCTCTTCAACCACCGAACCGTGGCCGAAGGTGAATTGCGTACTTCCGCCGCCAGTATCGAAAATTGCGAGTGAGCCCTCCGCGAGGCCAAGCCCGGCCTTGACAGCCAGATACGCCAACCGCCCTTCTTCTTCGCCGGGGATGATTTCGATCCGCACGCCACAACGTTGCTCTACGCTGTCAATGAACTGCTGACTATTGCGTGCCATGCGCATTCCCATGGTGCCGACTGCCGCGATTGCCGATACTCCGGCGTCACGGGCTTCGGATGCCATGGCAGCGATGGCTGAGACCGTCCGCGTCATCGCCTCACTGCTGATCTCGCCCGTCTTCTCCAAGCCTTCACCTAGCCGCGTTATCTCGGCGTGATCCCCCAGCGTTTGCCAGGTGCCGTCCGGGCGTCTTTCGCTGATGTTGAATTTCACCGAATTTGTACCCACATCGATCACCGCATAGCGTGGCACCGCAATCACCTTAACCTTTCATGCCGACCAAGGCCTTCAGGCCGCGCGGGTAACTGATGTTGGGAAACCGGTCCAGGCCCATCTCACGCACCGTGGCGATCACTCGAGCCGCATCTTCCAACTCAAGCGCAACCGTGCGAGTTTTCCGGTCGTCTGCCACAACCTCTGTCATCTCCGATATGCAGCCGTTTATTCTGTATCGCGAACGGCTTTTGTGCACCTTCACGGAGCGCATGCGGCCGCTCGGGTCGGCCAACTCAGCCACGAACTGATCGAGTGTGTATTCGGCCCGAGCCAGAGACTCCGCAGCCACGTCCAGCGCTTGCAGGACCTTCCGGGCTTCGGTAGCCGGCAGGGGAAACGACGCTTTCATTACCGGTTTCCACTGTTCCAGGCCATCCGCATTGACCTGCTCGAGGGTTTTGATGTCCATGAGGTCGTCGCGAACTTTGACGTTTTCATCGTTGAAGGTGGAAAGGAAGTACAACTCATCGCTTTCATGCACATCACTGGGTTTTAATATTGCGTATCGGGCATCGGCTTCACCAAAGCTTTCGCCAAAGGTCCGCCATTCCCAGCGTGGGATAATCTTCTCCATCGTTGACCTCCTGTAAAAACCAAAGTTACGTCACAAGCCAATCAACCAATCGCCTGCAGTGGGGCTATTCGTGCGACTTCGGCGGATTCCCCATCAGACGGTAGACCGTCGCTGTTTTGGTGGCACCCAGGTTGATGTAGGCCTCAGCAGCGTACTGAAGTCCGATGAAGAACGCCTCGGTGCGGCGCAATGCCTCCGGGTCAAGCTTTGCGCGGTCTTTAAATCGGAACTGGTACGCGAACTCGCCGATGAGCGGGCGGTGTTCACCGCGGGTGCGCCAGATGGCCACGTTCGCCTTGCAGGTAAGGCCTGAACCGAAGTCGAGCAGACCGATGTCCTGGAGGACTTCCTCGACAATGGTGTTGCTGACCAGATGGATCTGTTCCTTCGGGGTCTTCCTGACCTTCGCTAGCGCGGGGAGTATGTCGATCAGAGCGTCCATGTCGCCGATATTTTCGCGGCCCATTCCGATGGCACCGCGGTTGAATTGCACATTGTGAGAGTAGAGCAGACGGATGCCGCCTAGCTTCTCTTTGAGCGGCAGCGCCTGGACCTTGAACTTAACGCGGTGGTCTCCGAGGATGTTCGGCCTGACGTCGGTCTCAGCCGCGGTCTGCAAGTCTCCACTCCTGTACTTAAAGACGATTTCGGGCTCGCCGATGGGAAAGCCGTCTTTATAGGGAATGCGGCGGCGCAGAATGAAGGCGTTGTTGTAGAGGCGGAATTCGTCGGTGTCGATAAATAGCACTTCGCGGATCTTGACCGGCTGCTCGATGAAGCCTTCCGTAGTGAACTTCACGCCAAATTCTCTTGCGGGCTCCTTGAAGACCTTACCGAAGTCAAAGAAGCTCTCGCGCGAGTGGAACTTGTTGGGTCGCAGGATTAGTTTGCAGCAGATGTACTCCGGCGAATGGATGGGCATGCCGTCGGTATACTGGCCCGGCTTGAGTTGGGGAACACGGCCAACCCAACTCGGAGTGATAGGCTTCTTCTCCTGCTGCATGAGTTTTGCGTCTTTGTTGCGGACCGGTACTGCGGCGGTGGCGCTTGGCATGGTGGTTCTCCGCGACTCAAACTTCTGTGGATTTTGTTAACTGCAGATTACAGCATAGAAAAGAAAGGGAAAAGTGTGAAGCAGGTCACTCAGACGGCGGTTGGGCTTGTTGCCGATATCGGGCCATGTCGTAATCAATGCCGAATGAGGCCTGTCCTATTGAGAATTTGCCGGGGATCCGGCAGTTCCACCTCTTGTCAAAACAGATTTCACGATAAATGTTTGTGCTAGGAGCCCAAGCAGCGCCTACTCGCTGACCACTGCTTGTCCCGCCAACGCCAATGCCACAATCGTTTTGCCGCGAGTACCAGACCTCTCCAGATCAGCGACCAGTTCCGCCTGCAAGGCGTTGGCCTCTTCGAGCTCCATCTCACACGTCGCGATCTCATCAGGAGTTGCGCCGTGATAGCACAACTCGCACACGCCCAGACCGCCATCCGAGCGAATGGGGGGTCCGAACGCGCGGCACGTGATGGGCCGCCATTGGTATAGGTCGCACCTGCCATGGTCTGGATCAAGAGCGGGACACGGCTCGAAGTTGGCGAACTCCTCGAAGCGCGCGGCCGCTTCGTCGTCGTCCGCCAGAATGCCCGTCTTCACGTCGCCAGGGAACTCAGGTCCGATCTTCGCTATCGATTGCAGTGCCCGGGCCCGTACTCGCGCCGCGCGCTGCGGGTCGGCGGCCTCCAACTCGGCCATGCCTACCTGTAGGCGAAGCGCATCCAGTTGGTCGATCGCGAACACTCCGATGCAGCAGGGAGTGCATCCCGGTTTGCAGATCAGCCACTCGCCACTGCGCCGTTCAGCACTGGCAAGGGCTGCGTCGACGATCTGTACCAATTGACCGTCGCGATGGGGGAGCGTGCACGGCATCTGCCTAGAATAGTCCATGATCCGATTCTTGTTGTTCTTGTTGCTGCAGACGAGCCCTATCGCACTGCGACATCAGGCAGCGGATAGCGCCGCCGCCAACGGATCATCGGCAATCGATTCCACGAGCCCGAAGCGGAGAGCGTCGGTGGCATGCAGCTTCTCGGCCGCGAGAAACATCTGTAACGCGCGCGCCTTGCCCACCAGGCGCGGGAGTCGCTGGGTGCCTCCCCAGCCAGTAATGAGGCCGAGCGCCGCTCCGCGGTGACCGAAAATAGCGTGAGGCCCGGCAATGCGACCGGAGCACGCCAGCGCCAGATCGAGTCCTCCGCCCATGCAGTAGCCATGCACGGCGGCGATGGTTGGCGCAGGGAAGTTGACGACGGCATTCATCAAGCGCTGTCCCAACTGGGCAAATCGCAACGCCTCGGCTCCATGAAGTTCTGCAATTTCGTTGAGGTCGGCGCCCGCCGAAAAGAAATGTGCATTCCCGGCAATCACGAGACGCGATGGCGGGCGTCGGGCGAGATTCGCAACTGCTTCGGTGAGGGCGGTGACTCGCGCGCGAGTCAAGCGATTGGTGCCGTCGTCCGAGACTATCCGCAATATGGCGGCTTCGTCGCGCATCTCGACGGAATAGAGAATGTCGGCGGAGTGTGACGGATGATCCAACTTGAGCAGCGTAGCAAACGACTCTTCGAGACGCTGATGACGAAGGTTCTAGGCCTCGATCATGTGTGCCAGCTCGCAGCCGTCATCGGACAGCTCGAAGCTGCCGAAGCGCATGGCCTCGCCAATGATGCGATGCGATGCCGGATCGCGCGCCAACCGCGTGATCCACTGCATGCCGACATCAAACTGGTTGGGTGTGAACCAGCGCTGCGGCAAGACTTCCACCAGTCCGGCATGTGGATACACAACATAGATCGCGGCGGCGGCATCATCCTTCGTCTTGGCGCCGTATTGCGTGGGAATCAGCAACTCCTCGACGCCTTGAAACTCTGCAGGGACGTCGATGGAGTGCATACCCTCTTTCAGCATCGCGCTGACCGAAAATTCCGCCAGAGGCGCAGTCGCGGAGTAGATGCGCTCGGGCGAGGGCTTGAACCATCCGGCAATTTCCTCGTAGCCGAACGTCTTGAGCGCGTCGAGTTCGAACATCACGAAGCGCAGGTTGCGGCCATCCGGACACCAGATACCCAAGTGGTGCGGATCGATCACGAACGGACGGCAGTAAGAATTCAGCGCCAGCCTGGGTTTTTCGGGTTCCGATCTGAGATGCAGCGTGACGAGGTAGGCAAGCTGGCCGTCGCTGCCGTGATGTTGCCAAGTGAAGATCTTTCCGGCAGGACCGCGCAATTCGGGAAATGTTTCCCAATACCACGGAGCCGGGCCCACCGTCTGCTGGAGAAGACGTTGCAGACGACTGCTTTGAGGATGGGGCGGCGCCATCAGCCGCCGGCCGTTACGCCGCGTGGTTTCACGTTGCCGCGAATGAACTCGATGATCGAATCCATCGGCGTGCCTGGCTGGAACACCGCGGCCACGCCTGCTTTCTTGAGCGCGTCCACGTCCTGGTCGGGAATAATGCCGCCCACCAGCAGCAGCACGTCCTCCATCTGGTTCTGCTTCAGCAGGTCCATCACGCGGGGCACAATGGCGTTGTGCGCTCCGGAAAGAATGCTGAGGCCGATGACATCGACGTCCTCCTGCAGCGAGGCGGTGACGATCATCTCGGGAGTCTGGCGGAGGCCGGTATAGATGACTTCCATTCCGGCATCACGCAGGGCGCGGGCTATAACCTTTGCGCCGCGGTCATGGCCGTCGAGGCCGGGTTTGGCGACAAGTACACGGATTTTGCGGTCGTTGGGCATGTGGGCAGCTCTCAGACGTCAGCTCGCAACTTTGCTGAACCGAGAATCATAAACCTTGGATGGCGGTTTCGTAAGTGATGGCCGAGAGAGAAGTGCTAACGGACAGTCTTGTTTAAGCATGTGGTAAGGAGCATGCGCTTCGGAACCCAGATCAGCGTGTCGGCAGAATATGTGCTGGGCAACAACCAGTACGGCCTGTTGACGGTGATGTTGTAGGTGCGCAATCCGTCAGCCGACGTCAGAGGAATAGTCCTTGAGCGCCAGATCGTCTGTGGTCAAAAGCAACTTGGATTCGACTTCATCGGCGGGAGTTTTCTCTTGCTCGGCAATGAAGCGCGCAGCTACTTGTTTCGAGTCGTTCAGATAGTCGAGGTTCTCCGACGGCTCGCGGCTGAGGCGCTGCAGCTTGTCTTCGTCTTCACGCGAGGGAACTTCGATTTCCGTGCTTTTGCAGCCTTTGGCCAGCTTCAGAGTATTGTGCGAAAGCGGCGTGAAGTCTACCGGATCTTCGAACCGGTTCGTGACCAGTTCGACCTCGGAGATCACCAGTCGCGCATTGGGATGCTTGATCTCACCGGATTTCATGCCCACAGCCGGCCCAGCGAAAAACCGTCCGTTCAGCGTGGCCCGCAACATCTTTGTTTGTCCAGTGGCGTCAGCCGACTTCATCAGGCGCTGCATGGTGCCGTAATCAGCGTCCTTCCTCAGAGGGACCGTGCTCGCTTCGAGTCGCTCTCGCGACAGCCGAAAGCGATCTTTTGGGTCGGACGGGTTGCCACCGAATTCCAGGCGCAATACTCCGTAGTCATCGGTGCAATCGTAGCCGTGCGCGCTGAACTCCTGCTGACTGTAGAGAACCAGTCCGGGCACGCTGACCAGGGATTCGTCGTACATACCGGGGTGTTTTAGCAGTTCGCAAGACGACACCGACCAGGGGCGCTCTTGCGCAAATGAGCTTAATGAAAAACACGCAGCCGCCGCGAGACACACCATTACCCAGTTTGCAACGGTCAGTGTTCTTGCCAGCATTACGAACAGTTTACGCGAGGCCGCGCCTAGCGACTCGCTGAGGAAATCTCCGTACCAAGGTCGTGCCCGGCGTGTAGAAGTTGCACGGCGCCATGAGAGCCTCGGTTCGTAAATGTAAGTTAAATGGGGAGTTGCGCGATGGCATGACGCTTGCACCTACCATACGAATGAAGTCTTTGTCAGAATTACGGTGGCTCCGAAACCTCATGGTCGTCCTAGTCATGGCGATCGCCCTGCCGACATGGGGTGCCGACCCCGAAACTGCTGCGCCGAATGATCCGCTGGGCCGGTCAACCCCCCAAGACGCAATCGTCCAGTTTCTTGAGGCTTGCCACGGCCGCCAATACGGCAAGGCATGGCATTATCTCGATCTACGACAAATGTCGCCCGCAGACCGCGAAAAAAACGGACCGGAAATCGCACGCCAATTGGAAGACCTGCTGGACGATACTCCGTTCGACATTGCAACCCTGAGCCGGAGTCCGCTCGGAGATTTGGATGACGGCTTGGCCCCCGGCCGGGAACGTCTTCTCACTTTTCAAGTCGATGGCCGTCCTCTGCAGTTAGAGCTTGAGCGTGTGGAGTTCAAGCCTGGGCTCAAGGTCTGGCTGGTTTCGGCAGATAGCGTTCCGCTGATTCCCAGAGCCCACCAGCTTTTAGGTGAGACTTCTCTCGAGAAGAAGTTGCCCCAGGTGCTCGTCACGCACGAGTTTCTCGATACGCCCCTGTGGCGCTGGATCGTCCTTCTGCTGGGCGGTGTGGTGATTTGGTTTGCGGCGGGATTGGTAACTCACGCGATTGGCATGGCGTACCGGCGACTGGCGAAGTCCACGAATGTCAATGGGGAATTGCTGCTTGGGCCCATCCGCGTATGCCTGGCGATCACAACCTTTCGTGCGGCGATGGAGTTAGCGCCGCCTTCGGCCATTGTGCGGCTGTACCTCGGCAGAGCGCTCGCCTTGGGCTTCTTTCTTGCGTTAGCCTGGGCGGCCGCTGTGGTCACCGACTACATTGCCGAGCGGTGGCGTTCCCGGCTGGATCCTCGCATGAAGGCCATGACCTATTCCATCCTCCCGCTGGGTCGGCAGGTCTTCAAACTGTTTCTTTACCTCATCGCATTCCTGGCGGTTCTGAGCGCATGGGGCTACAACACGACCACGATTTTGGCTGGACTTGGAGTGGGCGGGCTAGCGGTCGCCCTGGCGGCGCAGAAGACCATTGAGAACCTTTTCGGCGGCATTTCGGTAATTGGCGATCGGCCGGTTCTGGTGGGTGATTTCTGTCGTTTCGGCAACCGCGTTGGAACCGTGACGCACATAGGTTTGCGGTCCACGCGCATCCGAACTCTAGACAGGACCGTGGTCAGCGTTCCCAATGGCCAGTTCTCGGCCATGGAACTGGAAAACTTCAGCGAACGCGACAAGATCTGGTTCCACCAGACACTGGGCTTGCGCCGCGACACGACGTTAGAGCAATTGCGCCGCGTGCTCACCTCCGTCCGGGAGATTCTGAGACAGAATCCGAAAGTGGAAATCGGAGACATCCCGGTTCGTTTCATCGGAATCGGAGCGTACTCGCTCGACATAGAGATTTTCGCCTATGTTCGCACACCAGATTCTGACGAGTTTCTGGGGATTCAGCAGGAATTGCTGCTCGATTTAATGCGAGCCGTGGAGCGCGCGGGTACAGGACTGGCAGTACCTCTGTACGAGAGCCTCTCAGCCGAACGTTCATTTCCGATGCCGCGAGCCGGGTAGGCGACGGTACGTTCAGGCGAACGCGTGGGTCCTGTACACCTCGCGCAGGGTTGGTCCCTGAACTCGGTTGACATTGTGACTCTACGCGAACGCGCTCTCTTCGTACGTCAAGTACACTTCGCGCAGGGCGTCGCAGATTTCGCCGACCGTAGCGTAGGCTTTCACCGCTTCGATGAGGAACGGCATCGTGTTCACCGGAGAGATCGTGCCGTTGCTTGGAGCCTGGGGTTCTTGAGCTGCGGCCTTCTTGAGCGCGTCGAGTGTGCGGCGGACTTCATCATTCGAACGGCGCTGGCGCAGCGAGTTGAGCTTCTTTGTCTGGGCCTGCGCGACTTCTTCGCCAATGTAGAGAGTGTTGGGCGACGGCTCTTCCACCACGAACTCGTTGGCGCCGACCGTGACCTTCTCTTTCGCCTCGGTGGCGCGCTGGAACTGGTAGCTGGCCTCGGCGATTTCCTTCTGCGGGTAGCCCTTCTCGATCGCTTTCACCATGCCTCCCATGGCATCGAGCTTTTCGAAGTAGTCGAAGGCGCCCTGTTCCATGTCGAGCGTCATGCGTTCCACGAAGTATGAGCCGCCAAGCGGATCGACGGTCTGCGCCACGCCTGACTCGTAGGCAATGATCTGCTGGGTGCGCAGCGCGATGCGCACGGCTTCTTCGGTAGGGAGGGCCAGCGCTTCGTCATAGCTGTCGGTATGTAGCGACTGCGTGCCTCCCAACACCGCCGCCAACGCCTGGATCGCCACGCGCGCGATATTGTTCATGGGCTGCTGTGCCGTGAGTGAAACGCCCGCGGTCTGGGTGTGGAAGCGCATCAGCCACGTGCGCTCGTTCTTTGCGTCGAATCGGTCCTTCATTAGGCGGTACCAGATTTTGCGGGCCGCGCGATATTTGCCGATCTCCTCGAAGAAATCGTTGTGCGCGTTGAAGAAGAAACTGAGGCGCGGTCCGAAATCGTCGACATCAAGGCCGCGGCGTCGCGCCCACTCAACATACTCGACGCCGTCGTAGATGGTGAAGGCAAGCTCCTGCAGCGCAGTCGAGCCGGCTTCACGAATGTGATATCCGCTGATGGAGACGGTGTTAAAGCGCGGCGTGAACTTCGTGCCGAACTCGAAGGTGTCGATCACCAGCCGCATCGATGGCGCCGGCGGATAGATGTATTCCTTCTGGGCGATGTATTCCTTCAGAATGTCGTTCTGGATGGTGCCGGAGATTTTCTTCCAGTCCGCGCCCTGTTTCTCGGCGACCGCAAGATACATCGCCCACAGCACCGACGCGGGCGAGTTGATGGTCATCGAGACTGTCGTCTTCTCCAGGTTGATGCCATCGAAGAGGATCTCCATGTCTTCGAGCGAATCGATAGCGACGCCGCATTTACCGACTTCGCCTTCACTCATCATGTGGTCGCTGTCGTAGCCCATGAGCGTAGGCAGGTCGAAAGCAACCGACAGCCCCTGGCCACCATGCTCCAGCAGGTATTTGTAGCGCTGGTTGGTCTCCTCAGGCGACGCGAAACCCGAGAACTGGCGCATCGTCCACATCTTGCCGCGATAGCCGGAGGAGTGGATGCCGCGGGTGTACGGCGGTTGCCCGGGATAGTTGAGGTACTGGTCGTAGTTCCAGTCGGCGGGAAGGTCAGCCGGGGTATAGAGGCGACGGATCGGCATTCCAGAGATGGTGGTGAAGCGCGCATCGCCATGGTCATCGAGGTTCGCGCCAGTGGGCGCGCCGATGGGCTTCTCGGGAGACTTGTCCAGCGACGGCGCCAACGTTTTCTCCGCCCACTGCTGCTCGGAGTCAGAGGGACGGCGGTCACTCTCGAAGATGTCGGTTACCGGTGTGTCGGCGAGAGTTTTCCCGCTGGGTTTGGTGTTATCAGACATGAATTACCCCACTATTTCCGCGACGAAGGCAGACGCTGCAGTTTAGTTGATGCCCGTATAAGGAGCAAGGGAGCGCGCGGCCGACCGACGCCGGAGTCTCCTCCGGATTCGTGGTGGTCAAACGCCGAATGAGTGACCGAGATCACCGACAGCTTGACGGGCGCGGTACCATCATCTCCACTATGAGCATAGATCTATACGGTTGTGATTGTCAGGAATGCCACAGCGAAATTCTAGTGAACCTGGAGTCGGCGCATCGTCCATTTGGGGACAACGAAAAGATGCTGTACCGCGTAGTGTGCGGCACGTGCGGGCTGTCGTACGATGTGCACTTCGAGGACCTGCGGCTGTCCGACAAATCTGACACCGAACCAGCGTGGCGTGCGGCGATCACGACCTTCGCGCGCAAGTAGCCCTCTCCGGCGCGCTCGTTTCACCGGCAGGGCAAGGCGCGCGGCGTCATTTCTTGCGGCTCAGTTCCCACGCCTTAGCGTACTTCCAACTCACATACTGTGCGTGGTAGAGGTGCAGTAGCAGCCCCTCGCGGCCGTCGAGGAAGCCGAGGCGCAAGAAGTAGTTATAGAGGAACGTGAGTCGGGGCCGCACCACAATATCGAGGAAGCTGAAGCCTCGCACACCTTTTGCCACCGCCGTCTCCGCGCCCAGTGACGAGTAGCGATTCATGTGTTCGAGGTAGTCCTCGATTGTGGGATAGGCGTGATGCACCAGGTGATGCTGCAGCGAAGCCATTGTGCCATCGACGCGCAGGTCTTCGTGCACCAAGCGCTCTTCGAACTGACCAGCTTCGCGGCGAATCAGGCGCAACTTGGGATCAGGATAGAATCCGCCGTACCTGATCCAGCGCCCGAGGAAGAAGTTTTTGCGGGGAATCCAGAAACCCGAAACGGACGGATTAGCGGCAAGAACGGCGCCAATCTCATCCGCCAATGAGGGTTCGACCTCCTCGTCCGCATCGAGCGACAGAATCCAGTCTCCAGTGGCTTTGCCCAAAGCGGAGTTTTTTTGCGCTGCAAAGCCTTTCCACGGCTCAACCCAGAATTTGGCATGAAAGGATTCGGCGACCTCGCGGGTGCGGTCGGTCGAGCCAGAATCGACGATGACGATCTCGTGGGCCCAGGCGACACTGGCCAGCGTGCGCGCCAGATTGGCTTCCTCGTTGAAGGTGATGATGACGACAGAGAGGCTCAAGCTGTCATGCTAACCGCGGGGCGAACTCCACAGAAACAAAAAAACATGCCGTCCGCGCCGGACGGCATGTTTGGGACGCATGGTTGACTGCTACTGCTGTGGTGAATTCGGGGTCTGCGGCGTTGCCTGGCTCGGCTTCGGTTCCAGCGGGCCGGGGTTTTGCGGATTCACCGGCACGACGCCCGGGACTTTCGGCATCTTCTGGACTTTGCCCGACTCCGCTTCATCCATGTTGATGCCTAGCTGGCTGATCGTAGCTGCGGTGTAAAGATCCAATTGCACCTTCGACTTTTCATAGTTGGTAGCCGCGGCCAGCACGTTCGACTCGGCCTGCGTCAGGGCGCTGGATGCCTGCAACACCAGCGTAGACGTCGAAGCTCCCAGGGAGTACTTCTTCTGTTCGGCGTCGAGGTTTTGCGATGCATAGTCGCGGGCGGCAACAGCGGCTTGCAGAGCTGCGTAGTTCTGCTGCAAGGCGAATTGCGCGTTGCGCACCTGCAACGTGATCGTGTTGGCCGCCTGCAGGGCCGCCATTTGCGCCTGCCGGTACTCGATTACCGACCGCACCTGGTCGGCCTGGTTTTGCCGGTTCCGAAGCGGGATGTTCATGTTCACGCCGACTCCCTTGTCGGGTGCCGAGCTGTTGAACATGTTGCCAAAGCCGTGCCAGTAGCCGGTATCAGGAATGCTCCCCGGCGGAAGGCATTGGCTGGGCGGGGCAGCCGGGATTACCGCAGGTGATATATGGATTCTGGTTACCCGCCAGGCCCTGCCCGCCATAAAAGGCAAACAGATCCACAGTCGGCAACTGCAGGTTTTTGATCGCCTTCAATCCGACTTCCCGGTTGGTCAGGTTAAGCCGCGACTGAACAATTTCCGGCCTGATTCTTAAGTGCGGTGTCGATGAGTTGTTCGACCGCCGGCGCCTGGAAGGGCTCGTTGATCTGCAGCGTATCGGTGGGAACCACCGGCGCAGTCGCCAGGATCGGATCGGTGTTATTGCGGGTGATGGCGTTCTTCATCAGCAACTGCTGCAATTGCAGATTGGTCTGCGCAATGATCAAATTCTGCTTGGCGGATCGCTACCGAACTCTGCGATTGCACCACGGTGATCGGGCGCCAAGCGTGCCGATATCCACCTGCTTCTGCGTATCGGAGAGGGTCTTGTTAGCCAGTTCCAGGGCCCGCTCTTGCACTTTGACATTCTCGTAAGCGTTGACCAGGTCCCAGTAGATGTTTTCAATCTGAGAGACCGTCTGCATGATCTGGTTTTGGAACGCGGCATCCATGATGGCGCGATCGTTGCGCGCGATGCGGATCCAGCGAAGGTTCGAGTTAAAACCAAAACCCTGTAACAGATGCTGACGCAACTGGAGGTGAAATTGGAGCTCAGACTCGGATTCACCGTGTTGAAAGTCGAATTGATGCTGATGCGGTTGTTGTTAAAGCCGACCGACATAAGCGTGCCAGTGGGAAATCCCTGCGTGTACAGGAGGTTGGCGGTCGTCGTGGCTTGATTCAGGCGCGTGGCGCCGGCGAAAATGTTCGTGGTTGGCGAGATCGCGTGTTGTTCCTCACCGGTGCCAGTGAGAACTGGATCGAAATTGTCGATCGGCGCGCCTTCGCCTTGGGTCGAGGCAACGATGCCCGCTGCGCCTGCGGCCGCTCCGCCCACGCCAATGCGACGTGCCGCCTGCCCCTCCTCCGGTCGACCCGTGGCGGCGGTGCCGGTTCCACCCGAAGCTGTCGATCCAGGCGTGCCTCCGGGAGTTCCTTGCACCAGACCTGTATTAACACCCAACGCAGGAGAGCCCGACGACGTGCGTAGAATGTCCGTATCGGCAGTGATCAGGTTATAGCGCTGGATGGCGATGTCGAGGTTATTTTCCAGCGCGAGGGCGACGGCGTCGTCAAGCGACAGAATAAATCTTGCCGTCTTGAATGACCCTGTCGATGAGCGGCGAATTGGTGAAATTCGGCGGCGCGACGGTGCGCACGTCCCAAACAGACCAGAACTTGGGCAATCTGTTTCTGCCCCTTGGCATAGTTCTGATCCGAATAGTATTTGATAAGTGTTGCCTTGCGGTTTGGGCGCCTGGGGTAACGGTATCATGGCTTGTGTAACTGTGATCGGGAGCGGCGGCCTGGGCTGGTTCTGCGCTGGCTCCTGCGCAAACTCGCCGTCGTCAGAATCCCGACCAAGCGCAAGCGCAAAAGCCTTGCGGACCGCTACATTCACCAAACGAAAAACGGGCATTCCCTCTTCTCCAGAAAAGTGCATGTGAACTCGGTGTCCTAAGTGTGAATTCCTGTCGCCTCTCTCTAATACGGAAGAGAGTCGTGAAAGGTTCAAATCCTACCAGGCGTCAGGCTCAGTGCTGTTAAATTAGGCCTCGTAAGTTGCAGTAATGGCTTAGTATAGCTGACGCGATACCGTTAACGGTTAGGGCGGGCGCGAGATTTTACACTGCTTAACACTCTGAAGCTGGAACGCGCTTGCGAAACAAGGACGACGACGTGAGTCGCAACCTGAAACTTACTTTGGCCTACGATGGCACCGAGTTCCACGGATGGCAGATTCAGCCGGGGTTCCCCACGGTGCAGGGCCTTCTCGCCGAATGCTTTGGACGAATCACCGGCGAAGGTGTCTTGCCCCAGGGTTCGGGACGGACCGACGCGGGAGTGCACGCGCTGGCGCAAGTCGCCTCGGTGCGTCTCAACTCGCCCATCCCAGAACGGAACTTGCTGATCGCCCTCAACGATATTCTTCCGCCTGCCATACGCGTGACCGGTGTAGAAATTGTCGGAGATAGTTTTCACGCGCGCCATTCGGCCACCGCGAAAACATATCGCTATCGCATCTATCGGGATGACATCTGTTCACCTTTTCTGGCGCGTTACGTGCATCACGATCCCTATCCCATGGACGAAGACGCCATGATCCGAGCTTCGGAATATATTGTCGGGACCTTTGATTTCACCTCGTTCGCAGCTTTGGACCCGGAGCGCACCGCACGCATGGCTGAGGCTGGGAACCCACGAAAGAGCGCTGCTCGATCTGCCACGGCTGCGGCGCACGATCTGGCGATTGACGCGGACGAGGAAGAAGCTACGGATGCTCTGAGCTTGAAGCAGGGTAACGTCCGGACCGTACACTCGTCACAGTGGGCCAGGACCGACGACGAGCTCGGCTTCACAGTGCGCGGTAACGGATTCCTGCATCACATGGTCCGCAACCTCGTAGGGACTTTTCTGCAGGTGGGAAAAGGATCGCTGAAGGCGGAAGACATTCCCGCCATCATTGCTGCAAGAAACCGAAGCGCTGCCGGACCTACCGCGCCTGCGTGCGGGCTGTTTCTGGTCAGCGTGGAGTACGGAAAGTTGTGAGCACAGTGACGGAAGTCGCGACTCAAAGCACCATTGTCAGCACCAATCCAGCTACCGGCGAGAAACTGGCGGAATTGGAGTGTGCCACTCCGGAAGCAGTTCACGAAGCGGTCCGGCGCGCGCGGCAGGCACAGTCGGCATGGCAAGCCCTTCCCGTGTCGGAGCGCATCGCCGTGTTGAAGCGCTTCCAGCATAAGCTGAGCGAGCAGCGGGAACAGGTGGCAACCCTGATTTCGCGTGAGGCTGGCAAACCTACGGTAGAGGCCTTGACGACGGAGATTCTCGTGGTTCTCGACGCCGCAGAATTTTGCATTCGCACGGCGCACGGGTTCCTGCGCGACGAACCGTTGCCGCACGACAACTTCGCTATGAAGACCAAGCGGGGAAAGCTGGTGCGCGAGCCTTATGGCGTGGTCGGAATCATCGCCCCATGGAATTATCCGTTCTCCTTGCCGGCCACCGAGACGCTGGCCGCGCTGGTGATGGGCAACGCCGTCGTACTGAAACCTTCGGAGTTGACTCCACTCATTGCTCTGGAACTGCAGAAACTATTGCTTGCTGCCGGACTCGATCCTAACTTGATGCAAGTCGTGATTGGCGCTGGCGCCGTGGGCGGAGCGCTGCTGGAGTCGGACATCGACAAGGTCGTCTTCACGGGAAGTGTCGCGACCGGCAAGCGCGTAGCCGAGGCCTGCGCTAAGAGGCTGCTTCCGGTGGTGCTCGAACTCGGTGGAAAGGATCCCATGATCGTGCTGGAAGACGCGGACCTCGACGTGGCATCGAGTGGCGCGGTTTGGGGATCCATGGTCAACGCGGGCCAGACCTGCTTGTCGGTCGAACGCTGCTATGTACAGCGCAACGTATATGACAAATTTGTCGAACTCTGCCGCCAGAAGATCGAGAAGCTGCGCGTGGGAGAGGGACTCGGCTCCGAAGTGGAGATGGGGCCGCTGATTAGCGAACGCCAGTTGTGCACAGTGGAGGATCAAGTCAACGACGCGGTCGCGCGCGGAGCGAGATTGCTGACAGGCGGCCGGCGAATGACGGAGCTGGGCCCGAACTTCTATGCGCCGACGTTGCTCGCCGATGCGACTCGCGAGATGCGCATCATACGCGAGGAGACGTTTGGTCCCGCGTTGCCCGTGGCGCCCTTTGATACCGACGACGATGCCGTTACCCTTGCCAATGACAGCCAGTTTGGTCTGGCCGCCAGCGTGTGGACCGGCAATCGTAAACGCGGCGAAGCGATCGCAGCGAAAATTAAGGCCGGGACCGTAATGATCAACGACGCGATTTCGGGATTTGGGATCGCCGAGGCCCCGCATGGCGGATTCAAGCAAAGTGGCATCGGTCGCACTCACGGCAAACTCGGCCTCGCCGAAATGGTGCAGGTGAAATACATCGACGTGGACTTAGTGCCTCGTATGCCGAAGGTTTGGTGGTACGGCTACGGCTTGAATTTCCAGCGGCAGATGTCGGGCTTCATCGACATGTTGTTCGGTAGCGGGCTGGGACCGCGCATTAAGGGAGCACTGGGCGCAATCGGTGCGTTGCGGAGATCTAACCGGATCTGATTCGACGCTTTGTCGCTTCCCAGCAGCCCTCGGCGAGCAACGGGCCTGGGTTACAATGTGCGATTACGCGACCGGGCACACCCGGTCCGGAGGTTTCCGCAGCCATCATGCCTGATCAGTCCGACGATTCCCCAGCCCAGTTGCCGAACCACAAAGTGAAGTACAAAAAGCCGCTGCAGCGTGCCTGCAACGAGAAAAACGACAAGGGAAAATTTTGTGGCGGCCATCTGAAGCGCTGGTACTACACGGCCGATGTGGTAGAGCAGGGCTGCGGGGATGTGCTCCAAGCCTTCGGCGACAATGGTGAAGTGTACCGGTGCGAACATTGCAAGACGCTGTACCTGCCGAACGCCGAGGAACCGCGCGGCAAGAATGTGGCCGGGGTGGGTAAGCTGTCGGTGTTTGGCGTGACCGTTGTGCCGAAGACTCCGGCGGCCGGGACGCCAGCGGAGGAGAAACAGTAATCCGATTGCTGCGATGATTTGCGACGCGTACCGATCAACTTCCATCTGTGGGGATGAGAATTGATTCGGTGCTGTGGGTCGCTGAAAGCCGAACTACCAAAGCTTGCGCTGATCGACCGCGAAATAGCACTAAAGGCTAAAGCTGACGGCAGGGAATCGTGTCCACAGAAGTTTCTGAACTGATCTACGACTGGAACAAAGTGTACGCGCGGTCGATGGTGCCGGCTGGGCGCGTGTTGCTCAATGACGAGTCGTTGCGCGACGGCCTGCAGTCTCCTTCCGTCAAAGATCCCACCATCGAGCAGAAGATCGAGATCCTTCACCTGATGGAGGCGGTCGGCATCAACATGCTCGATATCGGCCTGCCGGGAGCGGGGCCGCGCGCGGTGACGCACTGCGAAGCCCTTGCCCGCGAGATCGGGCGCGCTCGCCTGAAGATCAAGCCCAATTGCGCCGCCCGCACCCATGAGAACGACATTCGCCCGATCGCCGAAATCGTCCAGCGAACCGGCGTGCCCATCGAAGCAGCTACGTTCATCGGCTCAAGCCCTATCCGCCGCTACACAGAGGACTGGACCGACGACTTCCTGCTGCGCACCACGGAAAAGGCAGTGAAGTTTGCCGTGTCGCTGGGCCTCGAGGTCATGTATGTCACCGAGGACACGACACGTTGCGACCCCGAGACCATCAAGCGGTTGTATTCGACGGCCATTAACTGCGGAGCGCATGCCATCGTGATCTGCGACACCGCCGGTCACGCGACTCCGATGGGAACGGTAGCGCTCATGCACTTCGTCGTGAACGAGGTGGTGAAGCCCTCGGGCCAGAACGTTCGGGTGGACTGGCACGGCCATTGCGACCGCGGATTAGCCGTGGCCAACTCTATCGCTGCCCTGGTGGCGGGAGCCGAAGTGGTTCATGGTACCGCGTGCGGCATCGGAGAACGGGTGGGCAATACCCAGATGGACCAGATGCTGGTGAACCTGAAGCTCATGGGCATCGAGCCGTGGGCCAGCCAAGACCTCAACCGGCTCAAGGAATATTGCGACGCCGTCTCCAACGCCACCGGCATCCCCATCCCGGCGAACTATCCGGTTGTGGGTGGAGATGCCTTCCGTACCGGGACGGGTGTGCATGCGGCTGCGGTCATCAAGGCCTATCGCAAGAACGATGTGATGCTCGCCAACAGCATCTACTCGGGCGTTCCGTCCCACTATTTCGGAATGGAACAGATCATTGAGATTGGCCCCATGAGCGGGAAATCAAACGTGCATTTCTGGCTGGAGCGCCACGGAATTCCCGATACGCCCGAGCTCGTAGAGCGTATCTTCGCGCGGGCGAAGAACTCCGCAACCATGCTCACCGAGGCGGAGATTATGGAGTGCTGCCGCGCTGCGGGTATGAACGTTTCGATCGCGTCTTAGCATGGAGTTCCCGTAAGTTCGTGGAAATTGCTTTTCACGCGTTGTTTAGAATCAATCGGTTAGGCGGAAATTGTCCGCAATTAATTGAAACATAAGCGACTTATAGCTATCGATCTCATTCAAAAAGTAGTTACAGCGACGATTTTCGTCGATTCTTCGCCACGGTTCGTTGCCGCGAGTTTTTCAAGAGCTGAGCGCACTGAGGCCGTTGCGTTCAGGATTCGCTGGGTTCACACGCCAAAAATCCGTGGAATCAATAAGTTAGCGGGGAATTTCTTGCGCAAAATACTCAGAGGGGTTCGCGACCATCCGGTCCGCTTCGGGGAGCTGCAGGAGTTTGCGGCGGAAACGCTTGGCTACGTGGTTGCGCAAGGGCTCAGTCCAAAGGGGCTTGTCTGCCGCCGGAAACACGGGATCCACGGCGAATGGAGTAGGGCGACTCTTCCTTTCCTTCGATAGCCAGCCAAGCATGGCAGGATGTTACACCAGTCTCCAACACTCAGGGAATTGAGTTTGGGTAGGGCTTCACCACAGCGGACACTGAGAAGATCAGAGCTACGCTCAGGACGACTGCCGACAAAACGAGAGGGCGGGCGGTTCGTGGGCGAAAGGCAGGTCCGTCCGCTGCGGTCGCTCCCCTCCCTCTGGTCGGGATGACAATCGAAAGGGTGACGTCATTGGCCGTCTGCGATTTCGCTAAACGTATTACCATCGGTCATGGCCATTGGCCCTCAACAGAGGCCGTCATTGGGGGAAGCGATTTCACCCGACGCTGGCGAGGCTCGCGCCTCCCGCACGCCGCTGCAGATAGTGGCGCGGGTGGGGGAGTTGCGTTCGGTGCACGCGGCGTTTGCGTGGTTCCGCGCGCACGCTCGCGAGTTGGAGGACCTGCAACTCGAAGTGACTGCCATTCCCGCTCCTCCCTGGGGGGAAGCGGCGCGCAGCCACTGGCTGAAGGCCCGTTTCGAAGAAGCGGGATTGTCGGACGTCCATCAGGACGAACTGGGAAACGTCTTTGGCGTCTGTCCCGGTACCGACGCCGGCTGGCTGCATCTGGCGCTTAGCGCGCACCTCGACACCGTGTTTCCAGCGGAGACCTCAATCACCGTCTCGCGCGAGGAAGGGAAGCTTTACGGGCCGGGCATCTCGGACAACGGTTCGGGCATTACGGCTTTGTTGGCGATTGCGAGCGCTCTGCGCGACTCGGGCATTGCCAATGCCGCGCCGATTCTGTTCGTTGGAAACGTCGGCGAAGAAGGTGAAGGCGACCTGCGCGGGATGCGGCACATTTTTCAGCAGCCCAAGTGGCTGGAGTCGATCGGCGCGCTGTTGGTACTGGACGGCGCTGGTACGGATACGATCATCGCCGAGGGCCTCGGTAGCCGCCGTTATGAGATCACTGTCAGCGGGCCGGGCGGACATTCCTGGAGCGATTTTGGGACTCCCAACCCCATCGTGGCGCTGGCGCGCGTCATTGACCGCTTCAGCCAGACAACGGTTCCCAGTGCGCCGAAGACCACGTTCAACATCGGTATCGTCGAGGGTGGGACCTCCGTGAATTCGATTCCGCAGTCGGCAACGACTCGCGTGGACACGCGCTCCGCTTCGGTGGAGCAACTGGATCGCCTGGAGCGCGCGTTACGCGAAGCCGTGAAGAGCGGGACCGCGGAGATCAACGGCCGCAAGAAGCAGGCTGCACTGACCGCCGAGGTGCGCGTGATCGGGGACCGTCCGGCCGCGGATCTGCCAGCCGATTCACATTTGCTGAAGGTGGTTCGCGCGGTCGATGCGCAGTTGAACAACAGCTCGCGAGTGCAGCGAGCTTCGACCGACGCAAACATTCCGCTGTCGCTCGGCCGTGAGGCCATCGCGATTGGCGCCGGCGGGAGTGGCGGGGGGGCCCATACGGTGAACGAGTGGTACGATCCTGTCGGCCGCGATCTCGGCCTGAAGCGAATTTTGCTGCTCACGTTGGCGCTGGCTGGAGTTTCAGAAGAATGAGATTGTTCCTGCTTGCCTCACTCGTTTTCACAACAATTTGGATAAATCCCTTGTTCACTTCCGGCGCAATCGGGGCCGACAACTCGCAAACTTCCGATATGATCTTTGTTAACGGCGACATCTACACACAGGCGACGCCTGCACGAGCGCAGGCGATTGCGATCAGCCAGGGCAAGATCGTGGCTGTCGGTTCCAATGCAGAAATCCTGAAGCTGAAACAGAACAGCACGCAGGTCGTAGACCTCGGCGGACACTTTGTTATGCCGGGCTTTAACGACGCGCATGTGCACCTTGCCTCTGGCGGTTTCAGCCAGATGAGTGTGGACCTGAGAGGCACTCAAAATCTGCAGGAGATGCAGCATCTCATCGGGTTGCAGGTAATCAAGGCCGCCTCCGGGGAATGGATTCAGGGCAGCGGTTGGGACCACACGCTGTGGCCCGGCCAGACATTGCCTACACGTCAAGACGTCGACAGGATGACGAATGGGCATCCCGCGATCTTCGTGCGGGTCGATGGACACATCGCCATTGCCAACACGGCGGCGCTGACGGCAGCCGGAATCACGGCCCAGACTCCGTCGCCTGCAGGGGGCAAGATTGATCACGACACGCAAGGCGAACCGACGGGCATCCTTCGCGAGGGAGCGCAGGGGTTAGTGTTCGCGAAGGTGCCTCCGCCGACTCCCGAGCAACGCCGCCGCGCTGCCGGGCTTGCGCTAGCCAATGCGGCGCAGTGGGGAATCACTTCGGCCCAGGACAATTCCGACTGGAGTGATTTCCTGGTGTATGAAGACCTAGAGCGCGAAGGCAAGCTGACGCTGCGCATCAGCGAATGGCTGCGTTTCAACGATTCGGTTGACGTGCTGCAGCGGCATCGAGCGCACCATTCGGCCGACGATCCGATGCTGCACACGGCGATGCTCAAGGGCTTCATGGATGGGTCGCTGGGTTCGCGGACGGCAGCGCTGCTGGCGCCGTACTCGGACGATCCGGGTAATTCGGGACTGCCGCAATACGATCAGGCCGCGCTGAACAAATTGGCGAGAGAACGAGTTGCGGCGGCCTTCCAACTTGGCTTTCACGCCATAGGAGACCGGGCCGCGCAGATGGCGCTTGACGCTTTTGCGGAGGCCGAGCGCAATCCGCAAGCACAAGCTGCTAACGGCGCGGGGTCAGCGCACGACTTCCGCTTTCGCATCGAGCACGACCAAGTGATCGCACCGGACCAGTTCGCGCAATACAAGAAGCTGGGGGTGGTGGCATCGGTGCAGCCGAGCCACTTGCTGACGGACATGAACTGGGCGGTAGACCGCATCGGGCCCGAGCGCGCCAGAACTTCGTACCCATGGAAGCAGTTTCTCGACAATGGGGTTCCGCTGGCGTTCGGGACTGACTATCCGGTCGAGCCGATCACTCCATTTCGCGGCGTGTACGCGGCCGTCACGCGCAAGAATGAAGCCGGAACCAAGGAGTACTGCCCGGAGCAGAAATTGACGATCCAGCAGGCGTTGGCGGCATACACGACGGGTTCAGCGTACGCCCAGTTTGCCGAAGGCGAGAAGGGAACTCTGGCTCCGGGGATGCTGGCTGACTTCGTGGTTCTCGATCGCAACCTCACTACGGTAGCGGCACCGGAAATCCTAAAAGCGCGCGTGTTGCGAACGGTAGTGGGCGGAAAGACCGTGTACGAGGCGAAGGACTGAAACAGCAACGCAAGCCAGCAGTCACCTGTCGTCAACTAAACAATTGGTAACTAGCTGCCGCTTATAGCGTCTAAATAGTCTGGGGATAGTTTGCGCAAACCGGAGCAATTCGACCGCTGGTCGCAGCAACGTATAATTTGAGTTTGGGTCTAATCGTTGGAGGATATGCAATGGATCGGCAACACATGGGTTTTGGGGAGAAGTTGAAGGCCAATCGCTTCGCCTCAACCCTCGTCATACTGGCGACTCTCTCGCTGGGAATTCTGATTGGTACGGTGGTATCGGCGGGAGTGAAGGGCAAGGAGAAGACGGCCTCGTCGTCGGATGCGACCCCTCTTCAGGTGCCCTCGCCGCAGCAACTGTCGAGCCAGTTTTCGCAGATCGCGCGCCAGCTTGAGCCGACCGTGGTCAATATCAATACCGAATCGACCATCAAGAACCCTCATCGCAAGGGGGGCAAGCAAACGCCGGGTACGCCCGATGAAGACGGCGGCGACGATAACCCCATGCAGGACTTTCTGGACCGCTTCTTTGGTGGCCAGGGCGGGCAAGGCGGCGGGCAGGGGCAGATCCCGGGTGCTCCTGGCGGTGATGACATGCGCGAGCGCTCGCTGGGCTCGGGCGTGATTGTCGATCCCAAGGGCTACATCGTCACTAATGCACACGTCGTGGAGAAGGCCGACCGCATCCGGGTCAAGCTGATGAACGATCCCGCGACGGTGACTTATGACGCAACCGTCATCGGCGTGGACAAAGAAACCGATCTGGCGGTCATCAAGATCGACGCCAAGAAATCGTTGCCGGCAGCGAAGATGGGCAACTCTGACAGCATGTCGGTTGGCGATTGGGTTCTGGCTGTGGGCAGCCCCTTCGGCCTGGAAGAGACCGTGACCGCGGGCATCGTTTCGGCCCGTGGACGTAATATCGTTCCCCAGAGGCAGTTCCAGTCGTTTATCCAAACGGATGCGGCCATCAACCCCGGAAACTCGGGCGGCCCGCTGGTCAACATGGCGGGCGAGGTGATCGGCATCAACACCGCGATCTACACCAGCGGCGGCGGCTATCAGGGTGTCGGTTTCGCCATGCCGTCGAACACCGTGGTGCAGGTTTATAACCAGCTCATCAGCCCCGACCACAAGGTTTCGCGCGGCTCGATTGGCGTGGAGTTCAACGCGGTCGTGAATCCCGCGGTGCAGCGGGTTTACGGAGTCAGCAGCGGCGTGACGATTGCTAACGTAACTCCGAACGGGCCTGCCCAGAAGGCTGGCCTGCTGACGGGGGATACGATCGTCTCCGTCAACGGCAAGACCGTTGCCACGGGCGACGAACTGGTGGGGGAGATTTCGGCCATCAAGCCGGGCACCACCGCCAAGATCGGGTACGTGCGGAATGGCAAGCAGAGTACGGCTGAGGTCACAGTGGCCGACCGCCAGAAGCTCTTCGCCACCCGTTTGGGAGACGACGAGGAAGGCGGCGAGGAGGCCAAACCGCAGGAGAGCAAGCTCGGACTCAACGTGAAAGACATCACGCCTGAGATCGCGGAGCGGATGAAGCTACCGAACTCCAAAGGTGTGATTGTGCAGGACGTGAAGCCCGACGGATTCGGCGACAACGTGGGTGTGAGCCGCGGCGACGTCATTCTGGAAATCAACAAGCAGTCGGTGAACAGCGAAGCTGATTTCCATAAGGTGGAGGCCCAACTCAAAGCCGGACAGGATGTGGTGTTCCTGGTAAGGCCGCGCGGTCTGGGTCCGAACGCCGGAACGATCTTCATGGGCGGATCGCTGCCGTAGGGGCAGGTATTTTCGCACGGCCTGGGTGGAGGAGAGTGCGCCGGGCCGTTTCAGGAGCGTTCAACGAACGAGGCCCCCAAAGTATCTTCTTAGCACGGGCTGACTTTTGTGGTTCCCAATTGGGTTAACGGGCGGTTACAATTACCTCGTTATTCAGGAATTCATAGATTTCCCCGAGGTGCTGCGTTTGAGCATAGACCTACGGATTCTTAAACCAATCGCTTTACTCAGTGCGTCGTTGCTGCTTGCTGGCACGGCGATGGCGACGACGAGCCAGACAAAATCGAAACCGTCAACCAAGTCCTCAAAATCGACTTCTCATAAGTCGTCCAAGTCCTCCAAGACGGGAAAGACCGCGAGCAGCAAAGCCAATGGCAAGAAGCCGGCGAAGACGACCGCTCGCGGCCAGCACACAATTGATCAGGAGCGGACCGTCGCCATCCAGCAGGCGCTGCTGCAGGAGCACTACCTATCCGGCGAACCAAGTGGTAAGTGGGACCAGGCCACTAAGGACGCCATGGTGCGCTTTCAGGCAGAGAACGGCTGGCAGACTAAGGTCACACCGGACTCGCGGGCTCTGATCAAGCTTGGCCTGGGACCGGACAAGAAGGGCCTGCTGAACCCGGACACGGCGGTCATGTCGTCTCCTCATGAACTGGGGACGCAGCACGTGACGACGCCGGGCGGATCGTCGCAGCAGTAGGGCAGCACTGGAAGGTTTAGAGATATAGAGGCGCGGCTGAGTCCGCGCCTTTCGTTATTTTGGGACCAGTTTGTGCCGCGATGTTCTTTTACGAGCTGGTGGCGACTCCGGGGGGTGTAAAATGCCGTGTTCCCAGAGTTTGGGTCGGGATTTGAAGTCGAGTACGAGTTCGACTGAACACTTATTTCTGGTTTGGGGAGACTCACCATGAGCAGGATCGCGTTAGCACTTTCGTTGATTGCAGGCCTATTTCTACCAGCAGTGCAGGCGCAGACCGCGCCTGCAGCCGCGGCTGCAACTGCCACGTCCAGCACTGCGCCCGCTCATGCCGGGCGAAAGAAACGCGTCGCGGTTTTCGATTTCGACTATGCAACCGTACAGAGCTACTCGTCAGCCATGTTCGGCACCAACGTGGACGTGGGCAGAGGAATGTCTGACCTAACCGTGAAGTATCTGGTGCAGGATGGGACTTACTCGGTAATCGACCGCAAGGCGATGGACAAGATTCTGGCCGAGCAGAACTTCTCGAATAGCGATCGCGCCAATCCCAACTCCGCGGCTAAGCTGGGCAAGATACTGGGCGTCGACGCCATCATCGTAGGCAGCATTACCGAGTTTGGAAACGAGACCAAGAACACGAACCTGGGCGGCGCCGGCGGCAATTGGGGTGGCTACGGTCTGGGAAAGTTCGGCCAAAAGAAGAGCAAAGCTATTGTTGCGGTTGACGCGCGCATCATCAACATCGACACCGCGGAGATTATGGGAGTGGCCTCAGGCAAGGGCGAGTCGTCGCGGGAGAGCACCTCGATGACGGGAGGCGGAGGCAACTGGCACGGATTTGGCGGTGGCAGCGCGGACTTCGGCAGCAGCGATTTTCAGCAGACCATCATCGGAGAGGCCGTCAACCTCGCGGTCAAAGACCTGAGTGCCGGCTTGATTGCAGACAACACCAAGCTGGAAGCTCGCACGATCAAAGTGGAAGGCCTGGTAGCCGCGGTCGATGGTGGCCAGATCATTCTCAATGTGGGCGGCAAGGCAGGGTTGAAGGTGGGGGACCAGCTCAACGTGGAGCGGATAACGCGCGAAATTAAGGACCCAACTACCGGCGCGGTGATCCGGAAGATGAGCTCCACCGTTGGTGTGATCAAGCTTACCGATGTTGACGACGGTTCAGCGATCGGTACTGCTGTGTCAGGCTCGGGCTTCAAGGTCGGCGATGCAGTGAAGACCATTACCGAATAGGAACGCGACCCGTATCGATCGGACAAGCTGTTTCGACCTAATTGAATCGCCGGGCCAGCCTCAAGCTAGCTCCGGCGATTCTGTGTTTGCGGCCAAGTCCGTCTATCAATCGCCTGCTGCTTCCGCGATTGCTTCCGTCAACTTCGCCGTCGCCCAGCGAACCTCTTCCGCGGCGAGAACGGCCGGAGGCGCAATCATGACGTGGTCGCCGCGCTTGCCGTCCACGCAACCCTGCATGGGATAGAGCAAGACTCCGCGCTTCAGTGCACATTCACTCACGCGAGCGGCGAATTGCAACTCGGCGGGATAAGGCTCTGCGCTCGACTTGTCGGCGACGAACTCCACAGCCCACAGCAAACCGATTCCGCGCACGTCGCCCACGCAGTCCAGCTTCCAGAGGCGCTGTAGCTCATCTCGAAGCATTGATGCCATGCTGCCGGGCCGGTCGGTATTGGCAGCTTCAATCAGTTGGTCGTCCAGCAAACGCTTCAGCACTGCGCGTCCGACGGCAACGGAAACCGGATGCCCGTTGTAGGTGAAGCCATGCTGCAGCATGCCGGAACCATTGGTGATCGCATCGACAACATGGCGCTGCACAATGATGGCGCCCAACGGGGCATATCCACTTGAGATTCCTTTGCCAGCGGCGATGATGTCAGGGGCAACGCCGTAGTGGTCCATAGCAAAATGGCGCCCAGTGCGGCCAAAGCCGGTCATGACCTCATCGGCGACGAGCAGTACATTCTGCTCGCGGCAAATTTCGGCGACTCGTTTTACGTAGGACGGCGGAGGTGCAGCCGCTCCCAGTGTCGCTCCGCTGACTGGCTCCATGATGAAGGCCGCCGCAGAGCCTTTCGTTTCGGCGATGGCTTGTTCAACTTCGGCGGCATACTTGAGGCCGCAGTCGGCGCATCCGTTGCCGCAATCGTAGGGGCAGCGATAGCAGTATGGAATATTTGCCTTGGGAAACTCCCGCAACATTGGAAGGTAAATTTCGCGCCGCGCCTGGTTGCCGCTGACGGCCATCGCTCCCAGCGTCGCGCCATGATAACTCTGGCGGCGGCTCACGATTTGGTAGCGTTCGGGGTGGCCGCTCTCGACTTGATACTGACGCGCCAGTTTCAGCGCGCTTTCAACCGACTCCGAACCTCCGCTGGTGAAGAAGACCGCGCCGTCGCGAAAGGCTGATCCCGCGAAGTCGAGCAACTCGTGCGCAAACACCTCAGCAACTCCGGTAGTGAAGTTGCTGGAGTGCGCGAACTCGATCTGCGCCGCTTGCTCTGTCATGGCGCGAACCATAGCCGGGTCAGAATGCCCGATGAAGTTCACGACCGCGCTGGAGGAGAAATCGAGATACCTGCGACCGTCGGCGTCGAATAACCACGCGCCTTCGCCGCGCACAGCGATGGGATAGGCATTATGCAGCGAGCGGTGCAGGACCGCGGAACGAGTGGCTGCGACGGCGTCAGGGGCTTCTTTCTTCATTGGCGGATTATGCGGGAGGCGAAGTCGATGTGCAACCCAGCGAAGCCGCACACGGCCGGAATCCCGCAAACTGATGGGCTCGCGCAGTCCGAAGAAAGCTGGTGTGCTAATCTTGCCCGCTGATACCCAGCACGAGGTTAGATATGGACCAGCAAGACCACAACTTCCAGATGGACTACGTCGAGTTTCCCGCGACCGACGTCGAGGCCACGAAGCAGTTTTACAGTGCGGTGTTTGGTTGGAGCTTTACCGACTACGGCCCCAACTACACTAGCTTTCACGATGGGCGACTGGGCGGAGGCTTCACGATGAGTGCCAAGCCGGTGAAGGGCGGGCCACTCGTCGTGCTGTACGCCAAAGACCTGGAAGGCACTCAGCGGAAGGTCATTGAGTCTGGCGGAAAGTTGGTGATCGAAACGTTCGAATTTCCCGGCGGACGTCGCTTTCATTTCGCCGATCCTAACGGAAACGAACTCGCCGTGTGGAGTGAATAAGCATTTCTGGTCGAAGCACGAATCTTGGGGAGGCGTAACGAGTGGCCGGCAAACTCAACTTTTACCTGGTGAAGAGCATCATCGTCGGGGCACTTGGCGGGCTGCTGTTCGGCTTTGACACAGCGGTTATCGCCGGAACCACTCATCAGTTGACGCAGGTTTTCAATCTCTCCGCCGGGGAATTGGGTTTCACGGTGTCGATTGCGCTGGTCGGAACCATCATCGGCGCGATGTTCTCTGGAATTCTCGGGGACCGCCTGGGTGGGCGCGAGAGCCTGCGCATCCTGGCGCTCTTCTACGTGATCTCGGCGCTGGGCTGTGCCTTCGCGTGGAACTGGCCGTCGTTACTCATCTTTCGGTTTATCGGCGGGCTCGGGATCGGTGGCTCGTCGGTGCTGGGCCCGGTGTACATCGCGGAAATCGCTCCCGCGAAATGGCGTGGGATGCTGGTGGGCTCGTTTCAGATCAATATTGTCATCGGCATTTTGGTCGCCTACCTGTCCAACTTCATCATCGGGCGCTTTGACCTCGGCGTAAACGAATGGCGCTGGATGTTGGGTGTTGCGGCACTGCCCGCGGTGCTGTTCCTGATCATGCTGTTCGGGATTCCGCGCAGCGCACGATGGCTTGTGACCAAGAACCGGATTCCCGAAGCGCGCGAAGTTCTCGACCGGCTGGGCTCGCCCGACGGCGCCAGTGAACTGGACGACATTATCGCCTCGATTCACGTTGGTGGCCAGGTGCACTCGGAACCACTCTTCCAGCGCAAGTATCGGCTCCCGATATATCTCGCGTTTACGGTGGCGGCGTTCAACCAATTGGCGGGGATCAATGCAATTCTCTACTACCTCAACTACATCTTCGCTATGGCTGGATTCGACAAAGTTTCGGGAGATTTGCAGGCGGTTGCGGTGGGAGCGATGAACCTCGTCGCCACACTGCTCGGGATGTCGCTGATCGACAAACTCGGCCGTAAGACTCTGCTGATGATCGGAGGCTTTGGAATGACATTCTGTTTGGCGGGCGTGGCGGCGGTGTTCTACGCCCAGAAACATCAGGGGCTGTTGGTGTGGTTGCTGGTCGCCTACATTGGTTTCTTCGCGATATCGCAGGGCGCGGTCATTTGGGTGTACATCAGCGAAGTCTTTCCCAACCGCGTGCGCTCCAAAGGACAGGCTCTGGGCAGTTCGACACACTGGATCATGAACGCCTTGATCGCATTTATTTTTCCAGTCTTCGTGCAACATTTCGGCGGCGCGTTCCCGTTTGTCTTTTTCGCCGCCATGATGGCGCTGATGTTCTTCGTGGTCATGTTCACGTTTCCAGAAACCAAGGGTGTCACTCTGGAAGAAATGCAGCACAAGTTGGGAATCGAGTATTAGCAGGATTTGAGAGGGCACTGCTTCACAGTTTGCTGAAAAGCCGGGGAAGCGGATACCCCTCGCGGACTAAAGTCCGCGCGGAATGACAAAAATAAAGGACTTGAGCGGCGCAGCTAAAGCTGCGCCCTTCAAAACCTTGGCAGCAGAGTTTCAGCGAGCTGTTCGGTCGTGCCTGCCAACGCATTTATTTGCAAGGCCGAGCGAACTTTAGTGCGCGAGGCCGAAGCGCCACATACCTTAGAGAGCGTCAGCCATGCAGCGTTCATCGGTTCTTGTAATTCTTGTGTCCCTCGTTACGGTTTTCACTCAGGCGCAACAACCGCCTGCCGCCGATCCTTATAAGCCCGTCCTCGATCGGCTGCAAGCGATCACGACGATGCCTCTGGATAGCTGGAAGGTGATCGCCGCGGACCTGCCGCACGGCGAGACTCCGGCGGGAATGTTGGCCGAAGCCAAGCCGGTCGCACTCAAGCAGAACTTGCAGCTCCCGGTCTGGCTCTACCGGAGTGTGGAGGTTCCGCCCGCGCTCAGCGGGTATTCGGTGGCCGGCTCGCGAGTGGCACTGGACCTGAAAATAGGCGGCAATACGGGCATTTTGATTTCCGTCTTCGTGAATGGAAACATGGTGGCGCGCGGCGATCAGGACTCGCAGGTACCGATCGCACTGACGCAGTCCGCGCTGCCAGGTCAAGAGCTGCTGGTTGCCGTGCGGGTGTTGCCATCGGGGACAGTGGGCTGTTGCGGCGGGCCGCCGGAGACACGCATCGAATCGGCTTCGCTGGAGTTCGATCCGATAGAGAGCCGTCCTGATCCGACCATTCTTCGCCAGGAAATAGTGGCCGCGCAACTGCTGATCGCCGCGTATCCCGACGGCAAGGCGCAACGCCGGCGACAACTGGATGCGGCAGTGCAGGCCATCGACCTTGGCGCACTGGACAAGGGCGATCAAGCGGCGTTCGATGCTTCGCTGAAAGCCGCACAAGGCAAGCTCGAAGTGCTGCGTCCCTACATGAAGCAGTTCACGGTGAAGGCCGTGGGCAATAGTCATATCGACATGGCGTGGCTCTGGCCCGAAACCGAGACCGTCGAAGTCGTGCGCAACACATTCGGCACGGCGCTCGCGTTGATGCGCGAGTATCCCGACTTCAAGTTCGCCGCCTCAGCCGCTCAGGCCTACGTCTGGATGGAGGAGAAGTATCCAGCGATCTTCAGCGAGATCGAGCAGCGGGTGAAAGAAGGACGATGGGAGGTCGTCGGCGGAATGTGGGTCGAGCCGGATCTGAACATGCCCGACGGCGAGTCGCTGGTGCGGCAGATCCTGTACGGCAAGCGCTACTTCAAGCAGAAGTTCGGCGCGGACGTGAATATCGGTTGGAACCCCGACAGTTTTGGTTACAACGCACAGTTGCCGCAAATTTACAAGCGCTCGGGAATCGACTATTTCGTGACCCAGAAACTGTTGTGGGCGTCGGAGTTCACCAAGTTCCCGTACCGCCTGTTCTGGTGGCAGGCGCCCGACGGCACCCGCATGATGACGTACTTCCCAAGCGACTATGGCAACGCCATTGAACCCGTGCGCATGGCGCGCGATTCGTCGGTGTACGGCCCGATGATGTGGAAATACAACGGTGGAACCGACTCGGCACCCGATAGCGCCCTGCAGATGATGTACCTCTACGGCGTTGGCGACCACGGCGGAGGGCCTACGCGCGTCGACCTCGATACCGCCCTGCGCTGGCAGAAGCCCGACGTCGTCTATCCCAAGGTCGAGTTTTCTACCGCGGCAAGTTTCCTTAACAATCTCAGCAAGAACGAGGGCGAATTGAACCTGCCGGTGTGGGACGGCGAGTTGTACTTCCAGTATCACCGCGGCGTGCAGACCACGCAGTCGGAGACCAAGCGTGGCAACCGTAAGAGTGAGGTCGCGCTGCTCAATGCAGAAAAGCTGGCGTCGATCGGCATGCTCTTCGGACAACTCTATCCGCAAGCGGATTTCGACGCGTCGTGGAAGAAGGTGCTGTTCAATCAGTTCCACGACATCCTGCCGGGCTCGGGGATCGGGATCAACTACGTCGACGCGGCGCGGAAGTACGCGGAGGTGCAGCGGTTCAGCAAGGACACAACGCGCGCGGTGATGGATGACTTGGCGTCGCGAGTGAGGATAACAGGCCATGGCAGACCAGATGGCGAGATCCAGGTTGTGCCTGTGCTCGTCTTCAATCCGCTGTCCTGGACACGCACTGGAGTCGTGGAAGTCGAGGCCCAATTTCCAAGACCCACGGAATACGTCGTTGCCGCAAACAGCAATCTGGGAGAAATCGCTCCTTCACACTTGATAAGCAGCGACTCGAAGACAGGTCTTGTTCGAATACAGTTGCTGGCTGAAAATGTCCCTGCAAACGGGTATGAAGTAATCGAACTAGGTACTGGTCCGCTAATCAGTGGACACAGAACTGTCGGGGACTTCCCATCTCCTACCGACACCTCCTTGGAGAACGAATTCCTCCGCGTCGAAGTCGATTCCAAAACCGGCTGTATCACCAGCCTCTACGACAAGCGCAGCAAGACCGAAGCGCTGGCCCCAGCGGTCGCTGGCATCGGCGCTCCACCCACGCTTCCCGACGGCAAGCCCTGCGGCAACCTGCTGCAGGCTTTCGTGGACAAGCCGAAGCAATGGGACGCGTGGAATGTGGACGCCGACTTCATCGAGCATCACACCGACCTGCTGCAAGCCGAGGAAGTGAAGCTGATCGAGAACACGCCTCTGCGCGCGGTTATTCGGGTTATGCACAAGTGGCAGAACTCCAGCTTCGTGCAGGACATTACCCTCGACGCAGCCTCGCCGCGCGTTGACGTCAACATGCAGGCCGACTGGCACGAGAAGCACATCCTCCTCAAGGTGGCGTTCCCGCTCAGCGCCCGCAACGACAAGGCGACGTTCGAGATTCCCTACGGAACGGTCGAGCGACCGACCACGCGCAATACACCTGCCGAGAAGGCCCAATTCGAGGTACCTGCCCTCCGTTGGGCCGACCTCTCCGACGCGACGCACGGTCTCAGTCTGCTCAACGATTCGAAATACGGCTATGACGTGCGTGACAACGTACTACGGTTGTCGCTTCTGCGGGCGCCCGAGTATCCCGATCCGAATGCCGACCAGGGGCATCACGAGTTCACTTACTCGCTTTATCCCCATGCGGGAACGTGGCGCGAGGCGTTGACTGTGCGCCAGGGCTACGAGGTAAACGTTCCGCTGTCGGTCGTGACGACCACGCAACATCAAGGAACGATACCGGCGTCGCAGTCGTTCTTCTCGACGCAGGAAGACAACGTAGTCATTACGGCCATCAAGAAAGACGCGGACGACAGCTCACTCATCGTGCGCTTCTACGAATGGGCAGGTAAGAAGGGCGACGTGCACTTGGCGCTGCCGCAAGCCGCAACAGCGGCGTGGCAGACCAACTTGATGGAAATGGTTCAGAGTCCGCTCACTCTCGACGCGAGCGGCAAAGTCGTCATCGTTCCAACCAGCGCTTACGAGGTCAAGACGGTGAAGGTGCAGTTTGGGAAACCGTAAAAACGCTTTAACCGCGGATCTCCGCGGATTGCGCGGATAAACCGTTACTAACATCTGATCCGCGAGATCCGCATAATCCGTGGTTGCTTTTTGCTTTTCCTGATGCCTCAACGATAATTGGGAGCCTATGTCCTTTACCCTGCTCGACTGGTCGGCCATTGTCGGCTATCTCGCCATCACGCTAATCCTTGGTCTGTGGTTTCGCGGGCGCTCCGGCAAGAGCGTTGACGACTACTTCGTTTCCGGACGAAATGTGAACTGGTGGCTCGCCGGAACTTCGATGGTCGCAACTACTTTCGCCGCTGACACGCCACTGGTCGTTACGGGCCTGGTGTATTCGCAAGGCATCTCGGGCAACTGGCTGTGGTGGGGCTTCCTGTTTTCGGGGATGATGACGGTCTTCCTGTTCGCGCGGCTGTGGAGGCGTTCCGGCCTGCTCACTGACGTGCAGTTTGCTGAGATCCGTTACTCAGGCAAGCCAGCGGCATTTCTGCGCGGCTTTCGCGCCATCTATCTCGGGTTGCTGATGAACTGTGTCATCCTCGGCTGGGTCACGAAAGCGATGACCTCGATCGTCAGCACCACGCTGGCCAACACGCCCATGCTGAACAACATTAGCGCCTTCATGTCGCGCTTCGGATCTGTGTGGAGCGGAAATGACGGCGCGGCTCTAGCGATCTGCGTGCTGTTCCTGATCCCGTTTACGGGCCTCTACGTTGCGCTGGGCGGCCTGTGGGGCGTGCTGTGGACCGACCTCTTCCAGTTCGTGCTGAAGATGAGTATCGTCATCGCGGTCGCGTATTACGCCATCGCGGCCTGTGGAGGTATGAGTGCGGTCATCGCCAGCCTGCAACAAATGCAGGCGCGCGCTGGTGGCAACGCCGAAAATCCGCTGAGCTTCCTGCCTAACTTCTCGCGCGCGGTGACTTCTGAGCCGATGTGGATGGTCCCTCTCGCCAACTTCTTCGTCTTCATCGGGTTGCAGTGGTGGGCGTTCTGGTATCCGGGAGCGGAGCCTGGCGGCGGCGGCTACATCGCGCAGCGCATTTTCAGCGCACGCGACGAAAAGCAAGGACTGCTCTCGGTGCTGTGGTTCAACATCGCGCACTATGCTATCCGTCCGTGGCCGTGGATCCTCACCGGCGTTGCGGTGATCGTGCTCTATCCGGGCTTGGCGCATCCCGAGACCGGATACATGCTGGTGCTCAACAACTACTTGCCGCACCAGTATCGCGGTATCGCAATAGCCGGGTTTCTCGCGGCTTTCATGTCCACCATCGCCACGCAGTTGAATTGGGGCGCGTCGTACCTGGTGTCGGACTTCTACCGGCGCTTCGTAAACAAGAGCGCAAGCGAGAGCCATTATGTGATGATCTCGCGGCTCTGCACCGTGCTGCTGGTGATCGCGGCGGCCTACATCTCGGTACAACTTGGCTCAATCGCCTCGGGTTGGGAAATCGTGCTGCAAGTCGGAGCGGGCACGGGCGCGGTGTACATCCTGCGCTGGTACTGGTGGCGCATCAATGCGTGGAGCGAGATTTCTGCCATGGCGTCATCGCTGGCGATCAGCCTGGTGCTAAGCCGGTGGCATCCGTTCAGCGGCAACAGTTCGCTGGTGTTCGCAAAGGGTGCGATTATGACCACCCTCGTGACGACGATCGTGTGGGTCACGGTGACGCTGATGACGAGTCCGGAGCCGCAAGAGGTGTTGACGCGCTTTTACCGGAACGTGCGACCTGATGTTCGCGGGTGGCAGCCCGTCGCGAAACTGCTTCCGGCGATTCCGGCCAAGCGCGACCTCGGCGCGAATCTGGGAGCCTGGCTGTTGGGCTGTGCAATGGTGTACTCGTGTCTATTTGGGACGGGCAAGCTCCTGCTGCATCAACTGGCGATCGGGGTTGTATTGTTAATCGTCTCGGCTGTGTGCGCTTTCCTGCTGTATCACCGGGTAGTGCGCAATTTTGCGGTGGAGTCGCAGGAGCCCGAAGGCAGTGTGCCCGATTGGGTGGAAACCCCCGCGACAACGGGACACTGAGGAGATTCAGCCGCGGATTTTCACGGATCGACACTGATCGATTTGGGCCTTTTGGGGGAGGACCAGATGGAAGCAAGTATTCAAATCGGGGCTAACCTCAAGCAGGTCGTCCCCTTCCTCGGCGTGACGGATATGGAGCGCTCCGTTCGCTTCTACATCGATGGGCTCGGATTCGCGATGAAGCACCAGTGGGTTCCCGAGGGCAAGCTGCGCTGGTGCTGGCTCACGCGCGGCGGAGCGTCGCTGATGCTGCAGGAATTCGTCAAGGAGGGTCACGGTGGAGTCAACGGCCCGAGGGCGTTCTGGGCCAGGGTGTCTCGCTGTGCTTCCAGTGCGAAGACGCGGTGGCGCTCTATCGCGAGTTTCGCTCCCGTGGAATCGAAGCCAATGAGCCCATCGTCGGCAATTCGATGTGGGTGACCGCGGTCAGCGATCCGGACGGATATAAGCTCGACTTCGAAAGCGTGACCGATGTGCCGGAAGATACAAAGCTGTCGGAGGTGGAGAAGTGAGTGCTCGCGGACTAAGGTCCGCTCGGAATAACAAATAAGGGACTGGTACGGCGGCTGAAGCCGTGCCCCTTCAAAACCGGCTGCTAGTCGCTCTTTTCCAGCTTCTCCGCCATTTCCAGCAACTTCATCACGGAGTTCCAGTTTCTGGCTGTGCCGGAGTTCTTCATCGCCCTGGCGAGAGCGGGCACCAGCTTCGAGCGTCCTTGTCCGTCGGGAAAATAGATGTAGAGCTCCCGGCCAACCAGGTTTAACTCTTCCACCTCCGGTTTGATCTTGCGCACCGCATCTTGAACCTCCGACGCCGGCTCGCTTGCAAGGAATGTCACCGCAAGTTTGCCGGGCTCGATTCCCTTGCGTTTGGCGAACGGATTCTTCGCGATCACCTCGCGCATTTCAGCCGCGGTGCGCAGTACTACATCTGGCCGGAAGCCGTGCTTCTTTTCGATCGCACTCTCGATTTTTGCGGCCAGCTTTACGGTATCGCGTTCGCTTGTCTGGAATACAACGTTTCCACTCTGGATGTAGGTCTGCGCGTTGCAGAGCTTGAGCGATTCGCAGAGAGCGCGCAGCGCATCCATCTTGATCTGGTTGTGTCCGCCAACATTCACGCCGCGGAGAAGGCAGATCATTGCGGTCATAGTTCTGCTCCATGCCTCCGGACGGACTGAAGTCCGTCCGGCAAGTAAAAAGGAACGTCTCACGGCACGGCTGAAGCCATGCCCTCTCAAACTCGGCAAGCCCACCGTCAGCAGTCGTTACAGCAGCGCCCTGGAGACACACAGTGCTGCCGCTCCTGCGATGCCCGAATCTGCGCGGTACTTCGCCTCGGCGAACGGAATCTCGCTGCACCGCGCATTCACCGACCAGAAGGGCAACTGCGACGCGATGCGGTCGAACCAGCGCGCCATCAGCGAACTGAGTCCGCCGCCGACTACGATGATGTCGGGCTCCAGCAAATCGACGACGTTGCCGAACCAGACCGCGAGAATGTCAGCGGTCTCGCGAAGCATCTCGGTGGCCAGTGGATCACCTTCATTCCACGCTTGCGCTAGAGTTTCGCTGGTAACTTTCTCGACCTTCCCGCCAGCCAACTCCAAGATGCGCATGCCGCGCGTGGCTTCGCGTGCCAGATTCTCCTGCGCACGCGCGGCGATGGCCCAGCCTGCCGCGAAGGTCTCGATGCATCCTGACTTACCGCAGCGGCAACGCACTCCGCGATAGTCGATGCTCATGTGTCCACCTTCCCCCGCCGCGCCGGTGCGGCCCAAGTAGAGCTGAGCGTTGTAGGTGATGGCCGTGCCGACACCAGTGCCAAGGGTTGCGTAGAACATGCATTTGTAGCCCGCGCCTGCTCCCCAGAGAGCTTCGGCGAGCCCGGCGGCATTGGCGTCGTTGTGAACGTGCGTGGGGAGGGCGTATGCCTTGCGAATTTCCTCGGCCAGTGGATAGTTGTGCCAGCAGGGAAGATTCGATGGGTTCAGCACCGTTCCCGTTTGCGGATCGACCGGGCCCGGAGAGATCAGGCCGATACCGCTGACCTTGACGTCGGGGTGCGCCTGACGAATCGCGTCGATGGCTGCGCGCACGCAGGCGAGCGCTTCGTCAGCCGTGCCGCGCGGAAGCATGGGCGTGCGCGTCTTGTGCAAGATTTCGCCTTGCTGGTTGACCAGTCCTGCGGCAACCTTGGTGCCGCCAATATCCACTCCGATGTAGACGTTTTGCGATTCGGGCATGCGTGCTCATCTTACGATACGAGGGAATCCGCTAACGACCGGTTGGAGTCACCGTGCATGCTTTTGCACAAACTAAGCAAATCCTGGAAGATTTTGGGACATTGAGTCACAACGCTGCATGTGATTTTCGCACGGTCGCTTCGCGCAAACCACCGCCCTCCCCGCCCTTATAGTATTGTCGAACGCCGCACAAACTCCGCGAAGGAGGCTCGATGTCCGACTCCAACTCCCAACGGTTTTCGGCCCTCGTCCGCGCCCTCATCTCTGGCTACGTCGACTCCTATGCGCTATTGAACTTCGGAGTCTTCGTCTCGTTCATGACTGGCAACACAACCACTGGCGGCCTCAACGCCGGACAGGCCAACCTCACCGCCGCCGGACACAGCCTTCTCCCCATTCCGTTTTTTCTGCTTGGCATTCTGGGCGGCACGCTGGTGGTGCGCGCCGACCAACATCGGACGTTGCGCCGGCTCTCTATGCTGGTCGCCGTCCTGCTTGGTGTCGGCGCCGCGAGGGCTTACTTCGCTTGGCCGGGATGGCTCGGCATCATGCTTCTCAGCAGCGCCATGGGGCTCCTGAACACTTCCATCACCCAGGTGGGAGGCCAGGCCGTAAGCCTGGGCTTCATGACCGGAGACTTGAATAACCTTGCGCAGCATCTCGCCCAGGCAATCCTGCGCGCGCCCTTGGTCCAGTCCCAGGATTCGCGTGACACCCATTGGCGTCGCGCTGCCCTGCTGGGCAGCCTGTGGATTTTCTTTCTCGCGGGGGCCGTGCTCGGTGGGGTCCTCGTCTCTTGCATCGCAGCGTGGACACTGCTCGTGCCCGCCGTGACGTTGCTGCTCCTCGCCCTGCTGGAGCCTGCTGTAGCTCCCGCAGGTTAGGCCGCAACGGCTCGCTGGTCTTACGCCGAGACTCTACCGGAGATGCTCTTCAGTTCTCCTCGCCGGGTTTCATTTTTCCGGTTCGCAGATAGCGGTTGTGCCAGCCCAGCGATTCCGTCAGCAGGTGCGGAGTATGTTTCCCATACGACAAGCGTTCCGCCCGGTTCAGGTAATCCAATAGCGCTCCCCTGTAATCCGGATTGGCGCACTTCTCGATGATCAGGTGGGCCCGCTGCCGCGGCGAAAGCCCGCGCAAGTCGGCCAGTCCCTGCTCGGTGACGACCACCTGAACATCGTGTTCGGTGTGGTCCACGTGCGACACCATGGGAACGATGGTCGAGATCGTACCTTTCTGCGCGATCGACGGAGCCATGAAGATCGAGAGGTAGCCGTTACGTGCGAAGTCGCCCGATCCGCCAATCCCGTTCTGAATGCGCGATCCCATTACGTGAGTCGAATTGACGTTGCCGTAGATGTCGGCTTCGATCATGCCGTTCATGGCAATTACGCCGAGGCGGCGAATAATTTCGGGATGGTTGGAGATCTCCTGCGGCCGCAGCACGATGCGTTCACGGTAGTTGGCCATATCGGCATTCACTTCTGTCAGCATCTCGGGGCTGAGCGAGAACGCGGTGGCGGAGGCGCACGTCACTTTACCTGACTTCAGCAGACGGATCATGCCGTCTTGAATGACTTCGGTGTACGACGTCAGTCCCTCGAACGGACCCTCTTCCAGCCCGAACAGCACAGCATTCGCAATGTTGCCCACGCCCGACTGCAAGGGAAGCAGGTTCGCCGGCATGCGGCCTTTCTTCACTTCCCAACTGAGAAACTCCAGAATGTGCCCGGCGATTTGCTTCGACGCCTGATCGGGCGCTTTGAACGCGCTGTTGCGGTCGGGAGAATCCGTCAGCACAATGGCGACGACTTTGTCCGCCGGAACCTCGAGATACGGCGATCCGATGCGTTGTCCCGGATGCACCAAAGGAATCGGCCCGCGATTCGGCGGCGCCTGCAGCCCGTAATAAATGTCATGCATGCCTTCCAGGGCCAGTGGCTGCCATGAATTCACCTCGAGGATCACCCGCTCCGCCTGATCGATCCACGTTTTGTTGTTGCCAATCGACGAACTCGGCAGCAGCCGTCCGTCTTCCAGCACCGCCGCCACTTCGATCAGCGCGACGTCCATCTTGCCCAGGAATCCGTATTCCACGAACTGGGCGACATGGCTCAGGTGAATGTCCATGTAGTCCATCTCTCCTGCGTTGATGCGCTTGCGTGTCTCTGGATCGGACTGGTAGGGGAGCCGCAGATGGATGCCTCCAGCCATGGCCAGCGCTCCGTCGAGCTCAGGCCCGGTCGAGGCGCCGGTGAACACGCTGACCTGGAACTTCTGTCCGCGGAAGTTGGCGTCCGAAATCCGGCGTGCCAGCTCAATCGGAACGGACTTGGGGTAGCCGGATCCGGTGAAGCCGCTCATGCCGACCTGGTCGCCGGAGTGAATCAGTGATGCCGCTTCGTCGGCGCTCATGATCTTCTGCGCCAAATTGGAATTCAGAACTCTCGCGGTAGTCGGAACAACAGTAGTTGCCATGAATAAAGTCCTCTGCAAAGAATAATGACTAACTGTAACCAGCGGCCGATTTGGCAGTCTGTGAGCTTGATCACCAACTCCGCATTCTTCCTGGCCCTCAAGTTCGATTTCGCAACTGAAGAACTTCGACGTATAGTAGGCTCAACAGCTTCCCTTGGGGTGGGCCATGAATCCTCCTGAGCGTCCAGGTGGTGCGGAAGGCGCAGTAGGGCGGCAACGCCATCTGGCTATGACGTTCCTGTCGTCGAGCCTGCTTGAGGCAATTCCAGACGCCATCATCGCGGTCAATCAGCAAGGGATCATCCTCCAGGCCAATTCCCAGACCGAGACCATGTTTGGTTACACGCGCGACGAGCTCATCGGACAGCGGATCGAAATTCTCGTCCCCAACCGTTTCCGCGAGCAGCATCGCCACCATCGCGATAGCTTCGCCGAACAACCCAGAGCGCGCCGCATGGGTGCCGGCCTCGACCTCCGTGGACAGCGTCGGGACGGATCGGAGTTTCCCGTCGAGATCAGCCTGAGTCCGATTCCAACCGACGACGGAATCGTGGTGCTCAGCGCAATTCGCGACGTCAGCGACCGTGTACGAATCGAAGAGCAACTGCGCTGCGCGCACCAGGAGTTGAGCGACCGGAAGGACCGGCAACTCTGGGAATATCAGAATCGCCTCTCGTTGATCGTCGATTCCTCGCAGGACGCGATCATCGGCAAGAATCTCGACGGCATCATCACTCACTGGAACAAGGGCGCGGAGCATATTTACGGTTACGAGGCTGAAGAGGTGATTGGCAGGCCGATCACGCTGCTGGCTCCCGACGATCACAAGGACGAGATCCCGACAATATTGGAGAGTATCCGCAACGGGCAGCATGTCGAGCATTTCGAAACCGTGCGCATAACCAAAGACGGGCGTCACGTGAATGTCTCAGTTTCAATTTCTCCCATTCAGAACGAGGCTGGCGAGATCGTAGGGGCCTCCACCATCGCCCGCAACATTACCTCGCAGAGGAAAGCCGAAGACCTGCTCCGCCAGTCGCAGAAGATGGAAGCCATAGGACGGCTCGCCGGCGGCATTGCTCATGACTTCAACAACATTCTGGGAATTATCACGATGAGTGCCGAGCTTCTTCGCGACCACGTCACCAACGACGAACTTCCGAAGGAGCTTATCGGGCACATACGCGATGCCTCCAGGCGGGGCTCAGCCCTCACCAAGCAACTACTGGGCTTCAGTCGCAAGCAGCCGTTGCAGCCGAAGCTGCTGGATCTCAACGAGCGCTTGAAGGATGTTTGCAAGCTATTGCGTCCACTGATGGGCGACGACGTCAAAGTCCAGCTGGTGCCCAGGTCAGAGTTGGCCTTTGTCCGGGCCGATCCCAGCCAGCTGGATCAGATCGTCTTGAACCTGGCGGTCAACTCCCGTGACGCAATGCCTCGCGGCGGCAAGTTCATCATTGAGACGGCAACGGTCGAATTTGATGACGATGTTGTTCGCCAGCATCCACCCATGAAGACGGGCTGTTACGTCATGCTGGCGGTGAGTGACAACGGTACGGGTATGCCGGAAGAGATTCGCTCGCGTATTTTCGAACCTTTCTTCACGACCAAGGAAGTCGGCAAAGGCACTGGGCTCGGCCTCGCGACCGTCTACGGCATTGTGCAGCAGTGCGGAGGCCATATCTGGGTTTACAGCGAACCGGGTTGTGGAACCACGTTCAAGATTTACCTGCCTTGCGCAAATGGGGAATCCGGATTGTTTGACGAGGCAGAAAGAGAAACCGTGTTGCCGCGCAGTGAAGGGACCACCATTCTGCTCGTGGAAGACGATCCCGTGATGCGCCGTCTCACCAGTCAGATGCTGACCGCGCAAGGTCACTTTGTGCTCGAGGCCGACGACGGAAAAGAGGCGCTGGAACTAGCTCACTCGCATCCGGGACATATCGATTTAGTTCTAACCGATGTCGTAATGCGGGGTATCAGTGGACCAGAACTGGTCTTGCGCCTCATGGAATCACATCCCGAAACCCGGTTTCTTTACATGTCGGGCTACACTGGTGAACTCGTCGCAGATCACGGCTTGAGCGAGGGAATTGCTCTGCTGGAGAAGCCTTTCTCCCGGACGTCGTTGCTGAGCAGCATTGAAGCAGCCCTGCAGTGAAGCTACCCTCGACGCCCGCCGATGGGATCGCGACCTTCGAGCCACTTTCTTGAGGAATTTGTGGTTCCTCTCGCCTCGGCGGTAAGCGATCGAAAAAGTGGTGGTCAGGAAGCTCGATGCTCCATCGTGGCTGTGGACAAGCGTTGTGGACTTGGTGGCGATGCACGAAACGGCCTACCTCGAATATTGCGGGCGATATGCCTTGGCAGCGGCCCAGTAGACCTCGGTCGCATTTTCGGGCTGCTGATTGCTGGCGTGAGCAGCCTAGTCCTGCCGGGTCCGCTCAGCCGCGATTACTTACGCGACGACGACTTGTCGTGCGAGAGTTGCAACCAACGATGGTCGCGACTCAGATCGGTCCCTGAGAGCGCCGCAGCCGGACCGCACCGGCGAGGAATCCCGCGGCAACTAGCAACCCGATCCACAGCCCTGCGCTGGTCAAGAAATGTTCGGGAGTCAGGTGGGTCATAGTCGGATCCATCGGGGTCGCACCTGGCGCTGTCATAGCTTCCTCGCCACCGCCCATGCGGTTCACAAGCATGGCGCCGAAATACGAAGTGTTAAACGCGATCTTCTCCACCAAGGCGATTGCCATCACCGGTAACGCGGCCCAGAGAATCGGCGCGCGGCGCGCCCACGCTGAGACCAGCAGCAGCCAGCAGAAGATTGGCGCATACCACAGCGCATGCACCGTCACTAAGTGGTAGAGCAACCCCATCCACATCTGCGATAGCGACAACTGGTTCCATAACCCCGTTGTGACATTCTGGCCTTTCGCCACAAAGACTGCGCTTTCCATCAGCACCATGATCCATTGCGTGACCACCGTGATTGCGAAAGTCAGCAGCGGGAGTACCACCAGCGGGATGCTCGCCTTCGAGAGCACTGTGATGAGGTCGGAAACCGGTAGCGACTTCCAGAACAGAATGCTGCGATCGCGGCGTTCGCCGTGCAGCGCGTCGAGACAATAGAAAATTGCGACGACAAAAGTCGTCCCCATGAGCAGCAACCCGGCGAACTCATATGGCTGCGCCGCGACCTGGCGTTGATTCATCGTGCCGTTTCCCACGGCGACCCACAGCCGCGGTTGCAGCATGTTGATCAGGAAGCCCAGCAGAATCAGGCCCGCAACCGCCATCGGCGCGAGATAGATCGAGCGGTTCTCCCACAATTCGCGTTGCACCAGCCAGTACATAAGCCGGCTCTCCGGGATGACCGCGGGCGCGAAACGCTGTGTTTGGGCAGAGGCGTCAGGTATAGCGTTGGATTGCGTATTCATCACGCCGCTCCTTGTGCTCGGCCGGGCTGGTTGCCAATTACCGCAACGAACAAGTCGGCAATGCCGGGAGTGCGCACCTCGCCGAGCGCTGCTAGTTGCTCACGGTCTGCGCCGTCGAACAGCATTACGCTGCCTCCAATCGCCTGACGCTCAGACATTGGCCTGAGCGCTCGTGCTGCCACGCCCTGTTCGGGACGCACCTTCACTTCCGAATAGCGCGACTCCAGATCATCCATGCTGCACTCGAACACGATGCGTCCGCGGTCGATGAACATGACATCGGTGAGCACGTGCTCGATCTCTTCCACCTGGTGTGTCGCTATCACGATGGTGCGATTGTGATCGAAGTAATCGTTCAGCAGGGAGTCATAGAACTGCTTGCGATACAGGATGTCCAAACCCAACGTCGGCTCGTCCAGCACCAGCAGCCGCGCGTCGACAGCCATCACCACCGCGAGGTGCAGTTGGGTGACCATGCCCTTCGACAATTCCCGGACTTTGCTGGAGCGGTGGATGGCGGTCTTTGCCAGAAAACCTTCCGCTTTCGAACGATCAAATCGCGGATGCACACCCCCAACGTAGTCGAGCAGTTGCGAAACCCGTGCCCAGCGCGGCAGTACGGCGACATCGGCAATGAAACAGACATCGCGCATGAGCTGATCGCGTTCGTTCCAGGGATCGCGTCCCAGCGTCCTCAGTTGTCCCTGATAGGGCGTGAGGCCGAGGATCGCGTCGAGTGCCGTGGTCTTGCCTGCGCCGTTGGGACCGATGATTCCCAGGATCCTGCCCTCTTCCACCCGCATGTTGACACCGTCCAGCGCGACGGTCGTGCCGAAGACCTTGCGAAGGCCTCGCGCTTCTATGCATGCCATGGCTCAGTCCTCCTCGGACGATTTCGGTGCGGTGGCCCCCGGCCCTGCTGCCTCCTCACGCGATTCTGGTCGTGAGACCTGCAGCAGTTCTGCCGGGTTCAGGCCGAGCCGCACAATCGTCTCGTACACCCTCGGCCATTCTTCCCCTAGAAACCTTTCCCGTTCCGCCTTCAGTAGCAGTTTGCGTGCGCCCGGATTGACGAACATTCCGCGCCCTCGCCGGGATTCCACCAGCCCTTCGTCAACCAGTTTCTGATAGCTCTTCAGGACCGTGAGCGGGTTGACTCGAAATTCAGTCGCGACGTTGCGCACTATTGGCAGCGCATCGCCTTCCTTCAGCATGCCGTCCAGGATCATCGCAACGATAAGGTCGCGAAGCTGGCGGTAAATCGGCTGATTGTCACTCCAATCACGGTCCATCAAGTTTTCCCGATCACCATTATCCAGACATTAACTAGAGACACTGCGCGCGCTAGTTCACCTTATGCAGGTCGAAGTGCGCATGCATCGGCTTGTCCTTCATCATGAACGTCCAGTCCTCGGTGTGATGGTTGGCGTCGATGATGGTGAACACCGAGTTGTGCATGTGGTACTCCGTACTCCCGCTGATGTCCTTGAACTCGAACTCGATCGTCTTGCCGTCGGGCGACATCTTACCGGTCATGCGAGGGCGGTTCCCCGCATCACAATAGTGGACCAGCGTGAGCTGGTCTCCGTCCACATAAAGCATCGTGACCGGATGGTCGTACTTTGTCGCATCCAACGGCGTTCCTGCTTCCTGGAACTCGTGCACGAGGACATGTCCCCGCGAAGTCACGCGCAGCGAAGCATGCATCAGCGTGCCGCCTGCTGGCATGTCTGGCATCTCCGGGACAGTGACTGGTCCTTCCCACTCTCCCGCCAGGCTTTTTATGGTCGTGAAGGATTTCTGCGCCTCGGACGGCACGGCAGCAACCGAGGGTTTTTGCCCGTCGGACTGCGCGAAAACCATGGGAGTGGCGAGCGCTATCAGAACAATCGGCAGCAGCAAACGAGGGTTTTTCATGTTCATTCTCCTCACGAAGTTCATTTCTTCTTTTGCGGTCGGGATGAGAGGCCTGCATCGAGCAGTCGAAATAAACTTCAACCTTTACTGTTCTACTTCACTATATAAGTACATAAATAGTCAAGTAATTTTTAATTTTTCTCGCACCCGCCCGGCTGATAAGCCCTAAATTATTTGAATAGAGTGCTTTACCGTAACTTTAATAGACGGGTATTTTTAGCAAAATCCACGCCGGGATTCCCGACCAAGTAAAAATGAGAGGGAATTTTGCCGCATCTACCGAACGGGGCTAGTCGTCCGCGGAAGCCCCAACACCCAGGCGTTCAGCCTGAGGAAGTGGACTTGCCGTACCAGATAGCTCCTGGTCTTTGTACTGCAACTGGTAGAGCTTCCAGTAGATGCCGCGGTTGGCCAGCAGTTGCTGGTGGGAGCCTATCTCGCGCACTTTGCCCTTATGCATCACGATGATCTTGTTGGCCCGCTGCACGGTGCTCAAACGATGCGCGATCATGATCGACGTGCGTCCTTCAACCAGGCGCGTTAGAGCGTCGCGCACGCGGAATTCGGTCTCCGTGTCCACACTGGAAGTGGCTTCGTCGAGGATGAGGATCTTCGGATTGTGCGCCAAGGCGCGCGCGAACGAGATGAGCTGTTTCTGGCCGGTCGAAAGCGTACTGCCACGCTCTTTCACTTCCTCGCCGAAGCCTCCGGGGAGCGAGCGAATGAAATCGGCGACGTTGACTTGCTCGGCTGCGTTCTCGATGGATGAATCCTGGATCCAGTGCGATCCCAGGCGGATGTTGTCGGCCACCGTACCGGAAAAGAGGAACGGGTCCTGCAATACCACGCCATAACGCCGCCGCAATTGCGCCAGGTCCATGTCGCGAATATCGACGCCGTCGATCCGGATCGCGCCCTTTTGCACGTCGTAAAAGCGCAGCAGCAGGGAGATGATGGTGGTCTTGCCTGCGCCCGTGTGTCCCACGAACGCGACGGTGTCGCCGGGATCGATGGTGAAGGAAACGTCACGGAGAACCCAGTCGAAGTCTTCGTCAGCGTGAACGGCGGTATAGACGGCCCCATCACCGTCCGCGGCTGCGGGTCTGAGTTTCTCGCCCTTGCGGGCAGCTTCCTCGGCGGCCTGCGCCACGGTGCGATAGGCGAACCACACGTGGTCGAACTCGATGCGCCCCGGGCCATCGGAAACTTGAGGAGTTGGCGGCGACACGATCTCGGCTGGCGTGTCGAGCAGTTTGAAGACGCGCTCGCTCGACGCCATGGCCGATTGCAGGATGTTGTACTTCTCGCTGAGATCTTGGATGGGCCGGAAGAAGCGCTGCGCGTATTGCATGAACGCCACCAGCACTCCAAGGCTGACGGCGTTGCGGAGGACCTGGTTGCCCCCAAACCACACCACACAAGCGATGGCGATGGCGGACAGGACTTCGACGATCGGGTAGTAAATGGCGTGTGCCAGGATGGCGTCCTTGAACGCGTCCATGTGAGTGCGGTTGATCTTTTCGAAGCGCTCGTAGGATTTTTGTTCGCGGTTGAACAGTTGCAGGACAACGATTCCAGTGACGTGCTCCTGCAGGTAGGAGTTGATCTTCGCTATAGCGATGCGGATGCGCCGGTAGCTTTCGCGCACCGCTCTCCGGAACAGAGTAGTCGCGTAGAAGATAAGCGGCAACACGGCGAAGGTGATCAGCGCCAGCCTCCAGCTCATGTTGAGCATGATGGCGAGAATGCCGGCGAGCACGAAGATGTCTTCGAAGATGGAGACCACGCCCGCGGTAAACATTTCGTTGAGCGCATCGACGTCGCTGGTAACGCGCGTGACCAGGCGCCCAACGGGGTTATGGTCGAAAAACGAAATGTGCAGCCGCTGCAGGTGGCGGAAGATCTGTGCGCGCAGGTCGAACATCACCTTTTGCCCGACCCACTGCATGATGTAGGTCTGGGTGAACTCAAGGAGGAAGCTCACCAGGAGCAGTCCGATGTAGATCGCAGAGATTTGCGCGATTCCCACCAGCGGCTGCGAGCTGAGAAAACGATCGAGCAGGGAATGGGATTCGGTGCGATTGGCGAGGTATCTATCGATCGCGACTTTCGTGAGGTAGGGACCGAGAACGTCGGCGCCCGCCTTGAGAATGATGGCGATCAGAGCGACCACGGTCTGCCACTTGTAAGGACGCAGGTAGGTCAGCAGCCGCTTCATCAGCCGGCTGTCGTAGGCTTTGCCTAGTACGTCTTCTTCGTGGATAGAGGCCATGTGCCCAAAACGATTGTAGCGAATGCGTCCGTAATTATCGCGCTTCGTGCGATTAGATGTCAGCAGCCACGAGACGGATGGAAAGCATGGCTTGTAGCGAGCGTGAAGATCGGTCAGTCCTGCGAAGAGGCACGCTGGCCGCTGTCGTTAGGCTCGACAGTTCCTCGCGCTGGCCTCCGCAGAAGCGTCATGGAAGCGTAGGCGCCAATCCACGATCCTGCGGCCGCGAAGCAGACGTAGACCCAGTTTCGCGTGTAGCTGATCACAGCAAATGCCGAGAGCAGGTACCATACGCTGCTCCAGGTTGCGGCAGGAAGACGCCGGTTGGAAGACACAGATGCATTGAACATGACATAAACCGCGTCGGTTGCCGCGGTGGATACGAAAACGCCGAGAGCGAGCAATGGTTCAATCTGCGACACGTTTGTAACCTCAGTAAGAATGGAGTTGACTTGGGCGGTTATTGAACCACGCGAGCAGCAGACTTCAACTCAGCTTGCGAAGGACGAGAGCCGAGTTCTTCGATCCGAAGGCAATGCAGTTGCACACGGCATGTTCAACTGGCACCTCGCGTCCCACGTCTGGAACATAGTCGAGGTCGCATTCCGGATCGGGTTTCTCGAGGTTGATCGTCGGCGGAATTTGCTGATGAATCATGGCCACCAGAGTAGCTGCGATTCCTGCTGCGCCCGAGGCCCCTTGAGGATGTCCAATCTGCGACTTCAGACTCGACATCGGTGTGCTGCGGGTTGTCGTCCCCAGAGCGAGCTTGAGCGCCTGGGTCTCAATGCGGTCGTTGAGTTGGGTCGATGTTCCATGCAGATTCACATAGTTCACATCGGGCGCGGCGATTCCGGCGTCTTCCATTGCCATCCCAATGGCGCGAGCGGGTTCTTCCCCGCACTCCTGCAGGCGCACGCGATGATAAGCCTCGCACGTGGAACCATAGCCAGCGACTTCTGCGACTACATTGGCGCCGCGCGCGCGAGCGTGCTCGTACTCCTCGAGCACGAACATCCATGCGCCTTCGGCAAGCACGAACCCGTCGCGGTCAGCAGAGAATGGCCGCGAAGCCCGCTCCGGAGCGTGGTTCCACGAACTGGTCATGATGCGCATCAGGGCAAAACCCTTCATGATTCCGGGAGCAATGGGCGCATCGACTCCTCCCACCAGCAAACTAGGAATGAATCCAAATTGGATTTGCCGGAGTGCATAGCCAAACGCGTCGGTCGAAGAGGTGCAACCGGTGGTGATGACGTGGCTCATGCCGCGCAGTCCGAAGCGCATGCTGATCTCGCTCGACATGGTGCCCATGGTTCCGCTGGGAATCGAGAAGATGCTTGCCTGTTTCGCCTTGCCGTTGAAGTAAAGGCGGTAGTTTTCCTCCGAGAAATCCTGCGCTCCACCTCCCGAACCGAGCACGACTCCGATATCACGTTGCTGCTGCAACGACAGCTTCGAGGTCTCAAGCCCAGCTTGTCGCAAGGCTTCAGAGGAGGCAGCTAGTGCCAATGGCACCGCTCGCGAAAGGTGCTTGCGCTCGTGCGGATCGACCCATGCCAACTCGTCGAACCCCTGGACCTCGCCCGCGATCTGGACTGGCAAATCGCTCGGATCGAAACGCGTAATGCGTCTGACTCCGCTGACGCCGTCGAGCGCGGCGCGGCAGAACGCTTCGTTGCCAATGCCGTTCGGACTTACTACACCCATGCCCGTGATGACGACGCGTTTCTTCACTGAGGTAGTTCCGAGTTACCGGCCCGCCATTGCGCTAACATCGATCACTTGTCCGCAATCAACCGGGATCGCGCTTCCGGAGGATAATAGTAAAGATACTCCAGGGAAAGTTTGTCACTAGGAATTTACATCTCGATACCGTTTTGCCGCACGAAGTGTAGCTTCTGCAACTTTGCTTCGGGCGTTTTTTCGCGTGCTGTGTTTGACCGCTATGTCGAGCAGGTCTGTGCCGAAATCGCGGCCGCCGGTGCGATCGCGTGTGCGGTCGGCGGCAAGCTGGAGCGCCAGGTTGATTCCATCTATCTCGGGGGAGGCACGCCGTCGGTTCTCGCGCCCGACCAGTTAGAGCGGCTGTTTCACGCGGTACGGGACAACCTCGACGTGGAACCCTCTGCGGAAATCACAGTGGAATGCGCTCCCGGAACCATCACCGAACCGGTGCTGGAAGTGCTGTTGAACTGTGGCGTTAACCGCGTCAGCCTTGGAGTGCAATCGTTCGTGGACAAAGAGTGTTCGTCGGTGGGACGCCTGCACAGTCGGGCAGTCACATTGGATGACATAGCGCGCCTAAGGGGGGCCGGCATCGGCAACATTGGCGTCGATTTAATTGCGGGATTGCCACATCAGACTGCAGAGAGTTGGGAAGTTTCGCTTGGCGAGACAATCGGCACTGGCGTTCCACATATCAGCGTTTATATGTTGGAAGTGGATGAGGACTCGCGCCTGGGCAGCGAGTTGCTGGCCGGAGGGGCGCTCTACCACGCCAACTTTGTGCCTGACGAGGACTTGACGGCGGACCTGTATCTTACAGCTTGCGAGCGTTTGGAGAGAGGCGGAGTTCATCAGTACGAGATCTCAAACTTTGCACGATCGGTCACGCATGGAATCGGCCTGCGCGATTCGCGGCATAACTTAAAGTACTGGAACCGCCAGCCCTATCTGGGATTTGGTGTGGATGCGCACTCGATGCTGGTGGCGGATGACAATCTGACTGGGCAGGGAATCGATGTCGTGCGCTTCGCTACGCCCGATTCCCTGGAAGGCTATTCCGCGGCGGCAAATGATGCGAAGCCGGTATCGGCGCGGGCGAAACAATTGCTAGATGCGCGCACGCTTGTCGACGCGGGGGCCGCGCTGGAAGAGTCGTTTTTCCTCGGCTTGAGACCGAATCGCGGGGTTTCCCTCGGTGACGTTATACAACGCTGCGGATCGACCGCCGCGGTTGGAATTCAGCAGGTGATAGTCGAGTTGATCGAGGCGGGGTTATTGGACCGGGCCGGCGAGCACGTTTGTCTGACATCGCGCGGACGTTTGCTATCGAATGAGGTGTTCGAGCGATTCCTACACAAACTGCCCAAGACTGCACTTGAGACCGCGAGAGAAGGGTGAGGTCTTCACCTGCTAAACTCATCGATTAACTTCCTCCAAGAGCTCACTCATGATTGATCTACGCAGCGATACCGTCACCAAGCCCTCGTCTGAGATGCGTCGCGCCATGTTCGAAGCTGAGGTTGGCGACGACGTTTACGCCGAAGACCCGACTATCAATCGCCTTGAGCAGCGCGCGGCTGAAATTTTTGGGCGCGAGGCCGCGTTGTTCGTCCCCAGTGGAACCATGGGCAACGAGATCGGCATCAAGCTGCACACTACCCACGGGGAGGAAGTCATCTGCGAGGAGCGCAGCCATGTCTTTACTTCAGAGATGGCGATGATGGCGCATTTTTCCGGCGTTCTGCCCCGCACCTTGTGGGCGGAGGACGGCATCATCACGTGGGAGCACGTGAAGGCCAAACTCAGACCGAAGAGCTACGTTGCTGCCAAGACGGGTCTGGTCTCGCTTGAGAACACCCATAACTTCGCCGGGGGAACGGTAGCGCCCCTCGAGGTGTTCGATGATGTCTGCGATCGCGTTCACGAAGCCGGGTTGCCCGTGCATCTCGACGGCGCACGTATCTTCAATGCCGCGGTTTTTCTGGGGATTCCGGTTTCGCGGCTGACTGCCAAGGCCGACACGGTAATGTTCTGCCTATCGAAAGGGCTGGGCGCGCCTGTGGGTTCGATGCTGGTCGGCAGTGCAGAGTTGATGGACCGCGCCCGCATCTATCGCAAGGCGCTGGGCGGCGGTATGCGTCAGGCAGGAATTCTTGCCGCCGCCGGACTCATCGCGCTGGAGCATGGCCCCACGAAGCTACAGACCGATCATGAAAATGCGAAGCTTTTGGCTGAAGGACTGACGCAAGTTCCCGGCTTCAAGATCGATCCTGCCAAGGTGCAGACCAACATCGTGCTGTGTGACGTTACCGGAACTGGCAGGACTTCAGGAGAACTGGCGTGTTCGTTAGCCGGAGCGAAAGTGCTGGCGAGCAGCGTTGGGCCGGATTTTCTGCGCTTCGTCACCCACCTCGACGTCAACCGCGAACAATGCACGCAGGCGCTGGAGGTAGTCGCCGAAGTCTTCGCCGCCAAACATTCTCACAGCTAGCCGAGTTTCGTCGCGACGGTTCGAGACTCGCTGCTCATCCGTCAGTGTGGGATAATCACTAGTTTCGACTACTCGCTGCGGACTCTTTAGGTGAGTCGTGGGACGCGGCGGTGGAGGGTCCTTTGGATTTTCAGCTCTCGGATGAACAACTGCAATTGAAGAAGATGGTGCGCGAATTCGCCGAGCGCGAAATTGCACCTAATGTCATGAAGTGGGATGAACCTGGCGAATTCCCTTTGGAGACCGTTAAAGAATTGGGCAGGCTCGGCCTGTTAGGGACGATTTTTCCTGTCGAATACGGTGGCTCGGGCATGGGATATGTCGAGTACGTGACGGCGATCGAAGAGCTTTCGCGCATCGATGGTTCGGTCGGCATTACCATTGCTGCGCACACTTCGCTGTGTTCCAACCATATTTTTATTGCAGGCAATGAAGAGCAGAAGCACAAGTACGTTCCCAAGCTGGCTACGGGAGAATTTCTCGGAGCATGGGGATTGACTGAGCCAGGCTCGGGTTCCGATGCCGGCGGCGCGCGCTGCGCGGCTGTGCGCAGGGGCAAGAAGTGGGTGCTGAATGGCACCAAGACTTTCATCACCAACGGACATTACGCTGACGTCGCGGTGGTCGTTGCGGTGACCGATCGGACGGCGCACACTCACGGGCTGTCAGCTTTTGTGGTTGAGAAGGGGACGAAAGGCTTCCGCGCGGGCAAGAAAGAAAACAAGCTCGGCCTGCGCGCCAGCGACACCTCGGAGCTGATCTTCGAGGACTGCGAGGTCCCGGCCGAGAACCTGCTCGGCAAAGAGGGTGACGGATTCATCGACGCGATGCGTGTTCTCGACGGCGGCCGCATTTCGATCGCTGCGCTAGGTCTGGGCATGGCGCAAGGCGCCTACGAAGCTGCGGTGAACTACTCCAAGCAGCGCAAACAGTTTGGCAAGGCGATCAGCGAGTTTCAGGCGATCGGGTTCAAGCTCGCCGATATGGCGACCGAGATCGACGCTGCGCGTCTGCTGACGCATCGCGCTGCCTCCATGAAAGACGCGGGGATGAAGACTACGCAGGAGTCTTCGATGGCAAAGCTCTACACCAGCGAGGTCGCGGTGCGTTGCGCCAATGAATGTGTGCAGATTCATGGTGGATACGGGTTCATCAAGGACTATCCGGCGGAAAAGTTTTATCGCGACGTGAAACTGTGCACCATCGGCGAGGGCACCAGCGAAATCCAGAGACTGGTGATCGCGCGACAGATACTGAAAGATTAGGTTTGGACCAGACTTTCCACATTGACCACCAGCGGCCACATCCAGGAACTCGCTACACGCGTGCGCACCGGCAATCCGCGCGCGCTGGCTCGCGCCATCTCGGTTGTTGAGGACCGCACGTCCGACTCCCTCGAGCTGCTGAAGGCGCTCTTCCCATACAGCGGCAATGCCGCGCTGCTTGGCCTGACCGGCTCTCCCGGCGCGGGCAAGAGCACACTGGTCGATCAGATGGCGCGCGAATATCGCAAGCAGGGCAAGACGATTGGCATCGTGGCCGTAGATCCCACCAGTCCGTTCAGCGGAGGTGCGATTCTCGGTGACCGCATTCGCATGCAATCGCACTACGCGGACTCGGGTATCTACATTCGCAGCATGGCGACGCGCGGTTCGCTCGGCGGACTCGCCAGCACCACGGCCGACGTCGCGACTGTGCTCGACGCCAGCGGACGCGACTTGGTGATGATTGAGACCGTCGGTGTTGGCCAGGACGAAGTGGACATCGTCACGCTCGCCGACGTAACCGTAGTTGTTCTCGTTCCCGGCATGGGCGATGATGTGCAGACGATCAAGGCGGGCATCATGGAGATCGCCGACGTCTTCGTCATCAACAAGGCGGACCGCGACGGCGCAGAACGTGTGGAGCGCGAGATTCGCGCCATGCAGTCGCTCGCCATGCGTAGCGACAACTGGACGCCCCCAATTGTGAAGACAGTGGCCAGCGACGGAACCGGTGTGCCGGAAGTGCTAAAGGCCATCGATAGTTACCGCGCCTATCTGAGTCAGAACGGTCTGGGGACTCGCCGCCGCGTGGAGAATTGGCGCAAGCGCATCGCCGAGATGCTGCGCGACGCACTCTTTCAACGCGTGGTCTGCGACTACCTTGGCGGCGGCCAAGCCGACAGCATCGCTGCCGAAGTTGCCGAACACAAGCGCGATCCGTATTCTCTGGTTGAAGAGATCGTGCGAGAGTTGGGGAAGCGCCCATGACGCAAATCGATCACTTGGGTATCGCGGTGAAGTCGCTGGCGGAAGCCCGCAAGTTCTACGAGAAACTCGGCCTGGAAGTGATGCCAGAGGAAACCGTCGAGGCGGAAAAGGTGAGGCTGGCAATGGTTCCGGTGGGCGAGAGCCGCATCGAGCTGCTGGAGCCGACTTCGCCCGATTCCGCCATAGCGAAGTTTCTCGAGAGGCGTGGCGAGGGTCTGCATCACGTCGCATTGCACGTGAACGACCTCGCAGGCACCGTCGAACGGCTGAAGGCATCCGGCACCCGACTCATCTCGAATGAAATCAAGGTCGGCGCAGGCGGACACCGCTACGTTTTCGTACACCCGTCCAGTGCGGGCGGCGTGCTGCTGGAGTTGGTGGAAGACGCGCATCCTGGCGCCTGAAGATGCTCATTGTCTCGGTTGACACTTCGGGCCGGAGCGGCAGCGTGGCGCTATGTTGCGGAAATGCCGACGACTTCGAGGTGCTCGATCTGTTCGCGCTCGACGGCGGTACGTACTCAGCGCGGCTGACGCCGTCTATCGCTGAGCTGCTGATTCGCTCCAACGTCACGAAAGCGGAACTGGACGGTCTGGTGGTCGTCGATGGTCCAGGTTCGTTCACAGGGTTGCGGGTGGGCTTATCCACGGTGAAGGCGCTCTGCGAAGTGCTCGACAAGCCGCTGGCGGCAGTTTCGATGCTCGAAGCCCTGGCCATCATGTATGGGCATGAGGGCGAAGCCGTCACAGCCGTGATGGATGCAGGCCGCGGCGAGGTGTACGTCGGGGATTATCAGGTCGGCAAGCATGGAGCACAACTCGTACGAGAGTCTATGCCAAAGCTGGCCGAACTGTTGGCGCAGACTCCATCGCCGGGAACGCGGATTGTGACACCCTTCTCGAAGATCGCCGAAGCACTAGTTGCTGCTCAATGGGATGCAGCACTCGTACCGCAACTGCAGGCAGACGCAATAGGCCGCATTGGACTTCACAAGCTTCTGGCAGGCGAACTTGCCGACCCTGCAACGCTCGACGCCAACTACATCCGGCGCTCCGACGCCGAACTTTACGCTCCGCCTAAGCACTGACCTCATGCTATTGCGTCGAGCCACTCCCGCCGACATCCCGAACATGCGCGAGCTCGAGCAGCACAGCGAAACGGCTGCGCACTGGAATGCCGCGCAGTACGACGCGCTTTTTGCGGCTGACGCGCAAACCAGGATTGCGCTCATTGCTGGCGAGCCGTCAACGGAGCCGGCAATTCAGGGATTTCTCATCGCGCGATGTCTCCTCGATGAATGGGAAATCGAAAACATTATCGTCGATAAGCGGCTCCGTCGCAGTGGTGTCGGGTCGTCGCTGGTGCGGGAGTTGCTGGCCGAGGCCTCGAAAGCGGAGGTTGGCTCGGTAATTCTGGAGGTCCGCGAATCCAACCTTCCTGCCCTGCGACTCTATGAAAGCATTGGATTTAAGGCCGAAGGGCTAAGGAAGAACTACTATCAGCATCCAGCCGAAGATGCCGTGCTTTATTCGCTTTCCATTGCAGACTTGTGACAAAATCTCTTGAAGGCCGAATGGCTGTGTGCTAGCTTCTTGGTCTGTCAAGTCTCCGGAGGTCCACTGAATGGCAACTCAGGTTCGCGATCAGCTTCTGGCCAGCAATGAAAATTTTCGCAAACTGTTGGAAGAACACTCGCAGTATTCTCAAAGGCTCGAAACCCTCATCACAAAGAAATATCTCAGCGAGGACGAGAAGCTTGAGGAAGTGCGACTGAAGAAGCTGAAACTCCGCCTGAAAGACCAGATGGAATCGCTGGAACAGCAGTTCCGGAACGAACACCAGGTCGTATAACTGAGGACTACGCCGTCTCCACGGCGATCGAGACCGACTTCTCTATCGTCCCACCCAAGTTGTATCGATAGGACGCCCGCCAGCACTACCGTCTCCCCGATTCTCATCACCTCATCGTTCGAGTTGCGCTCCTGGCCGGGGCCCCAGTTGTTCCGGCATCTTCCCACCCAAAGCTCTATAATCATTGGGATATCCATGGTGCGTGACGGCTACTATTACGGGCTGGCCTTCGGTACGGTTGCCCTGCTGTTGGGCTGGTTTATCCACCCGGTGCTGGCGGTGTTTCCTCTCCTGCTGGCGGGGTTCTTTCTGTGGTTCTTCCGCGATCCCGAACGACAGATTCCCGCCGAAGAAGGCGCCATTGTGTCTCCCGGAGATGGCAAGGTGACGGACGTTTCCGTCACTCAAGTGAATGGTGAGCCCTGCACCCGCATCAGCGTATTTCTGAACGTCTTCGATGTGCACGTGAACCGCTCGCCGATCACCGGCGTTATCGCGGACGTGAAGTACAAGCGCGGCAAGTTCGGCAACGCCATGGGCTCAATTTCGGCCGACGAGAATGAGCAAAACGTAGTTACGGTGCGTGGCGAGACGGGCACCGTGGTCTTTAAGCAAATTGCCGGATTGCTGGCGCGCCGCATCGTTTTCTACAAAAAGGCCGGCGATCCCGTGGTTCGGGGCGAACGTGTTGGCTTGATCAAGTTCGGATCGCGTGTTGACGTGATATTTCCTGCAGGAGCCGCTGTCAACGTCAAAGTCGGCGATCGTGTCGCCGGAGGCTCGTCGGTACTGGCGATTTCGCACTCCCGTACGGCGATGTCCACAACGTATACGGTAGCGGAGGCACGATGAGTGAACATTCGCCGCAATCGCAGCGCGAAATATCCCGCGTGCGCCCTAGACATAAAGGCTTATATATTCTGCCTTCGTTATTTACGGCAATCAATATTGCTGCCGGCTATTACGCGATTTCGCAGGCTATCCTCGGCACGGTCAGCGAGCCCTGGCACTTCGATCAGGCGGCCAAGGCCATCGGCTTTGCCATTCTGTTCGATGGACTCGATGGCCGCATCGCCCGCCTCACCAATACGGTCAGCGCGTTTGGCCGCGAACTCGACTCACTGGCCGATGTAATCGCATTCGGGATTGCGCCCGCGATTCTGGCGTGGCTCTGGGGTTTTCGGTCGCTGCCGGTCATGGACGATTACGACCTGCGCGGCAAAGTCATCCAGTTGGGTGCGATTGCCACGTTCGTATTCCTGATGGCTGGAGCTGCCCGCCTGGCCCGCTTCAATATTCAGACCAACCCGCAGCCTTCCAACCCCGGACGTCCCGGCAAAAAGTATTTCGTAGGCATGCCGATCCCAGCGGGTGCTGGCGTGGTCGCAGCCCTGGTTCATCTGGTGGGCGGAAGTCCTCTGCAGATGTGGTGGCTGTCGATTGGCTGGGCAGTTTTCGTGTTTGTCATAGCCTTCCTGATGGTCAGCACATGGCGCTTCTACAGCTTCAAGGAACTGAACCTGGGCCAACCGCGGAACTTCCGCTGGATCATCGTATTCGGCGCGATCATCGGGTTGGGCTGGTTCTTTTCGCGGTACGTACTTTTCCTGATCGCTCTGGTTTACACTCTCGCGGGTGTGCTGGCGCGGCTCTCATTTGTTTTCCGGCGGCCGCCATTGCCGCCTCCTTCCCCGCAAGACGAGGCCTTTCACGCCTGATGAAGAATGATCCCAAGAGCTCCTCTGGTACTCATCCCGAGGTAGTAAGTTGGGGCGGACTATTCCGCGTTGCTATTGTTGGAGCCGCCAGCCTCAAGGGCCGCGAGCTAAAGGACGTACTCAGCGACCGCAATTTCCCCGCCAACGACATTCGCCTGCTTGACGACGACGAGTCGCTAGGCCAACTCGAAGCAGTCGGCGACGAGCCAACATTCATTCAAAGCGTCCTGCCCGAACACATGGACAACGTTGACTTCACGTTCTTCGCATCCGAAGAAAACTTCACCAGAAATACATGGGGTATGGCCAAGAAGGCCGGAAGTGACATCATCGATCTTTCGTATGGCTTGCACGGGCAGCCAGGTGTTGAGTTGCGTGCGCCATGGATTGAGCGGGAGATTGGTATTGTGCCTCGCGTCGATTTGGTAGGGGCGCCGGTCAGGATTGCTCATCCCGCCTCTATGGTGCTAGCCCTGTTGTTGCTCCGTGTCGGGAAGGTTGCCAATCTCTCGCGTGCCATCGCCACCGCGTTTGAACCTGCTTCCGAACGCGGCAAACGTGGCATGGACGAGCTTCATGAGCAAACCGTGAACCTTCTGTCATTCCAGCAATTGCCGAAGGCGGTGTTTGATTCGCAAGTTGCTTTCAACCTGATCGACCGCTATGGCCAGAATGCCGTGCCGTCGCTCGACACGATTGGCAAGCGAGTACAGAGCGATTTCCTCGCCATCGTGCATGGCAAAGTCGCCGTGCCTTCCGTGATGCTACTGCAAGCTCCCATCTTCCACGGCCATGCCTTTTCGCTTTACATTGAGTTGGAGCGTCCAGCCAAGGTTGAAGAATTGACCGCTGCTCTCTCCGGCGAGCATGTGGACGTATCGCCCGGCGGAGAAGACTCGCCCAGCAACGTCAACGCGGCGGGACAGGAGCGCGTGCAGGTCATGGTCCGGAAAGATTCGGAGCGCGACGACGGATTCTGGATCTGGGCAGCTTCCGATAACTTGCGCGTGGCGGCCATCGCTGCCGTGGAATGCGCTGAGTCGCTGATACCCGGACGTCCGCGAGGGACGGTGCAGTGATCATTATCCTGCGCACGCGCTGCATGGCACTCTGCGTGGTGCTGCTGCTGACAGTCGCTGGTTGTGGCTACCATACCAGCGGTCATGCCGTGCGCCTGCCCGACAATATTCACACGGTTTACATCCCCATGTTCGAGAATGCAACCCAGACATTTCGCGTGGAGCAAACCATTACCGCTGCAGTGGTCCAGGAATTCCGCAGCCGAACTAGCTACCGCATCGTGACTTCTGACGACGGCACCGCCGATGCTACCCTTCATGGGCTGGTGAACTACACCTCCAACACTCCGTTGACCTACGATTCCGTCACCGGCCGCATTTCTTCTTCACTAATCACGGTTGGAGCGAAGGTCTCCTTGGTAAGCAAGTCGGGCAAAACGCTTTGGGACAATCCGAACTACATCTACCGCGAGCAATACCAGGTGTCTCGCGATGTCAGCAGCTTCTTCGACGAATCGAATCCCGCGTTCTTGCGCGTTGCTCATGAGTTCGCCAAGTCGCTGGTAAGCAATATCCTGGAGGCGTATTAATGCGCAGCTTCGCCGCTTCAGACCGGTTCATGGCCGACGTGCAGGCCCGCAAGCTGGCGGCGGGATACGTGTTTGTCGGCGATGAAGCTTTCTTCCGCAAGCGCTGCCGTGACGCCGTGCTGCAAACTTTGGTTCCGGCCGACGTGCGCGAACTCAGCGTGTATGACATGGATCTTGGCGAAGTCGAGTTGCAACAGGTGCTCGATCGCGCACGCACCGCTTCGCTGATGGCGCCGTTCCAGGTCTTCTTCATCCGTGGAGTGAAAAACCTCTACACCCGCGGAAAGCACGACGACGAATTCGCTGCAATCGAAGACTATTTCAAGAATCCCAATCCTGACGCTCTGGTCGTTTTTGTCGCCGACCACATCAGCATTCCGGCTGACGTTCGTCGCATGGAATTGCAGGACAAAGACCGCTACGAACGCATCCGCGAGACACTGGGCGAACACTGTACGGTGCTGGAATTTGCTCGCGTCGATGAAAGTGACGCCGTGAAGTGGGCAATCGATACCTCCTGCGCTGGCGGCGTTAAGCTGGACACGGATGCCGCGCGCGAACTGGTAGATTCCCTCGGAGGCGACATGATGATGGTCGCCAACGAACTGGAAAAACTCACCCTGTTTGCGGGTGACAGGAAGCACATTACACTTGGCGACGTGGAAACCATGGTGCTCGCGGCCAAACAGCGATCGTTCTACGAGTTGACCGATGCCATCTCTGCTCGCGATCGCGCGCGCGCACTTGCGGTACTCGACGCCATCCTCAATACCGGGGACGGCGAGGAGGCTGCCATCGGCCATCTCTACATGCTTTCGCGCACCTTCCGGCAGATGCTGGTGATCTTCGAGCGCAACGTTCGCGATACTCGCGCGCTATGGCAGGCGCTGTGGCAGGGCTTCCGTCTGCCACCGTTTGCGGCGGAAGACGTCATTCGCCAAGCCCGGCGTTACAAATCGCGCCGCGAACTTACCAGTGCGATTCGCCGCATTGCGCGGGCTGATCTCGCGCTCCGGTCGAACCCCGTGAGCAAGCGCTTCGTGCTGGAGAACCTGGTACTTGATTTAACGGTGGAGCCGAAGACGCAAGAAGTGGTCTGGACCCAGGACGAATTGCCGGTATAGCCATGGACGTCGAGGCGTATCTCCGTCGCATTCAATACGACGGAGCGCGCGACCCATCGCCTGCAACCCTGCGTAGCCTTCATCGCCAGCACCTGTTCACTGTCCCGTTCGAGAACCTCGACATCCCACTTGGCACTCCCATCGTGCTTGATCCCGAGTGCCTGTTCGACAAAATCGTGGCTCGCAAGCGCGGTGGCTTTTGTTACGAATTGAACGGGCTGTTTCACGATCTCCTGGCGGCTTTGGGTTTCCAGGTTCAGATGCTGTCAGCCCGCGTGGGTCGCGCCGACGGAAGTTTTAGTCCCGAGTTTGACCACATGCTGCTAAAGGTTATGCTCGACGATCCGTGGCTTGCCGACGTTGGTTTCGGAGACTCGTTCGTGAGTCCGCTCTTGCTGCAATCCGAGGCCACTGAATTGGTCGAAGGCAATTCCCGATTTCACGTCGCCTGGTCGAACGGCGCGTGGGACGTTCTTCGGCGCGACGGAGAGAGTAAGCCTGTCAAGCTGTATCGTTTCACCGAAGTTGCCCGCGAGTTGAGCGAGTTTGTTCCGATGTGTCACTTCCATCAAACCTCACCCGAGTCCCACTTCACCCAAAACCGCTTGTGCTCAAAAGCCCTGCCGGACGGACGAGTTACGATTTCCGGAATGCGCCTGATTACAACCAAGAATGCAGCGCGGAAGGAAACCGTCCTCAACAACAGGGAAGAGCTGCGAGAGTGCCTGCGACAGCAATTCGGCATTGACCTCGCGGAAGATATCGACTGGTCAAGGTTTACTGGCTAAACCGCCGAGGATGGTTTTCCCCGGGTTGTTTCCTCAATCAACTTGAGCAGACCCTCGACCGTCGGAGTGCGGTGGTCGCGGCTGTAGGCGAAGACACTTTGGCCATTTACGAGGACTTCAAGCTCTCCGTGGGCAAAGTGGACCTTCGGACGGATCCCATATTTCGAATTGAGTTCGCGCTTCAGGCTCCCGGCCAAGCGACGCTTGTCGGTTCAAACCAAGCAACGACGAATCTCGATCTCCGTATTCTCGTACATTGACTTCCCGCAAGTGGTGCGGGCCTTGGGCGACCCGCCTCACGATGTCAGCGATCCTAGAGAGCTACTTTTTCTCGGCGACAGCTACGCTAGCTGATGCGCTTGCCCAGTCAAGCTTCAGTGTGGCAGAGCTCGCACCGGCCTTGTCCAGCGAGATGGTGAACTGTTCGGTTGGAGTCGCGTTCTTGGCGACCTTCATGTCGACCCGGGCCAGGTCCTGCTTCTCGTCGTAGTCTGTACCCCACTGCCCCGTCTGTTTGTTGATGATTAACTTCCATCCCGTTTCACCCGGGATCGTGTACAACGTGTAACTTCCCGCTGGAACCGCAGCACCGCCGATCGTCAGGTCCACGTCGGTCTTGAGGCTGGTGGCGGAGTTCGCGCCAGTGCGCCAGATCTGTCCGAAGGGGACCAAATCGCCGAAGATCTTGCGTCCGCGCATTGAAGGACGGCTGTAAGCGATCGTGACGGTCTTCCCATCAGCGAAGGTGACCGAGGCCGTTCCCGCAGGGCTGAGTGGCTGTTTGGGTTGATCCTGGGCGCTGAGGGCTGCGGCGAGAATTACGACCATGACGGCTACGAATAACAGGCGGCTCTTTTGCATTGCACTCTCCTTGGACGTTCCTATCTTACGACGGGGCAGCGTCCCTATTATTCACGTCGCCCTCAGACGTTACAATCGAGCCTATGAGCGTTCTGGACGAGAAGCGCGAAGATCTCGAGCACTACGAATTCCGCATGGGGGTCCCACGCGGCCGGCTAGCTGTTGCACTCGACACCTTGACCGACGCGCTCACTATGGTAGGCCAGCACGGCGTCTATTGCCAGAGCGCGCGCCAACCAGGCAAGCCTGCCATGGACATCCAGATCGTAATGAAGGGCATCACGGATGCGAAGGACCTGGTTGCGTCCGTGATGGAAGAAATTCGGAAGCAGCAGGAAGAAAAAGATTCACCACAGAGGCGCTGAGGCACAGGGAAATACAAATCCAGGAGTTCTCGGTGACCTCTGTGCGCCTCCGCAGTGAATTCGTTCTTACGCCGTTACGTACTTTCCCGTTTCGAGCACTCGGGCCGCAACCTGCTCCTGCAGCGCGATCACGTTGACTGGTTCGTGCTTCACCAGTCGCCGGACGATTGCGATCTGGGTGCGCATCATGTCGCCTTCGGCTACGCCTGCGATCACTTTCTTGGCCGCAGCTTCGAGCTTCGACATCGCACCCGCGATGTAGATCTGGGTCATCGCGGTCACCAGCGCACTCTTCGGTTCACCGTTGGCCTCGATGAACTTCCGCGCGCGCAACAGACAAGAGTCCATGGCGAACGTTTCAATCACCATGTCGGCAATCGCGCCCATGATTTCCTGCTGGTCAGCCAACTTCTGCATGTATTTCTGCGAAGCCGCACCGGCTACGAGCATCGAAAGCTTCTTGGCATTGCCGACGATCTTCTGCTCGGCAGCCAGGGTGCCCTCGAGTTCGTCGAACGACGGGCCGGCCATTACTTCGTCCATAGTCTTCTTAATGGCCGGAAGCAGGGCAAGCTGTCCGCTCATCGCCCGCTTCAGCAGCCACCCAGTGATAATGAGACGGTTGATTTCGTTGGTGCCCTCAAAAATGCGGTTCACCCGCGAGTCGCGATAAGCGCGCTCCGCAGGATACTCCTCGACGAAGCCGTAGCCGCCGTAAACCTGCACGGTCTCGTCGACCACGAAATCGAGCATCTCGGAGCCGGCAACCTTGATGATGGAGCATTCGACCGCATACTCCTCAATCGCCTTGCGAATGACTTCCGAGCTCTTTTCGCCCTCCGGCATGGCGTTCTCCATCATGCCGACCGTGCGATAGACCATCGACTCGTTGGCATAGATACCGACCGCCATCTGCGCCAGCTTCTCGCGGATGAGGCCGAACTCAGAGATCGACTTGCCGAAAGCCTTGCGGTCCTTGGCGTACCCAATAGCGTTCTGCAGCGAGGTGCGCGCGCCGCCAACGCATCCCGCACCCAGCTTGAAGCGTCCCACGTTGAGGATGTTGAAGGCGATGACATGCCCTTTGCCGATTTCGCCAAGCACGTTCTCCACCGGCACCTTGCAGTCGTTAAGGATGAGCGGCGCCGTGGACGAGCCGCGAATGCCCATCTTCTTTTCTTCCGCGCCGACGGAGAAGCCGGAGAAATCTTTTTCCACCAGAAAGGCGGTGAACTTTTCGCCATCGACTTTGGCGAAAATAGTGAACAGGTCGGCGAAGTGGGCGTTGGTGATCCACATCTTCTCGCCGTTCAGGATGTAGTGCTTGCCATCGGGCGACAACACCGCGCGAGTGCGGCTGTTCATTGCGTCGGAGCCGCTCGTGCTCTCCGAGAGCGCATAAGCGCCGATCATCTCCGCCGCGGCCAGCGCGGGAAGATATTTCTTCTTCTGCTCCTCAGTGCCGAAGAAGACCAGGGGCAGAGTACCGATGCCGGCGTGCGCGCCCATGGAGACGACAAAGCTGCCACACTTCGCCATCTGGTCGGCGATGATAGCGGAGGAGATCTTATCCATCTCCGAGCCACCGTACTCGGCTGGGACGTCGGCGTTGGTCAAGCCCATATCGGCGGCCTTCTTGAGTAGGTCGCGCGTGACCTGCCAGTCCTTGTGCTCGATCTTTTCGACGGCAGGGAGGAGTTCGTTGACGGCAAACTCGTCGGCGAGCTTGACGATCATCTGCTGGTCTTCGTTGAAGTCTTCAGGAGTGAAGACGTTTTCCAGGTTGTGGTCTTCGAGCAGAAAGCTTCCGCCCGTAAGTTTTGTCTTGGGAGCTACCGTTGTTGTGGCCATGTTTCCTCACTCATCTCGCTATTCGTAAAATCGTGTTTCGCTTTTCGCTATCCGCCATCCACTTTTCGCCAAATCCGTCTGAGCGACTTACCTTAGCGAAAGGCAACAGCGAATTACGAAGAGCGCGTTCACTGCAAATTCTCGAAAATGCCGGCTGCGCCCATCCCTCCGCCGACGCACATAGTCACCATGCCGTAGCGTGCGCTGCGACGTTTGAGTTCGCGCGCGATGCTGGAGGTCAGCTTGGCTCCGGTACATCCCAGTGGATGCCCGAGAGCGATCGCTCCGCCGTTGGGATTGACCCGCGCGGGATCCAGTCCGCCTTCTTTGATAACCGCGAGCGACTGTGCCGCGAAGGCCTCGTTCAATTCGATTACGTCAATGTCACCGAGCTTGAGTCCGGCGAGCTTCAGCGCCTTGGGGATCGCATACACCGGACCCAGGCCCATTTCTTCCGGCTTGTAACCTGCTGTGGCGAAGCTGACGAAACGCAGCAGCGGCTTCAGCCCAAGCGCCTTCGCGCGGTCGGCGGACATGACGATTGCCGCGGCAGCACCGTCGGACATTTGCGACGAATTGCCAGCCGTGACCGTGCCTCTCATGTGGAACGCCGGTTTGAGGGCGGCGAGTGCTTCGAGTGATGTGTCGGCTCGGGGGCCTTCGTCCATCTTGAAGATAATTTCCGTGCGCTTGGGCTTGCTGCCATTCGGAGTGGTGAAGCTCACTGGAACCGGCACGAGTTCGTCGTCGAATTTGCCGGCCGCGATGGCCTCGAAGGCCTTCTTGTGGCTGTCGACCGAGAACTGGTCAGCCTGCTCGCGGGTGATGTTGAAGCGCGCGGCGAGACGTTCGGCGGTCAGTCCCATCGACAGATATGAGTCGGGGTAGTTCGCCACCAGCCAGGGGTTGGCCGATACCTTGTTGCCGCCCATTGGGATCATCGTCATGGACTCGACTCCCCCCGCGACTACGACTTCGGCCCCGCCGGCCATGATGCGCTCGGCACCCATGGCGATCGCCTGCAGGCCTGACGAGCAGAAGCGGTTGATGGTCATGGCCGAAACCTCGACCGGCAAGCCCGCGCGCAGGGAGGCGATGCGGGCGACGTTCATGCCCTGTTCGGCTTCGGGCATAGCGCAACCGAGGATGACGTCCTCGATGTCCTTGGGATCGAGCTGCGGTACGCGCTCGAGTGCGCCCTTGATCGAGTAGGCGGCGAGGTCGTCGGGACGGGTGGCGCGCAGGGTTCCTTTGTAGGCCTTGCCGACCGGGGTTCGAACGGCACTGACGATTACGACTTCACGCATGAAAAGCTCCGTAACTGTTGGCTGGTAGCTGGTAGCCGGCCATTAACAATCTAGTTAATTCCGCATTGCTACGAGTTCCGCGCTGCCGTGCGGAAACGCGTGATTTGCGGTTGTTTAGATTCAATGGTTTGGGAGGAAATTGTTCACATGAATATGATTTCATGCGAGTTATACGTATCCATTTCTCGGGTAAGGAATTACGGGTCGGATTTTTGTGGAATCCTCTGACCCGACGATGTGAGGTATTAACCATATTGTTATCAGCATCTGGCGTCCCCGAGGGATCCAGGTTTATTCCTGCCGCACCCAGCACTCCACCTGCGGTTGCGTGCTGGGCTGTCATGACACGCCCTTCGGGCTCAAATCAGTTCCTCAACGTCTTGCCTGTCTTCAGCGTGTACTGGATGCGTTCCTGTGTTTTCTTTTCGCCGCAGAGGGACTTAAAGGCCTCGCGCTCAAGGTCGAGCAGGTATTGCTCGCTGACCAGGGTGCCGGGATTGACCTCTCCGCCGCAGAGCACCTCCGCGACTTTGCCGGCGATCTTCACTTCGTGGTCGCTGATGAACTCGCCCTGCCGCATGATGTGCACGCCCATCTTCAGTGTCGCCAAGATGCTTTCGCCGGGCGCCGGAATGTCGTTGCGCATGGTCAGCGGACGGTGACCTTCGTGGACCAACTCCAGCGCGCGTTCTTTGGCGTCGCTCAGCACGCGCTCACGGTTCATCGAGATGTTGTCGCCTGGGGAAAGCAAGCCGAGAGCCTTGGCTTCCAACGCTGAGGTCGAGACCTTGGCCATCGCCACGATCTCAAAGGCCTGCTTCATCGCCTCCATGAGTTCGACGCTCTCACCGCGGCCCTGAGGACGGATATGCGTGGCCTTGTGGATGGCGCGGATGGTCATCTCTTTGCAGCCACCACCGCCGGGTAGCAGTCCGACGCCGACCTCGACCAGTCCGGCGTAGAGTTCGGCGTGCGGTTGACGGGCATGCGCGTGCAGCGTGATCTCGGTGCCCCCGCCGAGGGTCATGCCGAAGGGCGCGACGACCACCGGTTTGGGCGAGAACTTGATGGCTTGCGTCATGTTCTGGAACTGACGGATGGCCATGTCAACTTCGTCCCACTCTTCTTCCTGCACGGCCATCAGCAACATCATGATGTTGGCACCAACGGAGAAGTTTCCCGCGTCGTTGGTAATGACGAAGGCGTCGAAGTTTTCGGCTCCGACTCCGTTCTTCAGCGTCTGGGTGATGAGCGAGACGATGTCGCCGCCCAGCGAGTTCATCTTCGAGTGGAACTCTATGCAGCCGACGCCATCGCCGAGATCGACGAGTGAGGCTCCGGCGTTTTTCTTGACCACGCCGTTGGCTTTCTTGGCGACGGTGACAGACCAGACTCCGGCGGGAACTTCTTCAGCTTTGTAGTCGGCTGAGGCGATGTCGAAATACTTGCGTCCGCTGGCGGTCTTGGGATCGTCGGCGTACCACGCTTTCTTGCCCGAGGCCAGCAGCTTCTCGACATTGCCCGCGACTGGACGGCCGTCCTTCTTCATGCGCTCGACGGTTTGAGCGACACCGGCGGCGTCCCACAGCTCGAATGGGCCCAGCTCCCAGTTAAAGCCGGTCTTCATGGCCTTGTCGATTTCGACGATGGAGTCGGCGATTTCTGGCACGCGGTTGGCGGAGTAAGTCCAGAGATCCGAAAGCACGTTCCAAAGGAAGAGGTTAGCTTTGTCTTTCGAAGGCGTGATCAGCGTGCGAAGGCGCTCGGGCAGGTCGTCGATGTTCTTGGCCATCTCGAGGGCAGGGAACTTCGGGCGCTGCTGCTCGCGATATTCGAGCGTCTTCCAATCGAGGGAGAAGCGCTTCTCGCCATCGGGGCCTTTCTGCTTCTTGTAAAAGCCTCCCTTGGTTTTGTCGCCCAGCATCTTGCGATTGAGCATTTCGAGGAAGAACGCCGGCAGTTTCAGTTCGCTACGCTCGTCCTTGATGTTGATGGCGCCATTGCGCACCACGTGGCCGAGAATGTCGAGTCCGACGAGATCGCCGAGACGGAAGGTGCCAGTTTTGGGCCAGCCGACGGCGGTGCCGGTGAGGGCGTCAACTTCTTCGACGCTGAGGTCCATCTCCTGCATGACGCGCATAACGTTAAGCATGGAGAAAGTGCCTATGCGGTTGGCGATGAAGTTGGGCGTGTCTTTGGCGCGCACGACGCTCTTCCCGAGATGAAGATCGCAGAAGTCGGCGATGGCTTTCATCGCGTCGGGATCAGAGTCGGCGGTCGGAATGATTTCGAGCAGCCGCATGTAGCGCGGCGGATTGAAGAAGTGTGTGCCAAACCATGAGCGTCGGAAGTCGTCGGAGAAACCTTCGGCAATTTTAGCGACAGGCAGTCCGCTGGTGTTCGTGGTGATGATGGTCCCGGGCTTGCGTACGGCGTCAACCTTGCGGAGTAGTTCGCGCTTCAGGTCGAGGTCCTCGATGACAGCTTCGATGATCCAGTCCACTTCGGCGAGCTTCTTGAGGTCGTCCTCGAAGTTGCCGACGGTGATCAGGCATTCGAGCGACGGCTTCATGAAGGCGGCAGGCTTCGACTTGACTGCGGCTTCCTTGCCGGCGGCGGCGATGCGATTGCGTGCGGGGCCGTCGGCGTCGGGGGGAAGGATGTCGAACAAGTAAGAGGGAACACCGGCGTTGGCCAGGTGCGCGGAGATGCGGGCTCCCATGGTGCCCGCGCCCAGGACTGCGACCTTATCGATTTGTTTCTGCATGGATGCTCAGGCGCTCCAACTTCTGGCCGGCGCGATCACGCCGGATGATGGCTACCTTGATTTAGACGAGACGAAAGTGCAAGAGATTATGAACTTCGATTGTGGGCTGTGCCCAGCTCAGACTCAGGATGAATGCTGGAAGACGATCGCCGATGAATACGAAGAGGATGATGGCGATTCACTTTAGGCTCTCCTCAAAAAACGGCCTCAAAATGCAAGCAGCGCGCGCCGTAAGATGTGGGGTGAGGATGGCAACGGCGCGCGCCTATTAAGTTGTCTCCATAGTAATGAATGAATCCTCATTCAGTCAATGAAAATCGTTGGATTTCTTTTCCCGGGTCGGGTTTAGGCGATGGCTTTGGCGATCAGGAACGCCGCTCCGGCCGCAAGTCCACCAATTACAACAGTTTGCAGCGCAGAACGGCCAGGACGTGAGCCGGTGAAGCGGCCCTTGATATAGCCGAAAACGCCAAGAGCCAGCAGTGTAACGGCCGCGGACCACACCAAGGCTTCGCGTGAACTGTGGAAAAACAGGTAAGGGGACAGGGGGATGAAGCCGCCTCCTATGTAGGAGGCGGCGATGGTGGCGGCGCTTTGCACGGCGCGCTTAGGATCCGGCTCTTCCAGTCCCAGTTCGAAGCGCATCATAAAGTCTACCCACTGTTTGGGCTTTTTGGTCATCGCTTCGACGACGGGAGCGGCTTCCTCGCGGGTCAGACCATAGTCGGTAAAAACCTTCACAACTTCGCGGGCTTCTTCGTCGGGGATCTCCTCGACTTCTTGCTCTTCGCGAATGCGCTCGCTTTCGTAATGTTCGGCATCGCTGCGGGCGGCGAGGTAGCCTCCCAGGCCCATGGCGATGGAACCGGCGGCGATCTCGGCCATTCCGGCCACGACGACCAGGCGGCTGCTATCGACTGCACCGGAAATGCCGGCCGCGAGTGCGAATGGCACAGTCAGTCCGTCGGACATTCCAATAACAACGTCGCGGACGACTTCGCCGGCGGTGAAGTGCCGCTCAATGTGGTGTTTCTTCGGCATACTCTCCCAATTCAGGGTGGATTTTTAGATACTCCAATGCGCGCTCTGCAATCTCGCGTTCACCTTTATAGCTTAATTTCGAGGGTGCCTCTTCGAGCGGCAGCCAGAAGGCATTCTGCACCTCGACGCGCATGGCAGGCGCGATGTTGCCCAAGCGCCCGGAGCGGTACATGAGGAGGTAGAAGCTGACGATCTTCGATACCCGAGCGCGGTCGCCCCAATTGCGGACATAAATGTACTTGATGTCGGCCAGCTTGGCGACCATGTCGGCGCGAACACCGGTCTCCTCGCGTACTTCGCGCAAGGCCGTCTCTTCCGGAGTTTCGCCGGGATCGATAGATCCTTTGGGCAGCGCGATGAGCTCGGCGTCGGCGGGCGAGCGCTTGTCTTTGCGCAACTTGATGTTCTTTCTCGGCCGGTCCATGTGCGGCTCGATGACAGCCAGATACCAGCGGTCTCGCATCTTCCGCAGAACCACGCCGCCAGCCGAAGTTTCTCGCACCATAATAGGAATCGCAGGGAAAGGGTAGTTTGGCAGAGTTCGGCCGAGGCTGACAACTTCCCTTTTTCCTCGGGTTCATTGCTGGCCACAGTCAGTATTTAGCCGGAGTGGCACAAGGTAATCCGAATGATACTGTCTGAAGCGGCAAAATTGCCGCATCATCGCTTCACGGAATGGCATCCATGAATCGGTGACTGATGGCCAGAAAACCGCTGCCGGGTAAGAGGTAAGAACTTGAATAATCTGGATCGCATTGTACGAACTGTGCGTGCGTTTTCCCGCGAGCTGTCACGTTCCCCTAAAGAACTGCTTCCGCCTCGCCGCTTAACTCTCGGTCTTGCGCTGGGCGGAGGATTCGCTCGCGGCATCGCTCACATCGGCGCTCTAAAGATACTCGAACAAGAAAACATTCCTGTTGACTACGTGGCCGGCACCAGTGTGGGCGCGATCATTGGGGCCCTGTACTGCGCAGGCATGACTCCGACTGAGCTGGAGGACATGGCTCGGACGCTGCGCTTCAGCGACTTTGCCCGCTGGACGCTTTCGCGTTACGGATTCTGCAGCAGCGACCGTATGCTCCGGTTATTTGCCCGCACCTTGAAGAAACAAACCTTTGAGGAACTGGCGATTCCGCTGGCGATTACAGCGACTGACTTCCGCACAGGGGAAGCCGTCGTATTTACCAAAGGAGCGCTCGTTGATCCGATTCGCGCCAGTTGTGCGTATCCCGGAATGTTCCTTCCGGTCGAGATCGGTGGGCGCTCGTACATAGACGGAATGCTGGCCTATGGCGTTCCGACTACGCCGTTGCGTCGCATGGGTGCTGAGCGCGTGATTGGTATCTGCCTCAGCGCAAACTGGAGCGAGGCTCGTGCTCCACGTCATGTGTTCGAAGTCATCGGCCAATGCTTCTCGATCGCGCAATCCAGGTTGTCGGAGTCATGGACGAAGGACGCCAACCTGGTGATCGAACCTGATGTCAACGGTTTTACCTACGATTGTTTCGAGCACGCGCCTGAGTTGATTGCCGCCGGAGAAGCCGCAATGCGGGCGGCGCTTTCCCAAGTGCGAGAGATGTTGAGTCTTCCGAAATCGAGTGGGGTGCAGAAGATTGGACTTACAGCGGTCGTTGCGCCGACGCCGCAGCCCCAGACCAGTTCCGCGTCGTAATAGCAAGCGCCAGCCGTCCTGCCGTCGAACCATCATAATTTCCCAGGGACTTGATTCAACCCTTTCACATTCACAAAAGATGCGTCTCGATTTCTAAACCCATCGAGATTCGCTTCCTGATTGTCATCACAGAGAAACACTGTAACGAGAATTCATCGCAATTTCATTCCACAGTCACTGGGGGGTAGCTATGATTCAGCAAGTCCCGCCACCTCGTCGAAACCAATCCAATATTCGAGGTTCACAATGAAAATGAAGAAGACAGTTGCTCTACTTTGCATCGCGGTTGCTTGTTCCTTGGGCACCATGATCGCCCAAGAGGGGGGCTCCCCGCAAAGCCCCATCCAACGCGTTCTGCTGATCAGCATCGACGGAATGCACGCTGTTGATTTCTTGAACTGCGCCAATGGCATCAGCACCGCCAACAACAACCAGCCCTATTGCCCGGCAATTGCTGCGCTAGGCCAGACGGGTCTCAACTACGTCTCCGCCAGCACCTCAAAGCCTTCCGATTCCTTTCCCGGCCTGACGGCCATCGTCACCGGTGGAAGCCCGGCCCTGACCGGCGTCTATTACGATGTCGCTTACTCCAGGGATTACAGCGCGCCTGCGAAAACCACCGGCAACGGCGTTGCGGCTGGCCCCTGCACCCCCTATGGGCCGCCAACTGGTACCAGAACTGAGTATGAAGAAGGCATCGATATCAACCAGCAAAAGCTGAACGGCGGTGCACCCAACGCGTCGCTCACTGACGGCGGCATCGCCTCCATCGATACCAAGAGACTGGTTCGCGACCCCGGGCAGGGCTGCGCGCCCGTCATGCCGTGGGAATTCGTCCGCGCCAACAGCATTTTCAGCGTCATCCACCAGGCCGGCGGATACGCGGCATGGTCCGACAAGCATCCCGCTTATGCGTCGGTCGCCTCGGGCATCGGACCGAGTGCGCTCGACGATTTCTACGCACCTGAAATCAACTCCAACGTGATCGGTCTTCCCGAAGTCAAAACGCCCACGGGCATATCCTGCGCCCAAGTCCGCGATAAAGGTGCCGACCTGACCGCCTGGACCAACAGCTTCGAGAACATCCAGTGCTACGACACTTTGAAGGTTGACGCGATACTTAACGAGATCGATGGCAAGGACCACCTCGGCACCAGGACCACCAAGGTTCCCACTATTTTCGGCATGAACTTCCAGGCGGTGAGCGTGGGCCAGAAGCTCATTGAAAAGAGCAACGGCGTGACGGGCGGATATCTGGATGCGGCGGGCACACCCAGCGCGGCCCTGCTGAACGAATTCCAGTTCGTTGATGCCTCGATCGCGGCATTCGTCAACGAGCTGAACAAACAGGGGCTCCTTAGTTCGACTCTGATCGTGATCACTGCCAAACACGGCCAGTCGCCCATCGATCCCAGCCGCTACGTCGGTCAGACCATCAATGGAACCTCACCCGCCACCTTGCTGTCCAACGACGGCTACCTTCCATATTCCGAATCTACCAACAACCCCACCGGCATTGGCCCGACGGAAGATGACGTCTCGCTAATCTGGCTGAACAGCACGTTCGATACCGACGCCGCCGTCGCAGTCCTCGAAGCGAACGCTTCCGCCACCACCGGAATCGCGCTCGGGCAGATCTATTACGGCCCTTCGCTCTTCCTTAACTTTAACGACCCAACCACAGACCCACGAACGCCGGACATCATCGTGACCCCGAATGTCGGTGTTACGTATTCCGGCAGCCACGCGAAACAGGCCGAGCACGGCGGGTTCGCCCATGACGACACAAATGTCGTTCTGCTGCTGTCCAATCCGAGCATCAAACCCAGGACGGTCAGCGCCGAAGTGGGTACCGCCCAGGTGGCGCCTACCATTCTCAAAGCCCTGGGTATCAAGCCTGGCCTCCTGGATGCAGTCCGTGCGGAAGGAACGGGCGTCCTTCCCGCGATTCCATTCTAACCAGTCCCAACAGCTCGGTTAGCTGACAGTGGACGCCCCTTCGTGGGCGTCCGCCTTTGGTGGGTCTAAGATCTCGGTGTCGTCCCTGACTTGGATAAAGGAGCGCGACGATTACCAGTGCTCCAGCACAACATCTGGCAGTGACGGTCCTGGGTCTGAGCGTCGACTAGGAGCATCGCATTTCGGATCAGGGCGTCCCGCGCGGTCTAACGTGCTTCGCGGAAATTGAGCATTGTGGTCGGTAGAAGACTGGCGTACTGTAAGCGGGCTGTGGGAAGACTTACCTCAGGAGGGTAACGATGTCATTTCTCGTATGGATTTTGGTTGGACTGATCGCAGGTTGGCTGGCCGGACAGGTCATGAAGGGCGGTGGCTACGGCGTACTTGTGGACATCCTCCTCGGCCTGGTTGGTGGCATCGTAGGAGGCTGGATCTTCGGGGCGTTGGGGATCTGGCCGGCTGGCGGGTTGATCGGTTCCATCATCGTGGCTTTCGTCGGCGCCGTGATCTTGGTCGGGATCACCCGATTGATAAAGAGAGCGTAAACACTCACCTCGGACACTAAGGTTCTGTCCCACTCAAGCGATTGCAGCTTGAGTGGGCCGCCTGTTCTTCGCACAGATTTCAATCCACCCACTTCAAGCCCGAACGCCGATCATCAGACCGCTAGGGCCGGGCAAGCGCGCGCGGCGTACGTCGCTAAAGCCCGCATCGCGCAGCCAACTTGCATATTCCGGCTGACTGTAGCTCCTGCCGGAACGCGTTCCCACCAGCATATTCAGCGAGAACAGCGCAGCGGGGCGAGGAGCGGTCTTGCTCGGCTCCAAAATGAAATCCTGCACCACGATTTGTCCTTTGGGAGCCAGTGCGCCGTAGATCCGCTCGAACAAATCACGATTCTCTGCGGAAGAAAACATGTGGCAGATGGCGGAGACCAGTACCAAATCGTAATTCTTGCCCAGCGGATCATTGAGCATATCGCCCACGCGTGCGGTGATGCGGTCGGCAAGCCTAGCTTTCTGAATGTAATCCTGCGCGAGTGGAACCACGTCGGCGGTGTCGAGGATCTCTGAAGTCAATCCGGCGATAGCGCGGACAAATGCGATGGAGTAGGCTCCCGATCCACCGCCCAGGTCGAGCATGCGCTTGGTCCCGCTGGCCGCAACCGCTTTCACTACCGCACCAGCCCGGTCTTTGGCGTTGCGGTCCATGGCCGCGATGAAGGTCTTCGCCCAGTTGTCGTCGCGAAGGCGGGGAGCGACTGACGTTCCAGTGCGCACGGCCTCCGTCAAGGCGGACCAGCGATGCCAAAGGGTAGCAGTGTGCAGCAAGCCTGCACGAGCACTGTCTCGCGAGCCCTCGGCGAAGAAGCGCGCGCTGGCGGTTGTGTTGGAGAAGGTTTCCTCGCGCTTTTCGAGCAGCTTCAGACTCACTAGCACGTTCAGCAGCATTTCCGTGGAGCGCACGTCGGCGGCGATTTTCTTGGCAACCTGCGCGGCTGAAGCACCATCGGCGACGGCGCTGAATATGTCCAGCTCAAGCGCGGTGAGTACCGCCCGGCTGGGCATGAACGCCCGCACCATGTCGTTGAGTTCGTCGGGAAGCGTGCCGGCTTCGTCTCGCGCCTTCACCATCGCGAGATAGTGCTGCGTGTGCTCGGTGGCGGCGGCTTTCATAGCCGGAGGATCGTTCCATTGCAGCCGCGACACTACGTTGCCTGCGCGCAGGTGCGAGGTTACGATCGCGGGAACGTCGGTGGCTGTCACTTTGCGGTACCAGACACCGTCTGGATACATGATCATGATGGGCCCGTCATCACACAGGCCGAGGCAGCCGCACGAAGAGACTTGGACATCGTTGCTCAAGCCTTGCTTGCCTAACTCGCCGTGCAGGGCTCCGAGGACGCTAATTGATCCGCTGGCAGGGCAGCAAGTGACTCCTTCGGGCTTCTCCTGGGTACAGACGAATACGTGATGACGGAACGGCTCCATGACTATTCTCCTGTCTTCGATTCTGTTACACGACGGCCAGCAGCTACGGTGATGCAGGTCACAGCAGTCAGGCTAGGCGGGCGGTCGGCACTGTGAACTCTCGCGATGCGACTCGGTTCTAAGCGCGTTATGATTCGCTTCCCGAGGATCGCGGCAAGTCCACTCAGCGCCGTTGGCGAATTCGCGAACCTTTGCATTTCCGAATCGTCCTCCGTCGCCCAAGATTCGGCCTCTTCGTTTAATCTAGATGACAACCTGCACTCCGAGGAGAGTCTCCGATTGAAACCTGCGATTGCCCTTTTTCTGCTCGTCACACTCAACCTTTCGCGCATCGCTTACAGTCAGCAGCCCGCCGAAAAGCTTCCATTTAATCCCCCGACCACAATCAGCGGATATCGTGACGCCGCGCCCGAGTTACAGGCGGAGAAGACGTTCCTGGCTGCTCCCAGCGCGGAGCTGGCGAAAGAGCACCTGCGCATCCTGACTTCGGCGCCTCACGTAGCGGGGTCTCCTGAGGACAAGAAGACCGCCGAGTATGTCCTGCAGAAATACAAAGAGGCGGGGCTTGACGCGTATATCCAGGAATACAAGATCTGGATGAACCTTCCGGCGGAGATCCATGTCGATCTGGTTGCGCCAGCAGGCGTAGTGATGCATGGTCCCTCGCGCGAGCACGTGGACGGCGATGATCCGTTCCAGGACGACCCGCGAGTAGTGACGGCCTACAATGCGTTTTCGCCTTCGGGCGATGTGACGGCCGACGTGGTGTACGCCAATTATGGGCGTCCCGAAGACTTCAAGAAGCTAAAGGAGATGGGCGTCGACCTGAAAGGGAAGATTGCGGTCGTGCGCTACGGGATGAATTTTCGCGGCGTGAAGCCATTCGTAGCTTCGGAATACGGCTGTGTCGGCGTCATCATCTACAGCGATCCGTGGGACGACGGCTACTTCAAGGGAGATAAGTACCCCAAGGGTCCGTACCGGCCTGAGACCGGCGTGCAGCGTGGATCGATCCAATATCTGTTCCGCTATCCTGGTGACCCGACGACGCCGGGAATTGCGTCGGTGCCTGATTTGCCGGACAGCAAGCGCATTTCGCCGGAGCAGGCGACGGACATGCCGCACATTCCCACGACTCCGCTGTCGTATGGCGATGCGTCGCCAATCCTGGCCAACCTGGGTGGGCCGGAGTCTCCACGCGAATGGCAGGGAGCGTTGCCGTTTACCTATCATGTCGGTCCTGGCCCGGCCAAAGTCCACATGCTGCTGAAGCAGAACTACCAGTGGACCACGATCTACGACGTCATAGGCATGGTGAAGGGAAGCGAGTTTGCCGAACAGTGGGTCATCACCGGCAACCATCGCGACGCGTGGGTGTATGGCGCGGTCGATCCTAACAGCGGCACCGCGGCGCAACTCGAGGCGGTGCATGGCGTGAGTGCGCTGCTGAAAACGGGATGGAAACCGAAGCGCACGATCGTCTTCGCGAGTTGGGACGCCGAAGAAGAGGGCCTGATCGGCTCGACCGAGTTTGCCGAACAGCATGCCGACGAGCTGCGCAACGCCGTCGTGTACTTCAACATGGACGTCGCAGTAGCAGGGCCGAACTATGGAGCGTCGGCCGTGCCGAGCTTAAAACAGTACATGCGCGAGGTGTCGCAGTCGGTGCCAAGTCCCAAGGGCGGTAGCGTGTACGAGCAGTGGAAGGCGGCGAACGACAAGCGGGAGAAAGAGCGCGGACCTACCAACGCTCTGGGCGGCATTTCGCGGCAGCCGAACGCCACGGTAAAAAAAGATGTGAGTGTCGGCGACCTCGGCAGCGGCTCCGACTTTACGCCGTTCCTGCAGCACCTCGGAGTGCCTTCGGCCGACATAGGATCGGGCGGCCCGTATGGCGTGTATCACTCGGTTTTCGATAACTTTGCGTGGTTCACCAAGTTTGGCGATCCCACGTTTGTGTACGAGCAGCAGATGGCGCGGCTGTATGGACTGCAACTGATTCGCATGGCGTCGCAGGACGTGTTGCCGTTCGACTACGAGGAATACGGCAAGGAAATCGTCGAGTACGTGAAAGCGGCGGAGAGCAAGTCGAATGAGGCGTTTGGGGCGAAGTCGCCGTCGTTTGTGGACGCGCAAAAAGCGGCGTCGCGGCTGGAAGCGGCAGGGACAAAGATGCTGCAAACCGAGGCCGCCATGAAGGGCGACACGAAACGTGTCAACCAGGCGCTGATCGGCACCGAGCGCGCATTCTTGATCGAAGGGCTACCCGACCGGCCGTGGTTCAAGCACTCGATTTACGCGCCTGGGAAGTACACCGGCTACGCGGCGGTTGTGATTCCGGGGGTCAATGAAGCCATTGATGCGAACGATGCGGCGCTGACGCAGGCGCAGCTCAAGATATTGACCGATGCCCTGAATCGCGCGGCAGAGACGCTGGAGAAGGGAATGTAGAACTCCACCGCTTCCGTAGTCTCTGCCGGAACCACGACGCCAGCTCGGATTCGGAGAGTGCCCCAGCGGCTAGCGCTTCGATGGTCCGCACCGCATCCGGCGGATCGAACTCAAGGCGATGCGCATTGATCGCCAGGAACACGCGAGCAACCACCCATGCCGTTCGTTTATTGCCGTCGGCGAAAGGATGGTTGCGAGCCAATCGATAGGCATACGCCGCTGCAAGTGCGGCGGAGTCCGGTCGTTCGTGGGCGGCGAGGTTGCGGAGACGCGCCAGGGCCGACTCGAGGGCACCCGTGTCGCGCACTCCTTCAGGTCCGCCGTGCTCCGCCAACTGACGGTCGTGGATGACAAAGCAACATCCTCCCGCACCCACCGCCGGCGCTTCACTTCGAGAGTGCCCGCAGCACCTCGCGATCCTTGTGCATGATCTCCTCGGCCGCGGTGATCTGGCGCTCGAACTCCGGATCGTAAGGCGTGACCCTGAATCCTCTGGGTGCTTCGTCAGATACAGCGAATCGCCCTTTTTCACGCGCAAGCGTGCCAGGACTTCTTTATTCGGGATGAGGCCCGCCGGGCGCCAATGGTCGTGATTTTCAGTTTCGGCATGTCGCTCCTATATAACATCCATACTTAGCGGACAGAAAGGTCAAACACGTTTTTCCCTGTGCTACTCTCTCGGCACCCCATGACGTCCGACCGTGGGTTGCCCACATTTCCCTTCTTTTGCGAAATGTGGGGTACCTCCGTGCTGGCAACTGGCAATTGCCTACTGGCAACTGAATGAAAACCGCAGGCATGATCGGCGGGCTCGGCCCCGAGTCCACCATTGATTACTACCGCTCCATCCTTGCGCGCTATCGTGCGCGCAAGCCGGACAGCGGGTTTCCGCACATCCTCATCAACAGCCTCGACGTCGACAAGGGCATCGCCATGCTCGACGCGGGGCGTCTACGTGACCTGGCCGATTACGTAGCTTCAGGTGTTGCGTCGCTGGAGAACGCCGGTGCGGACTTTGCTTTTATCGCCGCCAACACACCGCACCTCGTGTTCGAAGACGTGCAGCAGCGGTCAGTCATCCCTCTGCTCAGCATCGTGCGCGCCAGCGCCGATCGCGCCAAGGCGCTCGGCCTGAAGAAGGTGGGCCTCTTTGGGACCGGATTCACCATGCGAGCGAGCTTCTACCCCGAAGAGTTTCAGCGCGCCGGGATCACGCTCGTGACACCCAACGAGGCCGAACGCGACTTCATCCACCGGAAGTACATCGGCGAGTTGCTGAAGAACCAGTTCCTGCCGCAGAGTCGCGAAGAGATCATGAACATCGCACACCGTCTGCAGGCCGAAGAAGGCATCGAAGCCCTCGTCCTGGCCGGAACCGAACTCCCGCTACTGCTTCGAGACGCCGCCAATCAGGGCATCGAATTTCTCGACACGACCGTGATTCACGTCGAGGCCGTGGTCGATGAGTTGCTTCGTTAGTCGTCGGGCAAGGACGCTAGAAGCGGGTAGGCGAGGAAGACGCGCCGGTGAGGGCTACGCCGGCTGTTCGAATTCTTGTGCTCCCACCATTTGCGATAAAGCCTGGTTACAACCATTAATGAATTCCTGCTCTCGCGGCAATACCCGCACGTAGCTGCGAAACCCGCCCCAAACACTGTCGTGACTTCAGGTTTTATTGTATTTTGTTACGAGTTGGGTCCGCCTGGGCGATCGAAAGGGAACTACCTTAGCGTTAAGAGCGACATTGTTAGGGCAGCTGATCTCAGTTTCCCCACGCATATTTGAATGGAGGAACCCTTGTGAAACACTTCCCAACTCCTCCTACACTGTCGCGGAAGGATGAGGGAGAGCTGTCTTCCCAGGAGTTGCCAGCCAGACATTACCCTCATTCCAAGGTAGGTTCTTCAAGCTGTGATGGGCTACATTCGGTCTCGTTCTTTTGTCGATTCACCCGCCAATTTCCTTCTTTACCCCGAGAAAATCCCGCCTAAGTTCTTATCCCGTAGTATTCTGCCTATAAATTACATAGCCTCAATATTTTGCGGCGACTTTCGCCTTCGCCCGCTATGTTTTAAATATTTTACGATCAGAGTGGAGGGGTACGCCGAGGCAGTGCTTCCCACTTTGGGAAAGAGTGATCGTCTTAGCTGCCGCGCTTCCGTCGGAAGCGGTGGAACTGATGCTCGTCCGACTTACGGCAACTAAGCCACGTCCAGCGGGTCATCGTTTCTTTGGTGAAACCGGTTCCACCAAAAACGGTGGGCCGCAGCAGCGGCAACTTTCCCTCCTCTTCGGCCAGGCGCTCTTGTTGCAGAGGAACGATTTGTCCGATCTCAACCGGAGAAACGGTGACGAATTTTTCGGCCACCAGATCGGCGCGCGCCAGGTTGCCGTACAGCGTCGGACCGCCTTCGCACAGCAGATAATTGATGCCGAGCTGCGTCCTCAGCTCGCCGACGGCGGCCGACAGATCGACGGACTCGCCCGATCCCGCGGCGATGATAGTGACGTGAGGATGGGTCTTCAGCGCGCGCAGGCGTTCAGCGCCAGTGGGCGACGTGACAATCGCGACATCCACTACATCACCGTCGAAGCATTTGAACCTCGAGAGATCGAGATCCAGCGCGCGGGTGACGAAGATATTGCGCTGGCGTCCCTTGCCGAGCTTCTCGCGCAACTTCAAGAGGCCGGGATCGGCTACTTGGAAGACGATGCCGCGGCTCTGTGGCCCACGATTGCGCTGTTCCTCGCGCAAGGTGTTCATTCCGATCAGCACACCGTCGGCATGGGCGCGCAGCAGGTCCATCAGCCAGCGATCGGCGCGCGATTGCGAGATCTCGGCCCCGGAAGCGTATTTCCCCAGCAGGCTGACAATCCCGTCGAGCGATTGCACGAAGTTGGTGTAAATCCAAGGACGGTCCGGAGACGGCTCGGGAAGAGCAAAGTTTCCGTAAGGTGCGAAGGCCTCGTCGGTGAACGGCGAAGGTTCGGCGTTGTCGAACAGGACATCGAATGTCGAATTCTGGCTGGGGCTCGCCATGGGTACGACGATTCTATCTTGGCGCGAGCTGGCTCTGCGCGTTTCCGGCAGTGGACAAGTGCTCCCAAAGATCGGTAGTTTGTGTGCATAACAAAATAGGTGTCTGCAAGGTCGTCGCGCTGAACAATAGGAGGGGACGCTATGGCGGAGATTGGCGGAGCCAATATCGAGATCGCGCACCATCTGAACGAGGCAAAGGAGCACTCGGCGCCGCACCATTCAAAGTGGCTGGAGGCCCTCGAGATTGTCGAGGCGATTCTTCTGGCGCTGGTCGCCATTACCACCGCGTGGAGCGGCTATCAAGCGGCGCTGTGGGACGGCATGCAGGATGAGCGCTACGAGCAATCCACCAAACTCCGCGTCGAGGCCCAGGGCATGAAGACGGTCGGTGACCAGGAGCGGCTGTACGATGCGTTGACTTTTTCCGAGTGGCTGAAAGCCTACGCTGGAGGCAACCAGAAAATCGCCGACCTATTTGAGCGCCGCTTTCGCTCCGAATATCGCGTGGCCTTTGATGCGTGGATGAAGACCGACCCGCTTAAGAATCCCAACGCCCCGCCCGGTCCGATGGTCATGGCGGAATATCACAATGCTCATATCGAGCAGTCGGCCGAGTTGGAGGAGCAGGCGTCGGAGCTATTCGAGCAGGGTACGAAGGCGCGCGGAACGGCTGACATGTACGTGCGCGTCACGGTCCTGCTGGCGACGGTGCTGTTGTTGACCGCGATCAGTCAGCGTTTCAAGACCCATCAGGTCAGGGTGGGACTGGCGGTGGTTGCCATGTTGCTGCTGTGTTTGCCCCTGTGGCGGATCATCCATCTGCCGCGGTTGTGAGCGAGCTCATGAATTTCGTACTCAGTGAACTTGAAGCCCGCGTTTTGGGCGCGCTGGTGGAGAAAGACATCACCACGCCGGATTACTATCCACTCTCGCTCAATGCGCTGGTCAACGCCTGCAATCAGAAGAACAATCGCGATCCGGTGATGAACGTCGACGAAGACGCGGTGCGCGACGCGCTCAACGGCCTGCACGACGATGGAATCGCGGGCCCGGCCAGCGGCGCCGACGGCCGCGTGACCAAGTACGAGCACCGGTTGCAGGAGAGCTTCAACTTCACCCGAGGCGAAACGGCTGTTCTGTGCGTGTTGCTGTTGCGCGGGCCGCAAACGCCTGGCGAGTTGCGCGGGCGCACCGAGCGCATGCATCAATTCGAAGACCTTGACGCGGTGCAATTCAGCCTGCAAAAGCTGATGCAACGCGAGCCTCCTTTGGTGGCAGTGGTACCTAAGCAGCCGGGCACGAAGGAATCGCGCTACGCCCATTTGCTGTCGGGTGAGGTGGATGTTGCGGAGTTGCAGTCACACGGCCCTTCGCAAGTGAGCAAGTCCGCAGATGACGAGCGCATCAGCCGGTTGGAAAAGGCGATTGCAACTTTGCAGAATGAAGTCGCTGAACTCAAGCAGCAATTCGCGGAGTTTCGCAAGCAGTTTGAGTGAGTCCGCATAAGGATCCCGCAATTTCTTCCTTCAGTCGGAGTCAATGGTCGTATGATCGTGGCACGGTGATGTGTTGGCGGTTCCTGAGTTGTACGGACATTAGGGATTGAGTGCGCCGATCACCGACCACGTCACAGACGAGCGGCGCGGGGAAATTGGAGTTTGCCCGTATGCACCGATCCCCATCGAACCAAGACCTGAATGCCTTCCTGGGCGCACGAGATTTTCTCCTGCAACATCGCACCGATTACGAGCTGGTTTACCGCGATTTTCGCTGGCCCGAGCTAACTCTGTTCAACTGGGCGCTGGATTATTTTGACGGCTACGCTCTTGGCAACCATAAGACTGCGTTGTGGATTGTCGACGAGGATGGCTTCGAACTGAAACTGAGCTATGAGCAAATGTCGCGTCGGTCGAACCAGGCAGCCAACTTTCTTCGCCGAAATGGAGTTCGCCGCGGCGATCGCATCATCGTGATGCTGCCTAACGTGGTGGCAATGTGGGAAGTCATGCTGGCAGCCATGAAGCTCGGCGCTGTGATAATTCCCGCGGCGACTTTGCTTACCCACGACGATCTTAAGGACCGCCTCGCCCGAGGCCAGGCGCGCCACGTGATCACCAAAGCTGCCTTCACGTGGAACTTCTCGGAGTTGCCTGGCGATTATTCGCGTTTTGTCGTGGACGAGCCGGTGAACGGTTGGATCTCATACCCGGAAGCTTATGCGGAAGCGGAAACGTTCACACCCGATGCAGCGACGAAGGCGACCGATCCCACGCTGCTGTACTTCACCTCGGGCACTACGGCTGAGCCGAAACTCGTGTTGCATACCCATCAGAGTTATCCCGTCGGGCACCTTGCCACCATGTATTGGATTGGGTTGCGCCCCGACGACCTTCACCTGAATATCAGCTCCCCGGGTTGGGGTAAGCATGCGTGGAGCAGTTTCTTCTCACCGTGGAACGCGGGCGCGACCGTCTTCGTTTACAACTATGGGCGATTCGAGGCTAAGAAGACCCTCGAAGTGATTTCCCACTTCCAAGTTACCACGCTGTGCGCGCCTCCGACGGTGTGGCGTCTGATGGTGCTCGAGGATTTGAACGCGTATCCCGTACGTATCAGGGAACTGGTGGGCGCCGGAGAACCACTCAATCCGAAGATCATCGAGAAAGTCCGGCAGGCATGGGGCTTGACCATACGCGACGGTTTCGGCCAGACCGAGACGGTGCTGGTCATCGGCAACTTTCCCGGGCAGACGGTGAAGCCCGGCGCTGCCGGTGTTCCGTCACCCGGACACGGCATCGTTTTGCTGGATACCGATGGTAAGGAAACTGCCGAAGGCGAAATCTGCCTGCGGCTGAATCCCGCGCCCCTCAGCCTGATGGCCGGCTACATCGACGATCCCGAGCGGACCGCCAAGGTCCTGGAGGGTGGTTGTTATCACACCGGCGACATCGCCAGCCGCGATGCCGATGGCTACTATACCTACGTTGGGCGTGACGATGATGTATTTAAGTCCTCAGATTATCGCATCAGCCCGTTCGAGCTGGAGAGCGCGCTGATTGAGCATCCTGCGATCGCGGAAGCCGCTGTGGTACCGGTTCCGGACGCAATTCGCTGGAATATTCCCAAGGCATACATCACGTTGAAGTCGGGAGTCTATCCCTCGGAAGCGGTGGCGCATGAAATATTCACATTCATTCGCACCCGTCTGGGGCCCTACAAACGGATACGCCGGATTGAATTCGCGGATCTCCCAAAGACAATATCCGGCAAGATTCGCCGAGTGGAGCTTCGAGCCACGGAGGAGACTGAGCGGCCCGCGACGGCAAGGCGGGAGTTCGAGTATTGGGAAGAAGATTTTCTGATGCTGGTACGGGCCCGCGCATATCGCTATTACGAGGAGAGGGGCTGTCAACACGGCCACGACCTCGAGGATTGGATTCGGGCGGAGTCTGAACTCACCAGGAAGAAACCAGCTGTGCCCGCTGTTGAACCAGACGCTTCGAAAAGCATACAGAAGTCAGCCACGGCATAAAGCCACAGGCGAAGACTCACCGCGGCGAGTGGAACTGGTCGATTGGCGGGGGTTCACCGGTCGTCCTGACCGAAGTAGATCGTGTTCGTCAATTGCCACGAACAGTACTCGCTCTAGTCGTCTCCATGCGCGGCGGCTAAAGGTGACAGGTCCAACGCGTGGGTTTCTTGCCACGGTGGTAGCAGCTTGACCAAGCCCCACAATATGACGAACGGCAAAATGGTGAGCACGATCGCTACCAGCAGTCCTTCGCGCGTGATGAAACCGATCTTGTAGGTCGTATAGCCGAGGAAGCTCTTGGAGAAGAGCTGGCCTCCGATAACCACGTTCCAGCGCATCGCAAAGATGCCGATCAAAGTCAGGCAACCTGCGAGTCCATAAACATATTTGCGCCGGGCTTCATTCAACGGTAGTACCTGGGTCGCTGCCAGCAGCAGAATCGGCGTCAACGTGCCGAGCAGGATCTGAATCACAATGTGTGGGAAGTAGAGCTTGGTGTGCACCATGAAGTCGAGACTGCGGAAGGATTCGTCGGACTCGTAGATGCGATGAACCAAGTCGAGCAGTTCGAGCGTGAAGTCGACCAGGAACGCATAGAACAGGTACGTCGCAACCGTGTCCACGCATCGCATGTCGAGTGTCTGTTTGCGCGCCCGACACATGAACATGTACACCAGCATGACGACCGCAATGCCCGAAACGATCGCCGAAAACAGAAAGACGACGGGCATCAGCGGCGAAGACCACCAGGGATTGGCTTTCACGCTGCCAAAGATGAAGCCGACGTAGCCGTGCAGCAGGAAGGCGGAAGGAATGCCGATGATGGTTATGATCCAGCCGGCCTTCTGGTCGATGGCCAGCGCGCGCTCGCTGATATTGGCAGAGCCGAGAGTGAGTGCCTTGTAGATCCTGCGCGTCCATCCAGTGGTGGTTTGCGAGAGGATGACGATGTCGAGGCGATAGTCCAGCCAGATTTCGAGGACAAGAACGGCCATCAGGTACCACATGTAGACGAAGCCGAACATTGCCATCGCCGACGAGGTGTGTGGTGTCAGGTACATCTCCAGCGAGCGCTCGGGGTGGCCCAGATGGAGTTGCAGCGGGAGCGGAGCGACCAGCAAGAATGCCAGTGCGGTCAACAGTGCGAGGCGGTACGTGGGCTTTACAGCATCTACGCGGAAGACGCGCTCGAGCGACGCCAGGATGAAGGCGCCGGCCACCAGTCCCGTGAGGAACGGGTAGAGCACGATCAACACACTCCACTGCAGCTCGACCTCGTTCGGGTACATGAAACCTTCAACCGGAATGCCGTTCAAGCGTCCTCCTATCGCACCGAGCCGTCGAGGCCGTAGTAATAGACCTTCGCCTTTGTGGCGAGGTGTGGTTTCAGCACCTGCACGCTGTGAGTGTCCAGAAATTTATGGACAGGGTCGTTGGGATTCTTAAAGTCCACAAGCTGGCGCGCGCCGGTAGGACAAGTTTCGCAGCAAGCGGTGGTGAGTCCCTTGGTGATGCGGTGGTAGCAAAGCGTGCACTTCGATGCCGTATTAGTTTCGGGATTCAGGAAGCGGCAGCCGTAGGGGCAGGCCTGGATGCAGTAGCGGCATCCCAGGCAGTACTTCTGGTCGATCAGCACGACGCCATCGGGGGAGACGAAAGTCGCACCCACCGGACAGACCTGAGTGCACGGCGAGTCAGCGCAGTGATTACAGAGTTTCGGTACAAAGAAGTTTTTTCCGCCCTCCTGCTTGGCGGGAGGGAAGCCGTGCAACGCGCCGTCGGGAGAGTCGACTTGCGGCATCTCGGTGTCCCACCTCGCGACGTGGTAGCGCTCGACCCACGTGCGGTAGTAGCCATCGGGGACATTGTTCTCTGCCTTGCAGGCCTGCACGCAGGTTCCGCAGCCGATGCACTTGGTGGTGTCGATCAGCATGCCCCACCAGTGATCAGACATCTTGTAGTTTGGCGACGCCTCGGGGGTACCGGCGAGTATCGAGTCCCAGGCGATGGCAGCGGCGGGCAGCAGAATCAGCAATTGGCGGCGGGTCATGTTCATTGGGCTGCTCCGCTATCGATCTTGGGGCTGTGCGGCTTGTGGCAGGTATCGCAAACTACCCCGCCGGAGTGATCGGCCGAAACCACCTGGGGGAAAGTCTTAGGTTTGGCGATGTTGGCTTCGTGGCAGCGGACACACAGTACCGCGACGTCGATATGCGGCGACTGAAGTGCCGTGGGGTCGTCCGCATGCTTCGCCAGCGGCCCGTGGCAGGACTCGCAGGCCACACGCGCGTGCACGCCTTTGGCCTTGAGATCGTGAACGTCGGTGTGACAGCTTTCGCAGGCCTGGTGTCCGGCGAACATGACAGGCCGGTCGGCAATTTCGGCCAAGGCCGCACCGCGATAGTGGCCGAATTGTCCAAAGGTGCTGGGGACGAAGATTGCCCGCAACACCAGGAACAAGATGATTCCCGCGGCGAAGACCGCTGCCATCCGGAAAAGGTGTCCTGCGTCTTTGAGATTCGACATAGGTAGATTGCCAGCCTGCCACATCCGATACAGGCCGAAGGTGCGTTGGACTAGCGACAATTTTAGTTAAAAGGCGAACGTACGTTCGGTCGGTGCGTTCGGTCACAGGTGCCTGTGACGGCCACTTGCCTGAGTGGCCGCCGAAGCCAACCGGCCGCTGGGTGAATCCAATCCAGCGAGGATGACAATGACAGACAAGATTAAGAAGACTGAAGAAGAGTGGCGCAAGGAACTCACGCCGGAACAGTATCGCGTGTTGCGCGAGAAGGGGACGGAGCGCCCGTTCACCGGAGAGTACGAAGGCGTCATGACTCCGGGAGTGTACAAATGCGCGGCTTGCGGGCAGGAGCTGTTCTTGTCGGACTCGAAGTTCGATTCCGGATGCGGCTGGCCGAGCTTTTACGAACCAGCAGCGGAAGAAAAAATTGAAGCCCACGAGGACAACACTCTGGGCATGCGCCGCGTGGAAGTGACTTGCTCACGTTGCGGGGGCCACCTGGGACACGTTTTCCCTGACGGTCCGCGTCCGACGGGGCTGCGTTATTGCATCAACTCAGCTTCTTTGAAGCTGGACCCCAACAAGGCATAACAGGCGGCGAACCCGTTTCTGGAGTCCGTGTCGCGACCATACATGAATCTTGTATTCCGCCGTATTACGGAGAGAAAATAAGACAGCCGTGGAATCAGCGGCATGCTTCTGCTTCACCTGCAATGGAGAGAGTGACGCGCATGGTGAGAGTATGTAGGGTTGCCTTCTTCCTTCTGATTTGTTGCCCACTGGCATCGTCAGCTTCGCAACGCGAGGTGACGTTGAAAGTGCTCTTGATCCGGCAACAGACGGTGAAAGGAGTTGGGATCGGGGGCGCCAACAATGGACCGAGCGCCACGACTCCGTGCTCGCAACCTTTCCCGGGCGATGCGACTGCGATCGATAACAGGGGCGGCGGTTCGGTATCGCAATGTACCTTCACACCCTCTGCGAGTGGAACCACAGGAAGTGTTCAGGCTACCAACGTCAAGGCGATCCTGATGACCGCGGACGGGTCGTCGTATTTCGTCTATTTGTATTGCCAGAAACAGTACGGAACCTGTGCGCCACTGAACGCTAACGAGACCTATCCTGCTAAGTTAAGCGAGGGCGCGGAGCAATTGGCCGACTATTCGCGTCGGCGGGTTTCAACCCCTGTGAAGGTGTATTTCCTTCCAAACGGAAAGAACAAGGTGACCTACTCCATCACCTTTGCGACGAAAGCGACATCACAGCCCTAGCGCCCGTTGTCTTCCACGCGGCTGATTCTCTGGCGTACAAATTCAATTACTTCCGGTGTGATGTAGGAGGGCGGGGAAATGCGGAAGACCGGCTTGCCAGCCACAGGCTTGAGCGAGACGTTCTTCCATTCAGGCGGCATTGTTCCGTCGTGCAGAACGACGGCGTCGGCGCGATCGAGGTATTCCTTCGCGGATGCTTTGAAGTCGGGGTTGGCTGCGTCAAGCACCATGAGATAAAGGTCAGGACGCAGGAAGCGGATCACGCTATTGGATTCGAGGATGGCATTCTCAGCGCCTGCCAATTCCTTGCGCAGTCGCGGCATGGCTTCGGCCAACATTCCTTGCCGAGTACGGACCCATAGCGACCGGGCTGCGCCTGATACCAAAAAACGGGAAGAGTCGCTCTCGCCGCTTCGGTCGCGTTCTTCGGTGACAGCCCACAAGTGATCGTCGGTTTCGCAGTCGCAGGGCTCGCCGTTGGCGGAGCAGACGCCGTGACCGAATTGCGTGACCTTGACGGCGGTCCAGCGCATTTCAGGAAGCGCGGCGATGATGCCAGCGACCACGCTGGTTTTGCCTACGCTGCGGGAGTGTCCGCCGACTACGATTATGGCCATGTCAACTCTCGCGGGCTGAAGCCCGAAAGATTATGAGGTATCGCTTACGGCACGTCTGAGGCGTGCCTCTTCAAAACTCTCGCCGCATCATTTCTCGCGCTTGCGGGTGAGCCGCGACAGAGTTGCCAACTCTTTCAGGTATTCGCGCACAGGCTTCACGGGCGTTCCCCAGAAAACCACGCCCTTGCCGCGAATTGTCTTGTTGGGGAGCACTCCGCTTTGTCCTCCCAGAATCGCGCCAGCCTCGATGTGGGCGTGATCGCCCATGCCGACCTGTCCGCCGAGCACGCAGTCGTCACCCACACTTGAGCTGCCGGAGATGCCGGTCTGCGCGGCGATGACGACATTCGCTCCAACCGAGCAATTGTGGCCGATGTGCACGAGGTTGTCGAACTTCGTGCCCGGCCCGATCACGGTTTCGTCGAGAGCGCCGCGGTCGATGGTGCAGTTGGCGCCGATCTCAACGTCGTCGCCGATGACCAGGCGTCCGACTTGAGGGAATTTCACGTAGCGTCCGTGGGCTTCGTCGCGAACAAATCCAAATCCATCGGAGCCGAGTACCGCGCCGGCGTGAACGATGACGCGACGGCCAATGATCGTTCCCGAATAGATCACGACGTTGGGATAGATTTCGCAGTCGTCTCCGATCACCACGCCGGGCCCAACATAGCATCCTGCGGCAATAAAACAGCGTTCGCCGATTACGGCGTTGGCTTCGATTGCGGCGTGGGCATCGACGCTGGCGCTGGGCGCGACTTTCGCCGACGCGTCGATCACAGCAGTAGGATGAATGGCAGGTGCATAGGCATTTCGGGGATGTAGCAGTTGCGCTGCTGTGGCAAACGCAAGGCGCGGATGCGGGCTGATCAGGAGCGGCTTGGTGGTGGTGATCTCGGCGTCCGACTCCTTCACAATGACCGCACTGGCGCGAGATTGCATGGCGATCTCAAGGTGGCGGGCCGATTCGACGAAAACGATTTCCCCGGTCTGTGCGTGGACGACGCTCGCCACTTTGTCGATCAGAACGCTGCCATCGCCGATCAATCGGGCAGCAGTGAACTCGGCCAAGGCTTGCAGAGTTTGCGGCATGCGTCAGTTATAGGCGAGTGCCTCTAGAAATTCAAAAGCGTTTACCACAGGAGCACCGAGGCGCAGGGGAAGTGAAGCCAAGAAGGCAAAGGCGAGAGCGGTCACGGATTAACCCGGATCGGTTGCTTGCTCTCAAATTCTTTCTCCGTGCCCTGTGCCTCTGTGGTGAAAAAGCTTTCAGTACAGCGGCGGCTCGCCGGGGGGGCGAGTCTTCCAGCGGCGATGCACCCAAAGCCACTGGTCGGGATACTTGCGCACGTAGTCCTCGAAGATGCGGTTGAAGACGGCAGTGTTAGCGACCACGTCGGCCTCGTTGTCGCCGGTGCGCACCAGTTTAACGGCCCGGTCGAACTCTACGCGATATTTGCGGAGGATCGGGTCCCAGATAGTGAATGCCGGCACCACGGCCGCGTCAGTATGCAAGGCGACCCTAGCGATTCCGACCGCCGAGCAAGCGGGAATGCCGAAGAAGTCGGCGAACACACCCTGCGGCGGCGTCATGTTGGTGTCCATCAGGATGCCGACGGTTTCGTTGTTCTCCATGGCAGCCAGCAGACCGCGGGCGAACCCTTGTTTCCCGATCACGGTGTTGCCGTGCAGCGTGCGGTAGCGCGTGACCAGGTCATCCACGTAAGGGTTGTCGATGGGGCGCACTACGATCCGCATGGGATGTCCCTGCAGCGAGTGGAAGAACGATCCAATCTCCCATCCGCCAAAGTGGCCAGTCAGGAAGAGGACGCCTTTGCCGCGTTTCTCCGCGGCATCGAAGTTCTCGAAGCCCTGATAGACGGCGACGTGCGACACGTTGTCCGGCGTGTAACGCGGGAAGAGACAGAACTCTGCCAGCAGACGGCCCAGAGACCGATAGACGCCGCGCAGAATCTTGCGCCGCTCGGCAGGGGACTTGTCGGGGAACGCTATTTCCAGATTGCGCATTCCCACGCGGTGTAGGCGCGGGTGTAAGTGATATACGACGCCGCCGATGAGCAAGCCGACTCCGCGCGCCACTGGGCGAGGCAGCACTCCGATGAAGCGCACGAGAACGACCACCGGCAAATATTGCAGTTTGAAAAGCATCAGGGGGCTGATTGACCGTAGCACCGGGAAAGCGCGGATGGCAAAGGGCAGCTCACGGCGCGGGCGATGTGAGCGCAAGAAAAAGCGGTGGCCGCAGCCACCGCTGTGAACTCATTCGCGGGTTAGGGTCGCTGGTTTTCACTGGCCGCCGGATCGGCCGGCAAAGCGGGAGTAGGGGCTACGACCGGCGTCACGACAGGAGTCTTAACCGGTGCAGTCGCCGGCGTTGAGGACATAGTCGGGTCGGCACTTGTGGCCGGTGCAGGGACCGGCTCGTCTGCAGGGGCGGGAGCCGGAGCAACTGCGGGCGCCATCGAAGATGTTGATTCCGCCGGCGTGACAGGCGCCGTTGCCGGCGCGACAGCAGGCGCTGGAGTTGCCGCAACCGCAGGGGTTGCTCGGCGCGTCGGCGCGTAGCGCTCAACGGTGGCTAATAAACCTTGCGCTTCCTGCGGCGGAGGTACTTCGCCGTTCAGCAGCGAGTAGAAGGTCCAGTCCTTGCCGTAGAAGGCACGGACATCGCTATCGGTCTGGCGAATCACCGCCCCGCTTAGCGAAACCCCGAGAAACAGACCACGTGCGCGCGAGTAGGTCAATACCTGGGCTCGCATCGTTAAATCGGTGGCGGCCTGGGTATCGCGGCCTACTGGTCCGGCGGCGGCGGAGGCGTCCGCTCCCAGCTTGAACTTGCTTTGCAGCAGATGTTGCATGCCGTCGTCGGTGCGGATGATCAGAACCAGATCACTGGCTTGGCCTCCGGCCTGGAAACCGAAGCTGCCGCCTTCAACGCGAAAGAACGCCGGGCTGCTCCATCCCGCAGCGGTGCGGCACATGGCAACGCCCTTGCCGTAGTTGGCGCCGAGGATAAAGCTGATTTTCATCATCGACGGCACGATTGCGATGCACTTTGCGCCTGACATGATGCCGTCAGGAATGCCGCGATCGGGGGCTTCCATAATCTGGCTCAGAATGGTGGCCGCGCTCTGGACCCGCTCGATGTCGGCGCTGCGTGCTCCCGATTGGGCCCACGCCGCGGAGGCAATCAGGACCAGCAAGGCAACAGAAATCTTCTTCATGGCTCTACTCCTCTGAATCGCGGTGCATCCGGCCAGTCGACACCGGCTCTCGTCATCTTAGTTGGATTTAACGCGGATTGAGCCGATTTGACGCGCTGCGGCGGTTACTCTCTAGTGACCTGACATGGCAGACACCGGTGTGCAATGTTGGCGGAAGGCTGGATAGTGCGAGCAAGAATTTAGGGTTGGAGAAGGAGAGACCCTCGAGTCCCACTCCAACCCTATCTCCCAGGTTCTGTGGTAGGTGAGTGCAGTATGCGGTGTGGAGAGTGGCGCCGCAAGTTACGTAAGTACATGGCCCTGTACTTTAGTAACCACCAGGAGAAGGGATTGATCCCAAGTTGGGAAAAGCTGCAACCAGCAGGCTATTCCGATTGGCCGACTCCCAGCAGCGAATAGGTAAGCGCATGGACCGAGAGGGCGATACGGTTGGCGACGCCGGCTTTGCGCATTAGTTTGGCGAGATGGGCCTTGACCGTGCGTGCTTCGATGCCGAGTGCGGTGCCAATTTCCTTGTTGGAGCGGCCTGACACCAGCAGATGAAGGACTTCGCGTTCGCGCTCAGTGAAAACCAGTGGCTCCTCGGGTTTGGTACGGCGGGGAATGGTGGTGACCCGTTCGATGAACTTTCCGATCAGTCGCCGCGAAACCCACACCGAACCGCTATGGACTACGCGAATGGCCTGCTTATATTCGTTTGCGGGTGCGGATTCCTCGATAAAACCCTTGGCCCCGGCGCACAAAGCGCGCAATGCAATCTCGTCGCCAGGGAGATTGCTGGCCACGAGGATGCGAACGGCAGGATCGAGCGCCTTGAGTGCCGCCATAACTTCGTAGATCGCCGGCGCTGCGCGCGAACCAATCAGTACCAGGTCGTAATTATGGCTGTTGAAGACCGTAGTGGAAGTACAACTCTGAAGCTGAAACTCCGCATCTCCCTCGAACAGTGCGCGAAAGCCGACGAAACGAAGAGGATCATTCTCTACCAGCGCGACACGGATGGGACGTTTCACAGCTGATTTCATGCGGGGGCCCTCAGTACAGAATCACCAGAGTAGAACAAATTGGCCAGAATTCATCCACGCCTTAAGAGGTATGCCACGGAATTTCCCGCCAGAACTGGAATCCGCCTATGCAAGATCGTGCGACTCCGAGCGCAAAAAAGTTGCAGAACACAACAGGAGTCAGCAGGCGTGATCGAGTGCCACACCGCAATTATCGCCTCAACTTTGTTAGGATGCGCAGCAGCGAACGATCCGGCGCGATGCAGTGTTGTGATTTGCATCAGGCTGCATCGTGGTTCTCAACAACACTGGACATCGCGTGATAAGTCTCGAATATTCAAGAGCTTTACCGGCTGCAGTGGTGGCGCTCGGGTTCGCCCTGGTGGCCCGGGTGATGGGCGCGGTGAGCGATGGTGGCGCGATCGCTGGGGCGGCTGTCGCATTCCTACTGATGGTCGCGGCTGGGTTGGGCGGATTTCTTCCGCTGGTGGCTGTTTTCTTGCTGACGCTGGTGGCCACTCGCTGGCGCAGCGAGCGAAAGCGCAAACTCGGCGTGGCCGAACGTCGCGGCGGCCGGACGGCGTCACAAGTTGTCGCCAACCTCGGGGCTGCGGCGCTTTGTGCGGTGGCGGCGATTGCGTTTGCTCGATTCAGCGAAATTCTGATGGTGGGCGCGATGGCCGCATTGGCCGAGGCGGCGGCAGACACCGTCTCGAGCGAGGCTGGACAGGGAGCCGCCAAACAGGCGCGCATGATCCTGGATCTTCAGCCGGCTCCCATCGGTACCAATGGAGCGGTCAGCGTTGAAGGAACGCTGGCGGGATGTATGGCCGCCTTCATCGTTGCCTGGGTGAGCGCGTTCTTCGGAGTCGTAGTCGTCCCACTCGATGCCGGTGATTACCGTCGCGGGCATCGCGGGAATGCTGTTCGACAGCGTTCTGGGCGGCACCTGGGAGAACCGCGGAGCGATGGGAAACGATTCGGTGAATTTCGTAAGCACCGTGTTCGCTGCGGACCTTGCGCTGGTGGCGGTTCAAGTGATGTTTGGTGTGAGAGCGTAGATTGAAGCGCGCGAGGTTTTACGATTGGCCTCATGACTGGTCAAATCAATGGTCCGGAGCTTGAACGTGGCACGAATCAAATTGACGCTGGTTCTGTTGTATGCGGTTTTTGCCGCATGTTTGTCCGCGCAGCAGTATGACGTGCTGATCCGGAACGGGCGTGTGATCGACGGCAGTGGAAACCCGTGGACCTATGCCGATGTCGGCATTATTGGTGATCGCGTCGCGTTTGTCGGGCACGCGGCGCCGGGAGTGGCAGGCAAGCGCACTATCGATGCCGCGGGACTGATCGTCGCTCCCGGCTTCATCGACATGCTGGGACAGTCGGAGTTCAACCTGCTAGTCGATAAACAGGCGGTCAGCAAGCTCACACAGGGTGTGACCACGGAGATTACGGGCGAGGGCGACTCCATCGCGCCAACCAATGACACGATCAACGCCGAGAGTGCCGACGTTTTTCAGCACTTCAAAATCACCCCCGACTGGCGCTCGCTGGAGGAATATTTCCAGCGGCTCATCAAGCAGGGAAGCGGCATCAACTTGGGAACCTACGTCGGCGCGGCGCAAGTTCGACGCCTGGTAATTGGCAACGCCAATCGCCCGCCCACGCCAGAAGAGTTGAAAGACATGGAGATCGCCGTGAACGATGCCATGAGCGATGGCGCCATGGGAGTATCGACATCGCTCATCTACGCTCCCGGCAATTACGCCAGGACCGAAGAGTTGATCGCGCTGGCCAAGGCCGCGGGAGCCAAGGGCGGCGTATACGCCTCGCACATGCGCAGTGAAGGCGATGCCGAGTTCGATGCCCTGAACGAAGCATTTCGCATTGGGCGCGAAGCCAACATTCCAGTTCAGATCTTTCACCTCAAGGTCGCGGGCAAGCAGAACTGGGGCAGCATGCCGAAGGTGATCGCCGCCATCGAAGCCGCCCGCGCCAGCGGCCTCAATGTCACCGCGAACCAGTATCCCTACGTTGCGGGAGGGACCTCGCTGGGCGCGATCGTACCGCCGAAGTATCACGATGGCGGAACCGACGCCTTTGTGGCACGCCTGAAAGAGCCGGCGACGCGCGCGCAGGTCCGCATCGACCTGCAAAGCAAGCGTGGAGGCTTTGAAAATCTCTGGCTGAGCGCAGGAGGCACCGGCGAAGGCATCCTGGTCGCCTCGGTGCTCAATTCCGATTTGAAGCAGTACGAAGGCAAGACGGTGGCGCAGATCGCAAAGATGCAGAACAAAGACCCGCTCGCCGCCGCCCTCGACCTCGTAGCCGCCGACCGCGACAACGTTGGCGCCTTGTACTTCATGATGAGCGAAGACGAAGTAAAGCTGGCCATGCGTCAGCCTTGGGTCAGCGTGGGCACCGATCATCCGGAGATCAGTCCGACTGGCCCGCTGAGTGAAGGTAGGGCGCATCCGCGCGGCTACGGCAGCTTTGCTCGCATTCTCGGCAAGTATGTTCGCGACGAGCATGTCATCACCCTGGAAGACGCGATCCGCAAGTTCAGCTCCCTTCCCGCGCAGCAAGTCACGCTGGACAATCGCGGACTTCTGCGTACCGGCTATTTTGCCGACATCACGATCTTTAATCCCGCGACGGTGAAAGATGTGGCGACCTTCGAGGACCCGAATCGCACATCTGTGGGATTCGAATACGTGTTCGTCAACGGAGTGCTGGCGCTAGAGCATGACAAAGTTACCGGACAGATGGGCGGGCGTCCGCTGCGCGGGCCCGGCTATGCGATGCGCGACTACGTTCCTGACGGGCTGCCTCCGAAGGGGAAATTGCAGGGCGTTGTGACCGATGAGGGCGGGTATCCAGTGCCGAGATCGACAGTCACACTGACCGACGCGTCCGGCAAAGTGCTCGGCACGGCGAACATCAAGAAAGATGGCCGCTACGAGATCGTGCTGGAACAGCCCTGCCATGCGTGTTCGTTGAAAGTCGAACGCATGGGATTCGTGACGCAGAGCCGGTCGGGAATCGAATACAACGGATCGAATTCGCTGTGGTTTGGGTTTGCTATGAAAAGAAGCAACTAGCAACTAGCGATTAGCAAATAGGAACGGAGCTTTGGGTGCCACAGGTTCGCGCCCGGCTTGTGGACTTTAACTTGGGTGCAACGCTTTCCGAAACAATTTCCCTCCTCGGAGCGTCTAATTCACAGTGACCCGCACGTCAAAAATGAGTGAAACGGGTTTACTTGTTTACTCTGCATGATACGCTGGAAGACATTTGCGATAGGCTGGAGTCTTGCGCTCGCGCTTTTGCTGTTCGCGGCGCGCAAGTCCCCTATGGCTGACCAGATTGCTTATCGCGACGTCGTCGATCTCACGCACAACCTGAACGACCATTCGCCCAACTGGGAAGGGACCGAGGAGTCGCCGTTCCATGCCAAACAACTGGGCGACATTGAGCACGACGGCTACTACTCGCGCACCTTCGTCACGCAAGAGCACTACGGCACGCACCTTGATGCTCCGGCGCACTTCGCGCGCGGCATGTGGACGGTGGACCAGATTCCTGCCGAACGTTTGGTGCGTCCCCTGGTGGTGCTGAATGTGCGCAGCAAGGTGAGTGGGCATCCCGACTATGAGGTCAGCGTGCAGGACATCGCCGACTGGGAGACCCAGAACGGCGAGATTCCCTCCGGAGCAGTCGTCATGGCTTACACCGGATGGGAGGATCGCTGGAGCACGCCCAAAGCGTTCCGCAATGCCGGTGCCGACGGCGTGCCGCACTTTCCGGGATTTTCTCTCGAGGCCGCGACATTCCTGGTGAAGACGCGTGACGTGGTCGGACTCGGCATCGACACCATGAGTATGGATCCAGGCGCGAGCAAGACCTACCCAGTGCACCAGTTCACCGCCCAAGCCAGCGTCTATCAGGTGGAGAACGTGGCGAACCTGGGATTGGTTCCAGCCTCAGGTGCAACGATTGTCGTGGCTCCGATCAAACTGGAGAGCGGTTCGGGTGGACCTGCACGGCTGCTGGTGCTGGTGAAGTAAAAATGCAGTCATCCCCGCAGGGCTCGAGTCAACTCCACCGCACCGGCCTATCCCATGCCCAACTTATACATCGCGTAGCTGAAAGCCTCTCGCAAGGCCGCCACAAAACGTCCCCACAGAGTTTTCGGTACGGAGTCGGGGCGGGGCGAGGTGTACACCGTAATGCCCTCGTGCTCCATCATGCGTTTGGCGCGGTAGACATGATAGGCGTCGCTGACCAGCAACGCTGATTTCAGATCATTCGCTTGCATGATCGCCGCCACGCGCCGGGCGGAATGCTCGGTGTCAGTTCCCTGCGTTTCCGCAATAAGGTTCACGTCGGGAATGCCGCGATTTGCCAGGTAGTCGCGGCCCACCTGACCTTCGCTGAAGTTGGGGTCTTTGCCCGAGCCGCCGGTAGTGATGACCAGAGGTGCCATGCCTAGCTCGAATAACTGATATGCATGTTCCAGACGTGCGCGATAGACGGGCGATGGGCGTCCGACGTATTCGGCTGCTCCGAACACGACGATGGCATCGGCTGGGCGTGACTGGTCGAGGCTGGCTTGATGCATCACCTGCGCGGCAATTACCAGCAGCAGGGCGACGATGGCCAACACGAGAAACCCGACGATCCAAGGATAACGCGACGATTGCGACCGGCCGGGGCCCGTGGCGACTACTCCTGGCCGAGCAATTCAGCGATCTGCTCGGAGGGAATCGCACCCTGCCGCAGCAGTCGCCAGCCATCCTCGCTGGTGAGATCGACGATGGTGGAAGGCATGTCGCGGGGAGACTGGCCGCCATCCACGATGAGAGGAAGGCAATCACCCAACTGATCGCGGACTTCGAAGGCGTTGGTGCATTCGGAAGCGCCGTGCAGGTTCGCCGACGTCGCGGTGATTGGTGATCCCACGGCGCGAATGATGGCCAGAGGCACCTCGGCTGAAGGCACGCGGAGGGCGACGTTGCCGGTGTTGGCTGTGACTTTCAGCGGCAACTTGGGATCTGCTCGCACGATAATGGTCAGCGGTCCCGGCCAGAAGCGGCGGGCCAAGAGATAGAAAGTTTCGGGCACCGGCCAAGCCAGATCAGAAGCCTGGTCAACCGACTCGATCAGTAGCGAGAGCGGCTTGTGGCGTGAGCGCGTCTTGATCTCGTAAACCCGATCGACGGCATGAAGATTAAACGGATCGGCTGCCAAGCCATAAAAAGTATCGGTCGGCATGCCAACCACGGCGCCAGAGCGGATTTTTTCGGCGACGTACGAAACCAGCGACGCTTCGGGATGATCGGCGTGAATCTTAACGATTTCGGGACGCAACCGGACCTCTTTATTGTTCGAATGTCTGGAGCGAACCACGGCTCCGTGATCGGTAAGACAGCAGATTATCACGGCAGAACCGCCCTGCGCTGCTCCGTGATTCGCGGTGTACGATAGACGCCTGTATCGAGAATTGCGTGGCCGACCTGCTCCAATTCGAAGATCGACTCAGGCGCGTGGAGAGCCGCCAGAACGCGCGCGTGAAGGAATTGCGCCGCGCATTCAGCGAAAGCGCGCCGAATGCCCAGGGCGAGGTCGCCACCGAAGGCATGCACCTGGTGGAGGAGGCGATCCGCGCCGGACTTCGTCTCGGAACTGTCTTCTTCAGCGAATCGGCTCGAGATCGCGTCCACAAGCTGATGCCCCAGCTTTCGCTGCATACCGAGACACTGCTGCTGCCGGACGAAGTATTCGCCAGCGCCGTGCCGAGCGAGACTCCACAGGGCGTGGCGGCACTGGTCAAAGTGAAGACATTCAAGCTGGACGAGGTTTTCGTTCCTGCTCCGGCGTTGGTGATCATCAGCGCGGGCCTGCAGGACCCCGGAAACCTGGGCACAATCGCGCGATCGGCGGAAGCATTTGGAGCCACTGGATTGCTCCTCGGCGAGCGGACCGTCAGCCCGTGGAACTGGAAGGCTGTGCGGGCCTCGGCCGGATCGATCTTCCGCGTACCTGCGGCGAAGGTTGAGATGGCGAGTGCGCTACAAGATGTTAAGGCGAGAGGTGTGCGCGTGCTGGCGACTTCTTCGCACAAGGGAGCGCCGATCTCGCAGGCCGATCTGCGCGGCCCGGTAGCGTTGATCGTCGGAAATGAAGGGGCAGGCTTACCAAAAGAAATCTTGGCACAAGCGGACGAGGTCATCGCCATCCCGCAGTCGGCGCGGGTCGAGTCGCTAAACGCGGGGATCGCGGCGTCGGTAATTTTGTATGAGGCGCGGCGGCAGAGAAGCGAACTGTGAGTCTTTTCCAAAACATTTCGCAACCTGACGAAGCTGGCGACAAGACCCGCCCGCTTGCTGATCGCATGCGCCCGCGCACGCTCGATGAACTTGTTGGGCAGGAGCACATTCTCGGTCCCGGCAAGCCCCTACGCGTCCAGATCGAGCGCGATGATACCGGTTCGCTGATTTTCTGGGGGCCTCCAGGAGTCGGAAAGACCACGCTCGCGAACATCATTGCGCGCAGGACGCACGCGGAGTTCGTGCAGTTTTCGGCAGTGCTTACCGGCATCAAGGAAATCAAGCAGGTGATGGCCGATGCCGAGCGCGCCCGTCAGTACGGCACGCGCACCATCGTGTTCATCGATGAGGTTCATCGATTCAACAAGGCCCAGCAGGATGCTTTTCTTCCCTATGTTGAAAAGGGAAGCATCCGCCTCATCGGCGCGACCACTGAAAATCCTTCATTCGAAGTGATCTCCGCGCTGTTGTCGCGCTCTCGAGTCTACATTCTGCAGCCACTGACTGCAGAGCAAATCGTGCTTCTGCTGCGACGGGCGCTGGAAGATTCCGAGCGGGGACTCGGAGAGCTGCATCTCGAGGCCGACGAAGGCGCGCTGGAAAAAATCGCGTCGTATTCCAGTGGGGATGCCCGCAGCGCCTACAACGCGCTCGAAGTGGCGGCCACGCTCGCCCGGGAGGAAAAAGAAGGCCAGCGCATCACTGATGCCGTCGTCACCGGCGCGCTGCAGAAGCGCGTGCTCATGTACGACAAGGCCGGCGAGGAGCACTACAACCTCATCTCGGCGCTGCACAAAAGTGTGCGCAACAGCGATCCCGATGCGGCACTGTACTGGCTTGCTCGCATGCTTGAGGCAGGCGAGGACGGACTGTATATCGCGCGTCGCGTGGTGCGTATGGCCTCGGAAGACATTGGACTGGCCGATCCCAACGCGCTGAACATCACGCTGGCGGCGCGCGATGCCGTCGACTTCCTTGGCATGCCCGAGGGCAATCTCGCCTTGGCGCAGGCGGTGGTGTACCTGGCGGCCGCTCCCAAATCGAATGCGCTATACACCGCCTACGGCGCGGTACTCGAAGATGTGGAGCGCACCGCCCAGGACTCGGTGCCGCTGCACTTGCGCAACGCTCCTACAGGATTGATGAAAGCTGTCGGTTATGGCGCGGGATATCAGTACGCCCACGATCTCGAATCCAAGGTCGCCGACATGCAATGCCTGCCCGACAACCTGCAGGGACGCGTCTATTACCATCCTACGGACGAAGGCATAGAAAAACGCATCAAGGCGCGGCTGGAAGAGATTAAGAAGTTGAAGACCGATTCGCCACCGAGGCACAGAGACACGGAGAAAAAGAAGTCAAAGAATCGCGGTGAGAATTAGCGGAGTCGCATGTGTTCCTTCAGGATGCATCTGTTCATCACCACAAAGATTCCCGCCTGGCGCGCTTTTTCCGCGGCGGCTTCGTGCAACACGCCCTCCTGCATCCAGATCGCCGTCACCTTAAGTTGAATCGCCTGCTCGACGACCTCAAGCACAAACTCGGAGCGACGAAACACGTTGACGATGTCGATCTTCTCTGCCACATCCAGCAATGACGCGTACGCCTTCTCCCCCAGCGACTGGTTAATCGTCGGATTGACCGGAATGATGCGATACCCGTGCGACTGCATGTATTGCGACACGCCGTAGCTGGTGCGGTAAGCGCTGTTACTCAGACCGACGACCGCAATCGTCTTGGCGGATTTCAGCAGTTCGGCAATGCGCTCGGCGTCGCTGGCGGGCAATATTGGCTCCAACCTAAAGGAAATGCAATTCGCTTGCTCTACCGCTTGCGTTTATTTTTTGGTTTTGCAGCGCGGCTCGGTGCAGCCAGTAATCCCGACAGATGCTCGAGTTCGGTGACCGCGCGGTCGTAATCATCGAGCAGCGGCTTCAGCAGATGCGTGACGCCCCCGGCTCGGTATTCGCGCACCAGCGAGCGGTAATACCACAGCACCTTCACCTTGGGCGCAGAGAAGCGGTCAAACACCGAATCGCCGGACTGCCGCATGTCGCGCAGGACAGCGCGGGTGTTGTAGAGCTTGTCCGCCGCTGACACAAATCGGGTTTCCGCATCTTCATGACGCACCCGGCGCAGGTAACGCAGCTTGCGCGGATACCACTTCGGCTTGCTCTTTTCCTCGTCGCCGTACGAATCGGTGCAGCCGTCCACAATTTTCGCCACTCGCGGGCCAAACAGTTGCTCAATCGAATGCAGCATCGCGCGTCCACCGTGGTCCTCCGCCGCATCGTGCAGCAGCGCCGCAATTCCCATGTCCTCATCGCCGCCATAGTCGAGCACAATCGCCGCTACACCCAACAGGTGCGAAAGGTACGGAATTCCGCTCCGCTTGCGGTCTTGATTGCGGTGGACCTGGGCGGCAAAAAGTAACGCATGGTCGAATCGAATCGTGAGCGGGACAAACGGATTCGCGGAGGGTTGACGCTTAGGGTTTGGCATAGGCAGATCGTTGGACGGCTTCAGGATATCGGAAAGTCCGCGCACGGCGAAGGGTGATCTCTCCACTATCACAGCGACCAGTAGTGCTGCCCATCCTTTAAATTAAGATGCGTCGTCTGAGTTTTTTGATCGAGCGGGGATTTCGGCTCGGTGTCCGCAATCGTCGCACCTGTGCCCGCGCAGTCCTTGCGAGCCCTCGCGCGTGATAATCGGAACCATAACCAGCGCCGCCACCGGATCAGCCCACCACCATCCGAAAAGGGTATTGAGCAGCAGCCCCGCCAGCAGAATGGCCGAGAGATAAGCGCAGAAGTCTGCTTGGCGCGAGTCAGAATGTAGCGCCCCGCTGCCCAGTTCGACGGCGACGCGACGCTTGGTTCGCGCCAGCACCGGCATGACGATGACGGCTGCTACGGCGATGAGGATTCCCGCGATGCTGCGTGCTGCACGTTCGCGCGTCCAAAGTGCATGAAGTGATTCCACCGCAACGTAAGCTGCCAGCAGCAGAAAACAGACACCGACCAATTGCCGCGCAACACCTTCGGAGCGCTCGCGCCGTTCAGGCTCCCGATCGGAGCCCAACCGCCATAGCAAGATAACAGCCGACGTGGTTTCGATGACGGAGTCGAGCCCGAAGCCAACCAATGCAACGCTGCCCGCGACAACACCAGACGCCAAGGCGACCGCGGCCTCGAAGCCGTTCCATGCAATGGTGAGATATTCCAGTCGCTTCCCGCGAACGACCAGAACTTCGCGCTCTTGAACCGAAGCAACAGAGGCAGATTTCACGAGGACGATTATAAGGAGCTCTACGAATTGCTGGCGTTACGCTTTCAATCTAGCCGCACCAAAAACACCCCACCCTCTTTCACGTGCGTCTTACTGGCGACTTCCTGCGCCATCTGTTTATCGTCGCCCGCGGGGCGTATGCGCACCCACTCACCGGTAGGTCCGGTGAACTGAACGACGTTCGCGTCCTGGTAGCGGTCCTGTAGTTTTTCTTTCAGCTTGCGGGCTTCGTGCTCGTTTTGGAAGGCGCCGATCTGCACGCACCACCGTCCGCCCTCGGCGATCGGAGCGGGAGCCGACAATACTTCCACCTTCACCATCGCCGTTCCGGGTTGCCACACATCCACGGCTCGTGCAGCGGCGAGCGACAAATCGATCACGCGATTGTCCACGAATGGTCCGCGATCGGTGATCCTCACCACCACGAAATGTTGCGTCTTCTCGTTGGTCACACGCACCACGGAGTTCAACGGGATCGTGCGATGCGCCGCGGTCAGCGCGTTCTGATCATAGATCTCACCGTTAGACCCTTTGTGATTGTGGTAAGGAGGCCCGTACCAACTTGCCAGTCCGGTCTCGACGTAAATCGGCTTGGCTTTCGACGGAGCCGGAACGCTGCTCTTGGGCTCGGTCTTCGCCGTCGTTGCAGGCGGTGGCGCGGTTGCCGGCGCGATCGTCGGTGGAGGCGGGACGTTCTTGGTGGTCGCCTTCTTGTGGCCGCAGGCTGACAACAGGAGCATGCCGGCGGCCACAACGGTGAGGAGCGGAAGCCGCGTGACTAACCCTTTTTTTGCCTCGATGCGGATTCCATGTAGTCGGCAAGTTCCTTCAACTTGTCCGACGCAACCCTCAGGCCGGTGGTCGAGTGTTGGCGCACCAGTGGCACCACTTCGTCGTTGAGATAGGCGATTAACTGCTTGGTTTCCTCTTCGATGCGCTTGGCGGTATCGCCAATCATGTCGTCGAGCTTCTGCCCGGCCGTCGAGAACGGACGGCGGTCTTTGGGATCCTGTGTTTTCACTGCTGGCCACCTTGTCAGTAGCGGAATTCACTGAGCACTATGATTATCGTGCGGTTCGCTGCCGCGGGTCAATTGGCGAAGGAGATGCGTGACGACTATCGCGCGGCTTGATGAACCAGCGGGTCAAGTAGTGCGCTTCGTGTCCTCGTGGTGAATTACTGAAGCAAGCTCTCCACAACGCTGTAGCTATCGGCTAACGCGCCATCAAGGGCAGCGGGGTCTTTGCCGCCGGCCTCGGCCATGTCAGGACGTCCGCCGCCGGAGCCGCCAACTTTTTTCGCGACCTCGGCGATGATTTTGCCCGCCTGAATTTTCGAAGTTAGGTCTTTGGTGACGCCGACGATGAGCGCGACCTTGCCTTCGCTCACCGCGCCGAGCACGACCACGCCAGAGCCGAGTTTGTTGCGCAGGTTGTCGATGAGGACGCGCAGTTGTGTACGCTCAAGGTTGTCGGCGCGTGTGGCCAGAACTTTCACGCCTTTGACCTCGCGAACGTTTTCGGCGGCGGACTGCACGGAACTCGACGCAGACTTCATCCGCGCCTGGTCGAGTTCCTTGCGGAGTTTTTTGAGTTCTTCGTCGCGACGCTCGAGTTCCTGCTTCAACGCGTCGGCCGGAGACTGGTCGTCGTTGCCGCGCACCAGGGTCGAAACCACGTGCTCGAGTTGATGGTCTTTGCGGAAGTGGCGTAGCGAGCCTTCGCCGGTTACAGCCTCGAGGCGGCGCACGCCACTGGAGACGCTTCCCTCTTTGAGAACTTTGATGAGGCCGATCTCGCCGGTCGCTGCGGTGTGCGTTCCTCCGCAGAGTTCGGCGGAGAAATTGCCGATACGGATAACGCGCACGCGATCGCCGTACTTTTCGCCAAACAGCGCCATGGCTTTGTATTCGTTGACTGCCACATCGATGGGCACGTCTTCGATGACTTCGACGCGGTCATTGCGCAGCACTTCGCGGTTGGCGAGGTCTTCGATATCCTGCAATTCTTCGTCACCGAGCGAGGCGAAGTGAGAGAAGTCGAAGCGCAGGTGCGAGGGATCGACCAGCGATCCCGCCTGCTTCACATGCGAGCCAAGTACCTCGCGCAGCGCGGCGTGAAGAAGATGCGTGCCGGTGTGATTGCGCATGGTGGCGCGGCGAACTTCGTCGTTGACGATCGCATCGAGCTTGTCGCCGACGTGGATCGGCTGCTTCGCTGTTACGCGATGCGCACGAACACCCTGCACGGGATAAGTCACACCTTCGACGTCAGCGACCAACGTGTTGTGGTCCTCGGCGTAAAGCCAGCCGATGTCGCCCACCTGTCCGCCGGCATCGGCGTAGAACGGCGTGTGGTCGAGGACGATCTCGCCGCGCTCGCCGGGCTTGAGCTCTTGTGTGCCGACGCCCGCGCCATTTTCGAACTTGATGATGGCGAGTACTTCGCAGTTGTCCGAGCGGGTTTGGCGGTAGCCCTCGAAAACAGTGGGCTTCAGACCTTGATAGGCAGGGCTGGCCGAAGCTTTGGTGCCGCCCTTCCATGAAGCCTGCGCACGTTTGCGCTGTTCTTCCATGGCCGCGTCGAAGCCAGCTTGATCGAACTCTAGCCCTGCATCACGAACCGCGTCCTGAACGAAATCCACTGGCAAGCCAAAGGTGTCATACAACTTGAACGCTTCGTCCCCCCGAACCTTGGGCTTCGTCGACGCTTTCTTCTCTTGAAGTAATCGGTCTGCGTCGTCACGTCGGGACGGACCAACTGCATTGCCGAGTAGAAAAAGAAGCTTGGATGGATTGCCTTTGGCGTACTCGCCAAAGATACTTCTATCAATATTGAGCTGCCATAGGTGATCGGCAACGTAAATGCGCTCTGGATCGTTCTTATGTTCTGCCAAGACATCCCGCCAAGCCTGAACAGTAGCGCCAGTGCTCGACTGTCCGATTAGCTCTTCTAGCTTAGCCATTCCAATGTCCAGCGTGTGCGCGAAGCGCGTCTCCTCGCCTTTGATCGTCGCCGACACGCGGTTCGCCGACTCGATCAACTCAGGGTACGCATCTTTCATCAGGTCGCGTACGGCGAAAACCATCTCAAACAGGAATGGTTTCTCCGCGCCGAGGAGGCGTCCGTGGCGAATCGCGCGGCGGATGATCTTGCGCAAGACGTATCCGCGGCCTTCGTTCATAGGCAGCACGCCATCAGATATCAGAAACGTCGCGGCGCGCGCATGATCGGCGATCACGCGCAGCGAAGCCGCCTGGTGATGCTGCTCTTCCACATCTTCGCGTTTCAGTTCTTCATCGAGTTGCTTTGTTCCAGTCAACTCGGCGGCGCGCTTGATCAGCGGCACAAACAAGTCCGTATCGTAATTCGAGATGACGCCCTGCATGACGGCCGCGACGCGCTCGAGTCCCGCTCCGGTATCGATCGAGGGATTCGGTAGCAACTTAAACTCGAACCAAGAAACGCCGTCTTTCACTCCCGCGTCACGGTTGTACTGCATGAACACCAGGTTCCAGATCTCGACGTAGCGCCCGCACTCGCAGGGGAAGTGGCAGTCGGTATGTCCGGCGTCGCTGGCGGCGATGCCCATGTCGTAGTGGATTTCGCTGCACGGACCGCAGGGGCCGGTGTCGCCCATCTGCCAGAAGTTGTCTTTCATTCCCATGGCGAAGATGCGATCTTTGGGGACTCCGACGTCCAGCCAGAACTTCTCGGCTTCGTCGTCGCGCGGAATGTCGCCCTGTCCCTCGAAAATCGTCGCGTAGAGTTTCGCTGGATCAATGCCGAACCAGTCTTTCGAGGTCACCAGTTCCCAGGCGTAGGCGATGGCGTCTTTCTTGAAGTAGTCGCCAAAGCTAAAGTTGCCGAGCATCTCGAAAAACGTATGGTGGCGATTGGTGAAGCCGACGTTTTCGAGGTCGTTATGCTTGCCTCCGGCGCGCACGCATTTCTGCGACGAAGTGGCGCGGGAGTAGTCGCGGTGCTCGAGGCCGAGGAAGACGTCCTTGAACTGGTTCATCCCGGCGTTGGTAAACAGGAGCGTTGGATCGTTGGCCGGAACGAGCGAGGAGGAATGGACGATCTTGTGTCCCTTCTGCTCGAAGAAGCGCAGAAACATGGAGCGAACTTCGGAACCTGTGGGCTTTTGGCTGGGCATAAGAATTGATAAACCGCGTTCATCCCCGCGAAAAATGGATGGTTTGAGCGGGGAGGAGAAAGATTGATTTTAACATTCGCCGCCCGGGACAAGCCGCAGACGGAACATTGTTCTTGTCCGTGTTCTTGTCGGTGCCTCGGTGTCTATTTGGTCATTTCAAATAAGCCACGCACTCCTCCACGCATTCTTCCAGCGATCGCGAAGTGTCCACGTCGAGCTTGGGGAGGGTGATTGGCTCGAAGCGCGCCTTCACTTCCCAATAGAGATCAGCGTCGCGGTTACGGGCCAAGTGTTCGCCTCGGCTTTTGCGAATGCGCTCCAGTGCCAGCTCGTCGGGACAGGACAAGTGCAGAATCCTGTGATCCGCGTGAGCCAGAGTTGCGACGCGCACGACGTCTTGCACATCGCGCGCACGTGAAAACGTTCGGCCATCAAGAAAGATGAACGGCACGCTGCCTTCCGAAGAGATGCGTTGCGCTGCCATCAGAACGATCGACATGCAGAAGTCGTTTTGACTCGATGAGTAGTTGATGGCTCGCGGCGGAAACAGCGCAGCCCGAACTTTGTCCTTACTGAGGACGATTCCGTCGAGTCTGTCGGCAAGTGCCTCGGCCAGCGTTGTCTTCCCGGTACCGGGTAAACCGGCCATGATTACGAAGCAGGTTGGCTTGATCTCCGTGGAACTACCCCCTCCTCTCATTATTGCAAGTAGTAGAAACAAAAGAGTTGCAAAATCATTCGCCGCAAAGTAGCAGAAACAAAAGATTTATAGGTAAAGTATTAAAAACAAAAGGGTTACCAGAGCCACCTGTAGTTAGTCCTTTTAGAGTCAATGATTTAGCTGCAAAGATCGCACAACGTCGCTCAAACAATTGAAGTTAGCTGCGAATTATCAGAGAGCTGGCCGGCGCGTGACGTGCGTCGCACTTCGACGGTCTGAAGTCGCCGCTCTTGTTCTGGTGAAGCACTGGGCCTCGGTATTCATCTTGGCGCTGGGTTGCGTCGGGCTGCACGAAAAAAATGAAGCTCGACATTACGTCGGTAAACAAAAATGGCCCAATTTGGAACTTCACTTGATGCGAATTAGAACACTCACCACAGAGGCACAGAGACACTGAGATTCTTGGTTTGGGCTTATCTCGGTGCCTATGTGTCTTCCTGGTTATTTTTGCGGCGGCGCTAGCGGCGGCGCATCAAAATACTTCGCAAAGATCGGCGTGGCATCGGGAATTTCTTCAATGCGCCATTGACGCGAATTGGGAATGCGCATCATGCGAACATGAATTTTGTTCAGGTCGAACGGGTTCGGTTGCGGCAGACCGACAATCACCACATCGGCAGTATCGCCGTCGACGGTCGAGCGCACGGGGTGCAGTCCAGAAAAGTTGTGCTCATCGAACACCTTGAAACCAGTTGACCCCGTGAGCAGGCCGTTGCCGCTCAGCAGCAGGCGGATGGCGTTACGAACTCCCAGCAGCGACCAGTCGTGGAAACGAGGAGCCATTTTCTGCAGCCACTCGATGCGAGTTTCGGTGAAGGGCAGCGGATCGTCCTGAAACTTCCTGGTGTACTTCGCCACTAAGACGTCGGTCAGCGACTGGCTGATGGCGTCGGCTATGCGATCTTCGTCTACATACTGGCTGGCCTCGCCGTAATTCTTTGCTCTTACAGCCTTGCCCAGTTGCGAAAGCGAATATTCCGGCGTTCCGGTATATCGATACCACCAAATCCCCGCGCTGGCCATCGCGAGAAGAGCGATCAATCCGAGAGCGGCAACTATCGCGCGCGAACGTCGGCGCGGAGGTTCAACCGTAAATGGCGGCAGCGGGAACATTACGAGTCCTAAGGATACGATGAGCGCGCCCGAGTGGTTTGCATGAACAAAAAAGGGACAGATTGCTCGGTTCTCGCTTTCAACGCAAGAAACGGAAGGCGCGAAGGGCCGGGCGTCGATAAGGTTGTTAAAGATACAAAGATGTTGGCGTTATGGACGCGAAAAAACGGGGATCAATTTGCATCCAAATCCTAATTTAACCCTCTAAGAGACATAAGGTGGTTAGCTATGGCAATTGCGGATACTCCCTTCAACGGCAGGATCAGGGAAGAACTTCTCGACCGACGAGCGCGCCTGGAAGATGTGCTTTCGCACAATGAATCGGAGCAGATGCAACGCCTGCTGGAAGACGTCGATCATGCGCTGGAGCGCATGAACGTTGGCCGGTTTGGATTGTGCGAGGTCTGCCACGACACCATCGAAACCGGGCGTCTGCTGAATGACCCGACAATTTCTGTGTGCCTGGGCTGCCTGTCTCCGGCGCAACAGCGATCGCTGGAGCATGACCTGGAGCTGGCGGCAGAAATTCAGCGCGGGTTGCTGCCTCCTCCAAACGTAGTGATTGCGGGCTGGGACATCGCCTATCACTACCGTCCCGCGGGCGTGGTGAGCGGCGACTATTGCGACCTGATCGGTTCGGGCGACGGCGGTCTACATTTTTTGATCGCTGATGTGTCGGGAAAGGGGATCGCGGCGGCGCTGTTGTCAACGAACTTGCGCGCCGTGTTTCGTACGCTGATTCCGCTTGGCCTGAGCATGGAAGCAATGTTGGCGCAGGCCAGTCGCCTGTTCTGCGATAGCACGCTCCCGACGCAATACGCAACGCTAGTCGCGGGTCGCGTGAGTGCCGATGGTGAATTGGAAATCGTGAACGCGGGCCACTTGCCCGTGTTACTGACGGGTGATCGCGGTACGAAAGTGTTCGAAAGTACCGACCTGCCGTTCGGAATGTTTTGCGACCAGCACTACACCGCGGCGAAGACTCGGCTGGAGCCCGGCGATACTCTGGTGCTTTTCACCGATGGTATCTCCGAGGCGGAAAATCAGGCAGGCGAAGAATACGGCGTGGCGAAGTTAAGGTCGTTAATCGAAGGTCGCGAGCGGCGTTGCCCGGAAGATCTGGTTCGCACCTGCCGGGAACACATTGATGGTTTCAGGGCCGGACAAGACAGGGCCGACGACGAAACGCTGCTGGCGATTCAATATCTGCCGATGAAGAGTGCGGTGGAATTCGCTTCGACAGTGGCCAGCCAGAGCGCTTCCTGAATCGAAGGTCGAAAACGCTAGAGAAACGAACAGCCGGGCATCATGCCTGGCTGTTGTTATTGGAAAAAGTGCTGGTGCCGAAGAAGGGACTCGAACCCCCACACCCTTGCGGGTACATGGACCTGAACCATGCGCGTCTGCCAATTCCGCCACTTCGGCGCGGGAACGAACGAGCGCGAGACGCGACTCGTAACGTGGACAAACATCGATTGTACAGGCAGCACGGTCAGTTCGCCAATAGCGGCGTCACCATTAGCTGGCGGCGAAACCGGCATCAGCGTGAGTGCTGGAGCCGTGCTGCCCATATTCCTTCAACTTGTTGTGAAGCGTTTTGAGGCTGATGCCGAGAATCTCGGCAGCGCGTGTCTTGTTGTTATGCGTTGCCTCAAGCGTCTTGAGAATCAGCAGGCGCTCAGCCTCGCCGACGGTAGTTCCCACTCCGAGATGGACTGAGTTGGCGTCGTGCACAGGGGCGCGGACGAAGGCCTTACCGAACCCCGGGGGAAGATGTTTGGGTTCGATCATGGGGCCGGAGCAAAGGATCACCGCGCGCTCTAGGGTATTGCGCAACTCGCGGACGTTGCCCGGCCAACCGTGGGCCTGAAAGGCGCCCATCACCGCATCGGTCACGCCGACGACCGTGCGGTTGTGCTTCTCGTTCATATCCGCAAGGAGGGCCCGTACCAATTCCGGGAGGTCGTCCATGTGCTCGCGCAGGGGCGGCATATGAATGTTGAACACATTGAGGCGGTAATAAAGGTCGTTGCGAAGTTCGCCGCGTGCCACGGCCTCCTCCGGAGGCTTGTTGGTGGCGGCAAGCACGCGAACATCGACGGAGGTTTCACCCTTGCTGCCCAGACGGCGCAGCTTGCGGTCCTCGAGTACACGCAACAGTTTGGCTTGCGTGGCGATGGGCATCTCGCCAATCTCATCGAGCAAGAGGGTCCCGCCCTCGGCGAGTTCGAAACAGCCCGTGCGGCGTTCGACTGCCCCGGTGAAGGCGCCCTTCTCGTGTCCGAAGATCTCGCTCTCGATCAGCGTCTCAGGAATGGCCGCGCAGTTGATAGCCACGAAAGGTTTAGCCTTACGCGGACTGAGAGAGTGAAGCGTGCGCGCCAGAAGTTCCTTGCCCGTTCCACTTTCTCCCGTAATAAGAACCGAAGCGGTGCTGGGAGATACCATCTCGACAAGGCGGAAGATTTCCTGCATTTTCTTGGAGGGACCGACCAGGGAACCCAGGACCCCGACGTCGCGCAGGCGGCGGCGGCTGACCTCCAACTCGCGCTCCGCGCCGCGAATGCGGGTTGCGTTCTGCAGGATATTGCGCAGACGCGTGGGGTTGACCGGCTTCTCAATGAAGTCGAAAGCCCCATTCTTCATGGCAGCGACGGCTGCGTCGACTTTGCCCATTCCGGTCAGAAGAATCACGGCAATCTGTTGCGGAGCGGCCGCGATGTGCTCCAACAATTCGAGGCCGCCCATGCGCGGCATCTTCAGGTCGGTAACGACGATTGCAGGTCCCCACGAAACGACTTTTGCCAAGCCATCGATGCCGTCGTCGGCCGTATCGGTTTCATAGCCCCAGGCCCGAACCAACTCGGCCAAGCCAGTTCGCTCGTTCTCCTCGTCTTCGACGATTAGTACTTTTTCCTGAATCATTCCCAACAACAGCCTCTCGGAAACCACGGACCAGTCGAGGTGGCTGGCCAGTGGCCAGCTCGTGCCTCACCATAGAGGTGGCTCCGCGACTTCGCGCAAGTTTTGTCGCCCGGCGCTCCAGACAGGAGGCGAGCTAGACGATGGCTTCCGTAAAGGTACCACTTTGGGGCTTGGTTATGCCAAAAACGCGCCGTTCTGTCTGGACAAAGCGAGCGCTGGGTCTCGGCCCGAATTACGCGCTCGCAAGGAGGCTACGCTTCGACCCGCGGAGTGAAGTTCCCGCTCGATTTTCGTCAGCGCAAGGGGAGTGAGTTGGGCATTGGAAAATGGTGTACCGCAGGTGAGAGGAAGGCGCGCGGCAAGCATGAATCTAGGAGGCGAATTACGGTCTCGGCCCGGCGAGGTCCAGTCTGAGACAGGCGATTTTTCTAGAAAAATCCCTTTACTGTGCTGGCGATCTGTGTTGTACGATATAGAACAATAGCAGTTGCAGCTCGGCCTTTTGTCGGGGCGTGCGTTCGGCGATAGACTCGCGGGGCGTGATGGACGAGGGTGCAGATGATCTTACGTAACGGACACGAACGACCCGGTTATAAAATCAGTAAACATCGGAAAACAGTAGTTTTGTATATCACGTTCGTTGCTGTACAATCGGGAACTGTTACGAAGTAGATACATTTTTTTTGTGCCTGATTAAGCTGTCCCTGACTAAGTTCAATAATGAACCCGAGTGGGCCACTTTGCTGACGGTACTGCTAGAGTTCCGGAGGATTAAGAATGGCGTTTTGTGATGGAGTTCCGAAACGGCTTGTAGCGACTTCGATCGCGCTTGCGTTTGTGATTTGTTCCCTGGCCTCTCTTGCCGCAGCGCAAGTCTTAGAGCCGAGAGCGGAAGTGTTCGGTGGCTATTCGTGGTATCACCCGAATGGTTACGTTGACTGGGGCAAAGCCCCCGACATCGCTCACGGCTGGAATGTTTCCAGCACATTCTATTTCCCCAACGCACGTAAGTTGGGCGTGGTGGTTGATGGCAGTGCTCACTACAACAGTAACTTTGTGAATGTGGGCTTTGGGTTGATGGGACTGCAGTACAAATTCCGCAACGACCAGTTTTCACCGTTTGTTCGGGTACTGGCCGGCGCTGCGAGCATCAGGCCGGCGGGTCTGGACTCGGAATGGCGCGCAGTAGTTGGCGGCGGCGGCGGTTTCGACCTGACGCTCACCAATCTCATCTCGATACGAATCGCGCAGGCCGACTACCTCTACACTACCTATAATCCGCAGGCGTTCACCGGCCACAGCTCAACCTGGAACAGCGTTCGGTTATCCACGGGCGTAGTGTTTAACCTGGGCAATTACTACACCGCTCCGCTGTCGGCAGCTTGCAGCGCTACTCCGACGACGCCTGTTTTTGCGGGCGAACCCGTATCGGTGACAACGACCGGTACGAACTTCAGTCCCAAGCACACTTTGACTTATGCCTGGACTGCGACGGGTGGCAAGCTTGCTACTCCGAGCGCGGCGACTTCCAGCATCGATACCACAGGTCTGGCAGCGGGCACCTATACCGCCAACGCCACGATCACCGATCCCAAGTGGAAGAAGAACAACTCGGCGAGCTGCTCCACCAGCTTCACGGTGAAGCCGTTCACGCCGCCGTCAGTAACTTGCTCGGCGAACCCGACGACGGTCAAGGCGGGCGAGACGGCCACGATTACCGCGAATGCGACCAGTACCGATGGCGCACAGATCAGCAGCTATGCTTACACCGCATCGGCTGGCAAGATCAGCGGCAACGGAACCTCTGCCACGCTTGACACGACGGGCCTGCCAGGTTCGACGGTCAACGTGACGGTAACCGCAACGGATTCCCACGGTCTCACCGGCACTTGCAGCACCTCGGTTGGCGTGATTGAAGAAATCAAGTGCGTCAGCATCGAGGATTGGGGCGAGTGTACGTTCGAGAAGAATCCCAAGAAACCGTGGCGCGTCGATAACGATTGCAAGGACACGCTCGACAAACTCGCTCTCCGTCTGCAACAGATGCCCAGCGGCAAGCTGGAAATCGTTGGCTACACGGACCAGGAAGAGTCGGTCAACGTCCAGCAGCTCGGATCGCAGCGTTCCGTCAACGTGAAGTACTACCTGGTTACGGATGGCCCGACCAAGTCTGACGCTACCCGTATCGAGCCTCGCGATGGCGGGGTCAAGGGTAAGGCTACCCACTTCTACCTGGTGCCCGATGGCGCTCTGTGCCAAGGCCAGACGGTGGAAGGACAGCCGGTTGACGAAACCAAGGTGCAGCCGCAGTCACGTAACGCGCCTGCTCCGAAGAAGCACAAGGCGAAAGCCAAGCCTGCGGCGGCTCCAGCTCAGTAGCTGAAGTGCCGTAGTTCAACTCAAGCCGGTGAGAGGGCGACCTCTCACCGGCTTTTTCCTGAGACCGAGTGGTAGTTCGTGCATTCGGCGAGACAGATCGAGATTCCGTAGCTGCGGATTGGAGTTTCCCTAGAAATTAGAAATGTCGCGCGGCAGATCGCCGATCGTACCTTGCGTCAGATGGCTTTTGGAAAGAACGGTCCCGAAGAAGAAGGCATAGGGCTTGACACCGTGCGCTTTGTCCTTCGAGAGGCTATGATTTAAGTAGTGGCAATTTGGTGTGTGAATTGAAAAGTGGAGATGCAGTCGTGGGTATGCGTCAGCTTGTCCGTTTCGTCTCGAAGCTGGGAATCGGCTTCGCGCTGTTTTGCATGGTGGTTATTCTAACCGCAATGGCCTCGGATTGGCGGTTGATTGGTCCCGATGGCGGTAACGTACGCTGCCTGTCGTACGATCCCAGCGATCCCAACCGCATTCTCTTGGGAACCAGCGCGGGGCAGTTGTTTGTCTCCCGCGATGGCGGAAACTCGTGGGCGCCCTTCGCTCATCTGGGGACGGGCGACGACCTGGTGATCGATCACATCGTGTTCGATCCCACCAATACGCAAACGATCTATGCGGCGGGGTGGGGCCTCTACCACGACGACGAAGGAGATGTGTTCCGCTCCGACGACGGTGGGGCTACGTGGCGAGCTCTGCCGGGAACGCACGGCAAGTCGATCCGCGCCTTGTCGATGGCGCCAAGCGATCACAACACCCTGGTGATCGGAGCGCTGGATGGCGTGTTTCGCTCGCAGGACGCCGGGGCAACCTGGACGCGGATGACCCCAGACAACCCGGAGGTGCTGGAGAACCACGCCTCGATGAAGAATTTCGTGTCAGTGGCGATCGATCCAACGAATCCCGACATCGTTTACGCCGGCACGCGTCACCTGCCGTGGAAGACGTCTGACGGTGGGAAGAACTGGCATAACTTAAAAAACGGCATTCTGGACGACTCGGACGTCTTCAGCATTATCATCGACCCCAAAACGCCATCGCGGGTGTACGCCAGCGCCTGTTCGGGAATTTACAAGAGCGACAACGGCGCTGATGTGTTTCATCGCGTGCAGGGGTTGCCGCATTCTGCCATCCGAACCAGGGTGTTGAAGCAGGATCCGCAGCGTCCCTCGATCGTTTACGCCGGTACCACGGGAGGGATGTGGAAGACCTTGGATGGCGGTGCCAAGTGGACTCTGGTGACCAAGGACGACGTGATCGTCAACGACGTCATGATCGATCCGCGCAACCCTGATCGTGTGCTCATCGCGACCGACCGCGGAGGCGTGCTGGCGAGCAATGACGGCTTTGCCAATTCCAAGTACTTGCAATCCAATCGCGGATTCTCGCACCGTATGGTGGGGGCGCTGATTGCCGACCGCAAAGATCCCAATCGGTTGTACGTGGGCATCGTCAATGACAAGGTGCACGGTGGACTCTTCAGTACCGACGACATCGGCAAGAGTTGGCAGCAGGTCAGCAAGGGGCTGGAAGATCGCGACATCCTGAGCCTGCAACAGTCGGAAAACGGCGCGATCTTTGCCGGTACGAACCACGGCATTTTCTCGCTGGCGTCCCTCAACGGTTCGTGGCTTCCGGCTATGATGATTCGTGGACCTGTACCGGCGTGGCAGCCGAAACCGGAGCCGGCTCCTGAGCCGGTTGCCAAGAAGACAACGAAAACAACGACCGCAAAGACCGCTGCCGCGCGCAAGTCCGGAGTTGCGGCCAAGAAGAAAGAACCGGTCGAGGTTCCAATTCCTATCGCAATCGCGCCGCGGGTGCGCTCCATCCAGATCACCGACCAGGCCTGGTATGCGGCGACGAACGAGGGTCTGTTTATCAGCGTGGACGGCGGCAAGAAGTGGTACGGGACCCCGGTGGAGGGCGAACTCGATTTTATTGCCGCGAATGACTATCCCGACGGCACCATGACTCTGGCGAGCATCAAGCGGGCCTTTATCTCCCACGACGCGGGTCGCACTTGGTCTGAGATCACCCTTCCGAATTACGTCAGTGGCCTCTACAACGTTACCCTGACGCCGGATTCGTCCTTGTGGCTCGGTAGCCTCGAAGGCGCGATTCGCTCTCGCGATGGCGGTAAGACGTGGGCACACATCATGAGCGGATTGCCGCCAAGTTACGTGCTGGGGGTGAAGTACGACGACAAGGCGCAACGCCTGCTGGCCACGGCCATGAATTCCCGTGGGGTGTTCGAAAGCGCGGACGGGGGCAAAACCTGGAGCCAGACTCCAGAGGCCAGGTTCTCCATTCGTACGGCCATGGGCTATCAGGACCTGCTGCTGGCAATTTCCTGGCACAACGGACTTCTTCTGCAGAGTAGCGGCACAGCCGCTGCAGCGGCTAGTACCGCGGCTGTTGCCGGAAGTGCAAACACCAAGGCCCAGTAGCCGGTCTTGCTGGCGGATCTTAACCGGAAAGCAAATGCCTTCCGGATTTTTTTGGTGTGCCGAGCATGTTCGACAGCTGGGAGGTGGAAGTCCTCGTGCAGCGAAGCTAGCCGAACTTTCCCAGTTGGGCAGTTCTGAGCCAGTTAAGTGCTGTGGAATCAGTCGGGGCTAGTGAAAGGTCTTCACCACAAACAGCCGCTACCCAACGGTCTGTAAGTCGGTTTCGTGAGCCTCCTTATGCTCAGTAATTCGCGGTGGCGGTTGGCTCGGCAACTTCAGTTTCAGCTTCTCGATGGCAACTTGGTGTCTGCGGAAGGCTGCGTGTAGCGCGGCAGAATCAACCAACGGTGATCGACCGTTGGAATCCAGACGTCGATCATTTGGATTTCGGCTAGCTTTTCCAACACCGCCTTGGGCGTCAACCCCGGGGCGTGCAGCCACAGGCGCTGTTTCAGGGTTACCTGCAAGCAGTAGGCGAGAAAGGCGATCAGAATGTGGGCATCGGCGCGATGCTCTAGTTGATGGTGAATGGGGCGAATGCCCAGCTCGCTTTTGAGCGACCGAAATACCGCTTCGATCTGCGTCAGTTGCACATAGCGGGTCCACAGCACGCTGGGATCTCCGGCCGTGAGGTTGGAGCGCAGCAAGTAGTGCCCGTCGCGCTCTTCCGCCGCTTGCAGCTTCTTCTTGTCCACCCGAAACTGGAAGGTCTCCCGCGTCACCTCCTGCCCTTCCCCAGGTAGTTGCATCTGCACAAAATGAAAAGCGCGGCCGGCGGCGGCTTTGGCGGCACCCAAGCGCATTAACAACTGGACGAGAGAGGGCAGGCTGCGCCGCATGGCGCGGAGCTTTCTCAGCAAGCGGGCCAGGCGCTGGCGGCGCATGGCGGTCTCTTTGGCTCGTCTGCCGTCGCTCTTGGCCAACACATACAGCTCGCTGTCCTGCTCGAACAGTTTCACTTCTACCGACTCTCGGACCTCCTGCCAGGGCAGATCGAGCCACTTCTTTTCATACTGTTGGATCTTGCTTTTCGGGGTTCCGACCAAATAGAAAATCTCCCGCGCCGGATCCCGCATCTCGCGCAATATCTCTTCGGTCGGAATGCCGCGATCCATCACCCACATGCGTTTGGCTTTGCCATAGGTCTTCTCGATGCGGTCGAGAAAAGAACGCAGAGTGGTGCGATCACTGGTATTGCCGTCCAGCACTTCGTAGGCCAACGGGAAACCATCGGTCGTGATCACCAGCGCAATCACCACCTGCAAACAGTCCGTCCGTTTGTCGCGACTGTGACCATACTTGGCCTTGGGGTTGTCTTCCATCGCGCCTTCAAAGTAGGTGCTCGTCAAGTCGTAGAGCAGCACTTCGAATTCCGCTTGAAACAGGTCGGCCCACTTCTGGCGTAGCCATAGAAAGAGTTCCTGTTTATGTTCCAGCACCCGATCCAGACAGCGATACAAGCGATTCTTCTCGGCCACCGCGAAGTCCGTTCCCAGCAGGGCATCCATGGCGGTGCTCAGGTACCACTGGCGATGCACCCGAAACTCGCTGCCCGGATCCAGCAGCCGGTTCACCACCAGCAGGCGCAGCACCTTTTCCCAAGGAACCTCTTCCCGCGATCCGGCAAGCCGAGAATCCCAGAACTCCTGTAAGCCCAGTTGCTGCCACAACTCGCAGGCCAACCAGCAACTGCCGAACAACCGAGGACGGCGGAGCTCCAGACCGCTCATTTTCACTTGTAGGCTGTCGACCGCTTCGGCGGGAATCTCGCGGTCGTCGGGGAACAAGCTCAGATTCGCATACTCTTGCTGCTCTTCATCAAACACCGACAGCGTCTTGCGCCAGGCCGCCTCTTGTTGATCGTTGATCTCGCCCAGATAGAGAACAGTTCGCTGCACCGTCTTGTCAGAAGCGATGCGATGGTTCTCGACGATACTGAAGTAGCGATGATCCTTGCCGTCTTTCTTGCGGTGGATGCTGCGCAGAAACATGCCGACTGCAGAGTGCCAGAACTCTGGGGTCAAAGGGAAGACAGTAGGTCTTCACTCTACCGTTTTCTTAGAGGTCGACGATGACAACAGGCGAGTTAACAACCGAAACTATCGCAAAAAAGCCGAAAAACGTCAGCTACTGGTAAAGTCGGGCTAGCTGCAAATCCAGTCGGAGAGAGTCCGATCCGTGGAGATTATTCAGTTGCCACGGTAGACATATCCAGCGCCAGTATCAGGTGACTGTTCTGGTGGAAGCCTGGAAGTAAAAGTCCTTGCGGACAAAGCGCGAGCTGAGTCCGATCCGTCAGGAGGGCGAACAAATCGGCAGGTTGTAGCGCAAGCGAACTGTAGTGAAGCTCCGAAATCAGCTCCCCACGGGAAACGGATTTGTGGGATGGATGAGAAAGCCGAGTTTTTGAGGATTGGGCGAAGGCCGCGTCGGTGGCGAAGGAACTGGATGAGTGCAGCCACAGATTTCTCCGGAGTCAAAGAGGGCGACATGTCGATAAGGATTTGCAGTGAAAGCACGGACCCACTGGCGGGCGGCCTAGGCGCTCCCGCACAGCTGAGGCGTTTCGTATAACCGCAGAGGCGGGAAGTCGGAATGTGCTTGCCAGTGGCTGGGATGGGGTCGATTAAGTGTTGATGGATCGGGACACTATAACCCGGACCGGAGCGAGGACCCCTGGGGTAGGGCGCGAGCTCAAACGGTGGCATGGGTCAAGGGTCATCCTCCCGGCTCAGAACGGGACTCCGGATGTCACTCCGCGGCCCTGCGAAGGGTGGATGCAAACCGACAAAGCGATCGTGTATGCCGGGAGCAGGCTTAAGCGAGCGCAATGAAGGAAAGGCGCCAACTGACATACCGGCCTTGAAGCCGTACTGAGGAAAACCCACCGTACGGCATTTTAGAGGGGGAAATGGAAACAACGGCATCATTCGAAGCCCGTCAAGCGCCTTTGCCCTACTCGACTCCCCAACCTGATGGAGGTGAAGGGCCAATGACTGCGAAGCCCATATCCATCAAGCGCACTGGTGGTAAATCCGGCGGTGGTGCGTTGAAGGCGGTCGAGATTACCTCGGGAGATCTGCGACATGTCACAAAACGTGACTGAGGGTGAAGCAGTTCACTCTGACCGTGGCGCAGAAGTCAGCAGTGGGCGTACTACTCCAGAAGAACGGAGGAAGGCCCGAACGGTACCCGGCAAGGGGAATAAAGGGAGAGGCAGTGAGCAGTGCGATCTCAGGGACGACAGGCGGGAGAAAAGCCAATATGGTTTGGCCTTCCGGAGGCAAAGAGGGTGAAGCCCCGAGGGGCGTCCACGAAGGGACCGAATCGCCTCCTGGCGACGCACGATGCAGAACGCCCGGCTATTCTCACACGTAGCTCAACCCGCCGAACCGCCGTATGCGCACCGGCATGTACGGTGGTGCGGAGGGAGGACGGGCGACCGTCCCCCTATCCCGATTTCGCGCCGACTCCGTTCCGCGGACGCGAATGGCTTCCGCGAGAGCGCCGTGTCTCGATTCCCGATGCGGGAGTTAGACGGCTTCATCCTGCCAATATGGGAATGGGAACCTAAGTCTTGAACAAGATGAGAGTTGGCGCGCAATCTCCGATAGCCTGGTTCCATTTTGGAACTCGGAAGGCTCGACGGCTGATGGCGCAATTCCAGGGTAATCTGCCACCTCTCTGAAAACACTAGGCTTGTGAATCGCCCCCGGTTTGGAAGTCATCGTGCATTTGATATTGGCGCAGGAGCTACCGATTGAGATCGGGGATGCGCCATGAGAGTCTTGCAAGACGCGGATGCGGACGGGCAACACGAACCAAAACCAACCGCGAGCCAGGAAGTGGGACCGGCTGGGGCCGGATATGAGGCCTGCGCCGAGTTACTGCACGGGCTAAATAATGCGCTATCGAGTGTGTTCCTGAACGCGCAGGTCATGGCCTGGAAGTTGCCATCCTACAGCCGCGACAAGCGCTATCTGCACGAAATCGAGCGCAACGCCCAGAGGGCCGGGGAACTGGTGAAGCGGCTGCTGGAACGATCGCAGGCAGACTGCCGCGTTGGCCAGTGTCCAGGACACTCTGGTACCGAGGCCACCGCCGTCGTTGGATTCGACGGCGTAGCGCCCAGCCGCGAGTGCAGCGCATCCGCTCAGCCAGTTGAGGCGAGGCCGACGCCATGAGTGCACAGGTGTTGGATTTTTCTGCTAACCGGGAAAAAAGTGCCTCACACAATGGTGTGACCCCTGCACTAGCGGCAATTTCCCAAAAGGGGACAATGGTGATACCGGAGCTGCCAGCATCGCTTCGCGGCTGCTCCGCGAATCCGAGCCATTTGGAAGAGGGCCCCGCCGTGCTTACTACAGAAACCGCTCCGACCGCTGAGCCGAATGCCGACACAAATCTCCTTAACCTTCTAATCGTGGACGACGAACGCTCGGTGCGCGAATCCTGCCGGGAGGTCGGTGCCGCACTGGGATTCAATGCCCAGATTGCGGACTCGGCCGAACATGCCTATCGCATCCTTGATAGCACAAGCGTGGATATTGTTCTCCTCGATCTGCGTCTGCCGGGAACAAACGGAATGGAAGTGTTGCGCGAGATCAAGCGGCGACGTCCAGACACCGTGGTGGTGATTATGACCGGATTTGCCACAGTCCAGTCGGCGGTGCAGGCCATGAAAGCGGGGGCGTATGACTACGTCACTAAACCTTTCAACTTCGACGAACTCCGCTTGGTTCTGGATCGTGTAACCGCGCATTTGAAGATGGCGACCGAGAACCGTATCCTGCGCGAGCAAGTGAAGTCGAAACATGGCTTTGGAGCCATGGTGGGGCAGGCGCCGGAGATGGATCGGCTCTATCGCATCATTGCCAAAGCCGCGCACAGTACCCATCCAGTGCTGATCCTTGGGGAAAGCGGTACGGGCAAGGAATTGGTGGCACGCTCCATCCATTACTCGGGATCGTTCCGCGACAAGCCATTCATTCCGGTCGATTGCGGGTCACTGGCGCCCAGTCTTATCGAGAGCGAGCTGTTCGGCTACGTGAAGGGCGCGTTTACGGGCGCGGTTCGAGCGAAGGACGGCCTCATGGCGGCAGCCGATGGCGGAACGGTGTTTTTCGACGAAATCGGGGAGCTGCCAATCGATCTGCAGTCGAAGCTGCTGCGGGCGTTGCAGGAGAAGGAGATTCGGCCGGTTGGCGGGACGCGAGCCATTCCCATTAACGTGCGCGTGCTGGCGGCCACGAATCGCGACCTGGAAACCGCGGTGCAGCAGGGCATCTTCCGCCGGGATTTGTACTTCCGGCTGAATGTGCTGACGCTGCGAGTGCCTCCGCTGCGCGAGCGCAAACAAGACATACCTCTTCTGACGGGACACATCCTGGAACGCGTGGCCCGCACTACCGGGGTGCAGCGCAACATCAGCGACGACGCCCTGAAACTCATGATCAACTACGATTGGCCGGGCAATGTGCGCGAACTGGAGAACTGCCTGGAACGCGCCTGTGCCCTGACCTCGGGTACCACGATGCACATCGCCGACTTGCCGACGGCGCTGCAGAACTTTCACACTCAGACACCTGACGTCATCACCAGCTCCGAGACTACGGGAGTCGCGTGCTTAGCCGAACTGGAGAAGCAGGCGATCCTGCACGCCATCACGCTGCTGAACGGAGACAAGCTGGAAGCGGCGCGGCAATTGGGAATCGGCAAGACAACCTTGTATCGCAAGCTGAAGGAGTACGGCTCGACGGTGTAAACGCCGAGCTGGATCCTTCGCTCCGAATACCTGCCTCTGGGCGGGACGGGCAAACTGCGTCCGAATGTACTGACGGGAGAAATCTCATGATCATGCTGCTAACTACCTCGCCGCGAGCCAGGGAATGCGCGGCCACAATAGAACAGGCGACGCACCAGAAAACGGAAATCGTGGCTTCGCTGGCGCGGGCAGTCGAGCGCCTGCAATCCAACGATTACGATTTGCTGGTGCTGGACGAGTCGTTTAACCACACCGAGATCGGTGGCGTGAACCTGCTGTTGAGCCATGCGGGCCCGGCCATGCCGGTCTATGTGAACCTGGCCCTCCACGGTTCGGAACGGGTGGCGCGCGAAGTGCAAAGCGGACTCGCGCGGTTTGTCCGGGATAAACTTTCGGCCATGCAGTCAGCGGAGAACCTGCTGCGCAACGTAGTACGGGGAGAGGTCACAGCCATTCTGCTGAATTCCGAGCTGGCGATGCGGGCGCCAGCACTTTGCCCGGAGGCGGCGGAGAAAATCCAACTGGTGCACGACCTGGCTGAGACCATGCGGCGCAAGCTGGAAGTCACGCCCGCACATGTGGCAGCGGGCCGGTCCCACGAGGCAGGGTTCAGGACCTCCTTGAGAGCTGGCCGGCCGCGTGTTATTCGGTGCGCAGCGCCTTCATGGGCTCTACCGATGCTGCTCGCCTCGCCGGAAGCATGGCCGCGAGCAAGGCCACGACTGATACCAGCACCGTGCCTGCCAAAAGCGTGACGGGATCAAAGGCACTCACGCCGTAGAGTTGGCTGCGGACCATTCGGGTCAAAAGCAATGCGAGAGGGATGGTGAGCGCGATGCTGATGCCCGCCAGCCACAGGACGTCCACCAGCACCATGCGGACGACGCTGATACGCTGAGCGCCCATGGCCATGCGGATCCCGATCTCCCGCGTACGCTGGGAGGTTGTGTACGCCAGCACGCCATAGAGCCCAATCGCCGCTAGGGAGGTGGCGAGCACGGCGAAAACTACGGCTAGTAACGTGACCAGCCGGTCGTTCATGAGATTGTCGTCGATCTGCTCGTCCATGGTTCGCATGGTGTCGAGCACCAGTTTGGAATCGAGATTCTGGATGGCCGTACGAATGGTCGTTTCCGCCAGTTCCGGCGACTGCACGGTCCGTACGTAGTACTGCAGCGTACCGCTCTTTTCATTCTGGAAGAACGGCCGATAAATCGTGGGCCGGATGTCGTCGCGAACGCCACTATGCTTGGCGTCCCCAACGACGCCGACGATTTGAATGTCGAGCTTGGTGCCGCTGCCGCTTCCGCGTCCCACGATGCGCCCGAGGGCGTGCTGCGCGTCTCCAAAATACTTACGCGCGAGCTTGGCATTCACCACCGCAACCATCGGTTGTCCGGCGATGTCGTGATCGGTGAAGGTCCTTCCGGCCAGCACGGGAAGCTGCAGGGCCGCGAAGTAGCCGGGGGTCACCGACGGCATTTCCATGTTCATGGCTTCGTCTTCTTTGGCATCGTAGCCGGCAATCGAGAAACTGCTTCCGATGTCGTCTCCTGAGAGTTCGGGATCGTCCGTGCCTCCCGTGGAAACGACTCCGGGGAGAGCGGCGAGTGTATCGAGCACTCTATTGTGGAGCGGATTTACCTGGCCCTGCTGGTAGCCGGCCAACTTCGGATTAACGCCGAACGTTACAAGATGGATGGTGACGAAGCCTACATTTTGCGATTCCAGGTTGCGCAGAGTGCGAACAAAGAGCCCGGCACCGACCACGAGAAGCAGGCTCAGGCCAATCTGCAAGCCTACGGTGATCCGCCGGAAGATCAGCGGCGACGTACCGGAGGTACCTGTCTGCTGCTTCAACGCAGTGACCAGGTCAGGCTTGAGGAAGCGCAACGCCGGCGCCAGGCTGCACAGTACGCTCGCGGCAAAAGCAATCGCGAAGTTAAACAGCAATATCCGCAGATCGATGCCCGTGCTGAGAGGAAAATGCGAGATGTCTCCCACAACTACCGCGCGAACCAATGCGCGAGTGGCCAGCGGCGCAACGATCGCTCCAACGACGCCACCGAAGGTACCCAGCAGAAGGCCTTCCACCAGCAACTGGCGGACGATCTGCCAGCGGCTTGCACCCATCGCATAGCGCACAGACATTTCGCGGGCGCGCCCCGAGGCCCGCACCAGCAACAGGCTGGAAATGTTCACGCAAGCCATCAGGATTACCAGTCCCACCATTCCCATTACGATCAGTAGCGGCTCCCCCACCTGATCGCGAAGGGGAGAGAAGCCTTTCGATCCATCGAGAACCATCAGGTGCGCTTTGTCGAAGAACGCCTGGTGGAAGCGTTCCGTCGTTTTGTTGAACAGCGGAAATTCCTCTGCGCGCAATCCGCTCCACAGCGGATTAACGCCAGCTTCTGCGGCTGCGGCGGTTTCGCCAGGTTTCAGGCGCGCTGCCAAGGTCAGCCAGCGTGACTTGTGGTCCTCGAGGAACTGGCGGCCCTCGAGGCCCTCGAGGCCCTGCTGGATCACCGGTTGAGCGGCGATTGGCACAAAGATCTTGGGGGTCTGTCCGGCGACCACGCTATGAAATCCAGGGGCCGCGATTCCGATGATGGTGAAGGGATGGGCATCGATCAGCAGCGTCTGGTTGACTACGCGGGGATCGCTGCCGAATTCTGTCTTCCAGTAATCGAAACTTAGCATTACGACCGGTGCGCTATTGGCAACGTCGTCGGAGGGAACGATGACGCGACCAACCGCCGGCTGCACTCCCAGTACCTCGAAGTAGTTACCGGAAATCAGTTCGCAGGTCACCAGCTCGGGAGAATTGTTCCATTGCACTCCGGCTTGGCATTGATCGCTGGCCAGAATGCCGTCAAAGACGCCATTCTTATCGCGAAGATCGCGGTACATCGGGTAGGAAAAGTAGTCCTTGTCGTCGCCGCCGTATGAGTCGATGTGCCCGGGGTTCGCGCCAGTAAAGCGCAGTCGAACCAGTTGCTCGGGATGAGAAATCGGCAGACGCCGCAGGAGGGCCTGGTCGAGCAGAGTGAAAACGGCGGTGTTGGCGCCGATGCCCAGCGCCAGCGTAAGGATCGCCACAATGGCGAAGCCCGGAGCTTTGCGCAGCTGGCGGATACCCATGCGAATTTCACGCAAGATTGTTCCCATTATTTTCCCCATCCCTCGGCTGAACGGTCTACTCAGTTCGTAACGCTTTCATTGGATCAACGGACGCAGCCCGTCTTGCCGGCAACAAAGCAGCCAGCAACGCAACAAACGATACGAGTGCCATGCATGCCAGCAACGTGAGCGGATCGAAAGAACTCACCCCGTAAAGCTGGGTGCGAATCATCCGCGCAAACAAAAGCGCGACGGGAACTGTCACCACAATGCTGACGCCCGCCAGCCACAGCACATCCGCCAGCACCAAGCGGACAACGCTGCTGCGCTGCGCACCCATAGCCATGCGGATGCCGATCTCGCGCGTGCGCTGCGCCGTGGAATAGGCTAGTACGCCGTAGAGGCCGATAGCGGCCAACAACATCGCCAACACCCCAAAGCTGACTGACAACAGGGCGACGAGGCGTTCACTGGACAGATCGTCGGCGACCATCTCGTCCATGGTGCGTAGCTGGCCCAACGCCAGTTTGGAATCCATCTGCTGCATGGCAGTGCGGATGGTGCTTTCTGCGGCTTCCGGAGACTGCCAAGTACGCACGACATAGGTAATGAAGTTCGGCTGCGGCGACTGAAAGAGCGACCGGTAGGCGGTACGCTTGACCGGGGCGCGCACTCCCTGATGCTTGGTGTCGCCCACCACGCCGACGATCGTAGAGTTGTCCGGCATCTCGTTGGATCCGAAGTTAATCACGTGGCCCAGGGCGGCTTGCGGACTGCCAAAATAGTGTTGCGCGAGGCTGGCACTGACGATGGAAACACTCGCCTTGCCAAGATCGTCGTCATCCGTGAACAGACGGCCGGCTTGCAGCGGAACTTGCATCGTGGTGAAATATTGCGGCGTTACCCAAGGCTGCTCGGCCTGCATGTCTTCGTCTTCGCGCGCGTTGTAACCCACGATTCTGATACCACCGTTGTCGTCGTTGTGTGCAAGATCAGGGTCGTCGGTGGCAGCGACCGCGCGAACGCCTGGCAACGCAGCCAGCGTTTGCAGAATTCGCCGGTTCAAAGCATTGACCTGGTCAGGCTGATATCCCGCCAGTCGAGGATTGACATTGAATCCGAGCAGATGGTTGGCAGTAAATCCCAAGTCCACGGATTGCAGGTTGCGCAGCGTTCGGACGAACAGCCCCGCTCCGACAAGCAGCAAAAGGCTGAGTCCGATCTGTACGCCCACCGAGATCCGTCGGAAGCGCAGTCGCGCACCCGAGGCAGTGAGAGATTGCTGCTTGAGCGCACTGATGAGGTCGGGCTTCAGGAAGTGCGCTGCGGGGGCGAGGCTGAAAGCCAAAGACACCAGGAACGCGAGTCCGAAGGCGAAGAACAACACACGGAGATCAGGGTTGGGATTAAAAGGAAGCTCGGTGGCGGTGCCTCCCAGCAACCGGCGAATCAGTATCTGCGATACTGCAGGCGCGATGGCGACTCCCAAGGCTCCGCCGAACAGCCCGAGTATAACGCCCTCAATGAGCAACTGGCGAACGATCTGCCAGCGTCCTGCACCCAAGGCGTAGCGTACCGAGATCTCGCGGGCGCGGCCGGCAGCACGCACAAGCAGCAGGCTGGAGACGTTGACACATGCCATCAAGACCAGCAGGCCGACCATTCCCATCAATACCATCAAGGGCACGCTGATCTGGTCGCGGAGGGGAGAAAATCCGCGAGCGCCATCGAGCAACTGCAGTCGCGAATCGTCGAGGAATCTTTTCTGCCAGCGGTCCTTGTGGTTGAAGGTCTTGAATTCTTCAGCGCGCAGCGAGTGCCAGAGCGGCGCCATCGCAGCTTCGGCCTGCTGACGGCTGACTCCCGGCTTCAGCCGCGCTGACAAGGTGAGCCAGTTTGAGCGGCGGTCCTCCAGATCTTGCCAACGCGGCGTGATTATGGCCTTGGCTGTAATCGGGACAAACACGTCCTCCACCGACCCAGCGACTATGCTGTGGAAGCCGGGCGGCGCCACTCCCACGATAGCGAAGGGCTGCGTGTTAATGAATAGCGTCTGGTTGATCACCATGGGATCGGATGCGAAGTGTGTCTTCCAGTAGTTGAAGCTGATGACCGCCACGAGATTCCCATTCATCGCTTCGTCGGACGGTACGAACAGACGGCCAAGCGCGGGCTGGACTCCCAGTGCTTCGAAGTAATTGCCGGAGACGAGTTCGCAGCTCGCCATGTCGGGCTTGTTGTTCCAGCGCACGGCGACGTTCTGCTGGGAATTGGCAACAACTGCCTGCAGGACCCGGTTGGTGTCGCGCAGGTCGCGGTACATCGGATAGGAAAAATAGTCGGTGTCATCGCCACCGTATGAGTTGAAGTGGCCGGGTGCGTCACCGGTCCAATGCAGGCGGACAAGTTGCTCGGGATGGCTCACGGGCAGCGAGCGCAGCAGTGCCTGGTCCAATAGCGTGAAGACGGCGGTGTTGGCGCCGATTCCGAGTGCCAGCGTGAGCACCGCGACAATTGTGAAGGCCGGTGCCTTGCGCATTTGCCGCAGGCCCAAGCGAATTTCATTCAGGATCGTTCCCATTTTTCCCTCAAAGTTTCAGTCGACCGCTCTACTCGGTCCGTAATGCTTTCATTGGTTCGATCGATGCGGCGCGCCGAGCGGGCAGGTAACTCGCAAGTAGTACGGTCGTGATCAGTACGGCCGTGGCTACGAGCCATGGAACGACGTGCAGCAGGCTCACGTGAAACAAAAGGCTGGAGAAGACCCGGCCCAGCACTAATGCAGCGACGAGACCGAACGCCACTCCGAATCCCAGCAGGCGCAAACCCTGCATCAGGACGAGCTGCAGCACTTTGCCGCGCTGTGCACCGAGCGCCATTCTCACTCCCAACTCGCGAGTGCGCATGCGCACTGAGTAGTTGATGACCCCGTAGAGCCCGAGTGCTGCGAGGAGGAGCGCTAGTGCGGCGAATGTCCCCAATAGAATGACGACGAACTTTCTCCCAGTCAGCGAGTCGTTGACGCGTTCTTCCATGGTTTTGACGTCGTAGATCGGGATGCCGGAGTCACCGGCGCGCACCGCAGCCGCGAGGTCGGAAGCCACGCTCTCGGGCGGACGCGAAGTTCGTACGACCAGGGAAGTGGTTAAGTCCGGGGACTGTGCGATGGGGAGATAGTAAAAGCCCTCGTTGGTGTCAGCTTCAAGCGAATTGGCGCGCGCGTGCGCTACCAGCCCAACCACCGTCATCCACGGTCCCGTGTTCGGATCGTTGAAGGCGATGTGCTGCCCAATCGCATCTTGTCCCGGCCAATACTGGCGCGCCAGAACTTCGTCGACAATTGCGACTTGCTCCGTAGTTTTGCGGTCCTCGTCCGTAAAGTCCCGGCCTCGCAGCATGGAGATCTTGAGCGTCGCAAAATATCCGGGAGAAATGACTCGAATATTGCCGTGAGGGCCGGGGTCGTTGGGTGCCTTGGGACGCCCCTGAACGTAGAAACTCGCCGACCCTCCGTTATTAGTGAAAGGAAGGCTATCGATAAGAGCGGCCGAACTCACACCTGGGATGCCACGCAGACGATCTTCCAGTGAAGTCAGAAACGCAGCCTGTTTTTCGTCTTTGTCGTAGACCGACTTTGGCAGCGTGAACGAAGCCGACGTGAGGCCATAGGCTTGGAAGCCGGTTTCCATGGCCTCGACGGCCTTGAGGCTGCTGAACAACAGACCAGCGCCGGCCAGCAGCAGCAGGCAGAGCGCGATCTGCGCGATCACCAGGGACGAACGGGTCCGCTGGCTGGTACGGCTGGAGGTGCCGGAACGGCCGGACTCGTGCAAGCTATTGAACCAGCCGGGCTGAGTTCGGTGCCAGGCGGGAACGACGCCACACAGCAGTGAGCACAATACCGCAACCACAACGACAAACAGCAATACCGGGCCGCCGAATGAAAGATGCAAGTGTTCAGCGAGCATAGGCGGCAGGCCGCGCAGTAATAACGGGGCAACGGCGAAGGCCACTACGAGTCCCATGGCCAAGCCGGCCACGGTCAGCACCACGCTTTCCATCAGCGCCTGGCGGATCAGCGTCCAGCGCGAGGCCCCCAACGCAATTCGCACCGCAAGATCGCGCTGGCGGGCGGAGGCACGCGCCATCTGTAGTCCGGCAATGTTGGCGCACGCAATCAGCAGCACCATGGCGACTGCGCCGAGCAGCACCGTCAACGGCTTGCGCAGATTGCCTCCGATGAATTCGGTCAGCGGGATGGAGAACATGCCCCAACCGCTAACCCGCCCATAGCTCCCGTTGCCTTCCGATGCGATGTTCTCTTCGGCCTTGCGGTTGAGATAGGCGTTTGCCTGTTGCAGCGTGACTCCAGGCCGCAGTCGGGCCGCGCCAAAGAGATTCTCGTTATAGCGATAATTGTGATCGTGGTAACGAGCTGGCGGCATTGCGATGGGAACCCACAGTTCTACCTGATTTGGCCATTTGAACTCGGGCCCCATCACTCCGATTACCTGGTAAGACTGCTGGTTCAAGACCAGCGAGCGTCCGACGATGTTGGGATCGCCACCGAAGCGTGTTTTCCATGCATCGTGTGAGAGAACGACGGTCTTTGTTGCTCCCGGGACGTCTTCTTCTGCGGTGAACACACGTCCAAGAGCAGGTCGCACCTCGAATACGTCGAAGTAACCCGGTGATACCTGCGCACCGTTGATCAGCTCCGGGTTGGCGTTGTCGCGGCTGAAGTTGAAGCCCATCGCATTCATGACGGCGGCAGCGGAGAAGATATCCTTGCCAGCTGCGGCGTCGGCGAAGTCAGGAGGTGAGATCGAGATATTGCTCAAATCGGTGAGGCCGCCGTACTTGGCCCGCAAAGCCACGACATTAGCGGCGTGCGGGATTCCGCTGGGATTCAGCAGGATGGCGTTGGTGACCGAAAAGACTGCGATGTTTGCGCCGATGCCGAGCGCGAGGGTCAGCACAGACACCATAGCGAAAGCCGGTGACTGGGCCAGTTGACGTATCGCGTATTTCAATTCGTTAATCACGCCTCACTCCTCTCCCCAGCCGTTCCTATTCGGCTCGCAGAGCTTGCATGGGCTCGATGGAAGCGGCACGACGGGCTGGCAGCCACGCCGCAAACGCCGCAGCAGAAATCAGCATTAGAACTGCTCCGGCTGCGCTGACCGGATCAAACGGCGAAACACCAAAGAGCAAGCTCTTCATCACGCGCACCGCAAAGAACGCGCCGATGGCTCCCACCAGGACTCCGCCGATAGCGACCTTGCCGCTTTCGCGCACAATCATGGCGAAGATGCGCTGCCTCTCGGCCCCCAAGGCGACCCGCAATGCGAATTCTCTAGTGCGTTCGGCGACGGAATATGCCAGACCGGCATAGACACCCAACACCGCAACCAACAGGCTGCAGATGCCATAGACTCCAATTAATTCCGCCGGCACCTTGGCATCGGAATAGGAAGCCTGGATGTGATCGTGCAGCGTTTCAATATCTTCGATGGGAAGGGAGCTGTCGAGCGCCGACACCGCGCGATCTAAGCCGGGGAGCAGGGTCTCGACGGACCGAGTACCTCGGAACACGACGTGGAACCAACCCTGGTAGTCCTGGAGCAGCGAGAGATAGACCACAGGGTCTCCGGTGTCCCATACTGCATTGCGATAGATGATGTTACGGTTGACTCCCACCACTTCGCATGAATGTTTGCCCACTTGAATCCGCGATCCTAAGACGTTGCCCTGGGACCAGTACTTGCGTGCCATGCCCTGATTCACAATCGCGACGCAAGGTGCGGTATCGGTGTCGCGATCGTTGAATTCGCGTCCCTGCAAGATCGGAATGCGCAGTGCCTTGAAATAGTCAGGAGCCACCGAGTCGGTTACGATGCTCATGCTCTCGTTCTTGGCCGGCTGATAGCCGGAGACAGCGATGTCACGAACGTTTCCGCCGCCGCTCGTACCCATCGGAACGTAGCTGGTGAGTGATGCAGTTTCCACGCCGGGCAAGGATCGCAACTTCTCGAGCAAGGTGCGCTGAAATGCGAGGCCTTTCTCCTGCGAGTATCCAGCGCGCGCCAGGTCGATAGAGGCGACCAGAGTGTTGTCGGTGGCGAATCCAGGGTCGCGGTTGACGACGTTCCAAAAGGTGCGGGTCAGCAGCCCACAGGCAACCAATACGACGAAACAAAGCCCAAGTTGCACGCTGAGCAAAGCATTGCGGCGGCCACGGGTGTTTGAACCTACAACCGACACTGCACCATCATGCAGGGCACCGACCTGCGAGATCTTCAGCACTTGGCGGGCGGGGAAGAGTCCGCAGGCCAGTAAGGTGAGCGCCGTCAACAGGAAGGCAAAGCCTAAAACGCGCGCGTCGGGCTGCAGGTTAAACATAAACGACATTCCGATTTGCGGCATCAACAAATACATCGCTCGTGACAGCGCAAGGCTTGCAGCCCAACCGGCGACGCCGGCCAGCGCGGCGATCACGGCGGTCTCGGTCAGCAATTGCCTCAGAATCCGTCTGCGACTGGCGCCCAGCGACGAGCGAATCGCCAGCTCGCGTGCCCGGCGTGAGCTGCGTTGAATCAGTAGTACAGCGACGTTTGTGCATACCAGCGCCAGCAGCAACCCGGCAGCGCCCAGCAGAATGGGAACCATCGCGCTAACGTCTCCGAATACGCCGCGTGACATGTGGCCGGCGTCAGACAGGAAGAGGTCCCAGTCGGCGAAGAATGATGAGTTCTGCTGTGCAGCGAATCGACGCGCCACCGTGTGGAGTTCGGCGGACGCCTGTTCGTCGGTAACGCCGGGACGCAGTCTGGCAGCGACTTCTAAACCAAAGCCGCCGGCCATGAGAGGATCGGATTTGCCATCGGTCAGGACCGATAGCTCGCTGAACGGTACCCATAGCGATTGTGCCATGCCGCCGTAGATGCCAACGAAATTCTCTGGCGTAACGCCGATCACGGTCAGGGGATGGCGGTTGACGCTGATGGTCCGTCCAACGATGCCGGGATCACCGTTAAACCGCGTGCGCCACAGATCGTAGCTAATCACGACCTCGGGCGCTGAACCGTAGGCACGATCGTCGTGGATGGCAAAAGTGTGCCCTAGGGCCGGACTCACGCCAAGCATCTGGAAGTAATTGCTGGCCACGATGCCGGCCCAGTTGCGCTCAGGTCGCGCCCCAGCGCTTGCCAGATCGACCGGGAACATTTCGTGCGCCGTGGCTTCGGCGAAACCGCGATGTTGCTCTCGAAGGTAGAGAAGCTGGTTGTAGTGCAAGGTGTACCCGCGGTCGCCGTGAATGCCGGCGTCCAAGGTGCGAATTTCGTTCGCATGTCGCACCTGCGGCCAGGGATTGAACAACACTGCATTGGCCCACGTGAACACCGTGGTTACGGCGCCGATACCAAGCGCGAGGGTGAGCACCGCAATCGTCGCGAACCCTGGATTCTTCTTCAGTTGTCGTAACGCAAATCGCAGGTCTTGGATCACAAACGTTCTCCCTCAGTGAGCTATCAACGTAGTCGGGCGAAACTCTCCACATCTGTTCTTGCACGGAGGCCACCACCGCTGAGTGGCCTGTTTTCAGCAGGTTAGGAGCTTCACCAAGTCGCCAATGTCCGGCAGTGCAATCTTCTGTCCGCTTCCGGACAAGACCAGATGCAGGAAGGTACGCATTCTGCGGCGAAAGGTTCGGTGGAGCTCGACCCTTAGCGTCAATTGGCGATCCGGTGAGCAAAGCCGCACTCCGCTACAATGAAGCGACGGCGCAATGCGCCGGAGATTTTGGGAGGAAGTGAATGGCCGTAGTAAAGATCACTGTACGCAGAAATGGTCCGTTCCGGGTGGAAGCTCCTGAGGGTTCGATTGAACTGGTAGATGCCGACGGCAATCCGTACGATTTGACCGGGAAACTGGCGTTTTCGTTGTGTCGTTGCGGCGGATCAGTGAACAAACCGTTTTGCGACGGGACCCACTCGAAGATCGGATTCCAGGCGGCAGAAGCAGCCGTGAAGAAGGCCGACGAAGTCGCCCCCGAAGAACCGAAAATCTAACCACAAAAGCTGCTAAGAAAGCGTGGCAAGGACCACCAGCGCGGTCCTTTGTTTTTTCGGACGCCTGCTAGTGTACGGTTTTCGTTTTGCGCGACATGTAGTCCATCAGCAGATACTGCCCGAGAGTGTATGGTGTGGTGAAGTAAGCCTTGCCGCGGCACATTTCCGTGACTTTTTGGACGAACTGCACCAGTCCATAGTCAGACGCCAGCATGAACGTGTTGATCAGGATGCCCGCCCGCTTACACTTGGAAACTTCCTGCAACGTCTCGCTGACCACCATTGGGTCGAGTCCGAAGGCGTTCTTGTAGATGCGTCCGTCTTCGAGCGTGAGCGCCGATGGCTTGCCGTCGGTAATCATGACGATCTGCTTCATGTCCTTGCGCTGACGCTGAAGGATGCGCTGCGCCATGCGCAGTCCCTCTCGCGTATTGGTGTAGTAGGGCCCGACCTGCACCCGCGCCAACTGTGACAGCGGAACCTCTTCCGCGGAATCGTGAAATAGCACCAGCGACAGCGAGTCCCCCGGATATTGGGTGCGAATCAAATGCGACAGCGCCATAGCGACTTTCTTCGCCGGAGTGAAGCGATCTTCGCCGTACAGAATCATGGAGTGCGAGCAGTCCAACATGAGCACAGTGGCACACGACGATTGGTATTCGCACTGGTGGACCTGCAGGTCGCTGTACTCGATGTTCAGCGGAAGGTGAAGTCCTTCACGCTGGATCGCATTTGAGAGCGTTGCCGTGATGTCGAGGTTGAGCGTGTCGCCGAACTCGTAAGTTTTCGACGCGCCGCTGGCCTCGATGCCCGTGGCAGTATCGCGAGTGTCGTGGCGGCCGAAGCTTGACTTGCCAAGCGACCCCAGCAAATCGCGCAAGGCACGAAATCCGAGGAAGTCCAATCCCTTGTCGGTGACCTCGAAGCGGGCCTGGGCCTGCGACTCGCCGGCCTTTCCTTCTGCGGTCGACGGACGCGCCGGGTCATGCGGCTGATCGATGCTGATGTAATCTTCCTGCTCCATGCGATCGATGAGCTGTTCGATCAGTTGCTCGAACTGCTCAGCGCTCATCGACTCGATCTGCTCGCGCAGTTGCTGATCGAGCATGTCGCTGTTCATCAACGCTTCGGCGATGGCGTTGCGAAGGTCATCCAGCGTATGTTCGGCGGCATTCTGGTCGTAATAGTCCATGTACTGCCGCTGGAATCCGCTCTGCAGCAGATGGTCAGACAGCGCCGCGAGCAGGTCCTCCATGCTCATCTCTGACGCGGGCTCTGGAACGTACTTCTTGTATTTAACGAACTTCATACGGGAGCAACCAGCAAGATGGTTGTTAACAACTAATTACTAACTACGAATTACCGACTTCTAGTTAAACGGCCTGCGCTGTTTGCGGAAATCGCGTTCCTCGTCGTCTTCCCGCAAATTCGGTTTTTCGCGGCGAGGCTGCTTCTCGCCGGCCGTGAACAGACGCTCCTCGCTGCGTCCAATACGCTTGTGGGCGTACAGACCCTCCAGAATGAACTCGGCGGCTGACACAATGACTTCCGACGGCTCTTTGCCACTGAGTCCGAGAGCACTGAGCTTGTCGAGAAGTCCCTGAATCCCTCGCAGCTTGTGCAGCATTTCCTGTGCGCTGGCCGAATCGCGCAACTGGATCTCGCCGCCCAGGTCAAACCACTGCACCACCTGGTTCATGTTGTTGTTACCGTGGAAGTAGCGATCGTAAGTCCGGGCTACTGCGGCGCGGATAATGTCGCGGGCAACGTTGTCGGCGCCTTTCAATTCGCCTTCGTACTCCAGTTCGAGTTTTCCGGTGATGGAGGGCATCGCCGCGTAAATGTCACCCACGCGGGGAACCACCAGTTTCTCCCCCGAGCGAATGGCGCGGCGCTCCGCGTTCGAGATCACGTTCTCCATCGCGCTGATTGGCAAACGCTGGCTTACGCCAGAGCGCTTGTCGACGCGCTTGTCCTCGCGCGCCACGAACGCCGTGTGCTCGATAATTTCCTGGATGAACTCCGGGACTTGCAACTGATGGCCGTTACGCTCGATCCAGGCTTCCTGCGCGGTGATCGCTACACCTTCCTGCACGGTGGCGGGATAGTGCGTGCGAATCTCCGAGCCGATACGGTCTTTCAGCGGGGTAACGATCTTGCCGCGCGCGGTGTAGTCCTCGGGATTCGCGCTGAACACCAGCAATACATCGAGCGGTAGACGCACGGGATAACCCTTAATCTGCACATCGCCTTCCTGCATGATGTTGAACAGGCCGACCTGGATCTTACCGGCAAGATCGGGGAGCTCGTTCACCGCAAAGATTCCGCGATTGGCGCGCGGCAGTAGTCCGTAGTGCACGGTCAACTCGCTCCCCAACTCGTGCCCACCCTTAGCGGCCTTGATCGGGTCGATATCTCCGATGAGGTCGGCGATCGTTACATCCGGCGTGGCGAGCTTTTCAACATAGCGCTCGTCGGGGGTGAGGTAGGCGATGCGAGCACCATCAGGTTCCTTCGCCAGCAACTGCTTGCAACGAGGGCACAGAGGAGCATACGGATTGTCGTGAATCTCACATCCGGCCAGATACGGCACTTGCGGATCGAGCAGCGTGGTCAACGCGCGCAAGATGCGGCTCTTCGCCTGTCCACGCAAGCCCAGCAGTATGAAGTTATGGCGCGAAAGGATGGCGTTTACGACCTGTGGCACAACCGTATCGTCGTAGCCGACAATGCCAGGAAAAACAGGTTCATCGCGGCGCAACCGGACCATCAGGTTGTCGCGCAGTTCGTCTTTGACGCGACGGGCACGAACCCGCTCTTCAGAAAATTGGGGATTGCGACGAAGCTCGCCAAAGGTTTGCGGAAGCTGGCTCAAGGCTGGGGTACCTCCCGGGTCACGATCGCCTCCCACATGGCTGATCGATTGTTCGTATTCTACGCCACGCCGCTGGTGTCAGGGACGGGGCCGCGATTCGCGACCGATGCGTGCTTGAAGGGGCACAGCTTTAGCTGCGCCGCACCAGTTTCTTATGTTCCTTGTCATTACCGCCAGTGGACTTTAGTCCGCGAGGGATCTGGTGTTCTGAAACTGCCTCAATCTCCTGTGACGCGGGTGCGACGAGCTTCGGGCGCGAGCGCACTGAACGCCCTATCGACGTCAGAGGGCTCCTTCACCGGCTCGCCACTCGGCAATACACTCGCCCCGGCGGGGTCGATCGAGCGCACGTGCAAGTCGCGTTGCGGGAAGGGAATCTCGATTCCGGCCTCATTGAACATTTGCATTGCGGCTAATGCAACCTCGCTGGTGATCTGCAGGCCATTGTTTTCCTGCATCACCCAAAAGTGAAGTTCGAAATCTAGAGAGCTCTCTCCGAATCCTTTGAAGTAAACCATTGGCTCCGGTTGAGTGAGTATAAGTTCCTGCTTCGCTGCAGCTTGGCGAAGAATCTGCAACACGATCTTGGGATCAGACCCGTACGCTACCCCGACAGGCAACTCCCTGCGGCGTCGTGATTCGGACAGGGTCCAGTTGATCACCTTGCTGGAGATAAGGTTGGCGTTGGGCACGATGACTTCAGCACCTTGGAACGTCTGGATGGTGCTGGAGCGCACTCCGATACGCGTGACTTTGCCGGTGTTCGCATCGACTTCGATGATGTCATTGATGTGAATCGGCCGCTCAAATTGCAGGATCAGTCCGGAGACAAAATTGTTAATGATGTTCTGCAGTCCAAAGCCGAAACCGACGCCAATCGCGCCCGTGAGCACGGTGAATTTGTTCAGCTCAATGCCGCCGACATTAATGGCGGAGAGAACCACGAGCAACAGAATTACGTAGTAGAGCGTGGAGGAAATCAGCTCGGGCAGCCCACGAGACATTTGAAAGCGCTTCAGGATTTCTTCCCGCAACCCGAAGCGGATCACGTTCGCAATGAAGTAGCCGATCAGCAGGATGAGGAAGAACCCCAGGACGCTCCCCAGCGTAATTCCGGCTGCGCTTCCAGCGATGTGAAAATCGAGGATCCGCTTCACGACATCGGTGAACGACTCGCTCAGGCTGAGCAAATCGAGCGTCGCCGCGAGCCAGATCAATACTCCCGCCGATGCCACCAGCCGTGGTATCCAGCGCGTAACTGGGTAGCGATGCAGCCGCACCACCGCAATGCGCTCGGCAAAGGGCGAAGCCATGGCCGCAAGAAACAGCACTTTGAAGATTTTCACCGCAGTGAACGCGCTGATGGCGATAAATGCGCTGTAGAGGCAGGCGGACGCAAGAAACTGTGACAGTCTAACGTAACCAAACAGATCCACGGTGAGTGCCACTCCCAAAGTACCCACCGCGATCCACACGCCCATCAGGACCAGCCTTCGCAGACTGCTTTCGCCTTTGGCGCGGGTGAGGCGCAGAGGCGGCAACGCATACGCGAAGAAAGCGAACAACAGCGAATTTGCGATAAAGTGCAGCTCCCGCCGGTGAACTGCATTGGTCGGAATCCAGGTGATGACAGCGTTGGCCGCGCTGAATCCGACCAGAATAAGCAGCAACACCCGGAACCGATGCTCCAGGAACGGTGGCAACAACGTCAGGATGGGGATGAACGAAATCAGGATCACCAGCCCAATCAGCGAGATCGGAGCGTTGGGGACCAGAAGGTAGCCAAACATCAAGGGAGGCAGCAATCCCAGCGCAAACCAGTGGCTCAGGATGTGCTGCACGCCGGGATCGAGGTCCAGTTCGAGGTGCCGCTCGCGCACCAGGGCTTGCAAGCGGCAGGCAAAAACCTGCGAGACAACCAGCAGGAAGATGACCGCAATCAGTGCTCCCACGTTTTCGTGGAAGAATGCTTCGATCGCAATCTTGCGATTGTTAATCGAGCCGTAGTCGGGAGCAGTTTCGCCCGCCTCGCGCCGGCTTGCGATCTGCCACAAGGGCAGGCTATCTCGATTGAGCAGACGTCCCGTGAGTTGTTTGCGCGCCTGAGCCAGACGATCGAGCGCATCCCCAGCCATGTCGACGCAGGCGCTCGCTTGAATCTGCATGGTCACGATCGTTTGCAGCTCGTCTTTCGCCAGCGCGCGCAGCTTGCGAATGTCTTTGAGGTTGTCGCTGATTAACGCGATAACTGGATCGAGGTCCGCGACTCCCTGGTTTTCTTGCAGGGTCGCGGCCCAGGTGGCCTCTTGTTCGTTAAGTTTCTGGCTCGCCGCTTGCGCATTGTTGGCCCACGTCAGTAATTGGTTCTGCCATGCGTCGGTATAGCTCTGCATGCCCCGCCAATACGTTTCCTGCTCCCGGACTTCGAGCGAGTTCGGAGTGGACGAAAGCAGCGCGTCGACTTCTTTTTTCTTCGACTGCAACTCCGGCTGCAGTTCCGCAAGCGAAGTGCGTATCGCGTTCAACTGGTCGGGCGTGGGTAACTGGCTCGACAGGTCGCGCAACATCTGGCCCAGTTCCTGCGAGCGAGCCGCGACGTCAGGCAGCGGGATACTGGACGGCGCAGGTGCGGGCTCTGGAATGGCGGCGGGCAGCGGCTGATTCGCCGTCGGCACAACCGGCTTACCATGCAAGACTGCTGCAATCGGGTTTGAAGGCTTCGTGGGCGTCTTTGCGGAAGTTTGCGCGTCCGACTTGGTGGTGCTGCTGGTTTGCGCGAAACCGGCTGGCGAGATCGCCAGAACCACAAGTAGGAGTAACCACCGCGACCTGGAAAGCGCGAACCTGCCCCAAGGCGTAGATCCTGTTGTGCCGGAATTCGCGGGACTAGCCTGGCTTACTGATGAAAACATGCTGGCGTAATTATCGCTTATCACCGCGCTATCATCGCGCCCCCGCCGCGCAAATCTTCGCGGTTCCGAGAGCGCTCGGCAGCGCTGCTGAATGCTGATTTAGTTCCCCTGCTCCAGTTCGTCCATCATGGCTTCCATTTCCGAAAGAGCGTGACGGTTGTTGGTGCGCTGCGCCGACTCGATGCCCTTTCCCAACATGGCGCGTGCCTCCTCGGTGCGCTCGGCCCGAGCCAATGCCTGGGCTGCCATAAAATAGCCGTTGGTGTAGTCGGGATGGGATTCCAGGAGTTTCGCAAACTCAGCCAAGGCAGTGTCCGTTTCGCCGGCGCCGGAGTATTCCAGACCCAGGGCATAGCGCGCAAACGCGTCATTCGGATTGTCTTTGAGAATTTCCTGCAATGCTGTCACGCGGGTCTCGTCGGCCATGGATCGCTTCTCCTGTATTCGATGAGTCGAGCGAATGGTACAGGAGCGAGTGTGGCAATCTCAACATCGAGGCTGAGAAAACGGAAGCAAGCTGCAGGCTTGAGGACGCGGCCATTACAATGACAGGACACGTTCGTTGTGATGAGCGGCAGGTTGCTGCCTCAATCGCGCGGTGGCCGAACCACGGCTGCCGATTACGAAAATTGCGTCAACAAAGGAAAGACATGGAGCCAAACGAAGCAGTCCTGCAGCCGAGGCCGGTGAGTGAGTCGAAGTCCGAGATGATCGAGCTGGTCCTGCCGAACGATACCAACCCTCTTGGCGCGCTGCTGGGCGGCCGCCTGATGCATTGGATCGATCTGGCGGGCGCGCTGGCCGCGCATCGGCATTCGCATTCCTACGTCGTCACCGCCTCGATGGACCACATCGATTTCCTCGTGCCCGTGCACGTGGGCGACATGGTCTTGTTGCAGTCGTCAGTAAACCGCGTCTTCAAGACGTCGATGGAAGTTGGCGTGAGGGTCTCGGTGGAGAATTACATTTCGAACTCCCGCCAGAAGGTTGCGACTGCGTATCTCACGTTCGTCGCCGTCGACCGTCACGGCCGCCGCTTGCCGGTCAATCCGGTAGTCCCCGAAACGGCGGACGAGAAACGAAGATACGATGGCGCTTTGCGGCGCCGCGAAGCCTCCAAAGCAGAACGCGAGCAGCGCAAGGCCAGGGCATCATCCTAGTCAACTGTTCCGCATGGTCATGTTAAAGTTGCACAACTTGCCCGCGCTGTCGCGGGATGGGGTTCACTTTCAATGGATGGAGATCATGGATGCGCCACATTCGCGCCGCTGCCGTTTTCCTAACGCTGCTAGTTTTTGTCGTCGCCCTTGCCGCACAACAGAAAGAAACTGCCGACTCCCCAAAGCCAGCCGATAAGACTGCCGAAAAGTCGGGCAAGCTTCCCGCCGACGCAGAGAAGCCCGGTCCAAAAGAAGAGCCGCCGATCGTCACTCATCACCAGATCACCGTCGCCGGACGCGTGCTGCACTACACCGCGACCACCGGCTACATGCCGATTCGCAACGACGAAGGCACCGAGGTTGAGGCCAACATCTTCTTCGTTGCCTACACGCTCGACAACGCTCCTGCCAAGCGTCCGCTGATGTTTTCGTTCAATGGTGGTCCAGGGTCGGCGTCGATCTGGCTGCATCTCGGGGCGATCGGGCCTCGCCGAGTGAAAATGCTGCCTGACGGCGGCATGCCGCAGCCTCCCTTCGAGTTGGTTGACAATCAGGACACGTGGCTCGACCAGACCGACCTCGTCTTTATCGACCCCGTCGGGACCGGCTACAGTCGCGCCACCAAGAAGGAACTCGCCAAAAAGTTTTTCAGCGTCAAGGGTGACATTTCGTCGGTCGCAGAATTCATCCGTCTCTATCTCAGCCGTTATCAGCGCTGGAACGCGCCGCTCTTCATGGTCGGCGAAAGCTATGGCACCACGCGGGCGGCTGGCCTGAGCGGCTACCTGGTTGACCGCGGCATCGCCCTCAGCGGAGTGATTCTGGTTTCGTCGGTGCTGAACTTCGAGACGCTGGAGTTCTCTCGCGGCAACGATCTGCCCTACATTCTCTACTTGCCCAGTTACACCTCGACCGCCTGGTACCACAAGAAGCTGCCCGCGGATCTGCAGCAACGCGATCTCGCCAGCGTGCTTACCGACGCGCAACAGTTTGCCGCCGGGCCCTATGCCAGCGGGCTGGGGAAGGGCGACAGCCTCACTCCAACGGAACGCCAAACGCTGATTGACCAGGTTGCGCGGTTCACCGGGATCGATCGCAGCATCGTCGATGAAAACGATATGCGCCTCACGCAGCCGATCTTCTGCCGCGAACTGCTGCGCAGTCAGCGCCTGATGACCGGACGCCTCGATAGCCGCTTTACCGGCGACGATCTCTCACGCGTGCGCGGCGAAGGCATGTATTACGATCCATCGCTCTCGGCAATTCGTCCGCCGTTCACCGCTACCTTTAACAACTACGTGCACACCGAGCTTGGCTACAAGACCGATCTCGAGTACTACGTCCTCGGCGGAGGCGTAACCGACTGGGATTGGGGATCGGCCGGCGAAGGCTTCCCTGATACCAGCGAATCCTTGCGTCTGGCATTCGTAAAAAATCCCTACATGAAGCTCTTCGTGGCTTCGGGATACTACGACCTCGCGACGCCTTACTTCGCAACCCAGTACACTCTGAGCCACATGAACCTCACTGCCCAGCAGCACGCCAAAGTAACGTTGGGCTACTACGATGCCGGGCACATGATGTACATCAAAAGCGACTCGCTCTCGCGGTTGAAGCAGGAGGTTGGCGGATTTCTTGACCGGCGCCCTGCAGTAAGTTCAGCGCCGTGGCACAACCGCGCGGCCGGTGCGGCAACACAAATTCGGACTCGTGTGCCCCGTTCTAGCCTGCTTTTGGCTAGGGCGGGGCCTTTCACTTCTCTGGCGCCTACCAACAGCCAGCGTGAGCGCCACCATCCACGTGGAGCACTTCTCCCGTCACCTGATCTGCCTGCGCCAGGTAGAGCACTGCGCCAACGATGTCTCTTACCCCCACCATTTTCCCCGTTGGCTGCCTTGCCTCAAGAGATTCCCTGGAACCATCCTTGTGCAGTGATGTATCTACGACGCCGGGGGCTACGGCGTTGAAGCGAATGCCTTCCTTCGCATACTCGATTGCAAGGCTTCGGGTAACAGTATTGAGCCCGCCCTTCGTAATCATCGACACCGAAGCATTGATGCCCGCGATTGGCTGATCGGCAAGCGCCGCGGAGATCGTCACGACGTTACCCGATTTCTGTTTCAGCATCTGTTTCACCGCGAGTTGCGTCATGTAAAGAAATCCCAGCAGATTAATCGAGACCAGGGCGTTGAAGTCTTCGGTCGTAAAATCGGTGAAAGGCTTGGAGCGGTAGATTCCGGCGTTATTCACCAGAACATCGATGGTTCCGAAATGTTTGATCGCTGCTTCGACAGTCTTGGCAGCAGTCTCCGGCTTGCTGATATCGCCATCGACGAGAACCAGGCTGGGTGAGGCCGTCAACGACTTGCTGGCATCTAGCGCAGTCGCACCGACGTTATATCCTTCCTTCAGGAAGCCCTCGACCAACCCCCCGCCGATACCTCCCGACGCGCCAGTAACGATTGCAGTTCTCTTGTCTGCCATACATACCCCTTCCTAATCCTGTTCCCCGAGAGTTTGAGCGTACGTCTTGCCGTATGGATAGAAGAGTTCCTTACGGCCCTCCTGCCACGCCGCTTTCATTTCCGGAGTTGTGATGTCCCAGTCCGGCCGGCATTTCCTGGTAACGGCACGCAGGTCTTGGCGGAGATCCTCCATTGTGGGCCGGCCGAGGAACCAGTAGCCGTTGTAAATCTTGTAAATGACAAGACCAGGCTCGAGCACAATCACGTGCGGGATCATGGGATTGTGGAGCGGATCGGTGTATTCGGCGATGTCGAGATCTTTTTGGACGGTGCGCCCCACGTCGGAGAGGAACGGCCAGTGAGCACCGACTCCGCTGCGATATTCATTCGTCTCAGTGATGTTGTCGGTGCTGATCGTGACCAGCCGGCAATAGGCAACCTCGAGTTCACGATGGAGTTCAACCAGCAGTTCGGCCTGCCGGCGGTCCTTGGGACAGAAACCTCCGCGGCTGAGCACGAGAACCATGGGATGTGGCCCTTGCAGTTCGGAGAGCTTGCGGTGTTTCGCGGTGTGGTCGGAAAGCTCATAGTCGGGAAAGATAGCTCCTGGAACAATGTCAGCTCGCATGTGAACTCCTCGACTAGTTGGATGCTTGTTGCGTGGGTACTTCGCGACCTCAATGCGGAGAACCGACAAACCCTCGGACCAGTGCGGCGATCTCATCGGCAGCCGTGTCCAGTGCGAAATGACCGCCGTCGACAATGTGAACTTGTGCGTTCGGCACATCGCGGCGATAAGCTTCCGGCTCCGAGGAGTCGAACGAGAGCTCATACTTACCCCAGATCACCAGCAGGCGCGGCTGCTTCTCGCGCATCCATGCTTGCCATTTCGGGTAGGCGTCCACATTGGTTCGGTAGTCGTAGAACAGGTCGACTTTGAATCTCGGCCTGGCCGGGTTGGCTGAGAAAATCGAATTCGTCCGTCCACAGATCAGGATTGTAGCGTTCCACGTTTGGATCGCTTCCGACATGGCGCGTTCGCGTAGTCTCAAGCGACAAGAGATTTGTACGCAGCGCGCTTTCGTTGGCCGCGCGATCGGCCCAAAAGGCCCGCCGCGTCTTCCAATTCGCACCCAGGCCTGTGTTGTGTGCGACCGCGTCCTGGACAATCAGGGCCTCGACCCTCTCCGGATGGGCCAAGGCCATGCGGAAGCCCACCGGGCCGCCGTAATCCTGCATGTAAAGCGTGTAGCGCGAGAGCCCGAGCGCTTCGGTGAAATGATTCATGACTTCGGCGATGTGATCGAACGTATACGTGAATTTTTTCGGGTCCGGCCAATCGCTGTGTCCGAAGCCTGGGTAATCGGGCGCGACGAGGTGATAGCGATCCGAAAGCCGGGCGAAGAGCGGCTCGAACATTCGCGACGAAGAGGGAAGTCCGTGGAGCATGAGAATCGTCGGCGCATCCTTCGGGCCCGCTTCCCGATAGAAAATGGAGAGCCCGTCGACCTGTATCGTGCGATAAGAAGTTGTGTGTTCCACGGGGCGTTCCTTTGTTTGGGCTTGAGCCAGCAATTAAAATGATGCGAGCGTCACAGAAACCACCAAGCCACGCGAGAAACGTGCAGGCATCGGACCCAGAATTGTGATCTGAAGAAACCCATCGTCTTGCTCTGCCTTCGCGAACTGGCGCACCGATGCCGGCAAGGTTTATCAATTGCCGTGATGGCTAACCTCACATCGTCAGAACGACGCGGAACTCTGCCTTGCCGCTGAGCATGCGCGCGTAAGCCTCGGCCGCTTTCTCCAGCGGGTACGTCTCAATCATGGGACGCACACCCGTCATTTCGGCGAAGCTGAGAGTGTCTTCTGAATCGGTGGGTATCCCCGATGCCCAACCTTGGATCGTGTGACTTCCAAAGATGAGCTGTGCTGGTATGACCTCAATCGCATCGGGTCCCGCGCCGACTACCATGAGCTTTCCGTTCGGGCCCAGACCGTTGATCAGTTCAGTCATCGATTTCGAACTTGGGGCAGTCGCCACGATCACCTTTGCGCCGCCCAGCTTCTGCAGTTCCTGCGCTGCATTCGTGGCTTGGCTGTCGATATACACATGCGCTCCGAGTTTCTTGGCGAGCGTCGCATTCTCAGGCCCACGTCCGATGGCCGCGACCCTGTACCCAAACTTGTTCGCGAATTGAATACCAAGGTGACCCAGACCGCCAATGCCCTGTACCGCGACCAGTTCGCTGGGTAGCGCGCCACTGTGCCGCAGTGCGTTGAACGTAGTAATGCCGGCGCAGAGCAGCGGTGCTGCCTCAGCATCGCTCAAACCTTCAGGCACCGACGCCAGCGCCTCGACAGGAGCCACCATGTACTGCTGGTATCCTCCGTCATAGCTGACGCCTGCAATTTGCATGTTCTTGCAATTGCCAAAGTCGCCGCGCCGGCATTCAGAACACGTGTTGTCGTGCCCGCCGTGCCAACCGACCCCAACCCGCTGGCCCTTCTTCCATTCGGATACACCTGTGCCCACTTCATCGATGAAGCCCACTACTTCGTGACCGGGTACGCGGGGATACTGAATTCCCGGCAACAAGCCTTCTTTGGTGAGCACGTCACTGTGGCAAACGCCACAGGCTTGTACTTTGATCCGCACCTGCCCTGCTGCGGGAACGGGTATCTCCCGCTCGATCACTTGGAAATCCGCTCCCGGCTTGGGAACTTGCGCCACTTTCATGGTTCCTACTGCGACGGTTGTTGTTGCCATGAATCCTCCTATGAATGTGCAGTTTGGTTGTGCGTGCCGGTCGATCGACAGACCACGCAAAATATTAATTATCTGGTCGGGTCATTAGCTGCGTAGCGGGTGTAGACAAAGTCATGAGCTTTGGCCGGCTCGTGGCAGGGCGAGCAGGTTTCGATCGCCGCCTCGTCGACTGATTTGCCGTCTTTGAATTGACCACATCTCCGATCTCCGCCCCGACAGGAGAGCCTCTGCCATCGAAGCTCTCCTGCTGCTTTGCGAACGGTTAGCTAGCTTTGGCGAAGGTGCACATCCGACTTCGCCACACCTGACCGCAGCGATCTGAAGCCCGCGCGAACCTCTTCTGAAAGGAGTTGCGGCTGTTCCAAGGCAGCAAAGTGTCCGCCTTTGTCGAGCTTGTTGTAATGGATCAGTTTGGGATACGCCCGCTCTGCCCAGCTCCGCGGGGCTGGATAGAGTTCGTCAGGGAAGACGCTCACGGCAACCGGGATGGAGACGCCTTTGGCATTGAAATACCCGAGTTTGCCCCAATTCTCCCAATAGAGACGGGCGCCGGAAAGCGCCGTGTTCGTCAACCAGGTGATCGTGATGTTGTCGAGGATGTCGTCGCGCGTGAGGCCTTCGGATTTTCCCTCAAAGACGCGTGAGATCAGCTCGTAGCTGCGCGCGTCGTGATCAAGGAAATAAGCCGCCAAGCCGACGGGTGAGTCCGCGATTCCGTACAACGTCTGCGGTCGCAGCCCCATCTGGAACCCGTAGGCGATTCCCTTTTGATATACGAACTGCAAACGCTCGTAAGCGACCTTCTCATCGGCTGAGAGACCCGATGGCGCCGGCGCCCCGGAAGAAGCCGCCTTGTCAATGTCGACTGGAAAGATGCCAGGCATGTTGGTGTGAATGCCGAGCAACTCCGGAGGCGCATCCACGCCCATTTGTTCGGTGATGACCGCGCCCCAATCGCCGCCTTGCGCCACGAATTTCGTGTACCCGAGGCGCTTCATCAGCACGACCCAGGCACGCGCGATGTGGGCAACATCCCACCCGGTGGTGGTCGGTTTGCCTGAGTATCCGTAGCCCGGCATTGACGGAATCACCAGATGGAACGCATCGGATGCGCTGCCGCCATGCGCGGTGGGATTGGTCAGCGGATCGATGATCTTCATCTGTTCGATGATCGAGCCGGGCCATCCGTGCGTAACGATCAGCGGCAACGCATTTTCGTGTTTTGAACGAACGTGAATGAAGTGAATGTCCAGCCCATCGATCTCGGTGATGAACTGCGGCAGGGCGTTCAGTTTTGCCTCGATCTTGCGCCAGTCATACTCTGTCGCCCAATAGCGCGCGAGCGCCTGAATCGTCGCGAGCTGTACTCCTTGGGTTGCATCCGTAACCGTTTCTCGTTCAGGCCACTTCGTCGCGTTGATGCGCCTGCGCAATTCGGCTAAGTCCGCCTCTGGGACATTCACATGAAACGGACGAATTGCATTCGTCGTCATTTGCCTGCTCTGTCTGGCTTCGTATCGCTGGTATGGGTCATGTTGACCTCCTTTTGGCTGTTTAGATTTCTTACTCTGGCGCAGTTGATTTGCGTGTGGTGATCGTCTGAATCCTTTAGGGGACAGGGGATAACCTCACTGAGCCGATAAATGTTGCTTGGTTTTATGCCGTAGCGGTCATTGCAGACAGCACGATGACAACGACCGAGCAGAGACATGCTTTTCGAGCCTGTGAACTTCAAACTTGCCATGTTCTTTCTCGATCATGTCGAGCGAGGTTCAATGATGCCCAGAGACGCAGCGGTACCGCGCAATTAGACTTTAGAACGCCAAGGGTTAGGGCCTACCAGGGGTGGAAACTGCTCTCCGATGAGCAGTGACGCAAAGTACTCCAATGAGTAGTAAAGCTGTTTACCAGGATTGACAGCAGACAACCCGCATTCCTCATCACCGGGAATGTAAAGTCAGGTGCGTCTGACCGGACGGCGCTGCGCAGCCCACCATGCAATGGCCGCTAGACTTATGATTGAGGGTCAGGCGCCACGAAATATCGCGATCAGTCTATGCCGGGATAGCAATAGAACGCCCGCGAACAAAGAAAGGGCGGCCGCAGCCATCCGTCCGCCGACCCCTGACCACCACCGGAGATAGAGCGACTCTGAACGCTCCTCAGCTTGCACGTAATCCAGTTGATAGAACGACTGGTCCTCGTTTCGATTCTGCGCGATCGACGCGGATATCCCGGTCGCGCGGGACCAGACAATTCACCAGGTAGGCTGCGATCCGGCTTTGGTGATGGTTTTCGAAAATGAGTCTCCGGTTGGCGCCACTGCTCGGCATAGTCCGCAGCTGAACTCGATCTGAATTTCACCGAGTCCTTCTTTCATCTCGCTCGATTTCTGGAAAGTCCACCGAGACCAGCCGGGGCGTCAAAGGATCGCCGTCAACCGCTGAGCGACAGATCGCCCAGCACGCGCTCCGCGTAAGCTCGCCGCTCGGCTGTCTGAGATGACGCCGTCCGCATTGGTATCGATGCTCGCAAGTACGATGGAAGACACCGCCACACCCGGCATCAGACGCATGGAACGCCTGAACACGGTCTTTCTCCACGGAGATGATGGTGGCCTGCAGGTACTCATCCAGTCGATGTGCGCGAGGCAGGCGCTCCGAGCGAACAGCAAGAATCGCAGCGGCAGCGGCCAGCCTCGCTGTTCATTTTGCCGTCAGCCCCCGGCCGTAGTCATTCGTCGGATCGCGGTACATGGTGTGGACATGCATGGAGGGATCGCCGCCCAACCGTCTGGGGCGCGTACTCGATGACGAGGTGCGGACCCTGAATCCGGTAATAAGCGGTGATGTTGTTGCCCGGAGTGACGGTGGTGGGACCGCTCCAGGCGAACCAGGTCTCATCGAGGTCGGCTTTGATCTCCGCCATACGGGCCGCGGCCGCGCTTTCGTGAATAATGCCCGCCCATTCCGAGATCAGGTCGAGCAGCATGGCGCGTTGCCGCTCGTTCATCGCGGAAGCTTTCAGACCCTCGGGCTGAATGGTCTTGCCGTCCTGCCCGGGCCCGAGCACAAGATCGGCCAGACTGGTAGCTCAGAATCGCTTGTTTCCGCTGCTTCTCGTCGAGAGCGTTCAGCAACGCGAACGCCTTGTCGCTCTCCTGGCCGAGAGGCCGCACGGTTTTTCCGTCGATCGTGTAGAGAGCGGGTTGGGCGCCCGTCAGGGTCGGCGTGAGAACGCCGCGTTCGCCGGCGATGGTGATGTTGAGCGCCAGATGGTGGCCGCCAAACTGCAACATCCAGGGATCTTTTTCGGAGGGCTTTCCGAGAATGGAGATGTAGTAGAGATCTTTGCCGAACATCGGATTGTTATCGTTCGTTGATCTTGAGTGACCTCGTCGCCTTCCATGATTTGCTGAACTTTCTCGAAACCCCTGCGGGCTGAGCGCGGACGAAACCAGAGCCATCGCGGCGGAACGCTGCGCGGCATTCAGTTCCTTCAGGCTGAGGCCGCCGCGCGGAACGAACGACGTCGGAAGATTCGACCAGCGTTGCCCGCTGCTTTTCGTCGTCAAATGCAAACAGCACGTTTTGCCGCTGGCTTCTCATCGAGGGTCGAAAGGAAAGTATTTGCGGCGCTCACGATGCGGGTGGTCGCTGTTTGCGCTTTGGCGACCGTTAGCACCGAACAAGCGATGGCAAATATGAGCAGTCCGCGTGTCATTCTCATCGACAAACAATTCACTCCCTGTTCTCCTTTTCCGCAGTCGTCGAGTGTCGTACCCTGCGGTTCGGTCTGGCTTGAGAGAAACGGCCTCTACCGTTGTTGGCGCAAATTATATTCAATCCCACGGGTGCCTGGTTCTAGCTCGTTTTGGCTAGGGCGGGACCTTTCCCGCAGGGAGTCACTCGAACGTCCGTTGGCAATGGCGAATGTCTCGCCTTGGACATCCAACCGCAGAAAAGCGACTACCGCAAGGCTGCCGTCAGCAACTCAAGACTGCCCTCCAGGCTTCCTTGGGCGACGCGCATGAATGTGAAGCCCTCTGTGCGGGAGAAACAGATCACGGTATTGTCCAGTTCTTCAGATGGCCGATATGAACCAATCTCGTCGCCAGTATTAGCGTCCAGCAGCACGAGGTTCAGTTTCAGTGTATGTTTCGTTTGCTCCATGATGGGAATCGCGATCAACCCGCCGGAGAGCGAGATTCCGGTCGCGAGCGCCGCACTATTGGGCTTGGAAAAAGTCAGCTTGCGGAGTATCTCTTCCGCTTGCGATACAACGATCACCTGTTGTGGCAGCAGCACGTACAAGTTGCCGTCGCGTCCCGCTATCGCCGCTCCTTGTGGAATCTTACCTTTGTAATCTAATTCCTAAGAGGATTTTGCGTGCAAGTCCCACGCACCTTGCCGGAGCTATCAACAATGGCCGCATACGGCCGAGAAGTTTCGAGCCCGCCCGCAGTCTCAGAAACGTCGCCTTCTACGAAAAATACGTCATTGTCGAATGCGGCAAAACGACGAGGCAGCAATCGGGCGGGAGTTTCCATATGCACTTCGGACGTGACGGCCCCGCTGCTGTCGAAACCGTAGGCAGCAACTTTGGGCTCGTCGCCGACCCACTCCATCGCCAAGAGCCCATAACCGACCCGTCGGCGTAATGCTATACGCCGTGTAGAATGCGGACTTCTTATCGAGGTTTTAGGCGGAAGCTTGTACGTATTTTCAGCTTATCTCTATCAAAACAAGGATTTTGCGAGGAGGGAGGGGAAGGGGTACTCCAAGATCCAATCTCGGCAGTTTAGTCGTACCGCTCGAAGACGATCTGTTTGCGGTCCCAGCCCAGTTCGTCTTTCAGAAGAGTCCGGTTGGCATCGACCATCTGGTGCAATCCGCAGATGTACGCGTGCATGTTGCGGCGTTCGCCCACAATCCCGCGCACATGGTCTTGCACGTATCCGCGAAGGCCCTGCCACTCGGGCTCACCGCGGCTGAGGGTTGGAAGGTAGTGAAAGTTCGGATGGGCTTGCTCGATGGCGAGAAACTCGTCGCGGTAATAGAGACCGTCTTCGTGGCGCGTGCCGTACACCAGCCAGTATTCGCGGCCTTCATGGCGCTCGGTGTTGTCGAAGAGCCAATGCACCATGCCGCGAACCGGTGCAATTCCTGTGCCAGTGGCGATGAAGACGGAGTCCTGATGTGGCTGCCTCAAAGTGAACATCCCGTGCGGCCCGTGAAACTGGACGGTGGTGCCCTCTTCCAGATCGCACAGCCAGTTCGACAAGAAACCCTGTTCCACGCGGTTCAGGCACAGGTCAAACTGCGCTCCCGCGCGCGGCGTCGATGCGAGAGAATACGCTCGCGTATGCGTCTTGCCATCGGGTTTCGGCTGCTGAATCGAAACGAACTGACCAGGAGTGAAGTTGAACTGGTCAACGTCCTCGACCGCGAATTCGAGGTGCTTGGTCTGGTCCGAGAGGAAGATGGAACGCAAGAGGCGCGCAGTCGACAGCTTCCGTGCGATGGTTTGACGCACGGAAGGCTCCGGGGTCAAAACGCCCTCAGGCTGATTGGGAAGGGTCACAGATATTAGATGCGCAGTTTACTCAACGGTTACCGACTTCGCCAAATTACGTGGCTGGTCGACGTCGCATCCCCGCCGAACCGCGATGTGATATGCCAGCAATTGAAGCGGCACCACCTCCAGGATCGGCGCCAGCAACTCGGGCGCATGCGGAACGTAGATCACGTGGTCAGCCGATTCCTTGATCTCCTCATCGCCTTCAGTGGCAACCGCGATGACAGTTCCGGAACGCGCCTTCACTTCCTTCAAGTTCGAAATCGTCTTCTCGTAACGTTGCACCGAGCCCGGATCGTTGAGATCGCGCGTCGCCATGATCACGACGGGCAAATCTTCGTCGATTAGGGCATTCGGTCCATGCTTCATCTCGCCCGCCGGATAACCTTCCGCATGAATGTAGGAGATCTCCTTCATCTTCAGCGCGCCTTCGAGGGCGATCGGATAGTGAATACCGCGTCCGAGGTAAAGGAAATCATGCGCACGGTGATAGCGTTTGGCCAGTTCCTCGGTCGCGTCGTCACCGCTGAGAAGTGCCTCGAGCTTGCCGGGAATCAAGGTCAGCTCGGTGAGCAACTTCTTCGCCTCGTCCGAACTGATGGTTCCCCGAACTTCGCCGAGGTACACCGCAAACAGGAACAGCGCGGTCAATTGCGCGGTAAACGCCTTGGTGGAAGCGACACCGATCTCAGGTCCAGCGTGCGTGTAGATGGTTCCATTGGACTCGCGCGCGATCATCGATCCGACGACGTTACAGATGCCGAGGGTCTTCGAACCTTTGGCGCGCGACTCGCGCATCGCGGCAATGGTGTCCGCGGTTTCGCCCGACTGAGTAATGAGGATGGTGAGGTCTTCAGGGCCAGTCAGAGGGTCGCGATAGCGGAATTCGCTGGCGTAGTCCACTTCGACCGTGACCTTCGCCAGACGCTCGATCATGAACTTGGCAGCCAGGCCAGCATGCCAACTGGTGCCGCAGGCGGCGATATAGACGCGCTGCAGTTTGCGGAAGTCCTCCGCGCTAATGTCCATCTCGTCGAGGAACACTTTGCCGGTATCGAGCGAGACGCGTCCCAGCGTGGTGTCGCGAACGGCGCGGGGCTGCTCAAAGATTTCCTTGAGCATGAAGTGTTTGAAGCCACCCTTCTCCGCCATGATGGGATCCCAGGTGATGTGCTGCACCTGGCGCGTGATGGGATGGCCGTCGAAGTCGGTCAACTGCACGCCCGCGGGAGTAATCACCGCAAGGTCGCCGTCGCCCAGAAAGAACAGGTCGCGGGTATGATACAGAATCGCGGGCACGTCGCTGGCAACGAAATACTCATCGTCGCCCAATCCGATTACTGCGGGAGGGCCATTGCGACCGGCGACAATCTTGTTCGGCTCGTCCGACGAGATCACTGCGATCGCGAAGACACCGGTGAGTTGCTTGACCGTCCGTCGAACCGCTTCTTCCAACGGGATCTTCTGATCGGCGTCGGACAGGCTCTTCTCGATCAGATGGGCGATGACCTCGGTGTCGGTCTCGGTGCGGAACTTGTGTCCCTCTTCGATGAGCTTCTTCTTCAAGCTCATGTAGTTCTCGACGATGCCGTTATGGACTACGACGATCTTGCCGGTACAGTCGCGATGGGGGTGCGCGTTCTCTTCGGTGGGACGCCCGTGAGTGGCCCAGCGGGTGTGGCCGATGCCGTAGGTTCCGTCGAGCGGCTTAAGCTGGATGACCTCTTCCAGGTTGCGCAGTTTGCCTTCGGCGCGGCGCACTTGCAAACCTTCGCCGTTACCCGCTACGGCAATGCCGGCCGAATCATAACCGCGATACTCCAACCGGCGCAGACCGTCGATGATGACCGGAACAACCCGTTTCTTGCCCACGTATCCAACAATTCCGCACATCGCTTATGCTCCAGGAAACTGGCCACATTCCATGGTGAGCGAGCGTAAAGGCCCGCGTCCCCGACAGAACGCGCGGATAACACTTAAATCTTATCTGATTTCGCGGCCGCAGCGAGAAAAGTCAGTCGCTTTCACAGGCAGACACCGGCGCGCAAAGTTCCAAGTGATTGGATGCAGACGCCGGCTGCTAAGTCTCCAGCGTAAAGCGGTAATCTTCGATGACAGGATTCGTCAGCACTTCGCGGGCGATGCGCTCGACTTCTGCCTGAGCATCTTCGCGGGCTATGCTGTCGTCCAGCGCGATCTCAAAATACTTGCCTTGGCGCAAGTCGTTGACGCCGCGATAGCCCATCTTTTTCAGGGCGCCGTGAATGGTTTTGCCTTGAGGGTCGAGCACACTCTTCTTCAGCGAGACATAAACGTAGGCTTTCATAGGAGAACCCTCATTATACCGATACCGCCGCAGCCAAGAGATCCTACGACGGGCGGCTCACGCCTATGGCGTCTTGAAGATGTCGTCGATCTCGACTTGGTATCCCTTGACCAGGCGATTGGTTTCGTTAGCCATGCCAACCACAGACATCAGCTCGTGAAACATTGCCGGAGTCATTCCGCTCTTGCGGGCAGACGCAGTGTGGGATGCGATGCAATAGTCGCAACCGTTGGTGACGCTCACGGCGACGTATATCATTTCCTTCACTATGGGATCGAGCGCACCGGGCGCCATGATTTGCTTGATGCTTTCCCAAGTACGTTTGAGCAGAACTGGGTCGTGAGCGATTGCCTTCCAGAAGTTATTGATCGAATTGACCTTGCGGGTCACCATGATGTCGTCATAAACAGCGCGGACTTCGGGATCGGCGTCCGAGTATTCAATCAAGCCGTAAGTTGCCATATGCACTCCTCGCTCAGGCGATTGCCACCTTTTGTTTGTAGGCGGCGACTTGCACGTTCCACGCGAGATCTTTTTCCATCGTCGCCCGCAACTCCGCGGCGGCAGCAGGTTCAGCATGGACGAGGTAGGTTTGCTTTGGCGCCGCCTGAAATGTGCGCAGCCACTCCAGCAACTCGGGCGTGTCAGCGTGGTCACTGAACTGCTCTAGTGACTCGACTTGTGCTCGAACTGGAACCATCTCTCCGAAGATCTTGACCTCGGCTGCATGGTTCTTGATGTCGTAGCCACGAGTGCCCTGAGCCTGAAACCCGATGAACAGAACAAGATTTCGCGGGTCGGGCAGACGCTGAGCCAGGTGGTGCAAGACCCGTCCGCCGGTCGCCATCCCGCTGGAGGAAACGATAATGGCCGGATACTTCGACTGGTTGATCTTCTTGGAGTCGTCCTGGGTGAGGTCGAAGTAGAAATTCGCCCAATCTAACGGCGAGCCGTATTTGTCGATGAGTGCCTTGGTCTCAGGGTTGAATTCATTGGTGTATTTCAGGAAGATCTGAACCGCCTTGATGGCCATTGGGCTGTCGGCATGGACAGGGATCTGCGGAATCTGTCCCGTCTCCATCAATTCCTTGAGCATAAACAGCAGTTTTTGTGTGCGCTCCACGGCGAATGCCGGAATCACGACGCTGCCTCCGCGTTGTACGGTCGCGCGAATCAGAGCAGCCAACTCGGGCCGCGGGTCGTCATGAGGATGTTGGCGATTGCCGTAGGTGCTCTCCATCACGAGGTAGTCGCAGAGTTCATGCTCCGTAGGACCTGATCGCACGACGCGCCCCGGTGAAGTTTCGCTGTCGCGCACGCGCCCAATATCTCCGGTAAAAAGCAGGCGCGAGGTCTTGCACTGCGAGGTCAGCGTGACTTCGACCATGGACGAGCCAAGTATGTGAGCGGCGCGCACAAACTGAAACGAGATCTCATCGGAGAGCCACTTCGCTTCACCGAAATTGACCGGCTTGAAAAGCGTGAGGCACTGTTGCGCCTCTTGCATGGTGTATAGCGGCAATGCAGGAACGTGCTTCGAGGTTTTGAACCGGTTGTGAAAGGCGGCGTCCTCTTCTTGCAGGTGTCCGGAATCGGGAAGAAGTATGCCGCACAAATCGATGGTCGGGGCAGTCGCGTAAATTGGTCCGTGGAAACCTTGTTTCACCAGGCGCGGTATCCAGCCGGAATGGTCGAGGTGGGCGTGGGTGAGAATGACCGCGTCGATCTCGCGTGCCGGAATTGGCAGGTCCTGCCAATTGCGTTCGCGCCATTCTTTCGGTCCCTGGAAGAGTCCACAGTCCACCAGAACTTGAATGCCGCGTTTGCCGCTCTCGTCTCCGGTGTTGATCAGATGCTTTGAGCCGGTAACCACTCCGGCGGCGCCCAGAAACTGGATGTAGCTCAAGCCGACCTCTTTCGTGCGCTGGCGGCGCGATTGCGACCAATGACGTTTGTAGCTTTCGGCCCTGCCTGTTGGCAAGTGCTCGATTATTCAGGTGCCGGAGTTGCCGGAACCTCGAAGGTGTTGTCACCCGAGCTGATTTCGGGAACGCTGCCGTCGTTGACCACAACTTTAGTGGGAGCGGCAGGCACTTGCACCCGGTCCGATGCCTTCTGATGTCCCATGACCAGTACCCGCGCGGTCTTTTCGCCATTCGGAGTCTGGATCAACACGGGAACTTCAGCGCCCGCTCCACCGCGATTCTCTATCGTCACGGTGACTAGGACAATCTTGCTGGGATTCTCGAGCAGCGGCCGGACGTAAGCATTCTCCACACGGAAATCGGGCAGTCCGCGATTGCGGTAGACCCAATCGTCGAAGAACCATTCCAGATCGCGCTTCTTGCCGTCGTCCAGCAAGCCCTGAAAATATGTCGGCTTCACGTCGGCACCGGGACGATAAGCTGCGAGGGCATGCTGAAGCACCTCGTCGCCCACCATGTCGCGCAGCATCCAGAAAACGAAGCTGCCCTTGCCGCGCAGAAGAATCTCGTCGGAGGTATTCAGCAACGTGTTGTAGCCCGGATGCTGGTCGCTTGCCTTCGCTGCTGCACCCGGCTCCGGGCTCGGAGGCTCTTCGGCCTTCACGAGTGGCGCCAGGTACCCGTCAAGGAACTGCAGCGCGGCCTTGCGGCCAGAACGGCGTTCCACGCTTACGGCTTGGAGAAAACGTTGCAGCCCATCCTCGATCCAACGACGGGGCGAGGCGAAGCCTGCTGCAACCTGCAGGGGTATCATGAGCAACTCGAGCGTGGCAGGTTGGGAGGGACGCAGGGGAGTGAACAACACAGCTCCATTCTGGTACGGATTGGCGTCTGGATCGGTGAGTTCGACCACGGTAATCCGCCCAGCCGGCACCAGCCATTCTTTCAATAACGGTTCGTTGGCTTCGGCTGCAGCCGCATAGTCCCGTGCGCGCGGCACTTTCTCTGGAGTATGAAAGAGGGTGACAGTGGGACGTTCCAGTTGAGCATAATCCGCCACGGAAAATGAAGGCACAATCTGCGCCATCCCTACGAGGTGAATGCTGTTGCTGATTTGATTCACGCGTCCACCGGTGCGAGGGTTCTCGGTTCCACCCAACTCGCCGCAGCTTGAGGTGGTTGCGTTTCCCGCAATACAGAGCTTGGCATCCGCGCTAACCACTGCTACTCGGGCATCGAATTCGGTGCGCTCGTGGCGAAACTTCCAGGCGTCGATGGCCTCGAACACGGCGTTGCCCTCGCTCATGCTGACGGCCGGCAGGGATACGGGATACCACACTACGTAACCCAGTCCGCGTATGGCAGTGAACGGTTCGCTGATCTGGTCCCAATCGTTTCGCAGCGCCATTTCCGCAGGCGCACCCATGCGCGTAAGTCGCGTGGAGTCGGACGTGACTACTCCTCCGTACTGCACATCCAGCGTGATCGTGCCTGCGGGCAGCACGGCTTTGGGCAGAGTCGCGATGGCTTCCGAAAGAGCACCAGTGTGATCAATGTCTGAGGTGTAGGTGTTGCCGATCCATTCCAGAGGTTGGTTGTCGAGCGCGATCCCATTCCAAGCCAGAGACGACGAGACCTGTAGGGCTACATTCTTTTGGGCCGACTTGGAATCGTTGCGGAGCGACAAGCGGCCGGTTACAGCCATCACGTGTGACGCGCGATCGATCTGGACTTCCAACTGGTAGTGGGTGACGGTGAAGGCTTCCCGATCAAGGGCCGCCGCGGTACTGGCCAGCGCAAGGCAAACAAGAATGAGCGCGAGGTACGACTTCATTTGGAAGGCTTGGCTTTTCCCTGGTTCTTTGGCCCGTGGCTCTTTGGCGCTCGTCGCTGACGGGCCACTTCGTACATCACGATAGCGCCCGCGACTGACACGTTCAGCGAAGCAACCTCGCCAGCCATGGGAATCGAAACCAGAAAGTCGCAGCGTTTGCGAACCAGATCGTGCAGACCCTTGCCTTCCGCTCCAAGCACGATGGCGCAGTGCATCTTGTAATCGAGTTCGTCGTAGCTCTGTGTGCCGCGCTCATCCAGCCCGACGGTCCAGATATTACGGTCTTTTAGCTCTTCCAGTGTGCGCGAGATGTTGGTCACGCGAGCGATCGCCAGGTGTTCAGAAGCGCCGGCTGATGCCTTCACCACCGTTCCTGTCAGGCCTACAGCGCGCCTCTCGGGGATGATCACGCCGTCTGCACCCGCTCCGTCAGCGGTTCGGATCAGCGCCCCCAGGTTGTGCGGGTCTTCGATGCCATCCAGCACGACGAGGAAGCTGTACTCGCCGTGGCGCCGCTCGATCAGCGTATCAACGTCGGCATATTGCTTGCCGCTAGTGACAGCAATTACGCCCTGGTGGGTGTTGGTATTCGCGGTGCGGTCGAGTTCTTCCCGCGGCAGAAACCGTACTTGCACTCCGCTGGCGCGGCAGTCGTCGATCAGCCGTTGTACTCGCTGGTCGTGGCGTTCGCGCGCAATGCCGACATAATCGAAGCTGCGCGCGCCGGACTTGAGCGCCTCGCTGACCGAATGAATCCCGAAGATAACGACCATCGGTTATCAGTGTACGACAGGCTGGCGGTGCATCGTGGCGCGGCTACTGCTCGATTCGAGTCTCCGGAGGTTTATACTCACTTCTTCGATTTACTTTCGGGAGCGGGAATGTCGATTTCGGCAATCATTGTCGATGACGAACAACTGGCGCGTGACGAACTGGCCTACCTGTTGAAAGAAGTGGGCGTCGAGGTGGTGGCGCAGGGCAAGAACGGCGTCGAAGCCGTTAACCTGATCAAGGATTTGTCGCCTGATCTCGTGTTTCTCGATGTGCAGATGCCGGGGCTCGACGGTTTTGGCGTGATCAAGAAGCTGCTTGACCGTAAAGTGCCTATGCCTCAGATCGTCTTCGCCACTGCATTCGATCAATACGCAGTGAAGGCATTTGAAGTGAATGCTGTTGACTATCTGCTCAAGCCTTTCGACAAGAAGCGGGTCGAGCAAGCGTTGGAGAAGGCGCGAAAGAAGCTCGAATCGTCCGCATCTCCCAGCGACCAGATCGGGACGCTGGTGAAGATGCTGGAGCAGCAACAGCGGCCTCAATCGTCGAAGGTGCTGCTGAAATCCGCAGGACGTCTGTTTCTGGTGGACCAGAAAGACATTTGCTATGCCTCGATCGAAGACGGCATTATCACCGTAGTTGCGACCACCATGGAAGGCCAGTCGAACTGCCGGACGCTGGAGGAACTGTTCGACTCTCTGGATCCCAACGTGTTCTGGCGCGCCCACCGTTCGTACCTGGTGAATATCAATCGGATCAAGGAAGTCGTCCCCTGGTTCAAGAGTTCGTACCAGATCCGCATGGACGACAAAAAGCAGGCCGAAATTCCGGTCAGCCGCGCACAAACCAAGCGGCTGCGCGAACTTTTCAACCTATAGTTGGAAGCGCGTGCCTCCAGAGAAACTCCAAATACCCGAGTTCTCGCCTCGCATTGGGTGCGGCGGACTGGTTCCTGCGATGGACGGCCCGACTCATCGCTACATGGAGTCTTCTCCTGGATGCTGGTCGGTGTACGGCGAAGTGCTGGCTCGCGAGTACTCGGATCCTGCATATGCCGCGGCGCATCGTCAAACGGTCGATGCGTTCGCCGTGCAACATCCGGGACAGCCTTCGCCGCAGAGTATTCACTCCGTCGGCGTGCATCTGATTCGCCTTTGTCTGATTCTAGAGTGCGGTTTTAGCGACATCGCATCCGGCCATGCGATGGAAGTCATCGCCAGCCGCAAGTCGATGCTGCACCGGCTTACGCCGCCAGATTCGATGGGGGCAGTCACCGCCATAGATGTATGGAGAACGAGCGGTCTGCACGAGCACGTAACGGCCGTTCGCGCTTGGGCTCGTTCGGCGTGGCAGGCCTGGGCCCAACATCATGAGCAGGTTAGGCTTTGGGTCCCGCCTGAGTTCGCCACTCGCACTCAAACGGGGCAGTGATCAGCCGTTCTTCTTTTCCTGCAGCTTCCGCACGACTTTGGTGACCATCTCACGCGGAGATATGCGTAACAATTCGACGCCAGCCCGGTTTTTCCATCCCGGGATCACGATGCGCTTGCCCTGCTTCAGGCCCTCGTAGCCCACGCGGGCGACTTCTTGCACGTCAACCATGAGCGGACTATTGATCATCGCAGTGCCTTCAAGATAAGCGCGCTTCTGAAAGTTGGTCTTCACTGGCCCCGGGCAGAGGCACGAAACTTTCACGCCCGTTCCGCGCAACTCTTCGGCCAGCGCCTCGGTAAAACTGAGGACATAGGCTTTGCTTGCGTAGTAAACCGCCATGAATGGTCCGGGCTGGAAGGCCGCCGTGCTGGCGACGTTCATGATCATGCCTTCGCGGGCTCGAATTTGCGGCAGGAACAGTTTAGTCAGGTGAGTGAGGGCCACCATATTGACCTGCATCATCTCGGCTTCGTGGTTCCACTCGGTGCTAACGAAAGCGCCAGAGCCGCCGAATCCAGCGTTGTTTACCAGCACGTCAAGCACGATGCCAGACTCCTGCAGCTCCTGGTAAAGTTCGGCAGGAGTTGCCGGATGCGCCAGGTCTTTCGGTTCGATGCGCACCGTGATGCTGTAGCGCGACTGCAAATCGTCGCCGAGTTGACGCAAGATGCTGCGATTGCGCGCCACCAACACCAGGCGATAGCCGTCACGCGCGAACAGGTGCGCCAGTTCCAGTCCAATGCCACTGGATGCGCCCGTGATCAGGGCCGTCTTGGGAGCGAAGAAAGGATTGCTCGTACTCACGTTCTAGTTATAGCGGATTTCGCTGTCCCGAGGCAGTGACGAAGCGCCCTGTTATTGGCCTGCAGAGTTCTTCGATTCTAGAAACGTCACAATCTGCCAGCGCTGCGGCTTGGGTAACTGCGACCATCCCGGCATTCCATTGTTCAGGTTGCCATTCGTAACGAACCAGAACAGCTCCCCCGGTGCGGCATGCTTCACCTTCGAACTGAGCAACGTCGGAGCAGGCCCCATCCCCTGCAGATTATTACCGTGACACTGGGCACAATTCTGCGCGTAGAGTTTCTTCCCGCCGGCCGCCGCCTGGGCGTCGCCTGAAAACGGGTTCTTGAGCTGGACGGCTGAGGCTGGTGCGTTGTGGAAGCTGGGGCCTTGGGCGACAACCTCGAGCGTCATGCCGACAACGGCGGCAGCCGCGATCGCGGCACTACAGACTAGAAAGCGCGAGCGAAGAGTCAAGAGTTCCTCCTTTGTCTATTTTACAAGGAGGTCTCAATGAAGCAGCTTTTCCAACTTGCGGCGAAAACCGCTGATTTCGTATTGCATGCCGATGCGCAGCATGGCGCGGTAGCTGGCATCCGTTAGCCCGAAAGTCGGCGAAATCTTAAACACTGTATTGCCGACTTGCCAGGAGAGCACGGGAGCGATGTACTGCGAGGTGCGATGGACCGTGAACTGATCGGCTGTACCCAGTCCGCCATAGAATTCCACCCCGGCCTGAAAGTTTTCGAGGCAGAGAACGCATTCGTCGGGAGAGGCTAGCAGCGACAAGGGACGACTCACTGCGGCGGCATAGCCGAACTCCCAGGGGCCGCCGTTCAGATTCTTCTCAGCGATAAAGTTCTCGGCGATATTCCAAGCATTGAGGTTGCTGGAGAGGATGAGCTTGGTCTCGATCTCGTGCTGCCGGTCGCGGCTGGCCACACTGTTTGGAACCAGCCCGTCATATTGCGAGTCGAAGCCGACTACTTCAATCAGACTCTTATCAGCCTCGGTGGTGTCCTCGTACTCGACGTAAAAAACGGGATTGATAACGTGCTCGTGCATCAGCAAGCGAAAACGGTTCTCCCAGCGATATCCCGTGAAGATTGTGCTCTGGTCGGCCGTGGTCTGACCGTCGAGATAGAACTCGGTGGTCCACCAGCCCTTCGCGCCGTATTCGAACTCCGTCGTGCCTGACAGAAACTGGCTGCCGTCCTTAGGCGACGCGGTCAGGCCCGCCAATTCGATTTCGAGGTTTCCAGGCTCTTCCATGGTCTGGTCATAGGTAATGAAGTAAGGCCGTTCCCCGGCGAAAGCTGCCGGGACGATGAGCCATAGCATGAATAGCCAGGCAAGCATTCTGAAAACAAGACTTCTGGTCATGTACGCCTCGAAAAAGCTTGGTGCGACGAGGAATTCGATGCTATAATTACAGTTGCAACTGTGTTGCATCTACTATACTTCCATTTGAACTGATATCTAGCGACGGGTCAAGTGGATGTTGTAAATAGTGTTGCAACATCGTTGCAACTATCTGCAACAGTAGTCTGGAGACCTGGACCATGCCGTTTCCCGAATCCGCTGCGCCCGGCTCGCTGCAGAATGCATTGCTAAGCCGCGGAATCAGAATGACGCGCCAGCGCCGAATCATTCTCGAGATCATGGAGACTGCAAAGCAGCACCTTGACGCTGCCCAGATTCTTCGCAAGGCCGCGAAGGTCGATCCAGACATCAACCGCGTCACCGTGTACCGCACGTTGTCGCTGCTGAAGCGTCATGGCCTGGTGGATGAGCTGGACTTGTTGCACGTGAAAGGAGAGGGCCATTTTTACGAGCGCCGTCCGCAGCGCGACCATATGCACATGACCTGCTTGCGCTGCGGTAAGGTTCAGGAGTTCGAGAGTGACTTGTTCGACCGCGTAAAAGGCCAGGTTGAACGCGATTGCCAGTTTCACATTGTGATAGCGCGCTTCGAGATCGGCGGATATTGCACGAATTGCAGGCGATAACGGTGCTTCACAGCTGGAAATAACAAAAGCGCGAGGACAGGGTCCCCGCGCTTCGATGTACTTGCTTTCGATTGCTTCTTACTTTGCAGCCAGTGCCGGCTCGCCGACCTCGTAGATGCTGTACCACGGAGTCGCGGCCTTGAGGGCATTGTTCACATTCTCAATGTTCTTCACGCCCTCATCCTTTAGCCAAGCTTCGAAGGCCTTCCCGCCCTTTTCGGCGAAGATAGGGATACCATCTTTCCAGGTGGCGCGACCGCAGAGCACACCATTGAACTTCACGCCGGCTTCCGCGGCGAACTTGAGGTCTTCAATGAACTCAGGGTTGCTGACGCCCGCCGACAGATAAATGAACGGCTTGTCGGTGGCTTGGGCTGCATTGCGGAAGTACTGGAGCGCTTCGGCCTTGGTATAAACCTTCGGCCCCTTGAACGACTGCGCGCCTTCCACGTACTGCAGGTTGATGGGAACCTCGACTTTCAAAACATCGACGCCGTACCGGTCTTTGGAGAACTCCTCCATCGAGTCGGCAACCACTTGGGGTTTCAGCTTGGCGTATTCCGGGCCCTTGTCTTCGAGTCCTTCCTTGTAGCCAATCAGTTCGAGGAAGAACGGGATGTCATTGGCGCGGCACTCATCGCCGATGCGCTCGGTCCAGGCCCGCTTGTGATCGTTGATCTTCGCGTCGTCGAAAGTCGAGTAGTACAGCAGGATCTTGATGCAATCCGCGCCGGCTTCTTTCAGGCGACGGACGGACCAAAGGTCGAGCAGATCGGGCAGACGACCAGGAAGGTTCTTGTCGTAACCCGTCTTCTCGTAGGCGAGCAGCAGGCCTGAGCCCTTGGCGCGCAATTTCGACGGCCCCAGACCCCACTCCGGATCGAGCAAAATGGCGCTGGCGTGCTGGGTCAGGACTTCGGTGACGTAATTCTTGAACTCGATCAAGCCTTCGTCGGTGGCCCGGGTTCCAAGGGCTTTCTTGAGTGAGCCACGTTGGTCCATCGCGGCGGCAGCAATGACGCCGTTCTCGTTTGAGACGGCTTTCATGCCCGCAAGTTTTCCAGGAGTAAGTTTCACGGCAGTTCCTCCACGGGCGCGTTGCACCCGGTTCTTATGAAATGTGAATCCCGCCTTACAGAATAGGGCTAGTCCCGCGATTGAGATGTACAGGACTATCAATTCTAAATGAATTCAAGGATAAAGCGCGAAAAACACGCGATCCGTACTATCTCTAATTTCGGGGCAATAGCGGCAAACCGATTAGGACAACCTGCTGACGGGCCACCAGCGACTCGATGCCTTTTTTCGCCATCGACATCATCTGCGCCAGTTGGGCGTCGTCGAAAGGCCGATGCTCCGCCGTGGCCTGCATTTCGACAAGTTTCTTGCCGCCAGTGATGACCAGGTTCATGTCGACGTCGGCGCGCGAGTCTTCTTCGTAGCAGAGGTCGAGCATGACCTCGCCATCTACGATGCCGACACTAGTGGCGGCCACGTAGTCGCGAATGGGGGTTGCCTTGAGCGCGCCGGTTTCGACCATCGCTGTCATGGCCAGCCCCATGGCAACGAAGGCTCCGGTGATGGAAGCGGTGCGAGTGCCGCCGTCGGCCTGGATGACGTCGCAATCAATGAAGATGGTGCGCTCGCCAAATTTCTCCATGTCGATGACGGCTCGCAGAGAGCGGCCAATCAACCGCTGGATCTCGTGGGTGCGTCCGCTGGCGCGGCCCTTGGTCACCTCGCGCGGAGAGCGGGTGAGCGTAGCTCGGGGCAGCATGCCGTACTCGGCCGTGACCCATCCTTTTCCGCTGTTGCGGAGAAACTGCGGCACCGTGTCTTCGATGGTAGCGGTGCAGATGACGCGAGTGTTGCCGAGCTCGATCAGGCACGAGCCCTCAGCGGTCGAGATGTAGCCGGGAACGATATTCAGCGGCCGCATCTGGTCAGCCGTGCGATTGTCGGAGCGATAGACCATAGTTGCGATTGTATCGTTCACGCCGTGGGCGAAGCGGGAGACGAGTATCAGCCGCCGAGATCGACGTGCTCGACGTGATCAACCTGGCGTCCTAGAAAGCGGGTGGCCAGACGTTTGAACTTATCCACCGAGTCGGTCACGAAGAAGCGAAACGTGCGATGTTCGGCTGGAGTAGCGCCAGGGTTCGAAGACGGCTGCACCTCGATTCGCGTTGTGTCCTCAAGCAATCGCTTACGCACCACCCGTGCTGTCGATTCGGCGGAGTCGACGATCTTCACATGCGCCGGCGTAATGTGGCGCAACAGGGAAGCAATCAGCGGATAGTGGGTGCAAGCCAGCACCAAAACGTCGGCGGTGTCAGACGACGCTGCCATCGCCTCGCCGAGGTAAATGCGCGCCACCTGCTCGGTGACGGGATGATCGATCCACCCCTCTTCGACCAGGGGAACGAACAATGGACAAGCCTTTTCATATGCTGTCAATCCGTGCTGTTGCAGAGCGTCGCGATAGGCATGGCTACTGACGGTCGCTTCGGTGCCAATCACGATGGCAAAGCGGCTCTGGCTGACTTCTGCTGCCATCGCTGCTCCGGGTTCGACCACGCCGATCACGGGCACTTGCGCTGCTTGCGTGATCTGCGGCAGCGCCAGTGCCGTGGCCGTGTTGCACGCGATGACCAGCAGATCGATATTCTGGGCTTCAAGAAATCGCGCAGCGCCGATGGCATAGCGAGCGACGGTATCGGCCGACTTGGTTCCGTAAGGCAGACGAGCGGTATCCCCGAAATACAAGTAGTGAGCCGGAATTTGTTCGGCCATGGCCTTCAGAACGGTGAGACCGCCGACGCCCGAGTCGAACACTCCAATGCGAGGGAGGGTCACGGAGTGTCCTTTACGATCTGGCCGATGCCGTTGGCCTGGTAGAAGCGGCGCAAATCAGCGTGCCCGGCGAGCGTATCGCGTTCCTTGCCATTGACCAGGATCTTCACCTGTTTGATCTGCGGGTCGTTGGCGTTCAGCGTTGTTACGATCGACGCGAGGGTAAGTTCCTCGGCCAGAACTCCCGAGGGATGGGCATCGGCAAACGCAGAATTGGTATCGACCACGGCAGTGTTGTTCCCCATCAGGAAGACGTCGCGAACGTCGGAGCCGGCGCCGATGGGATGCTGCGAGTCAGGCTGCAAATATGCGCCGAGAAGTGCTCGCAAAATAGCGCGTGCGCGTTCGCTGCGTTCCTGGGGAAGCGCAACGTTAACCGAAGAGCGTCGCAACCCACCTTCCTGATCGGATGCGATGTACAGGGTAACCAACGTTGTGGGTCCGCTGGCCGGAGGCACGACCGCCTGCGACTGCTGAGCCAGTCGTTGTTCCTCGGTCGCCACCTTGGCCTTGAGATGGTAAGCGTAGTACCCGAGTCCGGCGGCGATCAGTGAGAGCACCACGAACATCAAGACAATCGGCCGGGTCACGGGCGCACCTCGGGAACCTTGCCGCGCATGGCTGCGATTCCGGCGGCAATCGCCTCTGCCACCTGGTCCAGGTAGGCGGAACTTCCGATGTCATCGACATTTTCGCTGGGCGAGGCGATCTCGATGGCGATGGCGGGTGCCGTAATGTTGTTCAACGGTCGAACTGGCGCGGCCAGCGTGGCGTTGGGAAGTTTGCGCGACTCCAACTCAGCGGCCACCGATCCTGCCACGGCGCCGCTCAGGTCGAGATAGGCGGCTTGCGCCGTGTCCCACGGCAAGAAGTCGCGGGAGGTAGCGTTCGCCGGATCCACCAACGGCGTGAAAACGTGGACTCCTTTGCCGCTGTTGGCAGCATGGAGCGCTATGTAGATCGCGGGTCGAGCGGCATTGGCCGAGATCGCGCGCTGGTCGAGCGTAATGGCGATGTCGGAATTGCGTAAGAGGCCGGCCGCTACTCCGCGGCCTTGCAATTCATGCTGCAATTTGCGGGCCAGCGCGAGCACCACGTCCTTTTCGGGCAGCGTGGGACTGATTGCCGAGCCGATCTCCGTGCCTCCATGCGCGGGATCGATCAGCACCAGGAAGCGCGGCCCGGCGGGCGGTTTCGGCGGAAGAGCGGTTTGCTGTGGCACGTTTGCTTGCGGAAGCGGCGTCTGCATAACCGCAGTCTGCGGAGGCGGCGGAGGAGCGCCGGAGACCACGATGGTCTTGCCGCCATCGGCAAAATTTGCCATCAGTGGTGAGGTGCCCGTCACATCCAGCTCGGCAATGCCATCGTGTTCCGAGAAGGTCGCCCCAGTGATCAGGGGATCGGTATAGCTCTCGTGCTCGATGGTTGCGACCACAGGCTCGCGCCGAAAGGTGAAACGAATGTGACCGGGCTCTGTCGCAATCGTGGGGTTCGCAGGCGAATCGAAGCTCACGAACAGTTTTGACGGAGTGCCCTTGCGCAGGTCCAGCGTGAGTCGTTCGCCGACGTTACCGATGAACAGACGTCGCGCAGTTGGGCTCAGTCGAATCTGCGTCGCAAGTGCGCGCGACAGCAATTCACTCACCGACGCCAGGGGAACATAGCCCCGACCACCCTGCAGGGCAAAGTTCGACGGCAACTTAATTTTGTCACCTTTGACCTTGCCGTTGTCTTTGCCGTCCTGGAATTGGAATTCCATCTCGCGGGTGCCGGGCGGAGCGAATTTCAGCTTGTATTTCTTGCCGTCTGGTTTGGCATCCACGCTTCCCAAAGGTTCGAGCAACTCGACCAGTCCGACATAAGGCTGACCATTCAGGCTAAGGAGCGGAACCGTGTAAGACGTTTGCGTGGAATAGACCGAAAGCTGCAGGGCGGGTGGTGTCTGTGCCTGTACAACAGAATGCGGCACTAAATAAGCGGCCCCGGCGAGCAGCGCAATCGTGAACACGGCCGCTGCAACGGGCACAGCCCTCGAAGGCGACCGCTGCAAGCTAGTGCCCTCCCGCTGCCGTGCCGCGGGCCTCGTCCTCCAGCGAATAAATGGTGAGGCCGCTGAGCAGCTTAGGGAAGAAGTCGGTGGATTTCTGAGGCAACACCTCGCCGCCAAATGCTATATCGCGGACCTGCTCCATGCGCACGGGGTTCATCAGGAAGGCGACATTCGCACCGTTCCGGACTTCCTCAGCCGCGTCCTTGGCTTCTCGCACATATTTCAGGTGCTTTTGATTACGGATATCTTCTTCCGACATTCCCAGTGTCTCTTCCAAAACCAGCTTATGCAATTGCACGACGTCGAGTCCGCGCTGGCGTTCCGACTGGCCCGCGAGAGCAGGGGAGTCTTGGGTCGGCTTGGAACGCAGCAGGCAAACGCCATTTGCCGTCACAGCCAACAGCGCAGAACGCACTTTGCCCGCCTCGCGCAGTTGGTCCATCACATAGTTCACGTCGGATAGGGGATCCAGATCTTCAACGTCGAAGTACTTGCTGAGCTTGGAGTTCATGGCGGCAACGTCAAAGCCTTCGAGTCCGAATACCACGCGATGTGTTGGCAGCACGACCAGACCGAGCGAGTCCATGTTTACGAAGGTCATCATCAGCCGCTCGTAGGGAGCATTGCCATTGTTGCCGCTTCGCTGCCGCATATCGTTGCGATAGTTCAACGCCGTCTCGTAACGATGATGGCCGTCGGCGATGATGAGCTTCTTGTCGCCCATGGCGGCCTGGACCCTCGCAATGATGGCCGCGTCCGAGACCTTCCACATGCGATGGATAACGTCGTACTCGTCGGTCACTTCGACATCGGCGGGGCGGTCTTGCCGCAAAGTGGCATCGACTGTATCCGCCAGGTCGCTGTAGAGCATGAAAATTTGCCCGAAATGCGATTGTGTCGCCCGCAAAAGGTTCAGGCGGTCAGCCTTGGGCTTGCTCAGGGTCTGCTCGTGGCGGAACACGATTTTCTTGTCGTATTCCTCCAGTTGGCCGGCGGCAATGAAGCCCCGGCGCTCGAGTCGTATTCCGGCCGGGTCGCCCGGCACCTTAAAGTTCTGCGTGTAGAGATAAATGCTGGGTTCTGCATCGCGCACCAGAACCTCAGCCTCGCGCCAGTGTTGTAAGTTGGCAGCGGCGCGAGAATAGACATTGTTTTTCTCGTCGTCACCGGGTTCAGCTTTGCCCAGGATGATCCGCACCAGATTGTACGGGCTGGCGGCATAATAACGGTCTTGCATGGCCGGAGAGATTTTGTCGTAGGGCTGGGTAACTACCTGAGCCGGCGACACCTTGGCGGGGTCGTACCGCAGGGCCTTAAAAGGATATATTTTTGCCATCTAATTAGGTTTCCAACTCGTAATTGGAGTGGTGGTTCGCAATCGGGAGTAAGCTCGATTGTAGCAGTTGAGAAAACGAAACCGGAGTGGTTGCAGCGACATCAAGACGATGAGCGAGGTGATTCGAGCCCGGGAAGCGCTGCTCGCTATGACAACGCCGCCTGCAGCCTGTGATACGATTCAGCCCAATTGCGTAGAGGTTCCTATGGCCCGCGGTGGCAGTATGGGAGCCGCGTCAGACAGTTCGACGATTCGGCCCCGGTTTGACCCTGATCGGGCGGGACGTTTTTCCTTTCATCCCGTCCATACCCCGTTGTGCGCGCGTAACAGTCTCGCGTTGTGGGTCGCGACGCTCCTTCTGGCGGCTTGCATGGGTGTGCCCGTGTTCGCCCAGAACGATCAATCGGACGTTCACGTTGTCCCCCGCGAACAGAAGAAAGACGCCAAGCCCGACCCGACGGTCATGCCACCGGCGGTTGCAGCCGACGCAAAAGCGGCCGGAGTATCGGTAGACCCGTCGCTCAAGACCCACACCAAGCCCATCCGCAAAGACGTTGACTTGGTTCTGGTTCCGGTGACGGTGACCGATCCCATGAATCGTCTGGTGACCGGGCTGGAGAAAGATAATTTCCTCCTGACCGACAGCGGCCAGCCGCAGGAGATCAAGCACTTTTCGAGCGAGGATGCTCCGATATCGCTGGGTGTGATTTTCGATATCAGCGGTTCGATGTCCAACAAGATCGATAAGTCGCGCGACGCGGTAGTGGAATTCTTCAAGACCGCGAATCCCGAAGACGAATTTTTTCTCGTGACCTTTTCCGAAAAACCTGAGGTATTGGCGGACTTCACCACTTCCATCGAAGACATCCAAAGCAAGTTGGTCTACGCCAGCCCGAAAGGCCGGACTGCGCTACTCGATGCTATCTACCTCGGCATGAACCGCATGCACAAGGCCAAGCACCAGAAGAAAGCGCTGCTGATCATTTCGGATGGCGGCGACAATCACAGCCGCTACACCGAAGCCGAAATCAAATCGATGGTGAAGGAGGCCGATGTGCAAATTTATGCCATCGGTCTTTACGACCGCGACTTCAAGACCGCCGAGGAACGCGAAGGGCCGCAACTGCTGTCCGAGATTTCAGATGTGACGGGCGGGCGCACGTTCACCATCGGCAACACCAACGAGCTGGCCGACGTGGCCACCAAGATCGGCATTGAGTTGCGCAACCAGTATGTGCTCGGGTATCGGCCAAGCAATCCGTCGAAGGATGGCAAGTGGCGAAAGATCAAGGTGAAGTTGAATCCGCCGAAGGGCTTGCCGCCCCTGCATGTTTACGCAAAAACGGGATACTATGCACCCACGGAGTAACGGCCGTTTCTTCCTGATTGCAGCTCTCTTATTGCTCGTAACCCTGACCGTCGCACAGAACTCTACGGCCCCGATTCAATCCAAACCCCCTGCCTCGACTCCGTCCGCTGACCAGGGACAGGTTCCGGTGGAAAAAAGCGGCGAAGTATTTGTCATTCGCAAAGAGGTTGACGAAGTCACGCTCCATGCGACTGTCGTCGATGACAAGAACCACCTGATTACCGATCTCGACCGTAGCAACTTTTCGGTCTTCGAAGATGGCCAGCCCCAAAAGTTGATCTCTTTCCGCCGCGAGGATATTCCTGTGGCGATGGGGATTGTGATCGACAACTCCGGCTCCATGCGCGACAAACGTCCGGCAGTGAATGCTGCCGCTATCAACTTCGTCAAGTCCAGCAACCCGCAGGACAAGATCTTTGTCGTCAACTTCAACGAAGATTTCTACCTCGATCAGGATTACACTGCCTCGATTCCCAAGCTCAAAGATGCACTCGAGCGAATAGAAGCGCGCGGCGGCACCGCACTTTACGACGCCGTCGTTGCCTCCTCCGACCACCTGAAAAAGTCGGGATTGTTGGAAAAGAAAGTCCTGCTGGTGGTGACCGACGGCGAGGATAATGCCAGCCGGGAGTCGCTGGAGCAGGCCATTCGACGCCTGCAGGAGGAGAACGGTCCGACCGTCTACACCATTGGGCTGCTGAGCGAAGAACATTCCAAGCGGGCGAAGCGGGCGTTGCGACAGATGGCGGAGGAGACCGGTGGTATTGCGTTCTTTCCGCAGGGTCTGGGCGAAGTCGAATCCATTACCCAGCAGATCGCGCACGACATTCGCAATCAATACACCATCGGATACAAGCCAACCAAGCCGCAGAGCGAGGGCGGGTTCCGCTCAGTCAAAGTGGATGCCAACGCGAAAGGCTACAAGAAGCTGCAGGTGCGCACTCGCAGCGGCTACTACGCCGGGCAGGGCCGTGCGGCCGTCGAGCCACCTGCCGAGAAGCCCGTAGCGAAGTAATGGGCTTTCGTCGGGCCGCGCGGTTTCAATCCTTTGATCTGATGATGCTTCAACATCCCACCCGGCCACCTCCGAGTCTCCGTTGACCTCGGCAATCGGCATCACGTACCCTTGTCAGTCGACGCCGTAACTTCTGGGTGCTCATGAAAACTGCTGAAATGGCCTCACTACGGATGGCCGAGGAGATTACCGAACTAGTCGGTGAGACCCCCGTTCTCCACCTTCGCAAAATTGTTCCCGCAAACTGCGCTGACGTCTACGCCAAGCTCGAGTATCTCAACCCCGGCGGCAGCATCAAGGACCGCGCTGCCCTTGGGATGATTCGGCGCGCCGAAAACGAAGGTCTGCTCCGGCCGGGCGCCACGATTTTCGAGGCCACAGCCGGCAACACAGGTGTCGGGCTGGCGCTTATCGGCTGCAATCGCGGCTACAAAGTTGTCCTGGCGGTGCCCGAGGGCTTTTCCATAGAGAAGGTCATTCTTATGGAGGCACTCGGTGCTGAGGTCATTCGCACTCCTGAATCGGAAGGAATGATGGGCGCAATTGACTTGATGAAAGGACGCGCCGCGCAAACTCCGAACTCGTGGGTCGCCGGACAGTTTGAAAACCAGGCAAATCCGGACTTCCATTATGAAACCACCGGCCGCGAGTTCTACGAGCAGTTGCAAGGGCGGGTGGACGCCGTTGTCATCGGCTCCGGTACAGGAGGAACATTCACTGGCGTGGCGCGCTACTTCAAAGAGCGGAACCCGCAGACCCTGGCAATTGCCGTGGAGACCCAAGGGTCCGTGCTGGGCGGTGGTCCGAAAGGGCCCCACGAGATCGAAGGTATCGGAGCCAGCTTCATTCCCAAGACGTTCGATGGCACGCTCGCAGACGAAATCATTGCTGTCAGCGATCACGATGGGTTCGACATGGTGAAGAAACTCGCCGCGCAGGAAGGCGTGCTGGCGGGCTCGAGCGCCGGGGCGAATGTGTTCGTGTCGATCGAAATCGCCAAACGGCTGGGCCCGGGCAAGCGCGTGGCAACCATCATTCCAGATTCGGCGGAGAGATATCTTTCCAAGGACATATTTCATTTCAATGACTAGTCGGCAGTTGCGAATGAGCCTACCTCCTCAGGACAAGGCCAAGAAGACTTCATGACCAAGAAGCAAGCAGGATTCGCCACACGCTCGATTCATGTCGGCAACGAGCCCGATCCGTCCACTGGAGCAGTCGCACCTCCGATATTTGCGACTTCGACGTATGCCCAGGAAGAGTTGGGCAAAACCAAGGGATATGACTACTCGCGCGCTGGCAACCCCACGCGCACTCGTTTGGAACGGAACCTGGCCTCGCTGGAAGGCGGCGTTGCGGCCAGAGTGTTCTCCAGCGGAATGGCGGCGGTCTCGGCGCTCGCCAGCCTGATGAAAGCGGGCGAGCACATCGTTGCGTCGAACAATCTGTACGGCGGCGTGCCCAGGCTTTTCAACCAGGTACTGGCGAACTTCGGGCTCGAATTTGCCTACGTCGACACCAGCGATCCCCGCAACGTAACTAAAGCTATCCGCGAGAACACACGATTTGTGTACCTCGAAACGCCCACTAATCCGCTGATGGGGCTGACCGACATCGCTGCCGTCAGCGAAATCGCGCACAAGCGCGGATGTCAGGTGGTGGTGGACAACACCTTCATGTCGCCGTATTTCCAGCAGCCCCTCAAGCTCGGTGCGGATATGGCGCTGCACTCAACCACGAAGTTTCTGAATGGTCACAGCGATGGCATCGGCGGCGTTCTCGTTTGCAGCACGCAAGATCAAGCCGAGAAGCTGGCCTTCGTGCAGAAGGCGGTTGGCGCGATCTTGTCGCCGTTCGAATGTTGGCTGGTATTACGCGGTGTCAAGACTCTGGCCGTCCGCATGAAGCAGCACGACGAAAGCGGACGAGTGATCGCCGATTTCCTCGGCAATCATCGAAAAGTAAAGAAAGTTTTCTATCCCGGCCTCAAGAGCCATCCGCAACACGAACTGGCGTGTCGCCAAATGTCGGGCTTCGGCGCGCTGATCACGCTGGAAACCGGCTCTCTCGGCAATGCCAAGAAGCTGTTGAAGAGTGTGCGCGTGTGCACTCTGGGCGAGTCGTTAGGAGGAGTCGAGACCCTCATCTCGCACCCGGCCACGATGACCCACGCAGCCATCGGCGCGAAGGGCCGCAAGGAAATCGGCCTGACCGACGGCATGGTGCGAATCTCAGTGGGGATCGAAGATGTTGGGGACTTGATCGCCGATCTCGACCAGGCGCTACGAGGTCTCTAGGTAACGCACTTTCACCCTGCGACATGCTGATCACATGGAGGTGTGTGTCACGTCCTTTCGTAGTCGTCTCCGGTGCCGTAATCAAAGGATCGTGAGGGAAGGGATATGTGTCTCTCGCCGGGCCCGCCCTACGTGCGGCCGGAATCGTTTCTTTGAAAACTCAGATAGCGTCGCTGGCTCGATGGATGCAGACGTCGGCCAGTAGGGGCGGCGATCTTGAAGGATCGTGTGAAACGGCGCCATCCACGCAGAATCGAGGACTATTTGCCTCTGTAACTACCTTCAGAATGAAATCGGTAGATGTAAGTAACTTATATTTCAATGAGTTGCTAACAACTTGCGGCTAACCCACTGATTCTAAACAACGGGTGATTTATTTTTTTCTGTGATGCGTTTAAGTTAACTATAACTGCCAGCCCAGTCTTAGTCAGACTGAGGTCAGACTAGTCAAACAACTTCGTCACTCCCTCTTCGAGCACGCAAATCTTCCTCCCGATGCCCTGCCGCTCAGCATCCGCTAGCAGCCGCTGCACCGGTTCGTCCACCGGCTCATACGACAACCGAAAACTGCCGAAGTGCATCGGCACCATCCAGCGCGCACCGAGGTCCTGAAACGCCTGGATGGCATCTTCCGGACTGGTGTGAACATTACGAAATGAGGCCGGATGATAGGCGCCAATTGGCAACAGCGCCAGCTCGGGTTTGAGACGCGCGCCAATTTCGGCAAAGCCTTCGAAGTACGCGGTGTCGCCGGCATGGTACACCGAGTGTTTACCAGAACGCAGCACATAGCCACCATAGCCACGATGAACATCGCGCACTACACGCGCTCCCCAGTGACGGGAAGGCGTATGGGTGATCTCGACATTGCCTAGTTGCAAGCTCTGCCACCAGTCCAGTTCGACCACGCGCGAAAACCCCAAGTCCCCCACCAGGTCGTGCAGATTTCTCGGCACCACAATGATGGGTCGCTTGCCCGTCTTGCGGCGGGTCGAGTGCGCGATGGTTCGCAGCGAAGGGCGATGCAAGTGATCGAAGTGGGCATGAGACACAAGCACGGCGTCGATGGGCGGCAAATCGCGCAAACGCAGGCCCGGACGCCGCAGCCGTTTCAGCACGAAGATCCAGCGGGCAAAGTTTGGGTCAACCAGAATATTTTTGCCGCCGATCTGTAGAAAGAAGCTGGAGTGCCCGATGAACGTAACTCCGAGTTGTCCCCGGGAAACCATCACGGGCTTGCGGGTTATACCGCTGCGGGGACTCAGGGCCGAATGTCCTACGAGCGTGCTGAATTGTCTGGCCTTGCGCCTGATGCTGATGCCTAACATGTTGTGTCTTGCTTTATTAGACGCTGGTAGGTCATCCCGCGATGCGGATGCACGATATTGCAGAGCTTCCTTGACCTTGTTCAGCCAGTCAGCTTAAATCTAAAGTGCGGAGTAAGGAGAGATGCATGCGAATCGCGTTTCTTGGTTTGGGGATCATGGGGCGCCCAATGGCCTCGAACCTGGTCAAAGCCGGACATGAAGTTTCAGTATGGAACCGCACAGCACGCCAACACATCGAGGGAGCGACTACGGCGGTTTCTCCCGCAGAGGCGGCCAAAGACGCTGAGCTTGTCTGGATGTGCGTTGCCGACACCGCAGCGGTCGAACGCCTGGTATTTTCCGCCGACGGCATTGAACAGTCGCTGCGCGAAGGCATGGTGATCGCCGACTCCAGCACTATCTCGCCGTCTGCCACGCTCAAGTTTGCGCAACGCGTCGCCGAAAAAGGTGTGCAGTGGATCGATGCGCCAGTGACCGGTTCCAAGATTGGCGCCGAAAATGGACAGCTTATTTTCATTGTGGGCGGTCCGGCGGGGACGGTGCAGGCCATGGAGGCGCTATTCAAAGCCATGGGAAAGACCGTGATTCATGTCGGCGACACCGGTAAAGGGCAGGCAGCTAAAATCTGCATGAACTTGCAGATAGCGATGATCTACGAAGGCTTCGCTGAGGGACTAACTCTGGCCCGCAAGCTCGGAGTCGAGCCCCAGAAAATGGTCGAACTGGTGCAGGCGTCGATGATTCGGTCGGGCGTAGTTGATTACAAAGCGCCGTTCGTACTGCGCCGCGACTACTCGCCAAACTTCCCGCTGCGATTGATGCACAAAGATATTCACCTGCTGCTCGATACCGCGAAAGAGGCACGCGTGAAATTACCCGCGCTAGAGACAGTTGATGAGATCTATGAGCTGTCGAGCGAAGAGGGATGGGACGATCTCGATTACGCAGCCACCATCCAGCTTTTGGAGAAGTGGGCCGGGCTAGACCGATCAGGGAAATAGAAGGTTCGGCGACGCGCACTATCCCTGTTTGCTGGGGCCGGCGATAGTGATGCGACTAGGATCGCCAGGCTCAATGTGATTCTGCTCGAAGCTCGCCTTGATTCGCCGCTGCAGCTCACGCTTCACGGCGAACTGTGCTTCCGGCTTGGTCTTCACGAGCATAAGGTAATCGACAGAAGTGCCACTCACCCTGTCGATCCCCGGAACCTCGGGCGTGGCAACGATCATGTCCGCAAACCTGGGATCACTGGCGAGTTCGACTCCCACTTGCTTCAGCGCCGCGATCACCCGCTCGCTATCTGCGCCGTAAGCCACGGAAACGTGCAGGTTGACCTGTGTCCAATCACGGGTGAGATTGCTGACCACCTGGATCGTACTGTTGGGAACAGTATGGACGGTTCCGTCAGCGTCACGCAATACCGTTCGCCGAAGGGTCATCATCTCCACCGCTCCCTGCACTCCGGCAATGCGCACCGTATCGCCAATGTCGTATTGGTTCTCTGCCACAATGAAGAATCCGTTGATGAAATCTTTTACCAATGTCTGGGCGCCGAATCCGATGGCCAGGCCCGCAATGCCGGCGCTTGCCAGCAACGGGCCCATGTTGACCCCCAACAGGGCCAGGATCTGCATCGAGGCGATGAACAGGATGACAAATAGTCCGATGCTATAAACGACGCCAGAAATTGTGCGGAGTTGCTGCGAACGAACTGATGAGGGCAAGTCCTGGCGATGGCTGAGTTGCGTCAGGTGCCGGGAAACCAACTTGAGCAGACGGCTTAAGATGAAGGCGATGAGCAGGACGGCGAGGATTTTCGGGACCTGATGGCGTAAGAAGTCAAACGCGTCGTCGCCCCAGTCGTTGATTATTTCAACCAGACGGTTTGGGGCCATAATTGTTCCCAACACATATTTGTGAAAATGCGTGATCATGGTCGGGGCGATTATAACAACGCGTTAGGAACTCGCTGATGGCGTGAACTATGCGTCGCGCGTGTGACTGGTTCGGAGAGGCTATGAAACGGTTTGAGTGGTGGCAAAAGATCTCGCTCTACATAGTGGCTGGAGTTTTGATGATCTTCGCAGTCTGTGGGTGCCGCGCTGATGCGCAGGACCTCGCTCCTGCGCAGGTGCCGGATGCGAGCGTGTCCGGCGGCCAGCGCCAGCATGAGACGGAGGATCAATGGACCATTCAGCAGCGTCGCGAACTGGCCAAGAAGGCGAACGCGCAGCGCCAGCAGGAGATCAAGAAGGACACCGACCAACTGCTCGACCTGGCAACCGAGTTGAAACAGTATGTGGACAAGACCAACGAGAACATCATCTCGCTGGATGTGATCAAGAAAGCGGAGCAGATCGAGAAGTTGGCCAAGAGCGTTAAGGACAAGATGAAAGGGCCGTAGATGCCATCGAATAACTTCAAGACGGCCGTGCCCGTCATCGCATCGCTGGACGTGGTAAACACCGTCGGATATTTTGAGCGCGTTCTCGGATTCGAGCGCGAGTGGATTTGGGGAGACCCTCCCGTGTACGCGGGGCTGCGTGCAGGCTCTGCGATGCTCTATATCAGTTACGATCCCGAACTCGCCGGTGCAATCAGGGAACGAAACTTGGCGCCCGATATCTACCTTTGGGTTGAAGACATTCACGAGATCTACGGAAGGCATCGTGCCTCGAATGCCGAGATTGTCGACGATCTCGGCGTCAAGCCCTGGGGAACCCAACAGTACACAGTGCTTGAGCCCAACGGATACCGGCTGAAGATCGCGCAATTCAAAAACAAGTAATCGCGATCGATTCAGCGTGGAATGAAACGCCGCCCGTAACAGGCGGCGTTTCTCAAAGTAAGTGCAAACGATTTCAAGCAGCTTTCACAATACGCATGGCGTAGAACGACCGCCACACGAAAGTGAACGAAATCGCAAAGAAGATTACTGCGAGGATGTGCGCGAAGGTGGTGCCACTCGTGGCCGTCAACTGCACTGCGAGTTCCACCGCCAGCAACCCAAAGAGCGTGGTGAACTTGATGATCGGATTCATGGCGACTGATGACGTGTCCTTGAACGGATCGCCGACTGTATCGCCCACCACCGTAGCATCGTGCAGAGGCGTTCCTTTCTGCTTCAGTTCGACCTCGACGATCTTCTTAGCGTTGTCCCACGCTCCACCGGCGTTGGCCATGAACATGGCCTGGTACAAGCCGGAGATGGCAATTGAAATCAGGTAGCCGATAAAGAAGAACGGCTCCACGAAGGCGAACGCCAGGGTTACGAAGAACACGGCAAGAAAGATGTTGAACATGCCTTTCTGCGCGTACTTGGTGCAGATCTCGACGACTTTCTTGCTGTCTTCGACGGAGGCCTTCTCGACTCCTTCGAGCCGGATGTTCTTCTTAATGAACTCGACCGCGCGATATGCGCCTGTGGTGACCGCCTGCATGCTGGCTCCCGTGAACCAGTAGATAACGGCTCCGCCGCTGATGAGTCCGAGTACAAACGGAGCGTGTAGTAACGACAGGTTATCGACGTTTTCGGTGAGTCCGTGGGTGAGCGCCATGATGATGGAGAAGATCATCGTGGTTGCGCCCACCACGGCCGTTCCGATCAACACCGGCTTGGCTGTGGCCTTAAAGGTATTGCCGGCGCCGTCATTTTCTTCCAGCAAGTGCTTGGCACGCTCAAAGTTGACGTCGATCTTGTAATCACGCTTCAGTTCGCTCTCGATATTCGGCACCTGCTCAATCAGCGAGAGTTCATATACCGACTGAGCATTGTCCGTCACCGGTCCGTAAGAATCAACGGCGATCGTCACAGGCCCCATACCCAGGAATCCAAAGGCCACCAGGCCGAAGGCGAAGACGGCAGGAGCGAGCATCAGCATGCCAAGTCCGTAGGTGCTGACAATGTAGCCAATGCTCATCAAGAGGACCATAGTGAAGCCGAGGTAGTAGCAGGAAAAGTTGCCCGCTACCAAGCCCGACAGGATGTCGAGGGATGCGCCGCCTTCTTCGGCCGACGTCACTACTTCCTTCACGTGTCCCGACGATACCGAGGTGAAGACCTTCACAAGTTCTGGAATCACTGCGCCCGCCAGCGTGCCGCAGGAGATGATGGTCGCCAGCTTCCACCATTGCGTGGAATCGCCTCCGAGGTCAGGAATGATCACCTTCGAAACTATGTAGGTCAGTACGATGGAGATGATCGAAGTCAGCCACACCAAGGACGTGAGCGGCGCTTCGAAGTCCATCTGGTCGGCATTGCCGTAGCGGGCTTTCGCCACCGCTTCGTTCAGGAAGTACGCCACGGTGCTGGAAACCAGCATCATGATGCGCATCACGAAGATCCAGACCAGCAATTGCACCTGGACATGCGGATCTTTGACACCCAGCAGGATGAATGTGATCAGCGCCACGCCGGTGACGCCGTAGGTTTCAAATCCGTCGGCGCTGGGTCCAACCGAGTCGCCGGCATTGTCGCCCGTGCAATCAGCGATGACGCCAGGATTGCGTGCATCGTCTTCCTTGATCTTGAAGACAATCTTCATCAAGTCGGAGCCGATGTCAGCGATCTTGGTAAAGATTCCGCCGGCGATACGTAGCGCGGCCGCGCCCAGCGACTCGCCGATTGCGAACCCGATAAAGCACTGTCCGGCGTAATCGCCTGGAACAAATAAGAGGATGCAGAGCATGATCAGCAACTCGACGCTGATCAGCATCATGCCAATGCTCATGCCCGCCTTAAGCGGAATGGCGTAAATGGGATAAGGCTTGCCGCGAAGACCGGCGAACGCCGTACGCGAATTGGCAAACGTATTGACCCGTATACCGAACCACGCTACACCGTAGCTGCCGGCGATGCCGACCAGGCTGAACGCCAGGATAACCGGCAGCGTGACCGCGATCGGTTTCCCCGGTACGGGTGCGAGCCATCCGAAGTATGCCGTAATAATGACCGCGATAAATGCCCATAGCACCAGGATGAATTTGCCCTGTGTGACCAGATAGGTTTTGCAGGTTTCGTAAATCAGCTCAGAAATGTCGAGCATGGAGCGGTGCACCGGGGCGTTCTTGAGCTGCATATAAATTGCCAGCCCAAACACCAGTCCGAATACACAGAAGAGCAACCCGACCAGTAACAGGCTGTGTCCAGTCATACCCAAAAAGCTGACTGAGCTGAGGTCGGGAAGCTGCAAATTCGCTTCCCCGGCGGCTTCCTTGGGCTGCGCCAGCGCCGCCGAAGCGTTCAACAGGAAAAGACTGAGTATTGCGCTCGCCACAAGGGCCGAACGCGAAAGAGATCCGGTTACAGATGAAAGCCGCCGAAAGCTGGCGAGCCAAGTTTGCATAAAATTCCTCCGGTGATCCGAACCCGATTCCACTCGAGTGGGGACCCATGAAATATCAGTATGGAATGACTGTCCCGCGCCAGGTCTGGCGGCAAGAGCACTTGAGAAATCATCGATCGCCCGAACACGAAAGTTCGAGCAGTCTTCTACGTTGCGTCCGGGTAGAGCGCCGATGACAACCATAATTGACCTGCTGAAATCCCGGAAACACGCTTCCACTTCAAGACGGAAGTGTTGAGGCTTGGCCGCGTCGGGAGCACTTGCATCTGTCCTCCGGGTCGGTACTCCCCAGAATAGAAATGCAGTACGAAGCGAAACTTTATAGCACGTGGATAAAAGTCGGGTCAATCGCACACGTCACGGCACCGTGTGCTGTTGCGGAATCCCTGTAAATTTGGCCAAGGACCCCGAGCTCTGCCGTCAACCGCCGACAGTCACTATGGTACTCCCAGGGACCGATCGCGACCCTCACGAAACTGTGTTTGACTTAAGACTTTGCCCGACGCTTCGCTTTGATCAGGACATCCACTTCATCTGGCCGGCCGTTCCAGAAGTCGAGCCGGATGCGACCGTCTTCCAACTGCGTGACCTTTGCCGGAATCGAGCTGGCAGTAAGGTACCATCCTTCCGGCAGCACCACAGCGTTGCGAGGACGTCCCAGGCTGCGATCGAAGACCAATTCGTCTCCTTCCAATCGGTAGCTAGCAGGAGCCGTGTACGTCTCAGAAATTCGCAGCCGAACGCTTTGCCCAGCCTTTACTGGAGAGAAGGGAATCACTACCACCTGGGCCGAGGCGTCAACCGGTTCTCCTGTATCGATTTTTGCGGACGCCAACTCGGCCCCGGTCGTCATCTTCGTTGCGAGCTTTTCGCCCGTGTCGAGTACATAGGCCGAAGGGTCTGACACTTTACTGCCGCTGCGGACGACGTTGAAGTACTTATCCGCGCCCGGTCGCGAGTCGGTGTAGTCGTGATACAGGCGAAAGGAATGCGTTTCCGGCTGCTGCAGGAAGTAAACAATGTCGCGATCTTGATGCGCCCGTTCCGAGAGACGCTCCCGCTCGGTCGCTCCCTCAAACGGTGACTCCCAACTCCTTGCCGAACTCGCCTTCCGGAGCGCCGAGGCAGCGCCGGTTTGCCCCCCCAACCTAGCCTTCACGACCAAAGTCGCCGCCGCTTCGGTGTCTTTCATAAAACTGATGGCAATCCGTCCGTCGGGCTCGACCAGAACCTGCGACGGAATGTTGCATCCGACCAGTTCATAACCAGCGGGCAGAACCACGCTGTTTCGCGGAATGCTCAGCAGACGGTTGAAGACAATTGCGTCACCTTCGCGATTATAAGTCTTGGCGTCCTTGTAGGTTTTCAAAATCAACAGCCGCGCCTGACCTTCGGGTGGCACCGGACGGGCCAGATACACCTTGATGTAATCTTCCGATGCGTCTGCCCCCTTCATCAGCGGGTCTTTCGCCGCTTCTTCGCCGCTGACCACTTCAAACCGCAGGGGCTGTCCGGTCATTGCGTCAATCACCGACTCGTCGCGGGCCACACTACCTTTGCGGATCGGATTGAAGTAATACTTTGCTCCCGGGGTGGTGGCCGTCACTTCATAGTGGATCGCGAAGCTGGCGCTTTCCGTTGCCAGAAGCTCGTACCGCGTATATTCGTCCGTTTCCGTCTGCAGGGCCGCGGCCGACATCTGGCCGCAGGCCGTTGCGGCAACGCACAGCACAGCCACCACTAGCCGCGATATAAGTTTGGGCACGCATGCCCCCTTTCCATCGCAAGCACTCTATCACTGGTTGTCTGCACCATTTACGTCGGCTACAGAGTAACGCCTCGGATCGTCCAGAAGTCGTAAGCGAGTTTGCGATCGGTGATGATTTTGTAAGGCATCCAGAAATAGCCCTTGAGGCCCCAATCCGTTCCCCAGGAATTTCTGACCAGCATAGCTTGCCTGCGGTCGTCATATCCGACCGCCATGACGGCGTGGCCGCCCTTGTTCTCTTCATGTCGCGTATCCGGCATCGGCATAATGCCGTTCTTCTTGACCTTTTCGGTCTCAAAGCTCTGGTAGAGCGTGATGCCGAACAGAAACGGACAGCCATCGGCAAGGCACAGCTTCAAATGCCGCAGAAAAATCGCGGGTTTCAACGACCCCTCAGGAATGCGATGGTACTCGATGATCTTGCACTTCCGGGCTGCTGCAAAGGCTTTCTTGGGAGGCCTCGCGCGTAGCGCGGTGGGATGTTGCCGGTAGGGCCAATGCGACTCCGGGCAGACACCGCGTTTCGCCACCGCTTTGATCGCATCGCGCAGTCGGACCACGCAATGCAGGCTTCGTTGCCCGGTAAGCATCCGCTCGTTGTAGTAGATGAACAGACGCGATGGCACCAGCGCGCGCGTGGCCTGCAATCGGCGTTCATAGGCAACTGCTGCCGCAACCGCATGTGCGGTACAAGTGCCGATACCTCCCTGGTTGAAGACTTGAGGACAGCCGGGGCGCAGGTCAACTCGCTTCGGAAGCGGAGCGTGCAGCTGGTGCCGCTCCAGGGTATAGACATAATCTCGTGGATCGGGCACATCTCTGGCCAGAGTGTAACGCGAGTTGGGGATGGTCATGCATGGGGATTCTGACAGGTTTGCAGGGGAGAGGGAAGTACGTCGCTGTGGGAGTCCTGCGCGCTTGCGGAAAGTCCAAGCGCGGTGGGAAAGTCGGTTTTCTGATTTTTCCACGAAGCGCCTCTTCCATGGCATTTCTGGCCGCCGCGTTTTGCGTTGACGTTATGGCCCCCTGGGGCGCGATAACGCCCCAACCGACATATCACGTGCAACCAACACCGCTTTTCTGTGACGTTGCGTGTCCGAGTTCGTCACGTTATCTTGGAAGCGACACCTCGTAACATGCAAGTTGCTCCCGACACCGCCGCCGAGTTGCGCCGCATCTTGCTCGGCGATGCCGCCCGGCTGGTAGTCGCGATTGTTGCGATGACGATCGGACTGGGCTCGATCCTGGTACAGTGGATGCGCCGCCGGGCCCAGGACCGCGTTCGCCTGTGGTTTGGCGTTCTCGCCCTCTTGTACGGATACCGGGCGCTGCTGATGACCGATTCAGCGTCTTATTTTCTTACGCGGAACAACCTACAGTTCCAGATAGCCCTCATTACCTTCACCATCGGCATTCCCGCGATACTGTTCGGCTGGGGTTTGGTTTCACAAAAACACAACTGGGTCACCAAGTCACTGCTTACAGTGAACGCGCTGATGGCAGCGACATTCCTGGTGTTCTTTGCTAACGGTAACGTGGTCCGCGGGTTGTTCGTGGTGAACAACATCATGGTAATCGCCTTCACGGTGGCGATGATCGTGTACCTCTTTGTGGTGCCAGCCGAAAAGGTGCCGGAGCGGAACACGCTGCGGATCGTCCTCGTGATCTGGGGATTGTTCGTTATCTACAACAACCTGAAGGGGTGGCTTCCGACTGGAGGAGCCGACTACGAGTTCGTGGGTTTCGCGCTGTTTCTCTGCTCGCTGGGATACATGGTTGCTCGGCGCAGTCTGCACAACGAAGAAGCCTTGCTGGCCATTCGCAAGGAACTCGAAATCGCACGCCGCATACAGACTTCGATTTTGCCGGAGTCCATGCCCGAGTTCGCCCGCCTGCAAGTAGCCGCGCAGTACATTCCCATGTCGGAGGTCGCAGGTGATTTCTACGATTTTCTCGTGGTCGATCAGTGGCGACTAGGTGTGCTGATCGCCGATGTCTCCGGACACGGAGTGCCCGCTGCGCTCGTGGCTTCCATGGTAAAGGTCGCCATTGCGGCGCAAACCGAGCACGCGAATGATCCAGCAAGAGTTATGGCTGGACTTAACGCAGTGCTGTCCGGCAAACTGCAAGGTCAATTCGTGACGGCAGCCTATTTGTTCCTCGACTTGGAATCCGGAACCGGCCGTTACAGCGCCGCCGGTCATCCTCCTCTAATGCATTATCGCGCGGCCGACAATTCAATTCATGACGTTGTAGAGAACGGCTTGATTCTGGGCATCATGCCATTCGCAAGTTACGAGTCGAAGGACTTCGCAGTCGGACACGGCGATCGATTCCTGCTCTACACCGATGGGGTGCTGGAAGCCGACCAACGCGGCGAAGAGTTCGGCGCGGAGCGCGTCAAGCGTATCCTGTTCCAACCGCTTTCCGCCGACTTGCTTTGCACTTCTCTGAGCAACGAAGTGAGGGCATGGTCGCACGATGTTGCAGGGGATGACATCACCATCGTCGCAGTCAATATCGCCTGAAAACGAAAAAGCCACCCGAACTCGGGTGGCTCTGCAATAACTACACTACCTCTTATGCCGCGGGGGCGCCGGTCAGCACCTGCTCCCGCACTTCCGCGTCATGTTTTTCGTCGGCGCGGGTACTCGGCAGAGCAATTTCCAGCAACTCCGGAATCGACTTCACGTAGTGCATGGTGAGACCTTGCAGTTGCTCAGGAGTCAGGTCCTCTTGCACATTCTGGCGATTATCTTCCGGCAGAATGATGTCTTTCACTCCGGCGCGTTTCGCGGCTAGGGCTTTCTCCTTGATGCCGCCGATCGGCAGAACGTTCCCGCTCAATGTAATCTCGCCCGTCATTGCCGTCAGCGGACGAACTGGCTTATCAGTCAGCAAAGACACGAGAGCGGTTGCCATAGTGACGCCGGCCGAAGGCCCGTCTTTGGGAATCGCTCCTGCGGGTACGTGGATGTGGATGTCGTGTCCGGCAAAGAACTCCTCGTCGATCCCAAGCTCTTTGGCATTCGAACGCACCCACGTGAGCGCGGCCTGCATGGATTCCTGCATCACCTGGCCGAGTTGTCCTGTCATAGTGAAGCCGCCCTTGCCCTTCATCTTGTTGGCCTCGATGAAGAGGATATCGCCGCCGGTCGGAGTCCACGCCAGTCCTACAGCGACACCAGTGCGCTTGGTGCGCTCGGCAATTTCGCCTTCGGTTCGGATCTTGATTCCGCCAAGCATGTCGGTGTGCTGCACCAGCTCGGGCGTGACCAGCATCTTTTCGGTCTTGCCTTCGGCGATGCGCCGCGCCTGCTTGCGGCAAATCGTGCCAATGGTGCGTTCGAGGTTACGGACGCCTGCTTCGCGGGTGTAATGGCGAATCAGGAAGCCGATTGTCTCCTCGGGAAATTCAATCTGGTCTTTGGTGATGCCGTTTTCCTCGATCTGACGGGGGATCAGGTACTGGAATGCAATGTGTACCTTTTCTTCTTCGGTGTAACCCTGTAGTTCGATGATCTCCATGCGATCGCGCAACGGCTCGGGAACCGGATCGAGTTGGTTCGCCGTGGTGATGAACAACACCTTCGACAGGTCAAACGGTACGTCGAGGTAGTTGTCGCGAAAGCTGAAGTTCTGCTCCGGATCAAGGGCTTCGAGCAGCGCGGCTCCCGGGTCGCCACGGAAATCGCGACCCACTTTGTCGATTTCGTCGAGCATGAAGACGGGATCGTTGGTTTCGGCGCGGCGAATGCCCTGCATAATCTGACCCGGCAGAGCGCCGATGTAAGTACGACGATGTCCGCGGATTTCGGCTTCGTCATGCACGCCGCCCAATGACAGGCGAACGAACTTCCGGCCAAGTGACCGGGCAATCGACTTGCCGAGCGAGGTTTTGCCTACGCCCGGAGGCCCCACGAAGCAAAGAATCGGCCCCTTCATGCTCGGCTTCAAACGGCGCACCGAGAGGTAATCCAGGATGCGGTTTTTCACCTTCTCCAGGTCATAGTGGTCGGAGTCGAGAATCTCCTTCGCCTTCGGGATGTCGATCTCGACGCCAGAGGACTTCTGCCACGGCAGGATTGCGAGCCATTCGATGTAGTTGCGTGTCAGGCCGTAGTCGGCAGCCATAGGAGACATGCGAGCCAGGCGCCCGAGTTCCTTGAGCGCCTCTTTCTTTACGTCGTCAGGCATGCCAGCAGCTTCGATCTTCTGCCGCAACTCTTCGGCGTCGCGAGTGGTCTCGTCCTGCTCGCCTAGTTCCTTCTGAATGGCCTTCATCTGCTCGCGTAGGTAGTACTCGCGCTGCGTCTGCTGGACTTTGTCCTGCACTTCGCTTTGGATTTTGTTGCGGAGCTGCTGGACCTCCAGTTCCTTCGCCAAGTGCTGGTTGATTTTGTCGAGGCGCGACTGGACATCGGGTGTTTCCAGCACGTCCTGTTTATCACGCGTGGACAGCGAAGGCAGCGATGAGGCGATAAAGTCCACCATGCGGCCCGCGTCTTCAATGTTGGAGGCTACGGTCGAGAGCTCATCCGACAATGTGGGAGACCCCGCCACGATCTGCTGGAAGAGCGTCAGCACATTGCGCTGAAGGGCTTCGATCTGCGCGTTTTGCGGAGCGTTGATCTCAGCAATGGATTCCACGGTGGCCCGCATGAACGGGTTGAGCTGGGTGTACTCCGTGACCTTCACGCGCTCCAAGCCCTCGGCGAACACGAACAGACTCTGGTTCGGCATGCGCACGACTTTGTGCACCACTGCCAGGCTGCCCACCGCGAAGAGGTCGGTCGGCTGTGGCGAGTCCACACGCGCTTCGCGCTGCGCCACCACGATGATGGTTTTGTCGTCACCCAGGGAGTTGATCAACTGCACCGAACTTTCGCGGCCGACAGTCAAGGGCAGCACAGCGTGGGGAAACAGGACGGTGTCGCGAACCGGGAGCAAAGGCAGCGTTCGGGCTTCTTCGGAGTCGTTGCGAAGCTCGGGATCAGGAACAACCTCAGGAACTTTCGCTTCTATCTTGTTAGTTTTGCTAGGCATTATGACTCCTTGAGTCAGTTACACTCAAGATTGGATGAGCGATTCGTTATAAAAGTTGCAAGGTCCTGTGTTTATCGCTCTCCAGGACATTGCCGGATCTTTCGGCCACGCTACCTCATGGGTGACAATTTCCCGATTCGCAGCCAAAATCGCAACCGAAGTCGTTTCGCTGGTTAGGCGAGACGCGGAACGGCAACCAGCAAGCGCAAAGGATTGTATCCAAGGCGGGAGGCGCCTACAACCGCCATCGGGCAATGTTTACAAATTGTTTCCCAAAACCGGATACCGAGGTCGTCATGCCCTGCTGAAACCGGAAAATGGACCAACAGAACCAGTCCGAGGCCCTGTATCTTGCCTACCTTTGGCCTACTGGGCACGCGGCTTCGCCGCCCGATAGGCTCCCAGAACCTTCACGAACTCGGCAATCTCGGCAAGATGTCGCAGGGCGTTGGCTGCGGCTTCATCGTCTCCACGAAGAATATCGGCAAAAAACACATACTCCCAAGGGCGTCCCCGAATTGGGCGCGACTCAATCTTGCTGAGGCTGATATCACGCAGAGCGAACACGCTAAGCGCCTTGAACAACACGCCGGGTACATTCTTCAGCGCGAAGGCCAGGGAGGTCTTGTTCGCTCCCTTGCCGATCTTCTTCGATTTGGAGATCAGCAGGAACCGCGTGTAATTCTGCCGGTCGTCTTCGATGCCGGATAGCAGCACGCGTCCGCCGTATTCCGCAGCAGCCCGCTTGGCGGCAATTCCGGCGGCGTCGCGCAGTTTGTCTTCGATGATGTGCCGCACGCTTCCCGCGGTGTCGTAGAACGGCACCGCCTGGACTTGCGGGTGCGAACCGAAGAAGGTGCGGCACTGGTCGAGCGCCACCGGATGCGAGAGCACCCGGCGCACATCTGCCAGCTTCACCCAGGGCGGCGCAATCAAATTATGGCGAATGCGCAGGTACATCTCGTCATGGATAAAAACTTCACGCGCCAGAAGCAGGTCGAAGTGTTCAGCAACCGAGCCTGCCAGCGAATTTTCGATGGGAACTACCGCAGCCTGAACGCTGCCGCCATCGACACGATCGAAGACTTCGGCTGAACGCGCGCAGGGCACTACCGCGGCGCGCGGCAACATCTGGCTAGCCGCTTCGTGGCTGAACGAGCCCAACTCACCCTGGATGGCAACTTTCATACGATCGGCCTGAGAATAACAGACGCCGCGCTACAAGCCCTTGCCCATTAAGTAAGCATCGAGCGCGTGGGTCGGATAATACAGTGGCAATCTGCGCAGAATGGCATAACCGAGCTTGTGGTAGAGCAGCAGCGCCGGCTCGTTGTTGACGGCCGTCTCGAGAAATACCTGCTCGCAGCCACCAGCGCGCAGGCGCCTCTCGCAAGCGTGCATCAGTTGAGTGGCTAATCCGAACCGCCGGGCTTGGGTAATGATGTCGAGGGTCAGGATCCGGCCGATCTTGCGGACGGGTTGCGCCACCGCGAACCCGGCTGCTCCTCCAGTGAACTCGTTGCCTTCGGCAAACTCCGCCACGAGAGTGATGGCTTTGCGACGGCTGATGAATCCCGACAGGTCCATCTGCGTGTACGCAATGCCGGGAGGGAAACAGAGCTGATCAATGCGCCATAGGCGATCGAAATCAGCGGCCCGATATTGACGGATGACGAATTCCACAATCCCAGTGTGCAAGCCGCGGTTGAGGGCACGCAAGTATATGGCTGAGTTTACTTGAAGCTCGAAACCGGGAACTCGAGACTTCTCGCATCCTCTACTCGTTCGATGGCGATGATGGCTACCCATTCGTTGTTGCGGTTCTCGTAGCGCATGATGCGTCCGCCCAGCAGTTCCGCCGCACGCTCCGGCGTCACGTTTTCGTGGTAGTCGAAGAAGCGCTTCTGCAGCGCCTCGCCGAATGCCAGGCTCTGCAACAGCGGACGCGGCGGTTCCCATTTGGCGGTGAACAGAAACAAGATGTCGAATTCCCGAGTCGCGTGTGCTGCCCGTCCCATCTCTGCTTCCGAAAAGTTCTCTATGCGAATCACATCCATCGGTTGCTTCACATAACCGAGGAATGGGCGTGTCATTTCGTCCGATGCCGGCCACGCCGTCAGCACCCGCGCATGAGGATAGCGCTGCGCAATCTCTGCCTCCGCTTGTGCATGCAAGATGATGTAATCGCGGTAAAGCAGGGTGTCCTCCGGGGAGATGCGATACGGCGGAGTCGTGAGCAGCGCGAAGACGAACGCCGCGCACACCGCCACAACACACCATACCCAATGACGCAGCCGGCGCCGCAGGGTTGACACGCAAATCAAGATCACCAGCGGTAGCACCGGAAGCACGTATCGCGCCAGCACTGCACCGCCCAGTATCGACAGCGCCACCACGTGCACCGCGATGATTACAGCGAATACCAGTTGCACTGGAATCGCGATGCGCTCGCGAAAGCTGCCATCTCCCTCAAGTCGTGGGGTCTGCGACATGGCGTACGCCGTGAAGATCGTCAGCACAAACAGGTTCAGGTATCCCAGCAAGTGCCACAGGCGGATGAGCATGGCGAGAGCGACGCGCAGCGGCGTCAGGGTCGCCCCCAGGTTGTAGCGAAGGAATTCAGGATTGCCGAGGAAGAACCCAGTGCGATGATGATGGTAAGCGAGCCAAAGCATCAATGGCACAGCGCATAAAAGCAGCGACAAGCTGCGCAGCCGATTGCGTTTTTGCAGGCACAGGTCTTCACCATGCCATTGCGCTGCCGCCAGCAGAGGGCACACCACCTCCCAAGCCAGTAGCGCCATCGGAGTGATGATGGCGGTTTCCTTTGCCAACGGCGCCAGGGCCAGAAAGACCACCGTCGCTTCGAGGCGATGTTCGACATACATGCCCAGCCCCCAGATGGTGAGCGCGCAAGCCATGATGTCGAGGTGCGCCATCGAGCTCTGGGCGAAGAACACCGGATACAGCGCCGTGCAGATTACCGTTGCGACCGCGACCTGATCATTCGCAACTCGGCGAGCGAGCTGCCACACTCCCAACAGCGCGAACCCCGCCACCAATAACATTGCGGTGCGCGTCACTGCAGGAGTGAAGCCGCTGTACTTCCACCAGAAGGCCAGCCATAACATCACCAGCGGAGGGTGCGCGTTCGACAACGTGCTGTGTGGAATCAGTGAGCCGGTCAGCAACAGGTCACGTGCTGCCGGAACAAAGTACCCAGCCTCGTCCCAGAAGTACGGCAAGCGCAGCAAAGGAGCATGGAGTAAGAAAAGGCTGGTGAAGATCAGGGAGAAGGCAAACAGGTGATCGCGCACGGACACCCAAGTCAAGGAAGGGCGGGGCGGCCCTTTTGTTCGGGAGTGCGGAAGCTGGCCGCCCATGGATTTAATGGATGGGGCCGCCCATAGGATTCATGCGGGGATCCAATTTGATTTCGCCGAAGGTAGCCTCGTAGTTCACCAGGTTCTGATGCAGGATGGTCTGCAGCGCCTTGGCCTGCTGCGGACTCAGATAGATGCCCTGAAAATTATTGACTTCGACCTTGGTCTCATCCTGCTGCTGCAAGGTGCCGAAGACCAGAAAAAAGTCCCAGACGTTAACCCGCACTTGAACGCTGTTGGCGTAGTTTTCGCGGTAGTCGGAGGTGTTCGTCAATTGGATCGACGGTTGCGTGGGATTTGCCATTGGGACCTCGCGGCGCATCGCACCGGCAGTCGCAGTTTAACAAAGATCGCGCCAGGCGCGCGCTGGAGACGATTAATGCTACTTGGCGGGCATGGTGTAGTAGCCGGTGCGGTGCCGTACCTGAAGTTCTGAAGGGTTGGGATAATCCTGGGTTGAGGGATTGATCTTGATCTCGATGCGGCGGAACTCCGAGTCTGACAGGCGCGCGTTCGGGTAGTAGGCAATAAGGTACTGTGTCCGCAGTTCGTCGCTAATCTGCCGGAACGCAGCGTCGAGCTGCTCAAGCGAACTGGCGTAGAAATACTTTCCGCCAGTGTCGCGCGAGAGCTGAATGAGTGCGTGTTCGCCGCCGATGTCACGGCCGGCACTATTTTCGATGGGCACAATAATGATGCTGTACAGGATGACTTCCGCCTGCTGCGCCTCGCGCACCGCTTCCTGGTAGCTGGTCTTGCTCACCGTATCGCCGCCGTCGGTGATGACCACCATTACCTTGCGTCCGCGCCGGTCGAGCAGCGCGTCGGAGCCGAGATAAAGCGTGTCATATAAAGCGGTGGCCGCGCCGGTATGCACTCGGCTGATGCCGCGGTCGATCGTCCTTAAATCGGCGGTGAACGGCGTCAATTGGTCGACCACCTCGCTGAACTGAAATAGCGAGATGCCGTCGATGGGCCGCAAAATCGCGTGGGCGAAACGGCGCGCCGAATCCAACTCCAGCTTCTGGTTGTTGCGCGTACTCAGGCTGGCATCAATGGCGATGACGATCGACAGCGGCAACTCTGACTCGCGCTGAAAGACCGCAATCTTCTGGGGCCTGCCATCCTCAAAGAGTTGGAAGTCCTCTTCTTTCAGTGACGACACCGGAGCTCCTCCTGGATTCGTCACCGTCGAGAATACATTCACCAGCTTAACGTTGACCCGAATGGTTGTGCCGGCGTCGTCTGCGGACGAAGGAGGCGGCTGCTTATCGGGAGGATGCGCTACAGTTGTTGTTGCCGGCTTGTTTGCGTCCGGCGGATGCGGGACCGTGCTTTGTGCCGACAGAGACGCTGCTGCCAGCAGGCACAACAACCCACTGACCCACGCCGACGAGCTTCGTTCCGCGTTGGGGCCGAAAAACTTCCGAGCGCTTATGAACATTGGCTTAAGTTAGAACCCAAGTGTAGCTACTTTGACGCGGGACCGTCTGCAATTGGCACTTCTGGAGGAAATGGCTCGCCGTCTGCCCATACCGCTCCGTCTTCGAAGAACTCCTTCTTCCAGATGGGCACCGTCTTTTTCAGGGTATCGATAATCCAACGGCATGCCTCAAACGCAGCAGCGCGGTGCGCCGACGCTACCCCGATATAGACGCTGCTCTCGCCGATCTGTAACCGTCCCAGCCGATGCACCACCCAGACGTCGCGAACGGCATGATTCGCCAACGCCTGATGTGCCAGTTGTTCCATCTGTCGTAACGCCATGGGCTCGTAAGCAGAGTAGTCGAGATAGAGCGTGCGCCTCCCTCGCGTGTGGTTGCGCACCACGCCGTCAAACACGACCACGGCGCCATCTTCCGGTTGCCTGATCGAAGTGGCAATTGCCGCTCCGTCGATGGGGCGACGCACCAGGGCGGCGTGATCAGTAGCCTGCATTCCGGGGTTTTCGCTGATGGCCGGATCCTCTGGGGCACCGCCGCTAACTGGAGGTATCAAGGCAACTTCATCACCTTCGCGTAGCCGGGTTCCACTGCCTGAGTATTCAAAGTTCACGGCGACGGCAACAACATGACGAAACTGTTGAAGCTGGGGAATCCGCTGCTGTAACGTGGCGTATAGCTCGCCGACGACGGCGTCGTCGGCCACTTCGACCGTCTCATCCTCGCGCCCCGCAATATCCCTAAGGGGTCCCAGATACCGCACCTTCACCCGCATGCATCAAGAATATCTCAGGAAACTGAGGAATGCCGGAATCGGAATACAGGCGGCGTCAACGACGAATCTTTGAAATTTCTAGTGTGACGATGAAGCTCGGGTAGCTTCGTCCTGCACCGTCTTGGTGGTCTCTGCCTGATTGATCTTCGGTTTGGCGGGAAGAGCGCAGGCAGCGGGAGGGTTGGTCATTTGTTTGACGAACACCCGATAGCTTGGCGTACCGGGCTGCAGAGTCGACCAGTAGCTGGACCGAGCCAGCAGCGGCTTGTGCAGCACGATGATTTGGTTCGCCAGTATCTTTACTCCGCACTCCAGATTGTTCTTGGGCTGCAGAATAGTCCGGCCGGGGTCATCCGGCTTCAGGGTGTGGTCAGTTTGCCAATTGAAGTCGCATCCGTAACGCTTCTCGTCTGCATAGGTGAGTTGCAGCAAGCCCTCCGTACGCCCAGACAGGCCGCTGACCTCGTCGCGTTTCGCCGCTTCCGGCTGCAGATGGCGGGCGCGCGCCTTGGGATCGAGACCGGCCTCCGCTCCCGCAAGCGCCTGAAAGAAGTATGCCCAGAACGCTCGCTTGTCGGTTTCGCTCATGCTATTGAAGCGCGGACAGAACCGGCGGACGTCTGGAAGTACTTGCGACGAGAGCATTTCACTCGGCAAGGCCTGTTCCACGATCCGGTCCCAATCCGGGTTCCAGGGCGTGCCGCCCAACTCAGCTTTCTTCTTGTCGATTGGAGTGGGAGGAGCAGGCTTGGTAGTTTGTGCGTGTAGAAGTAACACCGCAAACAGAATGGTTGGCACCGGCAGGGCGCGTCGTAGCAACCGACGCGCGTCGTATTGTGAGACAGCACCCATAATTCTAGCAATTCGCTCAAAACTAGAAGGGCCGCGGTCACCGAAGCGGCCCCTTTTCGGTGACACGTACGCGCTACTGTCCCGTCGTGTCTTTATCGGGCTTCACCTCAATCTCATTCACCACTTCCTTAACGTTAGGAACGGCTTTTGCAAGTTTCTGAGCTTCACTCTTCTGGCCGTCGGTTTTGACGCTGCCCTTCAGAACCAAAGTCCCATTCTTGGCGTTATAGGAAATGCTTTGGTCGTCGAGGTTCTTGTGGGCCTTCAAGGAAGCCTTGAAGTTCTTCTCGATGGCGTCGTCGAGATTGGAGTCAACTGCTTTGGCCTGACCCTCCGATCCGACAGGACGAACACCAAGTTCGTTCGAGATGGCATAGCCAGGGGCCGCTTGCGCCGCGACGATTTCAGCTTGGGACTTCTGGTCTGCCGACTCCACATCTCCCGTTAGCGTCAGAACTCCTTTGTCGCGGTCCTGAGATACGTTCACTACGCCGAGACTATTGCGGGTCATGGCCGTGTCGACGGCAGTTTTTACGTCGGGATGCTGGGGCTTTTGGTTACACCCCACCAGCACCAACATGAACACTAGGGATGCGGTTGCCACCGCGATCCACGTCCGAGACTGTCTTGAGTGTTGCATCAATGGAACCTCCCGTAGACCCCATGAAAGTTGGGGTTGCGATTCAAAATCGAGACCGGAGTGGGCAGCCAGAACTGGGGGAACTGGAGGGAGCGTTTGCCGCGCACGCTCCCCCGAAAAGTGGGTTTATGCGGCTTGACCCGGCTTACGATGGGCCGAACGTTCGTTTGAGCTGTGGGATTCCGGTTGGTTTGCGGCGGCGTTGATTTCGTCAGAAAGATCGCTCAGTTTTTCGTCGGTCTGCTTTTCCTCTTCCAGGGTTTCGCGAAGCAACGAGGCATGCTGGGATTCGCCTAGCAGGTCCGCGAAGGCGCAGAGGGTGCCGTAGGCTGCAATTTCATAGTGCTCCACACGTTGCGCTGCTGAGATGAGTGCTGCGTCTTTTACATCGCCTTCGAAGTCGTCTTCCATCACTTCGGACCCTTCGGCGATGAGTCCTTCCATCCCCAAGCACTTCTTGCCAGTACCACGCTCGCCCAACGCTTCAAAGATTTGCTCAAGGCGTTCTATGTGACCGTTGGTTTGTTGAAGATGCTCGGTAAAGCCATTGCGTAACTCTTCCGACGTCGCAGCTTTCGCCATTTTTGGAAGGGCCTTGGTGAGTTGCTTTTCGGCGCTGTAGATATCTTTCAATTCGTCCACATAAAGTCCAACTAGCGAGTTCTTAGTCATTGCTCTCCTCCATGCATCCTGCTGAGATTACACGCTGTGTGCGGTGCACAAAATCAGGGAAAGGCCGTAATTGCAATGGACGATTGCCTGAGCGGACATGCGCGGATGGATAAGTTCACCTAACCGCAGCTCATACTTCGCTAGGTTTGTTTTCTTGGGCGGCTACAGGTAGCACCCGATTTGCGAGTGCTGACTGGGGGGGTAGAGTGGGCCGTGAAAGTGGCTAATTCGGACAGATCGGCAAAACGGATCGCAACAGGAGAAAAGATATGAAACGCAGTCGCCGAATCGCAATTGAGAGCCTGATGATAGTCGGTCTAACGTCCGGACCGGCAATTCGGGCGCAGAGCACAACTGCCACGCCGCAGACGCCTTCAAGCCAGACACAGTCGGGTAGCATGCAACCCAATTCTGGTTCTGCAAACCAAACTCAGAGCACTCCTGGAGCGAAAACTCCTGGACAACAGGTTCCACTGACTCCGAACCCAAACGCTCCGGCTTCGCCGACGGAACCGGCATCTCCGCCACAGGCGACACCTCTGCCCCCAGATCAGACCTCGCCGATGGCGGAGAGCGCAGAGAACCCGAATCAGCCAACCCCAAGCGGGCAGCCGCCGGTGAAGACGTCTCCGCCGCAAGAAGTGCCGCTGCCTCCGGACCAGAACGCAGTGCTTCCCGACGGCCAGCAAAAGCCGAATCAGAAGCAGCCCGGCCAGCAGCCACCGTCACAGGTAACTCCTCCTCAAGATCAGACTGCTCCCCCGCATATTGGCAGCTAAGAAAACGTGGGAACGTGAGAAACGTGAGAGAAGTTAACGCGGTTTGATTCCGGAAACGGTCGGGCAGGCGAACCCTCCCCCGGCCGCCTTCGATCAGATCAGTAAACCAGTTGTGCGAGGAACAACAATGAGGACAAAGACCAAAAAGAAGGTCCGGTACGCAGTCGTGGGTTTGGGTTACATTTCTCAAATTGCTGTCCTGCCCGCTTTTCGCCATGCCCAGTCCAATTCTATCGTAACTGCGCTGGTGTCGGGCGATGCGGTGAAGCTGAGGGCGATATCCAATAAATACGGCATCAAAAACACTTATTCGTACGAGCAATACGCGGACTGCCTCGCCAGAGGCGAAGTCGATGCCGTCTACATCGGGTTGCCGAATCACATGCACCGTGCCTACGCGGAAGCAGCGGCCCGCGCAGGGATACATGTGCTGTGCGAGAAACCCATGGCGCTGGATGAAACCGAGTGCGAAGCGGTGATTGCCGAAGCCGAGAAGTCGAGCGTCAAGTTGATGATTGGCTACCGGCTTCACTTCGAGCGAGGTAATTTGCAGGCCGTTGAGTGGGTGAAAGCGGGAAAGATTGGCGATCCCAAACTCTTTAGTTCTGTCTTCTCGCAACAGGTGAAGCAGGGAAACTCACGTCTCAAAGAAGACGTTGGTGGAGGCCCGATTTATGACCTTGGAGTCTACTGCATCAACGCCGCTCGCTATCTGTTCAAAGCGGAGCCGGAAGAAGTCATGGCGTGGCACGCAAAGGGGGACGACGCCCGTTTTGAGGAAGTTCCCGCTAGCACCGCCGCGGCTTTGCGATTTCCGGGTGATCGCATCGCGTCCTTTATTTGCAGTTTCGGCGCTGCTGACCGCTCGGCCTTCGAGATTGTCGGAAGCAAGGGCGTCGTGAAGTTGGATCCTGCTTACGAAATGGCCGGGACGATCAAGGCAGAGTTAACGGTCGGGAGCCGTACTAGCAGACGGACGTTCAAGAAGAGAGACCAGTTCGCACCGGAGCTGGTTTATTTCTCCGATTGCATTCTGAAAAATCGGCAGCCGGAACCTGGCGGTCGAGAGGGACTTGCCGATGTGCGAATTATTCAGGCGATTTTGCAGTCGGCGGAAACGAACCGGCCGGTGCCTGTAAAGAAGACCGACATCGCTGCCCGCCCGAACTTGGGACAAGAGATTGCAAGACCGGCGTTGAGCAAAGTTCCGCGGCTCGTAAAAGCGCAGCCACCGGCGGCGTAATGCGCGGACGATGGGACTCGTGCAAGCCGCCGTGGTTGAGCATTCGGCTACGGAGCCGAGTCCGATAGATCAGGACCGACAACTCCAGGAGGAGAAGCACAATGGCGAAGTACGGAAAAGCAGCAGGAAAAAGCGTCGAGAGCGCAATGCACCGGGAAAAGACGGGAACTCTTCGATCCGGCAAAGGCGGTAAAGCCGGACAGGTCACAAGCAAGAAACAAGCGATTGCAATTGGCCTTTCCGAGGCCCGCAAAAAGGGAGCTAAGGTTCCCCAGCAAAAAGCCAGCTAGTTGCAGTTCCGGCGCATTGGCGAAATAGACGGACGCCAATGCGCCCTCATCCTTCTTGACGTAAGAGCCACACGTGCAAGCTGTAGCCGCGTTCGGCGCTACGGGTATTTCAGCGAACTCCTACGGGTAATGCCGGATGCGCCCGTAGTATGCCATCGGGCTATAGTTCAATAACCTGCAGCAGGGTAGGCCGCAGGCAGAAGAAGGAAAACGGATGGCGCCATTGGGAACGAATTGACTCGCCGTCGCCACAGCGCAGACACTTCGCGGCTCTTCGCGCTTATTGCAGGAGTTGTTGCGGTTGCAACGCTGTATTTCGCGCGAGCCGTCCTCGTCCCCTTCGCGCTAGCCATGCTCGTCAGCTTTCTCCTCACTCCGTTAGTCAGGCTGCTGGAAATACTTCGCCTGCCCAGGGTTGCGGCCGTGCTTCTGGCAGTCATTCTCGCCATGGCAGCAGCAGTCTTCGTAGCGGTAAAAGTCACCAACCAATTGGTCGATGTCACCGCCCAGCTACCAATTTATCGAGCAAACTTTGACAGCAAGGTCGCCTCTCTGCACAAGGGCAGCAACATTGGCTTGCTACGGGCCACGGAACAGATCAGCGATCTGAGCCAGGAAATGGTTGCAACCCTCCCGGGCACCGCGAGGGCGACTCCACAGAATACTCGTGGATCAAAATCAGACAAGCCTGTAGAAGTGCAGGTCGTAAAGCCATCTGGAGGCGCGTGGGAAGCCTTGCTGACCGTATTAACTCCAGTCGGAGTGGCCGGAGTCGTACTGGTCTTCACGGTTTTTATTCTGCTTCGACTCGAAGACTTGAGAAATCGCTTTATTCGTTTGGTGGCTCATAACCACCTGACCACAATGACGCTTGCCCTCGATGACGCGAGTCAGAGGATCGGCAAATATCTGCTCCTGCAATTTGTCGTCAACACTCTATTCGGAATCGTTATTGGCACAGGTTTGCATCTCATAGGACTTCCCAATGCGCTCTTATGGGGAGTCATTGCGGGGGTCTGCCGCTTCTTGCCTTATGTAGGGGCTCCCATAGCTGCCTTTATGCCAATTGTCTTGTCGGTGGCGGTCTTCCAGGGATGGACCCGTTCACTGGCGATTGTCGGGCTCTACTTGGTCACCGAGATCGTGCTGGCGAATTTTGTCGAGCCCATGCTCTATGGCGCCAATACCGGTATCTCTTCGCTCGCGATCCTGGTGGCCGCCGTGTTCTGGACTCTGCTTTGGGGCCCGGTCGGACTCGTACTCTCCACGCCGTTGACAGTGTGCCTGGTGGTGTTAGGCCGGCATGTTCCTCAATTGGAGTTTCTGCACGTCTTGTTGGGGGATGAGCCAGTATTGACTCCTGACATGCATTTCTATCAGCGAATGCTGGCGTCGGATCTCGGTGAAGCCCGGCAGATTCTGGATGCATATTTGCAAGAAAAGTCGTTGCGTGAGCTTTATGACTCGGTAGTGATCCCATCACTCGTTATGGCCCAGCGAGACCGGAATCAAGACGATCTTGACGACGCCACCGGAGAATCCATCAGTCGTAACACGCGCGAGCTGGTTGAAGAACTAAACGAAGAATTCTCCGATTCCCGGGACCTCTCTTCCGGCGCGCCCCCGTCGCCTAAATCCGAGATCAGAAATGGGGCAAACGCCCGCAGTACTCGCATCATCTGCGTGCCGACAAGAACTGCCGCCGACGAAATTATCGGAATCATGCTGGCGCAATTGCTCGAGCGCGAGGGAAAAGCTGCACGGTGCATTCCGTTCGGAAGCTTTGAAGAAATGGTTGATCAACTGTTCGAGTACAAGCCTGACGTCGTAGTTGTGTCGGCGTTGCAACCTTTCGCCCTCACTCATGTTCGAAAATTCTATTCACAAATTAGAACTCGACTGCCGCAAACGAACATTTTAGTTGGGCTGTGGAACTTCAGTGGCGCGATCGAAGGTGTCGCATCTCGTTTCGGACCTCAGACAGAGGGACTGATTGTTACTAGCCTTGCGGCGGCGGTAGAAACCCTCAGTGATTTGAGTGGCGAACGCCGCCCACTCCTGCAGGACCATGACGCAATCAGGTCGCGCTGATCCTGGCGATGGAGGACGCCCGTGAAAATGAAGCTGGCAAAAGCCAAACAGGAGGCGGACTCTCCACCGGTTGCCATCTCGACCCGCATGGAGCAGAAGCAGGTCGAGGAACGGACTGCGATTGGCGCTCATGTTGTCTACGAGGCCATCCGGCGCGAGGGCGACGAAGAGCTAAGTCGTCCAGCAATAGCCTTAGCATGGTCGGGACTAGCGGCCGGGCTATCCATGGGGTTCTCCTTCATCGCTGAAGGTCTGCTGTCGGCGCACTTGCCTGACGCCCCGTGGCGTCCCCTAGTCTCCAAGTTGGGCTATTGCCTTGGGTTCCTGATCGTTATTCTAGGGCGGCAGCAGCTCTTTACCGAAAACACTCTTACGGTAATTCTGTCCCTGCTAGCGCGCAAGAACCTGGCGACGGTAATACGCGTCATCCGCTTATGGAGCGTGGTGCTGAGTGCAAACTTGGTGGGAACTTTCTTGCTTGCGTTTTGTCTGTCGCGAATCGTCCTCTTCGACGCCCACACTCAAACGAGGTTGATGGAGATTGGATGGGAGCACTTTGGGGCCGGCTTCGGGACGGTCGTAATGAAAGGTGTTTTCGCAGGATGGTTAATTGCGCTGATGGTTTGGCTGCTGCCCGGGGCCGAGTCCGCCAGGGTGAGCATCATCATCATCATTACGTACATCGTAGGATTGGCGGGATTCGATCACATCGTTGCTGGCTCGACGACCGCGTTGTTCCTGGTTGTCATGAAATCAGCTTCGTGGGCGACCTACTTCGTGCAGTTCTTCATTCCGACGCTGCTTGGCAACATTATTGGAGGAGTGTCGCTGGTTGCTGCGCTGGGGCACGCCCAGGTGGTAGGCGGGAAATCCTGATTCCAAATGGCTACCGAAAACGAACGAGTCGCTAAGCTGGAACCCGCTCCGATTGAAGCCAAGAAGGGAAAGGCAGCCGCTGCTATAGGGAAACACCCTACCAATTCGGAGAGCGCGATTCGCCGCGCGTTGGCGGTGCTCGGGCCGGGACTGGTCACCGGTGCGTCAGACGACGATCCCAGTGGCATTGCAACGTATTCTCAGGTAGGGGCCCAGTTTGGCTACGGAATGTTGTGGACCATGGTCTTCTCCTACCCGTTAATGGGCGCAATCCAGGAGGTCAGCGCTCGGGTCGGAAGGGTCACCGGTTGCGGAATCTCGGCGAACCTGCGAAGGCATTATCCCCGTCCAGTGCTTCGCGGGGTAGTTCTCCTAATGCTGGTTGCCAATGTCTTCAACCTTGGAGCTGACATCGGTGCCATGGGCGCCGCCGCGCAACTATTGCAGCCCGCCCGGACTTGGATCTACATCGTGTTTTTCGGGCTTGCGTCGCTGACATTGCAAGTCTTCGTCCCCTATTCCAGCTACGTGAAGTATTTGAAGTGGCTGACGCTATCCCTTTTTGCCTACGTTGCCACTGCTTTCTTCGTGCGCATCTCCTGGCACCAGGTATTGTATGCAACGTTTCTCCCTCGACTGTCGTGGAGCAAGGACGAATTAACCAGCCTCATCGCGGTGTTGGGAACAACCATCAGTCCGTATCTTTTCTTCTGGCAGGCTTCTCAGGAGGTAGAAGAAGTAAAAGGCAATCGCGGAGAAAAGGCACTTAAGATCGCGCCTCGACAAGCACCGGCTCAGTTGGGTCGTATCCGTAAAGACACTTATCTCGGCATGGCGTTATCCAACCTGGTTGCTTTCTTTATCATCCTCACGACCGCTGCGACCTTGCATGCTCACGGCATGAGAGAGGTTTCCACGGCAGCTCAGGCGGCCGCAGCACTGGCGCCTCTAGCTGGCCGCGGGGCCGAAGCACTTTTTGCTTGCGGAATCGTCGGCACTGGGATGTTGGCGATACCTGTCCTTGCGGGATCGGCGGCATACGCCATGGGAGAGTCCTTTAAGTGGCCCGCCAGCCTGGCAAAAACACCCAGGCAGGCGGTTGAGTTTTACGCAACGATCGCGATCGCGACGGTGGCGGGGATTGGGCTGAGTCTCCTCAGAATCGATCCGATTCGAGCTTTGTTCTGGGCCGCAGTCTTGAACGGCATTTTCGCTGCACCATTAATGGCAGTAATCATGCACATGGCCTCCAGTTCGAAGGTCATGAGCACGTTTACCATACCGCTCTATCTGCGAGTCGTGGGTTGGGCCGCGACACTGGTTATGCTTGGCGTGTCAATTGCAATGCTCGCGACATCAATCTGATTTGGGCAGATCGACCCCGTGACAGACGGAAATAGTTAGGTTCGAACTAGCAAAGCGGTAGCCAGAGATTGTCGCTGGAGCGGGTACGCGCCGCGTCATTCTCGGAACATTGCGGGTGTGGCTAGGCGGCACGCAGACAGTTCGAGCGCAGGGTTGCCCAAGACAGCGGAATTGCACTCGTTGCATGACGTGCACCACCGCTTGACGCCAATCGAAGCGGGCTGGGTGGGGAAATTGTTAGGACCACACTGACTGAAAGCATCAATTGCGCGATTATCGCGCTTTGACGCGCGTTCTGAGCGGCTGTTATCATCATCGTGTCGGCGCGAAATCCCTTCATACAAGCGTCCCCGTCGTCTAGCCTGGCCTAGGACATCGCCCTTTCACGGCGGTAACGCGGGTTCAAATCCCGCCGGGGACGCCAACAATCCAAAGCAGTTACAGGATTTGCTCCGTCTGCTTCTTTGCTTCCGGTGACGAATGGGTGACTAAGGACGGGATTTGGCACCGTGCAAGTGGCATGGTGTTTTGCCACTGCATTGTGGTTCCACTGTCCACCAATGCAAAGTAATGTTGCACTGCTATGCTTCGGTAAGTCTCGGGAACCACGCCCAGCAGTAGCACTTGGCAGTGGCAAGGTGGCACTGGGCAGGGCAACGTCACGGTAGCATGGGCCTAAGTAAGTGCAATGGCACCTGGCAACGCCAAAAAGAACTTTGGCGGGGTCCATGCTCCCAATGGCATACCGGCCATCAACCGTCGTACCGTCTCTCTCATAGATAATTTCACCAAAAGGAGTGCCTTTGCTTGGCACTGTGCCCCTTGGAAGAGGCCTATTGTAGAGGCACTTGGCATGTGGCATGTCGCTGCGATGGCACCTCACCAATTTTCCCCTCCAAAAGGCCCGTCCCGTCGCGAGACGCCCCGCTGGTCCGCCCGTGGCCTCGGGCGCGTCGCTCGGGCCGTCCTGAGGCCGCCAGGAGGCCAGCCGTGCCCCCTTATCGATCCTTCGGCGAGTCAACCACGGGCTTCGCTTGGTTAGCCGGCGCCTTTGGCTTGCTGGCTGGGGCCTTTGGCTTCGTGGCGGCAGCCTTCCTCGTCGCTACAGGAGACTGCATCCAAGTACGCATGTTTTGCAGCAGTTCAATCCTGCTTTCGGCGGTCTGGAGACTGAGCTCGGCAGTGTGGAGATGGCGTTCGGTTTGGTTAAGTTTGTCTCGCAACTCCAGGATGCTGTATCGAAAGCGCCCGCACACCCCAATCTGATTCATGATTCCTCGCAGGGACGCTTTCGATACAGCCCTAAGTCAGCAACAGGTTTGTATCAGGGCACAACTTCTAGTCGCAGCAACTCTCTCTAGCTTGCAGGCTTAAGCTAGTTATTCTATTCCGCTACTCGCTAATGCCTTGCACCTCTGCGCGGCATGAAATTGGTCGAGTTAAGAGGCAGCCATCTACCAATGGCTCACCCACTGGAACGAGAAGCCCCAATCGTTCTCTTGGCGGGCCGCTGCTGACGTCATTCTCGACAAAGTTCGCCGTTGTAAAGAATTAGTAGGGACACCACACTTAGATAACCTTTGTCGGGAAAGCGCAGTGCGAATCGACCGTGTGTCCACGTCGAGAATCCCAGATAGACGGTCTGCAGCGTTGCCCTGGCAGGAAGGCGGAATTTCGCTGTGGTTGATGGCAGGCCAGTGGTCTAATCGACTTTTAACTCATCCGTTCTTGTTTTGAGTTCAGCATCAAGTGACCTGACGCAACAATGAAGGCCGCCTCCTGACACTAGCGAGCTAAATCGTGGAAATTCGATAACATAGGAGGAAGATGCGAAGGGCTATCTTTGAGCGTGCATTTGAGCTTGGGCGGTCTAGGCTTGGCAGAGAACGTGCAGTCATAACTGACTGAATGATCCAAACTCGAGTTGCGACCTTACTCCACTTACGCGCGCGGCGATTCACCGGCGTGATTCTGGCGTTGTTGTTGCTGGGTGGTATCGGCGTTTCTAAAACCATACCCAAGCACATTTCTTCCCGTCATCACAAATCGTTTTGCCACGCCAGAAAGAATGCCAAATCGAAGAAAATGGCTCACAGACAGGGCACGATTGATGATCAGCGCACTCGCGAAATTCAGGCTGCCCTGATACACGAGCACTACTTGGACGGGGAGCCCACCGGAGTGTGGAACCAAGAAACACGCGACGCGCTGGTTCGGTACCAAGCTGGCAACGGATGGCAAACCAAGGTGACGCCAGACTCCCGCGCCCTAATCAAGCTGGGCCTGGGCCCTGACCACAAAGGCCTGCTGAATCCAGATACCGCCGCGATTCCGTCCGCTCATGAGCTGGGCTGGCATCATGAGACGCAAACGGTGGGCCCGAAGTCCTAGCCT
>CAVRMO010000016.1:0-505173 GCA_963722405.1 uncultured Acidobacteriaceae bacterium
GGTGCCCCAAGAACCCAGAGAAGAAAAATGCTGCGCCTCGCTTTCGCGCAAAAAACGCGAGCGCGCTCGCGGAGACGGAACTCTCCGCAAGCGCCAAGTGAGGCGTTGAGCAATCCCATGACCATTCGGTCTGGGTACGCGGCATTTCGTTCTGTGCCGCGCTGAGTGTTGCTTTCCGCTGCAGTATCTTCAGGCCTTGTCTTCGGCCCGCATGCCGTTGCGTCTGAGCCGACGCGATCGCGCGATGCGTTCCGCTGTCACTACCTGCTGAGTTGCCCGGATTCGAAACTCCGAATCCGTCCCCGCGATGCCCTGGAATTCTGTGGCCTCTTGCTGTTAGACGCCACTTCGCTTCCTGGGTTTCATCGCGCCCCGAAACGCCCGCTCCAACGTTTCAGGGAACGTTCGCCGCCGTTGCGTGGACCGTCAACGGCAGCCGCTTGTACCTCCGGTCAGCGTGTCCGGAGTGGAATCGTCCCGTTCTGCCGCCAGAACGGGACGGGGAACTACTTCACCTCTACGGTTGCACCCGCGTCGATAAACTTCTTCTGAATGGCCGCGGCTTCGTCCTTCGTGATGCCTTCCTTCACGGTCTTGGGAGCGCCATCGACCAGGTCCTTGGCTTCCTTCAACCCGAGGCTCGTCACTTCGCGAACCGCCTTGATCACGTTGATCTTGTTGGCGCCCGCTGCGGTCAGGATGACGGCAAATTCCGTCTTCTCTTCCGCCGGTGCCGCCGCTGCCGCACCCGCGCCTGCGCCCGCGACCATGACAGGGGCTGCTGCCGCTGCCGAGACGCCGAGACGCTCTTCCAGCTTCTTTACCAGTGCCGCTGCATCGAGCAGCGACAGGCCTACGATTGATTCTTCCAACTGCTGCAGATCCGCCATGTGTGTCTCCACTTGTTCGTTATTCGTTGTGTTTATTTCGTTCCCGTCCTTAAGGCTTCCAGTGTGCGGACCGCATGCCAGACTTCACGCCGATCGCACGCCTCACAACGGATACGCAATCCCTATGGAAGCGCTCACGCACTCCCAAACCTGTGTTGGCCGAAGCCTCGCGCTTATGCGCTGGCGGCTTCGCCCCCTGCAAACTTGTTCTTCTCGACGCCCTGGTTGATCACGACCGCCAGGTCGCGGCCAATCGCGTTGACCACGGTGACCAGGCGCTGTGCCGGAGCGTTCATCAGGAACAGCAGCTTCGAGTAAATCTCTTCCTTCGACGGCATGCTCGCCAGCGCGTCAATGTCCTTGATCGCGATAACGCGGCCATCGACGATGCCCGCCTTGAACGTGTATTCCGGATTGTCCTTGGCGTACTTGCTGAGAACTTTCGCGAGAGCAACCGGGTCGCCGCTGGTGTACGCAATCGAAGTAACGCCAGCGAGGGCCTGCATGACTTCCTCGACCTTGCTGCCCTTGGACGCGCGTTCCGCCAGTGTGTTCTTCACCACGCGATACTTGGCGCCAGCGCCGCGGACCGCCTTGCGCAGTTCGAAATCCTTTTCCACCGTCAGCTTGGCAAACGTGCCGACGATGGCGTGGCTAGCGCCCGCGAGTTCCTGGCTCAGCTCCTCAACCTGCTCGATCTTCTTTGCTTTGGTGACTGCCATCTTCGATTCCTTTTTGCGCTGCGCTCTTCGCGTCAGCCGATCTTTGCGCTAGGCGCAGGCGCTTATGCCTTGGCTGCTGTTTCCACCGCCGTGATGTCAATCGGAACTCCCGGTCCCATCGTGGAGCTCAGATAGCAGGCCTTGATGTACTTGCCCTTCGCGACCGTTGGCTTCGCCTTGATCACGCTGGTGATGACGGTCGAGGCGTTCTCGACCAACTTCTGCGGATCGAACGAAATCTTGCCCACCGGAACGTGCACCAGCGCGGTCTTGTCGGTGCGGAACTCCACTTTGCCGGCCTTGGTCTCTCTCACCGCTGCGGCCACGTCGAAAGTCACGGTGCCCGTCTTCGGGTTCGGCATCAGTCCCCGCGGACCCAGCACCTTACCCAGGCGGCCAACCGACTTCATCATGTCAGGCGTAGCGATCACGGCGTCGTAGTCGGTCCAGTTTTCTTTCTGGATCTTCTCCACCATGTCCTCGCCGCCCACGATGTCCGCGCCCGCCGCTTCGGCTTCGCGCAGCTTTTCGCCCGAGGCGATGACCAGGACTTTCTTGGTCTTGCCCAGGCCGTGCGGCAGAATTACCGTCCCGCGCACCATCTGATCGGCATGCTTGGGATCAACTCCCAGGCGCAACGTGAGGTCCACCGTCTCGTCGAACTTGGCGAACTTCACCTTCTGGAGAAGGGGCACCGCTTCCTGCAGCGTGTACGGACGGGCTTCCACCCCGCTCCGCGCCTTCTCAACATTCTTTCCAGCCTTCTTCATATTGCTCCTTGTCTTCCACCGCCGCCCTCCGTTCCGGTGCAGCCGTGGTCTTCGCGACCAGCAGCGTCTCAGCCGCCGACTACTGTCCCACAACGTGGGACTAGAACTTTACGCCGTAACTTCAATCCCCATGGACCGCGCGGTTCCCTTCACGCTCTTGATCGCCGCTTCCACCGACGCCGCATTCAAGTCAGGCATCTTCTGCTTGGCGATTTCCAGAACCTGCTTCTCCGTCACCTTGCCGACCTTGTCCTTGTTAGGAGTGCCGGAACCCTTCGCCACGCCCGCTGCGCGCTTCAACAAAATCGACGCCGGCGGAGTCTTGGTGATGAAGGTAAAAGTGCGGTCGGTATAAACGCTGACCACCACCGGGATGATCAGGCCATCCAACTCCTTGGCGTTGGTCCTGGCGTTGAACTGCTTGCAAAACTCCATGATGTTGATCTGCGCCTGACCTAGCGCCGGACCAACCGGGGGTGCCGGCGTGGCCTTGCCCGCCGCAATCTGCAACTTCACCGAACCTGTGACTTTTTTTGCCATTTCGTAATCCTATGAACTCAATCTCCGCGCGACGCTCTGGAGCGGCCGGCTGCGGCCTGACATTAACAACTACTACGTAATAACTTTCTCGACCTGCCCGAATTCCAACTCCACCGGAGTCGAGCGTCCGAAAATTGTGACCATGACCTTCAGCGTCTCGCGGTCCTCGTTCACCTCGTCCACAATGCCTGTGAAGCTGGCGAACGGGCCTTCGCTGATGCGCACCGACTCGTTCTTCTCGAACTTCACCTTGAGCTTCGGCTTTTCCTTGCTGTCGGCCACGCGGTAAACAATCTGCTGCACTTCTTCTTCCGACAACGGCGTGGGCTGCTGGCCTGTGCCTACGAATCCCGTAACCCGCGGAGTTGACTTCACCACGTGCCACACGTTGTCATCCATGTCCATCTCGACCAGCACGTACCCGGGATAGAACATGCGCTCGCTGGTGTACTTCTTGCCGCCGCGAACTTCCGTGACCGACTCGGTCGGAATCAGCACGCCGCCGATCTTTCCCGCCAGCCGCTCGTCGGCGCGCAGGCGCGCTTCGATCGATTCCTTCACCTTGCGCTCAAATCCCGAATAGGTGTGGATGATGTACCACTTCATGTTCGGGTTCGAGGCCGGGGCTGCTGTCTCCGCCGCGACTTCCGTGGGGGTGTCCGTAGCCACAGGTGCCGGCTCGCTGGCGGTCTGCTCGGCGATGCTTTCTTCCGTTTTGATCTGCTCTTCTGCCATTTATTCCGCTCTACCGATGGGCCAGGCTTTTCAGCAACTGGTCGAGGCTTTTAGTAATGATCGTATCGACGACCCAGAAATAAAACCCGAACAGGAACACCGTAATTATGACCACAGTCGTCGTGCCCTGCACTTCCTTGCGCGACGGCGTCGTGACCTTCTTCATCTCCGTGCGCACGTCGTTATAAAAACTTTTCGCGCGCTGCGGCCACTCCTTGAGCGCTCCCAGGCGCCCTTCGTGTACGGGTTCGATCGCTGCTGACTTCGCCATCTGCTACCTTCCGGCGCGGCTTACCGCGCCTCGACTGACCCTCTACTCAATTCCCGCTCTGCGGCGGTTCCAATAACTGGCAGGGGCGGAGGGATTCGAACCCCCAAGTTCGGTTTTGGAGACCGACAGTTTAGCCGTTGAGCTTACGCCCCTAAAACTCGTCTCACTACTACAACAACAGATCCCCTCACTCGCGTTCGGGATAGCCGCCGCGGGCTCAAACGCCCGCGAGAAGGCGGCTACTTCGCTTCCTTATGCGTAGTATGCTTCCGACACTTCCGGCAGAACTTGTTGAACTCCAGCCGGGCCGTCGTGGTCTTCTTGTTCTTGGTGGTGGAGTAGTTGCGGTCTTTGCACTCTCCACACTGCAACGTAACAATCTCGCGGGGCATTTAAGTCTTCCCTTTCGTTTACTCCGCAGGTTGGACTGCGAAGCCTTGTCCGCGCCTTGCGCGGAAATCAGCAAGCACCTTCGCGCCGCCGAGAAAAACTAAAACTGGATGGCTCACATATGCCTTCTTCTGGCATATGAGGGATCCCGAAAAACCTACGCAAGAATCTCGCTGATGGTCCCGGCGCCCACCGTGCGTCCGCCTTCGCGAATCGCGAACCGCAAGCCCTTCTCCATCGCCACCGGCGTGATCAGCTCGATCTCCAGCGCCACGTTATCGCCCGGCATCACCATCTCCGTGCCCGCCGGCAACGTCGCCACTCCCGTCACGTCCGTCGTGCGGAAGTAGAACTGCGGCCGGTAGCCCTTGAAGAACGGCGTATGCCGTCCGCCTTCGTCCTTCGACAGAATGTAAACTTCGCCCTTGAACTTGGTGTGTGGCGTGATCGATCCCGGCTTCGCCAGCACCATCCCGCGCTCCACGTCTTCCTTCGCCGTGCCGCGCAGCAGCAGACCGGCATTGTCGCCCGCCATGCCTTCGTCCAACTGCTTCTTGAACATCTCCACGCCCGTCACAACCGTCTTGCGCGTCTCGCGGAAGCCCACAATCTCGGCCTCCTCGCCCACCTTCACCTTGCCGCGCTCGATACGGCCCGTAACCACCGTGCCACGCCCCTGGATCGAGAAAATATCTTCAATCGGCATCAGGAACGGCTTGTCCACATCGCGCGCCGGCAGCGGAACGCTCTTGTCCACCGCTTCCATCAGCTCATCGATCTTGGCTTCCCACTGCGCTTCGCCATTCAACGCGCCCAGCGCCGAGCCGCGAATCACCGGCACATCGTCGCCCGGGAACCCGTACTTCGACAGCAGCTCGCGCACTTCCATCTCCACCAAATCGATCAGCTCAGCGTCTTCCACCGCATCGCACTTGTTCAGAAACACCAGCACGTAGGGCACACCGACCTGGCGCGCCAGCAGCACGTGTTCTTTGGTCTGCGGCATCGGACCGTCAGTCGCCGCCACCACCAGAATCGCGCCGTCCATCTGTGCCGCGCCGGTGATCATGTTCTTGATGTAATCGGCATGGCCCGGACAATCCACGTGCGCATAGTGACGGTTCGCCGTCTCATACTCCACGTGCGCCGTCGCGATCGTGATGCCGCGCTCGCGCTCTTCCGGAGCGTTGTCGATCGAATCGAACGACCGGAACTTGATGCTCGGATTGTGCTTCGCCAATACCTTCGTAATCGCCGCCGTCAACGTCGTCTTGCCGTGATCGATGTGCCCGATCGTCCCGACGTTTACGTGCGGCTTGCTGCGATCAAATTTTTCTTTCGCCATAACTCGTCCTAGTAATACCGGTAAAGTTGTTTGAATTTCTCTCGCAGGGGCAGATCCACTGCCTCCAGCGCGGTTAAATAAAACTCGCGAATCTGCGCCTGGTCGCTGACCGAAACCGCGTCATACCACTGCCTGGCGCTCTTGCCACTCTTGGCCAGCGTCGGGTCCGCCTGCTCCAGCAACGTCTCCCGCAGCACGCGATCGAAGTCGCGGATCGGAACGCCCTTGCTCCGGAGCAGTCGCAAGAACTTCTCAACTGCGCCCGGGGCAAAAATCCGATCCATCGCCGACTGCAACTGCGCGAACTCTTCCAGCTTCTCCACGCCAAGCACGGGCTGCTGAAACGGAATCCGCGTCTCTGATTGCGTCATGGAAACGTTCACTAAACTCAATTCTCGGCGAAGCTCTTGGCCTCGCCGCTCGCTTACTTCGTATCTCTGGAGCTGATGATCGGGATTGAACCGATGACCTCTCCCTTACCAAGGGAGTGCTCTACCAACTGAGCTACATCAGCCTGCTACTGCCTACCGCAAACCATCTCACTGCAAACTTCTGGAGCGGGAGACGGGAATCGAACCCGCGACCAACAGCTTGGAAGGCTGTGACTCTACCACTGAGTTACTCCCGCCCTGCTCGACGCCTTGCGATTACCGAAGCCGCCTACTCGTCGCCACGATCTTGCTCGTGCTGCTGTTTCCTGTGGTGGCTCCAGGTTCGCACCGCAAACATCGCCAATATCACCAGCGCTGCCAGCCGGAACTTCTGATCGTCGATCGTGACCCACGTGAGAATCATCAGCACGGCCAACGCGCCCAAGGCCATCCACAGCCGCTTCATTCCCAATCCTGGTGCACAGGGGAGGATTCGAACCTCCGTAGCCCGCTAGGAGCGGCAGATTTACAGTCTGCTGCCATTAACCACTCGGCCACCTGTGCACGTCCTGCCGAGCAAAAACCGCCGGCCGAAATCGCCAAACCATCTATCAAAGAGCCGTCGCCAAATCCCCGGCAACTCACCCGGCAAAAATCCGCAAACGCCGCGCGCTGCCCGTGCCGCGCGAATTCAATTCCGGAAGCTGCTGCTGGGTTCAGTTCTCTTGGAGAGCTCTGCGTCCTGCTTGGCTTGCTTCTGCTGCTGCGCCTCGCGGCGCGCTCAGGTCTAATCTGGAGCTGGCGAAGGGATTTGAACCCCCGACCCTCTGATTACAAATCAGATGCTCTACCAGCTGAGCTACGCCAGCGTGCTGCCTATAAAGGCACGTATCCCAGACAAGCATAGTTCTCCCTGCCTGCTGCTGGGATAAACATAAAGACTATCACAAGGGCATTGCCCCTGCAACCTGACTTCCAATCAGCGTAAACCACTCAAACTATTCGATTTTACAAGTAACGGCGACCTGCAACTCGCCACTCCCGCGGGCCTCGTGGCCGGGGATTCTGCTGAGCGCGCCCGCCATCGGCAGACGCTATGAAGCGGTCGATTCAATTCTACCCAATTTTCTTGGTCTTGACTAATTGGATGCCGATTCCCGTATGATCGACTCTCATCCATGCGAAATCGCAGGCGTAACCTCTGGATCGCCTTAGCCGTCCTCCTCGTTATCGGCGCCATTGTTGCCGCCCTCCTGCTTCGCAAGCGCGCCGCTCCCGATGCCGCCCGCCTCCTGCCAAACGCAGACGCCGTTCTTTACGTCAATCTTGAACCGGTCAGATTGCTCACCGATCTTGGCAAAAAGCCACCCAAGAATCGCGAGCCCGAGTACGAGGAATTCGTTCGCCAGACCGGCTTCGAATTCGAACGCGATCTCAACCGCGCCGCCCTGGCGATTCACTACGGACACACCGCCGTAAATCCCGGATCTGAAACTCGCTACAGCGAGATCCTGCAAGGCCAGTTCGACAATCAGCGCGTTAGCCAGTACCTCCGCAAGTTGTCCAACAGCGTCGAGCGCTACAACGACTTCGACATTTACGTCATCCCGCTCGAGGGTCGCACCTTGCGCGTCGTGCTGTTGGGTGTGGACACCGCGGCCGCCTCGAATACCGAGGGCACCGACGCCATTCATGGCATGGTGGACCGCTACAAGCAAGCCGCACTGCCCTTCGCGGGACCAGAAGTAGTGCGCGACTATTACTCTCGCGTTCCACTGGGCAGCGTCGTCTGGACCATCGCCCACATTCCCACGAACGGCGCAGCGCAGGACCGGAGCGAACTCTTGCTGCCGGGTTCCTGGAGCAGCCTGCTTCCGCGCGGCAGCACGGTAGTCGCCTCCGCTCGCCCGCTGAATGAAGTTCATCTCCGCGCCCAGGTGATTCTGCAAAACGACAACCAGGCGCGTAACTTCGCTGATCGCGTCAGCACTTTCCTTGTGCTCTTCCGCAGCCTCGATATTTCCATGGACGGTGGCGGTCCCGATCCGGACGTCAAGAAGGCCTTCGAAAGTTTTCAGGTCAAACCCGAAAAGAACGAGGTAGTGCTCACCGCCAGCGTTCCATTCGCCTTCTTCAAGAAGATAGTCAGCGACACGCCCGTTGATTTCGGCGCAGAAACAGCAAAGCCACCGGAATCAACTGCTCCGGCGGCTTCTGCAAATCCCAAGAAAACGAAATAGCTCAGATCACATGCTTCTGTGGTGAATCTTTACCCTACCCGCCTCCACCATAAGCCGGACTGACCGCCGTCCGCAGATACTTGTAAGGATTGACCGGCGTGTCGTGAATGCGCACTTCATAGTGCAAGTGAGCCCCTGTACTGCGGCCGCTCATGCCCACGTATCCAATCACTTCGCCTTTGCGTAGCGTCTGCCCGTCCGTCACGGCAAAGCCCGAGAGATGTCCGTAGCGCGTAGTGATGCCGTTCCCATGGTCCACGATCAGCATGCGCCCGTACCCGCTGAAGAAGCCGGCATACGTCACCACACCATCCGCGGGCGCCATGATCGGCTGGCCATAGCGGGAGGAAATATCAACTCCAGCGTGGAACGCGCCTTCACCGTTGAACGGATCGATGCGTGATCCAAACGGCCCCGTGATCGGTCCCATCACTGGCCATAACGTCGGCGCCGTAGTGGCTGCCACCCAGTCGGACAACGACGCTTGGCGGTGGAAGCCCATGCCTAACCCCGCTGTTGCGGCTCCATTCATCGCCGAAGTGCGCAGCGCATAGAGCCCGTTGATGGCGTCATTGACCTGTTCCGGCTTTAGCGGCTGATCGTTTTCCGCAAGCAGCTTGGCATTCGGCTTGAGCCCATAGATCACCGAAACTTCATTGGCGATCGAGCCCAGCGACGCAACCTGAATGTCCTTCTCGTGGCTCACTTGCTCTAGTTGCGAGTAGCGGTTCTGCAACGCGGTCTTTTCCGTCCGCAGTTGATTGAAGCTCGCAACCTTGAACAGCATTCGCGCATACGACCCGGCCATGCCCGTGATCGTACTCATACCGATCAGGGCGCCGGCCATGAACACATACAGATAATGTAGGGGAATCGGGATCTTTCGTAGCTGTCCCTCTGCATCGCGAGCTACGAAAAGGATATAAAAGCGTTTACGCAATACTGTAACCCTCAGATCAATCTCGTTCCGGTAACGTTTCTACGAGCTATGAATTTCCGGAGCGTTTGTACCTAGCTTGTCCAAAACTTCAGTTTCTGGGACCTGGAAGAGTCAAGAGGTGATTAACTCTCCACCCGGGCGACGCGGCAGCAATCAAACACGGGAGCCTGGTTAGTTATTAGAAGACACCAAACCGTAACAGAGCGGCGAAGGTGCAGTCAATGCTTTCCGTCACATTTTATACCACCAAGGTGGCAGTTCGCATCCCCAAGTCAAGCGTGAGAGAAGCGTCGGCCCCATGGGCTAGTGCCACTATTATTTTTAGAGGTTGCACTACTTCTGCTCTTCGCTAGCTAGACGTTCCTAGCGATTCCAAAACCACAGTCACCCGAAAGCGTATATTGGGCTGGCCAACATGCCCGCGAAAGAACTCGAACTCATCCAGCGAATCCGGCGCGCCGCCGCCCAAGGCCGCCAAAAACCCGCTCACGGAATCGGAGATGACTGCGCGATCCTCACTGCTCCGCCCAGACACGAAATCCTCGTCACCACCGATTTCACCCTGGAGGACATTCACTTCCGCCGCGAGTGGCATCCTGCAGACTCGGTCGGCCACCGCTGCTTGGCCCGCGGACTGAGCGACATCGCCGCCATGGGTGGCACCCCCCACTCAGCATTCCTCTCCCTCGCACTTCCTCACGATCTACCGCAACGCTGGGTCGATGACTTTCTTCGCGGATTCCTGAGACTCGCGAAGCGCTACTCCGTCACCCTCGCCGGAGGCGACACTGCGCAGTCACCCGATGGAATCCTCGCCGACATCATCGTGATCGGCGCAGTCCCCACCGGCAAAGCTGTGCTTCGCTCTGGCGCCCGCGTCGGCGACCTTATTTATGTAAGCGGAACCATCGGCGCCTCCGTGGCCACCCTGCAAGAGCTTCGCAGTGGAAAGAAGCTGCGGCCTACTGCCCATCCTCGACACTTTTATCCCGATCCGCGCATCGCCATCGGCCAATACCTGCGTGAAAAGAAGCTCGCCTCCGCCATGGTCGACACCAGCGACGGCCTCTCCACCGACCTCCGCCACATCTGCGACGAAAGCAGCGTCGGGGCGGTCATCGACCAATCCGCGCTCCCAGATGTTTCTAGCGAAGACGGCCTCCAGTTCGCCCTGCACGGCGGCGAAGACTACGAGCTCCTCTTCACCGCTCCACTCAACCGTCGCATCCCGCGCCAGATTGCCGGCACTCCGATCACGCGCATCGGCGAAATCACCCGTGCCCGCCAGATCAAGTTCAAAACCCACGACGGCCACTCCCAGCCCCTCAAACCCGCCGGCTGGCAACACTTCGCCTGATCAATCCCAATTTCCCTTGTCCGCAACCGGGCACTCCATCCTCAGTTCGCCCTCGCTAATCGCGTCTTTTCAACACACCTTATTGGCGCCATCTATTCCATCGTCTTCGCCGTTCTGATCGCTCCCTCGCCCTACCCGAATGCCAACGAATTGATGGTCGTCTGGTCCTATGTCAACGGCCACCGCAATGGCGTCTCTGCCGGAGACTTCCTCGACTGGCAATACCAGAGCAGTACATTCCAGCAGCTCACCGCCTGGACCGGAGCCAGCTTCAATGTCGCCACCAAAGATCAACCCCAGCAGCTCATCGGTCGCCGCACCTCACCGGGACACTTCGCCATGCAGGGCATGCCAATGTTGCTCGGTCGCACAGGTCCTGGCCGCTGTGCTCGCGGTGGCCGGAGTGCAGTCGGCCGCAACCGTAACCGGCCTGCCCCTGATGGGCACTAGCGACGGCATGAACTTCAGCCTCGTCGGAGGCCCCGGCTACGGTGATCCGTCCAAACGTCCGGGCATCGACTTCCAATCAGTCTGACCCGACTACTTCAGGACCTTCGGCATCGATGTTATCCAGGGCCGCGACTTCACCCCGCAGGACACCGCCTCCAGCGTGCGCGTCGCCATAGTCAATGAGGAGTTCGTCCGCCGCTACCTGAACGGCCTCGACCCCCTGCTCGTCTGATCCGTGCTCGCGTTTGCTTTTCTAACCACTAACTAGCCACGAACCACTACCCACTGATTGTTCACCCATCACATCCGCTCCGCGACCCCGCTGTTTATAATCCCCCGCATGAACCTTGAGCAGAAACTGACCGAACTGAAGCGCCGCGACTCCCTCGCCGAGGCCGGTGGAGGCGAAGCCCGCCGCGCCTCCCAACACAAGCAGGGCAAGATGTCCGCCCGCGAGCGCATCGAGTTCCTGCTCGACGAAGGCACCTTCGAAGAGACCGACAAACTCGTCACCCACCGCTGCAACGACTTCGGCATGGACGAGCAGAAGTTCTTCGGCGACGGCTTCATCACCGGCTACGGACGCATCGAAGGCCGCCTCGTCTTCGTCTTCGCCCAGGACTTCACCGTCTTCGGCGGCTCGCTCTCCGAAACCAACGCCGCGAAAATCGTCAAGATGATGGACATGGCCATGCGTGTCGGCGCTCCTGTCATCGGCCTCAACGACTCCGGCGGCGCGCGCATCCAGGAAGGCGTGATGTCGCTCGCCGGCTACGCGGACATCTTTCTGCGCAACACACTCGCCTCGGGTGTCGTCCCGCAAATCTCCGCCATCATGGGCCCCTGCGCTGGAGGAGCCGTCTACTCGCCCGCCATCACGGACTTCATCCTCATGGTCGACAAGACCTCCTACATGTTCATCACCGGCCCCGACGTCATCAAGTCGGTCACCCACGAAGAGGTCACCAAAGACGAGCTCGGCGGAGCCATGACGCACAACGCTAAGTCCGGCGTCGCCCACTTCCTCGCGCACGACGACGCCGAATGTCTCTCCATGATCCGCGAGATCCTCAGCTTCATGCCGTCAAACAATCTCGAAGACCCGCCGCGCAAGGCCTGCACCGATCCCATCGACCGCGCCGACGAAGCACTCGACACCCTCGTCCCCGCCGAGTCGAATCTCCCCTACGACATCAAAGAGGTCATCTCCCACGTCGTTGACGACAGCTACTTCTTCGAAGTCCAGGAACACTACGCCAAAAACATCGTCATCGGATTCGCCCGCCTCAACGGAAAGCCCGTCGGCATCGTCGCCAACCAGCCCAACTTCCTTGCCGGAGTCCTAGACATCAGCGCCAGCATCAAGGGCGCGCGCTTCGTCCGCTTCTGCGACTGCTTCAACATTCCGCTCATCACCTTCGAGGACGTGCCCGGCTTCCTCCCCGGCACCCAGCAGGAGTACGGCGGCATCATCACTCACGGCGCCAAACTGCTCTACGCCTTCTCCGAAGCCACCGTGCCCAAGATCACCGTCATCACCCGCAAGGCCTACGGCGGAGCCTATTGCGTCATGGCCTCCAAGCACATTCGCACCGACGTGAACTACGCCTGGCCGACCGCCGAAATCGCGGTCATGGGCCCCGAAGGCGCGGTCAACATCGTTTACAAGCGTGAGTTGGAGAAGTCAGAAAATGCCGAAGCCGATCGTGCCGCCAAGATCGAGGAGTTCCGCGAGCGCTTCGCCAACCCCTACATCGCCGCCGAGCGCGGATACCTAGACGCCGTCATCCGTCCCCGCAATACTCGCCGCAAACTCATCCAGGCGCTGGATATGCTGGAAAACAAGCGCGACAAAAACCCTCCCAAGAAGCACGGGAACATACCGCTTTAGCCCGAAGAAGCGGGGACACCTGCCGTTCGGTTGTGAAAGTAAACCAATCGCAAGCGGTCGCACCGCAGAGCGAGGACTGTCTTTGGACTTGGAGTGCAGCGTTGTCCTCGCGTTAGGTTATCCCGGCAAGAGCATCGTCCACATGCCTGCACAGCTTTGCGAAGATCGACTCTCGCTGTGCCTCTGTCATCGCGTTTAAGGGTTCTTGCGGGTTCTTGACGAATTGATATCGGGCGAGGCTTTGGACTGGCCCAGAAAGATGAACGTCGCTGCCGCAAACGCAGAATATCCGCATACCTCCCTGGGCAGCCAACGGCAGATCCCATTCCTCTCTGCCGAAGGCCTGCGCGCAGTGCGGGCAGCGAACGAAGCGCGCTACGAATCCCTCACTCCACCCGCTCATACCTCTGGTTCCCCAGATGCCGCCAGCGCACGCCGTCTCCGTCCTTCCACACGCCGAGCGGCTGGTCTTTCTCGCGGTCTGACCCGATGCGCAACACGTTCCCGTCCAGGTCCTCCACCTGCATCTCCAACCCCCACTCGAAGTTGTTCGGGGGGGGCCGGATCCTCGCCCCCGCAGACTCGTACTGCGCGTGCAGCACCCTCACGTCCTGCACGCCGACCCACACCCACACGCGGCCCTGGGTCTGGTTGTCGGTGGTCAGAAAGATCGAACAATGCCCGCGTACCACGTTGGCGAAATCTTCGCTCCATCGAAATCGCACCTCGAAGCCCAGCGCCTGCGTGTAATACGCGACGCTCGCATCCACGTCCGCCACGCGAAACACCGGTGTCGGCGGGCCAAAAAAGTTTGCCGGTTCCGCCATGCTCACCCCCTCTGGAGAAGATACATAGTCGAAAACCCCAAATTCCAGTCCGCGTTCTCCGCGAAATCAGAGGTTGATTTTGCCTTCGGGTTAATCCGTGTGATCCGTGTGAATCCGCGGTTTCTTTTCCGCTTTTCTTCCGTCTCGACGCGTCAGCCGTCCAGGTCAACCCGAACCGTTAGCAGTTCAGTGCCGAAGAACCGCACTGCCGCGGCATTGCTGGCGCTGGCCGGCACCTGGTTCGCGAGCCAGCGTTGGCGCTCACGTGGATCATCGTCGGAAAGCAAATGGGCCGTGCCGGTGTACCACCGGGCCCGCACCCCATCGCGAAGTTTCAGGCGCACCCGCGGATTACCCGCAATGTTGCGAACGTAGCCGGCTTTTCGGCCGTGCTCCACCACGATCCACAACTGTTTGCCCACCAATCCGTTGCCCACCGGCGTGCGGCGCGGCTTTCCGGTCTTGCGGCCAGTCGTTTCCAGCAGCGCATATCCCGGAAGCACAACGCCCATCGCAAACAGCAGCTTGATGGGCGGGTTCAACAGGTATTTCTGAAGTATGTGGATTACACGATGTTTCATTGTCTCGCGCTCATGCCCGGAGATCATCAGGATTCCCGTTTTAGCCCCCAACCGACCCACACCCTACACTCATCCACCCGGGTGACCCATCCGCCAGTTTTTGGCCGGGCGGGTCTTTGACTTTCAATGACAATCGGCAACTGACCACCGACAACTATCGTCGAGCCCTGGTTACTTTTAGTTTCTCCGGCTTGCTGATTTCTCTGGCGCTCCCAACCTCACCCGCGATACACATCCAACAGGAGTAGGGATTGGTGTCCCTGCCTCTCGCCGCGCCGACCGTGGTCTATGTTGCCTCAACAATGAAGTCCTCGCCAGGCATCTTTACTGCTGAGTCCCTACTTCACTTCATACCGTGCGACCATTCCGGCCAGCATGTGATCGCTGATATGGCAGTGGTAGAGCCAGATACCGGGTGCATCTGGAACCATGTCCGCCGTCACCATTTGCGCGGAAGTGACGACCAGCACATCGGTGCGTTGGCCGGCAACTAGCACTGTGTTGCCGTGCCAATGTGGCGTATGCGCATTGTTGAAGTCCCCCAGCGTCGCCACATACCAGCGCACACGGTCACCTTTCGCCATGGTCGCCAGCGGCATATTTCCAAAGAGGTAGCCGTTGATGCACCATTTAACGTTGGTTTCGACGAACCCGGTACCGGCAATCGTTCCAGCCATTCCACTGGGAGTGAATGGGAAGCTCTCCTTCTTGTTGACACCCTTGGGATCCGTCGTGTGGTCACGGATGTTGTCGTCGAGATACCAGCTTTCGTTCTCGTTGATGGCGATAAACATGGAGACGAATTCGCGGTCCACATCCTTGGGACGGCCATCGGCGCGTGCCATGCCTTGCCGGGTGACGACGATGACTCCAAACAGACCTGAGGCCACGTCCCGCAGTTCGTCGGCATGCGAATGGTAGAGCCAGAAAACAGAACTCGGATCATTCGGCCCGGGTCCGGCCCGCTCGGGGATTTGCCAGACATAGGTATGGGTCGCGCCGGGTGGCACTCCACCATCAGCCTTGTCGGTGCCGCCGGTGCCATCGTTGTAGTCGGCACCTTCGGAGTCCTTCTGATACAAGACGCCGTGGGGGTGCATGCTGTAAGAATGCGAAGCGTTGTTCTTGAAGACAATCTTGATGGTGTCGCCCACTGCCCCGCGCAGGACCGGCCCCAGCAAGCCTAAATATTGCTCTTCAGGGCGCCGTTGCTTGAGCGTCGAGAAGGTTGTGTCGGTGTACTCGCGATAGATAGCCTTCTTGTACACGCGGCCAATGCGGTGAGGGCCGGACTCGGTGAAGGCCTTACCAACCTCATCGAATTCCATTCCCATGGCTTCATCGCGGCCAGAGGGCGTGTAATCCCACTGCACTTCGTCGGCGGCCACGTAGTATGTACGTGTCGTGCCCGCAGGCTTGGCTGATGCACCGTGGATGAGAACGGGGTCGGCGCAGAAGGCAATACCGACCAGGCACGCCATCACCAAGATGCCGCGTGAGACTCTATGTGGACGCATCCTGCGAGTATACCCGCGATCACTTTTATACCTACGCCAACGGAATGCAGGTCTGCAGTTCGCTGCTGCATTGGGTGCTACACGACTGACCGTTGTGTCAGGGGCGCAACCCTGGCCGGCTGAAATTGCGGTCCTTTGCGGATGGCCCGCACTGCATCCACCACCCCCACACAATTGTGGCCAGCCAGCCATATGCGAGGTAGATTCCCCAGTGCTGCATCGCTCGACCGCTCTCCTATTTCATGCCGCAACTATCCGCCGGTGTGTGACCGTCGCAACGCGACTTTGTGTGCAGCGCGTTTCTTTTTCTTCTTGGCATGAACGGCCTCGGCGCGTTTATCGACGGTGCGGTTGGAAGTAGCGTCCTTCTTTGGTTGCGTTTGCGCGGGCTCAACTACAGCTGTTCTGTTGGCAGCTTCAATTTCTGAGGTGGTCATGATCACTCCTTTGGGGAAACGAATTAATCTGTTGATCGATCAACGGACGGCGACCGCCTCGACTCCCGGAACCAGACTGACCGCCCTTAGCTGCTCAAGCCATGCAAGCACATCAGCCGATAAAGCCTGCTTGTCTTGGGTCGACGCGGAAGCCGAGACGTCGGAATAGAATTGCAAAACATTGTCGCGCAACTCGGGCGTCGTATGCTCGAACTTACTTTGAGCTAACTGGCCCAGCAGCTTGCTGTAAGTCGCGTCCGTAAGCGAGTACTCGGCTATCATGGTTGGATTCCCGCTATCGAGGTCGCAGTCGGGCAGCAGCAGTTTGTTAGCACGCACTTCTTCGAGTAGAGCGCGATACTGATCGACTGTAGTGTTGATGCTCTTGATATATAGGTCTTCGGTTTGCGGAGTCGGGTTATTGAACGCCAGTCCCTTGAACGGCCCGACTTTTGGCATAAACCGCAAGAGCGAGGATAGGATTCGCGTGCCCACTCCCGGCCTCACGTAATCCTTTCCCCACTCCTTTTCATAGTCAGAGCGGGAGAGACGGTACAGAAACTTCTGCTTGGCAAAATCGGGCGTTTCTTGCATCAATTCTTTTTTGTGCGTTTGCAGTGCAACCTGGGTCATTTTCGGGATCAGCGTGCTGACAGAATACCGGTATGACCCAATTGCGAGGTCCTCGCGAGGAAGCACATCTTTCAGTTCCAGTCCGTACACGATCGGGAAGACACGTTCCAGCAGCGGCTTCGACACTTGAAATCCAATGAAATCATGATACTGCTCCGAGGCATAGCGGTTCCGCGCTACCTGTACGGTGTCGAATCCAAACTCTGTCTTCAGATGCGCAGTTTTGTCCTGCGCATAGCGTACTGACATCCCATATTTCGCGCGCAGTTTCGGGTACTCGATCGCAACGGCTTGGTTGACCGCTGGATGGCCGGCGATATCGGATGCATAGTGGGACAACGCGCCCAAAGCGAATGCGTATTCATCTGCGTCGTTGCTCTGCCCCAGCAGTTCACGAACGAAGTCTCCGGAGCGCACGTAATGCACCAGGTTGCTGAATTCGACGCTGCCGAAGGGATAGTATCCGAGATCCTGAATGACAGCCCCGCCATAAGCGTAAGCATGAGCTTCCTTGACTTGTTCTTCTGAGATCCCCGGATAGCGCTTCAAGATAAGAGGCTTGATCTGGTCCGCCCACAACAAATCTACGATCTCTTCGTGCGTAAGCACGGAATATGCTGACCCGCTGCTACTTAGCATCACAGTTACTAGCCACAGGACTAGAATGCGAATAGAGATCGCGTGGAAGGTCCTCCCCACATCTTTTCTCAAGGCTGCCACGGCTTGCATGCTGCGTCCGTACGGTAGTCGTTCATCGAAAGTCTCGTTCCACAGCATCCGTCGCTGTTTACGTCTTCCCGACATGAATGTTGGTGAGAGACTGCAGCAGCCCAAAGATATTTAGCAGCCAGAGCACCACAGCTATGACTACGACAGCGTTCAAGATTGACTTGATGGAACCAGCCATTGGGATAAAGCGGTTCACTAGCCACAGAAGGATCCCGACAACGATCAGGGTCACGATAACTTGAAGTAACGGCATGTTATTTGTACCTTTCCATATTTCCGATAGAGGCTGGTTGTTTTGTATTTCCGGATGCGATATCTCGGCAGAACTATAGTTCGCCTGATATAAGATTATGCAAGAAGGCTTCCCCTGTATGTTCAAATATGCTCACGACACAATCATAACGATATTGAAATAAACTCTACCCGCGACTGGCTCTGACGCATCTATCCATACGTGAAATATGTCGCTATTCACATTGTCGCGGCAATCATCTTGTTTGGATGTCCCTGTTACTCAGGCTCTGTCGGCGCCGATTTGCAGGCTTCTGCGAGCGATCTCATGAAGGATGTTGTGGCGAATGAATTGACCGATAGGACAAGAGAACACAGCAACTGGATGTACCACGTCACGAAAACCGTCGACCTGCAAAAACTGACCCAAATTGAGATTGAAACGAAAGATGGCCCGGTACACCGTCTGCTTGCGATCGATGACGCGCCCCTGAATCCACTCCAGCAAGATCAGGAGGCGGTGCGGCAGGCGCAACTCCTTCGTGACCCCGGGCAGCAGCTCGCGATCAAGAAACAGAACGATGCGGACGAACGCCGATTGGAGGCTTTTGTGCGCCTGTTGCCGAGCGCCTTCCTGTTTCGATACGACGGATGGGATGGCGCCTACGTGCGACTTAGCTTCTGGCCTGACCCGGCCTTTGTCCCACCCACCATGGAATCCAAGGCTCTACAGAGCATGGCGGGAACGATTCTCGTTGACCCACAGCAGAAACGACTGGCGCACATCAACGGGCATTTGTTGGAAAATGTCGATTTTGGATTCGGGCTTCTTGGGCGGCTCACTAAGGGCGGCACGTTTGAAATTGAGCGGACCCAGGTCAGCTCGTCTCACTGGAAGACACACCTTGTAGACATTAACGTCTCCGGGCGAATGCTGCTTTTCAAGACGATCAGCAAGCAGCAACACGAGACAAGGTCTGACTTTGAGCCTGTGTCAAGCGATCTCGATCTGAAGCAGGCGGAACAACTTCTGCGATCGCGCCCGAACTAGCGGACGAGTGCATCTCTACTCTTTAGCGTCACCTAAGACGTCGCGAGTGCATCCCTCGGCTCCGTTCCAGCGAGCCCGCTGAAATCCCCGGCAACTTCGAGTCGATAAGAAACGACTATTTGCGGCCAAATGGTTTGGCTGGAGTTTCCTGGTGCTGATAGCTCAGGATCGTAATCAGATTGCCTCCTGCTATGCGTGTCTGGTCCTTCGTTCAGGGTGGACACTCCCGACGATGAGAGCGGGCCCAACCAACTTGTACTTCTGCGGGATCGGTGCAGCCCGGCACACAGACTACTCCCGACCCGCAGTGGAGAAATCGTTACAACGAAACACTAATGGCGATACCTACGTTCGGATATCTGGTGTTGTACATGTAGTACCCGTTGTCCTGGTAGACGACATAAACATCGTCGGTCTGATACCAGTTGTTTGCCCACGTGTTTGGCCAGGGATCGACCACACTGAACCAATAGCCTCCGTACTGAAAGCGCGGGAATCCACCCACCACCATGTAAGGCTGGTTGTAGATGACGAACCCATAGCTTGGGCCGAAGTAGCCGTTGTAGCGGTTCTCAGGGATGCGGTATCCGTTATAGCCGCCACGCTGCTGCCAGTTGCGGTGGTCGGACTGCCAGTTCTGTGAGCGGTGATCTTGCCATGCCGCCTGCTGGACGCGCTGCTGTTCCTGTGAATGCTGCACCGGCTGCTGATTGCGCTGCTGGGCCTGTTGCTGGTGCTGCTGATTGTTCTGCTTCTGCTGCGCCTGCTGGGCTTGCTGTTCGTGTTGTTGATTCTTCTGGCTTTGCTGCGCCTGCTGGGCCTGCTGCTGGTGCTGCTGGTTATTCTGTTTCTGCTGGGCTTGCTGGGCTTGCTGTTCGTGCTGCTGATTCTTCTGATTTTGCTGCGCCTGTTGGGCCGGCTGCTGGTGCTGTTGATTGTTCGGCTTCTGCTGCGCCTGTTGGGCCTGTTGCTCGTGTTGCTGGCTACTCTTGGCCGGTTGCTGGGCTTGCTGTTGCTGCTTCTGTTGGTTCTGGGGTTGCGCCTGCTGCGCTTTTTGCTGATGCTGCTGGTTGCTCGGCTGTTGGGCCGGCTGCTTCTGCTGCTTTTGGGGTTGCGGCTGCGCGTGCTGCTCCTGTGGTTGTGCGTGTTGTTGCTGCTGCTGCGGTTGTGCGTGTTCCTGTGGCGGCTTCTCTTCCTTTTGTTCCTGCACTGCGAATGCAGGGGCGATAGCGGCCAAAGACACGAACAGGAATGCTGTCCCGATCGATGTAAATACTTTCATTGATATTGCCTCATTTACAGACTAGGCGTACGAACGATGCGTGACTGTCTCTTTTTGACCGTTACGAATATTAGCCGTGACGAGGCATCCATCCCATGTTCTAAACGGGCTGATCACTATTGCTCAGACGTGCTCGAGCTCGGAGTGAGAGAGTAGTCACGTAAGGCTTTCACTCCACTCACCGTAGGCGGAAAGAAGCATGTCGAACCGATCGAAACCCCAGATTCTTGTAGTCGACGACGACCCAAATATCAGGGAGAGTCTCGGAATGCTTCTGTTGTCGGCAGGATATGATGTGGCCACGGCAGATAACGGCGTCAGTGCTGTCTCGCACTTGAATACGGTCGTTCCCGACCTGATCGTCACCGATCTCAACATGCCGCACATGTCGGGAGTGGAGTTGATTGCGCATGTGCGCAACTGTTACCCATCGATTTCGATTGTCGCGATGAGCGGCGAATATCAAGGGGATGCAGTGCCTGCCAGCATCATCGCGGACAGGTTCTACCCTAAGGGACAGCCCCCGCACCATCTATTAGCCACAATCGCAAGCTTGATCGCCATGAACCCGGCCCGTCGAAGTGCAGTCGAGATTCGCACTCCACCGCCGCTGGATTCGTAGTAACGAGGAGGAAACTTATGATTGGAACTATTTTGGTTAGTCCTGTTGGTCTTGTTTCTGGTGGGCGCTTTACCGACATGGAATCACAGCCGTTCCTGGGGTTACTTCCCCAGCGGCGGGATGGGTTTACTGCTTGTCATCGTAGTCATTTTGTTGCTGCTGGGCCGGATCTAGTTAAGGGCTGCAGCAACGTGTGACAACCCTCCCTTCGCTGCCGCCTTTGGCTAGCTTCGTTCCCGGGCAAGTTCGGCAGAAGCCATGATGTTAGCGCCCGAGCGCAACCTATACCTCTCTCAAATGGCCCTACAAGGAGGAACCAATGCTTTGGACAGTGTTTGTGATTCTCTTAATCCTGTGGCTGCTCGGCTTCACTTTCCATGTGGCCGGCGGGATGATCCACCTTTTGCTGCTCATTGCTGTCGCAGTACTGGTCATTAACCTGATCAGCGGCCGCAGAACAGCCTGATTTCCCGGCGCACATCGCCATTTACAAGTTCGTCCACAAAAACACAGTGGAATGAAGAGGAAGTGTTTTGATGAAGAAATACGCAATCGGTTTACTAACGTTGTCCTTGGCGACTTTCGCCTTCGCCAAATCAGGACGCCCAGCGACAGAAGATCGCTTGCAAGCCGCCGGTACCTCCTTAAACGAGATCATGGCTGCGCCGGATAAAGGTATTCCGGAGGAAGTACTCACGGGCGCCAAGTGTGTCGCTGTGATTCCAAATATGGGGAAGGGCGGATTCATCGTCGGCGGCGAGCACGGACGGGGAGTCGTTACCTGCCGGACTAAGACCGGCTGGAGCGCACCTGCGTTTATCTCGATTGGCGGCGGCAATTTTGGCTTCCAGGCGGGCGCGCAGGAAGTCGACCTGGTTGTGCTGTTCATGAATGACGCAGGCGTAAAGAAGCTGCTCTCCAGTAAGTTCGAACTCAGCGGAGAAGCTTCGGCAGCCGCCGGCCCGGTTGGAAGGCATGCTTCAGCAGGTACCGACTGGAAGATGAACACCGAGGCCTTGAGCTATTCGCGTACCAAAGGCCTGTTTGCTGGAGTTGCTGTGGATGGCTCGGTGATCCAACAGGACAACGATTCCACCAAGGCGTTTTACGGGAAGAACGTTTCCTTCGACAAGACCTTGTCTGGTAACGTGCGCGCCGCTTCAGGAACTGACTCGTTTCTCGCGGCGGTGAGGGCCGCCGAAAATAAGGCAGCAACGCATGAGGCAGCCGAAGCGAAATAATTGCGCGAGTAGCGGGTCGGGCGACTGAGCCGCTCAACATCTCGCCGTAAGAAAGACTTAACAGTTGGGTGTGCCCGTTCAAGCCGCTTCGCGTTCTTGAACGGGTTTTTTCTTTGATCGGCTGAGTCTGGGTCCGAGTCCTTCGCGGTTGCTTTCGCCCAATGCTCTTCGTGCTCTCCGCGAAAAGTAGCGAAAGTCGCGAGACGACACCCGGACATCCAGCATCTTCGCTCCCCCCAGCGCTCGCACCACTTATGTGGTCTTGACTTGCCCTCAGTGGGTCTCATAATTAGCCCTCGTCCTAAGGGCTGTCCGAAACAAGCGTCTAACAAAACCAAACTTGCCGGCCGGGGCGGAGTCACCGTCGGGAAGTGCTCGAACCACGATGCCGAACGTCACTCAGTTCGCCGCTTGGGAAGGAATCATCCTGGTCTCGGGTCTTTGCGGCATTGTTCTCTGGAAGCTCATGACCGGAGGCATTAGCCTCAATTGCCTTCTCTACGGCGATGCCCGAGCGGTTAAAGGGGGCGGCCGCAAAACATACTTCAGCGCCGGACGGGCACAGATGCTGATGATCACCGTCGTCAGTGCTGGATATTTCCTGCTTCAGGTGATTCAAGATCCCACTCAGTTTCCGGACATACCCACTCCGGTTCTAATCGCCCTCGGAGGAAGTCAGGTTATTTACCTGGGCGGCAAGGCGCAGGCCGCGTACTTGGGAAGATTTCGAGATTTAGCAGCATTGCTGGATAGGAAAGGACAACAACAATGAGAGACAACATCGAATTTTGGGCCAGTCTGATTCTTGCCATAGTTGTGGCATTTTTCGTCGCGATAGGGGTTCACGGCGATCCTGACAGGAAGGTTGTCTACGCCATCGAGTACGGAGCGCTGGTAATCACCTTTCTGTTCGGCTTCATGGTGCTCGCCGCCATCGCCAGCGGCAAGATTGACATCTCGAGCCTCTTGGAAGAAAAGGGTTCTTCAGGCGGCGGTGCCAGCATGTCGCGCTTTCAGCTTCTGATTTTCACCTTTGTGGTGGCGATCAGCCTGCTATTAATTGTCGTCTCGAAATCCGATTTTCCCAAAGATGTCCCCGTAGGCGTCCTCACCCTGTTGGGCATTAGCGCCAGCACCTACGCAGTTAGCAAGGGGATCCAAAGTGGCAGCAGCGATAGCGGCAGCGGCGACGACGGCAGTAGTGGCAATGGAGACGGGCCGCCTCCTCCTCCAGGCGGCACGGTAACCCATACCACAGTAGTCGCGTCGCCCGAAGCCGGGGGCGCGGTGACCCACACGACGGTGATCAATCCTTCGACGAATGTCGCGCAGCAGGCTGCCGACCCCGCAATTGGCAATCCGTAGGGCCGGGAGCGGAGTTGCATCCGCTCATTCGGGCTCGCTCGATGCAAATTGCCATTCGAAGGTGAGGTTTAGCCATGCCGCCAAGAAAGACCACAACGACGACCACTTCTCCGAAATCCAAGTCCACGTCCAGCGCAATAAGGACCATCGGGCCGGCGATTCCGCTGGCCATCGCGTTGTTAGGCAGTGCCGTTTTGCCGGGCGGAAAGACGACCAGCGAACCCAACGCTCCATCCGGGCCCATAACCAGCACGGCGCCCCAAAAGTGCGGAGGGGACATCTCGGACTTCCGCGCCTGTCACGATATGTATCCCACGGGTTGCACGATTAGTGGCAGCTCCTACGACCCGATGCTCAACGAACTCAAAAACCAGATTAAGTGGGGAACGTTGTCCCCCGCTGCTATGCTGCCGAAAGCTGTCATCACCAGCCTTGACCAGCTCAATCAACTTGAGTCAGCGATTCAGAAGATCGGGCTCAATCAGAAGAACCATGGCGACGCGACCATATCTGGAAAGCTGACGGATCTCGGCGAAGGCAGCATCTATGGCGTGGTCGGTTATCTTTACGCCGTCGAGCCTGAGGGTGCAGAAAGCAGCAACTGCCAGCTTGCCAAAGACCCTCCCGACTTCCAGGACGTGGACTACCACATTTTTATTGGCTTCGATCCTGCGGTAGCGGCGAAGCTGCAGAGCGGCAAGGCCATTACTTCAGCCGAGAAACACCAGTCTATGGTCGTCGAGATGACCCCGCATTATCGCGATGCTTTTCATCAGGAATGGACAGTAGATGCTGTGAAAGCTGTCATGGGGCAGCAAGTCAAGGTGCTAGGCCAGCTCATGGTTGATAACGAACACTTCGTCGCTGGTCAGGACTGTGGTGTCGATCCGACCAACGCTCGCTGCTGGCGCGCCTCGGTGTGGGAACTGCATCCTGTCATCGACTTCACCTCGTGCCAGGCCGGCAACTGTAGCGCGACATCAACCGCGGGCTGGACTCCTATCGGGGAAAACACGAAGACCGCGGCTTCGTCTGAGGAAACCCCCGCCAAAGCTGAGAAAGGCAACAAACAATGATTAATTTCAAGGGGATCGAGGGAAACTACATCTGATCTGGATTTGAAGTTTACAACCAAAATAAGAATCCCGAGGGGATGTTGCTCCTTCTTCTCAACCGGCAGCTCGCTTTAGACCCTCGCCGACCTGTGGTCGCCGGATACTTGCGTACGCGGCGTACGATCTCAACTTGGGCTCCGGGCTTACTGCCAACCGGAATCGGGCTCAACGCCTCGGGATCCTATCTTGCCTTCGACCGTTTCTTGTTTCCTCAACCGGCGGTTTGCTATCGACCGTTGCGCTCCCTCTGTTGCCGTAGCGCTGCAGGCGCGGAACAGTGAATTCGCTTCAGCCCCGGACTTACCAGCCAACCAGGAAAACCTTGGAAACTGCCAAAGAACGAGTTTCTTTTACTCCTGCCATTTCTTAAGTCAATAGAAATTGTTTGATTTTATGTCCATTGTTTTCAATTAAGTGCAGCTCGTCCACAGGCAGGTGACGAAAAACAGTGCAATCCGGATCCTCCGATTTTGTGGACCACCCTATCGACCAACATTTCCGCGGCTCGCCGCGACTCCGAGTAAGAGGATGCTAGTTCCAGCGAAGCTCGTCGATCCTGTGAGAATCATGCGAACCGCTCGACTGGCGCGGCTTTCAACCGATGGACACTTTAGACGTTCGGACATTTGTTACTATCGGCGGCATGCCGCTGGTGCAGGCCAAACATCTTGTGAAGTCGTTCCCGTCAGGACAGAGTGCGTTCGGAACTCCGTCCGGCGCCCGAATTCGAGCAGTGAACGACGTATCGCTCTCGATTGAGGCCGGTGAAACTCTTGGGCTGGTCGGGGAATCGGGCTCAGGCAAAAGCACCCTGGGGCGAATGTTGTTGCGGCTGATTGAGCCGGACGCCGGCACCGTCCGCTTCGACGGCCACGACGTCCTGGCAGCGCGCGGGGGAGACTTGCGCCGACTTCGGCGCGACATGCAGATCATCTTTCAGGACCCCTACGGATCGCTCGATCCGCGAATGAAGGTAGAACAGATCGTGTGCGAACCGATGGTGATTCACGGCAGTGAGTCGCACAGCTCGCGGCGGCTTCGCTCTGCCGAAATGCTCCGCGCCGTTGGCCTGGATGAGTCGGCTCTCGCTCGCTATCCGCACGAGTTCAGCGGTGGCCAGCGGCAACGTATCGGAATCGCCCGCGCACTCATGCTGCGGCCGCGTTTCATCGTCGCGGATGAGCCCGTCTCGGCGCTCGATGTGAGCGTAGGAGCGCAGATCGTGAATCTGCTGCGCCAGTTGCAGAAGGAATTTCAACTCACCTACCTGTTCATCTCGCACTCGTTGCCGGTTGTGCGCTACCTGGCCACACGGATCGCCGTGATGAAGCAAGGCGAGTTGGTCGAATCGGGTGCCACGGAGCAGATCGTGACTGCTCCGCGTCATGAGTACACACGCATTCTGCTGGCGGCGACTCCGGAATTAGAGACTGCGGCTAGGTAAAGTGCAGCGCAGGTTGGCGGTGGTCCACAGTTGTATCGTCTTGAAACTCAGCTCCCTCCAGCCGTAATAGAAACGCCTTCGTCGGTAGGCCGCCGCCGTAGCCGCCGAGCATCGTTCCGGCGGCGAGCACACGGTGGCAGGGAACCACGATTGCTACGGGATTGTGATGGTTGGCCTGTCCGACGGCGCGATAGGCGTTCGGCCGCCCCACCGCCTGCGCAATTTCTGCGTAGCTCCGGGTTTCGCCGAAAGGAATGCGCAACAGCTCTTCCCAGCATCGCTTCTGAAAATCGGTCCCGCGAAGATCGAGCGAGATCGTGAAATCGCGCCGCTTGCCTGCAAAGTACTCTTCCAATTGCCGACGGACGGCTTTCGTCTCGTTAAGCGACTCTCGCCAAGCGACGGGCTTTCCAGCCAATCGTTCAGGCAAACCCCGATCGAAGGCAAGAACCATCAATGCCGAATCTGAGGCACCCAGCAACAACGAGCCAACTGGCGAATTCATCCGCGAATACAGCAAAGTCTCCATCGGACGCTCCAAATATTTAGCTAGCATTACTACGCTTAAGCGACCCTCTTCGGCAAATACCTTGGTATCCCTTTGTACTACGCGGATGTTTTAACCTTTCCCCCACCGCGACGTCCAATGATTTGCCGGGTTTAGGACGAAGTGCACAAATTCAGCCGCGGCGGCAGGAATCCGCATTTTTCCCATCTCACCGCGTCTCAGGCTAAAATAAGGAAGACCCCCGCAGCGTGACGTCATCCAATTGGTGTAATGGCTGGTCCCACAGAATGAAGCTAACTCGCATCCGTTTTTTCCTCCTGGCGTTCCTGCTGGCGTGGTCGATGGGCAGTGTTGCCCAAGATACGCCTGCTTCACCCGAAAACCAGAGCGCTCCGGCGTCAACGACCCCAAGCACGCCGGCTAAGCCCGACAAGGCGGCTGCATACTACCACTTCGCGATGGCGCACATCTACGAGGAAATGGTCTCGATGTATGGCCGCGCCGACTACGCCAACAAAGCGATCGACGAATACCGGTTGGCCATCGATAACGACCCGACTTCGGACTACCTGAATGCGGGGTTGGCCGAGTTGTACGCTCGCACCGGCCGCATCAAGGATGCGGTGCTGGAAGCGCAGGACATCCTCAAGCGCGACGGCAATAATCTCGATGCGCACCGGCTGCTGGGCCGCATTTACTTGCGCTCCCTGGGTGACATGCAGTCGGGCACCCAGTCGCAGGAGATCCTGAAGCTGGCTATTGAGCAATATGAAGAGATCATTCGGCTCGACCCGAAGAGTGTAGAAGACCATCTCCTTTTAGGACGCCTCTACCGGTTGAATAACGATCTGGTGAAGGCCGAGAACGAATTCAAGACCGCGGTAAAGATCCAGCCCGATTCGGAAGAGGCGGTAACCGCTCTGTCGATTCTGTACAACGAAGAAGGGGACACTTCGCGGGCGCTTGAAGTGTTGAACGCCTTCCCCGAGGGAGCTCGTTCCGCAAAGCTCTATTCGGCGCTCGGCTACACCTACGAGCAGAACAAAGCTTACAAAAAGGCGGTTGAGGCCTATCAAAAGGCCGTCGATCTCGACCACGACAACCTGGATTCGGTCCGCGGCTTGGCGCAGAACCTGTTGAACGACAACCAGCCCGACGCGGCGCTGGTGCAATACAAGGTGATCGCCGAGGCTGATCCCTCCGATGCTCAGACTTACATGCGCATGGCCGAGATCTATCGCCGCAACGGCAAACTCGACGAGGCACAGGAGTGCCTGAAGAAAGCCAGCGCGGTAGTTCCCGAGTCGCTGGAGTTGAAGTACAACCTGGCAGTGATCGAGGACGCGCAGGGCAAGTATGACGAGGCCATCGCGCTACTCAATCAGTTGCTGCAGAAGACCGAGCATGCCAACGGGGAGTACGACACCTCCGATAAAAATAATCGCGCAATTTTCCTGGAACGGCTGGGCACGGTCTATCGCGAATCCAACAAGCCCCAGCTGGCCATCGATACCTTCCGCCGGATGTTCGATCTGGGAGATGACAACGCAATTCGCGGCTATCAGCAGATCGTTGAGACCTACCGCGATCAGAAGCAGTGGCAATTGGCCACCACTACCGCTGAAGAGGCAGCCAAGAAGTATCCCAATGACCGTCAGCTGCAGATGGTAGCGGCGTCACAGCGTGCCGACCTCGGTAACCCGAGTGTTGCAATCGATCAAGTAAAGTCCATGCTGAAAGGCACCGCCGACGACCGCGAGGTCTATATTGCGCTCGCCCAGATGTACAGCCGCACCAAGGACTGGCCGCAGGCGGAAGCCAACATCAAAAAGGCGATGGATCTCTCTACCAAGCCGGACGATAAGGATTACGTTATTTTTGTCGAAGGGTCGATCTACGAACGCCAGAAGAAATACGAGCTGGCGGAAGAGTCGTTCCGCAAAGTCCTGGCTGACGATCCCAAGAACGCCCAGGCCCTGAATTACCTCGGATACATGCTGGCAGATCGGGACACCCGCCTGGAAGAGGCGCTGGGTTACATTCGTCGCGCGATTGCGCTCGATCCCCAGAACGGCGCCTACCTTGACTCCCTCGGATGGGTCTATTACCGCATGGGCAATTACGATCTTGCGGAGGAAAATCTGCGGCGGGCGTCGGAAAAAATTGGCAGCGATCCCACGGTGCAGGCACACTTGGGCGATCTGTATCAGAAGACTGGCCGCCTGAAGTTAGCCACTGCGCATTGGCAGCGCGCGCTGGAAGAATGGAACAAGACCGTCCCGGCCGAGATCGATACCGACGAGGTAGCAAAAGTACAGAAGGACCTCGAATCGGCAAAGGTTAAGCTGGCCAAGCAGAACTCAGCTGCGAACAAACCCTAAGGTTTCAATTTATGCGCTGGCTGCGTTAGGTTCGCCGGCGCTCGGCAACTTCTCTCACAGCTAGACAAAGCTCGCTGCTAAACTCTCACTATGCCCGCCAGCTACGCGGTTCGCGTAGAAGACTCGCGCGGACGGCGCTATCCGGAGCCGCCGCACTCCTACCGCAACCCGTTTCAGCGCGACCGTGATCGCGTCATTCATGCGCGGGCTTTCCGCCGGCTGGAGAACAAGACGCAAGTCTTCACCCGCCGCTATTCCGACCACTTCCGCACCCGTCTGACGCACACCATGGAGGTGGCCCAGATCTCCCGCACCATCGCGGCTGCGCTTGACCTCAATGTCGATCTTACCGAGGCGCTGGCGCTGGTCCACGACATCGGCCATCCTCCTTTCGGGCACGCAGGCGAGAAGGCACTTGACGCCGCGATGCACCGCCACGGCGCGTTCTTCGACCACAACCTGCAGGCGCTGCGCATCGTCGAAGACTTCGAGCTTCGGTATGCCGAGTTCCGCGGACTGAACCTGACCTTCGAGGTGCGCGAAGGGATCATCAAGCACTCGCATGACTACTCCGCCGAGCAGCATCCGGAGTTGGCCGAATATCTGCTGGATCTGCGCCCTCCGCTGGAAGCGCAACTGATCGACCTGACCGACGAGATCGCCTACAGCACCGCCGACCTTGACGATGGATACGAGGCGAAACTGCTGCGACTGCCGGAAATCAGGCAAAACGTCCTCGTGTTCGAGCGCTTCTTCGTCGAGATGGAAGCGAAGTATCCGGACGCGCCCGACAAGCTGAAGTTCAACGAAGCGCTAAAGCGAATGCTCAACCGATTCGTGACCGACTTGATTGAACATACGCGTGAGCGGATTGCGCAATCCGGCATTGCTACTCTCGAAGATGTGCGTCACTTCCCTGAGCGGCTGGCTTCGTTCAGCCCGGAGGTCGAACTGGAACGCCGCGAAGCTAAGAAATACCTCTACGAAGCCTTGTATAACAGCAAGCCGTTGCAGCCAGAAAAAAATAAAGCGGAGAAGATCGTGACCGAAGTGTTCGATATTCTCGTTGCGAACCCGGACGCGCTGCCGCCCAGCTATCGGGAAAAGGCTGGGCACGAAAAGCCGGTGCGTGTAGTGTGCGATTACATCGCGGGCATGACGGACCACTATATTGAAGACGTGCGGAAGAAACTCGCCGTAGCCTAGTAGTCCGGCTGCTTGAGACGGCGCGTTTCCGAAGAATCCCAAGGTTCCTCAAACGCGAGACTTGAAACCGTTGACATGTGCTAAACATGCAACTATGCTCAGCACATGTCAAAGATGATCCAGATTCGCAACGTACCCGAGGCGCTACACCGCCGGCTCAAGGCCCGTGCCGCCATGGCGGGGATGTCGCTATCGGACTATTTGCTATCGGAGATCAAGCAAGTCTCGGAGCGGCCCACCCTCGCCGAGTTCATCGAGCGTCTGCACAAGCTTGAACCGGTCACTGTTCCTATCGACACTGCGCGCATCGTGCGTGAAGGCCGCGACGAACGTTGATCGTTCTTGACGCCTCTGCTGCAATCGACTGGCTGCTGCAGACTCCGGTCGGACACCGCATTGAAAGGCGAATCTCCCTTCGCAGCGAGGAACTTCATGCGCCGCATTCGATCGATCTAGAAATTATCCATGCCCTTCGGCGACTTGTCCGGTATGGCGCGGTTGTTCCACTCCGCGGCGACGAGGCGGTGTCTTTTTTGCAGGCGCTTCCGCTCACTCGCCATGCGCACACTCCTCTGCTGCCGCGTATCTGGCAGTACCGTCACACGCTCTCCGCCTACGATGCCGCCTACGTTGTGCTGGCCGAAACACTCGGCGCGACTTTACTTACGCGCGACGCCCGACTCGCTTCCGCTCACGGACACGCAGCGACAATCGAGCTGTTCTAGAAATCTGTCATGGTTTCAGCGGGTACATCTTGATATCGCGAAAGTAAATTTCCGCGCCTTCCGACTGGATCAGGATCTTTCCGCTCGCGGGATAGGCTTTCGAGCCTTCGTTCACCAGCTTGCCATTCAGGTATTGCTTGACGTTGTCACCCTGCACCACGATCTCTGCGACGTTCCACTCGCCATGAGGCTTTTCGATCTCGCCGTTTGGGTCGCGATACCCGGTTACGTCTTGCCAGGGCCCTTCGCCAATGCGCTTGATTCTCGCGGCCGAATTGGGTGGGCCGGTCTCGCGCTTCCCGTCCGTACCCGTCAGCGCGGCGCCGTCTGTCATGTAGAAGTCGCCGGTCTGGCCCTCACAAATCTGGTATTCAATTGAGGTGGGCCACACTTTCTGCTCGCCCTGAATGTGATAGAGAATTCCGCTGTCTCGCGCGTGGCCTTCGCGGGGAGCGTGCGTGGCCTCGCCCCACTTGAACTCAGCGCGCAGGTAGTAGTTCACATATTCCTGCTTGGTGATCAGGTATCCGAACTCGGTGCCTGAAACGTGAATCACTCCATCCTCGAAGGTAAAGACGTGCTCCGGATCGTTGTTGAGCCCCTTGGTCTTGAGAAAGCTGTCGAAGGTATCGCGAGCACCTACGTCGAACAGAATGACCGCTTTGCCATGTGGCGGCACGTAAGAGTTATCTTGCCCTGCCAATGCAGGGAGATTCCAGCCGGCGATCTGCAAGCTGAAACCAACCAGGGCGACGAATCCTCGAGGTGTGAGATTCACGGTGATCTCCTTGGAGAAGTGCGGTACGCGAAGCGACCAGCACACAAAGACCCAGCGGGATTCTAGCCGCAACTGACGACGGAAAGAAAGCCGGGTTGCCCCGCTCAAGTCGATTTTGCGAGTGGGTCTTAGACGTTACCACGAGTTGAGTGCCTGGATCCGTTCTGGTCTCTTGGGGACCAGTGAGAGCCACGATGCCGAGTTTTCCTAAAGCCGCTCTCATCACGCACCCCTGTCACCCGCGTGCTATCAATCTGCCATCAGAACATGCAGTTTATTAGCCGTGAGGCAGAGGAGGGATTGGTGTCGCTTGCCTCGCCGCACCCAGCTTGCGGCCCGTCTCGTCTTTGACAGCATGCGAAGTTCGAAGTCGGGGAAAAGCCATCCTGAGCGAAGATAGAGCGAAACGAGTATGGCCATAACTCCCACGGGCATAGATGGATACGTGTAACTACATAGGTATCAATGAGTTGCTCCCAACCCATTGATTCTAAATAACCGCATAATTAAGGTATATGTAACTGTGGTATATAACACTATATCACCCAAGGACATCGATGGTGCTGGCTCGTGTGGATTGGCTGTGAGGACAGAGTCTAGCGTGGAATTCGCCGACCAAAGACGGTCAGCACGCGCTTGGGCTCTGGCTCTTGCAGCGCCACTGCGGCGGAGCGACCGCCCGGGCCGCGTTTCAGCCTGGCAGTGACATAGGCGTGAGGGTCCTGAGGTTCGGGGCGGCGAAACCACGACCGCAGACGTTGGATCAGTCTTTGGGTAAGTGACATCGCATTCGTCTCAGGATCAGTCGCCGGCGGCCATGGCCGGCTCGATGTCTTCCACGTCCACCAGCCTCGTCGGATATTTGCCGGTGTAGCAGGCTGTGCAGTACCTGACTTCTTCGCTTTCACCGGCGGCCTTGCGCAGCCCTTCCAGCGAAAGATACGCCAGCGAATCGGCGCCGATGTATTCGCGAATCTCGTCCACCGACTTGTTGGCGGCGATTAACTGGTTCTTCGAGGGAGTATCCACGCCGTAGTAACAGGACGAAACGGTGGGAGGACACGAGATGCGCATGTGAACTTCCTTGGCCCCCGCATCACGCACCATGCGAACAATCTTGCGGCTGGTGGTCCCACGCACGATGGAGTCGTCAATCAGCACCACGCGCTTACCCTCGATCACGTGACGCACCGGATTCAGCTTCAACTTCACACCAAAGTCACGGACCCGCTGTTCCGGCTCGATAAAGGTGCGCCCGACGTAATGGTTGCGGATCAGCCCGAATTGGATGGGGATGCCGCTCTCATGCGAGAAACCCATTGCGGCGGTGACCCCGGAATCCGGCACGGGGATGACAATATCGGCGACCACGGGTGATTCCAGAGCCAGTTGCCGGCCCATGGCATCGCGCGACTGCTGCACCGGGCGGCCGAACACCGTGCTGTCGGGCCGCGAGAAATACACGTGCTCGAAAACGCAACTCGACATTGGCTGCTGCGAAGCGTAAAAGCGCGAGTGCACGCCCTCAGGACCGACGATCACCAGCTCTCCCGGCTTCACTTCACGCTCGTAGGTCGCGCCGATCAGGTCGAATGCACAGGTCTCGGAGGCGAACACGATAGCGTCGGCTTGGTGTGTTGCTTTGCCCGAAATGCGGCCCATCACCAGCGGACGGAAACCGCGAGGATCGCGCACGGCGAAGATGCGGTCGGGCGTGAGCATCACCAGCGAAAACGCGCCTTCGATGCGCCGCAAGGAATCGCTCATGGCCGATTCCAGCGTCTCCTCTTTGGACCGCGCGATCAGGTGGACGATGACTTCAGTGTCGCTTGTGGTCTGAAAGATCGATCCCAGTCCCTCCAGGTGCGACCGTATCTCATGGGCATTGGTGATGTTTCCGTTGTGCGCTAGAGCAATTTGGCCCTTGCTGCACTCGACACGAATCGGCTGAGCATTCAGAAGTGCAGAGTCGCCGGTGGTGGAATAGCGCGTATGTCCGATGGCAAGCGAGCCTGGCACGCGGGCCAGAGCGTCGGCGGTGAAGATGTCAGACACCAGCCCCATCGCTTTGTGCAGTTCGAGACGCTCGCCGTTGGACGAGGCTATGCCCGCCGACTCCTGTCCGCGATGCTGCAGGGCGTAAAGGCTGAGGTAAGCAAGCTTGGAAGCTTCCGAGTGGCCGTAGATGGCCGCCACGCCGCACTCTTCGTGCATTTTGTCAGATGTGATCAGCATCGCTCACCCGCCCATCCAGTCGATTGCGAAATTACGAAACCAACTATGCTCCAGCCACCGCACCTGCGGCCAGTGGCTCTTCCGATTCCGTGTGCAGCGCCTCTTCCAAAGCCGTCGCCCATGGCTGCTTCAGTTCTGACACGGGCGCAGCCGCGGCCCGCTTGCCGTCCACGCAAATCTCCAGGTTGTCGGGAACCGTGCTTCCGATCTGTTCTGCTGAGAGAGCGTATTCTACCGCTATTTCTTTGATTCTTGCGACACTTCCGGGGTCGCAGGAAATCACGATTCGGCTGGCATCCTCGCCGAAAAGAACGAATTCCGGAACCAGCCCGCCGGAGCTTAACTCGACCTCAGCGCCTATCCCACGGGTGAACCCGCATTCGGCCACCGTGGCAGCCAGTCCACCCTCGGTACAGTCCTTGGCCGACTCTACCAGGCCCTCGTCGATCATTTGGACGATTGCTTTCTGCAGCGCGGCTTCTTTTTCCAGTTCCAATGCTGGCGGGAATCCCCAAATCCAGCCCAGGATCTCCTTCGCATACTCCGACGATCCAAATTCGGCCTCGACGTCGGAAGCGTCGCCTGTCTCAGAACCACGCAGCAGCACCAGCGCTTTTCCCGCCTGCTTGAAGTCCGGCCCAACCGCCTTATGAACGTCTTCGAGAATTCCTACGATCCCCATGACTGGCGTCGGATAGATACCCTCGCCCAGCGTTTCGTTATAGAAGCTGACATTCCCGCCCGTAATGGGCGTTTCAAGTTCCTCGCAAGCTTTGGTGATGCCGTCGATGGTCTGGGCGAACTGCCACATGATGTGCGGCTTCTCGGGATTGCCGAAGTTCAGACAGTTGGTGGCAGCGATCGGCGTGGCGCCCGAGCAGGCCACGTTGCGCGCCGACTCGGCGACCGCGTGCATCGCACCCAGCTTCGGATCGAGATAGCACCAGCGCCCATTGCCGTCGAGCGCCATGGCCAGCGCGCGGTTGGTGCCCTTCACTCGAATCACGCCCGCTTCGCCACCGGGACCTTCGACTGTGTTGGTCTGCACCATCGAGTCGTATTGTTCGAAGACCCATCGTTTGGAGCAAATGTTTGGGCTCGCCAGTAACTTCTTCAGGTCGCCGGTGAGGTCAGCTTTCGTGCCGAACTGAATGCCCTCCGGCATTTCGCGGGGCACCGGCGGCTCCCAGCGCTCCATGGGACGGTCGTAAAGCGGAGCTTCGTCAGTCAGAGCCTGGTTCGGAATTTCAGCGACGACCTTGCCGTGTTCCAGCACCCGCATGGTCGACTCCGGAATGACGCGACCGATAGTCACGGCATCAAGCCCCCACTTCTCGAACACACGGAATACTTCGTTCTCGCGGCCTTTTTCTGCGACCAGCAGCATACGCTCCTGCGACTCGCTCAACATGATCTCGTACGGAGTCATGCCGGTATCGCGTTGTGGCACCAGGTCGAGTTCGATCTCCAGGCCAACGCCGCCGCGTCCACCCATCTCGCAGGTCGAGCATGTCAGACCGGCGGCGCCCATGTCCTGGATGCCGATGATCGCACCGGTCTGCATGGCTTCGAGGCAGGCTTCCAGCAGCAGCTTCTCCAGAAACGGATCGCCCACTTGCACGTTGGGACGCTTGGCCTCGGACTCCTCGCTGAACTCTTCGCTCGCCATGGTGGCGCCGTGAATACCATCGCGCCCCGTCTTGGATCCGACATAGATGACAGGATTCCCTTCGCCCGACGCCTTGGCATAAAAAATCTGGTCGCGACGGACCAGACCCAGCGCAAAAGCATTCACCAGCGGATTGCCGTTGTAACAACTCTCGAACTTCACCTCGCCGCCGACGTTGGGCACGCCGAAACAGTTGCCATACGACGCAACTCCGCTGACCACGCCTTCCATGACGGAGTGGTTCTTGTGCAGAGTGGCGCGGTCGATCGCGGACTGCGGCGTAATGGGGCCAAAGCGCAGGGAATCCATGATCGCAACTGGCCGTGCGCCCATGGTGAAGATGTCGCGCAAAATGCCGCCGACACCGGTTGTCGCGCCTTGGAACGGCTCGATGAACGAGGGATGATTGTGCGACTCGATCTTGAAGGCGCACGCCCAACCATCTCCAATATCGATGATGCCCGCATTTTCGCCGGGCCCCTGTACCACGCGACGGCTGCGCGTCGGCAGGCGCTTGAGGTGCACGCGCGACGACTTGTAAGAGCAGTGCTCGCTCCACATCACGCTGAAGATGCCCAACTCGGTGAGCGTTGGCGTGCGGCCCATCGATTTCAGGATGCGCTGGTATTCCTCCAGCGTGATGCCGTGGTCGCGCAAGACTTCGGGAGTAATAGAAGGTTCCTCGGCGGCGGGCGTTACGGATTCAACTGGGTTCATGGCGGTTCGGGGGTGAGTATCTATTCTCGCACGGCGGAAGGCGCCAGGAAAGAAACTGTTGGGTACCGCACTAACAAAAATCGACGTGTGCGCGGGTCAGTGCCAGTGGCGCGGCTGATCGGGATTTACGCGACCTTCGCGGTAACACTCGGGTTCGGGTACCAGCTAGTCTTCCGACTCTTCCCACTGGTATCCGCAGGCCAGGCAGCGCCAGCGCTGTCCCTGCGCAGCGGAGGGTTCCGGAAACGGGATCGCTGCCGACCAGAGCGTAATTTGGCGGGGATTGGCCTGGGCGATACGGCGGATTTCCAGCGACTCGCACTCCGGACAGCACTGAACTACGTCGGAATCGGGCTCGGGTTCTTCTTCGCTGGGGCTCGGGCGAAAGTCGTCGAGGGTTTCGAGGGCGCGCACCACCTGGTGGTCGGGCACCTGCAACTTGATCCCCCACATTGCCATGCCGATGTGCAGGTTCATGGCGTTCTCGTCGCGCACCGAGGCCTCGATGCCCGCTGACGACAGCTTCCCCTGCGCGAGTTTGGCTTCCCCGATGTTCAGGAACGTTGCGATGGTGACCAGGTCGTCGGACATCACGGTTGAAAGCTAGCCTAGGAATAGCTTACGCCGCCCGTCAATGCCTCGAGATGCGCCCGTTGGCTGTGCTCGGCGATGGCCTCGACAATCCGCAACGCCACGGCGAGCGCTTTGCGGCCCTGCTCCAGCGAAACTTCCGGAGTAGTGCGCTCGCGCACCGCCTTCAGGAAGCTGAGCAATTCCGCCCGCAGCGGCTCCTGCAGATCGATCTTCGGCTTGAATGGCGTGATCCCCGGCAGTGCGCTGGCAACCATGCTGGCGGGATTGAACGGATCCTCATCGGCGCTCGCGCCCGAGCCTTCATCGACGGTCAGCACCAGCACGTCCTGGCGCGAGAAATCAAGCGACACATACTGGCACGGCTGGAAGAAGCGCAACTTGCGCACGCGCTCGGTACTGACGCGGCTGGCGGTGAAATTTGCTACGCATCCTGACTCGAACTCGAGCCGCACATTGGCGATGTCCACCTTCTTCGAGAGGATAGGCAGACCGACCGCGCGGATCTCTTTCACCGGCGATTTGGCCATGGTCAGCACAATGTCGATGTCGTGGATCATCAGGTCCAGCACCACATCGACATCTAGCGAACGCGGCGTGAAGATGCTGAGGCGGTGCACCTCAAAGAACATCGGCTTGGTGAGCAACGGCAGCGTGGCGCGTACTGCGGGATTGAAGCGCTCGAGATGCCCGACTTGCACAATGCGATTTCGCCGCGCCGCGATTGCCTGTAGTTCGTCGGCCTCAGTCAAAGTGCTGGCCAGTGGCTTCTCAATCAGGACATCCGCGCCGGCGACCATCAACTCGCGTGCTACAGCCAGATGTGCAACGGTCGGGACTGCGACAGACACGGCATCAACGCCTGCGGCCAATAGTTCGGTCACCGAACCAAACGCCCGCATGCCGAACTCCGTCGCAACCGACTTGGCGCGTGTCGCGTCAGCGTCGGCGACGCCCACAAAACTTACCTTCAGATGAGGGTCCGCTTGCAGGTCGCGATAGACGCGCGCGTGATTGCGGCCGAATGCGCCAGTGCCGACCACGCCGACGCGCAAAAGGCCGTTGCTGTCAGGCATGTTGCGATTGTCGCCCATAGGCCTGCTTGGAAGCAAAATCGCGGCTAGGTACTGTGGTGCGGAATATGGCTGACTTGCTTCTCCGCCACAATGCAGATGCTAGAGTCATTCGCGGCTGCGATAACTGTGGGCTTATCGAACATCAGGCAGCGCCCGGCATCCAGTGCGAGGCATGTCGCTCCTGCCTGCTTCATGGTCTCGATGGTTCGCAGGCCGACGACCGGCACGTCGAAGCGCATGTCCTGATTGGGCTTGGCAACCTTGATCACCGTGAGCGCTCGGCTGAGGGTCGAAGGCTCTTTACCCAACGACGGTGACTTCATCAACTCGCCTGCGCGCAAGATGGTCGCGTCGGTTCCTTCCATGGCCTCGACCGCGATGCACGCAGCTTCGGCGATCACAACCGTCTGTCCGATGTCGAAACGCGACAGATGCTGCGCCACGGCGCGTCCGTACGTAATGTTGGTCTGCTCCGTATCCGACGGGCCTCGGCTGGTCATCACGCCTTCTTGCGCCAGCATCGGTTGGAGCAGCGCGGTGGAACTCATGAGCGTGATGCCTTCGGCTTCCAGAACCTTGGCGATGGCCCCGATCAGCGAATCGGTGTTGCGAGTGGCCAGCGTCAGCAGCACCTTGGCCAACCGCCAGTCGGGCTTGATGCTGCTGAATATCTGCTTGTGCTTGACCTGTCCCGCCATGATGGCGCGAGTAACGCCTTCGCGCTGAAACGTCTCGATCAGCTTGGACAACTCACCCAGCGACAGCCAATGCACCGCCGTTGCGCCATGCCGCTCAATCTCGGGCGACGCCTCTTCCTTGATGGCCGCGACCACAACCTGCGCCCCCTGAGAGCGAGCGGCGTCCAACACGAGCAACGGAAAGCTGCCGTTGCCGGCGATGAGACCGATGCGAGTAGGAGTCTGGTCAGCCATAGCTTCGAAGTTGCGTGTTACCTATTACTAATTACTTAATCACTCCTCGTTGTGACGTCTCGATGAACCGCACCAACAGCTCGACGTCAGCGCCCAAACCGACTTCAGAGCGCAGCTTCTCTAGCGCCTGCGAAGTGTTCAGCTTCGACGCCAGCAGCACTTTGTATGCATGATGCAGCTTCCTTATACGTTCTGGCGTGAAGCCTCGCCGCTGCAGTCCAACTTTGTTCAGCATGAAGGCGTGGGTGTCGCGCTCCGCGCTGGTCATCGAGTAAGGCAGCACATCCTGAGTGATCGTCGTGCCGCCTCCAATGTAGGAGTGTGCGCCGATGCGCACGTACTGATGTACCGGGCAGAGCGCACCGACAACGGCCCACTCCTCGACTGTGACATGTCCCGCCAGCGTCGCACCGTTGATCAGCATCGAATGGTCGCCAATTACGCTGTCGTGTCCGATGTGGGTGTAGGCCATGATCAACGTGTCACTCCCGATGCGCGTCACGCCCGTTCCCTTAGCAGTCCCGCGACTGATGGTCACGTATTCGCGAATGATGTTGCGATCGCCAATTTCCAGACGCGTGCACTCACCGTGATAAGTCACATCCTGAGGGTCGCCGCCAACCACCGCGAACGAGTGAATCTGGTTGTCGGATCCCATCTTCGTCGGCCCGCCAACAACGACGTGCGAGAGCAGTTGGCAGTTTTCGCCCAAATCGACGTCGGCGCCAACCACACAATAGGCGCCGATGGAGCACGACGCAGGGACTCTCGCTGACGGATCGACGATGGCCGCCGGATGGATGCTCATGGCTGGGCTACGAGGCTTCCGCTCCCGATTGCGGACTCGGCGCCGCTTCGGCTTGCCGTCCACGACGGTCCAGCAAGCGGCAAGTAATCACTGCTTCGCAAGCAACTTTGTCGCCAACGTACGCCTTGCCCAGCATGCGCCCGGCGTTGCCGCGCCACACCAGCACATCGACCTCGATGCGTAATTGGTCCCCAGGCGACACTGGCCGCCTGAACTTCGCGCGCTCGATGCCGGTAAACAGCAGCAGCTTGTGCTCCCGGTCAGGAAATTCGATCAGCAGGAGCACGCCTCCGGCTTGCGCCATCGCCTCCACCACGAGCACGCCGGGCATAATAGGACCGGCAGGAAAGTGCCCTACGAAATAAGGCTCGTTGACGCTGACGTTCTTGATTGCAACAATACGCTTGGTGCGCACGAGCTCCGTTACCCGGTCGATCAGCAGGAACGGATAGCGGTGAGGCAGGATCTTCAGGATTTCGTGAATGTCGAAACCTGACGACTCTACGGCTTCGGCAGGCGCGGCTTTCATAGTGTCGCTCATAGTTGTCTCGTGAAACTCCCGATTATACATTTCACATCGGCGGTGCACGGTTCGTTCGCAGCGCCTGCGGTAAGGATTTGAATCCGAATATGAGTGCTCCAAACCCCCGGCAATCAAGTTCCGAACTGAACGACATATTGTGTTGGCTCACCGACCGCCAGTCCGAAATGGTAGAGCAAGTCCGCGAAATGGTGGTCAGGGAATCGCCGACGCACGACAAGCTCGCCTGCGATGCCCTCTGCGAATATCTCGCGCTGCAGTTCGAAGCGTGGGGCGGCCAGGTGAAGATCCATCGCCAGCCTAAAGCTGGAAACCATCTGCGAGTAGATTTCGCCGGACCGCGCGAACGCAAACCGGTCCTCTTGCTCGGTCATTACGACACCGTGTACGACCTCGGAACTCTGAAAACAATGCCGTGGCGCGAGGAAAAGGAACGGCTCTGCGGCCCTGGTGTGTTCGACATGAAGACCGGCATTGCGCAGATCATGTTCGCGCTACGTGCTCTGCGCGAGGTAAAGGGCGGTCTCCCGCGTCCGGTGAAAGTGTGGCTCGTCTCCGACGAAGAGGAAGGCAGCGACAGCTCACGCTCCCTGACCGAGAAGCTGGCCTCGCGATGCGAAGCCGTGTTTGTCTGCGAGCCCGCAGGACCGGGCGGAGCGCTGAAAACCGCGCGCAAAGGAGTCGGCGGCTTCCTGATCAAGGTGACTGGACATGCCTCGCACTCCGGCCTCGACTTCGAGAAGGGACAAAGCGCCATCCTTGAACTTTCGCACCAGATTCAGGCGGTATCGCAGCTGACCGATCTGAAGCGCGGCATAACCTTGAACGTCGGCGTGATTCGGGGCGGCACGCGCACCAACGTCGTCGCGGCCGAGGCCGTCGCCGAGGTCGATCTCCGTATCGCCCGAAAATCTGACGGTCCAGTGATGGAACGAAGAGTCAGGTCGTTGTGCCCGGTGAACAAGAAGTGCTCGCTGCAGATCGAAGGCGGCGTAAACCGTCCTCCCTTGGAGCGCACCAAGCAAGTCGCGGCCTTGTTTCAGACGGCGCAGAGAATCGCGCTGGACCTGGGCTTCGCCCTCAACGAAATCGCGGTCGGCGGAGGCTCCGATGGCAACTTCACGGGCGGACTCGGTATTCCCACACTCGATGGACTGGGCGCAGTAGGCGATGGCGCGCACGCTACGCACGAATATGTCGTCACGGCCGAGTTGCCGCGCCGGGCGGCTCTTCTGGCAGGGCTGATTGGGGCGGTATGAGTTCCCGCGAACACCAATGCCCGTTAATCGGCGCGAAAGCGCCTGTATCTAGAGAACATTTTTGACGCGCCAACGGCAAAAGCCTAGAATCTACAGCAGAAGCCCGCAACCGATTTTGCCTAGACGCAGAACAACCGGGCTGTTTTACCGGAGGTCTTATGTTTGGTGGAAAGATCGGTTTGCCCGAGCTGGCGGTCATCGTGTTCATCGCCCTGCTCATTTTTGGCCCCAAGAAGCTGGGCGAACTCGGCAAGGGGCTGGGTGAAGGTATTCGCAACTTCAAGTCGTCGATGAGCGAAGGCGCTTCGGGAACAACCAATCCCACGGACGAAAAGAAGTAGCAACTCAGAATTCAGCGGAGTTTCTCGCCAAGGGAAACTCCAGTCTCACTCTCTTCATGTTTCACGTCGATAAGATTCTGATTCCCGTTTCTCCCTCGAGCGCCCGTAACATTCGATACACCCTGGGAACGGGCAGACCCACGACATTGAAGTAGCATCCGTCGATGCGTTCAACCCAGCGCGACGCCATGCCTTGTATAGCGTATGCGCCCGCTTTGTCCATGGGCTCGCGGCTAGCGACGTAGTATGCGATCTCAACGTCCGAAAGTGGGCTGAAGCGAACCTCAGTTATTTCCGCTTCAATCGGCTCAAATCCCCGCGCCATCAGCGAGACTCCGGTAATCACCTGGTGCGTCCGTCCCGAGAGCAGCCGCAACATGCGTGCTGCGTCCAGCGCATCGCGCGGCTTTTCCAGCAAGTGTTCGTCAGCGACGACGATGGTGTCGGCGCCTAATACCACATTGTCAGGGTGCCGGGCAAAAACAGTGCGCGCCTTGTCGCGGGCCAGGCGTTGCGCATATTGTAGCGGTTGTTCGTCAGGCAGAGTCTGCTCAGGAATGTCAGCGGGTTCTACTGTGAATGCAATGCTCGCGTTGCGCAGAAGTTCGGCGCGCCGTGGCGACGCGGAAGCCAGGATAAGAGCCATGCAGGCACGATTCTAACGGGCGATTGCCGTTAGCGGCGAGCTAAGATGTTCAGACTTGGAATCCATCGCGGCACGCGCCGACAGAATTCCCCATACTCCACGCCAAACCGAGCGCGTAGAGCGCGCTCCTCGTAGAACACCACGAACAAATGAAAACCAACCGCCAAGGCAGCTCCATAAGCGGCCAGAACCCAGTATTGGTAGAACATCGTCTGCCCAAACACCACCGCCAGCACAGAGCTATACATGGGATTGCGATTGATGCGATACAGCCCCCGCACCACGGTTGATTTCGTCGGGAAGATCGGTGCGGGCGTGCCTTGCGCGCGCACGAAGAGACCGGCACACCAGAAGTACCCGATCACGCCGAGCACGAAAAGCAACCCGCCAACCAAACGCATGACGATCAGCGCGGAAACTCCCACGCGATCTTGCACCACCATGGCTTGAGGAATTGCAACAGCTACGATCGCCGGCACAAACAGCGTGAAAATAGCGGTCTTTATCGCATTGGAAGCGGTGCTCATGGGCCGCGATCATCCTACTCCGCGGCGCAATCGGCGCCGTCATATCCTGCTAGAATCAAAACTGCCCCTAAGCACACCGATGGACCCGTCACTCATACGTAATTTCGCCATCATCGCCCATATCGACCATGGCAAAAGCACTCTGGCCGACCGTCTGCTTGAGCTCACTGGCTCGCTGACGGCGCGCGAGATGCAGGCCCAAGTGCTCGATGCGATGGACCTCGAGCGCGAACGGGGCATCACCATCAAGGCCCACTCGGTGCGCATGATGTATCCGGCGAAAGACGGCAAGACTTACCAGCTCAACCTGATCGACACGCCCGGACATGTGGACTTCAGTTACGAAGTCTCGCGCTCTCTAGCTTCGTGCGAAGGCGCGCTGCTTGTCGTCGACGCCTCGCAAGGTGTCGAAGCCCAGACCCTGGCCAATTCCTACATCGCCATCAACAACGGATTAGAGATCATCCCGGTCATCAACAAGATCGACCTTCCGAGCGCCGACATCGAACGCACGAAAGAAATGATCGAGGGCGCCGTCGGCCTTGACGCCTCCCACGCGCTTGCAATCAGTGCCAAAACCGGCGTTGGCGTTCCCGATATTCTGGAGGCGATTGTCCAAAAGATCCCTCCGCCCAAGGGCAAGGCTAGCAACCGGCTGCAGGCGCTGATGTTCGATTCCTGGTTCGATCCCTATCGTGGCGTTGTGGTGCTGGCCCGTATCGTCGAGGGAACAATCAAGAAAGGGCAGCGTATTCGCCTGATGGCCAACGGACACACCTTCGACGTCGAAACTTTGGGCGTGCTGACGCCCAAACCGGTCGAGGTCGACGAGTTGAGCGCCGGCGAAGTCGGCTTCCTGGTCGCCAACATCAAGAACGTCGCTGACACCGGCATTGGCGACACCATCACCGACGACGTCCATCCCGCGCTGGAACCATTGCCCGGTTTCGAAGAATTGAAGCCAATGGTCTTCGCCGGACTCTACACCGTGGATGCCCACGAGCACACCTTACTGCGCGAGGCACTGGAAAAGCTGCGCCTCAACGATGCGTCATTCTTCTTCGAGCCGGAAAGCTCTGCCGCGCTCGGCTTCGGCTTCCGCTGCGGCTTTCTCGGCCTGCTCCACATGGAGATCATCCAGGAACGCCTCGAGCGTGAGTACAACCTCAACCTCATCACCACGGCCCCCAGCGTGCGCTACAAAATTACGCTTACCGACGGCAGCATGATCGAAGTCGACAATCCTTCGCGCTGGCCCGATCCCAGCGAGATCGAGAAGATCGAAGAGCCGATAATTACCGCCACGATCCTCACCAACGAAGAATATGTCGGCGGAATTCTGAAGCTGGTGGAAGACAAGCGGGGCAAGCAGAAAGCCTTCGAATACGTCAGCTCCACCCGGGTCATGCTGACTTACGAGCTGCCGCTGAACGAAATCGTGATGGACTTTTACGACAAGCTCAAGTCGGTTTCGCGCGGTTACGCCTCGCTGGACTACCACCTCACCGGGACGTGGGACTCGCCGATGCTGAAACTCGACATTCTCGTCGGCGGAGAGCCGGTGGACGCACTATCGATCATCGTGCACAAGGATTTCGCCTACGATCGCGGTCGGGCGCTAGTGTCAAAGATGCGCGAACTAATTCCGCGGCAAATGTTCGAGGTAGCCATCCAAGCTGCCATCGGGGCGAAGGTAATCGCCCGCGAAACAGTTGCAGCCATGCGAAAGAACGTGATTGCTAAGTGCTATGGCGGTGACATCAGCCGCAAGCGCAAGCTTCTGGAAAAGCAGAAGGAAGGCAAAAAACGCATGAAACGTATCGGTCGCGTGGATATCCCACAGGAGGCTTTTCTGGCTGTTCTCAGGGTCGGCGAAGATTAGTCGGAGCTTCCACCTTGTGGCGGTGGCTCCCAGCCGAAAAGACGCGATTTGCCGCTGCAAACAAGTCCAAACGTCCAGGAAAATGTGCAAAACTGTGCAGCGAGGCTTTTGTCTAGCGCCATTTTCTGCTGCAGTGGGAGACCATGTAAGGCATTGAACTGGAAGTCTTTGTCCTGCACAACTTTTGTTGCAATTTTGTAAACGGGCCGCCCTCAGTGAATCCGAGTCACATGGCCTTAGGTAATCCACAAGTTTTTCCACAGGCACTAGGGCACTTCTGCTTATCTGGTTGCTTCAGCAAGCCCCAATAGGTGTGGTTGCCATGATTGGTGAGGTCCTTCGCTCCGCGTATGCTGCTGGTACTCGGTTGATTTTCGGCCAGTTCCGAGGCCGAGCAGGGTTTGAAATGCGGCCGCGGGTTGCTTGCGGCGATTGTGCCGGAAGACGAACTCGTCGAGGTAAACCTGGAGTTGAGGCTCGGCTCACTCCGTGGTAGGTGCCGATCAGCCATTGCTGGAGGTTGCCAATGGCGCGATCGGCGAGTGGAACAGCCGATTTCGCGCCTTTGCGGAGTTCCGATCGCAGCGGTTGAGTGCGGGCGATATGTTTGAAACCAGCTTCCGTGAGACCCTCAAAGCTCTTGAGGCCATCCGTGTAGATGGTCGAGCCGGGAGAGACATTCTGGGTGAGGAAGGGGACGATGGTCTTGGCCTTGAAGTCTGGGATCACTTTCATGCGGACACGCCCCGAGCCCTTGCCACGCTTCTCCACCGCAACCAGGACGAGGGCCGCTCGTCGCCCCTTGAGTTGTCGGCTTCCGCGGAGACCGGCCTGCTCGCCGCCAACCCACGTATCATCAACTTCTACCTCGCCGTGCAGCGGCTCCCGAGCTGCATTCACCATGGCCCGGCGGAGTTTGTGAAGCATCATCCAGGCGGTCTCGTAACAGGACAGACCGAGCTGACGCTGCACAAGCAAGGCGGACACACCACGCTTGTCAGTGGTCATCAGATAGGCGGCCCAAAACCAATGGGTCAGCGGGATCTTAGTCCTGTGAAGAACAGTCCCGGCTGTCAGCGAGACTTGGTGCCGGCAGCCGGCACACTGCCACCGTCGTTGATTCACCAATTCGTAGGCTCGCCGATGTCCGCATCGCGGGCAGATGAAGCCATCGGGCCAGCGACAGGCCGCCAGGTACTGTTGGCAGGCTTCTTCAGTGGCGAAGTCAGCTTTGAAACTGCCGTAGCGTCTTGGGAAACGGCGGCCGGGGCACCCCTCCACACTACCTATTGGGGTCTGCTGAAGTCAACCAGATAAGCAGAAGGGCACTTGTCATTTGCTGGAAAGATCGGGAACCAGGGTCCCCAAAAATCAGCCCTCTACTAGCTCCTCCCAACGCAAGAAGACCATCCCTGTTCGGGATGGTCTTCGAAGATCTTGTAGCCCAATTCTTACTGCGGTTTGGTTGCGGGAGCAGCCGGCTTCGCGGTTGTCGTCGATGGAGCAGGCTTGGTCGTGCCAGGAGTCGTGCTCGCTGGCCGCGGCGTAGTCGTCGCACCCTTGGCAGGCGCAGGCACGCCTGAAACAGCGTTGTACGCATCTACTACCGGCTTGGTGATATCAAACGCCGGTCCCGAAAGCACCACCGGGCCCTGAGGCCAGGGGGCAGACTGGTCGATCAGCAAGCCGTAGCCATTGTCTGCTACGTACTTGGTAAGCACCGGAGCCAGCTTCTGCATGATGCGCTGCGCGATCTCGTTCTGCTGCTGCTGAAACTCGTTCTGGGCGTCTTCCGCCGAACGCTGCAGGTTCTTGGTCTTGGTCTCGATGGACTTCACCAACGCTTCATGGGCTTCAGGACTCATCTTGTCGCCCTGGTTGGTAAGCTGCTTCTTCTGCTCTTCGATGTCGGAATTCTGCTTCTGCAGCTCGAGCCGGCGCGGCTCGAATTTCTTGGCCAAAGTCTCAAAGTCGCGCTGACCTTCGTTGCTGGCGGCAATCGCGTCCTGCATACTGATCGTCGCCACTTTATTCCCAGTGGGAATAGTGGGAGTAGGGCTGGCGGCAGGGGCGGCAGGGGTAGCTGAACCCGTCTGGGCTAGCGATGCCATTGAGACAAGAACGAGCAGAACTATGCTTGCGAACGTACGCTTCATTAGGTTTACTGTGACTCCTTGAACTGCTCCGGGAATTCCTCAGACGTTCCAGCGGCACCCAACGGTTGATTCGGTGCGTTCCGGACGACCGGCGAAATACTCGCTGCCTGCGCATCAGCTGCGTCGCATTTCCCAGCCGGAAGATTCGGCGGTGCGGATATAACCATTATAAGGAAATAGACTTGCGACCGTCAAATTCGTTAGACCGGATCGCTAGCCCATCCAACCCGTCGGCGGCTCCATGGCCCATTGCTCTAACCGATTCCCGCTGGACCAGCTCCTAAAAGGTCGTTGCCACCGTAAATCGGAACGTTTTACGAGGGTCCCGCAGGAGATAACCCGGGTTATACAGCGCAGTCGCGTTGGCGAATGTAAAATCGCCGGCCGCGCCCGCCGGGAACATGGACCGCGTGATCCCCGAAGGCGGGGGCACGGTCGTGTCCAGCCGCAGCGGATTGTAAGCGTAATAAATTCGGAACGGCGCGTTCACGATCGGCAAGACGACCTGCAGTTCTAAACCGGTGGACATGTACGGCTGATAGTTCGTCCCAGACAGCGGCTTCAATACCGGTGCAACCGGAATCCTCGCCGTTCCCGCGCAGGAGTAGTCGAGGTTCAGGTAGGGACAGCCGTAGCTCGTGGTCTCGAGTGTCAGCACATCCTGATTCGCGATCCGCAGCTGCGAGGTGTTGGTAATGAAGTCCATTCCGAAGTCGACAAACGGAGCCAGCGTCACCGGACCAACGATTGGCACGCGATATTCGAGGTTACTCACGAAGCTCGTGTCGCCGCCCGGGAAGATAACCTGGTTCACGGGAATGGTGATATTCCACGTCCCTCGGCGCGCGTTGGTCGGATCCAGCGGTACCGTGCTGCCGTCAGGATTTTGCAGCGGAATCGTAACCGCGCTGGGGAAGTACACGACCGGCGAGATGGTGCGGATATCGAAGCCGCGCAGGTCCTGGTCGCCGCCCATATAGAAGCGGTTGAAGGGCGGAGCTACGTCTCCCGCATAGCCGCTGATCCACGATCCCTGGACCCGCACGCCCAACGTGTTGCGGCCCTTCTGCATTGGCTTAAACTTCTTCCACTCGGCGATGGGCTTGATGTAGTGAGTGTTGCCGCCCAATCCCGCAAATTCCGTCGCAATGTAAAAACTCTGCCCTTGGTGCGGACGTTGGGGATTATCGATCCGGTTATACGAGAAGTTCGGGATGATCTTACTGGTCACAATTCCGGTCAAAGCGTTGGGCCCATATAGGCCACGAAACGCCAGGCTCTCGAAATAAAGCGTTGAGGCCGCGCTGTACGTCTGCAGTGACGTATTGTCGAACGCATACGTTATGCCGACGCGTTTGAATGATCGTTTGATCGGATAACTCAGCGACGTGGTGAATCCCGTGGTGGTCTGGGTGTAGTTCTGCAGCAACGCCTGGTAGCTCGCCGGAAGGTTGACCGACTGCCCCGTCTGCACCTCCAACTGCTGCTGCTGGTTGTAGTTGTAACTGCTGTGGAACACGCTCCAACTGAACTGCAGTGGCTTGTCGAGCAGGTACGGCTGGGTGAACGACAGGGTCTCGTTCTTCTGGTATTGGCCGACCTGCACCTGGACCGACAGCGATTCGCCCTTGCCAAACAAATTGTTCGTCGTGTAGTTCACGCCGATGAATCCACCCGAAAGACCGCTGACGCCACCCGTAAGTCCAATGCTGTTCTTACCCTTTTCCTTGACCTTCAGCAGGATGTCCACGGTCGCATCCTGGGTGTTCTGCTTGATCTCTGAATCCTGTTCCGGTTTGAGCGCTTCGAAATACTGCAGCTGGTTCAAGCGCAATAAGCTGAGTTCCCAAAGATTGCCGTTGTAAACCTGGCCTTCTTCCAGCGCCAACTCACGGCGGATGACCTTATCTCGCGTTGTGGTATTGCCCTGAAACTCGATACGGCGAACGAAGAACTGCTTGCCTTCGTCGAGATCGATCTTCAGGGTGATCTCCTTGGTCTCATCATTCGCGTCGGTGTTAGGGACCGGAGTGAAGTTGATATAACCCAGTGCCGCGTAGGCCTTGCGTAGATTGTCCAATCCTTTGCGGATCGCTTCGGTATCGAAGATGTCGCCATCCTTGATCTTGAATTGGGCCCGCAGTGCGCGTGTATCCTGAACCGCCTTATTGCCGGTAAACGTGATGTCCTTAAGCTTGTATTTGTCGCCTTCCTCCACCGGCAAGGTGATGTCTACGGCTTTGCCCGGCGTCTTGGAAAACGGCCAATACCATGGCGGACGGGTGTCGTGGATCTGCGTCTTCGGGTCGGCCACCAGCGCCTTGAAGTAGCCCTTGGTCTGGTAGAAGTAACGCACGCGCTCCGCGTCTTCGTTCAGTTTGGTCGAATCGTAAGTCTTGGGAAACAGATTCTCTAAAAACGCTGGAGTGAAGACGGAGTGCGGAACGCCAATCGGTTTCAGGTTCTTCATCGAACTCTGAAGTTCGCGCGCGCTGACCGCTTTGTTGCCCACAAACGTAATCTTCCCGACCTTTACCTTGGGGCCTTCCTTGATCACAAAGGTCAGGCCGACAGCCGCCGGCGGAATGGGACGCACTTCCGACCGGACCGTCGCAAACTGGTGTCCGTGCGCCGCCAGCAATTCCTTGATCACAACTTCCGCGCGCTTCACCTTGGTCGGGTCGTACTGGCTCTCCTGGGTCAGTCCAACCTTTCGTTCCTTGAACTTATCGAGCACGTCGCTCTGCGAAACCGAGCTTAGGCCAACGTACTTGATCTCACGAATCGTCGGTTTCTCTTTGACATACACGTGAATTCGCCAGCCCTTGGGCGACTGCTCGCGCTCGATACGCAGGTCATCGAAGTAACCCGTGTTCCACAGGGAGTTGAAGTCGCGTTCCAGCGCCTGCTGGTCATAAACGTCTCCCGGCCGGGTGAACATGCGGGCACGGATCGTGTCCGCCGGAATCCGGCGGTTGCCATGGATAATGATCTCCTCGATCACGCCTTGCTGGGCCCAAATGGATATGGGGGCAAGACAGAGGATTGCGAAAAGGAGACTTAGCGCCGTGGCACATAAGCGCCGCCCGCGGCGGAGGCTCTCCGCAGGGCTTACCTGGCTTTGGGAAGAAATAGGAACAACCTCAAACAGTCGTTAGATGAAATCGCAATTATACGGTACGGAAGCGGCGCTCAGAAAGCGAACCCCCGCCGCAGTGCTTGTGCCACGCACAAGCTAACCCTTTTATGCACTGGAAGTTTCGAGAACTCGCTCCACCTCGACCAGGGTGGAGTAGAAAGTCGCGCCACCGCCCAGATCGGTCAGTCGCGCCGAGGTAAGGACGTTGATATTTACGCCATTGGCCGAAAGCTTTGCCCAGCCCAGCTTTGCGCCGACAACCCCCTGCGACACTGCGCCGTCCACCCGAGCGCTCAGAAAGATTTCGCCCCGGTCGTTGAACACTCGCACCCTGTCGCCGTCTTTGATGCTTCTCCGCTCAGCATCTCGCCGATTGATCTCCAGTTCGTGTTGCCGCTCCATTTTCTGCAAGCCCGGCAAATTCACGAACGTCGAGTTCAGGAAGTTGTCCGCCTTGCGCGCCAGCAGCTCCAACGGATAGCGCTCAGCCAACGGCGACTTCCGCGACTCCTCCGGCGGAACGTACTCCGCCACCGGATCCATGCCCTGCGCGATCAGGTCGCCGTCATACAACCGCGCTCTTCCGCTCGGAGTCGGAAACCCATTCGCGAACGGCAACCAAGGCCTGTCGCTTTCGTCGCCATGCAGGTTCAACCGAACTTGGGACTCATGCTCCAGTCGTTCTCGCGTAATCCCCGCCAGTTGCGGAACTTGCGACGACAGCGCGCTATCGATCATCTCATCGACGGTCTCGCGGAAGCACTCGTCTTCAAATCCCATCCGCAGCGCTAACTCCCGAAACAACTCCACATTCGATTTGCACTCGCCCAATGGCTCGATGGCTTGCTGCGACACCTGCAAGTACAGGTGGCCGTAGGCCTTCACCAGGTCTTTCTGCTCGAAGAACGTTGTGGCCGGCAACAGAATGTCGGCGTAATCGGTGGTATCTGTGAGAAACTGCTCATGGACGACCGTGAACAGATCCTCGCGCCGCAATCCTCGCACCACTAGATTGTGTTCAGGACAGATCGCTGCCGGGTTCGAGTTGTAAACCACGATGGCCTTCACTGGAGGATCTCTGAGTTCCGTCAGCGCTTTCCCCAACTCCGTCATGTTGACGTTGCGCGCGACGCCGCCCAGTGGGCTCTTCAGCATCAAATCGGTGCGTTCCAATACCGTAGTGTTAAGCCCAAAGCCTCCGCTGAGAGAAAGCTGCAACCCGCCGCCTACTTCCTTCCATGATCCTGTGATCACCGGCAGCATGCACACCGCTCGCACGGCAGCCCCGCCGTTCTGCGCGCGCTGGATGCCATAGTTCAACCGGATCGCAGCCGGCCGAAGCGTCGCGTATTCGTGCGCCAGCAATTCCATGTCAGCTTTGGAAATGCCGGTCCACTCCGAAACCTGTTCTGGCGTGTACTTCGGAAGCCGCTTTTGCAGTTCGTCGAAGCCTTCGGCGTATTTCTCTATGTAATCGCGGTCATGCAGCCCATCGCGCACAATGATGTGCATCAACCCCAGTGCCAGCGCGACGTCTGTGCCCGGATTGATTGGAATATGCCAGTCCGCGACCTTCGCAGTGCGGGTGCGATATGGATCGATCACCACCAGCTTCGCACCCCTGCGCCGCGCCTCCTCCACAAACGGCCACAAGTGAACGTTGTTGCCGTGTATGTTCGCGGCCCACGCAATGATGTATTTCGAGTGGCGGAACTGCTCGGGCTCCGTGCCAGTCTTGCGCCCATACATGGACACAATCGCATCGCCGCCAGTGGTGGAGCAGATGGTCCTCAGCAACTGTGAAGCACCCAACCGATGGAAAAAGCGCCTATCCATCGAACCGCCGTTGAGCACTCCCAGATTGCCGCCGTACGAGAAGGGCAACACCGACTCAGGACCGAATTCGCTACTAATCTGTCTCAGCTTGGCGACAACTTCGTTTAGCGCCTCGTCCCACGAAATGCGCTGAAAAGCCTCCAGACCGCCCTCGCCCTTGGCAGCCACCCTTCGCATCGGATACAGGACTCTGTCTGGCGAATAAACACGGTCAAGGTATTTCGCAACTTTCGCGCACAAGAAGCCCCGTGTGATCGGATGTGCAGGGTCTCCTTGAATGCGAGTTGCCCGTCCGTCTTCCACGGTAATCAGCGCTCCGCAAGCGTCGGGACAATCGTGGGGACATGCGGAATGGACGACTCGCTTCATCTCGGTAGGCCTGCGTAATTATTGCATGCAGGACCGGATTTCTCCGCCAAAGCCGGGTATGTCTCCAAATTGAAAACTCTCTGGGACGAATCCCACAAAAAGCGGGGCGAACCGCTGGATTTCCCGTTGACCTTTTTAGTTCCCGCTTGCGTATCTAAGCTGCAGCCGGAGTATCATTCTTGAATCAGCCTGGCCGCCCAGCTTCAAGGGAGAAGGCACTATGGGTCGCAAACTCTTTGTTCTACTTGCCGTGACCGTACTGGCGGCGTCCATTCCCGCCGAGTCCAAAACGCGCGGACCATCCACGCCGCAGGAGCGGGCGCGCGCGCTTGACTACATCGAGAGTCTCGAACAGAATCCTCTCGCCAAAGACAGCCTCGACAAACGCATGTGGTTGACCGAGTGGATCGTGCAGGTGCCGGACTTCACTGTAACTTCCTGCTGCAAGGACCTCGACGCGCTCGACAAGGTCAATGACACCTACTCCAACCAGTTGCGCATGCAGGCGCTTTACTCGCAGGCCGGCTACATCCTGCGTCACCCGAATGTGAAGAGCGATGCCGAGAAGCAGGCCGCCGGACTTGCTGGAGCGCTGCGCGCCTATCGTGCGATCCAGAAGTTCGACCCGACCGCCCAATATCCTGTCCTCGACAACCTCTCATCGCTCGAGAAGCGCGGGAAGCTGGTGCAATACGTTGAGCAGCATCGGCAGCAGCTGAAGTGCATGGACTAAGCTTCCGCGAATATCGACCAAACAGGGCGCTCAATTGCGCCCTTCGTTATTGCCCGCAGTAAAATCATCGCGTCATTCGGGGAACGCTACCATGCGATATTCCTTCACCGCCATCGCCGAATCAGAAATCCCGCGCGCCACCGATCCGCTGTTCCAGCACGTCCTCGACACTTACGCCAGCGAAACCAACAAAGTCATCGCCGTCTGGCAATGCTTCGATCCTGCTGACCTCAGTTTCCGACCTCATCCCAAGTCTTCCACCGTGACAGAAATCCTCAAGCACCAGTTGCTCTCCGAGCGCCGTTTCTTCGGTGAATTCGTCGGTACGCCCGAACTGCCTCCAACAGAGGTGCTTCCCGCTTCGCTGGAACTTGGCGCTTATATCGCCCGCTTGGAAGAACTAGCCCGTCCTCGTCTTAAGTTTTTCGCGGAGCAGCCAGCAGAGTGGTGGATGGCAGACGTTCCCTTCTTCGCACTCTCACGCCAACGCATCTGGGTCTTCTGGCGGCGCGTCTTGCACACCTGCCATCACCGCACCCAACTCACTGTTTATCTTCGGATGCTCAACAAGCCGGTTCCGTCAGTGTACGGACCGACCTCAGACCAGACCTGGGACGGTGCCGACCCAACTACGTCGGTCGAAGCAGCCGGAAGGAAGTGACTGCTGGTTGTCATCCCGAGCGAGGGCGCGTCGGAACGGTGCGCGTTCGAGTCTAAGGATCTGCTTTACCGCACCTTCGCAAACAAAAACTGATCAATCACAACCCCGTTCTTGATCGCGCTTCTCCGCAACAAACCCTCGCACTCGAACCCCGACTTCTCCAGCACCCGTATCGATCCCACATTGTGGGAGAACACGAACGCGTACACCCGGCTCAGCCGGTAGTTATCGAACGCCCACTCAGAAGTGGCGGTCACCGCGCGCGTTGCCAGGCCCCTGCCCCAGAACTCCTCGCCCAGCCAGTAGCCCATCTCCGCACTGATCCGGCTGATGTCGCGCCCCATATGAAATCCCACTCCCCCAACCACTTCGCCCGCGTACTGGATGGCGAAGGAACATTCCGGATCCTGCGTGCGCGAGTAATCCAGAAAATCGATACCATCATGCCGCGTATAAGGATGAGGAAACTGGTCGCGCAAGTTATTTGCGACCTTTGGATTGTTGGCGTGGCGTAGTAGCGCCGGCAGATCTCCCTTGCGCCATGACCGCACGCAGAGATCGCCCAGTTCGAGCAGCATGCCTACATGTTAGCGCCAGAAAAAAGAAAACGGAGCGGCACTCGCCGCCCCGCCCTCGAATCGCGCCGAATCTGCAGCTAGATCGACATCACTTCCTTCTCTTTGCCTTTGGCCATCTCTTCCATCTTCTTGATCTCGTCATCCGTGAGCTTCTGCAGGTTTTCCATCGCGCCCCGCTCTTCGTCTTCAGTGATCTTCTTGTCCTTCATCGCCTTCTTGATCGCATCGTTGCCGTCGCGGCGAATGTTGCGCACCGCGGTGCGATGCTCCTCCAGTACTTTGTTCAGATGCTTGACCATCTCCTTGCGCCTATCCTCGGTGAGCGCCGGCACCGGAACGCGTACCAGCTTGCCGTCATTCATCGGATTCAGTCCGAGGTCCCCGCTCCGAATGGCTTTCTCGATGGCGCCAATCTGGCTCACGTCCCAGGGTTGCACGGTGATCAACTGCGGCTCAGGTGCGCTTACATTGGCAAGTTGGTTCAACGGCAACTGCGAGCCATACGCATCGACCATAACGCCATCCAGCATGTGTACCGACGCGCGGCCGGTGCGCGTCGAAGTCATCTCCTTGCGGAAATCCTCCACCGCCTTGTCCATCCGTGTCTTGAGCTGAACAAAACTGTCCTTCAGTGCGGGAAGCGCCGCCATCGAAATTTGTGCCATATCATTCCACCTTATGCGTTGGATGAGAGTCGCAAACGCACGATTATAAACCCGCATGTCGAGAGGATTGCTCTGGGTGCCCTGTTCTACCGACCGCCTTGTGGTCGGTAGGGCGGGGTCGTTAATCTCCTTGGATGCATTTCCACCCTAGTCCGCCCCCTGGTACACCAGCGACCCTACCTGCTCGCCCATCACCACCCGCTTGATGTTGCCGTGCTTGTTCAGGTCGAACACCACGATGGGAAGCTTGTTCTCCTGGCACATCGCGATGGCGGTCGCGTCCATCACTTTCAGCCCGAGCTTCAGGATGTCCAGGTAGGTGATTTTTTCGAACTTGGTCGCGTCTTTGTCTTTCATGGGATCGGCCGTATAGATGCCGTCCACCTTCGTCGCCTTCAGAATCGCGTCGGCGTGAATCTCCATCGCGCGCAGCGATGCGGCGGTGTCGGTGGAAAAATACGGATTGCCCGTACCCGCAGCGAACACCACCACGCGGCCTTTCTCCAGGTGCCGGATGGCGCGACGGCGAATAAACGGCTCCGCCACTTCGTGCATCTCGATGGCGCTCATTACGCGCGTCTGCGCACCGCATTTTTCCAGCGCGTCCTGCAACGCCAGCGCATTGATCACCGTGGCCAGCATTCCCATGTGATCGGCGGAAACCCGCTCCATCGCCTTGGCCTGCTCCGCTACGCCGCGAAAGAAGTTGCCGCCACCCACTACGATCGCGATGTCGATGCCGAGCTTGTGTACTTCGGCGATCTCGGCGGCAATCTCGTGCACGCGGGTGTTATCGACGCCAAAGCCCTGTCCGGCTGCCAGTGCCTCACCGGAAAGCTTGAGAAGTATGCGCTTATATGCGGGTCTGCTCATAGTAGGAAAGAAAGCGCACGACAGGCGCAACCAATCAGTCTAGCAGGACTGCATTTACTAAAGTGCTTCCATCCCGGCCTGGCGTCTGGCTACCCTAAGCGAGGAAACCGTACACTGTCTTGTGCCCGTCTACGTTGCCAACGAATCCCGCGTGTTGACCTCGGTTGACGATCTCCTGACCAGCACCTTCCGCCTGGCGCACTTCCGTCCCCATCAGCGTGAAGTCATCGACGACGTCCTGGCCGGGCACGACGTTGTCTGCGTCATGCCCACGGGCGCGGGCAAGAGTCTCTGCTACCAGCTCCCGGCCGTGGCGCTCGGCGGGCTGACCATCGTCGTCTCGCCGCTGATTGCCCTGATGGCCGACCAGGTCCAGCAACTGCGCGAGTTGTCCGTGTCAACGCTGCTGCTGAACAGCTCGCAGGATTCAGCCAAGACAGCGGGAGACGCTGCACAAGGTTCGAGCCGACTTCCAGGGCATCTTGTACGTCGCGCCCGAGCGCTTTGCCGCCCCCTCGTTTCGTGCCTTGATGCCCCAGCTTCGTCCGAGGCTGTTCGTCGTCGACGAGGCCCACTGCGTCAGCTTTTGGGGACACGATTTCCGCCCCGAATACATGCGATTGGCCGAGATTCGCGAGGCCCTGGGATCGCCCGTGACGGTGGCGCTCACGGCTACGGCTACTCCGCAAGTTCGCACCGACATCATCGCTCACCTGAAACTCCGGTCGCCCAAAATGCACGTCACCGGATTCGACCGGCCGAACCTGCGCTATGCTGCCCGCTTCTTTCGCAACGATGGCGAGAAAGACACCGCCCTCTCCAACGGGCTCGCCTCCTCGCCCGGCACCGGCATCGTCTACTGCGCCACCCGCAAGACCGTCGAGGAACTCACGGCATACCTCTCCGAGCGCATGCCCGATCGCATCATTTCCGGATACCACGCCGGCATGTCGCAACCTGACCGCAAACACAGCCAGGAACGGTTTATGCGTGGCAAGGGAGCGGTCATTGTGGCAACCAACGCCTTCGGCATGGGAATTAACAAGCCCGATATTCGCTTCGTTTTGCACTACAACCTGCCGGGAAGCGTGGAAGCCTACTACCAGGAAGCGGGCCGCGCCGGTCGCGACGGCGGCACCGCCGATTGTGTTCTCTATCACTCGCCGCGCGACTTCGGCATTCAGCAGTTTTTCATCGAGAAGATTGGCGACAATAACGAGCAACTGAAAGACCTTGACATCCGCCGCCTGCAAGCAAGCGCCAATCGCAAGTTGGAAGCCATGATGCAGTACGCTTCATCGCGCTATTGCCGCCGAGCCGCGATCCTCAACTACTTCGGCCAGCCCGCCACCATTGACGGCTGTGCCTGCGACGTCTGCCGCGGACAGGTGAAGCGACCGCCAGCAAAGCTCCAGAATGGCCCCGAAGCATTGCAGCGTAAGCGCAAGAAAACTACGAGCGATCAGCCGCTCAACGCCACAGAAGAAGTCCGCTTCGAAGCCCTACGAAAAGTGCGCAGCCGCCTCGCCAACGACGCCGGCCTGCCGGCATTCTGCGTCCTGCACGACAAAACACTGCGTGAGCTGGCGCGAATCGCACCGACCAATACTGTCGCGCTATTGGAAGTCTCAGGCATCGGCTCGCAAAAGGCCGCCAAGTTCGGGGCGGCCTTCCTGTCGGCGATCCAAAGCTGCACCCCGCACAAATAACAAAGGGCGGGAATAATCCCGCCCTCGCTCACTGCTGATGTTCGTTCGTTTACTCGGCTGCCACGTCAAGGGCCTTGCTGACCGCAACCGTCTCGTTAACATCGCCCACCTTGAAGCGGGCAAAGCGCTTGACCGAGATGTTTTCGCCCAGCTTGCCAATCACCGCGGCGATCAACTGATGCACTGTCATGGTCTGGTCTTTGATGAAGGGCTGCTCCAACAGGCAGACTTCCTCATAGAACTTACCCATCTTGCCTTCGACGATCTTCTCCACTACCGCAGCCGGCTTGCCGGTCGCAGCCGCCTGCGCACGGTAGATGTCCTTCTCTTTCTCGAAGGCGTCCGGCGTCACGTCTTCCTTGCGGACGAACTTCGGATCGGTCGCAGCAACGTGCATGGCAATGTCGTGCACCAGCGTCTGGAAGTCCTCGGTGCGGGCCACGAAGTCGCTCTCGCAGTTCACTTCCACCAGCACGCCAATCTTGCCTCCGGCGTGGATATAGCTGGCCACCGAACCCTCGCTCGTAGCGCGTGTCGCCTTCTTCGCCGCGGTCGCAATGCCCTTCTTGCGCAGCACGACGATGGCCGCCTCGATGTCGCCCTTGGCCTCAGCCAAGGCATTCCTGCAGTCCATCATAGGAGCGTTGGTCTTGTCGCGAAGCTCTTTTACTTGTGCGGCAGTAATGTTCACGGTCGTAGTACTCATTTCTGTCTAGGATCCTGTTCTGCTGTTTCAGCTTATTCGTATTCTTACGTATTAGATTGCGCTACTTACAAAACGACCCGCGCCTTGTAGCCGCGCGGGTCATAAACCGTTCGCCAGCCTCTCGGCTGCGATTACGCGCTTGGAGTCTCTACGACATCCTCGGCTGTCGTGGCCACCCGCCGTGCCGACTTGCCCAGGACTTCCTCCATGCTGACTTCGTCCATTTCGGCTGGCTCCAGCCCCGGAGCGTTGCCTGTTTCGCCGTCGGCCGCTACCGCTGGAGCAGGTCCAGCGGCTTCATCGTGCTGCACGCCTGCCTGGATGTCGGCCATCTGCTTGTCGGTGACGGCCTGCGCCCCCTCGACTACCGAATCCGAAATCTTCGAGGCGAACAACCGGATCGCCCGCAACGCATCGTCGTTACCTGGGATCACGTAGTCCACTTCGCTGGGATCGCAATTCGTATCGACCACGGCAACCACAGGAATGCCCAGCTTGCGCGCTTCCTTCACCGCAATCTGCTCTTTGTTCGAGTCGATCACGAACAGCACATCCGGCAGCCGGTTCAAGTTCTTGATGCCCGCCAAGTTCGCCTGCAAGTGCTTGCGCTCACGTTCGAGCTTGACCACTTCCTTCTTCGGCAGCAGCTCGTAGCGGCCGTCAGTGGCCATCTCGTCGAGCTCTTTCAGCCGCTTCACCGACTTCTGCACCGTGATCCAGTTGGTGAGCAATCCGCCCAACCACCGCTGGTTCACGTAAAACATGCCGCAGCGCGTCGCTTCTTCCGAAATTGCGTCCTGCGCCTGGCGCTTGGTGCCTACAAACAGCACCAGCTTGCCTTCTGCAGCCTGGTCGGTCACAAACTTCGACGCCTCTTTGAACATCTTCAGCGTCTTCTGCAGGTCGATGATGTAAATTCCATTACGCTCGCCGAAGATGTATTCCTTCATCTTCGGGTTCCAACGCTTCGTCTGATGCCCGAAGTGAACGCCCGCTTCGAGCAACTCCTTCATCGTGATATTTGCCAAGCTACCTCCTAGCTTGCATCCCTTGCGGCGGCCTGAGCCGGTCGGTCGGGATTACATTCCCGTTACACCCGCCCCGTTGAAACTCATAAACAGCGGGTGCGAGAAGATTCGTTCCGGTCAACTTCTGCCTCCCGCCCCCGGAACCACAAGGCGAGAAACCCGAAAAACCGGGTGCCCCACCCTTGTCGCCCGATTTCGGCGACAGGGGTGGGATCCCGAACTATCTCTTCGAGAACTGGAAGCGCTTACGTGCACCTTTCTGGCCGTACTTCTTGCGCTCTTTACCGCGCGCATCGCGGCGCAGGAAGCCTTCGGCCTTCAGTTTCGGACGCAGCTCCGGCTTAAACTCCTGCAGCGCACGGGCAGTGCCCATGCGGACCGCACCGGCCTGGCCGTTCACGCCGCCACCGTCAACTGTGCAGACGATGTTGAAACTGCCAATGGTCTCGGTGACCACCAGCGAAGACTTCGCCATGATGCGCTGCGCTTCGGTCACGAAGTACACATCGAACGGCTTGCCGTTGACCGTAAACTCGCCGCTGCCAGGGCGAAGAAACACGCGGGCCACGCTCGATTTGCGCCGTCCCGTACCGTAATACTGAACCAGTTCTGCCATTTCGTATCCGTCGGGAGCTATGCTCCCTTAGCCCTTCCTAAATTCCGTCTCGGGTGCCCCGTTCAAGCGAAGCTTGAGCGGGGTTTTCCTACTTCGCGACAGCTTCCAACGTCTGCGGCTTCTGCGCCACATGCGGATGCTTGTCGCCCTTATAAACCTTCAGCTTCGAGAACATGGCGCGTCCCAGCTTGGTGTGGGGCAGCATGCCCTTGATCGCGTCTTCCACCACCAGCGTCGGCTTGCGCTCAAAGCGCTTCTTGTACTCTTCGCCCCTGATGCCGCCGGGGTATCCGGTGTAGTGATAATAGGTTTTCGTATCCGCCTTCAGGCCCGAAATCTTAATCTTCTCGGCATTAATCACGATCACGTGATCGCCGGTGTCGAGAAAAGGCGTGTACTGCGGACTGTCTTTGCCAGCGAGGATGCGCGCCACACGTGTCGCCAGCCGGCCCAAGGTCTGGCCCGACGCATCGACAACAAACCACTTACGCGCAATTTCCCCTTTGGGGAAATACGTAGACATCGTGAAATCTCCCAGAATTTAGAAAAGACCGCGAAAGAGCCGCTGAGTTCGTGGCGCTGAAACGCGCAGGGAACCTCTAGGCAAGCAAACGCAGGACTACCAAAGTCTCAAGAGTAGCTGACAAATGCGCCCTCTGTCAATCAAACCGGGGTAGTGTCAAACCGGGGTAGTGGGATACTTTAAACTTGGCGCCAGTCATTTATCTGTGACAATGCTGAATACGTCGGTTTGATGGTCGCTAAAGCCTTCCAGCCATGGGCACGACGTTAGACCATACTCCTTACCTTCAAATTTAATCCGACATGAGCCCTCTTGGCCGATCTCTACCATTTGAAATTTTTGTCCTTTTCTTAGCCAAAATGTCTGCGCTTCCATGTCGTCCAGATGGAGCTTGCCACGAGACTCCTGCGAATAAGCCTGGGTGACCTCCACATCCTGCTTAACTTCAATTGTGATTGGCAACCCTTGCGAGGGCGCTGCCGTACGCGGACTCACAGCCATACGGTTGAGAACCGTCACACTCGAGGCGGAGGGTGCATTCGCTAAACTCTCTCGTCTACCCCGCGCTACCGCGAACGCTCGCGTACCAGCCTGGCCGGCCGGAGCCGGTATAACCGGCCCGCCTATCGCAATCTTGGCTGCCTCATCCGCGGCCACGGGTGCCCCACTCTTTGCCGTCTCTTCAACTCCCATCGCGTCGTAGGCGGACGGCCTCGCTCTTTCCCCAACCGAACCCGGCGTTTTGGACGCAGCGCTGTTCGCAGGCGAAGCCTTCGGTGCCGGCTTGCGCGCGGTAGATTGCATCTCGCCCTCCGTCGAGGAGTGCCGGATCGTCATCACCGGTGCTGGCGCCGCAGGACGCTCTTCGACCTTGCTCTCCGCTTTCGACGCCAGGTCCGCTCCCTGCCACGGACGCTGGGCCTGCTGCCACACCACTACTCCAGCCGCTATCAGGAAGGCTGCCGCCACTGGCATCACCCAAACCAGTCGCCGCGCCCGGGGCCGCGCCACTTTGGTAGCTGGCTGCAAAGTGATTTGCGCCGCTGCCGCCGCCACCAGTTCCCGCTGCTCTACCTCGGACTCCTCCGCCGCGCCGCTGGCTAAAAAGACGGTTTCCCGGCAATCGCCGCACCGCGCCAGATGCTCGGTGACCAGCCGGTTCTCTTCGCCGGCCAGCGTCCGCTCCACAAATGCAGCCAGCGCATCGGCGGACGGATGGTCGACGGGCGAAGTCTCGCGAGCGAGGGCGTCGAGCATCGGCTTGGGAAGTTCCGGGTTCATCCCTGGGGTTCGCCCTTCTCTTTATAGAACGCCGTCTCCGGCATTTCTTGCCGCAGAGTTTCCTTCACCCGCACCCGCAGGTCGCGCACGTCTGTATCTTCTATCGCTTCCTCGGCCTGGCGGAAGTCCATGCCCGCCTGCACCAGCCGCTTGACGATGCGCTTGCGAGTGCCCTTCACCGCGCGCTCCAGCTTCCGGCTGACCGTCGATTCATGCACCCCTTGTACCTCCGCGATTTCTGCCAGCGTCCTTTGGTCTAGATAGTATGCCGCTATCAGGAACCGTTCACCGGCGTCAAGCGCAGCAAGCTCCGCGCTGACCGCCGAATCGACCCGCGGATCGGCAACGGCACCCTCTGGCTCCCGGGCCGCGAACTGTGTGCCGTCTTCCAGCGCAGCCTCAAGGCTGGTTTCCCGCCTCGTGCTGCGATAGCAATTTACGTAGGCTTGCGCGATGACCATCCGCAGCCAGCCCTGCAACGACCCACGGCCCAGGTACGAACGCAGCTTCGAGTTTCGCTGCAGGCCCTTGGAGTCCACGCCATACAACTCTGCATAGAGCGAATCCGCCAGGCCTCTGGCAACGCTCTCTACCTTCGCGATCTTGTAGGCGGTCTCATACAGAGTGCTGCGGTAACGGGTGAGGAACACCTCCCATGCGTAATCGTTGCCGTTGGCGCAAGCCCTGGCCAGCACCAACTCCTCCAAACGTAGCGAAGCCAGGAATTCCCGTTCGCCCGCCTCGTCGCTACCCGCCGCTCGCTGCTTCACAACGTCGGCAAGCACAGCCGCCAGGTCGGTCTCGTCCATCCCGAACCGGCTGGCCCCGCTACCTTCGTAGTGTTGCACTGCAAACTCCCGCGCCACCGCGGACGCTGATGCATCGCGCGAGTCTGGATCTGACGACGAAACCATGAGTGCGAATCCTGTCAATTTTGTGTGCAAGAACAACACCGGACGCCGTTCTTCTTCTAGAGACGCCCCAATGGCTCCTCCGTGAGCCGCGACTCCTTAGCGCGCCTCTGGAGGTCGACATGATATACCCGACTCTTGCCCCACTTGCACTCGTCTTGTTGGCAGCGACATTCGCCACCGCCGGCACCGCGACCCACGAATACAAGGTCTTGCCCGCCATCACCCGGGGAAACCTCAGCCTCTTTCCCATCGTAGGCGGTGCCGAGGCCAACACCGCGCGCTTACTTACCCTCGACGAAGGGGTGCGCTCCGGCGCAGTCGTGGTTACCGAGGCGGGCTCGGTACAGGGACTCATTCGCCCCGGCGCTCGCATCCCGCAGCACTCGTCTGCCCAGGTCAATCGCCTGGTGCTGGTTAACAACTCCGACCGACCGCTTCTCCTGCTCGCCGGAGAAGTGGTCACCGGCGGCAAGCAAGATCGCGTCATTGGTGTCGATCGCATCGTGCCGGCTAAATCCGAACCGATCGATTTGTCCGTGTTCTGCGTCGAGCCGGGACGCTGGGTGGCATCCTCCGACCATTTCGGCACGATGAGCTCAGCGATGGCCCAGCCAAGTGTGCGCATGCCAGCTATGGCGGCACGCGACCAGCAGCGCGTTTGGGACAACGTCGCCACCGCCTCGCGAGGGATGGCAGCGGCCGCCCCAATGGGCGCTCCAATAATGCGAGGCACTACTTCGTACGCCAAGGTCATGCAGAATCCCGAGGTGGAGAAGACGGTTGCCTCCGTCGCCTCCAACTACGACGGACTCTTGCGCGAGCTGCGTCAGGTTGGCGCCAAGGGCGTGGTGGTCGCCATCAACGGTCGTATTACCTGGGTTGACGTTTTCGCCAGTTCCAGTCTGCTGGAGAAGTACTGGCAGAAGCTGATCCGCTCCTACGCTGCCGAATCGCTCACCAACGCCAGCGGAGGCGCACCCGCCGATCAGAAAGCAGCGCAGATCTTTCTGGACCAATTGCAGGGGAACCGCGAAGTCAGCGAAACCGAGCCCGGAGTCTTCCGTCGCACCGAGATTACCGGCGAGGGCTACAAGGTGTTCACCTTGGATTGCTTGCTTCCCAGGAACGAATACGTCGTCCACTTGGCTAAGATGTCCTACAGCGACCGACTGCCCTACGAGGTATCCCCAACGGACAGGCGCTGAATGGTCGCAGTCCCGCTTTGCAGCACGACAGAGGATAGACTGGTGCCCCGGGTTAGCGCCGTAATGTCCGGCGCTAACCCGGGTCCGTATCTCGATTGCTGCCGTGTCCTCCGCAACCTCCGTGGTGAATACATCCTCACCGCGGCCGAAACTCCTCCAGCAATCTCTCCCAGTTGCTTAGTTCCTGTCCACCCGGGGTAAACGCGAGCTCCAGGAACACTTCTTCGGCGCCGATCTTCTCGCACGCCGCGATGTCCTCGCGAACCTGGTCCACCGAGCCGAAGAACGCTGGCCGATCGTTCCCCTTCGGCTTGTCGGTCACGTACAGGTTCCCGCGCACAACCATCCTCAGCTCCGCAGGATCGCGTCCCGCCGCCTCAGCCATTTGCCTTATCGCTCCGAACATTTTCGCCATCGCTTCTATCGGAAGGCCGGTCGGGTTCCATCCATCGGCCATCGTGGCGACCCGCTTCAATGCCGCTGGCGCGAACGCCGCGATGAAGACCGGCGGATGCGGCTTCTGCACCGGCTTGGCGCTGATATGCGACTTGGGCAGCGAGAAGAACTTGCCGTGAAACTCCGCCGGGTCCGTTGTCCAGATGGTCTTCAGCACTTGGATAAATTCATCGGCCCGCGCGCCGCGCACTTTCATGTTCGCGCCCGCAGCCTCCATCTCGTCCGGCGACCACCCCAAGCCAAGGCCAACTACCAGGCGGCCCTTCGACAGAATGTCAATTGTGCTCAGCCGCCGCGCCAGCATGACCGGGTTGTAGTACGGAATATCGAGTACGCTCGTGCCCAGGTTGATCTTGCTGGTGTGCGCCGCCGCAAACGTCAGCGTGTCCAACGGATCGAGCGTGTACCTGTACTCCTCGGGCAACGACCCGTCTGGCGTAACCGGGTAAGGCAGCTTCGGACTCACGGGCCACAGCAACCGCTCCACCGTCCAAAGGCTGTTGTAGCCAAGCGCCTCCGCCTTCTGTGCAACCGTCTTCACCGCTTCCGGCGTAGCCACCGGACCAATATTCGGAACCGCCACTCCGATCTTCATGCCAGGATCCCTCTCAATGGGATGTTGAATTGTCGCCCCATTCTACCCGCGGAATGGGGCGCGATTGTGAGGGCCCGCACGCGTGTCGAAGTCGCAGCAAGGAGGCGGCCGGTGCGGCGGGTGTTGGAAGACAGCTTGGACTCGGCACTCCCCAGTCCCGTCGGGGACGGCAGAGGATGGCGAGGGCTTCAGCCTTGGTTCACGGTCCTGACGATCGGGAGTCCCGGTAGGGACGGCACAACATAGCGAGGGCTTCAGCCCGAGCCACGTGGTTAACTTTAGTTTTTCTGACCTGCTGATTTCTGTGGATTCTTGACCCTCCGCCGAGTTACAAGTCGAGATGAGGAAGGGGATTCGTGTCCTTGGCCCATCCCGCGCCAGCGCACGGAAGAATTTGTTCTTTGACATTTGTTTTCATGGCGTTAGAGGTGAGTATGATTTGCATGAGAAGTATGACTACTTATTTGTCATACAAGTAATATAAGTATGACCCACTTAGAGGCCAAGACCGGCATTTTGCCAGCTAAGTCCTGAGCGCAGATATAGATACGTATAACTGCCATAAGAATCAATCCCTTGCGAACAATTTCCTCCCAAGCTATTGATTCTAAACAGTCATGATTCTTGTTTTTCCGATCAATCAGTCACAGCTCGAAATACGTCTTTCTGTGCCCCGGACTCGCCTCATCCCCGATCAACACGTACGAAGGGAAGCCGTGCCATCCGGCGAACATCCTAACCGATTGGGCATCGGCAGGCGCCTCAAATACCCACGTCGTCTCATACCACTCCCCCGGACGCAGCGGGTCCGTAATCGAATGGGACTGCGGATGGACCGCTTCCCACGCCTTCTGCCCTTCGGCAGAAACCGGATACACCCCGCCCCTGCCGTCAACCAACTCCAGCGTGGGCGGATCCGGCGCCAGGGCTCCATTTCCTCTCCACGGCGCAATCGTCCGTTCGTCGAAATGTGATCGTACGGTCACTACGTAGAATTCGCCCCTGGCGGTCGTATCAACGATGGTCTTCATCGGTTCGACCTTCTGGACGGAATAGGCAATGTGGCAGTCCATTCCGCAGTAAAACTTCTCGTCGCCGCGCGCCACCGTCCGGTCGTAGCTGGCCCAGGAGAAGAACCCGAGCAGCAGGCCATATCCTGCCAGGAGAACGACGATCGCCAGCAGAGTATATCGCGCCCACGCGCGCCGCCAGAAGAACAGCACGACGGTGGCGACTGCCAGCAAGGTCGTCAGTCCCAGGGTTCCGAGGAAGCACAGAGCCGCTAGGTGCGATTCGAAATTCCCATTGGAATACATTGTTGGCTCCAGCAGAAGTACTTTGAATTGCAAAGTAGCCGCGCAATAAAAATGGCGGCCTTCACGGCAGCCCACTTCTAGCTCTTACGTGCCGACCGGATCACCGACTCCATCTGTGCCAGGTAACTCTCCAGCGCGCGCCTGCCCGCCGAGCTCAGCCGAAAAGTGGTGCGAGGCTGGCGCCCCACAAACGACTTCGAGCACTTCACGTAGCCCGCGACTTCCAGCTTGCGGGCATGGACGCTGAGGTTCCCGTCAGTGATCTCTAGCAGCTTCTTCAAGTCGTTGAAGCTGAGCTCCTCATTTACCGCCAGCGCGCTGATGATGGCCAGCCGCACCCGCTCGTGAATCACGGCATCGAGATTGACCGCCTCAGTCCCACTGGGGGAATGACGTTTCACTATCCGATCAGTCGGCAAGGCTTCCCGCTCAACTTGACTGGCGCGCTTAGCCACCATGCCTCCTGGCGATACGGGCTCCGAACACGATGTGTACGAGTCCAAAACCGGCGGCCAGCATGACGTTGGCCCACCACCACGGTAGGGGTAGGGCAATGGCCCCGGCCAGCACGAACACGGCCCCCATGACTGGAATCGTACGTACGGAAAATGCTCCCGCCTGCATCACAGCCACGCCATACAGGAGCAGCCAGACGCCGGGAATCTGTCGCGGATCGCCCGCCCGCACCAGCGCCACTGTCATGATGCCTCCCGCAAAGAATGCAGGAAGCAGCCCGACGAACAGCCTGCGTCCGGATGAGGAGAGAATAGTCGTGCCCGAGCGTGAGGCCTTCCAGTGCATCGCGACCAACGCCAGCGTGACTGCCACCAGCGCCTCCGCCAACCAGACCGCAAGCCAGGCTTCCGTGGCAACTTGGCGCATCGCAATGAAAGCCGCGACCAGTGCGGTCACTCCCATGGCGCAGTATCCCCAGCCGGAAACAGCGGTGAATGTTGTACTGCGTTCCATTGTGTCGCGGATCACGGCAAGGTGGTCGAGCGCATCAGGTTCAAACTGTGGCCGTGGCGATTGCCTTCGAGGAGTGCGCCGGCATGGGCGTGAATCTGTCATCGGAGATGAAGCGTACCGTGCCGTCGCGCAGTTGTCAAGTACTTTGCATTACAAAGTTATGGCCCAAGGAAAATACGGCACAGCCTTCAACTGTGCCGCCACTCTCAAAAGAAGGGAATTACTTCGTTGCGACTGCTTCGGTCTCCACCTCGCGCTGAGCGACCTCAAACGTGAGCCGCTTGGCTTTGAGGTCCGCGTCCACTTTCACGCGGTCGCCGTGCAACACCTCGCCATCGAGGATCTTCATTGCCAGCGGGTCTTGCACCAGTTTTTGGATGGCCCGCTTCAGCGGACGCGCACCGTAGTTCGCGTCGTAGCCTTCGGTGAAGATCAACTCCTTCGCCTTCGGCGTAAGCTCGAGGGTAATCTTGCGGTCGGCCAGCAGTTTGCGCAGGTCCTCCAGCCGAAGGTCCACAATCTTCGTCAATTGCTCCTTGCCCAGCGGATTGAAGAAGATGATGTCGTCCACGCGGTTGAGGAACTCGGGCTTGAAGTGCGCCCGCAGCGCCTCCATCACCTGTTCGTGCGCCTCCTCTTGCTTATCGGGAGAAGCTCCAGCCTGCTGCAAATAGCTGGAGCCGATGTTCGACGTCATGATGATAATGGTGTTCTTGAAATCGACATTCCGTCCCTTGCCGTCGGTGAGGCGGCCGTCATCCATGATCTGCAGGAAGATGTTGAACACATCAGGGTGCGCCTTCTCGATCTCGTCAAACAGCACCACGGCATACGGACGTCGCCTTACCGCTTCAGTGAGCTGACCACCCTCGTCGTAACCCACATATCCCGGAGGAGCGCCAATCAACCGCGACACCGAGTGCTTCTCCATGTACTCCGACATGTCGATGCGGATCATGGCGTGCTCATCGTCGAACAGAAACTCCGCAAGCGCCCTCGCCAGCTCGGTCTTACCGACACCCGTTGGTCCGAGGAAGATGAACGATCCAATCGGACGGCGGGGATCGCTCAGCCCGGCACGCGAACGACGGATCGCATTGGCTACGCGCTCCAGCGCTGCGTCCTGTCCAATGACGCGATGGCGCAAGCCCTCTTCCATGGTCACCAGCTTTTTGACTTCGCCCTCGAGCATTTTGGAAACCGGAATGCCAGTCCATTTGCTAACGATCTTGGCGACATCTTCCTCGTCCACCTCTTCCTTCAACATGCGCGACTGTTTACCGTCCATCTGGCCGCTGAGTTTCTTGATCTCAGCCTCCATCTTCGGCAACTCACCGTATTGAAGTTGCGCCGCACGGTTGAAGTCTCCTTTGCGAGTCACTTCCTGGATCTCAAGCTTGATCTGCTCGAGCTTTTCTTTCATTTCGCGGACACGCGCGATGGCCTCTTTTTCCTGCTTCCAGCGAGCCTTGAGCGCGTTGGATTGTTCTTTCACCTGCGCCAGTTCTTTCTCGACCGCAGCCAGCCGCTCGCGCGAGTTACGGTCGTCTTCACGCTTCAACGCTTGCCGCTCGATTTCAAGCTGCGTGGCACGTCGCTCCAGTTGGTCGATCTCGGTTGGCATGGAATCGATCTGGATACGCAGCGAAGCAGCGGCTTCATCGATCAAGTCGATGGCCTTGTCTGGCAGGAAGCGGTCGGAGATGTAGCGATGCGACAGGGTCGCCGCTGCCACGATGGCCGAGTCTTTGATGCGCACGCCATGATGCACTTCATACTTCTCGCGCAATCCACGCAGGATGGCGATGGTGTCTTCCACGCTGGGCTCGCCCACGAACACGATCTGGAAGCGGCGCTCCAGCGCAGCATCCTTCTCGATGTACTTGCGATACTCGTTGAGCGTGGTCGCGCCTATGGCTCGTAGTTCTCCACGCGCCAGCGGCGGCTTCAACATGTTGGAGGCATCAATCGCACCTTCCGCCGCGCCGGCCCCTACCAGCGTGTGCAGTTCGTCGATGAACAGGATGATCTGGCCCTGCGACTGCTCGATTTCCTTCAATACCGCTTTGAGGCGGTCTTCGAACTCGCCACGATACTTTGCGCCTGCGAGCATCGCGCCCAAATCGAGCGAGACCACTCGCTTGTTCTTGAGTTGCTCGGGGACGTCGCCCGAGATAATGCGCTGCGCGAGTCCTTCGACGATAGCGGTCTTGCCTACGCCGGGCTCGCCGATGAGCACAGGGTTGTTCTTAGTGCGACGCGACAGTACCTGTACGACGCGGCGCACCTCTTCGTCGCGCCCGATCACGGGATCGAGCTTGCCCTTGCGCGCCAGCTCGGTCAGGTCGCGAGCATAGCGTTCCAACGCCTGATACTTCGCCTCGGGATTCTGGTCGGTCACCTTCTGATTACCGCGGACCGCGGTCAACGCGCGCAGGATGTTGTCATAGGTCGCACCGGCCTTGCTCAGGATCTCCTGCGCCGGATCGCGCTTGAGCTTGGTCATGCCGAGCAGAATGTGTTCGGTCGAGACGAACTCATCTTTGAAGTTCGACGCCTCTTTGAAGGCGTTCTCCAGCAGCTGGTTTGCTGCCGGTGACAGTGAGGCCTGGGCGGCGCCTCCTCCCGAAACTTTGGGCAGCCGCTCAATCTGCGCCATTGCCTCGGCTTGGACCGCGGGCACCTGCAGGCCGACCCGCTCCAACAGGGGCGCAACAATACCTTCGTGGTCCTCGAGCAGCGCGGCAAGAATGTGAACCGGCTGCAGTTCGGGATTGCCGTGCTCACTGGCGAGATCGTTTGCCCGCTGCACCGCCTCCTGTGCCTTTACCGTCAATTTGTCCCAACGAATTGCCATAAGAACTCCAGTGGTTAGTGGTCAGTGGTGGCTAGAAGAGCATGACCTGCCTTTACTCGACCTGCCAGGCTGCCCTTGGTAAACGCTACAATTTTATTCCTGTGGGCGACGACAAAATGGCAAAAGAATGGGAGGCGAATTCTTGCTCCGCCTCCCTTGCACTCTTTACGCGTCCAGCGCAAACCGGATTTCCGGTAGATGGCTTACGCTGCCTGGTTTTTGCCGGCCTCGATCGTCTTCTGGCTGCCAATGTTGACCTTAATCTGCTTGGGCTTGGCTTCGGCACGCTTGGCAAGCTTGAGCTTCAGTACGCCAGCCGTGTAGTCGGCGGTAATGGCCTCGCTGTCTACCGTAGTCGGCAAGGTGAACGACCGGACGAAGCTTCCATAACGTCGCTCCACTCGGCGGAAGTTCTCTTCCTTCTCTTCTTTTTCGAACTTGCGCTCACCACTCACGGTCAGGACGTTGTTTTCGACCTTAATGTCGAGGTCTTTCTCGTCGATTCCGGGCACTTCCAGCTTGAGCTGGATGCTGTGCTCGTCTTCATAGACATCAACAGGGGGCACGAAAGCTCCCGCGGTCAACGACTCTTCACTTCCGCGGTTCTGCTCCTCAAACAGGCGATTCATCCGGTTCTGCAAAGCACTCAGTTCACGGAACGGCTCCCAACGAGTCAACACAGTCATGGTTTTCAACCTCCAATGTTTGGCTAGAAATCTGGTGGCGTGAATGCCACTCGCTAACTTGGATGCTATAGTTAGCGTATAAGAATCATAAAATCTTAGCGTGTTATTGTCAATTATCTGAGAGATTTGGTTGGCCGTCGTGTAAGTATATTATTATGTGATGTTTGAACTTAAACCGACATCGCAGACCCCGGTCACTCTTGTGTTGGCCGTACGATTCATGGTAAGTAGCCGGTAGCGGGGTGTAACCAACTCATGGGCCCAGAGGAGTTTCGTCGTCTCGCAAGGAACTTGCCCGAAGCGGTCGAGAAAGAACATATGCAGCATCCGGATTTCCGAGTCGGAGGGAAGGTTTTCGCCACTCTCGGCTATCCCGACGAGAATTGGGCGATGGTAAAGCTCAGCCCACAAGAACAAGAACGGTTCGTCGGCAGGTATCCGGTTGTCTTCGCGCCCTCCAAGGGCGCCTGGGGCCGCCAAGGCTCAACCGCCATACGGCTCAAAGCGGTGCCCAAGTCGGTCGTTCTGGACGCGCTTAAGGCAGCTTGGCGTAATACAGCGCCGAAGAAATTGGTGAAGCGGATCGAGGCGGAAGGTCGAGACTAGACGAACGCCTGTCGTTGCCGGTCTATTCCTGAACCTGGCAGATGACGCACTTCAAATAAGCCGTCTCAGGAACATTGACGAGCGTTGGATGGTCGATAGCCGCGCCACGCTTGTCCAAAATTCGCACCCGGCGTCCTGCATCGGCGGCCGCCGACCCCAGTACCTCCAAAAACTCAACCTCGCTGACGTAAAACGAGCAAGAGCAAGTCACTAGAACTCCGCCAGGCCGGAGCATTTTAAGCGCCCGCAAGTTCAGTTCCTTGTAGCCCTTTAGGGCCGTCTCCACTACGCGCTTCGTCTTGGCGAAAGCCGGCGGGTCGAGAACAATGGTGTCGTATCGCTGCCCTGCGGTGGAATAGTCCTTTAGCAGGTCAAAGGCGTTAGCTTCGATCCACTCGATCTCACCGCATTTGTGGGAATCGCGGTTGAGCTGCTCGTTTTGCTCGGCGACTTCCAGGGCTGGACGTGACGAATCCACTGCTGTCACTTTGCTGCAAGTGCGCGCCAAGTGCAGAGAGAAGCCTCCTTGGTAGGTGAAGCAGTCCAAAGCTTCGCCCTGGGCGTAGCCGGCAGCAGCAGCGTAGTTCTCGCGCTGGTCGAGAAAGGCACCAGTCTTCTGGCCTCCGAGCGCGTCGAAACAAAAGCGAACGCCATTGAGGGTGAAGGTCGTGTTTGCTCTTTCGCCGAATATCAGCTGCGAATCGCGCGGCGGAAGCTGCTCCAACTGACGAATGTGCGGGTCCACTCGTTCGAACAGGTTGCTGCCGGGAAGATGTTCGGCCATCGCATTCGTCACCGCACGGCGGATATCCTCGCGATCGAACGCCTGTGTGACTACCTGCATGGAAAGAACGTCGTTGTACTTGTCGATGATCAGGCCGGGTAGCAGGTCGGCCTCGCTGAAGATGACGCGATAAGAATCCGTATCGCGGGCGAACTGCCTGCGAAACTGCACGGCACGGTCGATTCTCTCGCGCAAGAGTGGCATCAGCTGATTTGGCAAGATTACGGATGAAGTCAGCAGCCGGATCGCAATCTGCGACGAACTGCTGTAGAGCGCCGAACCTAACTTCCGGCCACGCTCATCCTGTACATGGACGAGAGCGCCCGGTGCGATCGCGTCTGCCTTAGCCAGATCGGAGCGATAGACCCAGAGGTGGCCGGACTTCAGGCGAGCGGCGCCTCGACTCGACACCGTGACAACTGGAATGGATTCGTAAGCCGACAGGGGATCTCCGGAATTTGCCTGCCCATCTTAAACGTTTGTCCGGCAAACCAAGGCAGGAATTACCGGGCAGCCGTTTCAGCCGAAGAAGGTCCCGCCTCGGCACCCGCAGCCGATTCTGCAGGGGGCGCAGCAGCTTTCGCCTCTTCCGGCTTCGGCGGTGGCGGAACGTAGTACAGGATTCGCCTGCAGTAATCGCAAGTCATGAACTGTTCGTTGGTCATGACTTCCTGAAACACCTGGGGCCGGAGCATCACACTACAGGCCGAGCACAATTGGTTCTCATAAACCGGAGCCAGCGCAGACCCACGCACCTTGAGCACGTGATCGTACTGACGCAAAACGTCTTCGCCAACGCCGGCGCGTAATGCATTGCGGCGCGTCGTCAACTCGGCCAAAGCGGCTTCGTCGACCGCCGTGCGTTGACGCGCTTCTTCTTTTTCGCGCTCATTCTCGGCGGCATCGGCCTTCAGCTCCGCTTCCGCCTTCTTGAGCGACTCCTTGCGGGCATCAGCGGTGACCATGATTTCCAGGATTTTGTCTTCGGAAGCAGCGATTTTCTGCTCCGCGAACTTGATCTCCTCCATCAAGGCCTTGTATTCCTGGTTGGTCTTTACGTTCAGCGACTGATCGCGGTATTTGCTGATTTTCTGCTGCTGGTCCTGGATGTCGGACTCGTGCTTGCGGCGGGCGGCTTCGTCGGCTTTGGCGGCGGCTAACGTGGATTCGACCTTCGCTTTGGCAGCGGCAAGCTTGGCTTCGATCTCCGCCACGTGCTTCGGCAGTGCCGCGATTTCAGCCCGCAGCCCTGCGATCTGGGAATCGATCTGCTGCATCTCGATGAGATTCTGTAGGTTGGAAATCATTACACCTTAGGGGAAACCTGACTGGATTCTAGCACGCAACAGAGGAAGGCCCGGCGCACGACAGAGGTGGCCGGAGTCCTGAATATTGACCTTTAGTTGTATTGAACGGGTGCGGGAGGAATGTCTACGATGTGGTGGTTATGCCACTCGTCATCGCCCGATTATTCCTCGGGTTGCTCATCGCTGCCTTTCACGCACGAATCGCCGACTTCATTCTCGACCGGGAAGATTCGCTGGTTCTCGCCTTCCGTGAGCGGGGAGTGCGATTGCCGGCGCCCATCTCCCGAAAGACAGCCCACAATCTTTACTTCAGTTTGGGCATCTTAATCGCGCTGATCGAACTATTGCGGCTTCACCAGTTGGCTAGTTAAGCTCTCGCGACGGTCTCGGGGATACCCCCTTTTCGTCAGCCCGGGAACTCTAAAGTTCTTCGCGGCGAAACCCTGATGGGCGCGACTCTTGTGCCTTACGATAAACTGCTTCCCTACATTTAATCAGGATTCGGAGCCGCAGTGAAGACTTGCCATGTTTCGATGTTGATCTTTTCCTTCCTTCAAATTTTGCCGCTAGCTGCCCAGGACCAAACTTCGAAGTCCTCATCCTCCCCAACAGGGCAGGAACTTACGATTGAGGCGATCTACGCTGACGGCGGTCTCCTCGGACGCGGGCCCGAGGCGGTGCAATGGAGTCCGGACGGCTCCAAGGTATCGTACGTTCAGCGCGATGACAGCGGCGAACACGGAGCGCTCCACTACATCGATCTCGCCACCGGAAAGCCGGCCGTGCTGGTATCCAGCGAGAAGCTGTCGTCGCTGGCCCCACCTGCCAGTTCTATAAAAGACGAGCGCCAAAAAGAAGCCGCAACTCGCTACTCGGTCGCGGCCTATCACTGGTCGCCGGACTCGAAGCATCTGCTGTTCGACTCACTCGGCCAGCTCTGGTTCTACAGCCTGGAGAGCGGCACCGCCGTTCAGGTCACTTTGAGTTCCGATCCGGTCACCGATCCCAAGTTCTCACCCGACGGTGAGCGCCTCGCCTACCTGCGTAAGCACGATCTTTACGTTCGCGACCTCAAACGCGGCCAGGAAGAAGCCCTGACCCGCGATGGCAATGACAACATGCTGAATGGCGAGGTCGACTGGGTTTACCGGGAAGAGCTTTATAGCCGCAGCAATTATTTCTGGTCACCCGACGGCCACTCCATTGCCTTTCTCCAGATGAACGAGAAAGATGTGCCAACGTACCCGATCACCGACTGGATCCCCACACATCCCACGGTTGACATGGAGAAGTATCCCAAAGCGGGCGACCCGAATCCGCTGGTGCGGATCGGGGTGGTGGGTGCCGGCGGTGGCAAGGTGAAATGGATCGCGGCGGGCAGCGCTCGCAATGGGGAGTTACCGCTGGGCAACGATCCCAACGTCTTGGTCCCTCGCTTCGGATGGGTGCGCGACGGCCTGCTCTGGGCGATGGCCCTCAATCGCCTGCAAAATCGCCTCGACATCTACTTCGTCGATGTCCAGAGCGGAAAGTCGAAGCGCGTCCTCACCGAAACGACCGACGCCTGGATCGACATGCATCCGGAAATTGATTTTGAGTTGTTGTCTTCGGGCGACCGTTTTCTGTGGACGAGCTGGCGCGATGGTCATGTTCACATCTACCTCTACCAGTTCGACAAGCAGAACCCGCTCGCCAATGAGGCAAAACAGGTAGCCCAGCTCACCAGCGGTGACTGGGAGGTTGAAAGCGTCAACGCGGTGGACGAGTCGCAGGGGCTGGTGTACTTCACTGGCAATCAGGGCGACTGGCGGCAGGCCAACGTGTTCGCAGTGGGACTGGATGGCAAGAATCTTCATCGCGTGTCCAAAGAGGACGGAACGCATGGCGCGAATTTCGGTCCTACGAAGGCGAAGTCCTACGTCGACGCTTACTCGGCGCTGATGATCCCTCCGCGAATGTCACTGTGTACCACCGACGGGACCTGCACTCCGTTCTGGCAATCGCGCAGTGTGGACGCTTACAACCTGATCGCCCCCAAGCCGGTGGATTTCACGGCTGCTGATGGAACTACGAAGCTGCTGGGAACTCTGCTGCTGCCCGAAGGCGGACCGATGGTGGCAAATGGCAAAGCTCCCCTCATCGTGAACCCCTACGGAGGGCCCGGCGCGCAATCGGTCCGCGACGCCTGGGGCGGCACCACATTTCTCTTCGATCAGATACTCGCCCGGCGAGGCTTCGCCGTCCTGCAGGTCGACAACCGCGGCATGGCTAATCGCGGTAAAGCCTTCGCCATCTCGCTCAAGCACAATTTTGGCGAGAACGAATTCAACGATCAGATCGCTTCGGTCAGACAAGCTCTGCAGCAGTTTCCTCAACTCGACGGTTCGCGCATGGGCTTCTGGGGATGGAGCTACGGTGGTTACTTTACCCTCTACACAATGGAGAAAACCGACTTGTTCAAAACGGGCGTGTCTGTCGCTCCGGTGACCGACTGGCGCAACTACGATTCGATCTATACCGAGCGTTACATGGGCCTGCCCAGCGACAACGAGGAGGGCTACCACAAGAGTTCCCCGGTAAACTTCGCGGCCGACCTGCACGGCAGCCTGCTGGAAGTGCACGGCACCAGTGACGACAACGTGCATATGCAGAACACGATTCAGATGGTCAACGCGTTCATCAACTCCGGCAAGCAATTCCAGTTGATGCTCTATCCCCGCAAGACGCACGGTATCGCCGGCAAGCCGGCACGCTCGCATTTGTTCCACATGATCCAGGACCACTTCGAAAAGGACCTTGCATTCGTGAAGTAAAGGGCGAGCCAATCTTCACTACGAAAGGCAAACGAAATTGAAACTGGCAAAACTCCTTGGCCCTCTGCTACTTGCTCTTCTGACCGGCACCGCCGCATTCGGACAGCAGGCCGCCCCAGCGCCCTCGCGCACTATTGTCCGCGCCGGGCGTCTGCTCGACGTCCGCACTGGCAAGACCCTGACCAACCAGGCGATTGTCATCGAGGATGGCAAGATCGTCAGCGTTGGGCCTGACTCGGGCGCGGCTGCGGGTGCGACGGTCATCGACCTGTCGAGCAAGACTGTACTGCCAGGCCTGATCGACGCGCATACGCACTTGACCTACGATCCCAAGTTCGGCTACGACCGGCTGGCTATTTCGTTGCCGCGTGAAGCTCTGATCGGAGCCAAGAATGCTCGCGTCACCCTGCTGGCCGGCTTCACTACTGTGCGCAACGTCGGCGCGCAGGGATTTACCGACATCGCACTACGCGACGCCATCAATGCGGGTGACGTTCCGGGTCCGCGCATCGAGGCGAGTGGTCCAGCGCTAAGCATTACTGGCGGGCACTGCGACGACAACCTGCTGCCCTACGAGTGGCATGCTACCGAGATCGGCGTCGCTGACGGCGTCGAAAACGTGCAACGCAAAGTGCGCGAGGTGATTAAGTACGGCGCTGACGTTATCAAGGTGTGCGCCACCGGGGGAGTGCTTTCGCTAGGCGACAATCCGCAGGCCTCGCAGTTCACCCAGGAGGAGCTGCGTGCGATCATTGCCGACGCTCACCGCCTGGGCCGCAAGGTTGCCGCGCATGCCCATGGCGCTCAGGGAATTCTCTGGGCCACGGAGGCGGGAGTCGACTCGATCGAGCACGGTTCCTACATCGATGACGCCGGAATCGCAGCCATGAAGCAACATGGCACTTACCTGGTGCCGACTTTGTACTTGAGTGACTGGTTCCTGGAAAACGCGCCCAAGACGGGCGTTCCGCCGGCGATGCTTGCCAAGGGAAAAGAGGTAATGCCGGCCGCACGCAAGAACATCGCCCACGCCTTCGCTGCCGGCGTGAAAGTTGGGTTTGGGACTGACGCCGCTGTCTATCCCCACGGACTCAACGCGCACGAGTTCGCCGTGATGGTGAAGCTGGGACTGACGCCCTTGCAGTCGATTCAGGCGGCGACGGTCAACGATGCTGACCTGCTCGGATGGTCAGACAAAGTCGGGGTCATCGAGCCTAATCACTTCGCCGACATCATCGCCGTGGACGGTGACCCGCTGGCTGATGTCACGACGCTCGAGGGCGTAAAGTTCGTGATGAAGGGCGGCATAGTGTACAAGAGCGAATAGGCCACGAGAGATATTGCGCTTGCCCGGTGCCTTGGGTATCTGTTTGAATCCTGAGACACCGATTTCAGCACCCTCGGGAGCGTCTTTCTGGCAACTCAACTCTTCGCGTGTAAGTCAATCGACAAGCTGATCTCCGAGTCGGAGGAGCCGGAACATCGGTTGAAGAAGACTCTCGGGCCGTGGTCGCTGACGGCCTTGGGAATCGGCGCCGTCATTGGTTCCGGCATTTTCACCGTAATCGGCACCGCCATCGCCGGCCAGAAATTCGACACTTCGTCCATTCTCAACGCTCCGCTCGCCGATTACATCGTGCACCACGCGGCTACCCTAGGACGCCCGGGCGCCGGGCCAGCGCTCGCTCTCTCGCTGGTGTTGGTGGCGATTGTCTGCGGCTTTACCGCGCTGTGCTACGCCGAACTGGCGTCGATGATTCCCATTGCCGGCAGCGCCTACACGTACACCTATGCCACCATGGGAGAACTGATTGCCTGGATCATTGGCTGGGACCTCATCCTCGAATACGCCGTCAGCAATATGGCCGTCAGCGTCGGCTTCGCTGCCCACCTGGTGGACATGTTTGACTGGTTCGGCTGGCATCCGGCGCTGCGCTGGATTTCGCCCGCCTATCTGCCTTCCGGACTCACCGACTTGCAGGGCAATGTTCTCTACTCCCCGGGATGGCACTTCGGATTCAACATTCCTGCGTTTGCCGTGGTCATGCTGCTGACCGTGGTGCTGGTGCGCGGCATTCGCGAGTCGGCCGAGACCAACAACGTGATGGTCATCCTGAAGATCGCGGCCATACTGGCATTTGTATTTGCCGGGATGCACTACATTCATCCTGCAAACTACCATCCCTTCGCGCCCAACGGATGGTCAGGCATCCTGACCGGCGGTTCCATTATTTTCTTCACCTACATCGGCTTCGATTCGGTCTCCACCGCCGCGGAAGAGGCTAAGAACCCGCAGCGCGACCTGCCTATCGGCATCATCGCGACGTTGGTCGTCTGTACTGTGCTCTACATTTCTGTGGCAGTGGTGCTCACCGGCATCGTGCCGTGGCAACGGTTGCTCGACGACGCCGCGCCCGTGGTGAACAGTTTGAAGCAACTCGGAATCACTACCGGCTCGCATAGCCTGCACTGGATCAGGCTGGCCGTACTGTTCGGCGCCATGATGGGCATGATCTCGTCACTGCTTGTCTTCCAGCTAGGACAAGCGCGCGTGTGGTTCGCCATGTCGCGCGACGGTTTGCTGCCCAAGCTGTTCGGCCGCGTGCATCCCCGCTTCCGTACGCCTTCTACTGCGACCTGGATTGCCGGCTTTCTAGTCGGGATCCCCGGCGGCATCCTTGATATTGGAACGCTGGCCGACCTGTCGAACATCGGAACGCTGTTTGCCTTTGCCCTGGTCTCGATCGGGGTCATCATCCTGCGCTACAAGCAACCAGAAAGACGCCGCGGTTTCCGCGCACCCGGAGGCTTGGCGGCGCCGATCCTCAGCGTACTGTTCTGCCTGTTGCTGATGGCGGGCCTGCCGATCTTGACTTGGATTCGCTTCTTCGTTTGGTTGGCCATTGGACTTAGCGTCTACATGCTCTACAGCCGCTATCGCAGCGAGTTCTGCCCAGAGGACCGCAGGCGCTAAAATCGAACCGTATGACGGAATCCCTCCAAGGCGCTGGCACTCCCAGCGCCTATGTTCTTTCGCTGCCTAAGGCCGAGCTGCACCTGCATCTCGAGGGCACAGTCGATCCGGCAACGCTGGCTGAGTTAAGCCGTCGCCATCCGAATCCACTCTCTACCAACAACAATCGCTACACCAACATCGCTGACAGCGGCCGCGTGTTCACGGAAGACGAGGCCCGCGCGTTGTACCAATACGAGAACTTCACCGGATTCCTGCTGGCCTTCAAGGCCGTCACCGAACGTCTGCGAACGGCGGAGGACTACGAACTCGTCACCTATCGCATGATGCAAAGGCTGCACGAACAAAACGTGCTACATGCCGAGGTATATGTTTCGGTGGGCGTCATCCACTGGCGCGGAGGAGAGTTTGCGCCGCTGTTCGAGGGTCTGGAACGTGGCCGCCGGCGCGGTGAGCGCGACTTTGGCATGTCGCTGTACTGGATCTTCGACGCTGTCCGCCATTTCGGAGTCGAGGCTGCAGAGCGTGTGCTCGACGAAACTCTCAAACTGCGCGAAACCAGCGACGCCATCGTCGGCATCGGACTGGGAGGCGACGAGCGTCGTGCCGCACCCGAGCTCTTTCGCGATGTTTATACGCGTGCGGCCAGCGAGGGGCTGCGCACGACGGTTCATGCCGGCGAAACCGCCGGTCCACAATCTATCTGGGCTGCGCTACGTGAACTAAAGGCGGATCGCATCGGCCACGGCCTGCGGGCTGTCGAAGATTCCGCGCTCGTCGCCTATCTTGCTGAAAAACAAGTTCCCGTCGAAATCTGTATTTCCAGCAATGTGTTGACAGGATGCTGCGCTTCCCTCGAGCAGCACCCGCTCCGCAAGCTCTTCGATGCCGATGTGCTAGTAACGCTCAATACTGATGACCCGGAGATGTTTCGAACCACCCTGGCGCGCGAGTACCAGGTCGCGCAGGATTCACTCGGCTTTAGCATTTCGGAGTTGCTCAAATTGGCGCAGAATTCCTTCCGCGCGTCGTTCCTGTCCGAGCAAAAGAAGCAAGACTTCATAAACAGATTTTGAGCGAGCAACTATTTCGGGCTTGGCTGCATCCGAATAGGCACTGCGTCGCTCCGCTCGGCCCTCTGCAAACTCAACTATTCCTGAGGAGATAGCTATGCGCATTTCCGTGCTACTTGCGATTTCCCTGTTGGCCGGTATGGCCCTTGCAACGGCCCAGAATCCCGCTCCAGAGTCAGCACCGATAAACACGACGCCGGCCAGCACCTTGACAGGTTGTCTGAAGGGTTCCGTCAACCAGTATTACGTGGTCGAAAAAAACGGCACTACACACGTGCTCCAAGCGAAGGGCCACAACCTGAGTCCGTACGTGAACCACATGGTCACGCTCACTGGCAAAGCTGACAACAACCGCGACGCCAGTGCCAGCAGCGACGAAGGCACGGCACACGGGAACCGCTTCTTCGCCGTGGACGATGTCGGCGATAAGGGAGGCTGCAAGAAGTAGGTCGAGCTTAGATCGCGCGCGACAGTGATCACTCCGCGACAGTGATACTGCCCCGGTGGGCCGTTCCCACATGGGCCTTTTTGTTTTAGGCTGGGGTGTGTCAAGACCAAGGCCCAAGCACATCGGAATCGTTGCCTGCAGCGCAGAGGGCGCGGCGCTCTGCTATCGCACTATTTGCGACCAAGCGCCGGCGCTCATGGGGCGCCACATGCATCCAGAGATCTCGATGCACACACATTGCCTCGGCGAGTATATGGAGCCCATCGGCCGCTACGACTGGCAGGGCGTTGCTGAACTGATGCTGTCTTCCGCCGATAAGCTGGCGAAGACAGGCGCCGACTTCCTCATCTCGCCTGATAACACCATCCATCATGCCTTCGACCTGGTGGCGCCGCGCTCACCGCTTCCCTGGCTGCATATCGTTGACGAAGTAGCCTTGGTGGCAAAGTCACGAGGCTTCCGCAAGCTGGCGGTTACGGGAACGAAGTACACCATGGAGGGCACCGTCTATCAGACCAAGCTGCCGGCGGCGGGAATTGAGTATGTCGTGCCGGATGCGGCCGCTTGCGCCGAAATCGATCGCATCATCATGGACGAGCTTGTGAACGGGATCCTGGCGGCGGAGTCACGCACTTATTTCCAGCAGGTGATTGGCCGCATGAGCCACCAGGGTTGTGACGCCGTGGTGTTGGGTTGCACCGAAATTCCGCTGCTGATCGACGACATCTCATCGCCGCTGCCCATACTGGACTCAACCCGCATCCTGGCACGGGCCGCATTGCGTCATGCACTGACATAGTCAACGCGCTGCTTGTGCCGCCTTAAACACCGCCAGCCGTTCGTGTGTGTTCATCACGTGCACCGGCAGGGGAAGCTCCGAACCTTCTTCGAGGATTGGGATCAGCTTGTCGAACTCCGGTCCCGAGTGCGATCCGGTGAACACGATGCGCACTGGATGGAACAGTTCCTTGCCCTTCGCTGTTGTCTTGGCTTTCACTTCGTTCATGATGGCCTTGAAGCGCTCTGGAGTCATTGGCGCCGGGTCGCTCTCGACCTGTTCGGCAAAAGCTGCCAACACTTTTCCCGCCTTAGGATTCCCCAAAACTTCGGCGTTGTCAGACGAACTCAACGCAGCAGCTGCATCCACGCTAAAGATCAGCTCGGCGCGATCCACGAGTTCATCGAGCTTATTCACCGACGGCACCAGCAATGCTACTACTTTGCTGAACCACGCGCGCGTGCGTTTATCCGGATTACCTGGCAGCAGCCCCGCCTTGATGAAATAAGTCTCCGCCAGTCGCTCGATGCGCTCCGGCGGACTGTTCTTGATGTAGTGCCGGTTCAGCCAGTACAGCTTTTCCATGTCGAACATGGCCGCCGATGGCGTGACCCGCTCCAAGGTGAACTCTTTAGTCAGCTCTAGCGGAGTGAACACTTCGCGGTTTCCGCCCGTCGGCGCCCAGCCCAGCAACGCCAAGTAATTGGTCAGCGCCTCAGGCAGCACCCCCATCTCACGGAAGTTGGCGATCGACGTCGCTCCATGCCGCTTCGACAGCCGTGCGCCATCGCTGCCGACAATCGTCGAGAGGTGCGCGAACTCCGGAACAGGCCAACCCAACGCCTCATACAGCGCGACCTGTTTAGGAGTGTTAGAAAGATGATCGTCGCCGCGAATGACGTGCGTGATCTCCATCAGCGCGTCGTCCACCACCACCACGTAGTTGTAAACCGGAATGCCGCTCGACCGAAGTATGATCGGATCGCTCACCGCCTCGCTCGAGAACTCAACGATGCCGCGCACCACGTCGTGAAAACGAATGGGGTGCTCTGGAATGGCCAGGCGAATTGCCGCCGCTTCACCACTGGCGCGCCGGCGCTCCGACTCCGCAGGATCGAGCCCCCGGCATTTCCCGGAGTAAAGCGGAGATCGCTGCTCGGCCATCGCGGCCTCGCGATCGCGCTCCAGGTCCTCTTGCGAGCAGAAGCACAGGTACGCCTTGCCCTCATTCACCAGCCGCTCAGCGTGTTCTTGGTAGATGGCAAGGCGGTCGCTCTGGCGATACGGCGCATGCGGGCCGCCGACGTCCGGACCTTCGTCCCAGTCGATACCAAACCACTTCAAGTCTTCCAGCAGCTGGTCTTCGTAGCGGGACTCGCTGCGCTCGAGATCGGTATCCTCGATGCGCAGAATCATGGCGCCGCCCTCTTTGCGGGCGAACAGCCAGTTATAGAGTGCGGTGCGGGCGTTGCCGACATGCAACTGCCCGGTGGGAGATGGCGCGAAACGTACGCGTACCTTGGAATCTTTGCTCACTCTTTGATGTTAGCAAGAGCCGGCGGCGGCGGCCATTCGCGTGGGCAGTGAACTCAGTCCACGTCAGTTTGACGATCCGCCTTCGTCGGGCAGCGTAGGACCGCAGGGACGGCACATCTCGCGTTCCAGGTCTTTCATGACCTGATCGCGCTGGTCCCCATCGTGGATTCGTCCCTCCATCTCCTGCAGGGCAACGTTGAGGACAAGGTGGGTGGAAACTCTGTAGTTGGACTGATTTGGTTATTCCTTCTTTTCGTCTGAGCGCATATTATGAATGTCTAGCAAAATCCCAAATGAGTTACGCACTTCTGGTGATGGGCATCGTAATCGGGCAGCTCATAGGTTCAGGGGTAACGATACCAATCCAACGGCCCAGCGACCGTCGTCGGGGTTGGGGGAAATACCCGCCGCGAGTGATCGTAGCAAACTTCGGCAAGCATGGCTGGACCAAGACATCTGGGGTCCCCCGACGAATCTCGACCACGATATCCTAAGAACGAGCTCCAATTCGGCTGTTAGGTGACTGCTGGTAATCCCAAGAAAGACACTTATGTCCGACATTAAGACATCAGCAGAGCCCACTGAAAACCGCTATATGTGGTTGACGGCTGCCTGCATCTTGGCCATTGTCGTAATAATTGGCAACCTGGCTCTGATACGCGGTAAAGCTGCACCCATCTGGGACGCTACTGACTACTACGGCCCAATGTTCTCACTGGTCGCGGACTACGCTAAATCCTGGAAGCTTCTGCTGTGGAACCCTTGGATCAATGCAGGATCACCAGATTTTGCAGATCCGCAATCTGGTGCCACTTCCCCAATTCTATTGCTTTTCGGTTTCCTGTCATCCGACCCATTCAAAGGTTTTATCATCTATTGGATCTCGGCTTGGATATTCGGTGGCTTTGGCATGCTCATTCTCTGCCGGCATCTCAAGTGTCCGGCCTGGGGTGGACTCATCGCCTCATTGGGATTCGTCTGCTCTGGCTTTTACACTGCCCATGGTGAACACACGAGCATCATCTATTCCATTTCCTTTCTTCCCTGGATCGTCTGGCGATTCGATATTGCTCTGGCCCGGAGGTCCTATTGGAGCATGGTGCAGACTGGTGTCTTATGGGGCATGTCCGCCCTGGGAGGATACCCAGCAATAGTTATTTTAGATCCTATCTTCCTGACCTTTTGGGCACTCGGAAGAACGTGTTTTGTGCGAGATGAATTCGGTTCCGGCCTTAGCAAAACACTTCGACAAAGATTGCTGTTTTCGGTGGCTGGCCTATGCCTGATGGGCGTGATCGGAGCCGCCGTAATGAGTCCCTGCTACATAGGTTTCCTGGAATATACAAAGGGTTACACTCTTCGTGCTGACGGACTCAGCCGGCAAAGGGTAAACGAGGGTCCTCTACCGTCCCAGGCCCTACTCACAGTTGCAAGCCCTTATCTTTATCTTTTGAATTTCGAACGCATCTGGCAGCCTGACTCTGATATCTCGGGGAGCAATATTTATATGGGTGCGCTAGTTTTATCACTTGCCGTCGTCGCATTATTCAGCCGATCAAGGTGGCGACGATGGCTTGGAGTAATCATCTTATTCTTTATGTCCTGCGCACTGGGATCTCGCTTACCAATTCGGGGTTGGATGTATGACCTTGTTCTTCCCACGCGCTATTTTCGCGGTCCAACTTTGTTCAGTGCGTATGGGATTTTCGTATTCTGTATCCTTGCTGCTTTGGCAACTAGTGATCTGGATGAATCTCGAGTGGCCGGTACTATAGATGGCCGTCGGCGATTCTTTTTGCTCTGCGGGTCGATCGCGCTGGCAGCGGGATTTTCGTACGTATTCCTACTACGCGCGGCGCACCTCAGCATCGACAGCGCTGGCCGGCCGTCTAGGGTGCTCATCACTGTCTGGCTATCTTTGGTCGTCACGGCCTTCCTGTGGTGGCAACGAAAAATCACCGGCAGGTTGTTTGTCACTGCATTGGTAATAATTGCGGTATATGATGCGGGATCGACGCTCGAAATCTCCGCGCCGACTATATCCTCATCCGCGAGTTTGCCGTGGTGGACGGCAATGAGGTCACGGCATGTGAGGAATTTGGATCTGACCTACAATGGGTTTACCCGCCGGCTGTTTCCTCCTGATGATGTCGGAAGTTTTTACCAGCATGACAGGAATCTCCCAGCCAAGGAGCCCGTGTTTGCGAATGACACCGGAATGGTGAATCAATTCTTTCAACCATATGTGGGGGATCCGGTTCTGAATCGACTTGCGATTGGATCTGAGCGAATTTGGTTCTCTGATCGCCCCATCTGGCTTCCAGCGAATGAGGCGGCTTTCGCAGCCTATACGGACGTAAGTCACGCACTTGGTGTTCCACCCCTGGTCCTACATTCAACGTACGATGTCATGCACCATAGTGACGCGCAGCCCAATTTGAAAGCATCAAATGCAGACCGGGCATCGGCGGCTGAAATGTTGTCGCCCACGAAGGTCGAGCTCATTACTTATTTCCCCAATACGCTCAAGTTCCGCTACCGCACGAATCAGGATGGCTGGCTGCTGATTACAGATCGTTGGGCCACAGGTTGGAAAGCAACCGTAAACGGTCACCCTGTAGAGATTGCTGCAGCAAATTTTCTCTTCCGCGCGATTCCCGTTAGCCACGGCGAAAACACCGTAGTATTTCACTATGCACCTCGCGGCTATTTGGGCTTGGTTTCTCTGAGTTGGGGGACCCTTGTCTTCGTTATGGTCTGCGAGGTTGTGCGTCACACGCGACGTCGGAAATCGATCCCGCAGAGTGACTCATTTGCGACGCAAGTGCAGATCAGCTAGGACCTCCCAATTCATACGTTACTAACGACTAGGGACTATTTCCATTCCCGTTCGCTTGGCCGTTCACTTTATACACACTATGATCAGATGCGTGTAAGGGATGCGCAGGACGTCTTCGCGAATGTTTGGTTCGACTTTGTCGAAATACTCCAAGGCGAGTTCCAGATATTCCTGCTCAGTTCGAACATATTGACCCCGATCGCGAGAGAGCAGATATCGTTTGACGGTTGACTGGTCAGCTCTATAACAACCATCGTTAGTGATCATTCGTCCGCCCGGCTTGAGGGCCGTGTATCCCAAGCGAAAAAGGTCCTTCGCTTCCGAGTCGTCAAGGTGATGTACGAGTCCGAGAGCAAGGACGATATCGAATTCGCCGAACTGCTGCACCGTGTGATGACTGACGCGGTCGCAGACAAACTTGCCGCGGTGGCCGTATCGCTCTCGCGCCGCGGTGATATACGACTCGTTGGCATCGAATCCTGTGTAGCGGCACTCGGGAAGGAAGGGCAGCATGTTGCCGGGTCCGCAACCGATGTCCAGGATACGGTCGTCGGGTTTGGGGCGGATATAGTCCTCTACGAGTACGTAGCTGCGGTAATTAGCCCCAATCAGCTTGTGATAGGACTCATAAAAGAACGGTCGATTTAGGATTGGTCGAATCAGCTCTATCATATATTGCTATGAAGCATTACTCTCTTTATGTCCAAAAACTACATATTGGCCGCCGAGAGGAATGCGCCGCAGCGATTCTTCCATTGCATGCGCACCTCGCTTATACAACGGCTCGGGGAAGAATAGAAAGTATTTCAACGCACCGTGGGTGAAGCCGGCCTGGGACATCCAGTGGAAGCTCTCAGCGGACTTCAGCAGGGTTGCGTCGGCATCAACGGGCGTCCGGCTCACAATCAGGCGCGTGACGGGGTTATACGGATTATGTTCGATTATGCCCAAGACGCCTCCAGGCCGGAGAACACGATGAATCTCACGAGTGAGTGCCAAGCGGGCCTCAGGCGGGACATGGTGATAGACGCAAACAGCTGAGACAAAGTCAAATTTCTCGGTGTCAAAAGGGACCTTCCCCGGATCGTCCTGCACCCGAGTGTCCACGTCTTTCGCAGAGCCCAGCATGGCGGGCGACGGATCGCACCCTGCCACATATGCGAAGTCTTTGCGAAGCAGAGAAATCAGCTCTCCTTTACCGCAGCCGATGTCGAGGTACGCCAATTGATGCGTATCGACGCCGCACCTGCGGAAGTAATCTCGGATCAGATCACGCTTCCGAGTGTGAAAAAACTCCGATCTCGCACCGGCGAAACGGTCCCGAATGGGATCTTTCAACAGCTCTTCGTAAGATGCAGAATAACGATCGAACTCAGGCTGACTCATCGCTACTCTCCCGGTGCGTCAAGGATTCCTCGCGTTGCTCGTATTTGGGGGTCCCGCTGGTGAAGATATGAGAGACAAGATAGAGAGGCCGGTTCTTGGTTTGCTCGTAAATTTTTCCAACATACTCTCCAAGTACGCCTATGCTCATCAACATGCTTCCACCAATGAGGCTGACCAGTACGGTAAGCGATGACCAACCGGGGACTGCGTACCAGTGAAAGACATGCGCCAGAATGGCCCGAATGGCCTCCTCAAAGCCAATGAGTGTCACCACCAAGCCGAATATAATGCTCGCTTTCAGCGGAAGTGTAGAGAATGAAGTTGCGGCAGTCCAAGCGAACTTGAGCATCATGCGTAATGAATATTTGGTCTGTCCCGCAACACGCCTGGAGCGCTCGTAACGCACCCCAACTTGCGGATAACCTACCCACGCAACCATGCCGCGAAGGAAGCGGTGTGTCTCCCGCATTTGTTGCAATCCTTCCAGGCATGCCCGTGAAATAAGACGGAAGTCTCCGGCATCCACGGGCAATCCTTCATAAACAAAGCTGTTCATAAGCCGGTAGAACAACCATGCAGTGAGCCGCTTGAGAGCGCCCTCACCCTGCCGAGAGATCCGCTGCCCATAAACAACGTCGTAGCCTTTGCAATAATGCTCGACCATCTGGTGGATCACGGACAAGGGATCTTGTAAATCGGCGTCGAGCAAGACCACGACATCACCGGTCGCAAAATCGAGCCCGGCAGTGCAAGCGGCCTGATGGCCGAAGTTTCTAGACAATTGCACTACCTTGATCCGTGAATCTTCGTACGCCCACGCAACGGTCAGCGCTAAAGTACAATCCCTGGAACCGTCATTGACCAGGATCACTTCCGCGTCGCCCTTGATTTGTTTCATGAATTCTTTCAGGGCGTCACGAAGGTGAGGTATGACTAACTCTTCGTTGTACAAGGGGATTACGAGAGACAGAAGCCTGGGGTAGGACCTCTCCCGCAACATGTGATTCGCTTTTGTTCGTACCTGCTTCATTAAGACCGAGTCAGCAGAATCAAGTTAAAAAACCTCAGAGCAGTTTAGCACCCGAGGGTTCGATATTCATTCGGGCCTAACGAGGCCAACAAGCCACAAGTCATCTTCATGGCATCCATGCTTCGCGGAGGTTCACCGGAGCAATATCTGTCGTCGGGGCGCTTTCCCGAGCATTCAATCCGGCTAAATCACCTGAAAAGTTGCGCCATTGCCTGCCAATGCCGCGCGGATGCTGAACACGAGAGCCAGCACGGACGGCGGATGCGTAAGGCTTTGAGATACTAAAGGCTGAAGCTAGTGCCTTGTTGGCACTACCGACAAATATCGCCCAGGATCCCCAGAGACTCCGACAAGAATTGCGAGTGCCTGCCAGTGCATTGGATGCGGCACGAATTGCCCCTTGCGGACCTTCGTGGCATACGGTTCTGATACGCCTAGCGTCCTAGCGATTTCGGGCACAGTGATTCCGGCGAGCCGTGGAAGGATTTCCTCGCGGTAAGCCGACTGCGTGAGCCAAGCCGGAAGGCTGGACGGCAGCCAACCCTTTATAGCGGCTCGATGTCGTTTCTGGTTCGCCGACTGCTTCGCTTTGGCTTCAACACTCCTGGACGCAAGCCTCCCTCTCTTAGCGATCTCGAGCATGTTTGCTTTTGAAATGCTGACTCCGCACAGCGCACAGTGATTTCTCTGATTTTGTTCGAGAACGGCTCCGCAGCCACGGCAAATCTTCTGCGGGCGAGGCGCAAGAACGCTTGACGGCACCACCCTTCCCTTGGCTTCGCGTTTGTGTTGTTGGGTTAGCGGCGTGGGTAAGCTTTCTGAGGTCTTGGATTTTGATCGCACTCCCTACAAGGTCCGCGCCACGTGTTCGGCCCAGGGCGCGACGAGCTTCCCCCAGACCGGAGCTGTCTCACTCAGCTTGCGGCACAGAGAAGACATCAGTCTGCAATTTCCCTCACCGGTCTCGAAGAAATCTGCCTTCCGCAAAGGCTCTCGCCTAATCCAGTCCAAGACGAAGGCATCTACTTCGGCGCGTATGGGCTCCATTAGGTCGCATGGCAAGCTGTCGCGGCCCTTCGTACCCATGTGAACGAAGCCAAGACCGGGATCCAGCCCGACTGCAGCAGTCGCTAAAAGTGCTTCCGATTCCAAGACGGCATACAGGTAGTTCAGGAGTGCGTTCGGAGGGTTCACCGCGAGTCGTGGCGAGCCAGTCAGCAGGGAGTGGCGGGTCCCGAATGTCCGCCAGTGTTCCGGCACTCGACGTAGATCATTGTGGGGGAACTCGTATTCGGACATCCGACCAGGCAGACCAGTAGAGCTGGGCAGATCGGGATTCGATCATGCGCACGGCCGCCATCGATTCGACACTTGAAAGTTGTTCAATATCGCGGCTGATCGCGTCGGCTATCAAGATGTTGTTTAGTTGATGTCGAGCTAGGCGTTCTTGGGCTGCGAGTTTCTGAGTCATCAAATCGCGTGCGATTTGGAGTGCTACTCCGCTTTCGTTCGCGAGCGCCTGCGCACGACGCAGACGAGCGTCTGAGGATCGGACGGGGCCGGTTGTAGTGAGTACTCGGCCGTCCCGCTCCAAAATCACAAGGGCGGCATCCTGATCGGCAAGCCAGCGGAGGGCGGCGAGGGACACCATACCGTCCGAGCCGATAATGACAAGTCTCCGAAGGCCATGTCCGACGCGAGGCAAACGGGCCCGACGGCGAGATGTGCCGACTCCGTCTTCGATGCTCAGGTGTCCGCGATCTACGGAAACTCTTATGCCAAAGCCGAACAGCGTGATCACGCCGTGTTTTGGGATGAGGGGCTCGGCAGGGAACGCGTGTCATCATCGAGTAACAGTCGAAGAACCTGATTACAAAACACGTTCGACCTCTTCATCAGGGCGCAGAGGAGGTTTGTGTAGGAATTCTCATCCTTGACTAAGGTGGAGAATATGGAAGACCTATCCATAACTTCGCAACCTCGGGATCTAGCCGACATCGATTCAAAACCGCCTGGCATTTCTGCACGCTTCGTGTCGTTTTGCTAGTACCAGGGAATTATAGGGAAGGGTGGGCACTTGTCCTCGTGGAGATACTTCTTGCAACCCTCGACCGACGGGTAAGCGGTCACGCGTTGGCGGGCGAGACTCATCAGGCTCGGGATGTCGGCGTGGATGAAAGAGACCACAGAATTAGCGGCGCGATTTTCTGTTCATCTGAGGGAACAATCAGCATAGGGTTCGCTTGACCGGCGTAGGTCTGTGACAGCCCCAGATCTTCCAGGCTGAATGGTGCCGTCGGGACAGTGGCCGAGCCGTGAACAATCCATGGCCAAACCCGGCCTTCGTTAGGCCAATGCTTGCGACTCTCCGTGCCATCAGGGTCTGGAGTGAGGTGGTCGAAAACCAGCGCAAAGTTTATTCGGCTATGCTGCTTCCCTAACTGTTCGGCATCCGATTTGACCAACTGGAGCAACAGGAGTTCACCTGGCTGCAGTTCTGGATTTTGCGGCCTTCCGGAAATTGCGAACATCGCCTTTGCGATACACTCATCGATTTGTGCCTACCTTACGTTAAGGCGTCTCATCTTGTTTGATCCTCTCAGCAGTGTGCCATCCTGCCGTTGCAGATCCGATAGAATCCATAAACTATAAGCGGTTGTACTTGGTAGCCTTTCCTTTTGCTTTTTCGATAGGGTATTTGAGTCGGTTCGCTCCAACCTTTCTTCTCATCGCGCTTGCCACATCGATCTTTGCAGCGGTGGCAAGGCTGAGGCCGAAGCAAAATACGTCTGCGAGCTCTTCTTCGAGGCTGGTTCTAAAATCACGATCCGATTTCACCAGCTTCTTAACCTCTGCTAGGCTCTTCCACAGAAACAGCTCGAGCAATTCAGCCGCTTCAATCGAGATCGCTTCTGCCAAATTCTTTGGATCATGAAATTGTTTCCAATCGCGCTCATCGCGAAACGCGCGGAGATGCTCTTTTAGCTGTTGAATCGTCGTGTTCTCGTCTGTTTCCATGTGATCGATTCTTCCATACACGCCGCACGTGTGCTCGCTATAAGCGTCCGCGCTATGTTCACCCTCTGAGACGCGCACTCCCGATTCAAGGTCTCTCACTTGTCTGGGTGTCGGTTACGGGGTGAGACACTCTTTCCCGCATATGATCCAAGAGTACGATCATGATCGCCTTCACCGAACGCTTAAAGCCCGCGCGGGGCTTCTTGCAACCTCAACCACTAACATAAACCGAGACCCTGACTGTCTAGTTTAGAAGGGTGCACTACTTGGGCTTGACGAGGGCGAAAACACTAGGTAAAAGCAATCCGATGCAACTCGCCCAAAGCCCAAACAACCAGCCGTGCTGCAGGACGCCGCCAGTGACGGCAAAATCGTTCGCTGCCTGTTCCGTTGTGATTGCGAAGTAGGCCAAGTAAGCTCCAGCGAGAGCGGAAATTATGATAGTGGGCGCACGCGGCAGGCCGAAGAACGACAATAACAATAGTCCGAGACAAGCTGCCGGGATGGCCCATAACGCTGGAACCTTCGGAGCCTCTCTTGGCCGCGTCGATTTCTGAGGTTTGTCATCTGGCTTGCTAGGGGTGCCAGCGTTCCCGCCCTTGTGCCGTTCTCGCCGGGCCAGTGCGTGATTGGAGTGATTAAGGTCGGTCCCAACCTGCTGACGTACTCCGCCCCAAAACTCATCAGCGTGCGCGGGACTAAACTTGTCTGGCCAACTCCCGGTGGCGAGTTCATATCCGGACATCGTCAGCCGGATTGGGCCACATGAGAATTCAAACCAAGGCAGGAAAAATCCCAGAACACCTAGCAAAGCACTGGGTATGGAAACGCCGCGCATCCAGGCATATGTCTTCCGCTTCGGCCTGAATTGAGGTTCTAGGGGATCCACGTATCTAATTCCCGAAACCGAAGACAGATTCGAGCTGCGCAGGACGCTCCTCTCCATTGCTGCATCTTAAGTTAAGGTTTCTCGTACTGTCTGTGACGGACGACCCAGCGAGCCGCCATTCTGAGAAACGGCCTTATCATCAGTACCCCAACTGAGTGGCCCGGACGAACACGCGCCGCTCGCGCTGGAGCACGCCCCGCACCGAGAGATCCCTTCACATTTACTGATTAGTTAATAGGTTGCCGTTCGTGTTCGGGGTGGGACACTTTTTCCGGCATATGTAGCTAACCCCGCCATTCGCGTGGGCAGCGAACCCAGTCCACGTCAGTTTGACGATCCGCCTTCGTCGGGCAGCGTAGGACCGCAGGGACGGCACATCTCGCGTTCCAGGTCTTTCATGACCTGATCGCGCTGGTCCCCATCGTGGATTCGTCCCTCCATCTCCTGCAGGGCAACGTTGAGCACATGGTAATGGTGCAACTCGCGGAACTTCGGGTCTCTGGTCGCCTCTTTCCAGAGGCTATGCAGAAGGTCCACGTCTTCTTTGCGCACGCGGGGACGGTGCGGCCCCAATTGGTACTCGTGGCGCGATCCATCCCGCCCAACCACCACCAGCGTCAGGCGGGGCCGCGGTTCCGGCAGTCGCTCCCAGGCGTCGCCCGTCAGCTTGCCCTGTTCGTCCGCCGTCAGCTTGTTTGACAGGCCGCACACCAAGACAGAAGAATTCAGCCGCTGCGCGGTAGCTACAATTCCCTCGAAGATATCGTTGGTAGGTACCACCACTAGCGAAACGTGCTTCCCTTCCTTCTCCGCTGCCGAAACCACGGCGGTAAACAACTCCTGCTCGTACTTGTCGAAGACCTCCGTGCTCTCCATCTCCATACTGCCGCTGAAGGAGTGCTCGCGGTGGTAGACGCGCGCAGTCATCACCACCACGTCGGTTTTTGTCGTATCGATGCGCGTCAGCACGTCCCGCAAATAGAAAAGGTTGGTTGGATCGCGCACCGCCACCAGAATATTTCCAGGACGAACTTCCATCGCCTGGGCACTAAGCTCGGTGTTAGCGGTGACGTTGAACTGCTCCAATCCTGACTCGCCCGAAGCGTGCTGTTGCGCCACCGCACGTTCCGATACGGTAAGCACCACAAAAAACACCAGACTGAAACTCACGCCTGCAATGGTGGCCATCTGCTTGGTGAACAGGTTCACCATCGCAGTCGAAAAGAGAATGAGCGAGATCACGCCCAATCCAATCGGAATCTCCACGCCACGAATGTGGATGTTGCCCGGTACCTTCCACTCGCGTTGTTCCGGCAATGTGTAGCGCAGCACCAGCACGGCCAGCGACATGAACGAGAAGCTCCAGATCACGCCGAACGCGTACAGCGACGCCAGCAAATAAACGTTGCCCCGGCTGGCGATGATGGTCAGCACCTGCAGCGCAGCGATCATGTTGATTACTCGGTAGCTGGTGCCGTATTTCTTCTGCGGCTTCTTGAACCAGGTCGTCAGAACGCCGTCTTCCACCATTCGGCTGAGCACGCCGTTCGCGCCCACAATCGCCGTGTTCACCGCGCCCGACAGGATCAGCGCACCCACCAGCACCACGAATCCCTGGAACACAAGCTTGACCGAGTAGGGTCCGACGACATTCATCGCCAGTCCGCCAATGAGGTTGGCGAAATAGTTAGAACGCTGGCCGTCCGGAATGATCATCACCGCGAAAAACGACACCAGAGAGGTGAAGAAAAGGCTGTACAGGAAGATCACCAGTCCCGTCTTCTCCAGGTTCTTCAGCTTGGGATGTTCGATCTCGCGATTGACCTGCGCTAGCGACTCCTCGCCACTCATCGCCAGTACTGAGTGGCCGAATCCCACCAGCAGCATGATGAGCGGAATCCTCTGCGCCCACGTGCCGAGCAGCCATCCTAGGGACTCTCGGTCATGGTGCATGTCCGCGGGCGACGGCAACGGAGGAAGCTGAGCACCCGTCTTAACAATCGTAATCACACACCACACGATCAGGATCACTACCATCACGGTCGTGATCTTCATAATTTGCAGCGCCCGATCGCTGGACTCGCGAATGCCCTTAATGTTCATCCACCAGAAGAACACGGTCACGCAGATTGCAAATACGGCGCTAAAACCGTTCTCCGGAATATGAGCTTCATACCCAATGTGGTGCAACGTGTCGGTGAGAAAGCCTGCAGCATATTGCCCCGCGGCCACGGAGCTGATCGGGCCGGTCAGCACGTAGTCGAACAACAGCGCCGAGACCGAGAGTTTCGCCAGCGTCCCGCCCAGCGCCTGCTTGACCACGCGGTAGACGCCGCCACGCACGAACATGGCGCTCGACTCGATGTACAGCGCGCGCACCGCGTAACTGAAGATCATCACCGCCAGCACGAACCAGGGCGCGCTTTTGCCGATCACTTTCTCTGCGTCGCCGCCAACGTAATAGGCGGACGAGGCAAGGTCGGCCAGCACGATGGCCGCGGCGCGCCAGAACGAGATAAACGTCAACATCACCGTGGTGGCGACGAAGACCTTTACCACTGGCCGCTGCATATTTGGCGCTTGCGTGGACATAACGGGAGTAGCGTCCCGGGTCTACCACCTTCCACTGAGCACCGCGATTAGGGGGAAGAAACTCGACGGTGTACAGCTTTGAAATTTACACTGTTCGCCGCTGGGTTGTCAGTAGCACTCCCACCGTAGAAATTTGTTATTGACGGTCGGCGAGGTAGGTTCGGCTCAGGCGGTCATGCCAGCAAAGTGAGTCAACATCAACGAACATCCACATCAATCCCATGCCCAGCGACAGTGCCGACAGGTAGAAACCCAGCACGCGACGGCGCCGCTGACCCAGCGTCGGCGCTTTTCCGGCAAACGTGCGCAGGCGGATTTGCGCCGCCATCATGCCGAAAGTCGTTCCCCCATATACCAGCAACAGATACTGGTACACGCTCCACAGCAACCCGGCCGCCACCACCAAACCCATGACCAATGGCTTGCTGATCGGGGGTTCGGACAGCATCCTGAAAGCCACCGTGGCAAAGACCGCGACGCCGAGGCCCGCCACCGCAACATCCAGGAGCCCAGCGAACACCCGCTGTGAAACCCTGACTGCCCGAAACGGCAATTCCACGTGTTCCCTGTCCCGCGAAACATCGGCGCCGCCCAGCGGCTCGAATTGCAATCCATCCAGGAACGGAGTGGTCGGAATCGCCTCCAACTCTTCAGGGACATCGAGAATGCGCGGCGATTCTGAGGTGACGGGGTCGGCCAGGCGATGAACTGTCTCCGGCGCAACCGACAGATGCCTGGGAAACGCGATGACTTTTCGCTTCGGCCGCAGCCGGGACACTGTATCCACGAACGCTACCGGCTCTGGCTCGGCCACAAGTTCGATCTCTGCCTCGCGACACTCGACGACGGCGTCTGATTTCGCTACCTCGGCCGCGTCCTCGACAGCTTCCGTCCCAGCAGTCGTCGCTAGTTCGAAGAACGGCGAGCATTCGATCGTAACTTCCTGCGTGGTTTCTTCTTCGGCGAAAATCACCGGCGGTTCGGTCAAACACGCTGCCTCCGCGGCGTCGTCCGCCTCGGCGATTTCTTCAAGCGGAAAAGGGAAGCGCATAGAGAACGCTCCCTCGACGCGCCGCCCGCGACGTTTCTTATAGCCGGCGATGCGCGCTTGCACTTCGTTGCGCCACAGGTCGCCGACGGGCTCCACTGAACTTTCTGCCGCTTCGATGGACGAAAATTGCTGTTCGGTCATGTCGTGGCGCAACTATTCCTCAGTGACCCGCTTAAAGTCGCGGTCATCTCAGTTCTAACCAGCATCTACGTTGGGTCAAGAAAGTCATTCACTCGGCCATCCGCGATGCGACGAAGCTCGGCGTTGAGCTCAGTTACCACCGACGGCACAACCAGCGTGCGGCAGGCGGGTTTAGAGCAACATCAGAGCAACGTGAAACCATCAAGAGTTCTCGCGTTTTGCCTGAGTCCCTGCAACGTGCTAAGTTGCAAGGTTCTGCTGATCTCAACGTTTCGGGCGAGGAACGCGCGGCTTTCGATGATCTCCCGCACTCGATTGATTATCACGACCCTGTTGGGTTGTCATCTAATTCTCGCGCCGGCGCTGTTAACCAGCCAGTTGCGGAGCGATCCTCCGTCGCAAGAATCGGCCCATAATGGCGCGCCTTCTTCAGACGCTGCCGCGAGGGGCCCGCAAAATTCTTCAACCGGCGATTCGTCGCAGGCGCCGACTCCCGCCCCGCCCGCTCAACCACCCAATCCCTCGAAGCCCGCGCCTTCCGCTCCCGCTGAAGAGGACGAAGGTCGCAGGGTCTTGGAGGAAGTTGTCCAACAACAGATGCAGAGTGCGGACCAGGACTCTGCGAACCCTCGTCCGCCTGCCAATGTCGTCTTGAGTCGCGACGAAGTCCTGATTCGCGCCGACGAGCAGGAGAAAAACCAGGACATCTACAAGGTGCGCGGCAACGTCGAGATCCGGTTCCGCACCAACGTGATTCACTGTGATCAGGCTACCTACGACGCCACCACCGGGCTGATCGATGCCACTGGCCACGTGGTCTTCGACGGCGGCGCCCACAACGAGCATCTGGTCGGCACCCATGCGACTTACGACGTGAGCCGCGATACCGGAACGTTCTACGACGTGACTGGCTCGACCGGCATCAAGGTCAAGAACCAGACCATGTTCCTTACCTCGTCGACACCGTTCTTCTTCACCGGCAAAGTCGTCGACAAGCTGGGACCGGACCTCTACCGCGTGCATCATGGCATCATCACTTCGTGCCAACTTCCCAAGCCAAAATGGGAGTTCCATCCTGCGACCGCTGTTGTTGAGATCGGCGGCGACGCAAAGATGTATCACTCCACCTTGCGCATAAAGGGAATTCCGGTCTTCTACTTTCCCTACGTACAACATCCCGCCGACAACCTCGGCCGCAAGAGTGGATTCCTCATTCCCGCCATTGGGCAATCGAATACCAAGGGAACAATTCTCGGCGACTCGTTTTACTGGGCAATCAACCGCAACTCCGACGCCGAAATTGGCGGTTACTATTTCTCCTCCCGGGGATGGGCGCAGATCGGCGACTACCGCTCTCTCGGCTGGCGTTACCAGTTTCACACCGAGTACTACGGCGTCATTGACGAGCAGGGAAATCCTGTCACCAAGCAGAAGCAGGGTGGCGAAGAACTCAAGGCCAACGGTTCCATCGCTCTTCCTTACGATTTTCGGGGAGTAATTTCCGTCGACTATCTCAGTTCTTACGTTTTCCGCCTGGCCTTCGCACAGAGCTTTACCGAAGCCATTAACTCCGAGGTGCGTTCTTCTGGCTTCGTAAGTAAATCCTGGTCGGGAAATTTCCTGGGACTGTGGCTCGCCCGTTATCAGAACTACCAGAGCACCGTGAACGGCGACGTGATCGACATCGCACACATTCCGAGTTTTCAGATGGCGGGGGTCGAGAACCCGATCTTCGGCTCGAAGTTCATGTACACCTACGATGTGGCCGCCGAGGGTGTCTCCCGTCATGAGCCTGGCTTTCAGACCCAGAACGTAGTGGGACGCTTCGATGCCTACCCCACCGTGTCGCTGCCGACTTTCTTTAACGGTTGGACGTTTCGACCGGAGGTGGGAGTGCGGGAGACGCTTTACAGCGAACGCCTGGTCCCAACCGAGAACAACACTGGCGTAATTGGTGTCGCTGTTGCCCAGGCCCTGAATCGCAACGTCGCGCTGGCGTCAATGGAAATCCGGCCGCCGTCCATCGCCAAGATCTTCGACCGCAAACTATTTGGCTACGTCTTGAAGCACGTGGTAGAGCCTTATGCGATCTATTCTTACGAAACTGGCATCAACAATTTCTCCAATATCATCCGCTTTGACCAACGCGACATCCTGGCAGACTCCAACGGCGTCGAATACGGCGTAGTCAATCGCCTCTACGTCAAGAAGTCGAAGTCCAATCCGGAGTGTTTTGATCAACCGAAATATCTGCCATCCGACACTCCACCCGCCGAAGCCAAGAAAGAAATGGCCGCCGACAGCCAGATCTGCGACGACCAGAGCGGCCCCGCGCGCGAGTTCATTACCTGGACCATCGCTCAGAAGTACTTCTTCGATCCGAACTTTGGTGGCGCGCTCGTACCCGGCCAGCGGAATGTGTTTGATAGCTCCGTAGACTTCAGCGGAATCGCGTTCCTAACCGAGCCCCGAAACGCTTCTCCCATAATTTCGCGACTCCTTGTGCACAACCGATCTACCGATTTTCAGTGGGACCTGGACTACGATCCTGTCTTCCACCAGGTGAACGCTAACACAATCTTTGTCGGGCAGCATCTGTCTCCCAAATGGTATGTTCTCGGGGGCCAGAGTTACCTCCATGTTCCTGGCGAAGTCATCCCCGCGACTGTCAATCAGGTTCTCGCGCCCGACATTTTCAACCAGTTTCGAGTGGAGGCAATCTACGGAAGCCTCGGCAACCGCGGATTCAGCGCCGCCGCCGCTGTGGCATTCGACGTGAAGAACGATTTCGTCCAAGCCGCCTCGGTCCAAAGCACTTACAACTGGGACTGCTGCGGCCTCACCTTCGAGTACGCGCGCTGGGCTCTGGGCACGGTGCGCAACGAGAACGCTTACCGCTTCGCCTTCAGTCTGACTAACGTCGGCACTTTCGGCAACCTCAAGAAGCTGCAAAGAATCTACTAGTTCGCAACCTCTTCTCTCACTTCGCCGTCTACAATGAGACGATGTCTTCGCCTGAAAAGATCGCGATCGGTTCGGTTGACGCCCTGAACGCTAAGTCAGAAAAGCTTAAGCAGCACCTGCACCTCCTCGGGCGCGTGTTGGTGGCTTATTCCGGTGGAGTGGATTCTGCCTTCCTGGCCTGGGCAGTCCATCGTGAACTGGGTGAAAACATGCTGGCGGTGCTCGCTGATTCCCCCAGTTTGGCGCGTTCGCAGATGAGCGATGCCGTCGCTTTCGCTCAGGAGCAGGGCATTCCTCTGACCATCATCCAGACCGAAGAAATGGATCGCCCCGAATACCGTAAGAACGACGCCACTCGCTGCTTCCATTGCAAGGATGAGCTGTTCACGGTGATGGACCAATTTCGCTCTCGAATTGCCTATGACACCATCGCGTATGGCGTGAATGCCGACGATCAGGGTGATTACCGACCCGGTCAGCAGGCCGCGCGGCAGCATGGTGTAGCCGCTCCCCTCCTCGATGCCGCCCTCACCAAGCAGGAGATTCGCGAATTGGCGCGACTTGCGGGACTGCGGGTTTGGGACAAACCAGCTTCCGCCTGTCTGTCCTCGCGCATCGAGTACGGTCGTCCTGTAACCCCAGAAGCTCTTCAGGTCGTCGAGCAAGGCGAAGAAGCGCTGCGTCAGATGGGCTTCCGCCAATTTCGCGTGCGACATCACGGCGACATCGTGCGCATAGAGATCGCGAGCCAGGAGCTTCCCCGCGCGCTGACTCCGGAGATGGCGGTTAAATTCACCCGAATCTTCAAAGCGTTGGGGTTTTCCTATGTCACGCTCGATCTAGAAGGGTTCCGCTCGGGCTCGATGAACGCTGTACTTCCCGTTGAGACATTGCTTAAATCAACGGTTTCATAGCCGCGGGACTGGAAGCTGACCGCGCAAGCCCGAATGTTTCCGCGGCCAGCACAGCCCGCCACATACGGGGTCGCCCCGTTCTCGCGGGCGCGCCTCAGCATGAGATAATCAGAGTTTCGGGCACTAGTCCTAAAGGTGGTTTGTCGTTTGCTTATGAATCGATTGGCTGTTCTCTTGTTGTTGATGTCGGCCGGGTGTTCGGCGCAAAACCCTTCCCAGGCGGCAAAAACGGTCTCCACTCTGGCGCCAAGCGTGTCCTCGCCGGGGCAAAAAGTTTCTCCAGTCGTCGCAGCGAATATCCAGCGCCAGGTCCAGGCTCAGTACGACCTTCCGGCGGAAGTGCAGATTGATGTCGGTCCGCGTCGTCCCAGCGATTTTCCCACGTATGACACGGTGACAGTCACCTTGAGCGCCCACGGTAAGGACCAGAAGCTCGATTTCCTGCTCTCGCAAGACGGCAAGACCCTGGCGCGTGTGACCAAGATCGACCTCACCAAAGACATCTACGCCGAACGCATGAACAAGATCGACGTCAAGGGACGCCCGATCCGGGGCAATCCCAACGCCAAAGTTACTGTCGTCAACTACGACGATCTGCAATGTCCGTTCTGCTCCCGCATGCATTCCACGCTAATGCAGGAGATTCTGCCTCAGTATGGCGATCGCATCAAGATCGTGTACAAGGATTTCCCGCTGTCCATGCATCCCTGGGCGCAGCATTCCGCCAATGACGCGAATTGTCTGGCTGCCGAGAACGGAACAGCTTTTTGGGAATACGCCGACTATGTTCACGCCAATCAGAAGACCATCAGCGCTGGACAGGACATACAGAAGTCGACGGCCGAACTGGATCGTATCGCGCTCGACACGGGCAAGAAGAACGGGGCCGACATGGGTCGTCTACAGGCATGCCTGAAGTCACAGCCCGATACGGTGCTCAAGGCTTCGATGGCCGAGGGTGAGTCGCTGGGCTTGAACGCGACTCCGACCATGTTCATCAACGGCCAGAAGTTGGAAGGCGCTGTGGATGCCGAAGAGGTCAAAGCAGTCTTGAATCAGCAACTGCTCGCGGCCGGAATCCAGCCGCCGGCGCCAACGCCTGCTGTCCAGCCCAAGGCCGCTAATTAGCACGATGGTGTTCTGGCGACATTTCCCAGTGAGTTCAACGCAGTTCTACCGAGCAAGGTTTTGCCAAGATGGTTCTGCCAGGTAAGAGGAGCACGGTTTGAAATCCAACCCCAGGCGTGGACGCCACGCCGCGATCGCTTTGTTGCCGGCAGCAGCGCTTTTCCTGCTGTTATCGGGAACTGGCTGCAACACCAACAAAGCGACTGAAGGCGTCATGGCCACGGTCAACGGTCGCAAAATCCAGCGCAACGAGGTAGACAAGTACTTCAACAACCAGACCGCGCAGGCGCCCCAGAAACCCACCGACGAACAGGCCGACACCCTTCGCCTGAACATTCTCAAGGAACTCATTGACAATGAGATCCTGATGCAGCGCGCCGAAAAGCTCGGCTTGCTCGCAACCGATGACGAGGTCAATGCCAAGCTGGCCGAAATCAAGGCGCCGTTCAGCCAGCAGGATTTCGACAAGCGACTTGCCGACCGCAACATTACGCTGGCCGACTTCAAAGCCGATTTGCGCCGCTCCATCACCGTCGAGAAGGTCCTCAACAAGGAAGTCACCTCGAAGATCAACGTCAGTGACGAAGATATTACCGCTTACTACAATCAGCACAAGGCCGAGTTCAACCTGATCGAGCCGCAGTACCATCTGGCGCAAGTCCTAGTCACTACGCAGCCCAATCCGCAGGCTCGCAACGTCGCCAACAAGGCCCAGAACGAGGCCGACGCTAAGAAGAAAATCCAGATGATCGAGAACCGCCTCGATAGCGGCGAGGACTTCGCCTCCGTGGCCATGAACCTCTCCGAGCAGCCGGAAACCGCGCAGAACGGCGGCGATCTCGGCTTCATTCCCGAGTCATCGCTCAAAGGCGACAAGGCCGCGTTCGACGCCATTAACAAGCTGAAGCCGGGGCAGTACACCACCGTTCTCGTGGTCGCCGACCCCAACAGCCATCAGGTGTTCGGCTATCGCGTGGTTCGCCTCATCAGCAAGGAAGCCGCCGGCCAACGCGAGTTGCAGGACCCGCGCGTGCAGCAGGCAATCCGCGAGCAGCTTCGCGACCGTCGCGAGCAGCTCCTTAAAGCCGCCTATTACGAAGTCATCCGCGACGAAGCCAAGGTCGAGAACTTCTTCGCTGAAGACATCCTGAAAAAAGCCGGTACGCTGAAGTAACTTAGAGCCGCGAAGCGACATGGCACTCATCGCAACTTGTCCAGCGCCTGCTTCAATCGGCAATCAGGTCGTCACGATTTTCCAGCCCAATGTGAAGTCGCACGATACGATGTCCGTAGTCGGGACGCCCTTTGAATCCGGTGAAATCGTAGGCGGTCGCCAGGCTCGCCACACCGCCCCAGCTATAGCCGATCTCGAACAACTCCAAAGCGTTCACGAAATCCAGAACTTGTTGCTTCGTCGATCCGGGTTTGAACACCAATGAGAATAGGCCGGATGAACCAAGGAAATCGCGCTTCCAGAACTCATGTCCGGGGCACGACGGCAGCGCGGGATGCAATACCAACTCGATTTCCGATCGCTGGCTCAGCCATTGGGCGATGTGCAGCGCTGAGCTCTCGATGGCTTTCAGACGCACCGCCATGGTCTTCATGCCGCGCAGCGCCAGGCTGCAATCGTCGGGCGAGGCCGACGCGCCCAGTACCTGCTGGTGCGCGCCCAGCGTATTCCATAACGCTTCGTCTTTCACAGTGATCGCGCCGAGCAACAGGTCGCTGTGTCCGCCGATGTATTTCGTCACCGCCTGCAGGGTGATGTCAACGCCATTCGCTAAGGCGTCGAAGAGGACGCCTGCTGCCCAGGTGTTGTCCATGACGACCAGCGCTCCATGAGCATGTGCAACCTCGGCGATGGCGGGAACGTCCTGCACTTCCATGGTGATCGAGCCGGGACTCTCGCACCAGACCATGCGTGTGTTCGACTTGAAGAGCGATTCGATCTCACGCCCGATGGTCGGCGGATAAAACGTTGTTTCGACACCGAAGCGCTGTAGCACGAACCGCGTGAGCTTGCGGTAGGGACCATATACGCTTTCCGGCACCAGGAGGTGGTCGCCGGATTTCAGAAACGCGAAGTTGGTAGTGGAGATGGCGCACTGGCCGCCCGGCGTGATCAGCGTGCGAAAGCCGCCTTCCAGCTCGCAGATTTTGGCCGCCAGCTCCAGCGTGGTAGGCGTGCCATAGAGGCCGTAGGTATACCCGATCTCGTACTGATTCCAGTCGTCGGTGACAGCCCCCGCGTCGGAGAACAATGTGGTTGAGCCGCGATAGGTGGGGGTCGCCAGCGAGCGGAATCCCTCGGGCACGCGCGCGTCCGAGTGAATGAGTTTTGTTGTCCAGTCCTTCTTCATGCGAACATTATAGGGTGACGGGTGGTACCCCTCCCCCCTCCCGTCTCTTTATTTTCATGAAGATAGATAATACTTCCAGTGCAAAGTACTGGAAACAAAATGGTTACATGCAAGTGATTCCATAATAAGGACTTAGATAGGATTTTCTGGGGATAAACGAGCACATCGAAGGAGAGATGGACGACAGAACCGAGAACGAACAGGACCCGTCACAGGTCGAGCACCTACCGAGGATGGGGCTGATGTCCGGCTGTCGTCTTCGTGGACGATAGCTCTCCCTCATCCTTCCGCCGGATGGTTGGCCATCACGCTCAACCGCGACTAACTTTCGGCTCGTAGGTTCCACTCAGCAGTTGTTCTCGGATCGCCGGCCAGTGCTGGTTCAGCTAGTCGGTAATTCCGCCGACGGTCATTCCATCGACGTCCGCGCTACCTGTATTAGCCTTCACCTGGCGCAAAGCTTGCTTCAGGTTTTCTCGCTCACATACTTCCTCCATCAATCGATTTATGCCGGCTGGGCTTTCGGGGTCATGGTTCGCCGCGAACGATTCGGTCTCTTCCCTTCCTGCGTCACGGGCTTCACCCGCTGGCAGAGGTGAGAAGTCCTGTTCGCCCTGGATATTCTGCCGCCGGTCGCTCTTGAGATCCATGTCCTACTTGCCTCTCCCTTCTCGTTCCGGCCTTCGGTCACCGTTCCCGGCTCCGCCTATCTGTTTCTCCGCCTTTCGGATCGGAGTGCCTCACTAGTTTTCGCCGACGTCATGACCTGTCGGGTCGGAGGTGGCGCATCAGGTTTCGATGCTGGCCCCCGTCCGCCGCCCAAACCGTGCATGCAGTTTTCCCGCACACGGCTTTCACGAAGACTCAACGAGTCGAGGACGCAAGGAAAGTATTAACCCGACCAGATTCACCAGCCCATGCTCACCGAAGAGCGTAGCGGTCGGCAGTTGTTTCCAACCACAGTTACGCCAGCACTTGAATCGGTGCGACCAGATGCGTCGCACGATCCATCGGTCGACTTGGTTGAAGAGCTTTCGGACGTGCGCACGTTTGTAGTACTCGCCCCAACCTCTCAAGAACGGGTTCAGCGCTTCGATCAGCTGCTCGGTCGCCAGAGGCACACGCCGCTTCGTGCGCTGACGCACCTCATCTTTGAAACGCCGGATCGATTTCTCGCGCGGGTAGGCATAGAGCCCACCCGAGCGTGCCCGGCTGCGGATCTTAGTCGCAGGAAGAAAAAGTCTCTTCCCGCGCTTGATCTTGCAGCCGAGGAACTCGAAGCCGTACTGAACATGAACGACCCGCGTCTTTTGCGGATGCAGATCTACGCCCAGTTGTTTCAGGACGCGGCCAACAGCGTCGATTGCTGCTCGCGCCTCTGCCGCGGACTTGGGATGGCGCAGTGGCACATGATCGAGCGCTGGGCGGTGATGGCGCCTGTGGCTTTCATACCATCCGCCGCATGGTTACAGCCCCCGAGGAATAACCAGCAAGTTTAGTTACGCCGCCAAGAGAGAACAGTGCTGCGGGAAACCTTTGATTGCACTGCAAGTGCCTAGTTAAGTAAGTCTGAGATAAAGCCAGTTGTCAGTAGTCAGAGGGGGGACCGCACGGCCGCAAAATGTCGGCTCACGGGTGTCCGGGTAAATTCCAGACGGGCGCGTGAATGAACCTTGGCCGCGCCGTCTTCTCTCAGACCACGGAGCACCTGCCCGCATACGAATTTCAGAAGTGCGTGGACCGGTATCGTGGTTTATTCTCATTTCCGAGGCTTCTCCTGCTTGGATCAGATAAGTCAACTGCGCGAAGGCCATCGCCAGATACAGATCATATTGGAGACTCCCTTTGAAGCAACGAACGACGATTCAGTTCGAGGTACAACCGGAGGCTCAGAGTCAGTTAGCGGCTCGGGCAAGAGCGGGTTGCGCACCGTTTTCCAAGTACCTGAAAGATCTCTTGATGAATCACCTCGTTTGGTTTGCGCCCGTGCTGCCGTTTCTCGCATTTCTACTGCTGGTATACCGGGGCATCGATTTCGGCGCTCATTGGGACGAAAACTACAATAAGATCGACTCGGTCGCGTATTCGCTCCAAAACGGTTTTACCTTACTGCCGGAGCAGTACAGCTATCCGGGGGTCAACTATTGGCTGACGTTTTCCGCATTAACGCCCGAGTTGGCGAAGGAGTTTGTTGATGGGAAACGTGATCCCGAAGGGTTGCGGAAAGCCTTGTTGCCTGTTCTAAGAGGGCAGGTCTTCCGATTGCGCCTGCGGAAAATATTTGCTTTTGTCACGGCGCTTACGACGATCTGGATCTATTTTGCAGTCTTGATTTGGGGCCGCTCTTGGCTCGAAGCTATGTTTGCGGTCCTGTTCTTCACGTTCTCTTGGGAAATGGTTTATCACGCCCGTTGGATCGCACCGGACGGCATTCTAATGCAATTCGGCGCGCTCACTTTCTTTCTACTCTCTCTTGCGCGACGAACAAGTTCTCGGAACCTGCTTTACTTCGCGGCCATTGCCGCAGGCTTCGGTTGTGGCGCGAAGTACCCTGGTGCGCTTTTGCTGTTGCCGATCCTGGCGGTAATTTGGCTCGCCCCACCTGCTTCGCGGAATGCCTTTAGAGATTCCTCTCTTGTGGTGGCGATTTTCGGCGCCAGCTACTTGATTACGACGCCAGGCACTATCCTGCAACCCTTCGCGTTCTATAGATCCGTTACGTATCAGAAGCACGTGTATGCGACAGGCTGGTATGGTTACTCAGTCCGCCCAGGCGTCGAGCATTTATCCAGGATGCTTATCTACTTCGGTACGCAGCTAGGCTCAACGTATAAAGTGATCGCAATCCTGCTCATGGCCTTCTGCTTTGTGGGAGCCTGGGCACTAATCAAAGAATCCTGGCGAGGCGCATTGATCGTGCTTTTGTTCCCTGTCGCCTACCTTCTCTACTTTTCTACTAATGCGACGATGATAATTCGCAATTATCTGGTGGTGGCACCGTTTCTATTTATATTGATGGCTCGCGGCGTCTTCTGGGTTAACAGCAAGCTACCCTGGAAGAAGGTCCGTGTCGGATTTATGGCGGGAATCGTGTTGCTGATGTCGATAAACGGAGTTGATCAGGTGAGAGCTGTCGCGACTATAGTCCGGCGGCGACATGTATCGGTATTTGAGCAAGCCTTTGAGCGGTATACCAAGGCGCATCCCACCTGGATATTCCTTATCTCACCCGGGCTTGCACGCGAGCTAAAGGCGCGAGACTTCTGGGGAACAAATCTAATCGCCCAAAGCGATACGAAATTCAACCAGCCGTACCAGGTCTACGCATCCTACTATTCCGAGTCCGTGCGGCCATACCAATTCGAATGGCAAACCAATCGCCCAGGGAGTTTCGTGGCTGTTTTCGGGCCGCGCGAGGTTAATTTGGATTACTACACGGGCTGGTCGGGGGACGATCGCATCGTTTGCATTAATCCTACAGAAGTGCAGAAGAATATCTTGCCTAACCTCCGAGTAAAACGATTTCATTGGACTGGGGAGGTCAGTTTCGAGGGTGTGGCAAACGGGGCCCGCGATCCGTTGATCGTGACCGGCGTGCCAGCTGCCGGCGACTTCCTTTATGTTTTGAGAGTTGATCCGCGGACAGTGCGGGTGTTCTGGAACCATTACGGGGTGGCCGACACGGCGGGACTTACGCTCCATACCGAGAGAGGGCAGCGACACTCGCTGACGGTGGACATCGACTTTGAGAACGGTAAATCTGATGCTCAGATCGACGGTGCATCGGCACTGAATTACCGCGGTCCAATTTACCCATCAAGGTCGTCTCGAATTGAGATCGGAAAGAATTCCGTGGGGGTGGGCTATGTGAGCGCCGTCTTCGGAGGTACGATTCACGAGATCAGTCGCCAGGTAGATGAGTAGATCGCGTTTCCGGCCGCGGACTCGAAATCATGCAGTTTTCCGCAACACCGATACCGCTTCCCATGGTGGTACCGGAACGTTTCCAGGGCTCGGCCCTCGCTATGCTCCATGATTGCAATGCGTGGCCGGCCCGTACGTGGCAGTCGCTCTTTGGATATCAGTTTAGCGCGGTGACGCGCATGAGGAATATGGCATGAAACCGAAGGTTGTTGTCGTAATGCCTGCCTACAATGCGGGTCGCACGCTACGCATGACCTATGAGGAACTTCCTAAAGAGCACGTTCACCTGGTCATTTTGGTGGACGACGGTTCCAGCGACGACACGATCGAAGTGGCGCGTCAACTGAACCTGGAAGTGTTTGTGCATAACAAGAACTACGGGTACGGCGCGAACCAGAAGACTTGTTATACCGAAGCCCTGCGAGCCGGTGCCGACATCGTGGTCATGGTGCACCCGGACTACCAATATGATCCGACTCTGCTTCCGCAGATCGTTCAGCCAATTGTGGATGGACGGGCGGATCTAGTGCTTGGTTCGCGCTTGAAGCAGGGCACCGCGCTACAGCAAGGAATGCCATGGTGGAAATACGCTTCCAATCGCTTCTTGACATGGCTTGAGAACGCAGCCTTCGGCCTCGACCACTCCGAATATCACACTGGATATCGGTCGTTTCACCGATCGGTGCTGGAGACGGTGAATTACACGATGAATTCCGACGGTTTTGTGTTCGACCAAGACATTATCGCCCAAGCTGTTGCGGCAGGCTTCCGCATAACCGAGATTCCCGTGCCGACACGTTACTTTCCCGAAGCATCCTCTGCGAGCCTCGTGCAGAGCACGATTTATGGCTTGCGTATTCTAACGCTACTATGCAGATTCGAGATGCATAAGTTTGGAATTCGGCGGGCCTCCCAGTTCGAGAGTTTGCAGCGGCGCTACGAGCGTCCAATCGCAACGGATGTCGAGACACCCAAATAGTTGGTTCTGCGGCCTTCTCCGATGGTGAGTTTCGCATGAGATAGCGCAATCACTTGCCTGTCCTTTCTGTCATCTCGTGCCAGTTCAGGGTCAGAAGGCGGCTTCTAGCTTGCCACCGTCATCTTTTACTTCAGTCCTGGGACAGGATGACAACACTGTAAGGACCGATCCCTACGTCACCATTGAAGTTGAGCCCGTCTTTCTGGCCGGGATTGGCGGAGGTGTCAAAACTGTCGCCGTTCTTGAAATCCGGATCGTACACGACCGCACCACTATTAAAACGGACAATCCACTTGCCTTGGCGGGGGAAGCCAATGTTGAGGGGATGAATATCGTTATTCGAAAGGTTGACGACGACGACCACGTCATCGCCGGATCCACCGTTGCCATAGCGGTGATAGGCGAGCGTCTTGTTCTGCTCGTCAGCGTGGAAAACGTTCACGTGTTCCGCGCTGAGTCCCCCGGTTTTACCAGCGACGTTAAGTCGGAGTGCGATCAAGTCCCGATACATGGCCACCAGACCTGGGAATTTTGTCACCCGGTTCCAATCCACGGGAGTGGCCGTGAAGAAATCGAAAGTGCGGTCATCGAACATTTCCTGGCCTTGGAAGAGCATTGGAATGCCAGGCGAGGTCAGCACTACGGCGGCAGCCAAGGTGGAACGCTTCTTTGCGAAAACGCTTTCGTGGTTATTCACGTCAATCAGGGCAGGCAGGCGAATCTGTGGTTTTCCGTCGGCAAGGTCGTTGGGATGGCCGACCTTGTCGTGATTTTCTGAGTAGATAACGCGCCCGAAAGCGCCGTTCCCGATGGATCCCTTGATGGCGCTCACATTCCGGTCTTGATCGTTGACCGCGGTTACAGCTCTTCGCAAATCGAAAAACAGGCTGTCGTCCCATTGACTATTGAAGCCAAAGCCACCGCTGACGGTGGGTGTAACCAGCGCTGCATAGCCCTGCAGGTCCTCTGCGATGGAAATCTTGTTGGGCTGTTTCGGGTCACTGTTGCGATAGTCGTCGTTGGCAGTTCGCAGCAACTGGTCGCCGTCCGGGTTATCGGCGCTACCGTTTTTGACCTCGCGAATGTTGATGGTTGAATCCCAGCGCAGGCCGTCAATTCCGTATTCCCGGAGCCACATGAGGGCGTTCTCGTCCACGTAAGCTCGAACCTGGGGGCGACCATAGTCAGGCCGCGGGCCGAACCCGGTATCTTCGCGACCATCGCCGTAGAAGTAGATTCCATCCTTGAAGCCCGGACCATTGACCCCGCCAAAACTCATCAGAAAATTGTTGCCGACGAGATGGTTGTAAACGACGTCAAGGATGACCGCGATCTTGTGGTCGTGGCAGGCCTTAACAAAGCGCTTTAGCTGCTCTGACCCACCGTAGGAGGAGTTCACGGCATAGAGCTGCATCGTGTCGTAGCCCCAGTTGAAGTTCTGGGGCGTATGGGTGTCGAACCATGCATTTTCATGCACCGGCATCACCTCGATGCTGTTGACACCAAGGCCACTCAGATAATCCAGCTTAGCCGTGGCGCTGTCGAACGTGCCGGTAGATTGTCCGGGCAGGACATTGAACGTGCCGACATGCATCTCGTAGATCACCATTTGATTGAATGCGGGTTCGCCACCCAGCGAGGGGACGGGCGAGGGATCGATAATGAGCGACCACGCTGCGGGGTCTGGGCCGGTGAGCTGCCGGGCCCTCGGATCAACAAACTCGCGCGTGACGCCGTTCGTGCTGATCGCGTACTTGTAGCGATCTCCGATCTTCGCTCCAGGCACTTTAGCCAGCCAAACAGTATCGTCTGCCTGGGGATGACCAGGTTCCTGGGTCATGGGCACGGGGTCCGCGTCGTTGACTTCGACTGCGACGGAGTCAACAAACGGGGCCCAGACACGGAAAGTCGTGCCTGCTTGCGGCGTCGCACCGAGCGGTGGACTGCTCTGGGCGAAACACACTGGCCCTACGATGAAAACCAAGACGAGGAGCAGTTTCTTCCAGTTTCGCAAGGGGCTCTTCCAGAGAAAATCGGCCGTCATTGTTTCCCTCCCGCAGCGCTTGTCGCCTCCAGACCAGAAGACGATTCGAAAAAGTTGAATCAGCATATCCCGAATCGCACTGGTTTCCTCCACTAATCTCTCGTGCAACCGAGAATGGCGGAGACTGCTCCTCTTCCGTGCTGTCTCATCGTCTGACTGGCTGGAGCCCGGTACTTCCACCCGGAGAAGCGCTCGCCGTCGTGTTAAGATCGCCGGAGCGCAAAGGGCGCATCCGGTCCGCGGAAAGGACAGAAGTCCACCTGTTCGCAACAATTTCACTTTTACGAACTAACTTTCTGCCCATCAATGCGGACCTCGGGCAAACGAAAGGAAGTTCGTTATGCCGGTGAGACCCCTCCCCTCGAATCCCAACCTCGATTACCTCAAGTATCAAGCCAAGGACTTACTCAATGAGCATCAGGCGCGGACGTCAGGAGCAGCCCAGCGGATCAGGGAGTTTCATCCGCGTTACGGACGGGCCACGGACGCTGAGATCTTTGGGGCCCAGCTGAAGTTGAGCGATGCGCAACTTACCATCGCTCGCGAGTCTGGATTCCCCAGCTGGGCGCGATTGAAGACGCACATTGAAAAACCAACTCTCGCGGATCGATTGGATTTGCCGCATCAACAACGCATTGAAGACACAACATTTCGCCGTGCGGTAGACCTGATCGATGCGGGTGCCGTAGCGGAATTACGCGCGCTGCTGAAGCAACAGCCGAAGCTCGTGCAGCAGCGGGTCGGCTTTGAAGGCGGCAACTATTTTCGCAATCCGACGCTGCTGGAGTTTGTCGCCGAGAATCCGGTGCGCCACGGAACTCTGCCGTCGAACATTGTGCAGGTGGCGACGGTCATCCTCGATGCTGGCGTTGAGCAATCCGAATCGAACGAGACGCTTATGCTGGTGGCGACTGGCAGTGTGCCCCGGGAATGTGGCAAGCAAATCCCGTTAATCGATCTGCTGTGCGATCACGGAGCGGATCCCAACTGCGCTGTGCGAGCTGCCGCCTTGCACGGGGAGTTTGAGTCGGTAAATGCCTTGATCGGTCGCGGTGCTCGAATCGACTTGCCGGTGGCAGCGGCCCTGGGGCGCACCGACGAGGCCAGCCGGTTGCTTGCGAGTGCCTGCAGTGAGGATCGCCATTTGGCACTCACTATGGCAGCGGATTTTGGGCATGTCGAGATCGTTCGATTGTTGCTGGACGCGGGCGAAGATCCAAACCGATACAACCCGGTGGGAGGCCATTCCCACACGACACCGCTGCACCAAGCTGCTGGGGCCGGCCATGATGAAGTAGTCCGGCTGCTCGTCGAGCGCGGTGCAAGATTGGATTTGAAGGACATACTCTGGCACGCAACGGCAGCGGACTGGGCCAGCCACGCAGGCAGGAAAGAAATTGAGGCGTATCTTCGCGCCCAGATGGCAGTGATCCCGGGTTAGTTAGCGCCCAAGGTCGGGACGCAAATCCTGCCACTGCGGGCTCAGGGCAGGCTCTGCAGCGCTCGCCGATTTCGCAAAACCAATTCCGCCGAAGATCTTTGCGTGGAACCGACAACCCCCTGCTCACGTATCCATTGTGAGATCTGGGGGTCTCCCATGAGAGTGCGATCCTGTATCAGGCTGGGCCTTGTGTTGTCGTTTGTTCTTTCCCTTCCACTTTTTGCCCAGAACCAGCAAGACACTTTAACGGAGACGATCCTGCACCAAGATGGGTTGTTCTGGAATGCGTATAACCTCTGCGATGTCGAGAAGATGTCCCAATTTTTCTGGCCCGATGTCGAGTTCTATCACGACAAAGGCGGCCCGACGATTGGATCGGCCGCCCTCGACGAAAGCCTTCGAAAGAACCTGTGCGGGAACCCGAACTTCCGCCTGCGCCGGGAAGCAATTCCTGGAACGTTGAAGGTTTTCCCTCTGCAAAAAAATGGCGAGACTTACGGGGCGGTCCTCTCCGGTGAACACTACTTTTACATCAACGAAAGCGGCAAGTCGGAATACCGCGACGGCATGGCGAAGTTTTTTCACGTGTGGCTGCTGAAAGACGGCACATGGAAGATGGCGCGGATCGTCAGCTATGACCACCATGCGGCGACCTACGAAAACAAGAGAAATGAAATAACACTCTCGCCCAGCCAGTTGGAACCATACGTTGGCAAGTTTAACGCACCGAAGACCGGCACCCTTGTCGTCACTCGAAACAACAACCTGTTGAGCCTAACCATAGGCGACAAAACGTATGTCCTGCACCCCGAATCAGAAACCATCTTCTTCACCACGGACCGCGACCTGACCTTTGAGTTCATAAGAGAGGGACCAAAAGTCTCCAAGATCGTTGTGCGGGAACATGGAACAGTCGTGGAGGAAGCGAAGGCCGAGTGAATCGCCAGAATAGGGTGATATGGTGAGCTCTCGGGCTCGTAATTCCAAACCTCGAATGGCGAACCGCTGAGAGCCAATAGCTAAGAGCTCGTTGCTACTCAATCACCGCCAGCGTGTCGCCGGGGTTGACCGTCGACCCCTCCGAAGTCAGGATCTTCTGCACGCGGCCGTCTTTCGGCGACTTCATCTCATTCTGCATCTTCATCGCTTCCATCACGATGATGCCTTGTCCCGTTGTGACCTCGTCCCCGACGGCGACCAGGATGCGCACGATCTTGCCCGGCATCGGAGCGGTCAGCTTTTGCGGACCGGCTTCTGCGCCAGCGGCGGCGCGGCGCGTGCGCAGCGAACGTGGGTCCTGTACATCGACGGCATAGCGGGCGCTGCCAATCACCAGATGCAATTCGCCCTGAAGCGAGCGTTCGCGCTTTACTTCGTAGGCCTTACCACCGACAAGCACGGACATAACATCGCGCGCGGTCAGAACGGCGTCGACCTCGATCGCCTCCCCATCGACCTTACACAACCAAGTCGTGTCGCCGCGGCTGAGTTCGAGGCGATGCGTCTTGCCGTCAACGATTACGTCGTAGGTCATAAGCAGTTTCCAGTCGCCAGTTGTCGGTTGTCAGTGGTCAGCATCGCTTCTCGCTATTCGCTATTCGCTCTTTGTACTAACCGATCGGTGATGCGACGACTCTTCTCCTTGGTTGCAGGGTTCATCGGGCGCGCAGCCCTTCTTCTCGAGCCGCTCGCCGCCAATTTGATGGCTCCTCAACCGCGTTGATGCCGCTCGCGGACGTTCCGTTTGTGCCGGAAAGTGTCGCCTTGGGATCCATGGTTGCGAAGATTCCCGCTGCCAGAGCCGCGATGATCGGACGCCGCTCGTCTGTCTCTACCGCCGGATTCTCCAGCAAGCGCTCCAGAAAGCCGGTGTCGATCTTGCCCGCGCGAAAGTCAGGGTCTTTCAGGATGCGCCTGAACAGCGAGATGTTGGTCTTGATACCGCCGACAAAATACTCGTACAGCGCGCGCAGCAGGCGGTTGATGGCTTCGTCGCGCGTCTCGCCATAGCCCACGAGCTTGGCCAGCAGGGGATCGTATTCGATGGGGACCGTCCAGCCTTCATACATGCCGCTGTCGCGCCGGATGCCGGGCCCCGACGGCGAAATCAGCCGCGTGATCTGTCCGGGTGAAGGAAAGAATTTGTTGTCGGGATCTTCGGCGTACACGCGGCACTCGATGGCGTGTCCGCGCAGCTTGATGTCCTCTTGACGGAACGGCAGCTTCTCGCCCGCCGCCACGCGAAACTGCAAGTGCACGAGGTCGATCCCGGTCACGAACTCGGTCACCGGATGTTCGACCTGTAGCCGCGTGTTCATCTCAAGGAAATAGAAATTGCGGTCCTGGTCGACCAGGAATTCGACTGTGCCGGCATTCTGATAGTTGGCGGCCTTGGCCACGCGCACTGCAATCTCGCCCATGTGGCGCCGCATGTCTTCATCGACGATGGGCGAGGGCGATTCCTCCAGAACTTTCTGATGGCGGCGCTGCACCGAGCACTCGCGCTCGCCGAGATACACCACATTGCCGTGCTCGTCGCCGAAAATCTGCATCTCGACGTGCCGCGGATTGACGATGGCCTTCTCGAGGTACACTTCGTTATCGCCAAACGAACGCTGCGCCTCGCTGCGGGCGCTATCGTAGGCGGAGCGCAGCTCATCTTTCGAGTGCACCAGGCGCATTCCCTTGCCGCCGCCGCCTGCAGCGGCCTTCAGCATCACGGGATAGCCAACCTGCTCGGCCATGCGCTCGGTGGCGTCGTACTCCATACCCTTCTCGGAGCCGGGCACGAAGGGCACGCCTGCCTTCTTCATGTGCTGGCGCGCGCTGGTCTTGGAGCCCATCATCTCCATCGACTCCGGCGTCGGCCCGATGAACTTGATGCCGGCTTCGCGGCAGGCACGGGCGAACCGCGCGTTCTCCGAGAGAAATCCATAGCCGGGGTGGATCGCCTCGGCCCCACTGCGCCGCGCGACGTCGAGGATCTTGTCGACGTTGAGATACGACTCGCTGGCCGTCGCGGGACCGATGTGGTATGCATGGTCGGCCTTGCGCACGTGGAGAGACTTGCGGTCCACGTCGGAGAAGACGGCGACCGACTCGATGCCCATCTCGCGACAGGCACGAATGATGCGGACGGCGATCTCGCCGCGGTTGGCGATAAGAATTCGTTTAAACATAGCGAGTGCCAAGGGGAAAGCAACGATTGTAGGCTACGCCCCGACAGTTGGGAGGCTCGCCGTCACAGCCCCTTGTGACATCCGCCGCCGGACGGATTGAAGTCTGTTTCGCGCTCCCAACCGATAGCAAGAAAACGCCCCTCCCGAAGGAGAGGCGCACATTTACTTAAGTCCGTAGAACGCCCTCAGACTACTTCGCCGGCGTTTCCGTGGTCACGATACCCGTAGGACCAGCCTTCTCGGCCTTGGCCTTCTTGGTGGCCATGGTCTTGTCGACCCAGTCATCCGCGGACTTAAGGTCGGCCTTGCGGGCGTCCGGATTGTCGCACTCCAAGTCGGCGCGTTCGCGGTACATCAGGTTCAGGTATGCCATAGCGTCGTCGTAGTCGGGACGCAGCTCAATCGATTTCTGCAGCTTGGCGATACCGTCCTCCACCACTCCCTGGTTCATTTCCTTGATCGCCTTCAACAGGTCGGCGCAGGTCTTCTTGTCCTTGATGTCGTCCGTCGGCTTTAGACCCAACTTGGCGCGCGCCTCCAGCCGAGGCTGGTAGGCCTGCGTCCAATCGATCACGGCGATCGAATAATACACTTCCGGATCGTTGGGATCGAGGTCGGCAACCTTCTGGTAGTACTGCTTCGCCAAGTCCATCTTCTTCATGTTGAAGTAGAGCGAAGCGATGCCCTTCAAGCTATGAATCTGCTGTTCCTTGGGAGGATTGGTGTCGAGGACCTTCTTGAATTCCTCGATGGCCTGTTCCGCATATTGATTATTCTCGGGCGAATCGGCGCCGGGGATATATTGCTGGGCATACGCGGTTGCCAGATAAAGACGGGCATTGGTCAGGCTCGGATCCAGTTGCACCGCGTTCTTAAAGTGTTCGATGGCTTCTTCGTAGCGTGCGTTCTTGTACGACTGAACGCCTTTGTTGAGTTGGTCGCGTGCCTTCAATTTCTCGCAGCCTACGGCCGAAAGCAACGCGAGCAGTACAGCAAGGATCGTCAGTACTCGTCCGCTCTTGTTCATGTCTGGTGTCACTCTCCGTTGCGCTTCTTCGGGTTCCACGGCACGGCGGGACACCGCTCTGCGATGCCCCGCCTACCCTTAAGGAGGAGTACTTCCCGAATCACGTTCCTGTTGCAAGACTCACTATTGGCCGGCTTCGATCTTAGCCGTGATCAGTCCGACCTTATCGACGCCCGCCGAATGCGAAATGTCGATGACTTGCGCCACTTCGTTAAACGTCAGGTCGGGATCAGCCTTGACGAACATCACTTTCTCGGCGCGGGTCTTGAAGATGTCGTTCAGACGGCCTTCAAGGTTGTCCCACGTTACGTCGTCCTGGTTGATCTTGAGCGCTGCCTTGTCGCCGCTGCCCTTCAGAAGCTGAACGACCACCGTGCGGTCGCTGGGCTCAGGCTGTTTTTCCTTGTCTTTGGGCGGCTGCGGAACCAGCGCGTCGAGACCTTTCGGGGTCAGTGGCGTGATCACCATGAAAATGATGAGCAGCACCAGCAATATGTCAATCATCGGGGTAACATTAATATCAGCGGAGACTCCGCCTTTGTTACCCCCCATTTGCATGCTCATAAGTAACTCCGTTACGTCGTTGGTGCGGCGGGTGGTGTAGCAGCAGCCGCCCCTGTCTTTTTCTGTTCGGTTAAGAGACCCACATCGTCAACTCCCGCCGAGCGGACGTTGTCCACCACATCCACCACGCTGCCGTAGCGGGCGCGAGCGTCCGACTTGATGAAGACACGCTTGTCGGCTTTGTTGGCGAGGCGGTCCTTCACCTTCTGCGTAAGCTGGTCCGCGTCGACGCGGTCGGAGCCAAAGTAAATCTTGCCATCGCGCATGATCGAGATGAGCAAAGCGTCTTCCTTGTCGGCGTCCGGCATCGGCATCGGGCTGTTCACCTTGGCCATGTCCACGCTGACGCCCTTTTGAAGCATCGGCGTAATGACCATGAAGATGATCAGCAGCACCAGCATTACGTCCACCATCGGCGTGACATTGATGTTGGAGTTTACTTTTGATCCTTCGTCACGTTTTGCTAATGACATAGTTCAACCTCTCCGTTGAAGCGGAATTCGGCGGTGTACGGCTACGCCGGACTCCGGTTACCGGCGGACGACCCCGCGACGCTTCAGGAAGTAGTCAATCAACTCGCTGGAGCTGTTGTCCATTTCCACGTCGAAGGCTTCCACCTTGTTGGAGAAATAGTTGAACATCATGACGGCCGGGATGGCGACGAACAGTCCGATAGCGGTGGTCACCAGGGCTTCTGAAATACCGCCCGCGACCGCGCCCAGACCGGTTGCCTTCTGTGTCGAAATTTCCTTAAACGCGTTCAGAATGCCGACCACCGTTCCCAGCAGTCCGATGAATGGTGCTGTCGAACCGATGGTTGCCAGGCCGCCCAATCCGCGCTTCAACTCGGCGTGGGTGATGGCTTCGGCACGTTCGAGGGCGCGCTTCGAGGCTTCAATCTGCTCGCCCGGGATGTCGGTTGATTCGCCGTGCGCGCGGAATTCCTGCAAGCCGGCCGTGACGACCTTCGCCAGGTGGCTCTTCTTATTGCGCTCGGCAATCTTGATGGCTTCGTCGATCTTGCCTTCGCGCAGCGCGCCGGCAACGGCGGGAGCGAATGCCCGCGACTGTTTGCGCGCGGCGCTGAACGCCATCGCGCGGTCAATCATCACGCCGATGGACCAACCCGACATGATGAACAGAATCAGCACAACGATTTTCGCCAGGATGCCCATCTGTTTCCAGAGGGACACCGGGTCCCATCCCACAGCGCCTTCCTGGAACATCCAGACAGCGGCGGTGGGTACGTGGCTGAGAGCGTAAGTTGCAACATTGGCTAGAAGCATGAGTCGAATTTTCCTCCTCAGGAACTTTCGTTACAGCAGAACGTGTTCGTTACTGCGGGTGATTCAAAACTGTTTGGGCCGATTCGTCCGGCCGGGAAAGCCTGCCCGGTGTTCTTACCGTGGCGGGCCACTGCAGTGCCAAAAATCCAAGCCGGAAGCGCGGCCGGCGTTAAACCGGACGCCCTCAGGCTTCGACGCACAAGGCGCCGTAGCGCTAAATTCTATCCACCTGCCAGCGTGAAGTTCACGTTGATCGTGGTTTCCACCTCGACCGGCTCGCCGTTCAGGAAGTAGGGCTTGTACTTCCACTGTTTCACTGCATCGATCGCCGCTGGAGCCAGCATGGGATGTCCGCTGACCAGGTGCAGGTTCTCGATGGAGCCGTCCTTGCTGATGAGAGCCTGCAGAACGACCGTGCCCTGAATGCGCGCCGACCGCGCCAGCGCGGGGTAGTTCGGCTTGACTTGCCGAATCAACAGACCTTGGGATACGCCCTGCGAGACACGTACACGCTGCGGGGTAGCGGCCTTGGGAACGACCGCCGGGGTGTTGCCGATAATGCCACCCAGCACGCCACCCATGGCTCCGCCCGGTACGCCACCAGGAACGCCTCCCACGACACCGGCAACGCCGGTCGACGGAGGTGGCGCCTCGTCTTCCTTAATCATGGCAACTTTTTTCGGGATCGCCGTTGGGGTGCGCAACTGGCCATTGTCCAGATCGCTCTGGATCTTCTTTACAATCTTGATTTCCGGAACTGCCGCCGGAGGGGGAGGGGGTGGTGGAGGAGGCGGTGGAGCAACCAGGAAGGTCATCAGTTGCTGTTTCGGTAGCGCCTCGGTGAATACAAGTGGTAGCAGAACCAGTACACCAATAAGAACGATCTGGAGGCCAAACGAAAGGGCGGCTGTCGCCCCCTGTTTCGTTTTGATCCTGCCCCCCGATTCCATGAGGCTGTCTTCAAACATAGCCCTATCTCCGTCGAACGCTTTTATTACTTAGACACCGCCCTGCTATTTTTTGCTCCCACAATCTGGGACCGCGGCTACTCTTCTGGGCCACTGCGTACGCTGCAGGAAACCGCTCGCCCACTCGAAGGACTTGAATATACACCTCAGAAGCCGATTTGTGTGCTCCAGAAAACCGATTATGCCTTGACCTTGATCTTTTCCCGGGCGGCACTTGCCGTCGGCAAGGTGGCACGCCCCGTTTTTCCGGCCCGCCATTCCGTATACGCCACCAGCATCGGAGCCGCTACCGCGATCGAAGAGTATGTTCCGATCAGAATTCCGATCACCAACGCCAGGGAGAAGCCCCGCAGCACTTCGCCCCCGAACACATACAACGAGAGGACAGTGAGAAATGTCAAGCCTGAAGTTAAGATCGTCCGGCTCAGGGTCTGGTTGATGCTCTTGTTGACCACGTCCGCCAGTGCCTCGCGGCGCAGCAGTTTGATGTTTTCCCGGATGCGGTCGTACACGACGATGGTGTCGTTCATCGAATATCCGATGAGCGTCAGGATGGCCGCAATCACCGTCAGCGTGATGTCTTTATTGAGCAGCGAAAAGAACCCGATGGTGATGATGGTGTCATGGAAGCACGCCACTACCGCGCCGATGCCGTAGATGAGCTCGAAGCGGTACCAGAGATAGATCAGCATCCCGCCCAGCGAATACAAGGTCGCCCACAGGGCCTGCTTGCGCAACTGGCCGCCCACCTGGGGGCCGACGATCTCCACGTTGCGCACCGCAAAGTCCGAGGTGTAGAAGTCCTGCTCCATCACCGCGACCACTTCCGCCGGGGCTACGCCCTTCAACTCATCCACTGACTTCAGCACTCCACCACGCTGCTTATTGCGGAAGTCATCGATCTGCTGCGCGATCGCCAGGTACTTCGGCGCAGCGTCAATACCCAGGTGCATCGGGTCTTTCGATAGCAAGTACTGCTGCAGACTCGATGGACCGGTATTGTTGAGGTCCTGTTTGCCCGCCTGTTGCTGCTCGGTCGATTCCAGCGCCTTGATGATGGTGTTCTTGCCCTGATCGAGTGCCGACTCGTTGGTCTGGCGCTGTTCCAGCGCGACCAGCACCTCATTGTTGCCGGCCTCGCCATAGCTCTGGATCTTCGGGTCTTTCAACCCGGCTTTGTCCATGGCGGAGCGGATCTGGTTCAAGTCTGGCGTCTGGGCAAACTTCACATAGACGAGCGTTCCGCCCTTGAAGTCCACGCCAAAGGGAATGCCATGCCAGAAGAAGATCGAGAACAGTCCGGCAATGCTGAAGATCAGCGAGAAGGCAAGGAAATACCACTTCTTGCCCAGGAAATCGATGTTGGTATTACGAAAAAACTCCACCGCTAGCCCCTTAGATGCTCAAAGCCTCGCCACGCTGGTGGCGGTTGAGGATGGCGTCAAAAATAACGCGCGATACAAAGACTGACGTGAACAGGTTGGCTGCCAGACCAAAGCTCAGGGTCACAGCAAATCCACGCACGGGTCCAGTTCCGAACAGGAACAGAATAATGGCCGAAACAATCGTCGTGACGTGGGTATCGACGATGGTGATCCAGGCCTTGTTGAATCCCTGCTCCACTGCAGAGGGCGGCGTCTTGCCATGCCGCAACTCTTCGCGAATACGCTCAAAGATCAGCACGTTCGAGTCAACGCCCATACCGATGGTGAGGATCACTCCGGCAATTCCCGGAAGCGTCAATGTCGCTCCCGTGAACCCCAAAAATCCCAGGAGAATGATCAGGTTCAGCAGCAAGCCAAGGTCGGCATTAATGCCCGCGAACCTGTAATAGACCAGCATGAACACCATCACGGCGATCATGCCGAACAGTGCAGCCCGCACTCCGGCGCGAATCGAATCCGCACCCAACGACGGGCCGACCGTACGCTCTTCCAGGTACTTGATGCCCGCCGGCAACGCGCCCGACCGCAGCGTCAGCGACAAATCCTGCGTTTGCTGCTCGGTGAACGATCCGGTGATACGGCCTTCGTCGTGAATCTGCTCCTGGATCGTGGCCACTTCCATGACCTTATTGTCGAGCACCACCGCCAGCCGCTCGCCCACATGTGCGCCAGTGAACGCGGCGAACCGCCGTCCACCTTCGCCCGTCAGCGTGAACTTCACATCCGGACGTCCATTCTCGTCGCGTCCCGCGTCTGCTGTCCGCAAGTCGCCGCCGCTTACTGCCGAAGCACGGCTGATCACCCAGTAGGTATCGGTGTTATTTTGTCCCTGCGCTCCGATGTTCTTGCCCTTCATCAGCAACGCATTCGCCGGAAGCACTCCGCCGTTGGCCTGCATCGCTTCCTGCTCGCTGGCGTAGGGACCGCCAATCGCCTGGCGGATTTCCAGCATCGCAGTGGACTGCATGATTTCTTTCACGCGCGCCGGATCGTCTACTCCTGGGAGCTGCACCAGGATCTGGTAATCGCCTAGCCCGTGTTCCTGAATCACCGGCTCGCTAACGCCAAGCTGATCAATTCGATTGCGGATGGTCTCAATCGCCTGCTGCTGCGCCTTGGTCTTGGTTTCCTTCACGATCGCCGGCTTCATCGTCAGCGTGAACGTGTTATCAGGCCCCGAGCCCAGATCGTAGTCCGGCAGCCGGTCCGCTACCAGGCTGCGGAAGTCGCTGATCGACTCAGACGGAATACCCTTGATCACGACCAGCTCTGGATGCTGCTGCGGGTTGGGCTTCGTGATCTCGGCGTAGTTGATGTTCTTCGCCTTGAGATCATCCTTCAGCCGCTCGATGGCGCGGTCGGAGTCCGCGTTAATGGCATCATCCACCTGCACCTGCAAGATGAGGTGCGTGCCGCCCTTAAGGTCGAGCCCCAGGTGGATGCGCGATTGCATCGAGGCCATCAGGCCGGAAGGCGTAACGCTCTGGGGGATGCCGAAGATGCCGAACAGGAAAAAGATCAGCACCGCGATGATAATGACAACTTTTACGGTTAGGTTTTTCTTCATGAGAGACTGCAACCCTGCTAGGACTTGGGCTCCTCCTGCGTCGTAAGCGTCACAATTGAGGAGCGTGCAACTGCCAGTTTGATGTTGTCGGGAGGAACGCGCAGGATGACCACATCTTCCTTATCATCCTTGTCCTTGACCGACAAGACGACGCCGGTCAACCCGCCGCTGGTAATCACCTTGTCGCCCGGCTTGACCTGCCTCAACATCTCCTGCCACTTCTTCTGCCGGCGCTGCTGCGGCATGATCAGCAAAAAGTAGAAGATCGCGAAAATCGCAACCATCATTACGATCGGTGCAGCGCCACCGCCGAACGCCTGTAGATAAGTGCCTGTCAATGTCTGCATGTGTCGTTAACTTTCTTTGCTTTTCCACAACCCGCTGCGCGACGCACTCCCTCACTGCTGCATCCAAACGTAAGCAGGGATTACCGCAGGACGTCCGGGAAACTCAGGATTTCTCAGCAGCGTACCGCTCGGTGCCCAACCTTTCCGTGCAGCGACAGGTGGGCCGTTGCTAGGGGACACTCAGATGCGGTGGTCTGACACCAGAAAGAAAAGTCGCGAACTCCCCAAGTAGTATAGCTTGCCGCACCCTCCGCATGGTGTCAAGGTAATAGGCCAGATTGTGGACGGTGTTTAACACCTGTGCCAGCAACTCGTTAGAGGCATACAGGTGGCGCAGATAGGCTCGCGAATAGCGCTGGCACACCTTGCAACCACACTTCGGATCCAGCGGACCCTCGTCTCGCGCATACCGCGCCGTCTTGATCGAGACCTTCCCCTCCGACGTAAACAGCAGCCCGTGGCGCGCCGCGCGCGTCGGCAGCACGCAATCCATCATGTCCACGCCCTGTGCCACATAGTGCACAATCTCCTCCGGAGTCCCAACACCCATCAGGTAGCGCGGCTTGTTCTCCGGCAGGCAGGGCATAGCGGCATCCACCATTTCGTAAGTCATGGGACGGGGCTCGCCAACACTCAGCCCGCCAATCGCGTATCCGGGCAGGTCGATCTCGACCGTCCGCTCCGCCGACTCCCGCCGCAAGTCGGGATACATCCCTCCCTGCACGATGCCAAACAGTGCCTGCGTCTGCCCTGGCGCAACTGAATACTCGCTGTCATTTTGAGCGAGGACGCCCTGAACAGCGTGCGTCCGAGTCGAAGGACCTGCATTTCCCACGCGGCGATCTCCGGGCACTCCCCCAAACCACACCACCTCTTCTTTATGTGCCTCAAAGTAATCGCGACTCCGCTTCAGCCAGCGCAGCGTCATCTCCATCGATCCGCGCGCCCTCTCCCGTTCTGCCGGATGCTCCGTACACTCATCGAACGCCATGATGATGTCCGCCCCCAGCCCGATCTGCGCCGCAATCGAGCTCTCCGGAGTGAACATGTGCGACGAGCCATCCAGGTGCGAGCGAAACGCCACGCCCTCTTCCGTCACCTTGCGCAGTTCGCTCAGGCTGAACACCTGGAACCCACCTGAGTCGGTGAGGATCGGCTTGTCCCAAGCCATGAATCGCTGTGCGCCGCCCAGTGATCGCACCATTTCCACGCCCGGCCGCAGGTACAGGTGATAGGTGTTGTTCAGCAGAATCTCGACGCCCAGCTCTTCCAGCACGTCCTGCGGCACACCTTTGACGGTGGCAAGCGTGCCCACCGGCATGAACACCGGCGTCTGCACCAGGCCATGCGGCGTAAACATGCGTCCCGCTCGCGCCTTGCCGTCGGTAGCCTCAATCTCAAAGCGAAAAGACATGAATGAAGATTGTAGCGGGAGGGGAAGAGGTCACGCTGAGGCCCCCGCTAGGACCGCAAAGCCATGCTACGCGGAGGGTGGTCTCATTTGCTCAGACCCGAAGCAGGCCGCAATGCGACAGTGATTGTGGAGTTGTCCTTTAGACATCTCCTAGATAGAGGCGAATATGTCCGACAAGCTATCTTCTCGTATCGTTTTGACGGCAGTATCCGTCGCTCTGATATTTGGAGTTGCAGCATGCAACAAAACCGCGGCGCAAGACAATGGCGCCCAGGGTCAAGCAGCGCAGACCGATCAGTCGCAGGATCCTGCTTCGACGAACAACTTGGCTCCCGCGGACGGGACCCAGACTACCGATAATAATTACCAGCAGCAGCCGGCAAGTCAGCCGCAGCAGGTCTATCAGCAGCCCGCGCCGGTGCGGCACCATTCTTCAGCTCCAGCGGTGCAGCCCGTCCCGCAGGACCAGTACTATTCCAATAACGGCGACTACCAGGATGCAAGCTACGGGCAGCCGGTGCTTCAGGCACAAGAACCTCCACCACCGCTACCGGAATATTCGCAGCCTCCAATCCCCGGCAACGGTTATCTATGGACGCCCGGGTATTGGAGCTACGCCCCGCAGGGCTACTTCTGGGTACCCGGTGCCTGGGCGATGCCGCCTCAAGTGGGCTTCCTATGGACGCCTGGATATTGGGGATTCTCGGCGGGTATCTACGGCTTCAACTACGGCTTCTGGGGCCCATATGTCGGCTACTACGGCGGCATTAACTATGGATTCGGCTATGGCGGCATCGGCTATCAGGGCGGGTATTGGAGCGGAAATCGTTTCAACTATAACCGCTCCGTAAACAACGTAAACATAACCAACGTTAACGTCTATAACCGCAGCATCACCAACAGCACGATGAACCGCGCCAGCTACAACGGGCCGGGAGGCATCACTCGCCAGCCGCTGCCGGCGGAGAACGCCGCATTGCGTCAGCAGCGCATTCCTCCGATGTCCACGCAGATACAGCACCAGCAGGCGGCAGCACAGAACCGCCAGCAATTCGCCTCTGTCAATCACGGCCGTCCTGCCGTTCTGGCGGCGACGCAGCCCATCGCGGCAGGTAGACCGATCGCTCCAGTGATCCCTGCACGCACTATTCAACAGCAGCAGCATGCTCAGGCGCAACAGCCACAACAGCACGTCCAGTCACAACAACAGCAGCAACATGCCCAGGCTCAGCCTCAACAGCACGCCCAGCCACAACAACAGCAGCAGCATGCCCAGGCTCAGCCTCAACAGCACGTCCAGCCACAACAACAGCAGCAGCACGCCCAGGCTCAGCCCCAACAGCACGTCCAGCCACAACAACAGCAGCAGCACGCCCAGGCTCAGCCCCAACAGCACGCCCAGCCACAACAACAGCAGCAGCACGCTCAGGCTCAGCCTCAACAGCACGCCCAGCCACAACAACAGCAGCAGCACGCTCAGGCTCAGCCTCAACAGCACGCCCAGCCACAACAACAGCAGCAGCATGCTCAGGCTCAGCCTCAACAGCACGCCCAGCCACAACAACAGCAGCAGCATGCTCAGGCTCAGCCTCAACAGCACGCCCAGGCCCAGCCGCAGCAACGGGCTCAGGCGCAGCCACAACCGCGTCCGCCCGAAGAAAAGAAGAACTAGCGGCGATTCGCAAGGTTAGTGGCCTTTGTGCCCCACCCCGTCCTCCGTTTCCGGGGCGGGGTTTTTCATTTCCACGCGGCGTGGGGATGCGCCCGGCCCGCGCCTTGCCGTCACGAGCCTCTACATGAACGTTTAATTGTAGTGGCCGACAAAGTTTTTGTGAGTCCAAATAGATGTATATACATCTATTATTCCATGACTGCTTCGGCACATGCCTCGAACCGCCGCGTCGTTACTCTTCCGTGCCTGTGCGCCAATCTTCGCCGCACCTCGCGGGCCGTCACCCATTTGTACGAGGAGGCGCTTCGCCCCCTGGGACTGCGGGCCACGCAATTCACCATCCTGCAGGCTTTGGAACGCACCGGAGAAATTACTCAGGGCGAACTGGGCGAACTGCTCGCGATCGATAGCACCACCCTTACCAGGGTCCTTTACATCATGCGCCGAAACGGCTGGATCGCAGAACGGCGCGGGGAAGATCGCCGCGAGCGCTGGCTGGAGTTGGCGAAGGCCGGACGCGCGCAACTGGTCCGCGCAACGCCGGCATGGGAGAAAACGCAATCGCAGCTGGCCAAGAAACTCGGCGAAGGGTCCTGGCACAAACTGTTCACTCTTACCAGCGAGCTCACCCATCTCGCCCAATCACAAGGAGATTTGTCATGACCAACGCACAGTATGGAAAACTCACGCTCGGGTTGATTGCCGCATGGTTCGCCTTTTCGTTTGCAGCCTCGACCCAGCATCTGTATGTAACCAAGGCACCGAATCCGCCGCTGCCGATTCTGCTGGCGGTTGTGGTGCCCATCGCTATCTTCCTTTTGTGGATCGGCATCTCGCCGGAATTTCGCCGGTTCGTGTTTTCGCTGGATCCCCGCACACTGACGCTGCTGCACGCTTGGAGGCTGGGCGGTTTCACGTTCCTGACGCTGTATGCCTACGGAATCCTGCCGGGGCTATTTGCCCTGCCGGCTGGTTTGGGTGATATGGCGGTTGGAGCCACAGCGCCGTTCGTCGCCCTGAGGCTGGCTGACTCGAACCATCGGACGACATTCCTGCGGTGGCAGACGGTCGGTATCCTTGACTTGGTAGTAGCCGTTTCAATGGGAGGGCTGGTGTCGTTCCTGGCGCCGGGCGGCCCGCGGCCATTTGCCATGTCGGTTTTGCCGCTGAGCCTCATTCCAACGTTCGCCGTGCCGCTGCTGCTGATCTTTCACATCATCTGCATCGCCCAGGCCCGGGCTTGGAAGGAAACCTCATATTCGCCGGTCCGTCCGTCAGTATTGCCAGCCGTATAAGAGTCGGCAGCCGCGCTATCACCCCTGTCCGTCCACGGGCGGGCAGGGAATTCAGCCTTACCGGTATCGACGCGGACGTAAATACCGGGGGTTCAACCGCGAAAGTATAGCCCGCCAAAAAGCGTGAAAGCCGCTATCACGCCAGGCACCCAACCACCTACCAACGATCAGCTACCGGTTCCTCCACACAGGGACCGGTTCCCGCGTTGTTATGATGTCTGCGCGTTGAAAGGTGCAAGGTACAGATGACCCGCTCACTTAACTTCATTTATCGATCGCTCGCGGTTCTCCCCGTCATGATAGCCATTGTTCTAAGCACCGCCGCGAGCGCGCAGACTTCGCCGGTCCCGCGGCCCCAGGTTGTGCTGGAATCCGTGACCAGCGCTCAGCCTCTTCCCGATGGAATCGCGATTCAGTCAGGTCCAGCAACCCTGCGCATCACTGCATTGCGGGACGACATCGTCCGCGTGCGCATCGCTCCCGGCGGCGCGCTTCCCGAGGACGCTTCGTGGGCTGTGCTCCACGCCTCAAGCAGCAAGTCCGTCGAAGTGCAACCTACGCAGGATGCGAGCTCGGTGGGCTTTCGCACCAAGGCTCTCGATGTCCGCGTCGAGCGCAATCCGCTGCGCTTTGTCGTTCGCGACCTTGCCGGCAACATCATCTGCGCCGACGCCCTCGGCCGGCCCACGGAGTTTAGTCTGGGCGGCTTTACCGTCTCCAAGGAAATGCCCCTTGACGAACGCTTCTACGGGCTCGGCGACAAGACCGGCTCCTTCAACCGCCGCGACCAGTCCTACACGCTCTGGAACAGGGACCACGGGATCGGGGAGTCGGTCGACCCCATCTACAAAAGCATTCCATTTTTTCTCTCGATCAGTGGTGGACGCAGCTACGGCCTGTTTCTCGACAACACCTGGCGCACCTGGTTCGACTTCGGCAAGCAATCGCGTGACAGCTATTCCTTCGGAGCCGAAGGCGGTCCGCTCAACTACTACCTCATTTACGGCCCCACTCCGAAGCAGGTCGTCGAGGGATACATTTTCCTGACCGGCACCCCTCCGCTGCCTCCGCTGTGGTCGCTCGGATTTCAGCAGTCGCGTTACAGCTACACCCCGGAATCCGAACTCATAAAGGTCGCTGATCGCCTGCGGGCCGACAAAATTCCCTCCGACGTGGTCTATCTCGATATCGACTATCAGTTTCGGAACCGCCCATTCACTGTCGATCCCGTTACCTTTCCCGGATTCCCTGGTCTCGTAGCCAACCTTCGCAAGCAGCACTTCAACCTCATCCTGATTACCGACCTGCACATCGCGCACATTACCGGCGAGGGTTACATGCCCTACGACACCGGTCACGCCGGAGACCATTTCGTGAAGAAGGCTGATGGAAGCGAGTTTGTGGGAGTTGTCTGGCCGGGGCCGGCGGTCTTTCCCGACTTCACCCGCGCGCAAACCCGCGAATGGTGGGGGAACCTGTATAAGCAATTTGTCGACGACGGAGTCGCCGGCTTCTGGAACGACATGAACGAGCCCGCGGTCTTTGACGGCCCCGCCTTCACCATGCCGCTCGACAACATCCACCGCATCGAAGAGCCGGGGTTCGCCGCTCGCACGGCCACGCACGCCGAAATTCATAACGTCCTCGGCATGCAAAACGAGCGCGCCACCTACGACGGGCTGCTCAAGCTGCGTCCCGACGAGCGCCCCTTCGTCCTGACGCGCGCAACCTATGCCGGAGGCCAGCGCTTCGGCTTCACATGGACGGGCGACAACAACTCGACCTACAACCAGTTTCGCCTTGGCACGCAGATGCTGCTCAACCTCGGCCTCAGTGGCATCTCGTTCGTCGGCGACGACGTCGGCGGATTCGGCGGCTCCCCTCCACCTGATCTCCTCACCCGCTGGATCGAGGTCGGTGCATTCAAGCCGCTCTTCCGCGACCACAGCACCAAAGGCTCTCTGCCGCAGGAAGTCTGGGTCCACGGCCCGGAGCAGGAAGCCATTCGCCGGCGTTATATCGAAATCCGCTACCGCCTCTTGCCTTATATCTACACGCTTGCGGAAGAGGCGTCGCGCACGGGCCTACCACTCGCCCGGCCCATTTTCCTCGAGTATCCCACTACGCTGGACACTCCGGACACCGAGTTTCTTCTGGGCCCTGACCTTCTGGTCGTGCCTCCCCCGCATGCCGAGATGCCCGAAGACTACGCCGTCTCGTATCCGCCCGGCGATTGGTACGACTTCTGGACGGGCCAGAAGATGCCGCCCTCCACTCCGGAACCGAACATCGTGCAAGTCGGCAACGCGATTGCCAACGGTCAATCGCTGCCTCAAGGTCAATCCACCAAGATTCATCCCACACTCGAAACCCTACCGGTGTATGTGCGCGGAGGCAGCATTCTTCCTCTCCAGCCCCTCGTGCAGAGCACCGACCAGACGCCCGTCGGTCCGCTCGAACTGCGTGTCTTCCCAGGCGACAAGTGCACCGGCTCACTTTACCTGGACGACGGACATACCTTCGCTTACCAGCACGGCGAATTTCTCCGCCAGGAGTTCACCTGCCAATCCACTGGTCATTCCGTGAGCGTTCAGTTCGGCGCGCGCCAGGGAACCTACGCTCCGTGGTGGAAGCGCATCGAGGTGGTGATTTATCGCTGGCCCTCGGCCCGGGCGGATGCAAAATTCGCTGGTTCCACACAGCGTCTACAGACAAAGTATGACGCCTCCGCACACGCGCTACATGTCTTCATCCCGGAAGCCGCAGAGAAGCAGGAACTCCGCGTCAGGCAATAACCCGACCTGCAGCGGGAGGTGAAGAGCCCTCCATGAGACAAGGCTCTACGGAATGTTACTGAATCTTCAAGAACCCAGAAGTAGTCAGCTGTTGTGCGGGCTGTCACCAGGGGAGCCTGCGGGCAACCCGCTTCTTCGAAGCTTTCCAGAGGGATCGTATGAACGTCGCGGACTTGCTATTGGGCAGGCCCTTGGCTACCGAAGAAGATAAGGCCGAGCGAATCGGCCCAATCGAAGGCATCCCAATATTTGGGCTTGATGCGTTGAGTTCGGCGGCCTACGGTCCCGAAGCGGCGCTCACCTTGCTAATGGCGCTCGGCATGGCCGGGATTGCCTATATCTGGCCGATAACGATTGGAATCGTGATCCTGCTGGGTATTGTTTACTTTTCCTACCGGCAGACTATCTCCGCTTATCCCCAGGGCGGGGGTTCCTACACCGTCGCCAGCGAGAATCTCGGCAGGCACGCGGGACTGCTGGCCGCCGCAGCCCTCATGATCGATTACGTTCTTACCGCGGCGGTCGGCATCTCGGCAGGAGTCGGCGCGCTGATTTCGGCCGTGCCTTCGTTGCAGAAGGATACCCTTCGCCTGTGTCTTGGGATTCTGATCCTCGTTACCATCGTGAATTTGCGGGGTGTACGGGAGTCAGGCGGGGTCTTCGTGCTGCCGACGTACGTATTCATTGCGTGCATTCTGGGGCTGGTTGCGATTGGCGTTTACAAGGCGCTCGCCGCTGGAGGCCACCCGATGCCGGTGGTTGTTCCTCCTCACCTCACCGGAGCGACTGCTGGTGTGAGCACGTGGCTTCTGCTGCGAACATTCGCCAGCGGCTGCACTGCGATGACCGGCGTCGAGGCCGTGAGTAACGGGGTTATGGCGTTTCGCGACCCAACCGACAAGTATGCCAAGCTCACGTTGACCATCATTATTGCGATCTTGATGGTGATGCTACTCGGCATCGCGTACCTTGTCCCCGCATACGGAATTGCGGCCACTACTCCGGGAGGTCCCGGCTACCAGAGTGTGCTCTCTCAGTTGCTGGCTGCAGTGACGGGCCGGGGCACGTTCTATTGGATCAGTATCGGCTCAATCCTGGTGGTGCTGTCGTTGTCAGCCAACACAGCGTTTGCCGACTTTCCCCGTCTCGCCCGCGCTATTGCCGCAAACCGATACCTGCCTCACGCCTTTGTGATTCGCGGACGCCGGCTGGTTTATGCCCAAGGGGTCTATGCTCTCGCCCTTCTCACCGCAGTACTCTTGATCATTTTCCGCGGCGTCACCGACCGTCTGATTCCTCTCTATGCGGTTGGCGCCTTCATGGCATTCACACTTTCGCAGGCTGGCATGGTGGTGCATTGGAAGCGGGTCGGTGGTCCCGGTTCAACGCGCAGCATGATTCTGAACGGGCTTGGCGCGCTGGCGACCGGCATTACCACAGCGGTCGTGCTCGTAGCTAAGTTCACCGAAGGCGCTTGGATTACCGTCCTGCTGATCCCGTCATTGATTCTGATGATGCGCTCAGTTCACGGACACTACGTGCGAGTGTCGCAAGAAGTCGACGTGAAGACACCCGTCCACACGGGCAACTTTGAGGAGCCCATCGTTCTGTTGCCGATTAGTCGCTGGAGCCTGATATCAGAAAAAGCGCTGCGTTACGCTTGGACTGTGTCGCACGAGATCAAGGTGTTGCACGTTGAGTGTGGCAAACAGACAGACGAACTACGCCGCCAGTGGAGCGAAATGGTCGAGGCCCCCGCCGCGTCGGCCGGTTTGCCGGTGCCACAGCTGGTGGTGCTTGAGTCTCCTTATCGGTTCATCGTCAAGCCCATTGTGGACTACGCCATTGCCCAGCAGGCCGCTTACCCCGACCGCAATATCACGATGTTGGTTCCACAACTGGTCGAGACTCATTGGTACCACTACCTGTTGCACGATAACCGCCCGGAAGCCATTCGTGCCTTCTTGTTGTTTAACACCGAGCAGCGGATCTCGGTCGTCACCATTCCTTATCACGTAAAAGCCTAGCTCATTTTCGTAAGCGCCCCGGCAACCTCGATCTCTACTTGGATTCCTCCAGCAGCTGCTGCAAATATTGCTGCCACAAAACGGCCCACGTATGCGTGCCGTGTCCGTGGGTCTGTTCGGAAGCGGGAATGAGCACGAACTGGCCTTTCTTGACGTTCTTGATCTCGCGTTGTGCGATTCCCAGCTCCGGCGGATTGATGAAGTCGTCGGCAGAATTCACGAACATCACCGGCGCGACGATGGTTCCCAGCCGCTGCGATGGATCGTAATTTCGCGACGAATTCACCGCGTACAGCAGGTCATTGGCATCGAGCGTCGCTCGTCGCTTCATCGCCTCATCAAGATATTTGTCGGTCGCCTCGCGCGTTGGGTATTTCTTCTGCAGGGGAATGGGCGAAATGCCGGCAATTATCAGAAAGTCCGTCCCGATCTGCAACGCGGCCCGCGGTTGTGTCGTGTAGTCTCCGTTCTTCCACTCCGGGTCCTGGCGGATGCCATCGATCAGCATCTTGCGCCAGACCCGATTGCGCCCGGCGATCTCGACCGGCAGACAGGCCAGCGGCATCATGGCGTCCATGAACTCGGGATACGTCTCCCCCCAAACCCACGCGTGCATGCATCCCATCGATGTGCCCAGAATCAGCCGCAGATGATTGACGCCCAGCCCCTGCGTCAGCAAGTCGTATTGCGCCAGCACCATGTCGTCGTAGTCGTATTGCGGAAAACGCGCGTGCATCCCGTCGCTCGGCTTGCTCGACTTTCCATGACCAATGTTGTCGGGAAGAATAATGAAATAACGGTTCGCATCAAGTAGCTGGCCAGGCCCAAACAGCACGTCCGCAAATTGCGGAGCCAGAAACTGTCGGCCCGATCCACCAGTTCCATGCAGGATCAGTACAGCGTTGGTGACCCGCCCCTTCGCATCGCGCGCCGGCTTGCCTAACGTCATGTAATGCATGCGCAACTCAGGCAACGTTTCGCCCGACTTGAAATGGAAATCGCGCAGGACGTAATCGCCGTCTATGGGCGTTACCTTGCCCGCAGGCTGGGCAACGGTCTGCGCACCGCACATGGCTACGACGCTGAGAAGCAGCGCGATTGACGCAACACCAAGCCACAATTGAGTTCGAAGATGGTTCATCTGTGCGCCTCTTGACAGTGCACTCTATCACCACAGCTTGTTTGCAGCCTTAGCCTCCAACTGGGTGCCCCACTCTGTCCGCGCTTTTCGCGGACAGGGTGGGTGTCACTCCGGTTCCCTCAGCGAAACCGGCGGCTGATTTGTTCTTTCGACGGATCACTCTTTACCTTCATCAGCCGAAGGACCATAGATCGCCGGGACCTTCTCTCCATTCAGCCGCAGATAGACGGTCAATTGTCCGCGATGATGCGCCATGTGGTTCAGCACGCCGTCGCGAATCGCCACATAGCGCGGCTGGTCGCTCAACACCTTACCGCCGGACAGCATGCGCCAGTTAGTAGTCAGCAAGTGATCGTCTGTGGCTTTCTGCAGCACCTCGCGACCTTTCTTCAGGCTGGCTTCGAATTGGTCGAGCAGTTCGCGACGGGTCTTCCATTCCTGCGGCCTGAACTTCGAGCCTCCCGCCGGACTGATATCCAGCTCGTCCATGTTCACCACCATATCGATCCACGCCGGAATGTTGGCGACGATCGACGCGAGACGACCCAGGGGCATTGACTTCTCATGCGGCTTCCAGTCGTTCTTGCCTTCAGGCACGCGTTCCAGTGCCTTTCGGCTTCCCACCGCTTCACGGTCAAGTTCTTCCAGCAAGAGTTCGGTGATCTGCATGTTGATTTCTCCTCACCCGAAACTTAGATGCCGCACACAGGCGACGCGACAATCGAGTTCATCCCGAAAATTTTTGCATCCAGGCTCATGTGAATTCGCACTCCCCCCGCCCGTTGTTCCTGTATACTCGCCAGACTCCCAGCCATGAAGAAGCCTCTTCCCTGATGCTCCAACAGGACACCCAGACCAAGCAGCAGGAGCTACGCAAGGAACTTGGCCTGCGCAACCTCGTCCTTAGTCAGATCCTCAATATTGTCGGGTTGTTCTGGGTCGGCACTGCTGCGAAGCTGGGCCCAGCCAACGTTTCGTTCTGGCTATTCGGAATCTTCCTGTTTTACCTGCCGTCAGCCGCGGTAGTCATCTATCTGAATCGCGCCCATACCCTCGAAGGCGGTCTCTACGAGTGGAGCCGCCTGGGCTTCAGCGAGTTGGTCGGTTTCCTGGTGGCCTGGAACCTTTGGCTCAACGCCGTTGCCATCCTCTCGTATGGCGGAATCCAGTCGACCGTCATGCTGTCGTATGTGCTGGGTCCGGGGGCGGCTTGGATCGTTGATAGCCGCTGGGTATTGGGAGGCGTGACCCTGCTCATACTCGGCAGCCTGATCGTGATTGCGCTGATTGGGATGGGCCTGAGCAAGAAGATCCAGGATTTCGGCGGAGCGGTCATCGTGATTGTCTTCGCCGCGTTGATCGCGCTGCCGCTTCGCAACCACATAATTGGTCGGCCTACTCAGGCCGCGCCGTTCACCCTCGCTCTACCGGTCATTTCCCTGTTCAGCTTGAATGTTCTGGGCAAGATGGGCTTTGGAGCCTTTGGCGGATTTGATTCCATGGCGATCTTCGCCGGCGAGTGCCGCGACGCCACCAAGGCCATCGGCCGGTCCGTCATCATCGCAACTCCCATCATTGCTCTGATGTTCGTGCTGGGTACCAGTTCGATCGTGGCTTTAGTCCCGCGCGACAAGATCGACCTCATCAGTCCGATCTCGCAGGCGCTGACATTGGGGACCCGGCCCTCGGATCCGGGCGCGAGCCTGATTCCACTAGTGCTGGCCGCGCTGTTACTTTCCTTCGTCGGACAACTGGCGATATCGTTTGGCATTACGACCCGGCTGCCGCTGGTGGCGGGTTGGGACAACCTCCTGCCAACCTGGTTTAGCCGCCTGCATCCCCAGCGCAAAACGCCCACCAACGCGATCCTTTTCGTGGGGGCGGTGGCCCTCGCCATGGCGATTGCCGGCGTTGCAGGCGCCGGGCAACAAGAGGCATTTCAGTTGTTGCTCAACGCGGCCGGGATCTTCTATGCGCTCACCTACCTGGTGATGTTTGCCTTGCCGCTGTTTGGACGGCAACGTAAAGTCGTAAAACCGTCGCTGTGGATGCAAGGAGCGGCCATTTCCGGGTTCATCATGACGGCAATGTTCCTGGTTCTGTCGCTGTTTCCGATTATCGATGTACCCAGGCCGTTGGTGTTCACCGCTAAGGTCGGAGGATTCGTGCTGGCTTGCCAGTTAGCGGCTGCGGGCCTGTTCTTCGCCTACCGCCGCCGCACCCACTACTCCTGATTTGCCCTCCCGAGCGCAGCTACGGTCTCGTTCTCTTGATTTGTCATCTGACCGTAGCGAGGCGAAGACGAGCGGAGCGGAGGGACCTACATTTCCTTCTCGCCGCAGATCGTCCGCGTGCCACCCCATCCGAGGTTCGTTTGTTCTTCCGCCCTAATCCGCGGCTAGCGCTTTCCGCCGTTGCTTCTCTTCGAACTTCGCCTTGCTCACGATGGCCCGCGCGATCGTTCCGTATCCGATCACTTCGATACCGTTGCTCGCGCTCACCTTGAAGGTGTAGAAGCGCCCATCGAACGACTCCAGCACAGCTTCGGTTTTGATCTTCATGCCCACGGTTGCCGCGGCGCGATGCACGATATTGATCGCCGTGCCTACGCTCACCTCGTCGCCCTCGCAAAACGGCTCCAGCGCGTTGTAGCCGGCGGCTTCCATCATGCCAATCATGTTGGGAGTGGAGTACACCGGTGGGAGATGTTCTTTCCACGCAGTGAGCGTGTTCTTGAATTCGACGGTGGTCTCGGCTTCGCCGCGCGTGCCGAGGGGAACTGGTTTGGACATGTTTCGAATGTAACTGCCGTCTCGCTCACTTGTCATCGGGCCAAAATCATTCCCAAATCGGGATCGGATCTGTGCAAATCCGTGGTCGCCTTCGCTCTTTCTGGAAAATTTCTCTTGACAATATATACTGTGTGTCATACAGTGTATGCCATACACTATGTCTCATACGGTAGGCACTCCGATGAACCCAGAAGTACTCGAGAATCTTCGGCTTGAGCTTCGTCGTGGCTGCCTGATCGTCGCCGTCCTCGCCGAGTTGCGCCGGGAGCAATACGGCTACACTCTTCGCAAGTCTCTGGCAGAGCATGGGATAGCGATCGACGAAGGAACGCTGTACCCGCTGCTTCGCCGTTTGGAAACCCAGGGCCTGCTGGCCAGTGAGTGGCGCGAGCAGGAGAAGCGGAACAAGCGCTTTTATCGGTTGTCATCTGACGGCGAAGTGATTCTCGCTCAGCTAATGCTGGACTGGGAGTCCATGAACACCGCCTTGGACGGGATATTGAAGGATACCGGCGCCAGACCTCCGAAGCCGGTCGAGGCGTGATCCCCGGAGTCTTTTACCGAGTTTCTTGAAGGAGTTTTGCAATGGAATTAGTCGACCGATACCTGCAAGCCGTAAAGCTTGCGCTCCCCAAGAGGAACCAGGACGACATCATCCAGGAACTCAACGACAGCATCCTCTCGCAGATCGAAGAGAAGGAATCTGCGCTGGGCCGGCCGCTGAACGAAGACGAAGTCGTCGAGCTACTCACTAAGATGGGCAGCCCAGCCAAGCTGGCGAGCCGCTACCGTGAGCAGCAGGGACTGATTGCGCCCACCGTCATGCCGATTTACTGGAAGGTTCTGCAGGCCGCGCTCGGACTGGCGTTCCTCGTAAACGTCATCGCCGCCATCGTTACCGCAGCCGCCGGGCGTCCCCTGATCGAGAGCCTGTTGCCCATACTCCGCTTTCCCAGCATTGCATTTACCACCTTCGCTTGGGTAACCCTGACGTTCGTTGCGCTCCACTTCTTCGGCGCAAAGTTCCAACCTCCTGAGCAGTGGGACCCGCGCAGGCTGCCGCCGGTGCTGAAGGTAAAGCGAGGCAAGAGCCGCACAGAATCTGCTGCCGCCCTGATAATCGGTGCGATTGCCACAGTGTGGTGGCTCGTCGGCCTACGCAATCCGGTGCTGATCATGGGGCCGGGAGTCGCGTTCCTCATATTCGCACCCATCTGGCTCAAGTTATATCCCTTGTGGATAGCACTAGGCATCGCCGAAGTGGCGCGGCACACATTCGAGTTCGTCAGGCCGGACGCGTCCCGGCAGCATCTCCTGTTCGGCCTGATTCCGCGTACCCTCAGTCTGGTCACGATGTTCTTTCTGATCCGCGCAGGTGAGTTGTTCGTGGTGAACCCGAATAATCCGGCCCTGCAGGGGGCGATAGGCGCCATCAATTACGGAACACGCCTTGGCCTGACGATCGCTGCGGTGATTGCCTTGGCCAAACTCCTGCTCGATGTTTGGAAGTTGCTTGTCGGCCGCTTCCAGGCAGCGCATGAGGCGGTAACGGGATCATAGCGACCTTCTTACTCGTTCCAGGAAATATCGCAAGAGGAGCATGTCGTGGAACTTATTGACCGTTATCTGCAATCCGTGAAGCTCATGTTGCCCCGCAAGCAGCAAGACGACGTCATCCGTGAGCTGTCGGACGAAATTCTCTCGCAAGTCGAAGAGAAAGAAACCGCCCTCGGCCGTCCCCTCACCGAGGAGGAGCAGGCCGCGCTACTCAAACAGCTTGGCCATCCCATGTTGCTGGCGAGCCGTTACCGCAAGCAGCGCTACCTCATCGACCCGGCGGTCTTCGCCATCTACTGGACGGTGCTCCGCCTAGTGCTGGTAGTTGTCTTCCTCGCCATGGCCATGGCCGCAGTTGCGGTAGCCGCCACCGGACAAGGCCTGGCCGCAGCTCTCGGCATCCTGTGGAGGTATCCTTTCGCCGCCCTTTCCGTCTTCGCCTGGGTGACCTTGGTCTTCGTAATCCTCGACGTGGTCCAGGTCAAGTTCGGCTTTTTCTCCAAGTGGGACCCACGCACCCTGCCCAAGCTCACCAAGCGCGAGCCCAAGACTTCGATGACCGAGTCCGTCGCCGCCCTCGTCTTCGGAACGATCTTCGGCGTGTGGTGGCTGGTTGGCCTCAAGCATCAGTTCCTGATCTTCGGCCCCGGCGTGGCAGTCGTCCACTTCGGCCCGGTCTGGCAGACCCTCTATCCTCTGTTCGTCGTGCTGGTCGTCGCCGACATGGTGCGACATACCGTCGATGTAGTACGGCCCGGGTGGGAAAAGGGCCGCGTTACGTTTCGCATGCTGTTTCGCATCCTGAACGTTGTGATGCTCTACTTCCTCATCAAAGCCACCGACCTTCTGGTGCCTGGCGATGCGGCCGGCGCCAACTTGCAACCGGTTGTGAAAGGTCTTAACACGGCAATTCATATTGGCGTGATCGTGGCCGCAATCGTCACCGTGGCCCAGATCGCCTGGGACCTCTACGACTTCCTCGGCCGCCGCGCCGGTAACGGTACTCGCGCCGCTGCGAGCCTGTAATCGAATAGGAGGCCATCATGAATCCCGCAGCCGCAACCGCTCAGACCACCACCGCAACTCCCGGCGTGACTTCGACTCATGCCCTGGCCGGCGGCTACAACCTCGCCGTCGGATACCTTCGCGCCTTCATCACCCTGCTAGTGGTGGCGCACCACTCCGTCCTGGCCTATCACACCTACGCTCCGGCACCAACAGCAACGCTGGTCGCGCAACCACGCTGGTGGGAGGCCTTCCCCGTCGTCGATCCGCACAAGTGGATGGGGTGGTCATTCTTTACCGGCTTCAACGACGTCTTCTTCATGTCGCTCATGTTTTTGCTGTCGGGCCTGTTCGTAAAGCACAGCATAGAGCGCAAGGGAGTCGGCATGTTCCTGCGCGATCGCCTGCTGCGCCTGGGACTGCCGTTCCTCGTCGCGGCTGCCGTCATCGCGCCGCTCGCCTATTACCCAACCTACCTCCTGACGCCGGCTCACGGCGGGCATCGCGGGATACTGGCAGCAGTGGCGCGCCCTCGGCAACTGGCCCGCCGGCCCGGCGTGGTTCATCTGGGTACTGCTGGCGTTCGATATTGTGGCCGTCGCGGTCTTCGCCTTTGCGCCGCAGGTGATGGCCTTGCTTGGACGGCTGGTGTCAGGTTCGTCAGACCGTCCGATCATGCTCTTTCTGGTTTTGGCTGCCGTGTCAGCGGTCACCTACATTCCCATGGCGCTGCACTTCGGCGCCGACGGCTGGTCCGTCTTTGGACCCTTCTTCTTCCAAACCAGCCGGCTGCTTCACTACTTTGCTTATTTCCTCATTGCCATCGGTGTGGGAGCCACCGCGATGCCGCGCGGGCTATTTGACGCGAAGGCCAAGCTAGCCAGGCGCTGGCCTCTATGGACGACCGCGATGGTGGTGATATACCTCGCGCTGGCGGCAGCCTTCATCACCATGATCAGCGGCGTAGGCAAGTCGCTGCCCTGGGGACCGCTGCTAGGCATTCTATGGGTTCTCTCCTGCGCCGCTTCGTGCTTTGGATTCATGTCTCTGTTCTCGCGCTTCGCCACTCGCCGCATCGCAATCTTCGACAGCCTCACCGAAAACGCTTACGGCATGTACCTCATTCACTACGCGTTTGTGAGCTGGCTGCAATATGCCCTGCTCCCCGCGTCGCTGTCGGGCTTCGTCAAGGGAGTCATGGTCACTCTCGGCACGATCCTTTTGAGTTGGGCAACAACGGCGGCCCTGCGTCGCATCCCAGCAGTCGCGCGGGTGATCTAAGCCTTGCTGTGCGACTGTTCTGTATCAGGGCACGACTTCGGTCGTGCCCCGCGAACTATCCGCGTAATCCACGGTTGCCTTGGTCTTTTGCCCGACTCTTCTCCGTGTCTCCGTGGTGAATCTTGTCTTTCCCGCTAAAATAGACGTAACGGCCGCACCAGCGGCTTTCGTGGGGATTCAAAGCTTTGTCGCAGTTCACCGAAACGTACGATATCGTCGTGGTCGGAGCCGGTCACGCTGGTTGCGAAGCCGCGATGGCCGCCGCGCGCATGGGTCTGAAGACCGCTCTGTTCACCCTGAACGTCGATCTCATCGCGCAGATGTCGTGCAACCCCGCCATCGGCGGCATCGCCAAAGGACACCTCGTCCGCGAAGTCGATGCCCTCGGCGGCATCATGGGAGAAGTTACCGACGCCGTCGGCATCCAATTCCGCCTGCTCAACACATCCCGCGGTCCGGCCGTCTGGTCGCCTCGCGCCCAATGCGACAAGCAACAGTACCGCCTCAAGATGCGCGAGGTGCTGGAGTCCGAACCCAACCTGCACATCAAGCAAGCCGAAGTCGCGGAACTGGTAGTGGAACTGGTTACTGGCGACCAGTTACCAGTTTCCCGTGTTGTTCACGGCGTGAAACTCCGCGACGGCCGCACCGTCGGCGCGCGAGCTGTAATCGTCACCACCGGCACCTTCCTCAACGGCCTCATCCATTGCGGCGAGCAGCAATATCCCGCGGGACGCAGCGGCGAACCTGCTGCCGTTCTGCTTGGCGAATCGCTCAAGGCTTTGGGACTGCGCGGCTGCCGACTCAAGACCGGCACTCCGCCCCGACTCGACGGACGCTCCATCGACTGGTCAAAGTTCGCCGTACAGCCGGGCGACGAGGACCCCACGCCTTTCAGCTTCCGCACGAAGAAAGTCGCGCATCACGACAAGCAGGTGCCCTGTTACATCGCCTTCACCACCGCCGAGACGCACCGCATTCTGCGCGAGAACCTGATGCGCTCGCCCATGTACAGCGGACAGATCCAGTCCATCGGCCCTCGCTATTGCCCCTCGATCGAAGACAAAATTGCTAAGTTCCCCGACAAAGAAACGCACCAGCTTTTTCTCGAGCCCGAAGGCCTGAACACGCACGAGATCTACGTCAACGGCATGTCCACCTCGATGCCCATCGACGTGCAGCTTGCGGTCATCAAGTCGATTCCCGGCCTCGAAACCGCCGAGATGCTGCGCCCGGGATACGCCATCGAGTACGACTCCATCGACCCGACCGAACTCGAGCGCACGCTTGAGACCAAGAAGATCGCGGGCCTCTATCTCGCGGGACAAATCAACGGCACCAGCGGCTACGAAGAAGCTGCCTGCCAGGGAATCATGGCGGGCATAAACGCCGCGTTGAAAGTGAAGGGCGAGCCGCCGCTCATCCTCAATCGCACCGAGGCCTACACCGCGATCCTGATCGACGACCTAATCAGCAAGGGAACCAACGAACCGTACCGCATGTTCACCTCGCGCGCCGAGTTCCGCCTGCATCTGCGCATCGACAACGCCGATCGCCGCCTCACCCCGCACGGTCGCCGCGTGGGCCTGATCAACGATGCCGCCTGGGCGGATTATCTTGCCAAGCAGGACCGCATGACAGCCATGCGCGACCTGTTAGATCGCACGCGCGTGAATGCCGAACTCAGCCAACGCACTGCTGACGATCAAGCAGCGCGCGTCGTGATCGTATCGTTAGGCAGCGACTCCAACGGCGTTACATTGGCGCAATTACTCAAGCGTCCTGAAATCCAGATCGAGCACCTCGCGCCACTGCTAGCGCGCCTGACGCCGGCGTTCTTCGAACGAGTGGATGGTGGTCAGTGGATGGTGGCTAGCAAAACCAATGTCGACGCACAATCATCCACTACCTACTATCCACTATCCACTGATTTCCGCCTCCCGGCGGAAATCCGCAACGAGCTCAAGTCCGTCGAAACCGAAATCAAGTACGCAGGCTATCTCGACCAGCAGACCAAGTCGATCGAACGTCTAAAGAAGTCCGAGCAGCGTTCGATTCCCGACTGGTTCGACTATGGCAAAGTCTCAGGCCTCTCTCGCGAAATGAACGAGAAACTCGCCCGCGTCCGCCCGCGGACACTCGGCCAAGCCAGCAGCATTCCCGGCGTCACCCCTGCCGCCGTCTCCCTCATCAACGTCTTCATCGAGATCCAGTCGCGCCAGCGGACGCCCGCCAAAGCTGGCCAATCGTAAAAGCTTCGCCAGTTGCTAATTGCTTTCTCTACTCCATCGCCTCCAGGGCCGCCATCGTCTCTATCCCGTCCCACAAATTCTGCAAGCGAATGTTCTCGTTCGCCGAATGCTGGTTGTTGTCGTAGTTCGCGATCGGCACCGTGATGGTGTGCGTGCCGAGGGTCTTGACGATCATTTCCAGCGGCACGCTGCCCCCCATGGTCGGCAGCTTGACCACAGGCCCGCGTGCTCTCTCCACCGCCGCGATCACCGCTTTCGCTATAGGCAAATCCATCGGCGTGCGCACCGCGTTGTAACCCACGGGATCGCGATACACAAACGCCACCCGCGGATGCGCCAGCAGCGTCGTCTTGTCCGGCGGCGCGTCTGTCACGAAGTAGCCTTGCGCGGCAACATAGTCCACCACGCGTTGCTGTTGCGTCTTCCAGTCGAGGCCCTTCACCAGCCGCATGTCGATATCGACCGTCGCCGTCGACGGCACCACATTGTTGGCTTTCGCTCCCACGCGTGCCGAGGCGAAGCCATCAATGTTCAACGTCGGCTCATTCAGCAACTCCAGCAAAGGCTTACCTCCGCCATTCGTGTGCCCCAGCCCGAACTCCCGCATCAGCATCGCTTCATTGCGCGGAGCCTCCGCAATCGCCTGCTTCTCCAGCGCGCTCAGCGGCGCGACGCCGTCATAAAAGTGCGGCACCAGCACATGCCCGTTCGCATCTTCCATCCCGCCCAGCAACTGCGCCAGCATCATCGCCGGATTCGGCGCCCAATTCCCGTAGTGTCCGCTGTGCAGCTCGCGGTTCGGCCCGTAGAGCGTGATAGCCAGATGCGTCACGCCCCGCGCGCCAAACACCACGCTCTGGCGCCCACTCTGGTCCACCGGGCCGTCGCAGATCAGCCAAACGTCGCCACCGAGCTGGTCGTGATATTTCTCCAGCACCGCGCCCAGGTTAGTCGAGCCCGCTTCCTCTTCGCCCTCCCACACAAAACGCACATTGGCCTTTATGGGAATATGCGCCGCCTGCAATGCATCAAGCGCGGTGAGTTGCGCAACGATGGCGGCCTTGTCATCTGACGCCGAGCGCGCGTAAATCCTCGGCTCGCCCTTCACCATCTTCGTCTCCGGCGTGAACGGGCTTGCTCCCCCACTCCTCCGGCGCAACCGGCTGGCCATCGTAGTGCGCATAAAAAACAATGGTGTGCTTGGCGCCGGGCGTCTTGATCTCGCCATAGACCACCGGGTTCGCCCCCGGCGCCGTCAGAAGTTTCGCCTCAACGTGCCGCCGCGCCAGCGACGCCGCAAGCACTTCCGCATTGCGCTCGATGTTCGACGTGTCGCTGGCCACGTTGGGAATGCTCAGTAGCGCAGTGAACTCTTGCAGAATTTGCTGCTCGTGCGCTGCGCGCCATTGATCGGCAGGCCTCTTTGGGCGTTTGCGCCCCACTGATCGAAGCAAAGCTGAAAATGATGGCCAGGGCGGTGGTGTTACGTATTGCAATACGATGTCTGTTACGGCGCATGGGCTGTGTCCTTAAGTCTTAGTAAAGCCGAATCGCGGCCTCCGGCAGAATCCGGCGCGAAGCGAAAATCATAATCCACGAACTACCAGGAGCGAGCGCATCCCACCGACGCTCTTATCGCACTGCTTGGCTGACACCAAAAATCAAGCTCCCCGCAATTCCGGGGAGCTCGCTCTCTTAGCTCTTGCTTCCTGCTTTAGTTATTTGACTTCGACGGCTTATAACCGGCCTTCTGCGCATCCGCCTCGGTCATATATTTACCCTGCTTGGTCTTGCCGTAATAGCGTGTGCCTTCCTTGTGATACACGCCGCTATCGGTGTTGACCCATACCATGCCTTTCTGCGGAGGCGGTCCGGCAGCCGCTACCGGAGCAGCCGCCGCCTTGGTCGTCGCAGGCTTCGCTGCAGGGGTCGCCGCTGGTGCCGCGTTCGATGTAGCAGGCGCACTCGCAGGAGCTGGATTCGATGCGGCCGCTTTCGCTGGAGCTGGATTTGAAGTTGTCGCTGCCGCCGGAGCTGCTGCGGGCGTTGTCGCCTTCGTCGCCGTCTTCTTGGTATCCGTGGCTGCAGCCGCAGGAGCCGTCGTCGTCGCTGCCCCCGCATCCTTCGTCGCCTTGGTGGACTTCTTCGTGGTGTCAGTCGCAGTCGCAGCCGTACCCGTCGCTGCGGCGGCGTCTGCAGCTCTTCTTGGTTGCTTTCTTGGTGGCATCGGCCGTAGCATCCGCGGATTTGTCAGCGCTTGCCTTCGTCTTCGACGCCGCCTTCTTGGTCGCATCAGCAGTGGCATCCGCCGACTTATCCGCATCGGCCTTCGTCTTCGACGCTGCCTTCTTGGTCGCATCAGCGGTGGCATCCGCCGATTTATCTGCGTCCGTCTTAGCCTTCTTCGCCGTCTTTTTGGTAGTCGAGGTTGTCGAGTCGGCTGGCGTGGTTGCGGTGGTCTGCGCCAACGATGCACCCATGCCTAGGGACAGCATCATTCCCACAATTGCAAGAATCAGGGCCCGTTTCTTCATGGTGAATCTCCTTATTGGAGAGGCTGCTTCGCCCCCAAATCTTCCGACATACGTTGCGCCGCGCGACTAGAAGGGCAGCGACTGACCGGAGCCATCAGTCAGCGGCATCTTACACGCCAACCCGCACGGAACCAACCAATATTCTTATGCGGCTTTTTGGACGTTCTCCAATCCACGTTTTCGCGTAATCCGCTGTCTTTTTTCTTCCCGTGCTGATGTCTCTGCCTGCGCAGGCCTGCTAACTCTAACTCCACAGAAAACGCCGGAGCTTCCGCTCCGGCGTGGACAAACCTAAACACGACAACGGCCCCAGGGTCCGGCGTAACTTAGTTGGTTAACCGCCGCCGCGCCGTCATTCCCGCTGCCAGCAGACCTCCGCCCAGCAGGACCAGCGTGCTCGGTTCCGGTACCGCAGGCCCGAAGCTCGCATCGCTCACCTGGGTGAATTCGTACTGCCTGCCGTCCCAAAGTATCGAGGCATAGCCCCCATCGCCGCATCCGCCCGACGGCTCATAGCTGCACAGGTTTACCTCGCCCACTCCCGGCACAGCGAATACAATGCCGTAATAGTCCACGGCGTAGGGCGAGAAGTTCGTCTGGTAATAAAGGTTGTTGTAGGCAAAGCGCGGGTCGAGACCGACCGCCACGATTCCCGACACTTCGATTTGATTGTAGGTTGCGGCGATATCGTTAATGCTCCACGAACCGTCGCCATTGGAGCTGCCGAACAGGGTTCCCGTCACCGAAACCCCCGGGCCGCTATACGAGAATGCAATCGCATCCGCGCTCGCGCTGCCGACCATTATGAGGACACAGCCGAGCACGGCACTCATCAGCGCGTGCTTGTTCATACCCTCTCATCGGCTACCCGGCCCCAAAACTTAATCGCGTGACAGCAGCCGCGGATTTCGCAGATGAAGGCGGATCAAAGTTGGGTCTGAGACCTAGCGGCGACAAATTTAAGTCAGGCCCGTAGGAGAGGGGCGCGGCGCGTATTTGGACAAGCCAAAAGCAAAGGCACTACAACAGAATCCGCACGCCTGCTAGAACAAAATCCGCCCACAAAACCGGACAACAACGTGAATCGTCGTTGTTCCCTCGCTAAACCTGGGTGCCCATTCAAGGCCCTCTTTTGGCCTTGAGTGGGGTTTTTCGTTCGCTGAAAATTCTTGGTCGGCTTGGTTTTTCACTCCAGCCTTGAGGAGTATCGCACGCTCCGCGTAATCCGCGGTTACCTTGCCTAATCCTTCCCCGCATCCGAAGCCTGCCTGAGCGGAGTCGAAGGGTGCCTCCGTGGCAAATGTCGCTCCCTACTCCAGCAGCACACTCGGATTCTTCTTCGCGATATGCAGCAGTTTCAACGTGGCTTGCCGGGGCTCGCGGATCCCCTGCTCCCAACTTTCCACCGCGTTTGAGCTGACGTTCAGCAGCCGCGCCAGCAACGCCTGGCTCGCATTGAGGCTGGCCCGGAGGGCACGGATGTCCGCGGGCTTCAGCGGCTTCGGACGCGCTGGCAGCTCCGCTTTGCGCAGATCGAAACCGCTCTTCCCCGCCTTTGTGGTCGCCTCCGGCTGGCTCCGCTTCTTCTTGTCCTTCTTTTTGTCCTTCTTACCCATTCCTCGCCCCTTCCCTATGCCACATTGTAGTAGTACCACAATGTAGGACACATCCCCTCCAGGGTAAATGGCCCGAAAGTGCCTAGCACCTGCCCCGCCGGGTGGCTGGTCTATCCACTAACCACTAACCACCGGCCTCGCCACCGGCTTCCCTTTCTCCCCCATCTCCACGTACGCCCAGGGATTCTCGTGATCGTGCGTGAACATCACCAGCCACTTCTCCGGAATCGCCTCCGCGTAGAACCGTTGCCGGTTGTCGATACAAGTCAACGGATATAGATCGTACCCCATCACCCAGGTGGGATCGAGATGGTGCGTCGTAGGAATCAGGTCGCCGGGGTAACACACAGTCGTCCCTCCGCTGCGCACCAGGACGGCTTGCAGGTCGCGTGTATGTCCGGGAAAAACCCGCACCGAGATTCCCGGAGCGATCTCCGCATCGCCCTCCAGCAGCTTCATCTGGCCGCTCGCCACCAGCGGATCGTAATTGCCCGTCAGGTAGCTGACCCGGTCGCGCTCATGTTGCTCGTGCGCGTGCTCCAGTTCCCCCTTCTGCACGTAGTAGGTTGCCCGCGGAAATGTCGCCACCGCCTTGCCGTCGCGATAATACGTGTTCCAACCGCAATGATCGAAGTGCAGATGGGTGTTGATGACGATGTCGATCTCGTCGGGCGCGACACCGGCTTCCCCGAAGCTCTTCATCAGCAGCGCCTGGTTCTTGTGAATCGACCGGCTCTTCTCGCTCAGCTTGGATCCGATGCCGGTTTCGATCAGCACCGTCCGCTTGCCATCGCGCACCAGCAGACAGTTCGTGCCCACGGTCAGCATATTGCGCGCGTCCGACTGGATGCGCTTCTCCCAAAGCACCTTCGGCACCACGCCAAAAAACGCGCCCCCGTCCAGCTCATAAGTGCCGTCGGATAGCACCGTCAATTCGTTATCGCCAACCGTCGTTCTGATCATGTGATTGAAGGAGCGCGGCTTCAGCCGCGCCGTCCCGATCCTCTGTTATTTGTTATTGTCATCCCGACCGGAGCCACCGCTTCGGCGGCGCAACCGAGGCACCCACATTTCCTCACACCCGCGCGGGTACGAATTTTCGTTCGCACAACCAAATCTCCGTGGCGACCCTGCTCTAGAATTCACCCAGCGCCACCGGAGGATCATTATGATTCCAAGACTCGCCCTCTTCTTGTTGATTGTCTGCATGGCTCATGCCCAACAACCGCCTGCCGCGGAGCCCACCGGCGACCGCGTCGCACAAATGCGCGCCGACCTCAACCAGATGGAAAGCCTGATGGGCAACATGCAGAGTGAGATCAACTTCCTGCGCGACCAGAACCTTCAGATCTTGCTCACCACCAACGTTCGCATGTGGACCATCCTGATCCGCGACCTGCGTAGCCAACTGGATGACGAAGAGCGGCGATCCACGAATCCGCCGCCGGAGGTGAAGCCAAAGCCCACTCCACCTAAATGACCGTCAGTCATTTACCACCCAGCGCCGACACGATCCGATCGAAGTCCTCCAGCGACGAGTACTCGAGCAGGATCTTCCCCTTGCCCCTCCGGTCCGTGATCGTGACCCTTACTCCCAGCGCCCGCTCCAACTCCCGTTCCGCCTCCCTAACATTCGGATCCACCGCGAGTTCCCTAAGCCGCTTCTCCGTTTCTGGCATAAGACGAGTCAGATTGGCGATCGCGTCTTCCATCTGCCGTACTGATAGCTCCTTTTCCACGGCCCGGTTCGCAATAGTCATCATGGCCTCCTGCGAGTCCAGCCCCAGCAGCGCCTTGGCGTGGCCGAAACTCAGATGGCCGCCCGCCACCCAAGCCTGGACTGCCTCGGGCAGCCGCAGCAAACGCAGAAAATTCGCCACCGACGAACGCTCTTTGCCGGTGCGCAACGAGATCTGCTCCTGAGTCAACCCAAATTCGCGGCCCAGCCTTTCGAACGCCCGCGCCTGCTCGATCGGGTTCAGGTCCTCGCGTTGCAGGTTTTCGATGATGGTCATTTCCATCGCCTGCTCGTTCGAAACCTGACGCACAATCGCCGGCACCGTCGACTTCCCCGCCTGCTGCGAGGCCATCCACCGGCGCTCACCCGCGATAATCTGGTAGCGACCGTCCGCAATCGCCCGGACGGTAATAGGTTGGAGCACTCCGGTCGCCTTAATGGAATCAGCTAACTCGCGCAGCGACGCCTCATCCACATGCGTACGGGTCTGGTACGGATTTCGATCAATCAACTCCAGCGCCAGTTGGTGAACCGCCTCCCCTTGCAGCACGGTTGTAGATGGGGCGGTCGCCGGTGCCTGGCGGGACGGCAGGAGCGTGTCTAATCCGCGACCCAGGGCCTTTCGTTTGTCCATCATAACTAGGCTCTTTCTCGATCGTTAGCCACTTCGGGTTGCTCGGCATCTGGTTGCGCCTTGGGCTGCTTCGCTCGCTGCATTATTTCCTGCGCCAACTGCAGGTAGGCCTCTGATCCGCGTGACCGCGGATCGTAAAGTAACGCTGGCTTGCCATGGCTCGGCGCTTCCGCCAGACGTATGTTGCGCGGGATGGTAGTTTCGCACATCAGATCGCCAAAAAACCCTCGCAAGTCGGCGGCTACCGACTGGGCCAGATTCGTTCGATCATCGAACATGGTGATCACGACGCCCTCGACCGCCAGTCCGGGATTCAGTTCAACCTTGATGCGCTCGATGGTGTCCAGAAGCTCAGTCACCCCTTCGAGGGCGAAGTATTCGGCCTGCATCGGAATCAGCACCGCGTCGGCCGCCACCAGCGCGTTGAGCGTCAACAGATCGAGCGCGGGCGGGCAGTCGAGGACAATGAACTCGTAACTCTCCCTTACGGGATCCAAGGCGGCGCGCAAGCGGTACTCGCGGCGTTCGAGGGGCACCAACTCGATATTGGCGCCGATCAGGTTCTTGTGGGCCGGAATCGCGCTCAGGTTTTCGACTTCCGTACCGGCGCTGGCGTCCGAGGCGGTAACTTCTCCCATAATGACCTGGTAGGTATTCAGACGCGCGGGATCGCGGGCGAATCCGACTCCGCTGGAGGCGTTGGACTGGGGATCGCAATCGACTAGCAGCGTCTTTGCCCCCAGCGAAGCGAGCGAAGCTGCGAGATTGATGGCAGTGGTGGTTTTGCCCACTCCGCCTTTCTGATTGGTAACGGCGATGACACGTCCCACGATGAAGGGAGTCCTCGGGGAAAGAGTAGACCTGCGGACGAGAAGAGGGCAACGCAGGGCGTGAAGTTTCCGGAGGAAAAACTGTGCAATTTTTGAATAGGCGGATGGAAGCCGCTGATTCGGCGGTAAGTAGGATGGCTTATTGCCTGTGACTATTGCCGAAATTGTTCTAGGTGGAACAATTTTTGTCTGGCCGACGGGAGAATGTTCCACGTGGAACAATTGTGATGCGCGGCTAAAATTGTTCTACGTGGAACAATGACCTTAGGTCAATTTTGGAACGGTTAGCCGTGAGCGAAGCAACTGCACCCGAGGAACATGGGCCTATTTGTGATTGTTCTCCACTATATTTGTTGAATGCTGCTAATTTTGCGACAACGTTACCACATAAACGTATTTTTTAGCCGATTCAGGTACAAGTTGTTCCACTTTTACATTCATTCTGCAATGGCCCGTAGCCAGTTGATGCGATGCCTTGGAACCGGCTAGCAGGCAGAGACGCCCACCGCCGGTCACGAGGCTGGCTGCGACGGCAAGAATCGCGTCAAAGTGATCGACCGCACGCATCGTGACAATCTGCGCGGTTTTGCCCCAATGCTCGGCGCGGCCCGGGTAGACTTCGGCGTTCTGTAACTCCAAGGTTCGAATGGCTTCCTTGAGAAAGGTCGCCTTTTTGTTTTGCGACTCGATCAGTGTCAAGTGGATGTCGGGGGCGAAGAGCTTGATGGGAATTCCGGGGAAGCCAGCGCCGGAGCCTACGTCGGCGAGCGAAACTGAAAGGCCTGTGGCGAAGGCTCCGTTGTCACGCAGGACGCGGGCGGCGAACAAAGACTCGCCGAAGTGGCGGGTGACGATCTGTTCGGGGTCGCGGACCGCGGTGAGATTGACGCGGGCGTTCCAGTGCAGCAGAAGATCGAGGTAGGCCTGGAGTTGGGCGAGCATACGCGGCGACACAGGCTCGCCGCCCAGAAAAGGCTCGAGGAGGGCGGCGATGCGATCGGAGTCCATCGACGCCAGCATATCGCAGTGGCGGGATTCAACGTTGCGAGTTGAATGATTGCGAAACTCGTGATGCGATGACAGGATTTACCGCGGAGGCGCGCAGGACACGGAGAAGAAATAGGCAAAAAGCGAAAGGCAGCCGCGGATTACGACAAATTCTTACGGTCGCAAGTGGTGAAGGCTTGCATCCAATACATCCAACAAATCTGAATTTCGATTCGGGGGACACATTGGAAGGAAGAACATGGCAAATGTGAAGGAGGAAATCCGTGGCAATGATGCTAGAGCTGCGAGCGGCGACATGAAGCTCGAGGTCGTAGTCATTCCTGTGGCGGATGTTGACCGCGCGAAGGAGTTCTACGGCAGGCTCGGGTGGAGGCTCGACGCCGATTACGCCTTCGAGAACGGCTTCCGGGTGGTGCAGTTCACATCGCGTGGTTCGGAGTGCTCGGTGCAATTCGGCACCAAGATTACGTCCGCGGCGGCGGGCTCGGCCCGCGGCTTGTACCTGATCGTCTCCGACATCGAAGCGGCGCGCAAAGAGTTGCTAGGCCGCGGCGTCGGGATCAGCGAGGTGTTCCATGCCGGAGCGCCGGGCGCTCAGTTCCAGTCCGAGGACACGAGCGGTCGCGTCGGTGGGCCCGCACTCGAGCACGCCAGCTACAGCTCGTTTGCCACGTTCAGCGATCCCGACGGCAACGGCTGGCTGCTGCAGGAGATCACAACCCGACTTCCCGGACGCATCGACTCCACCGCAACTTCATTCGCCTCGACAAGCGACCTGGCGAGCGCGTTTCGGCGTGCGGAGGCCGCCCACGGTGAGCATGAGAAGCGCACCGGCAAGAGAGATGAGAACTGGCCCGACTGGTACGCCGCATTCATGGTCGCAGAACAGGCTGGAACGGAGCCGCCGAAATAAGCGACTACGAGGCGGCTGAAAGAGTGTGCAAAGGGCGCGCCTCGCGGACTGAAGCCCGCTCGGAACATCAAAAACAAAGCGCTTATCGGCACGACTGAAGTCGTGCCCTGATACAAAGCTATGCAGAAACGAGTTTTTCAGCGGCCTGTTAAGGTGACAGTAATTTCAGGCTGCTGATCGGAGACATCATGAGCACCGCAACCACAACCTCTCCTATCCGGCGCGAACCAGAACTGCTCGGGCAAACGGTCGTTGTGATCGGGGGAAGCGCCGGCATCGGGCTCGAGACAGCCCGGCTCGCCCGCACCGAGGGAGCCGACGTTATCCTCATCGCGCGCGACCCGGATCGCCTGCAGCGGGTCGGTCTCGAACTCGGGGCGCTGAGCACCGCGGCCTTCGATGCGACCGACTTCGAACGGCTCGCGAGATTCTTCGACGAGCTGCCCAAGCCGATCGACCACGTGTTGGTCACGGGTCCCGGTCCGTATTATGCGCCGCTGGCGGATTTCGACTTCGAAAGGGCACGCCGCGACCTGGAAGCCCACATCCTGCTGCCGCTCCAGGTTGCCCGCAACGCCGCGAGCAAGGTTCGCGCGGGAGGAACGCTGCTCTTCATGGGCGGCACTGGCGGCCGCCATACTGCGCCGGGAATGGCGTTGATCTCTGCCCTTACGGCTGCGGGTCCTGCGATGACGAGGAACCTGGCGCTCGAGCTCGCGCCCGTCCGAGTCAACCTCATCGCCGCAGGCTTCGTCGACACGCCGTTGTCGGCAACACTCCTCGGCGATCAGCTCGAAAACCGTCGCAATCAGCTACGCGCCACGCTTCCCATCCGGCGCGTGGTCGGACCGGCCGACGTCGCGGCGCTGGCCGTACACATCATGACCAACACGGCCCTCACGGGTGCGACCTATGACATCGACGGCGGGCAGCAACTCGTCGCGGGCTAAGTTAAGGCCAGCAAGCAGTCGGGCCCTTTCAGTCACATTTGGCTGACGCAGAGCGCTTCGAAGGCGAACTGTGCCAGCGAAGATTAGTCCTCAAGAATTCAGAAGGAGGAACCGATGAAACGGATCGCTTTCTTGCTGGTTGCCGTTGCTATGGCGGCCGGCGTTGTCGCCTTCACAGTCCACGCATCTGGACAAGCCGATGAAGAGGGGTCTCCAGTGTTCGGAATCAAAATGGCACCCGGATACCGCGACTGGAAGTTGATCTCGGTGGCGCACGAGGCTGGCACCCTCAATGATCTTCGCGCGGTTCTGGGCAATGACGTAGCGATCAAGGCCTATCGGGACGGGACGCTGCCGTTTCCGGACGGCACAATCATTGCGCGGCTGGCCTGGAGTTACGTTCCGTCGGAGGAAAACAACAAAGTCTTTGGCCGTGAGCAATCTTTCGTGGCCGGGTCTCCCACAAACGTTCAGTTTATGGTGAAGGACTCAAAGAAATACGCCGCGACGGGTGGTTGGGGATTCGCGCAGTTCAAAGACGGCAAACCTGACCCTGCGGCTACGGCGGCGGTTCTCAAAGCCTGCTTCCCTTGCCACGAGCCCGTCAAAGCTCGGGACTTTGTCTTTACCAAGTACGCACCTTAATAACGAGTACGGAATCATGTAGAGTCGGTCGCGGCGCGGAGGAAGATGGTTTGTCCGACTGAGAGCCGACCGGTGCGAGTGACCGTGCCGTAGATTCCCGCGTTGTTCTGGTTGGCGCGAACGACCGCTTTCAGCACTTCGGGTGCCGACCTCGCGGTGTCGGGATCAAGGCTCACCATCGAGCAGCGGACGTCGCGCTGCGTGACGGCGATGGCGGGGGCGGCGGCGCCTTCGCCGAAGGAAAGCGTGTTGCCCAACCACTCGTCCTCCTGAAAGGGGGCGGATCGCAACAAGCGAACGAGAACATTGGGGCGGAATCGTCGCACGTCGGGGGTGCGGCCTGCGAGGCGTGAGATTTCGTGCACAGTGTCGGAGGCGATGACGGAGATGCAAGCGTCATCGAAGATGCCGTGTTTCATCTGCATCATCTGCAACGGAGCGCCGTAACGGCGGCTGACCTCGGCGGCCAGGTCGTCGCCGAAGACTGGCATTACTTCGCTGGTCGGAGTGCGAATATGCGTGGGAAGGTCTCCTTCAGCGGCGTCTTCGTCGCGCTGCGGAGTAAAAAGAACGAGGTCGGGAAGTTTGCTGGCGGACAGCCAGGGGAAGTCACTGTGGTTGTCGATGCGGCGGAATGCCAGACGCCGGTCACCGTCGAGGCCATGCCAGCCCAAGTTGGCGAGGGCGAGTGGTTCTCCAGCCATGGACTTCACGGGATAGCGGAAGATTGCTTCGACATGTCCGATTGCTGTGAGCATGGTTGATCTTAGGGAGATTGTATGCGAGGGGCGTCAGACGAAAGCAAGATTCACCACGGACGCGCGGAGGACACGGAGAAGAAAAAGACAAACGCAACCACGGGCCGACTCTTCGAAACGCTGAAACTGCACCTTGGTGCGCGCCGGCGCTGTGCTGATTGCGTCCGCCTCGGCGTCGGCGTTCGTGGGTACGGCGCCCGATACTTTGCCCATCTGGCGGCGCAGCACCAGCATCACGAGTTTCCGCACGCCGAACAGCATGGGAATGTAGAGCAGGCCCAGAATTTGGGGATCACCATTCAGGGACATGGCATTGAACGATAGCATGCCGCTTCGTTGTACCCCCACCATGCGGAGACGAAAGCACAACCCACCAAAGAGACGGGGAGAAAAATCGGGAAGAAATACAAAGGCAGCCGCGGATTAACACGGAGAACACGGATCGGAATCAGGGAACAAAAAGGCAACTGCGGATTGCGCGGAGGTGCTCCCGTCATGCCTAAGCCGGAGAGGCCTCCAAAATACTGAAAGCTGTGCCGGTTCCCACCACGCGCGCTGGACTGAAGCCGGTCGCGGCAAATAATTCGTTGTACTCTTCCTCGGTCCGTTGCCGCGCCTCGCCACCGAACTTCATCATCGCGATATCCAGGAGGGCGATCCCAATGTCGGGCTGGCCGGGCACCGGAACCATCTCGACCACCAGCAGCCGATCCGTGGATCTCAACTGTTCCCGGCATCGCGCCAGGATCGCGCGGCACTCCGCATCGGGCCAGTCGTGCAGAACCTGGCTGAGGATCCACACGTCTGCCTTGACTGGGATCGATTCGAAGAAGCTTCCGCCGACCAACTCACAGCGTTCGCGCACTCCTCGTCCTGAAAGCAAGTGGTCCGCGTCGGGCAGAACATCGGGCCGATCGAAGAGAATTCCTCGCACGCCGGGATTCTCGGCAACGATGTAAGCCAGCAGTGCACCCGCTCCCGCACCTACGTCCACGACCGACGTCACTCCCGTCCAGTCGTAGGCAGCAGCAATCGCGGCCTGCTGGTCCTGGCGAATCTCGGCCAGTCCGCGATTAAAGGCAGAGTTATCTTCCGGGTGGTCGCGAAAATACTCCCATACCTTCTGTCCCATGGCATGGTCGTGCGCCGCCTGTCCGGTCTCGAGGCTGTGGCCGAGCGCCACGGCCGATTTCAAGAACTGCTCCGAAGTCGCAAACAGCGCGTAGTTACGGAGTCCGCCGGGCGCATCGCGAAATAAGCTCGAGGTTTCGCTGTTCGCGAATCTAGACGGCGAGACCTCGCGAAACACTCCGAATGCAGTCAGCGCCCGCAACGCCCTGGTCGTGGAAAGGGGATGAAGGCCCGCTTGTTTCGCCAGTTCTGCCGAGTGGACCGCTTCGCCGTCGAGAAGGTCCGGCACACCCGCCCGGATCAGAGTGCCCAGGATCGGAGCGAAATACACGTGAGAAAGAACAGACATCGCTGCCTGAATGCTGGAGTTGGACGCTGGTTCGGACAAGCTGCCTCCCTGTGGTTTGGAACGTCACAGTAGCATACAGGGGAAGATAGGTTTGGAGACTCGAAAGCAGAGATTGTACGCGTGGACTTCAACGGAACCCGGCTTCACTGGTAGGATCGCATGTTGCATAGCAGGACAAATATTCACGGTTGAGGCAATCATGAAAGCTTTGGTTAAGAGCCGCGCGGAACGCGGGTTGTGGTTGGACGATATCGCAGAACCTACGGTGGGGATCAATGATGTGCTGATCCGCGTGCGGTATACCGGGATCTGCGGGACGGACGTTCATATCTATCAGTGGGACGAGTGGGCACAGAAGACGATTCCAGTGCCGATGGCGATCGGGCATGAGTTTGTCGGGGAGATTGTCGAGGTTGGGTCGAACGTAAACGACTTCTATCCCGGCGACATCGTGAGCGGAGAAGGGCATGTCACCTGTGGACGCTGCCGCAATTGCCTGGCAGGGAGACGTCATCTGTGCGCGTTCACTTCAGGCGTAGGGGTCAATCGACCGGGGGCATTCGCGGAATTGATCGTACTGCCGATGAGCAATATCTGGCGGCATGAGCCCGGCATCAATCAGGAAGTCGCGGCGATCTTCGATCCGTTTGGGAATGCGGTGCATACCGCGCTGTCGTTTCCGGTGCTCGGCGAAGATGTGTTGATTACCGGCGCAGGGCCAATCGGGATCATGGCCATTCCAGTGGTGCGGCATGCGGGCGCACGCCATATCGTTATCACAGATGTAAATCCTTTCCGCCTGGAATTGGCGCGCAAAATGGGGGCGACGCTGGCGGTGAACACCCAGGAGACTCCGCTGGCGGAGGTACAGAAGCAACTCGATATGCGGGAAGGATTTGATGTCGGACTGGAGATGTCGGGAAATCCCCTGGCGCTGCAGGACATGGTTGCGAATATGAGTCACGGAGCAAAGATCGCCATGCTGGGAATTCCAGCGAAGGCGATGACGATCGATTGGCGAGCGGTGATCTTTAATATGCTGACGATCAAAGGAATCTACGGCCGGGAGATGTATGAGACCTGGTACAAGATGAGCATCATGATCGAGTCGGGAGTCGATATTTCTCCGGTGATTACGCACCGTTTCAGCTATCAAGATTTTCAAAAGGGATTCGACGCGATGATTTCCGGGCAGACGGGGAAGGTCGTTCTGGACTGGACGCACGTGAGCTAGGGATTCAGTACGGAGGAAGAAAGCAATCACGGATTTATACGGATCGGAATCCCGCGAGCCAGGCCCTCGCCCGAGTTTGTCTCTATTATGTTCGCGCTTGTGAAGTCACAAATAGATCACATTTGTTCGACATTGCCATGACAAGTCTCTTTGGGGCCGCTACTACTCTGAGCAGCACAGTCCATCCAACCAGGATCACGGACGCAAAGAGGAGTAGTTATGAACAACCCGGAAGAGATGATGAACCGGCAGGTAAATCGCCGATCGTTCTTAAAGAAAAGTGCCATGGCGGCTGGTACCGCGGCCGCAGGGGCTGCGCTGCTGAGCCACGGATTGTCCGCCTTCGGCCAGGTGGCCAGCTCGGGCGGCAGTCTGACCAAGGGAGACATCGCAATTTTGCAGTTCCTGGCTGCGGCCGAACTGATTGAAAGCGACCTCTGGGTGCAATATGCCGAACTGGGCGGCGTGACCGACGGAACCCAGAACAACTATCAGCAAGCTTTGCAATATCTCGATGGTGACGGCTCGCAGTACATCAGCAGCAATACGCTGGACGAAATAAGCCATGCCGATTTTCTGAACGGGTACCTGGTATCGAAGGGCGCGGAGCCAGTCGATCTGGATCCTTTTCGCACACTCCAGGGCAGCAAGGCGACGGGCGCTTCCAGCATCGGGCGACTCACCAATCTGATGCACCTGAATGTCGATACGAGTTGGTACATTCGCTATCGCAGCACGACGAATCCCGACTTCGGCGCGAAGTATCCGCAAGCCATCAAGATCAGCAATCGTACGGCGATTCCCAGGAACAACAGCGACTTTAATGATCCAAACCACATTCAGGCGATCGCCGATACCGCGGCATTTCACTTCGGGATGATCGAGCAGGGTGGTTCGAGCTTGTATGCGGCCATGAGCCAGAAGGTGACCAGCCCGGAAGTTCTGAGGATCACGCTGGGAATCGGCGGCGACGAGATTGCGCACTTCCTGGAATGGGTGGATTTTGCCGGCAATGCGGTACAAGGGCCTCCATTCTCGTTTGAAAATTCGCAGACGCCGGTGACCGACGATGGATTGACGTTCCCCGACTTCAACCAGTTGGGGCCGCTGTTCCAGACCAATCTGATCTTTCCGGTGCCGTGCGAATTTATTAGTCCGAAGTTGCCTAAGTGCGCCGTGATTCGTCCTATCACAGACGCGTTTGGCGGCGCCATGACGGCAGTGGCTGGACTGACGGCCGATGGACTCTTCACCGGACAGTCGAAGCAGTTTTTCAGCCTACTCAGTGAGCTGGCAATTGCGGCCGATGAGGCCGTACGTCGATAGCGAGAGTCGTGACAGTAAACTCATTTGCACAGTGGGGCAGGATCATGGATAGCAAAGGTCGTTCGGATTTAGCGGTGACTGTCACGTGATCCTGTCCTGTAGGGCAGTGGGACTTGCTTAAAGGAGGTCGTTATGTTTGAAGGTTTGTTTCAGCCGATGCACTTGTTGGTAATTCTGTTTATTGCCTTGATGGTATTCGGACCGAAAAAGTTGCCGGAACTCGGCAAAGGCCTGGGCGATGGTATCCGGAGCTTTAAGGACTCAATGAGAGAGGAACCCGGCAGCGGCGCCAAGGCGGACGATGCCACTGTTGTGGATGTGCCGGCCGAAACCGAAGCGGCGCCGAGACAGGCTGGCTAGGTAAAGTCTTGCGCTGAGACCAAGCGCGCCAGTCAGATACCGGCGTACCAGGCATAGCCTCCTTCTGGAGAAGCGGAACCCAGGCCCTTGCCGAACCCTTTCAGACTGTCGGTGACTGTGATGTGGGTAATGAACTTCACGCTCTTGTAGCCGAGCTGACGGGGGAGCCGCAGGCGCAGCGGACCGCCGTTGCCCACGGGAAGTTCACCGCCATTCATTCCGTAGGCAAGAAGAGTCTGCGGATGAAGTGCGTCGGCCATGTCGATGCTTTCCCACCAGTCGGGATCGATCGAATAGTAGACAACGTAACGGGCTTGCGGAAGGGTGCCCACGAGATTGAGGACGTGCGAGAGAGGCACGCCATTCCACTCGGCGATATACGACCAGCCCTCTTCACACTGCAGCATGGTGATCTGCATGTGAGACGGGTAACTCTTCAGCTGATCGAGCGAAAACGAAGCAGGCCGGGCGACCATGCCGTCGATCGCTAGGCGCCAGTCCGCGAAGCCTCCGGCCTGAAGGCGCTTGTACGCGTCATTCAGAGGCGGCATTTCGTTGGCGAGCGGAGGGTGCGAAATCTGGCTCGGAGAGAACTCACGCGCCAATGAGTGCCGAGTCAGAAGTCGTTGGGAAGCGTAGGTCAAAGTTTCCCCAACACCATAGATTCCGCCGTGATCGGGCGGGATCAGTCCATACTTTTGCGCGATCCGCTCGGCCGCGCCCAATCCCACTACGCCTGCCGCGGCGGCGAGTCCGGTCGTGATCAGCTTACGGCGCGAGAAATTGCTCATGTGTGCTCCGTAGTTCTACCGCACGCGGCCTGTGATCATGGCTCGCATGCGGCTCCTGAATCCGGCAAAACAAACCATCACGACGTGGACCAGCAGGAAAGCCACCAGAGCCAGTGTGACGAAGAGGTGCAGCGTGCGCGCGGATTGCTGGCCTCCCAATATATTGACGGCCGCCGGAAACGCCGAGACAAAGGCGGGGGACATGGCCAGGCCCGTCCAGATGACGAACGGAAACAGAACGAATATGACGAACAGGTAGGTGAGCCGCTGAAGCATGTTGTACGACCAAGCTTCCGACTCGCTCGGCCGCTGGAAGCGCAAGTGGCTGGCGATTGCGGTGGAGAACGCGCGCCACGAGCGATCGGCAGGAACTGGAAACATGCTTTTGCGGAAATGCCCGTTCAACAAACCCCAGACCACATACAGTACGCCGGTTAAGACCAGCACCCAGGCAGCTTGAAAGTGAAGATACCGGCTCCAGCCGTTCTGGTCCGGCATCACGTAGCCGTAGCCACTCTGGACTAACGATCTTGAGGAAGGGATCGGCAGTTGGAACAACGGGTGAGTCAGCACGTTGCCGGTTTCGCCCCAATAGAAGCGAGGGTGAGAGACCACAATTTCAAGGCCGGTGACAAGCAGGGCAAGAAAGCACAGGGCGGTGATCCAGTGAGTGATGCGGACGAGGGCAGAGTGCCGCGCAGCAACCGTCGCGGCTGGGACGGCCGAGGTAGAACCTGCAACCCAAGTCGAATCGCCCACGCGGGAATCGTATCATTTTGCGAGCAGGTTGCGAACGCAGGGGCAAACGCGGGCGATATGGCCGACTACTTCGCGGCGGAGATGGAGTGAAGCGAAGCGCGAGCGGAGCAAGCGTCCAGGTAGGCGCACGCCACAAAGATCAGTTCCTCACGCAAGGCGTCGAACTGCTTCTCGGGAGCGCTCGATTCCAGCAACGTCCGCATGACACCGGCCATTGTCCCCTGGAGCATGGAAGCAACCAGTCGCGGATCGGTCGCGAGCGGCTCCGAGGAGGTCGCCAACATTCGAACGAGCGCCTTGTTATGCCGGATTACTATCTGCCGCACAATCCTCGCTCCGTCGACGTCGGAGCTTACGGAGTATAGAGCGGCACTTGTCTTAACGGCCTTCATCTTGGCGTCAAGGAATGCCGTGACGACAGCGGTCGCCATCTCGCGGAGTGTCTTTCCTTCCTGCTCCGCACAAGCGAGTTCGACAACTTCCGTGACTTCTTCGAGGTGCCGTTTCAGAGCGGCCTGCAGGAGTGCCCTTTTGTTGGGGAAGTATTGATATAAGGTCCCGACGGAGACACCGGCCCGCTCAGCCACCCGGGTGGTGGTCAATCGCTCCTTTCCGACCCGAAGCAAAACCTGAACAGTGGCCTTGAGAATGGCGTCCACGCTGGCTGTAGAACGGGCTTGAATAGGCGATTTACGCGGCTCTAAGACGGCTGTTGAAGAATGCGGCAAATGCGAAGTCCTAACCTGAAGAATCCTTCATCTAATCACCTAAGTAAAGCAAATCCGGGTGAAAGCTGCAACCGATACGAGGAGAGAGTATGACCAAACCGATGGATCTTGGTGGAAACTTCACGCTCGCTGGAACCTCGACGAGCGTGAAACGTATGGGATACGGCGCGATGCAACTCGCCGGTCCCGGAGTGTTCGGACCGCCGCGTGATGTTGATGCTGCCATTGCGGTCCTGCGAGAGGCTGTCGCGTCGGGCTTGAACCACATCGACACCAGCGACTATTACGGCCCGCATGTGACCAATCAGATTATCAAGCGGGGGCTTCATCCTTACGCCGATGGTCTGGTGATCGTAACCAAAGTGGGCGCACGCCGGGAAAAAGACAAGTCTTGGCTGCCGGCTCTTTCGCGCCAGGAGTTGATCGACGCCGTGCACGACAATTTGCGCAATCTAGGCCTGGAAAGACTGGAAGTGGTCAATCTGCGGGTAGGGGGATTCACCGAGCCATCTGCAGGATCCATCAAAGAGCCGGTGACGGTGCTGGCGGAACTCAAGAGTCAGGGACTGATTCGTCATGTCGGTCTCAGTAATGTCACTCCCGAACAGTTGGCGGAGGGCCAGGCGATTACCGAGATCGTCTGCGTGCAAAACTTCTACAACGTAGCCAACCGGAACGACGATGATTTGATCGATGACCTCGCCGGGCGCGGAATCGCGTATGTGCCGTTCTTCCCTTTAGGAGGCTTCACGCCTTTGCAGTCGTCGGTGTTGGACGGGGCGGCGGCATCACTGGACGCTACTCCGATGCAAGTTGCTCTGGCGTGGCTTTTGCAACGTTCGCCGAACATCCTGTTGATCCCGGGCACATCTTCGGTAGGACACCTGCGCGAGAATCTTGCGGCGGCTGAACTTAAGCTGCCTGATGCGATGGTCGAACAACTTGACGCAATCGCGGGATCCAAGACCAAACTTACTGCTAACTGACAGCAGCTATTTGAGCAGCACAAAGGAGAATGAAATGCGTGTTTTCTTAACAGGAGCGACAGGCTTCATAGGTACGGCAGTAGTTCGGGAATTACTCACCTCAGGGCACCAGGTGCTGGGCATGGCGCGCAGCGATGCGGGCGCCAAGTCTCTCATCGATGCCGGCGCACAGGTACAGCGAGGTGACCTCGAAGACCTGGAAAGCTTGCGCAGTGGAGCGGCCCTGTCGGATGGCGTGATCCACGCGGCCTTTAACCACGACTTCTCAAAATTAGCGGCGAACTGCGAGGCAGACAGGCGAGCCATCGAGGTCCTCGGCGCGGTGCTCGCCGGCTCTGACCGCCCTTTGGTCGTCACCGCCGGGGCAGCACTGGTTGCGCCGGGACGAGTCGCGACCGAGGACGACGTGCCTCCTTCCAATCCCGCATTTCCCCGAGTTTCGGAAGAGACAGCAGTTGCGGTGGCTGCGAGTGGCGTGCGAGCGTCGGTGATACGCCTTCCGCAGGTGCATGACACAGTCAAGCAAGGACTGGTGACCTACATGGTCGCTCTGGCTCGCGAGAAAGGCGTGTCTGCATATGTCGGCGAGGGGCGCAACCGCTGGCCCGCGGTACACGTGCTCGATGCTGCGCATCTTTATAGGCTGGCGCTGGAGAAGGGTGTTGCGGGTGCCCGGTATCACGCGATCGCGGAAGAGGGCGTGGCGCTGCGGGAGATCGCTGTGGCGATTGGGCGGGGTCTGCACGTGCCGGTTGTCTCCAAAACCCCGGAGGAGGCGGCCCAGCATTTTGGCTTCCTCGGGTTCTTCGTGGGGATCGACGTCCCGGCGTCAAGCACGCTAACGCAGGAACGGCTGGGCTGGCGCCCAACGAAACAGCCCGGGATGATTGCCGATCTCAACCAGATGCGCTATTTCGAAGCGGCCTGAGCTGACTGGGACCTGGAGCGCCGTCGCGCCGAAGGTCCTTGTGCCCATGAGTCCCAGACCCGCGATATGCTAGATACCATAAGAACTATCGATATGGAGTAATGCCCCTGCGAGCACGCAGCAAAGCTGTCTGCGCGCGGAGGGCTGGGTCAAAAAACCTCTTATGAAAACTACAAACAAGAGCTATCAGGGAGTGACGCTGCGCGGATTGCCTGTGCAGATCGAATTGCAATGGCCGTTCCATCCTTCGGCAGGAGGCAGCGACTGGCACGTGCTGCATGGCAGGCTGCAGCTGGCCGATGGAGGTCCTCTGCATGCCGACCTCGCGCTGAACCTATCGCAGAGCATCAACGAAGTGCTGCCGTCGCGCGAGGACGAGCTGGCGTTTCGGGTGGCTACCAACACGGCGCGCAAGGCGCTCGACGATAAGCAACTGGAGTTGTTGAAGTCGGGCAAGCGGCAGCCGGTTCCGGTGTCGAGCCGCTGCTACAGCCTGCGCCGCAATCAGTTCACGTTCTGGCACGTGGGGCAGGCGGAGATCGATGGGTTCGTGGAGCGCAAGATTTTCTGGGCGGGAGGATTGGAGCGACAGTCAGTGCTGATCGCGGATCCGTGCGATGCGATGTATCTCGATGCCGCCGACGAGCACATGCAGGAAAAACTGCTGGCGGCCGCAAAGCAACTGGCGGAGCGGGGGATGGCGGAAGTGTCCGGAGAGTACGCGAGGGCTACGGAGGCATTGGTGAGCCGGGCGGCGGAGTTCCACGCTGCGAAAGAGCGGGCAGTGGATGAGTTGCACGCGAAGCATGCGTTCGAGCGGGCGTAAGGTTCACTACGGAGGACACCGAGAACTCGAAAGAATGGATGCTCCCTGCGCGCGGGATGCCAGCGTAATCAAGATTCTCGCGGCGAAAGGGGTCCTTTGACTTCGCTCCCTGCGGTCGCTCCGCCCAGGATTACAACTCAGAACAATTGTTCAGGATGACACTGCTAAAGGCTGGGCGGGCTGAGGCTGCGGGGGCGCAGGCTCCATTTGCGGAGCGGTCGCTTCGCTCAGCGTGACACCAGAAGAGAGTTGCTGCTCGAAGAAGCGGTCAACGGCGGCGAGGATGTCTACCTCATTGTGGGACTCGTAAACTGCCTTTCGGAGGTTCGCTCCGTGCGCGACGCCGTGGGTGAACCAGGCGGCGAACTGCTTCATCTTGCCGGCCGCGCCTTGTACCTGCTCGTCGTGCAACATGGCGAAGTAGGTGCGGATCATGGCGTAACGGTCGGCATCGGTCGGTGTGTCGTAACGGCCGGTCGCGGTGTACTGCTCGATCTGGCGGAAGATCCAGGGGTTGGAGGCGGCGGTGCGGCCGATCATGACGGCGTCGCATCCGGTTTCGGCGACCATGGCGGCGGCGTCCTCGGGGGAACGGATGTCGCCGTTGCCGATGACGGGAATTCTTACTGCGTCCTTGAGGGCGGCAATCCACTCCCAACGCGCTTGGCCACTATATCCCTGCTCGCGAGTGCGGGCGTGGAGGGCGACGGCGGCGAGTCCGCATTCTTGCGCCATCTTCGCAAGCTGCACGTGGACGACTTCCTTGGCGCTCCAGCCGGCACGGAATTTTACAGTGAAGGGAATCTTCACGGCGGCGCGGACCGACTCGAAGATGTTCTGGATGAGCGGCAGGTTGCGTAGCAGGCCGGAGCCTCCATTGCAGGTTACGACCTTGCGCGCGGGGCATCCGAGGTTGAGATCGACGAGATCGAAGCCAAGGTCTTCGACGATCTCGGCGGCTTCCGACAATGTGGCGGGGTCGCTGCCAAAGAGTTGCGCGGAGATAGGATGCTCATCGCCGTAAAAGGTGAGGTAGCGCTTGGCCTTCTTGTCTTTGTGGCGGATGATGCCGTCGGCCGAGGTGAACTCGGTCATCATGAGGCCGCAGCCGCTGAGGTTGCGGATGAAGCGGCGGAAAACGGTGTCGGTGATGCCGGCCATGGGCGCGAGGACCGTGGCGGGACGGATTTCGACGGTGCCGAGCGTTACCGACGCGGGAACGCGTGCGCCGGGAGGGGCGGTGCGCTGGGCCGGATTGTCGAAAAACTTGGGCACGTATTGATTCTAATTCACCACTGAGGAGACTTGGGCAAAAGACAAAGGTCGCCAGCGGGTTCAGACATTGACGCGTTTCCGCGAAAGTGCGCCTGTAGAATCCGTAGTTGCTCATAAGCTTGGAGATGCGGCCGTGGAAGGTAACTCGAGAGAAAATCGCAAACCGAACTTTTTCGCGTCTGGAACCGCGATTGTCCTGTATGTCGCTGTGGTGCGAATCGCTCTCTACTTTGTGGCGGGGCCAAATTATGGATACTTTCGCGACGAGCTTTACTACCTGGCGTGCGGGGAGCATCCAGCCTGGGGGTATGTCGATCAGCCGCCGCTGATCGCCTGGATTGGGTGGTCGCTGCAACACACCATTGGCACGTCGCTGTGGGCGCTTCGATTGCTGCCTGCGGTCGCTGGCGCGGCGACGATCGTGCTGGCCGGTCTGCTGGCGCAGGAGCTAGGAGGCCGCCGTTGGGCGATGTTCCTGGCGGCACTGGCGACATTAATGGCGCCCGTCTCGCTGGCTCTTTCCCATCTGTTCACCATGAACGCCTTCGACCCGCTGCTCTGGACGGCAATCGCCTACTTCGTGGTGCGCATCGCCAAGAGCGGCGACGAACGTCTCTGGCTTGCCGTCGGCGCGCTGGCCGGAATTACGATACTCAACAAGTACGGCATTGTGTTCTGGCTCTCGGGCCTGCTGATCGGGATTGTGGCGAGTTCGCTGCGCCAAAGCCTGCGACATATTTGGTTTTGGATTGGGCAGGTGGTCGCCGCAGGCATCGCGCTACCCAATTTCTTCTGGCAACTCCAGCATCAGTTTCCATTTCTCGAGTTGATGCGCAATGTGCGGCAGAGTGGCCGCGACGTCTCACTGCCGCCGCTGCTGTATCTGAAGGCCCAAGCTGAAATGCTCGGCTATCTCGCTGCGCTGCTCGTCGTCTTTGCACTGGTTTTCTTTCTATCGAAGCAAGGACGCAGGTTTAGCGCCCTCGGATGGGCATTTGTGGTCTTCCTGGCGGAGATGATTGCGCTACGCGGAAAGATGTATTACGTCGCGCCGGTGTATCCGGTGATGTTTGCTGCGGGGGCGGTGTGGCTCGCGAGCGCGACCGAGGGCAAGCCTTGGCGATGGGTGAAACCGGCCCTCGCGGTCGGAATTGTTGCCGTCAGCGGCGTGTACGTTCCGACGATCTTGCCTGTACTGAGCGTGCCGGCATTTCTGAGCTACGAGCGCAAGATGGGTGTTGAACAGCAGAAGTTCGAGAACCAGCCGCAAGGGGTGTTGCCGCAGCTCTACGCCGACATGTTTGGATGGGAGGAGATGGCGCAAACAGTGGCGGCATACTACCACACGCTTTCACCGGAGGAACAAAGCAAGACCGTGGTCTTCGGGAACAACTACGGGGATGCCGCGGCGATCGACTTCTTCGGGCCTCGGTACGGGTTGCCGAAGTCGATTGGAAACCACCAAAGCTATTGGATATGGGGACCGCGCCAGTACACGGGCGAGAGCCTGATCGTGTTGGGCGAGGGGCACGAAGAGAACATGCAGACGAAGTGCGCCAGTTACTCGGTCATCGGCAATACCAAATACCCGCTGTCGCGGCCCGATGAATGGCGACCGATCTATCACTGTCGGGGACTGAAGTGGAACTTGCAGGAGGTTTGGCCGGAGGTCAAGCACTTTGATTGAGTGCCATTTACGCTCAAGCCAGAAAAAGCCCCCACCATGGCGGGGGCTTGGGTAAACCACAGAAACCAAGCTACTTCGCGGTTGTTTTGGCGGCCTCGGCTGCCTTGGCGGCTTCAGCCTTGCCAGCGTCGGACTTGGCGTATTTGCGGCGGAAGCGCTCGACACGACCGGCGGTGTCCATCAACTTCTGCTTGCCAGTGAAAAACGGGTGGCAAGCGGAGCAGATTTCCACGCTGATGTCGCCCTTATGGGTCGAACGGGTCATAAATGCGTTGCCGCACGCGCAGTGCACGCGCGTTTCGTTGTAAACCGGATGGATGGCTGCCTTCATAATGCTCCCTAACTCGCTGGTTGCAAACCTTGATTGTACCGGAATGGCGGCAATCGGAGCAACCGGCGGATGTATCGCTTGTATCGCTGCAGACCATTGGATACGCGGGAAGGCAATCGGTTGCAAGGGGCGGAAGAATCGTTCACCACGTAGGCGCGGAGGACACGGAGAAGAGAAAGACAAACGCAACCACGGATTTACACGAATGAACACTAGTCGGAATCGGACGAGACAGAGCGACCATGGATTGACGGGCCATGGTCACACATCCGCAAGACGCCTGCACTTACTTTTTGTTGACGTGCTTCTTCAGTTCGACGCCGGGAGTGAACTTGGCGACTTTGCGGGCGGCGATCTTGAGGACGCCTCCGGTGCGCGGGTTGCGTCCGTTGCGGGCCTTGCGGTGGGAGACGGAAAAGGTTCCGAAGCCCACGAGCGTAACGCGATCACCCTTCTTGAGCGCCATGGTGACGGCGTCAATGAGAGTATCGATGGCGGCCGCCGCGCTGGTTTTGGTGATGCCCGTGGAAGCTGCAATTTTCTCGATCAGATCGCCTTTGTTCATGGAGGCTCCTCGACAAGTGGCTAAATGGGGCGGAAGTATTTAGCTGCTAAAAACGGCGCATGTCAAGAGAAACCGAAAAACCGAAAAAACTACCGAATTTGGACAGAGCTCGGGGGTGCGAGCGAAATGCAGGGCCCTCCACTCCACCGCCGAAGCGGCGGCTTCGGTCGGGATGACAAGAAGAGATAGATCGCCCGGATTTGCGATTAAGGGAAGTCAACAGACTCGCATAAGCAAAACCGGGATTGTGTGGGGCGCCCAGGCTCATTTCTGATCGACGCAGACGCGGAGTTTCTCGCCGAGTGCGGTGAACTCGGTGATCCAGAGTTGCGAGGCTTCGTCGCCCTCGTTGGCGACCACTGGATAGACGTGCTGGAGGAGTTGGTAGTACACGTTCTGAACGCGGCGGAGGTCGACCTCGAAGGGCAACGAGCGCACCAGATCGACGGCCTGGTTGAACCGGCGAAGGGAGTCTTCTTGCGGCTTGACGGCGAGGTCGTCGGCCATTTTTCCGAAGCGCCGAGTGAGGGCATAGCCGAGCCAGGCTTCGTCCCATTGGATTTTTTCGCGAGCGGCGGCGTCGAGCAGGGTCTGGATGCGCTCGATGTTGATTTCGTCGGCCATGAATTCTTTGCGAAGCGCGGTATTGAGGACAAACTCGGCGGTGAGGTGCAACATCTTGGGGAGCGGGGCTCCCATGCCGCTGAGAAAGCCCATGAGCGGGGCGTGGTGCTCGTAAATCTGCGTGTAAGCGGCCTCGGCTTCGGCCATAGTCGAGCCGAGGAGCTTACTGACGACCTTCTGGCGCTCGTCGCGGAAGAGCGATTTCAGCGAGTAGGTAGCGCCGCCGAAATGGTGATCCAGGAGCCGCAGCACGGCGGGAAGATCGGCGGAAAGAAAGGGCTCGCGCAAATCGCGGACGATGGCGCGGAATTCGGTCTCGCCGGGATACAGACAGATTCCGGCCATAAGATTGTGGTCGCCAAAGTGAAGCACGCCGAAGCTGACATCTTTCTGCGTGCGCGTGACGCGGGAGCGAACGCTGGCGGTGCCGATGGCCAGGCGGGCCCGTCCGGACTCGAGGCGCACGTCGTCGATTTGCTTGATCTCGTAGCTGGCGCTGAGGTCTCCATCGCCGGGGCGCTGAAACATCGAAGCGATAGCGTAGTGCGCGGTGACGGCCTGGAGATCGACCTGCGCGGGCTTCACCCAGCGGTCGAAGACCTGGGCGCCGTTGCCGTACTCGGCGAGGTTGCTTTGAGCAGATTGCAACAAGTCGCGAAAGCTTTCCTCGTGATGATCGGGAAAGAGGCGCTGCGCCAGTTGCAAGGCGCGCCCGGCGTACATGATGACCTGCACGGTCTCGATACCTGATAACTCATCGAAGAACCAGCCGCAACTGGTGTACATGAGCATGGCGTGGCGTTGCATCTCGAGCAGGGAGAGGACGGTGACGATCTCGGACTCGGAGAGAGCGCGGCGGGCGTGAGTGGCGAGGAACTTGTTCAAGCTGGCGTCGCCGCGATCGAGCACGATGTTGACGTATTCGTCGCGCGCCAGCCAGGGGTCGATCAGCAGCTCTGCCGCGTTGGTTTCGTAGGGCTCGAGCAGGCTGTCGCGCAGGTGATCGAGCGCCTTGCGTAACGGAGCGCGCCATGACTGGTTCCATCCAGGCTTGCCGCCGGAGTTGCAACCGCAGTCGGTGTTCCAGCGCCCCACACCGTGGGAGCAGCTCCAGGCGGTGTTCTCGACGATCTCTACTTCGTGAGTCGGCGGGTTGATGGTGAGGTATTCGCCGTAATTGGTGAGCTTGGCGAGCTTTTTTGTCTCGATGTGATGCAGCGCGTAGGAGAGCGCCATCTCACCCTTGAAATGATGATGGCCGTAGGTTTCTCCGTCGGTGGCGATGTGCATGAGTTGCGGCCAGCGGCGGTTCTCAGCAAAGCCGCTGATGAGGCGGTTGGCGAAACGTTCTCCGTCGGAGAGCAGCCCTTCGAACGCGACGGCGCGAGAGATGGGGCCGTCGTAGAAAAGCAGGTTGATGCTGCGGCCGGAAGGGAGATTGCAAACGTAAGGGCGGGTGGGATCGATCTTGGCGCCCTCGACATTCTTGAACCGTGCAGTGCCAATACTCCGCTCTTGTTTCGCCTGCGAGGGAGCGAGGATCGTGAACTTGATTCCATTGGCGGCGAGCACTTCGAGAGTCTCGATGTCGACGGCGGTCTCGGCCAGCCACATGCCTTCGGGATCGCGATTGAAACGGTACTCGAAATCGCGGATGCCCCAGACGACCTGGGACTGCTTGTCGCGGCGATTGGCCAGCGGCATGATCATGTGGTTGTAGACCTGCGCGATGGCTGAACCGTGTCCGGAGAAGCGCAGCTGGCTTTCGCGGTCGGCGTCGAGGATGGCCTGATAGGTGTCAGGCGCGTGGTTGGCCATCCAGGAGAGCAGAGTGGGACCGACGTTGAAGCTGATCCGCGAATAGTTGTTGACGATGCGAATGATGCGGTCGTCAGGGGTCAGAATGCGGGATGCGGCGTTGGGAGCGTAACACTCGGCGGTGATGCGCTCGTTCCAGTCATGGTAGGGGTAAGCGGATTCCTGAAGCTCGATGGATTCGAGCCAGGGATTTTCTCGAGGCGGCTGGTAGAAGTGACAGTGAATACAAAGATAGCGATCCATAAAGTATGTCGGTGATGATATCGGCGCGGGGGGATTGTTACAGTATTTTAATTGGATGCGAAGGGGTGATGGCGCCGCGTACAACTTTTAGGGGTACCGCGGGACCTGGTTACTCGCTGTCGCAAACCCTCACCTGCAGCCTTGATGCGAGACGCTCTTGCACCTTCCACGGTCGGGCAGTAGAGTCGAACTTCAAAGCGACACAGGACAAATAGCGTGAATACTCAAGTCGAAACTCCGTGCCCAATCTGTGGCGATAGCGGATGGCGCAGCGTTGAGCGCGGCAAAGAGCGCGAGGTGGTGCGCTGCGAATGCCGGCTGAAGAGCCGTGGCGAGCGGCTGCTGACGGCGGCGAAGATTCCTCCGCGTTACGAACATTGCGACCTGAGCACATTCAAGTGCGACCAGGACGACCTGGAACAGCACAGCCTCGCTAAGGCAAAGCTGTTCGCGGGACGATTCGTTGAGGATTATCCGACGGAGAAGACAGGCCTGCTGTTCCTGGGATCGGTGGGAGTAGGCAAGACGCATCTGGCGGTGGGGATCTTGAAGGCACTGATCCGCGACAAGGGGGTTCCGTGCCTGTTTTGCGATTATCGCGAGCTGCTGAAGTCGATTCAGAATTCGTATAACGCGTCGGTACAAGCTACGGAAATGGCAATCCTTCGACCGGTCTTCGATGCCGAGGTGCTGGTGCTCGACGAGCTGGGTGCCATACGCAGCACGGAGTGGGTGTTTGATACGGTGAACTACGTTCTGAACAGCCGCTATAACAACAACAAGACAACCATTATCACCACAAATTTTCCTGATAAACCGGAGCAGGCTCGGGGCGAGGACGACAATTCGCAAAGCCGCCCGGCAGCGGATCGCGCGGCGCGGCGCGATACGCTGGGTGATCGCATTGGAGAACGCATGCGTTCGCGGCTGCACGAAATGTGCAAGAAGGTGGAGATGGAAGGGCCGGATTTCCGTCTGCATTCGAAGAAAGCGCACTTCCAGCCGATTGAGGCGCCGGCAAGGATTAAGGTGAGGGGGAAGAAAGAGGGTGGATAGTGATAAGTGGATAGTGGATAGTTGGATTCTGCGCATCCTCTATCCACTATCCACCCTTCACTATCCACTAAAATCTTCCCGTGGAGTTCTCGCCCGATCACGACAGTGAGCTATTTGCCGACACTCCGGCGAGTGCTGCCATGTTTGTACTGCGTGGCGATGAGGGCAGCGAGCCTTACGTCGGCAAGACGGCGAACTTGCGGCGACGGCTGCAGCGGATGCTTGGTGCTGCAGAGGGACAGGGGCGCAAACTCAATCTGCGCGGTCGCGTGCGTGCGGTCGAGTGGGTGGCCACTGGTTCTGACTTTGAGGCGTCGCTCGTCGTCTATAAGACCATCCGACGCGAGTTTCCCAAGACTTACGGCGAGCGGCTGCGGTTGCGCTTCGCTCCGCTGGTCAAGCTGATTCTCGACAACCCGTATCCGCGTGCGACAGTGACGACACGCATCTCCGGGCGCAAAAGCAACGCGCAATATTTCGGGCCGTTTGCGACGCGGGTGGCGGCAGAGAAGTTCTGCAACGACTCCCTGGACTTCTTCAAGATGCGGCGCTGCGTGGATGAGCTCAATCCCGATCCGGCGTTTCCCGGCTGCATTTATTCGGAGATGAAGATGTGCCTGGCACCGTGTTTCAAAGGATGCACGGACGAGGATTACGCGGCGGAGGTCGGTCGGGTGCAGCAGTACTTCGCCACGGGCGGGCAATCGCTGGTGCGGGAGATTGAGCGATTGCGCGATGAGGCTTCAGCGAAGTTGGATTTCGAAGGCGCGGCGGCGCTGCATGTCCGGCTGGACAAGGTGAAGGCGGCGACCGCGCAATTGCCGGAGATCGTGCGGAGGCTGGATGAGCTGAATGGGGTGATGATCCAGCCATCGGCGGAGGCGGATTCGGTGGCGCTGTTCAAGATCGCGGCGGGTGGGATCAGCGATCCAGTACGGCTGGAACTGGCCTCGAAGGCCGAAGCGGCGCACATGCAGGCGCGTCCGATGTCGATGGAGGCGCGAATCACCGAGGCGCTGGCTGGAGTCGAAGCGCCGAAAATGCAGAGCGCGCTGGAGTGGATGGAGCACCTCGCGCTGCTGAAGCGGTGGTACTACCGCACGGTGAAAACCGGCGAGCTGTTCCTGACGGACAACAAGGGAGAATTGCCGATGCGGCGAGTAGTTCGAGGTGTGTCGAGGGTATTCAAAGGCGAGAAACCGGCGGGGGATTTGAGCGAGACGGCGGGCGATTATTGGAGGTTTCGGGCGTTAGAGGGCGGTATAAAGCCATAATTCAGCCGCGGATTTGCACAGATTCTTTTTCAGAACGTCGAAGATCATGCGTTTGAATTGCGGTTTGTGGCCGAAATTCAGCAGCAGATCGATCTCGAAACCCGTAGCCTTGAAGTAATTCAGCAGCTGCGCTTCGTGTGCGCTTTCCATGGTTCGGGCACACTCCTGTTCGACAATGACCTTATTGTTTACAACCAGGTCGCGCCTGGAGTTGGTTTTGGGCGTTTGCGGTTGACTCCGCATTCCAGCCAACGTTCGGGGCAAACGCGAAAGATGGGATCGCCTTGAATACCATGCGCCTGCCGGTGCTCGGCGAGGCGCGTGACCAGCTCGCGGAAGAAGTTTTCATTCGTTTCGTCGAGGGTGTGTTCGGCGGGCCAAAGGCCGGAGGTAATGACCTCATCGTTGCGGAACGAGCCCGGCACGGGGGCCATGCGGGCGCGGGCGAATTCCAAGCCGTGGAGCCGGAAGACAATTTCGCTGGGCGATTCGACGTGGACTTCACGCTCGTACGCGGGGGATTTTATGCGTGCGATCGATGCGGCGAAGCGGCCATGTGCAGCGGCGACGTCGATGGCGCGGACCAGGGGGTGACGATGTTGCCGGAGTTGTCGCAATCGGAGGGCGCACAGGTTTCGGCGCGCTCGTCGAGCTCGTAGATTTGCCACTTGGCGGCATCGCGATCGAGGGGGGCCATACGCTGGCGAAGCACGCCGGCACTCCCTGCGGGTGCGAAGAGTTTCAAACCTTCGACATGGGCGCGACCGCCGCTGCGTCCGGGAACACAGACACGTGTGATAATGGAAGGTTCGCGTTGTAACCAAAAGCGACAAATATTAGAAGACTGATATGGCACTGCTAAACAGACTGATGAAAAAGTATGGAGAGGGTTTGCCTCGCGGACTAAAGTCCGCTCGGCGGATCGAAAATAAACGACTTATCGGCATGACTGAAGTCACGCCCTGATACGAACTGGTCGCAAGAGACGACTTTTTCCGCAGCCTGCGAAGCTATGCCCCTTCAAGGCGCATGTAGCGGCCGCGTCGAATACGGCTTACGGACATCTAACAAGAGTGACTATGGACAATCAGTTTTTCTTTGAACGCTACGGCCTGGCTGCGGCGGATGCAGAGCGGTACCTGGGTGCAGCGCTTTCCGCCGGCGGCGATTTTGCCGACCTTTACTTCGAATACGACACCTCGACTTCGGTTTCGCTCGACGAGAGCATGGTGAAGTCGGCCTCGCAGGGCATCTCGGTGGGCTGCGGCGTGCGCGTGCTTTCGGGCGAACGAACCGGTTACGCCTACACCGACGATCTCGCGCCGGAGCGTATTTTGCATGCGGCGCGGACAGCGGCAATGATTGCCAGCGGTCCGGCGAAAACGCCCGTAGTGGGCCTGACCGACAAGCCGGCGCACAACTTGTACCCGGTGCCGCTGCCTTCGGTGGAAGCTGACGTAATGGCGAAGGTGGACCTGGTAAACCGCGCGGATGTTGCGGCGCGCGCCTACGATCCGCGGATCAAAGAGGTACGGGTCAGCTATGTGGACGACATGCGGCGCATCCTGGTGATTGGCTCGGATGGCAGTTTTGCGGAAGACTCACAGCCGCTGGCGCGCATGAGTGTGTTCTGCCTGGCGAAGTCGGGCAGCGAGTCGTCGCGCGGGACTTCGGGCGGCGGCGGGCGCGTGGCGCTGGATTTCTTCTTCTCGGAGAAGACGCCCGAGCACTTTGCCAAGGAGGCGGCGCGGCAGGCGATCATTCAACTGGACGCGATCGAAGCCCCGGCGGGCGAGATGGAAGTCGTGCTCGGTCCGGGATGGCCGGGAATTTTGCTGCACGAGGCGATTGGTCACGGACTGGAAGCCGACTTCAATCGCAAGAAGACGTCGGCGTTCTCTGGCATGATGGGACGGCGCGTCGCCAGCGACAAATGCACGGTGGTAGACAACGGCACTATGCCGGGACGGCGCGGCTCGCTCAACGTCGATGATGAAGGCAATCCGACGGGAAATACGGTGCTGATTGAGAACGGGATCCTGAAGGGCTACCTTACGGACAAGCTGTCGGCCCGGCTGATGGGCATGTCGAACACGGGCAACGGGCGGCGCGAGAGTTATCAGCACATCCCGATGCCGCGCATGACCAACACCTATATGCTCGCGGGGCAGGATTCGCCGGAAGACATCATTCGGTCGGTGAAACACGGCGTGTATGCCGTGAATTTCGGCGGCGGGCAGGTGGACATCACCAATGGCAAGTTTGTGTTCTCGGCGTCAGAGGCATACATGATCGAGGACGGGAAGATCACGGCGCCGTTGAAGAATGCCACCCTGATTGGCAACGGCCCGGACGTGCTGACAAAGGTGTCGATGGTGGGCAACGACTTGCAGCTTGACGAGGGCGTGGGCACCTGTGGCAAAGACGGACAGTCAGTGCCGGTGGGCGTGGGGATTCCGACGCTGAAGGTGGACCGGCTGACGGTGGGTGGTACCGGCGGGTAGGGATTTAGCCGCGGATTGACACGGATCTTCACGGATAGATCTGAGGCAAAATACAAGAGCAGCAACGGATTTCGCCGAGCGTGCGGATACAGGGCAGGGCACGACAACTAATTCGGCGGCTGATCAAAGTCACTCACCATTCATTCGCAATTACTCGGGAGTTTCATGAACGTATCGATGCAGGAGCAGTTGCCGAGCGCGATAACGGCGCCGGCCGATTTGAAAGAAATCGCCGCAGACGTAGTGAGTCGCGCCATGAAGGGCGGAGCAACGGCCGCGGAAGCGGTAGCGGTGGACAGCAGCGAGTTTTCCACCGTGGTACGGCTGGGCGAAGTCGAAACCCTGAAGGAGTCGGGATCGAAGGGCGTGGGGGTGCGCGTGTTCTTCGGACAGCGCGCAGCCAGCACCTACTCCAGCGATCTGACGCTCGAGGGTGTCCGGACGCTGGTGGATTCGGCGTTGAAGCTCGCCAAGGTGACGAGCGAGGACCCGTTCTCCGGAATCCCCGAGCCTTCGCAGCAGGGCAAACTCGAAGGCGACCTCGAACTGTATTTCGACGACGTGTATTCGCTATCGACGGCGGACCGGATCGATTACGCGCGACGGGCCGAGAAGGCTGCGCTCGAATCCGACTCGCGAATCACTAACTCGGAGGGTGGGACGTTTGATGCGGCCATCAGTTACAAAGTGCTGGCGAATTCGAACGGATTCCTGGGTGACTCGCGGCGCTCCTATTGTTCGGTATCGGCAGTGCCCATCGCGCAGCTCGAAGGCTCGAGCATGCAGCGGGACTATTGGTATTCCGTGGCGATGACACTGAAGAAGCTGGAGTCTCCTGAAGAAGTTGGGCGAATCGCGGCTCGACGTACGCTGCGGCGCCTGGGAGCACGCAAGGTTAAGACGGCGCGAGTGCCAATCGTGTTCGAGAACACGGTCGCGGGTTCGCTGATTGGACATATTTTTGAGGCGGTAAACGGTGACTCGGTGTATCGCGGCGCTTCGTACCTCGCCGGCAAGCTGAATGAGAAGATCGCGGGCCAGAACATCAATGTCGTGGACGACGGAACCATGGTGGGCGGCTTCGGCACCAGCGCGTTCGATTCTGAGGGCGTGGCCAGCCGCAAGACCGTCGTGGTTGAGAACGGCGTGCTCAAGTCATATCTGCTGAACACCTACACGGCGAAGAAATTGGGGATGCAGACCACCGGCAACGCGTCGCGCGGCTTGGCGGGAACACCGGGAATTGGCCCGGGAAATTTCTTTCTCAAGCCGGGTGCGAAGAGCGTGAAGGAAATTATTGGCGACATTAAGGAAGGGTTGCTGGTGACCGAGTTCCTCGGCTTCGGCGTCAACCTAGTGACTGGCGACTTCTCGCGCGGCGCGAGCGGCATGTGGATCGAGAATGGCGAGCTGACGTTTCCCGTCGAGGAAATCACGGTGGCTGGCAATCTGAAAGACATGTTCTCGAACATCAGCGAAATCGGCAGTGACCTCGAGTTTCGTGGGGCGATTGCTTCCCCCACGCTGCGCATCGATGGGATGACGGTAGCGGGCGAGTAATTCAGTTGCCAGCGGTCAGTTGCCGTTTCCAGAAAAACAGAAGCTATCTATCGAGCGCAAGTTCCTTCGCCACCCTGTTTCTGGGTAATGACATTCCGTGTGGATACGCACGAGCGCCGGAACTTTCCGGCGCTGAGTGCGTCTAGTATTACTGTGCTGCGGAAAATTCTTGCCTTCGTTGTGCTGTTGGTTTTCGCCGGTGCTCTGGCGCTTGCGCAAGACTCTAGTCCGCCAGTTCCGTCTTCTGAGCAGCCTGGAACTACAGCTGCTACAAACAAAGAAGAGCAATCAAAGCCGCCCAGCAGCGACCCGCAGGAAATCATGCGGCGAGCGGTGCAGAAAGACATCTTCAACTGGGAGGAAGCGAAGGACTACACGTACCTGGAGCGGGCGCAGGAAGACACCCTCGACGGCAACGGGCTGGTGAAGTCGAGCAAGTCGGAAACCAACGAAGTTCTGGTCCTGTACGGCGAGCCGTTTGAGCGCCTGGTGGCGAAAGACGACAAGCCACTGTCCGAAAAGGAAAAGAAGAAGCAGGACGGCGAATTCGAGAAGGAAACGCGTAAGCGCGAGAACGAAACGCCCGAAGAGCGGCAGAAGCGGTTGCAGAAGTATGAGAAGGAGCGTGAGGACGGACGAGCGTTCGTGCGCGAGATCCTCGATGCTTACACCTTCACGCTGGCAGGTACGGAGGTCCTGAACGGCCGCACTACGTGGGTCATCGATGGCAAGCCCCGCCCGGGATTCGAAGGCAAGCGCAGGGAATCGAAAATGCTGCCCAGGATCAAGCCGCGTTTCTGGATCGATCAGCAGGATTACAGTTGGACGAAACTGCGCGCGGAGTTTACCGATACGGTGTCGGTTGGTTGGGTCGTGGCCCGACTGCACAAGGGCTCGCAATTTGAAGTGCAGCAGGTGCGTGTTAACGACGAAGTCTGGCTGCCGCAGCGGATTGATTTGAAACTGGATGCGCGGGTAGCGCTGCTAAAAGGCATCAACGAAAACGTTCACGTGACTTACAAGGACTACCGCAAGTTCCGCGCGGACACAAAAATTTCAGTCGCCGATTCCGGAGCGCAGCAGTAACGGGCCGCCCGGCGTAAGGAAAAATTCAGGCGGATGTAGGGTCGAAATCGTAATTGATCACGAGCGGCGAGCTCTGAATCCTTGGTAGGATAGAGACAGTTTGGACAGCCCACCAAGTCGGGTGGGCTTTTTCGTTTCTTAGGCTGCCCACTCGTCTCGTTTAATCCCAACACCCCCCGCGGCCAAAATTGAGCGGGAAGCTCCGGCCTTCGAGCCAAGAGGACAGTGATGGTAACGAATCCCCGAAGCACAATCAGCGAACCCCCCGAGCTTGAACTAGTACGTAATGAACGCACGAAAAAGCCGAAATCCCCGAAGAAACTGACGGCCCGAATAATCAGTACGCTGCTCGCCCTGTTGGCGCTCGCAGTGGTGTGGCGGTACCTGCCTCCGGCCTCGCGGAACGCGCAGGTGCAGGGTGAGCAGACTCCGGTGACGGAGACCCCCGGAGATCTGCAACTCAGCAGCCTGCAGATCAGCTTGACCCCGGCAAACGAGGCACTCTATATCGACGGGGTGGTTACGAACGCCGGACACGGTTCGGTCATCGGGGCCACGATGCAAGTCGACTTTCTCGATGCGCAAGGCAACATTGTCAGCAGCATTCAGAAGCCCATGGTCGGTATTGCCCATGGTGGAACCGACCTCATCCGTAACGAGTTCGCGAGAAATCCCGTCCAGCCCAACGAAATGCGTTTTTTTCGGGTGGCCGTTGACGAAATCCCTCCTGCCTGGAACCACGAAGTTCCTGTCCTGAAAGTCGTCGCAGTCAAGGCCAAGTAGCGGCCTTTCCTAAACGGAATCCACTTGGGGACGGAGTAAAATCGGGTCGTCATGGAATCGGCCTTTGAACCTGCCCCGTCCCCCGACCAGAAGCGAAACTGGATACCCATGCTCGTCGGCTTGTTCGCCATTGTAGTGGCGGTTGGAGCGATCCTGATTTTTCTGCGTCCAAAGAACCAGGACGGAACCGGTCCAAACCCGTATGCGGTCCAACTGAAACTTTCAGACATCAAGCTGAGTGCGGCCGAGAATTACATGGGCGGGACCGTAACCTACCTGGACTTCAGCATAACCAACACGGGCGACCAGGCACTAGTGGGCGCCGCTGTGCACGCCGAGTTTAAGAACACGCTGGGCGAGATCGTGCAGAAGGAAACTCTTCCGCTGCACGTGCTGGTGGAGAACCAACTGGCGGGGTATCCCGACCTCGTCGATATGAGCCGCGCGCCGATCGGGCCGGGACAGACAAAACCTGTGCGCATCACGCTGGAACATATCTCGGATGACTGGGACCGCAGCTACCCGGCGCTGCAGCTGGTGGACTTGAAGCTGAAGTAAAGGCAAGACCAGCCGCGGATTTTCATCTATAAGAGTAAAGGTGGAAAAACAGGAGCATCCGTGCACTTGCGCGCATTGCGCGGACCGACCAAAGTTTCACGAAGAATTTGAAATCGCCTGCTAAGCTTTTGCCATGCTGAAAGTCCGAGCTGCTGTCTTCGTTGTCGGTCTCGTCTTCCTTCTGACTGCAATGTCCACTGCTCAGCAGACGAAGGGTACGGCCTCTCCTACGTCCAATCCAGGTACGGGCCACCCTCCAACGAATCAGACGGCCTGTCCCCAGCCACTTGGCACAGAGGTTCTTTGCGGCGCCGTTGTGGAGGTTCCGGTCGTACAGCCACAAAACCCTCCTGCGCCAGATACGATCCCGCTAATCCCGCCGAAGGAGCCGAGCGTTCTCGGCACCCTGGACATCGTCACGATCAACAGCAAGGTCTTCCGCAACATTCGGAATCTCCGAGTTTGGCTGCCGGGAAATTATTTCGCGCCGGTCAATCGCAACAAGCGTTACCCCGTTTTGTATATGCAGGATGGACAGAACCTGTTCGACGAGGCTACGGCGTTCAACCACGAGTGGCGGGTCGACGAGACGATTGAGTTTCTCACCGGCAGCATGCGCATTGGGCCGATGATCGTGGTGGGCATCGACAACACCGGTCGTCGCGCAAATGAGTACTTGCCCTACCCTGACCCCGAGAACACGGAACTCGGCAAGCCGGAGACGCAGGATGTGCGCGGCAAGCAGTACGGCGACTTCGTGATCAACGAAGTGATGCCGCTCATTCAGAAGAAATACCGCGTGGCGCTAGGGCCGCAAAACACGGGATTGGGCGGGTCGTCGTATGGTGGAGCGGTGACACTCTATACAGTTCTGGCGCACCCGGGAGTGTTCGGCAAGGCGCTGATTGAAAGCCCTTCGCTGCTGATCGGAAATAAGCAATTGTTAAAGGACGCAGAGAAGGCGACGCAGTTCCCACAGAGAATGTATCTCGCGATCGGAACAGCGGAGGACTCGGATGAGAAGACTGCGGCCAAAGACGCCGATGCTGTACGCGACTTGGAAAAGATCCTGCGCGCCAAGGGGCTGGGGCCGACGCGACTGAAGGTCATGGTGGAAGAGGGCGCGAAACACGACGAGATCGCCTGGTCGAAACGGCTGCCGGATGCTCTGCTGTTTATGTACGGAAGCGACATTCATCTGCTGAAGTAAAGACGAAAGGAACCCATCCCTCAAATCCGTGATCGAAAGTCTTTATTCTTCCCGTTGCTACAATCGAGGTGTGCCTGACAATGCCAAGCCTCGTTTGACGGAGATGGTGAAAGCCGCTGGTTGAGCCAGCAAGCTAAGTCCGGCGGTGCTGGACTCGGTGCTTGGGAAATTAGCCCGGCAACACGATCCCAACGTGCTGGTCGGCTTCGATACAGCCGATGACGCGGGCGTGTATCAACTCACGCCTGAGCTGGCGATCGCCCAGACAGTCGATTTCTTCACCCCGATCGTCGACGACCCGTACGTGTTCGGTCAGATTGCCGCGACCAACTCGCTTAGCGATGTGTACGCGATGGGTGGCCGCCCCATCAGCGCGATGACCCTGGTGTGTTTTCCCGAGTCGGGCGACGTAACGATCTTGGAGCAGATGCTGGCGGGCGGACTGTCGAAGATGATTGAGGCCAACTGCACGGTTATCGGCGGACACAGTATCAAGGATGACGAGATTAAGCTGGGCTACTCAGTGACGGGGACGGTGCATCCCGGACGCGTGCTTACTAACAGTGGCGCCAAGCCCGGCGACCGGTTGATCTTCACCAAGGGGATTGGGACAGGCGTGATATCGACGGCCATCAAGCGCGGCCACGCCGACGCGGCCTGGGTGCGAGGCGCGGTGCATGCAATGACCACGCTGAACAAGACGCCGGCAGAAGTAGTGATCTCCGGTGGCTTCACGGTCCATGCGATGACGGATGTAACCGGGTTCGGCTTGATCGGGCACGTTCGCGAGGTCGCGAGGGGATCGGGCGTCAGCGTGCGGCTGTTCGCCTTAAAGGTGCCTCTGCTCGAAGGCGCGCTGGAATGCGTGAAGCGCGGCTATGTTCCTGCCGGGCTGAAGGCGAACCGCGGTTTTGCTGAGAGCTGCGTTGAGTACACAAGCGAAGTTCCCGACGATGTGAGGACGCTGCTCTACGATCCACAGACGGCGGGCGGATTGCTGATCTCGGTAGCGGAGGCTGATGCGGAGCGGCTGGCTGCGCAGTTAATCGACGCTGGCGTGAACGCCGTTGAGGTTGGCGAGGTAGTGGAGAAGCAGATCCCTCTGATTGCGGTTCTCTGAAAAGCGTTCCTCAGGTTTCCCGTTTACCGCAGTATCCACCCAGTCCGCATGAGACCGCTAGGCGTGTGGAAGGTAGTGGGCTGGCCTACCATGACACACGGTTCAGGGACTAGCTGTGCTTCGAATTCCTGTGAATCAGAGTTTAGCGAGCCCGATGTCACGACTGTGTGAACGCGTATGCAATCGGTTGTCGCAGCCTTGGTTGGCCCGACCACAGGGGCAGCGACCGATGCTGCAGACCCGGGGATAAGCACTGCCAATTCAGACAACACCGTCTTGGTCTCGCCGGCTACCTTCTTCACGCCGACCTCAACCGTCTGTACCGCGGACCACAATCCGGCGGCTTGATATCCATCGGCCTTGATCGTGATCTCCAATCCGCGGTCGAAATACTTCGCAACATAGTCAGGATCAAGTCGAAATGTCTGTATCTTGTCGTCCGTGTTCTCGAGTACGACAGTGTAGACCTGATCATCGTTCCCGCCGTCAGTTCTTCTCTTCAACGAGCCCATGTCCATATACCAGTTAAAACTGACCTCATCGCGCAATCCGCCCGATTGAGTGTGAACCGAGGAGTTGTAGATCACGCAGTATTTGCCTTGAGCATTTCTCCCATCCGGTTGCCCAGTTGCAATTAACTCTCGCTTCGATCCACGGAAGACACGCGCGCGTAGCTTGTCACCGCTAACACTCGAATGGAAATGGAGAACCAACTTGTCGTTGACGTGAAACTCCTTGCCATTGGGATCTTTCCAGGTTACTTCGGGCAAGTCTATCTCCTGGGCACAGAGCCTGATTTCCCCGGCACAAACTACGATGGACAACAAAAGGAAGAATAGAGCGCGATTTCTTGCCATCAGCGCTGACCCTCTCTCGTCTTTGGTGGTTCGATGAGAAGGTATCATGACTGCAAGTCGAGCGCCCACAGGAAACGTCGGCACAGCAACACCAGGATGACCAATCAAAAATCAGGGCGGCCACGACGGCCGCCCATTCTTAACTAACCACTAATCACTACCCACTGAGCTACGCCTGTGCTGGACGCTCTCCCGCAGCCGGGCCTGGCTGGCCGGGGGCCGGTTTCAGTACCTGCTGCACTTCGTCCTTCGGGCCCGTAGCGGCATTCGGGTTCACGCGCACCGGCAGTTCCTTGCCGTCGATAAGCATCATCACCTCACCAGCATCGAGCACTTCGCGCTCCAGCAGCGCCTGTGCAATGCGCTCCAGAGCTTCGCGATGCGTCGACAGAATGCTGGTCGCCGACTGATAGCCTTCGTCGACGAAGCGGCGGACTTCGGAGTCGATCGCCCGAGCGGTCTCTTCGCTGAAGTCGCGATGCTGGCTGATCTCCCGGCCAAGGAAGATCTGCTCTTCCTTCTTACCGAAGGTGATCGGGCCCATCGATGACATGCCGAATTCGCAGACCATCTTGCGGGCCAGATCGGAAGCCCGTTCGATGTCGTTGCCGGCGCCAGTCGTCATGCTCTTCAGGAATAACTCTTCCGCCACGCGTCCGCCCATCAAGATAGCCAGACGGGTTTCGAGGTATTCGCGAGTGTAGGTGTGCTTGTCGTCAATGGGCAACTGCATGGTCAGACCAAGTGCCATGCCACGAGGAATGATCGTGACCTTGTGCAGTGGGTCGGAATGCTCGCGCAGGGCCGCCACCAGGGCGTGTCCGCCCTCATGGTAAGCCGTGATGCGCTTCTCGTTGTCGGAAAGCAGCATCGACTTGCGTTCAGCACCCATCAGCACTTTGTCCTTGGCCATCTCGAAGTCGTACATCAGCACCGTCTTGCGGTTCTGACGCGCGGCACAGAGAGCAGCCTCGTTCACCATGTTGGCCAAGTCCGCGCCAGAGAATCCCGGTGTTCCGCGAGCCAGCACACTGAGATCGACGTCGTCGCTGATGGGGATCTTGCGGGTGTGCACGCGTAGGATCTCTTCGCGGCCACGAACATCGGCTAGCGTAACCACCACTCGGCGGTCGAAGCGGCCGGGACGCAGCAGCGCGGGATCGAGCACGTCAGGGCGGTTGGTGGCGGCGATCAGAATGACTCCATCGTTGGACTCGAAGCCGTCCATCTCGACCAGCAACTGGTTCAGGGTCTGCTCGCGCTCGTCGTGTCCGCCTCCGAGGCCTGCGCCACGGTGACGACCGACAGCATCGATTTCGTCGATGAAGATGATGCAGGGAGCATTCTTCTTGCCCTGCTCGAACAGGTCGCGGACGCGGCTGGCGCCCACACCGACGAACATCTCTACAAAATCGGAGCCGGAGATGCTGAAGAACGGGACGTTGGCCTCGCCAGCAACCGCGCGGGCCAGCAGTGTCTTGCCGGTTCCCGGGGGCCCGACGAGCAACACGCCCTTGGGGATGCGGCCGCCGAGCTTCTGGAACTTCTGCGCCTCGCGCAAGAACTCGATGATTTCCTTGAGCTCTTCCTTGGCTTCATCCACGCCGGCGACGTCTTTGAACGTCACCTTCTTCTGCTGCATCGAGAGCAAGCGTGCGCGGCTCTTGCCGAACGACAGCGCTTTGTTGCCTCCGTTCTGCATCTGGCGGATCATGATGAACCAGAGCGCGGCCAGCAGGGCGAAGGGCAACAAGTTGATAAGCCAGGTGTAACTCCCCCCTGCGGCGTCCTTCACGGTGATGTTCACACCGTGATCGCGCATGGGCTTGTACATCTCGGAGTAGTTGGGCGGAACGATAACGTGGAACGTGGCCTTGTCGCTCTTAAACTTGCCATGAACGTCGGTACCCAGAACCGTCACTTCGCTGACGTTGTTCTGGTCGACCTGCGACATGAACTCCGAGTAATTGATTTCGCGTTCCTTGGCGCCGTTGTTGGCTCCCTTGACAACCTGCCAGAGCAGGACGCCAGCCAACACAATAACGAGCCAGAACACGACCGTCTTGACCGTCGAATTCACTGAATACTCCTCTATAACGGGGCAGACACAAAAGCGTGCCCAACACTGTTAGATGCCATCGGATGGTGCTGGATTTACTTTTCCCTGCCTCAAATGATTGTAACCCCGAGCTAAACAGAACGGGCAACGAGACTTACCAAAAAAAGCGGGCTTCAGGCGGGGCTGATCTGGCCCAAATTGGGATTTCGGCGTCTTCCGAGCTTCGGGTACACACGGTTTAGACACAGGTGGGGACTATTCGGTAGCGGCGGACGGATGCTCGTGGAGCGATACGTCAATGCGAAGGGCGTCGCCCGATCCCGGGACCCAGGCGTAATCGTGGGCAGCCGGAAACCCGCGAACCCAGACGATTTGTTCGCCTGCCAAGGCTACAGGCCAAACAGGACGCTGATCGGCTGGAATGTGCCTGTCGGAGAACAGCCGTTTGAGTCTTTCCTCCGAACTGGTGTGGGCGGGGCGGAAACGGTCGCCTGGTTGCCAGTTACGAATCAGTAGGTTAGGGCCGATCTTGGTCAGACATAACAGCGAGCCGGGAGGGGCGAGCGCGGCGGCTTCGGCGGGAACGATTGTGGCTTGAAGAACGACGCCGGACTCGGAAACGATGCAGCGCCCCGGTAGGGGCAAGCAGTACTCGTAGCTCCCACGGCCCGGCTTTTCGGCGGTCGTCGACCGCGAGATGAGTTCCAGCCAATGACCCTCGCGTTTGGCTTGCCATCCGCCGGGCAAACTCACGACTGATCCATCGCGATGGGCACAGAGGCGGACCGATTCAACATGGTGGAACTCGATGGCGATACCGTGCTTTTCGAGGAAACACTTGAGAGCGCGGCGCTGCAAAGCGACAGACTCAGACAAGAATTCCGAGAGATTGCCTGAAGGCTGATCCTGCAGCAGCAAGTGGCGTTCGTCTCGGTGCCATTGGTCGAGACACTTTGCAGTCAGCACCTCCCAGGCGGCTTCCTCGTCGCGCGCAATCTCGGCGGTTTCATTCAGAAGCTGGCGGAGATTCGGGTTGTAGTCGTGTTCGAGAAGAGGCAGCAGCTCGCGGCGAATGCGATTGCGAGTGTGGCGCGTGTCGCGGTTGGTGTGGTCTTCGCGCCAGGGTTGGCTGAGGGAGTGGAGATAGCCCTCGACTTCGGCGCGTGAAGTTTCAAGCAGCGGTCGCACGATGCGCACACCGTCGCGAATCAGCACCGGATGGATGCCGGCGAGGCCGCGGGTGCCGGCTCCGCGGAGAAATTTCATCAGCACAGTTTCAGCCTGATCGTCGGCAGTGTGAGCGGTGGCGATGATGTCGACGTGTTGCTCGGGCGCAAGCTTCGTCAGCCATTGGTAGCGGAGTTCGCGGGCAGCGTGCTCGATGCTGAGCTTGTTGGCTGCGGCGTGCTCGCGGACGTCGGCGCGACCGGCGAAGAACAGCAGGTCATGTTGACGGGCAAGTTCGGCAACGAATTGTTCATCAGCATCAGAATCGCCACTGCGCAACTGATGGTTGAAGTGGGCGACAATGAGGACGACGCCCAACTCCAACCGGAGTTCGAGCAGGACTCGCAACAACGCGACGGAATCCGCGCCACCGGAGACGGCCACAGCGACGCGGTCGCCCGCGCGCAGCAGGCCGCGTTCACGGATATAGTGGAGCACTTTTTCGTGCACTGCTTGATGGTAAAGCAATCCGCGAACAGGGTGCGCCCGGCAGAATCGGCACGATAAGTGGTGTCCTTCACGCCCCAGTGAAATGCAGGTCCCTTGACTCGCTCGTCACGCCCGGGATGACATTTCACGGCTTGGCTCGCGCGGCTCAGGAGGACAGCTCGAGCTGGTCGATCCGTTGCAGCAGGAAGCGGCGTTCCGGCGCATTGCAGGACAACGCGAGCGCCTCGCGGTAAGCAGCGATCGCGCCGTTGTACCGGTTCAATTCGGCAAGCAACTGGCCGCGCACCGCGGGCAGCAAATAGTAGTTGCGCAGTGCGGGTTCGTGGTTGAGACGATCGAGTTCGACCAGAGCAGCCGGGGCACCGTTAACGCGAGCGACCGCGACGCTGCGATTCAGAGCCACCACCGGGCTGGGCTTGAGTTGCATGAGTTGGTCGTATAGCGTAAGCACGAGCTTCCAGTCAGTTTCCTCGGGTGTCGCCGCGCGAGTATGCGTGGCGGCAATGGCGGCTTCGACGTGGAGAGGCGAAATTCCGTCGCCTCCGATGGAGAGGTCGAAGTGGTGGAAGCCCAGCGCGATCAGGCGGTCATCCCAGAGCGTGCGGTCCTGTTGGCCAAGCAGGACCAGGTCGCCCACGCCGTCGGTTCGGGCGGGCAAGCGTGCCGTGTGCAGCGCGATCAAGGCCACCAGCGCGTGAGCTCGGGGAGCACTTACGGATGATCCCGCTACCAGCCGGGCCAAGCGCAGCGCCTCGAAACACAGGTCCTGACGAATCAACTCTTCGCCCTGATGGGCGTCGTAGCCCTCATTGAACATGAGATATAGGACGTCGAGGACAGAGTCGAGCCGACGGTTGAGTTCGGCTCCGCCGGGCAGATCGAAAGACAGCGATTTCTCTCGGATCTGCCGCTTGGTCCGCACCAGGCGCTGCGCAATAGTGGCTTCGTCAGCAAGAAAAGCGCGGGCGATCTCACGGACGCTGAACCCGCCGATGGCTTTCAAACTAAGTGCGACGCTCGCCTCGGACGAAAGCGCGGGATGACAGCACATGAAGATCATGCGCAACTCATCGTCGCGAAGCCTCGCGTCGGAGAGGTCGAAGTCCGGACCTAAGGAACGGCTGGCAGCAGTAAGTTCCGCAACCAGCGCAGGTCCCTTGTCCGCAGAGACTTTTCGGTGTCGTATAGCGTCGAGAGCCGAGTTGCGCGCGACCTGCAACAGCCAAGCGGCAGGATTGGACGGAATGCCACAGTAAGACCAGCTCTGCAGGGCCCTGAGCAGTGCTTCCTGCACCACCTCTTCGGCCAGGTCCATGTGCTCGGGGCCGAGCAGCCGCGTGAGGTAGGAGACGATGCGGCCGGATTCGTGACGGAACAGGTGCTCGACCGAGCCGCCGACTTCGGCAACTGCCGTTTCCGCGCCTGTTCCGCCCAAGGTCAATCGGGCCTCTGCATGGCGTGAACCTCACGCACTTCGATAGTGCCACCGTACTCGATGGACGGATGATCTTTGGTGCGCTCGACTGCCTGATCGTAGTTCGCCGCCTCGATCAGGAAGTAGCCGCCGAGGATCTCTTTCGTCTCACTGTAGGGACCGTCGGTGACCTTGGTGCCCCGCATTACCTTGCCGACATCTTCCGCCAGCCGATGACTGCCGCGAAGGTAGCCCCCGTTGGTAGCCTTCTGGGCCCAGGCGATGTACTTCTCGAGAGCCGTTTGCATCTCTTGTGGACTGAGCTTGGTCCACCCGGTTGGATCGTGGTACAGAAGCAGCATGTAGTTCGGCATTCGTCTCTCCTAGTTCGTTGATGTGTCGCGGGCGTCTTTCTCGCGTTCACGACTATGACGGGCGGAGGGGCCGGAAATAGACAAGAGAACCAGCAAATCTTCATCGCGCTACGCAAACAGCTCCGGGTCGGTAGCGATGAGGCGATGCAGTAGGTCGGCCCACAACGGTTCGAGGGCGTTCATCTTGGCGATGCCGATTCGGACTTGTTGCGCGACTTCCATCTTGATCGGTTGCGGCGTCAAGCCAGTAGCGCGAGCCGTGGAGAGCACCGACAGGTTGCGCGTCACCATGCCTTCCAGAAGGATCATGCAGAACAGCGCGTGCTGCACAGTCGGGCCGGTGGTGATGGCTCCGTGATTGGGAAGGATGACGGCGCGATGCTTCCCCAGCGCCAGTGCGGCAGACTTGGTGCGCTCTTCGCCCGACGCGAGGCCTTCGTAGTCCTCTTCGACCACCCCGACATCGCCGGCGAGAATGCAGCTCTCCTGGTCGTAAATTTCAGGCACCTTGCGGAAAGTGCTCCAAGTGACGGTTGCCGGCGGGTGCGTGTGCAGCACGCAGACTGCGTGCGGATTGTAGCGATGAATGATGCCGTGCAACTCGACGGTCTCGTTGAGGCGGGCGTTCTTCTGCGCCGTATGGTCCTCGATAATGTTGCCGTGTAGATCAAGAGTAAGGATGTCGTTAGGGTGCAACGTGGCAAACGACGGCCCGAATCGGTTCATCAGCATGCGGTCGGGGGCGATAGCCACGCTCATGTGTCCAGCGTTGGCGGCGCTCATGCCCTGGCGGTAGAGAATGCGCCCGGCACAGCAGATGTCGAACTTGATCTGGTCGAGGTTGACTTGTGCCTTGGTGTCAGTCGAGGTCGGGGTCGCGGTTGCCATAGTTCCCTCCGTGCGGGCATTTAATCGATACCTATTCAATCACGGACTTGCACGGATGTGCGGATCAAAAAACCAGCGGCCTACATAGAAAACGAAAATCACTGTCTTTTGTTTTCATTGGTTTAGGAGGAAATCGTTCGCATGTTACACATAAATAAAGTAGTTACATCTGTCCATGTCTGCCATAAGGACTTACATGTGCCAATACTTGCACAACTCCGGGATTGCCTAAACCACTATCAAAGAATATCGAATCGCGGCTGCGGGACTGACCCGAACCGTTCGGATGCCGTGTTGCGTCCTGCGTCGCTTCAGAGTTTTGCCCAGGCGAAACCCCCTGTCGTTATAGAGTTATAGATAAGTCTGGTGTGGGATTCGAGTCACGCAAAATCGAACAGGGTGGGGAAACGAAAGCAACCACCAGATAGCTGATGTGGGCCTTGCGCCATCCGGCTCCAGTTGTCGCGTTTGGCATGTTCTGCATACACAATGGCGTATTCTGCATATCGAGATGCCTGGGCAGCATCTAGAGTGGGTACATGTACAACGCAAAAGCCTACTCCGCTGCCAGTGCAACTTCCCCTTTAACTTCCAGCACAATTGTCCGGCGTGATCCCACTGAAAACGACGTTCAGATTGAAATTCTTTATTGCGGCATCTGCCACTCTGATCTGCACCAGGTGCGTAACGAGTGGAGTGAATTCATGCCTACTGTCTACCCGTGCATTGTCGGCCACGAAATCCTTGGCCGCGTGACCAAGGTTGGCGCCGCAGTCTCCAAGTTCAAGCCCGGCGACCTGGCTGCAGTAGGTTGTATGGTGGACTCAGACGGCACTTGCCCGGAATGCAAGGCAGGCCTCGAACAGTTCTGCCCGAATCCGACCTTTACATATAACTTCCCCGACAAGCATCTCGGGGGCGTCACCTACGGGGGCTACTCTGAAAGCGTCGTAGTTGATCAGCGATTCGTCCTCCATGTTCCCTCGAATCTCGAGCCGGCCGGAGCTGCCCCCTTGCTCTGCGCCGGAATCACCACCTACTCGCCAATGCGCCACTGGGGAGTGACCAAGGGCAAAAAGGTAGGCGTGGTCGGTCTGGGAGGACTGGGCCACATGGGCGTGAAGTTCGCACATGCCCTCGGGGCCCACACGGTTGTCTTTACGACGTCGGCTCACAAGAAAGAAGACGCCCTTCGCCTCGGAGCTGACGAGGTCGTCCACTCGCGCGATGCGAACGAGATGCAGAAGCACGCCGGCAGCTTCGACTTCATTCTCGACTGCGTCTCGGCCAATCACGACATTCACTCGTACATCAATCTGTTGCGCCGGGATGGCACGATCACGCTGGTCGGCGCGCCCGAGAAACCCCTCGCCGTTCCGGCCTTCGGGTTGATCATGGGACGCCGCAGCCTGTCTGGGTCTCCGATTGGCGGTATCGCCGAGACCCAGGAAATGCTCGATTTTTGCGGCGCGAATAATATCACTGCGGATGTGGAAGTCATTCCCATCCAGAAGGTCAACGTCGCCTACGAGAGGCTGCTCAAGTCGGATGTGAAGTATCGCTTCTCCATCGACATGGCATCTTTGAAGAGCGAGTGAACGCATGAATAAGCACTTTCGTTTTTCTGGCAGTACCTTCGCGAAGTTGGACGAACTGGGTGTCCGTGCCTCTGCGGTCCTGCGGAGGGCCGGGCTTCCCCAGAGCTATGCGGGTGAGCCGCGCATACTCCTCAAGACCGAGGAGCTGTTTGCCCTTTGGCGTGCCGTCGGCGAAGTCAGCACCGATCCCGCAATCGGCATCCAGCTCGGCACAGAAACAAAGATCGAACGGTTACACCCCGTCGGTCTCGCTGCTCTCTCGACCGAAAACTTTGGCGTAGGCATAAGCCAGATGGCGCGCTACAAACAGCTCACCTGTCCGGAAGAGATCGTCCAGCAGGTGAACGACGACGAATGGAGCATCCAGTTTCGCTGGCTTCTCGCCGACGAAACAGAACCGCCGGTTCTCATTGAATGTTGTTTTGCCTGGGTGCTATCCATTGGGCGGATGGGTACTGGAAGGCGGGTAGCGCCGCTCCGCGTGGAGTTCGTACAGCCTCGCTCTCACCTGAAAACCCTGGAGCGTCATTTTGGCTGTCCGGTGGTTTGCGGAGCCACTCGCAACGCTATCGTCTTTCGCGCTACCGACGCTGCGAGCCCTTTCGTTACGCGCAATGCCGAGCTCCTGGGAATGCTGGCGCCTCAATTTGAGAAAGAGCTGAAGCAAGAGAACTCCGACGAGAACTTCATCGAGCGGGTCCGCCTGGCGATTCAGCAACAACTCACCGGCCGCCGTCCCACGATCGACGACATCGCCGACGCGCTGCATATCAGCATCCGTACTCTGCAGCGTCGTTTACGAGAGGAGGGTTTCAGCTTCCAGCGAGTTTTGGAAGAAGCCCGCCGGCAGCTCGCACGCCACTACCTCAACAATTCTGTCCTCGAATTGAACGAAGCAGCATACCTTCTCGGGTATGAGGACTCCAATTCGTTTGTTCGCGCTTTCCGCACCTGGGAAGGCGTTCCGCCTGCGCGGTGGCGCGAGGAACAGCGCGCAAGAGCAGCATCGTAACCGGGCCCCCGCATAAATAAAAGGAGAAGTGATGCAAAAACGCAAACTTGGAACGAGCAACTTGGAAGTCTCAGCCATCGGGCTCGGCTGCATGGGAATGAGCTTTTCTTACGGTCCGCCCAAAGACAAGAAAGAGATGACTGATCTTCTCCACGCCGCAGTAGACCGTGGCATCACGTTCTTCGATACCGCCGAAGTCTATGGTCCGTTCACCAATGAAGAACTAGTCGGCGAAGCGCTGGCTCCGTACCGCGACAAGGTGGTGATTGCCACCAAGTTCGGATTCGACTTGAGCGGCCCCGATCATAAACCCGGAGCAGCAAGGCTCAATAGCAAACCAGAGCACATCAAAGAGGCTGTCGAAGGCTCGCTCAAGCGACTGAAGACCGATGTCATCGACCTTTACTATCAGCACCGCGTTGACCCTGACGTCCCGATCGAAGACGTCGCCGGCGCGGTGAAAGAGTTGATTGCGGCGGGCAAGGTGAAGCACTTCGGCCTTTCGGAAGCCGGCACACAGACGATCCGTCGCGCGCACGCCGTGCAGCCCTTGACCGCGCTGCAGAGCGAATACTCGCTTTGGTTCCGCGACCATGAAAAGGAAATTCTGCCCACGATCGAGGAACTTGGAATTGGCCTGGTGGCCTACAGCCCGCTGGGCAAGGGCTTCCTGACGGGCAAGATCGACGAAAGCACGCCGCTCGACAGCACGGATTTCCGCAGCACGCTGCCGCGTTTCACGCCGGAGGCGAGGAAGGCGAACCAGGCCTTGGTAGAGCTGATTAGTGCAATCGCCGAACGGAAGAAAGCCACACCGGCGCAGATCGCGCTCGCCTGGGTGCTGGCGCAGAAGCCGTGGATCGTTCCGATTCCAGGCACCACGAAGCTTCATCGCCTGGACGAGAACATCGGAGCGCTCGCCGTCGAATTGACGTCTGCTGACCTCGCAGAGATTGACAGCGCCGCCTCAAAAATCACGGTGCAGGGGGAGCGCTATCCCGAAAAGCTGATGAAGATGGTCGGACGCTAAGTAGGAAGAGCGCTATAGTTTCTTCAATCCGAAGCTGGTCCGATTTCAAATTGTGCCCTTGAAGGGAGTTCACTATGGCCACGATTACGGTAAACGGAACGAAGCGTGAGGTTCAGGCACCCGGCGACACTCCCTTGCTTTACGTCTTGCGCAATGAGCTACTCCTGATCGGCCCTCAGTTCGGCTGCGGACTCGCTCAGTGTGGTGCCTGCTCGGTCCTGATCGACGGCAAGGAGGTGCGTTCCTGCATCACGTCTCTTTCGGACGTTGCTCCTAACCAGGAAATCACCACGCTCGAGGGTCTGCCTGCGAGATGGGCCAAACAAAAGGGCCTCTCTGCGGAGGAGGCAAAAAACACGCTGCACCCCGTGCAGCAGGCCTGGATCGAGGAGCAAACTCCGCAGTGCGGCTTTTGCCAGAACGGGATGATGATCAAGGCGACGGAATTGCTCGAAAGCAACGCGAATCCAACGCTGGCCCAGATCAAGGAGGCCTTCACTACATCGGGAGTCTCGCCAAACCTGTGCAGGTGCGGAACCTACACCGCAATCATCGAAGCCGTACAGCACGCTTCCACCATCATGGCGAAAGGGAGATAAGCGATGGCAACCATGGGCGAAAAACCCGAAGGTGTTTTTGGAGCGACTCTGACACGGCGGCAATTCGTAAAGACGGGCGGTGCGCTCGTCGTTGGGTTCAGTCTGGTGGGCACCGAGCTGCTGAAGGGCGAGACCCCGAAGGTCGCGACGATGATGAACTCGCTTGATGCGAGTCTGCCGAGCTCCTGGATTGAGATTCGTCCGGACAACACCGTTCTGATTCGTACGGGCAAGAACGACTTCGGCCAAGGCTCGACCTTTACGGCTTACAGGCAGATTGTGGCCGATGAGTTGAGTGTTCCGTTCGAAGCGATCACCACGGTCGTTCAAGGCAGCACGGATGTCACACCCGATGGCAGCGGCGCCTTTGACTTTCTCGGTCAAGGGTCACCTAACATCCGCAAGGTGGCCGCCTATACCTACGAGGCGCTGCTCGATCTGGCATGCGAGCGACTCGGTGTGCCGAGGGACAGGCTGTCGGTTACGGACGGCATCGTCTCAGGAGGCGGCAAGAGCATTTCGTACGGCGATCTCGTCAAGAACCAGCAGCTGAAGCTCACGATTCCCGTGCGCGGAGACCTCAGCAGCATCATGGGGTTGACAGTCGAGGGAAATCCTCCGATGAAACCCGTAAGCGAGTACAAAGTCATCGGCAAGTCGTTCCCGAATTCTGTCATCGCTTCCAAAGTTGCGGCCAAAGAAACTTGGGCGACAGACGTGCGCCTGCCGGGTATGTTGCATGCGCGCGTGGTGCATCCGAAGACGCTGGGATCAACATTGGTGTCGGCTGGGCAAGTGGACAAGACAAAGTTTCCGAACTCGCAGGTCATCGTGAAGGGCAATCTTGTCGGAGTGGTCGCTCCCACAGAGTGGGAGGCGATCCAAGCTGCGCAGCAGGTAGCCAAAGACACGAAGTGGACAGAGTGGAAGGGCCTGCCCGGCTCTGCAAAACTACATGAGTATCTTCGGAAGGAGGCCGACTGGACGACCACTCCTCCGACGAAGAGCGATGTCAGCAAAGGTAATGTGGGTGCCGCGATGGCATCCGCGCATACGAAGATTTCCGCCAGCTATCAATTCCCGTACATGAAGCACGCACCGATTGGTCCAACCATGGCCGTTGGCGACGTCAAAGCGGACGGCACGGTGCACATCTATACGCACAATCAGAATCCGCAGGAGCTGCGGGGCGAGATTGCGATGATGCTGCGCACCACACCCGATCATGTGATCGTGCATGCGTATCCCGGGCCTGGCCACTATGGAAGGTCGAACGGCGGGAATGCAGGTGCGGAAGACGAAGCCGTGATTCTGTCACAGGCCGTCGGCAAACCGGTTCGCGTGCAGTGGATGCGCGCGGATGACATTCAGTGGTCCACGCAATCGGCGGCCGCTTTTTCTGATGTGCAACTTGCTCTCGACGAGAAGGGCAAGATCGTGGCTTATCAAGTTGATCACTACATGCCGCCCATGCAGGATGATCGGCCCGTCGGTGCCGTCATTGCCGGATTGCCCACCATGCCCGCTCCCGACGTGCATAATGACTTCATAACGAACACGGCCGTGGGAATTTCTGACCCGTGGGTGTACGCTCCGGTTCCGAATGTAATGGAACGCGGGCACGGCACATTCCAGGTGGGACAGAAGGCCTCGCCGATCGCCGTCGGCCTGCGTGATCACAGCATGAGAACGCCGGTGCAGTTCCAGCAGAACTATCCGCGCGAACTGGCTATCAGCGAGGCAGCGGGGCTCGCGGGTGCGGACTCCATCCAGTTTCGAATCGACCATGCAACCGAAGAGCGCGTAATCGGCGTGCTGAAGGCGGCGCGTGATGCTTCGGGTTGGGACACCCGTCCTTCGCCCCGTAAGGATGCTGTATCCACCGGTTCAACGCCTGTACGCGGTCGCGGAGTGGCGCTGATGTTCCGCAATGGGACGTACTGGGCCTGCGTGTGCCATGTCGCCGTTACGCCCAGTGCCGGAGAGATCGTGGTGGAGAAGTGCACGATGGCGGTCGACCCTGGCATTGTCATTAACCCGGCGCAGTTGAAGCGGCAGGTAGAAGGCGGAGTGGTGATGGGAGTCAGCAATGCGCTCTTCGAAGAGGTGGTGTTTGATGAGAGCGGAATCACCCAGGACGACTGGATCAGCTATCCCATCGCGAAGATGTCGGACACGCCCGAGATCAAAGTTGTGCTGATCAACAATCCGAAAGTGGGTTCGTACGGCGGAGGCTCTGAGGCACCGAACGCGCTTGCTGCTCCGGCGATCGCGGCGGCCCTGCACGATGCAACCGGTAAGGTGATGCGGCGGCTTCCGATGAAGCCTGATTACGTGCAGGCGGCTTTGAAGGCTTAGGAGGATTAAACATGGCAAAAGAGCCGACAGCGGCCCAAAAGATGCTCGGCGACTTCGCGCCTAAGCTCGTCGAATTAACCGACAACGTCCTTTTTGGAGACGTCTGGGAACGTCCGGAGTTGTCAAAACGTGATCGCAGTCTGGTGACGGTCGCCGCTCTGATTGCATTGAATCGTCCGGATCAGTTGCGATTTCATCTCGGCAGAGCTGTGGAGAACGGAGTCAAAGAACAGGAACTAATTGAGACCATCACGCATCTGGCGTTTTATGCCGGTTGGCCTAGCGCGATGACCGCCATCATGGTCGCGAAGGAGCTCTCTTCGAAGCCCTGAAAGCGACTTCGCCACGCGGCAAGAGTTCCATGCCAAATAGTTACGAACGGGAGGTGCACATGCCAGCGAAGAACGATGCTCTAAAAGACCGTCTTTCCCGGTATCGCGAACTTAAGATTACTGTAACTGGAAGAAAGTCAGGGCGCAGCATTTCCAATCCCGTCTGGTTCGTATTCGAGGACCCCACGCTTTACCTCCTGCCCGTGCAAGGGTCGGCCACACAGTGGTACAAGAACGTACTCAAGAACCCGAAGATTCAGATCGATGCGCGCGGCACAGAGGCTGAACTTCAGGCTGTACCTACCGCTGATCCCAAACAGGTTTCGGCGGTGGTAGAGAAGTTCCGCGAGAAGTACGGAGCCGGCGACGTAAAGAAGTACTATTCCGGTTTGGATGTTGCTGTCCTCATTCAAGTGGGCTAGGGGTGCCTATGTCGAACAGGGAAGACCAGACTCTCCTCGAAGCTCTATTGGACTCATGGGACCGGAACAACACCATCCTGGTCAATTTGCTTCGCGCCCTCCCGGAGGACGGGCTGCCAGTCAGGGCGATGGAGGGCAGCCCATCAGTCGCCGAAATGTTCACTCACATCCACTATGTGCGGCTTGTGTTCGTCTCTGAGGACGCCTCCGAGTTTGCCAGAGGGGCACCCGAAGAGTGGGTCGCAGAAAGTGACCGCGACCGGATGGCGGCGATGCTGAACGAAAGCGCTACGGTAGTGCGGGACGCAGTAAAGGGCAGGGTGGAAACAGGCCGGGAGATGGACCTCCACTATGACCACCCGATTCTCCTGTTGCAGCACATGATTTGGCACGAGGGCTACCATCACGGTCAGATCAAGCTGGCCCTCAAGCTAGCGGGCCGCCCGATTGCCAACGAGGAAGCTGGGCCAGTCACCTGGTGGGTCTGGATGCGGAAGAAGCGAACTGGAAGAGAAACAGCGACCGCCGATTTACACGGATGACACGGACCAGGAAAAGGTAACCGGGGCGCCATACTGCCAGTCCGCCCAAGGAACTTCGGCCCACAGGGACCGACCGCGAGGAGATGCCTGATGCTTCCATTTGCCAGGAAAGTACTTCCCATCTTGTTGGTGGTTGGGACGATGCTAGGTTCTGATTTCACGGGCACATGGAAACTCAATCCTGAGAAGTCGAAGCTCGGCAACCGCGACATATCGCAGGGAACGCTGACGACAAAGCAGACCGGCGCGGACACCTATACAAGCACGCTCGATTTCGTGACCAGGGCGGGTGCGAAGCGGCATGAGGAGAGTGTCCGCGTGTGCGACGGCAGAGAACATGCAACTCCGCATGTTGACCCCTCGAAGGTCTCAACCGTGATGTGCCAAGTAGGGCCCGATTCGACACGGAAAATCGTGGAAAAGGAAAACGGCAAGGTCATCGTGGAAATGAATTCAACAGTGTCGCCCGATGGAAAAGTTATGACCAATGTGTGGAAGTACGAGGATGGGGAAGTAGTGTTCGTGTTCGAGAAGCAGTAGCCGACAGCCAGTCGCCAGTAAGGCCACCAGCCTTCCAGAGTCGCGAAAAACAAATGATTTAAATGTTCGCCTATCGAATGGGAAAGCGAGTGGGTCACACGGTTGTGTGATTAACCCGGGGCACGTGCTCCACGTGCTCCCCGAGAACAAACTGCGCTTGGCAGACGTGTGATATGCTGCGCCCAATCTTGGGCCGAAAATGGGAATCCTGGTTGTGAAAGGATCAAGCCATGAAGCGCAAAAGCAAGCTCACGATTGCGATAGCGACGGCAGTGCTCGCCGTCCTCGGCGTCCTCGTTTTGAGGGCCGATTCCGGGCAGGACAAGTACTCGCTGAAATCGCCCGGCGGAATCGCGTTCTCCGACTTCAGGGGATACGAGGACTGGTCGGTGGTCTCTTCCGCCCGCACCGACGAAGTGCTCAAGGTGATCGTCGCCAATCCGGAGATGATCAAGGCGTACAAGGCCGGCGTTCCGGGCAACGGCCAGCCTTTCCCGGAGGGCTCCGGAATCGTGAAGCTCCAGTGGAAGTTTAAGAAGAGCACGGAGGCCCCGTTCCCCGTGGATGTGCCAGACGTCTTTAGCCAGGCTTTCGTGATGGAAAAGGACAGCAAGAGATTTCCGAAAACCGGGGGATGGGGATACGCGGTGTTCAACTACGAAGCCGCATCGGACAAGTTCACTGCCGATCCCAAAAGCCTCTCAGACTGCGGACAGGTGTGCCATGTGAAGGTGAAGGCGAAGGACTACATCTTCCACCCGTACCAAGTGCGTTGAACCGCGGGCTCCAAAGGATTTGTGGGACCACCTGCGGCGCGGCCGTTAGTGGGCAGGACCAGACATCCGGTTGGTGATGAAATCGGAGATCCGCCTAGCTGTCGGAGGATCCATGTTCGCCAGCACCGCCACAACATATCCCAGCGCGGGGCAAATCTGAAGATCGCCATTCATTCCAGGAGCACCTCCGCCGTGTCCGAAGCAGCGTATGCCATTGGTGGCCTTGTCCTCAAAACCGTAGGCGTAGCGTCCAAATCCTTCGTCCACTTTTCCAGTGGTCAGCAGCTCTTCGTAATGGGCATCGAGCAGCTTGTGTTGCTCGAGAGCGTTGGCGAACCTCAGCAGGTCTCCTACGTTGGAATAGCCTCCGCCCGCGGAGGTCCCGCGATAAGGAAGCGTGTCAGTGTTCGGCTGCCAGTCCTTGCTGCCGGGTGGCTTCATGTATCCCACACTGCGGTTGGCAACCGTCTTGTCTTCCGGCTCGGAGCCCGAGTCTTTCATTCCGGCGACCACATAGATGTGTGTGTTTACACAGTCGTAATAGGGTTGGCCGCTGACCTTCTCGACCACCAGGCCGAGCAGGATGAAGCCGTAATTGCTGTACTCCCACTTGCTGCCCGGAGGGAACTCCGCCGCGCGGTTACCGTAGAGCTTCACATAATCCTGCAAGGTCTTGAGCTCAGTTCGGTGTTTGTCAAAATCAGGTCCGAAGATGTCGCCGGTGCCTCCCGTATGCGTCAGCAACTGGTGAAGCGTGACCTGTGACGCCAGGTCTTTGTTGGGATAGTCGGTGAGGTAGGTGCCGAATGGGGCGTCGAGCTTCAACTTGCCTGCCTGCACCAACTGCAGGACCGCAACGGCCGTGAACATTTTGTTCATCGATCCGATGCGGAAGCGTGTATCGAGCGTGTTGGCCAGCTTGCGCTCGCGGTCGGCCATGCCATACGCGTGTTCGAAAATCGGCTGACCGTTTTTCGCCAGCAGCACGGCGCCGCTGAATTGTCCCGCGTCCGCGTCGTGTTGCAGCTTCGTCTGCAGCGCAGCCACCAACTCGCTCTCGCTCAACTGCGGCGGAGCAAATTCTGCCGGAGTGGGAATGGCGTCCAACTTCACACCGCTCATGTTGTGGGGCACAGCCGCGTCGACCACGAAGGTCATACGCACGAATTGCTCCGTGCCGCGTTCTTCGACGACGGCAACAACCTCGGTCGGCGAGGAGGACTCGACCTTCTTTAGCTCTAAGCCGCCGGTCCGAGAACGGAAGTCCATCGCTGAGTCGAGCCGATCCAGCCGGGCCGGAGAGTACTTCTCGAGGAAGGCGCGATAAGTATCGCGGTCTCCACTGTTGAAGGCTTGCAGCCACGCGGCGCACACCTGGCCGGATGAAGTGTCGGTGGGAAGCCTTACCTGGCCGAAGCAGATGGACGAGCAGAGGGCGAGGACAATGAGACAGGGCAGGAGCCTGCGAGTGAGCATGTCCCTTAGACGGAACGAGCTGTGCAACGTCGTCGCCTTTTAGATGCGATTTCGTTGAAGACGAAAACACCACTTCGCCGCTCATAGGTCTGTGATGTGCCCGGAACAAAGGCCCCACACTCCGTCGCCCTGGGCAGGGAGACCGATAGGAGCAGAGAGCGACAAAACCATCTCCTTCGGGTTACGACTGATGCTTGCAGAGGAAGTCACAAAGATGTAGCCGTCGTGCCTTATGGACAGCGGCTATGAGACACTGTTCATATCTATATGAGATTTCTTGCACTCGTCGCCCTCTTCGCACCCTCATTTCGGCTATCCATCTAAGGGGCGAATGATGGCGTCTTCCACCCTGATCACCCACAGTTCCGGTCGCCCCAGATTCAAGACCGTTCTCTGGATCTCCCTTGGTCTCACTGCGCTCTTTGTCTTCATCACTTCAGAAGTTCTTCTCGTCACCGATTACACCATGTACCACGCCTACCGTCTGCAGGTCATCGCCGACCGCCATCTCCTGATCCCCCATACACTCTCAGGCGTCATCGCCCTTCTGGCCGGTCCTCTGCAGTTCTCGTCGCGCCTTCGCCAGCGTCACTTGAAATTCCATCGCGTCCTTGGCCGCATCTATGTCTTCTGCGTCTTTATCGGCGCCTTTACGGGGATCGCCCTCGCCGCCGGCCGCCCCGGCTTGCCAGGAACCTCCATGCAGGCCGCCGCCTGGATCGTTTGCACCGTCGCCGCCTTCATCACCGCGCGTAACCGTCAAATCGTCCAGCATCGCCAATGGATGGCTCGCTCCTACGCAGTTACGTTTACTTTCGTCTCCAGCCGCGTGCTCAATCTCTGGCCGCGCTACTGGAGCCATCTTGGCGACGTCTTCGCCGCCGTCGGCGTCATCGCGTTTACGCTCGTTTCCCTGCTTATCGTCGACCTGGGCCTCAATTGGCGGGAGCTAACCACCCGTCGGGCCTGATCGAAATTAGCGAGAAAGTTCGATTTAATGGACATCTCATCATCGAGGATTTTCCAAGAGTCATTTTCCCTCGATATAAAAAGTGATGGCGAGTCATTTCTGAATTGGCAGGGTTCACACGAGTATGCCGTCATAAACGAAAGTACATCGCAGCGTCTAGAATAGGTGAATCCCTTTAACCCGCGACGTGACACCGAAGACTGTGATTCCTGACGAAGACAGTCCGTTGCAGAACCGGCGGGGTACCTCTCCGGAGTCGCAGATCGAAGAGTTATCCGAGAGTCGTTTTGCTTGAAATTTCCGCACTTCTCCCAGCCTGGCGCAGTACAAACCGCTCACGCCGCGCGAGAAATTTCGGAATTCCGATCCTGGGGCTTGCCTGGTTCAAGGTGATGGTCGAAAACCGACGGTTCGCTTCATCATGGAATGCTTTACGAAATAGTGAGACTCGGTAGAAGCAGAAGTGTCTTTGGACTTGGGCATTGGCGCGAGAAGGGCATCCAGCAAACGGAGCCGAGAGAGCTCCGCGGAGGCGGCCGCTGCAGACGTTCTGTTCGTGCTCCTGAACGCTCAGAAAAGCTATGCCGCACCGGGCTCAACAAGTTTGGAAACGTAAAGCTGAATCCAATGGACATGCATAAAATTAATATCGGCATCATCGGCGGCGGAATTGGCGGCGTCGCCGCGGCGGTGGCGCTCCACCGCGCGGGCGTTGAAGCGACAGTCTACGAGAGGGCTACCGAGTTCCGGGAAGTCGGCGCGGGTATGATGCTCTGGCCCAACGCCACGCGCGTTCTAAAGGAATTGGGCCTGCTTGAAAAAGTAGCGGCATCGAGCGGTCCGAACCAGCATTTTCTCGTCCGCTCCAGTGCGGGTAAGATCCTGATGGATATTGCGCTGGGCCGGTTTGAGGTGCCCGCGCTATGCACACGCCGCTCGGACCTGCTGGATGCATTGCTCTCGGCACTGCCGCCCGGACGGATCCGCCTGGGCCACGATTTCGAATCCTTCGAGCAGCGAAAAACCGCCGTCCGAGTTAACTTCTCCGGGAGTTTCTCTGCGGAACACGACTTCGTTGTCGGGGCCGATGGTATCCGTTCGCGCGTCCGTTCTCAGCTATTGGGAGTCCACGAACCCATCTACCGTGGCTACACCATCTGGCGCGGGCTAGCGCGTCTTAAGGGCGCTGTTCCGTCTGGCTCGAACAGCGAAACCTGGGGACGAGGGAAACGCTTCGGCGTCCTCAATACCGGCGGCGACCGGTTCACGTGGTACGCCACCGCAAACACCGATTCGGGCCACATCGATTCTTCCGAAGGGCGTCAGGGTGAACTCTTGCGGATGTTCGCGGGCTGGCACGAACCGGTAGAGCGTCTGATCGGCGCGACGGACGAGGGCAGCATTCTGAAAAATGGCGCCTATGATCTCGCACCGCTGAAGCGCTGGGGACGTGGACGAATCATGTTGCTCGGCGATGCCGCCCATCCGTGTACGCCAAATCTCGGATTGGGAGGTTGCATGGCCCTCGAAGACGCGCTTGTCCTTGCAAAATCGTTTTGCAAAGAGGCTTCTCCCGAATCAGCTCTGCGCCGCTACGAATCGCTGCGCCGCAGGCGGACCCGCCATGTACAGCAACGCTCGCTTCTGATGGGCCAAATCGGGCAATGGGAGAATCGGCTCGTCGCGGGCGGACGCCAAATGGTGACAAGTATGCTTCCGCCGGAGATTTTTGAACGCAATCTAAGAAGGGTCTATTCGTATGCGGCTTAGCACCCTAATTGGGCCTGGTTGAGGAGGAAATTCCCCAAAAGGGGCTGTGGAGAGAGCGCGGCACAGACAAAGCCCTACCTCCACACCACCGCAAGAGGCAATGCAAACTACTCCGAGTCGCAGATGGCTAAGCTGTGCCTGGCAGCGAAGGAGGCCGGGTGGCCGATCTTGATCCACTGCCAGGGAGACGCGGCGATCGACGACGCGCTGGACGCGATCGAAGGCCTATGGCCCGGCCACGGGTGGAGCACGCGACGTTGGCGCGTCAAGACCAACTCGACCGAATAAAGCGGCTCGGCGTGGAGCCCACTTTCCTTCCGGACCTTCTCTATCTGCATGGCGCGGCCTATCGCGACCAGATCTTACGGCCGCAGCGGACCGAATTCATGGAGCCATGGCCGCCTGCGTGAAAGCGGGCATCCCGTTCTCGCTGCCCACCGATTCGCCGGTCTCCCCGGCGGGTCCTCTGCGGCTGGCGCAGATCGCCGCGGCCCGACGCCGCGTCATCGACAAATCGGTGATCGGCGCCGACCAGGCAATCTCGATCCATGAGGCGTTGAAGGCGATCACGATCCATGCAGCGCGGCAGATTGGTCTCGAGGATTCGATCGGCACGCTCGAGCGGGTAAGGATGCCGATCTGACAATCCTCGAGAGCGATCCCTACAATGTAGGTCCGGACGCGATCTCCGCCATCAAGGTCAGCGAGACTTGGGTGGCCGGCGAGCGGAAATTCGGCTGACGGACTGGCAGTCTACTTCGACACATCGTGTAGTGACCCCGCAGTTGCCGACGGCAGGCAAGTATGGGCCACGCTCCTTATGGTTGGTTCCTCAAAGCCTCAAAGGCCCAGCGGGCGTGTAGGCATTGATAACGATGCCTGAGGGCAAAGCCTCGTGCTGGCGAGCTCGAATGAGCATGGCGGAGTCCCTTCTGCAAAGAAGCGCTTTCCTTTGCCCAACAGGACTGGATAGACGAACAGCACGACCTCATCCGCAAGGCCGTGTTCGAGCAGCGTCGATGTCAGGGTTGAACTGCCCGAAAGGAGCAGGTCAGGGCCGTGGTGCGACTTGATGCGGCGAACGCCCTCGACGATGTCCGGTCCAAGGCGCTCGAACGGGCCCCATTCAGGGCTTTCCGGCCGGTGGGTCGCGACGTATTTCGTCGCGGCGTTGATGCGGTCGGACATAGGACTGCTCGGCGCCTTCGGCCAGAAGCCCGACCAGATATCGTAAGTGCGCCGGCCAAGCAGCAGATCGAAGCTCTCGCCCTACAACGCGAGGACTGCATCTCTGCCAACGGGAGTGCGATAGGGCGCAGTCCAGTCGCTGTAAGGGAAATTGTCGTCATCGGCGGAGTGCTGGATCCCGCCGTCGAGCAAGATGTGTTCGAGAATTTTGAGCTTTCTCATTGCGAGTCTCCGTGGCGAAGTGATTTTATATTCGGCCGGATTATGGAGTTTATGCGCGGGTCAAGTTGTTGTGCGGGCCACACGCCAGCCAGTCGTCATACTTCGTTTCCGGACATTGTGCCCTGTTTTGTGCGTTATCCGCGCTGTGGCAGTTCATTCCGATTGACGGGCGCTGCCCAAGGAGGAAATCTTGAACATCAGCACACTTTGGGTGAGGAGATCAAGATGAACAAACGCAGTGCAATTTGGACCGTTCTAGTGCTCGAGCTAATACTCGCCAGTTCCGCAGCTGTAGCGCAGCATGGGACACCACCGTCGGGGTCAATCGCAGGGGAATGGAACATCTCCTTTACGGTGCAGGGGCAGACCGTACCTGGAACGCTGGTTTTAGCCGTCGAAGGCGAGACGCTGACTGGGACGGTCGAAACGCAACACACTGGCCCGGGAAAGCTCCAGGATGGTAAGTTCGCGGCCTCAAAGCTCAGCGCGACCTGCGTCTTCGACCGTCACGAGTCGATCGCGCTGATGGGTGAACTCCTGGGCGAAAGACTGGTTGGGACTTTCCGTACTGAAGGAAGAGACGGCAAGTGGGAGGCGACACGCACGGCCAAGGCGAGCGCTGGGCTTTAAGGTGAAAAAGCTCCCATCTCGCCTGGTTGACGCCCGAGGCTCACACAAATGTCGCCCTGCGCGCTTAGGCAAGCTCCGTCGAGTTTAGGGTTTATTGAGGATTGAGCCAGATTCGGGGAGGTTTACCAAGCGCTTTCAACTCGCGGTCGCGAGCGGTCCATTCGGACTCGATTTCGACGACATCGACTTCGCGCAGCGCCGGGGCACCCAAAAACCGGTTCGTTCTGGCATTAAATTGCTCTCGTCACCCGGAGGCCCGAGCGTAACGAGACGTGCCGCGTTAGATTCCTGGGGCATGGTGTTCCCTCGCCAAGACATCTTTAGCATCAACGCACCAAGAAGTCTGTACCGTATATTACGGGTGCTCGTGATGGACAGACAGGCGTGAGATTGTTTGTGCCCGGCCGTCCCGTGCCCTCCCTAACATTGCTATTGGTGGAGAGTCGCGGCATCAGACTGATTTCCCCCATTTCAATTTGCGACGCCAACACTGACATGCCCGAACTTCAGAGCGTGACTGCTCTTGTCTCGATCAGCCCCTTCACCCGTTCGACAAATGCGTCCACTGGAACCGACCCTTCGGCCTTTTCCTGGCCGCGGACGCGGACGTTGACTTCCTGGGCTTCCATTTCGCGGTCGCCTAGCACCAACTGGAACGGGACCTTCTGCATGGCGTGCTCGCGGATCTTGGCGTTCATCTTCTCGTTGCGGGCGTCGACGTGGACGCGCACTCCGGCGGCCTTGAGCTTTTCGCCAACCTCATTGGCGTAGGCCTGGTGCTTCTCGCCGATGGGGATGATGGCCACCTGCGTGGGTGAGAGCCAGACGGGGAAGGCTCCGGCGTAGTGCTCGATGAGCACGCCGAAGAAGCGCTCGATGGAGCCGTAGAGGGCGCGGTGCACCATGAGCGGCTGATGGCGCTTGCCGTCTTCGCCGACGTACTCGAGCTGGAAGCGCTCGGGCAAAGTGAAGTCGAACTGCACGGTGGAGAGCTGCCAGAGGCGTCCGATGGCGTCGACCAGCTTGATGTCGATCTTGGGGCCGTAGAACGCGGCTTCGCCGGGGATGGTCTTGTACTCGATGTTGCGGCGCTTGAGCGCGTGCTCGAGCGAACGCTCGGCCAGCTCCCATTGGTCGGGGCGTCCGGCGTAGGTCTTCTGGTCGTTGGGGTCCCAGGTGGAAAGCTCGACCTGGTACTTGTCGAATCCGTAGACGCGCAGCACTTCGAGGGCGAAGTCGATGCAGCCGACGACTTCGTCTTCGATCTGCTCGGGCGTGCAGAAGATGTGGGCGTCGTCCTGGGTAAAGCCGCGCACGCGCAGCAGGCCGTGCATGACGCCGGAGCGCTCGTAGCGATAGACGGTGCCGAGCTCGCCGTAGCGCGCTGGCAGATCGCGGTAGGACTTGAGCGAGTCCTGGTAGATGAGGATGTGGAACGGACAGTTCATGGGCTTCATGCGGTATTCCGCGTCGTCAAGTTCCATGGGGGTGAACATGTTCTGCGCGTAGTAGCCGGCGTGGCCGGAGGTCTTCCAGAGGTCGGTGCGGGCGACGTGCGGGGTGAAGACGAGCGCGTAGCCGCGACGGAGGTACTCGTCGCGCATCCAGTCTTCCATTTCTTTGCGGATGAGGCCGCCCTTGGGATGCCAGAAGATGAGGCCGGGGCCGGCGAGTTCCTGAATCGAGAAGAGGTCGAGCTGCTTGCCGAGCAGACGATGGTCGCGCTTCTTGGCTTCTTCTAGCTTGTTGAGGTAGTCGTCGAGCTCTTTCTTGGAGTAGAACGACGTGCCGTAGATGCGCTGCAGCTGCGGGTTCTTCTCGTCGCCAAGCCAGTAGGCTCCGGCGATGTTGAGGAGCCTGAAGGCCTTAATGCGTCCGGTGGACGGGATGTGGGGACCGCGGCAGAAGTCGGTGAACTTGCCGGTCTTGTAGATCGAGATTTTTTCATCGGGCTGGGTGAATTGCTCGATGAAGTGGCACTTCATGAAGTCGCCTTCGGACTTGAAGCGCTCGAGGCCTTCAGCTCGAGGCAGGAATTCGCGCGCGTAGGGAAGGTCGGCTTTGGCGAGCTCCTGCATCTTCTTCTCGATGGCGGCGAGGTCGTCGGGTGTGAAGGGCTTCTCGCGGTAGAAGTCGTAGAAGAATCCGTTCTCGGTGGCGGGGCCGTGTCCGAGCTTGGTCTCGGGAAAAAGTTCGAGGACGGCGGCCGCCATGAGGTGTGCTGAGGAGTGGCGGAAGACTTCGAGGGCTTCGGGATCGCGCTCAGTGAGGAGGCGAAGTTCGACGTCCTGCTCGAGAGGGCGAGTGAGATCGACGAGTTGAGGCTTGTCGCCGTTGGCGCTTGGCTTGATCTGGGCGGCGAGTGCGGCGTCGGCGAGGCGGGGGCTGATGCCCTTCGCGATGTCGAGAGCGGTGGTGCCGGACGGTACTTCTTTGATGCTGCCGTCGGGCAGCTTTACATGGATGAGTTCGGACATGAAGGATTCACCTGTTGCTGTGGGTAATCTTTGATTTTAGAGCAGTTTGGGCGTTGGCGGGACTTGAGGAGTGAATGTGCCGCCGACTGAAGCCGTCTCCATTCAATGGGAGAGCGCGTGGACGCCGCGCTGAAGCGCGGCTCTACCGGATCTCAGCGCGGATTCCGTGTTCGGCGGGCGCGGACTTCGAGGACCAGCGCGCCCACGAACGCCACGCAGCCGATAGTTATGGCGAGAGGGATGGCGACGTGGCGGTAGGCATTCCGCATGTCGGGCTGAACTCCGGCAACCAAGCCGTAAGTGACCATGCCGATGATGCCGAGGAGAAGGCCGAGGCCCATGCCTCCAGCGGTGAAGATGAGTGCGGTGAAGAGCACACGCACCGCTGACGTGAAGAACATGGAAAGCTTGCTGCGCTGCTGGGCAGCGGCTGGAGCGGCGAAGGACATCATTTTCTAGGGTATAACGAAACGGCGCACAGGATTGTTACGTCGAGATAACGGGAAAGCGTTTGCATTGGCGGCACCAAAGGCCTGTGCCCAGCCATCCCCAAGCGAAGAGGTAAGCGCCGGTGAGCACCAGGAGGATGGCGAGCACTGCGAGGGTGTGTGACACGCGGTAGGTAGCTACCGCTGCGACGAGCATGCCCAAGCCTACCGCAATCAGCTTCCGCCGGTTCTTTTGCAACAATCCGCCACCGCAGGCGGGACATAGCGGCTGGAGCTCCATACATGCAGGTTACTATGCAGCGCCCCGCAACGACGATGCGCGCCGGGGGGTGTGACTGAACCCGTGGCAGATTGCGTTACAATCACCATTCATGTCGCAAGCGTCACAAGCAATTACGCGAACCCCCGCCGAAGTGGTGCGGCTGGCGCCGGTTACGCAAGCTACCAACGGCATCTGCTATGCCGTAATGGGCGAGGTCACGAATGGCGCGCGCGATGTGGATCGGATGGTCACTGCCGTGCCACGGACGATGGCCGCCGCGCTCAGCCGCAAGGCGTACTACTTCGTCCCGCTGACGCTGAACGTCGACGAGGAGACGATGATCGCAGACCGCTACGACGTGCAGTTGGCCGACAGCGCGATCTGCCATCGCAACCACACGCTGGGCGACTCGCAGTGCGTGTTCATCTCCACCCGGCTGATGGAAGACAGCTTCGCCATCGCCTTCGAGTTCTTCATCAACGTGGGACACAACTTCGTGGAGAAAGCCGGTGTGGCGCAGGAGTTCAGCGACCTGGTGTGGAAGCAGGTGGAGGACAAAGCGCGCGGCGAAACCTCGATGGACGCCTACGAGCTCCGCAAGATTGCCACCAGCAACGGTCCTGAGGCGGAGAAGGCGAAGCACGAATATCTGATGGCGGCGTTCGCCGATGCCATCGCGGTTTACTGCCTATCGCTGTTCCTCGACGTGGATTACCAAGAGCTACGCGAGCGCGACTATCCGCTGCTGGCTCCAGCGGCGCTGGCCGAGCGGTTGCGCAAGATCAATGAAATGTTCCCGCCGAATCCGGGATATGAGTTCGCGGTGTATCACCGGAGAAGGCAGTAAGGACAGTGGTTAGTGAGTAGTGGATAGTGGTTAGTCCTCGATCCGGGATTTCGAGCCATGAATCGAGTTGTCGCGGCATGTTTTGCAGTGATTCTTTTGTCCACGGTAGGTCTCGCGCAATCCCAATCAAAGCCAACCATCCGTCAATTCACTGCGAACGACGGGAGTCGAGCCGTGATCACTCCCATTGGTTCGGGCGGCGAGAGCCGCGTTGATATCTACACTCCGCACCTGAACAAAGTGTGCTCACTGGATTTCTCCTCGGAGGATGGGGAGCACGGTTATGCCGTAGCCAAGGCAGGCTGGACCGCCGATGAAAACTTCTTTGTTTTCAGCCTGGAGAATTCTCGGGGGACATGCCCCGTGGCATAGACCGACAGAGTTCGTAGCCTTTGGAAAGTACAGCCCCGGATTTCGACAGCAGGTTTGCCTGCTCGATTCCTATCTCGAGGATCCGGGGATCACGACTCCAGACTTCAAGCTAACAACTCCCAATTCAATTACGACCCGCATCTACGGGACGAGCAAACATGTCACAGTTTCGCTAAGTGCCATCACGTCGCAGCACCCTGTGAACGGCAAGTCGCGTTGCGTGCCCTGTGGGTACGCGAAGTCAGTCCGGTTTGTACCGTAACCGGGGAGTTTGTTGCGCCATTGCACGTTGACAACTATCCACTACCCACTATCCACTATCCACTGACATGATTGCTCATCTTCGCGGACGGCTGATCTCGAAGCATCCTAACCAGGCTATTGTTGAAGCGGCGGGCGTCGGCTATGACGTCACGATTACTGTGCCCACGTTTTCCGATCTGCCCGCGCTGGGCAGCGAAGTGGCGCTACACATCCACACGCATGTGCGCGAAGACGCCATCGCGCTGTTTGGGTTCCTGCGCGCCGATGAGAAGCAGCTCTTCGAGAAGCTGATCACCGTGAGTGGTATCGGGCCTAAGCTGGCAATTACGATTCTCAGCGGCATGGCAACGGCGGACATGGTGGGAGCGATCCGGGGCAATGATTTCGTGCGGTTGACGCGGATTCCCGGAATCGGCAAGAAGACGGCCGAACGCATGTGCGTGGAGTTGCGCGACAAGCTAGATGCCTTTGGCGCGCCACAGCCTGCGGCGACGGTCTCGCCGATGGAAGAAGACGTGATCTCGGCGCTCACCAATCTCGGCTACCAGCGGGTGACCGCAGAGAAAGCGGTTGAACGGGCCTGCGCGACGGCGGGACGGGAAAACTTTGACGCGATCTTCCGCGCAGCGCTGGGAGCGATGTCGAAGTAACGTGCGTGGTCTTGCTGGGTGGTGGATAATCCCAAAGTCAGCGGAGACTCGATTATGCCCCCCTCACGATTCATTCTTGTGGTTGCACTCGCCATGTTTCTAGCGCCGCTAGCCGATGGCCAGCGCAAGACTTCGCAGGATGCTGCTCCCCTGCGAGTCGCGATTGCCGGCCTGGTTCATGGGCACGTCTCGGGTTTCCTGCAAGCGAACCTACATCGTCCTGACATCGAACTGGTGGGAATTGCTGAACCCGATCGCGCACTGGCGGCCAAGTATGCCGCGCAATATCACATCAACAACGCTCTGTTTTTCACCAGCCTCGAAGAGATGCTGGAGAAGACGCACCCGCAAGCGGTGCTGGCATATACGAGCACCTACGATCATCGCAAGGTGGTCGAGATCAGCGCGCAGCACGGCGTGGCCGTGATGATGGAAAAGCCGCTGGCCGTCAGCTTTGCAGATGCGCTGGCAATTCAGCAGGCGGCTACCAAGGCGAAAATTCCGGTGCTGGTGAATTACGAGACGACGTGGTACCGCAGTAATCGCGCGGCCTACGAGCTGGTGCAGCAGAATGCGCTGGGCGACGTGCGCAAGGTCGTGGTGCACGACGGCCATCGCGGCCCCAAGGAAATCGGGGTACAACCGGAGTTTCTGGCGTGGCTCACCGAGCCAACGCTCGATGGCGGTGGCGCGCTCTTCGACTTTGGCTGTTACGGAGCCGACCTGATGACGTGGCTCATGAATGAGAATCGGCCAACCGCGGTCACGGCGGTGGTGCAGCAGATCAAGCCGGACATCTATCCGAAAGTCGATGACGAGGCCACGATCATCCTGACGTACCCGCACACGCAGGCGATCATACAAGCTTCTTGGAACTGGCCCTTTGATCGCAAAGATGTGGAAATTTACGGGCAAACCGGATATGTAATCACCATGCAGCGCGACCAGCTAAGGGTGCGTAAAGCCGGTGGCGAGGAAGAGGAAGTCACCGCGCCGGCGATTCCTCCGCCAGATGACGACTCGATCAGTTACTTGCGAGCCGTAGTGTTGGCCGGGCTCAAACCGCAGGGGTTGTCATCGCTCGAGACCAACATGGTGGTAACGGAGATTCTGGATGCGGCGCGGCAATCGGCGGGGTCAGGGAAGACCGTTCAGCTTGCACCAAAACAGTAGGCCTTGACCGTACACCGTCGGCTGCCGGTAACCGTTCCGTAGCACTACTCAAACCCAAGGTCTTTCATTTCTTCGTCAGTCAATGAATCAAACGCATCCGACTGCCAGGAAATCTCTGCCTCAAACCCTCCGGGAATCCGCTCTTAGGGGCTGCGATAGGCACGACTTTGACAACCAGCTTACCCGCGAGCGTGATATACACGTCGTCCCTGCTCTCTGCGTGACGAATCAGCTTTGATAGACCTTTCTTAGCCACGGACACTGTGAACGTTCTTGTCGTCATGCGTTTGTGCATCTGTATCTCAGCGGCGTCCAACTTACTTCCCACAAAAAGAAACTGCACGTTCGCGACCGAAGTCTAATTCCAGTCGAGCAACTGGTGATGCGCGGCGTCAGCCGAGTCGCGAAATTGCGTGTGTTTGCAAGACGAGCACTGGGCGCGGATGGACTTGAGGTCGATAGGCGCGAAGATGGCGTCCTGGGACTCGGTGCCTCCGGGAGTTCGTTCCTTGAACAGCGAAACCGCGGGCTCGCCGCAGCGCGAGCAGTGAAAGACGTAGACATTCAGGTGCGCCATGGCGGGTCTCCAGTGGTTGCGATCAGTATATGCTCGCGACGGTCTGTCGCAGACCAGGCAGCCAACGTCGCGAGGGCCACTCATCGTGGGACGCCCCCTTTAACGGAAATGACAACTCACCGTCATGGCACTCACACGCGGTCCCACGCTAACTGCAGGGCAGCTTTTCGCGCAGTAGTATCATGGGCTTTCTTCGGAATCGCACCGATGTTTCGGTATTGAGGTGTAGTTCACAACGAAGAGCGGAGGATAGGCCGATGTTGTCGCGAGGCAGGAGTACTGCTCGATTTCTCAGGTTGTTGACCACCGCACTAATGACCGCTGCGTTCGCGACCATCATCTTCGGCGGAGAGCAGATCGCCGCCCAGGATGCCAAGAAGGCAGCTGGGACGAGCGGTGATACTACAGTCGTTGGCCGCGGCCAGTACCTCGTGGAAGGCGTTGCAGTTTGTGGGAACTGCCACACTCCACGCAAGCCGAATGGTGAGCTCGATCGCAGCCACTGGCTGGCGGGCGCGTCCGTACCTTACTTGCCGGCGCAGCCCACAAGTGACTGGCCAACGGTTGCGCCTCGTCTCGCCGGATTACCGCCCACCAGCAATGCCGGAATGGTTACTTTGCTCACCACCGGAGTGTGGGTCACGGGCAAGCCTCTTCGCGATCCCATGCCGCATTTTCGCATGACGCGCGCCGATGCGGAGGCCATAGTGGCGTATCTCAAATCGCTCAATTCCGGTCACTAAGGAACGGTCAGTATTGAACGTGATGTTGTTTCGATGCAGAAGGCCAGGTAGTGCGCTAAGTTGCTGATGCTAATAGGGCATTGACGCCTAGCTGCCAATTCGTGGACACATACGTGGACACATTCTTGCTTCCGTAGACAGCGTGCGTTTCAGCATTGATTTGATGTCTTCGGTCGCCTGTGTGCTTTGACTGCGAAGGTGCACAATACTTACGAGAGTTACACACGAGGTAAACGAAGAATGAAGGCAACGCGTTCGACGGTTCTCAGCATGCGCCTGCCCGTGGAAAGCGGCAAGCGTCTAAAGCGCCTGGCAAATCGACACGGATGGACCCCGAGCGACGCAAGTGCGCGCCTGGTCGAGGAGGGCTTGAGGCGATCAGAATTTGCATTCATCGACTTTCGCGATTCGTCGGCCGGCCGACAAGCCTACATTCAAGGCAGTACGCTGGCAGTTTGGGAGATCATGTTGCTCGTCCGAAGCTACCAGGGGAATGTGCCGGCTGTTGCCAAGCACCTGAGGTGGCCAGAAGCCAAGGTTCTGGCAGCCGCTAACTATGCCGAGGTGTTTCCAGAAGAGATCGAGGAGGCCACGGCTGAAAACGATGCAGCGGATTTTAAGACGCTGAAGCGCATGCTGCCCCAGGCGACGGAATTCGTCACCACCAAACCGACGAGTAGCTGAGATGCTCGAGCTTCTTCTGGATGAACATATCTCCCCCGAAGTGGCAGATGGCCTCAAACGTCGCAGCCGTTCACTGGCGGTGCATTGGATGGCGGAATGGGAGAGGCGCACCAGCTCCTCGATCAGCTCGATGCTGGTCAGCTCGCCGCCGTCGTCCATCTGCTCCGGGTGATGACCGGCCCGCTGTCGCATTCACTGGCTTCTGCGCCCGTGGAAGACGAAGAGGTCACGTCTGAAACAGCGGCGGCACTCGATCGTGCCCGCACCTCGCTGGCTCGCGGGGAAGGCACTCCCCACGAAGACATCAGATTCTTTACTGTGTGGCTCGCTACCTGTCCAACCGCACCGGCGACGTGAAGAAGCTCAAGCCTCCGCTCACCGGCTTCTGTCTCCGCTGGGGCGACTACCGCGTGTTCTTCGATCTCAAAGACGAGAACACGATCACCATCACCGCCGTTCGCAACTGCCGCGAAGCCTACCGCTGAAAGGCTTCTAACAGCCCTCGAACGGATGCCGGACGCGAGACCGGACAAAGCCCCGGACGCTCACCGGACGCGACGCGCTCTTCGGCGCCTCTCGTTACGCCGCAGGCGCAAGGGATGTTGTCTTGGCTCCTCGATGCACTTCCCCCGGCCCTTCTGCAATCCGCTCGCGTTCGCTAGCGACCGCTTGCATTCGCAAACGCTCCCCCCAACTCCCTGATCCGCCTCACGTTCACATTTGCCAACGAACGCTAGCGAACCTCAGCCCTTTCTGGGGTGACGGTGCCAACCCTCCTGCCGCTGCCGTAGGCAGCGCTCGTACGAGAAGCCGGAGGATGTACTGGGAATCGTCTAAACGTGCTAGTGAGACGCACGCCGCTTCAAGCAGCGGGCACCCGAAATATACGCTCGCGTCAAAGGAGGCTAATGCCCAAAGTCTGTGCCGGGTTAACTCTTCCATCTATGAGATGATTTCGTTCTGGAGCGTCGATTCTCGGATGAGCGAATTCAAAGAGGGCCTGTACGATCAACTGGTTACTCGGCACGTCCGCGAGTCCCTAGACCGGCAGGCCACTCTTGGCCTGAAATCTTCGGTCGAAGCGCTCGAAGAGAACGACTACCCGGACTATCTCGCTCGCCACCTTATCCGCCAGATCAAGTCCGCCCTTCGGGGCGTGTCTGCAGAAGACCGAAAGCAGCGGCAGATTGAGCTGGCGAACTGCTCTTCTGGACTTCGTATGCACTCGGGAAGATCTGACTGAACCAGATCCTGTCGATCCTCCCGGCGAGGTCCTCCGCGCGATCTACCGCGGCCCTGACTGCCCCGGAGCGACCATCCACTCCTCTCAGCGTCACAAGCCTGCTGATGAATGCGCTGGATGAACCCCGTCTGGGCTTTGAACTTGAACGCGAAATGGCGACGGCTGACCGTGTATTCATGGTGGTCAGCTTCATCCAATGGCGCGGTTGGCAGCGGCTCAAGAGTGCCTTTCAGGAACTTGCAACTCGGCAGGTTCCAGTCCTGCTTCTCACAACCACCTACATCGGAGCGACGGATTTCAGTGCCATTGAAGAGATCTCGCGTTTGCCCAATGTTGAACTGCGCATCTCACTCGACGGTCGCCGCCGCCGTCTGCACGCCAAGGCATGGCTCTTTCAGCGAGATAACGGATTCAGCAGCGTGTATGTGGGCTCTGCGAACCTGTCTGGACCCGCTCTCGAAGACGGTATCGAATGGACCGTTAAGCTGAGCGAAGTCGACGCTCCCCAGATCGTCGAACGCTTCCGGGGCGCTTTCGACTCGCTTTGGTGCGACGAGGAATTTGAACAATTCCGGCCAGACGACGATGATTTTTGCCGCCGCGTGAAATTGTCGCTGGAGCATGCGCGCCAGGGGCCAGGCCGCGGAGCCGCAGGCCCGCCTGTGTTCTTCGATCTGCGGCCACATCCCTACCAGCAAGCCACGCTTGACCAACTTGAAACTGAACGGCTCGACAGGAACTATTTCCGCAACCTGGTTGTTGCCCCAACGGGCACAGGCAAGACGCTGATCGCAGCATTCGACTATGCGCGCCAACCTTTCTCCGGCCGTCGGCCGCGGCTGCTTTTTCTAGCTCATCGAGAAGAGTTGCTTCGCCAGGCGCGCGACCGCTTCCGCCATGTCTTGCGCGACGAGTCGTTTGGAGATCTTCTCGGCGGCGGAGAAGAGCCGACCAGCTACGATCACTTGTTTGCGACGCATTCAGAGCTTTCACAGCCGAAGTCTGCTCGAATCCCAAGGTGTTCAGCATTGGGACTACGCCGTGCTCGACGAAGCGCACCATGTGCCTGCGGCCAGCTTTCGCGAAATTATCTCCTCACTGCGACCGCGAATTCTCTTGGGGCTCACTGCCACGCCGGAGCGCATGGACGGGGAGAGCATCCTGCCGTGGTTCGACAATAGAATTGCGGACGAAATGCGTCTCTGGCACGCGATTGAACGCCAGTATCTTGTGCCATTCGACTACTACGGAGTTCACGATGGCACAGACTTATCCGGCGTTCACTGGACCCGCGGCTCATACGCTATCAGCGAACTCGAACAAAGCTACCTCGGTAACACCCGTCGGGCGAACCTCATCATAAGCGAGTTCTGTGAGTGCTATGGCGACTGGCGTCTCGCGCGAGCGCTCGGGTTCTGCGTGAGCATCGCCCATGCGGAGTTCATGGCGGAATCGTTTCGTCAGGCTGGGATCCCGGCCTTGGCCATTACCAGCGAATCCCCCAGCGAGGAGAGGGCCCAGGCCGCCACCCGGTTACGCAATCGAGACGTAAACGTTCTATTCACCGTTGATCTCTTCAACGAGGGCGTGGACATCCCCGAAGCGGATTGTGTCCTATTTCTGAGACCGACGGAGAGTTCGACTGTCTTTCTCCAGCAGTTAGGGCGCGGGCTTCGGCTCGACACAGGCAAAACAACTTGCCTGGTATTGGATTTCATTGGGAACCAGAGAAGGGAGTTCCGCTTTGACCAGAGGTTCCTGGCTTTGTTCGGCGGAACCCGCCAGCAGGTGATTCGGCAAATTGAGACGGGGATCACTCGTCTCCCAGGGAACTGCTACTTCCGGCTCGACAAAGAGTCCAGGAAAGTAGTCTTAGAGAATCTGAAGGCGCAGCTGCAAGTAAGCCGAGCCAGGATGGTCGCGGAGCTAAACACTCTGGCCAATCAGCTCGGACGGCGGCCCACATTGATCGAGTACCTTGCGGAAACGCGCTATGAGCTTCATGACGTGTACAAGCCTGCGATCGGTGGCTGGTATGCGCTCCTGGGAGAAGGGAAATTGCTGGCAGAACTCCCGACGGAATTTGACATTCTTCTGTCGAGGCGTTTTCGACTTCTACTTCATATCGATTCCACCCGGCGGCTGCGATTCTACCTGGACCAGAGCAGTGAGAGACAAACCGAACCGGGGTCAACTTCCCAGCTGGAAGAGCGGATGGTGCAAATGCTCACGTTCCGACTGCTGCAGGCGAAGCGGGACAGCCCGGTGTCGATTGGGTGGCTGGATTGACGCGGCTCTGGCAGAGCGTGGCGGCGAAAGATGAGTTCAAGGAACTCTGCAAGGCATTGTTGGATCAGGTGAAACTGCATACCGACGAACAACCGTTCCTCGAGGATTGCCCGCTCTTTCTCCACCGACAATACAAGCGCGACGAGGTTTTGGTTGCATTGGGTCTGCCGCACCTGGTTGGAGCGCGTCAGACGCAGACCGGCCGATTATGGATTGACGCGTTGAACACCGAGCTTTTCTTCGTAACCTTGGACAAGTCAGAAAAGACCTTTTCTCCATCGACGCGCTATGAGGACTTTGCGCTGAGCCCCACTCGTTTCCATTGGCAATCACAAAGCACCACCGGCGAGAATTCTCCTACCGGTCAGCGGTACGTGCGTCAGCGGGATAACGGCGCTAGGTTCTTGTTGTTCGTCCGCCCGAAGCAGGACAACCCATTCCTATTCCTCGGGTCTTTGCGCTACGTTTCCCATTCCGGAAGCCGTCCTATGAGCATCTATTGGGACCTCGATCATCCAATGCCTGCTTGGTTCTTCGAAATTTGCGCCTCACTTCGTGCAGCATAATGTTAGTTAGGGACGGTGCTTATGAATCGTCGGCGCTGTCCGCAAGGGTGAGATCAGACGACACCCATTATCTGAATTCCTCTCCTTGCCCTAACATTTGCGATCCTGGGGGGTCTTTGTGCGGCCAGGTCGTCAGGCGCGGCGAGCGTCTTTGCCAAACAAACACACCGAGCGAACCAACCCAGCGCCTTCAAAATAAGAAATCCTTACATTGAAGATCAATCCAAAGGAGGTGAAAGGACCGCCCGGCATAAGCCGTGACGTGAGCAATGTCGGTCACTACGGGACTGGCGATCTTGAGATCACTCTGCGCACATCGGAAGATCTCGAAGCAGCGACGCCGTTTATCGTGCAAGCCTACCAAGCTGTCGGGCATAGTCGGGTGCCCCGGCCTTATCCCCCGCGGAGGCGGACGACAGGGTAGGCCACTCAGACCGAGCTAGTCAATTGAGCCTGAATCATTTGAGCCTGAATCATTGAGCCTGAATCAAAGTGAGCCTGAATCAAAGGCGATCCCGTCCCGACCTGCGGAACGAAAGCTTAGCTGCCAGCGATACGAAACCCGAGTCGGCTGTAGCCGACGATACGTTTCGTGCCCATCTCGATTGAGAGAGCGGCAACTCAAATCAAAGTGAAGACAGTCGCCGGCGCCGTCAGTACTTCCCGAGTCGCACACCATCCAGAGTCCTATCCGCCACGCCTGGTAGCACCCGGGCTTGGAGCACTCAAGGGCAGCGCTAGCGGTCACATTCAAGCGAGAGATGCGAATGTTCCCGAAGGGTGCCAAGAACTTGGTAGGCGCTCTTCGGTAATGTTTGTCCCGACACGACCGTCGCAGAAAAGAATACAAAGTGGCCTGAGCAGTCACCTACGGGACAAATTGACGCACAGCGATATATCAGGTGAGCTTTTCCCAGTCTTCGACGCAGGCCGTGGGGAGCGACCACTCCAATTTTGGAGTGCAGAGCTAGTCTAAGTTCGGCAAGGACTTCTAGGTGTTCGCGGTTCGCCATGGCCGTGCGACATCGCTCGTTTTCGAGATGCTCATGGTGCTGCAGATCTGGAAACGCCACACTTTATGCGAGCCTTCCCGCTTGGTCAATGCTAACTGAAGAATGTTCGAGTTTCCCAATTTATTCTTTTTGACAAATTGTGGAATAAAGTTGGGCGTTCCCCCGCCTCCACCCAATCTTGTCAATCCTCGCTTTTAGTGGGACTCGAGCTAAGGCTGTCCCAGTGAGAGATGCAAGAAAGATCAGAATCGCAAGGCCCTTGTATTTCATAGAACGGGGGTCAAGTCGATGACAAGCGGTCCGAAGGCGTGCTCGAACCAGTCTCCCAAGGCACCTCCGAAGAACGGTAAGTCGGCAAACAGAGAGAACCTGTTCAGCGGATCCGGTATCACTATCGGGGAAATGCAGCAAGATCGACGCTGCGCCTTTCGCTGGGCTGCCTTTTGTCGGCAACGCTGGGCATCGAGCTGCGGCGTGTCGGCAGCGGCCAGCGGCTGACTTTTACTGACGGTGAGAAACGGCTGTGCGAGTGGATGGAAGACAACGCATTCGTCATCTGGATGGAATGCCATGAACCTTGGGCACTGGAGCATCGCCATATATCAACTCTTTGCCTTCCGCTGAACCTGGACCGGAATGATTCCAACTCGTTCCACTCCATGTTGTCGGAGCGGCGACGGGCCGCCAAGGCCAGAGCACGGGAACTGCCGGTCTGGAGCTGAGAGAAATGGCGACCGGGTAAGGGCGTGGCGAGATTATCATTGTGATCTCGCATCACCGTAAATTGGAGTGCATGGTCTTGCCCACCAACTCGCAGTGTCCGTTCTGTGACATCGAGGAAAACCGAATCATCCTCTCCAACGAGAGTGCCATCGCGTTCCACGACACCTTCCCTCTCACTGCTGGTCACGCTTTGGTCGTTCCACGATGGCACGTGCGTAGCCTGTACGACTTGCCACTCAACGCACAGTCACGATTGTGGGATCTGGTACGCGAAGTCAGGGCCTCGGCCCTGAAGTCGGGGGCGGAGGCCGTGAATATCGGGCTGAATGATGGTGCTGTGGCAGGGCAAACCCTCGACCACGCTCATGTACACGTCATTCCACGAAGAGCTGGCGACTGTCCTGATCCGAGGGGTGGCATCCGGCAGATGTTTCCAGCCAAGGCAAGGTACTGGGAATGACCGAACTCTGTGCAGTCTCAAATGCAGACAGTCAGATCAAGTTCCTGCTGAAGCTGCAAAGCCTCCTGACCGAGGGCCGGTTTGTAGCCAGCTACAAGTTCGCACTACTCCTCGCGATCTGTGACCTGTGCGTCGAGATGAACGACCCCGCAGAAGGCGAACTCAAAATCCCGCTCACTAAAATCGCGGAGAAGTTCATTGTCTATTACTGGCGTCATGTCCTGCCGTATGTGGCGGGACAGCAAAGCCCAGCCGTGATCCTGCGTCAGAACACGGGCCGACAGGCTGCAGTTATCCGTTTGGTTCAGAATGCCCATGACAGATTTCAGGGCTCGTTGCCGGCCGCGCAACATGATCCTGCCAGCTGGTCGAACCTTGTCTTGGCTGTGCGTGGCGTGGTGCTGCAGATGCCGCTATGGAAGCTGCAGAGAGTCGGCGAGTCAGTCGATGCTTTCCTGTACAGGCAGGAGTACGTCGAGAACGACTGCATCGCGTTGCTACCGGAGGTCGCACAATCGATGCGGTCTTTCCACGGGCTGATCTCTGAGCTTATCCGCACCTCATGGATACGCTACATCCGGCAGACAAACTCGGCGGAGTTGCAGGGAGATCGGGACTTGACGGAGTTTTTGTTTGGGGCAGAGCGCTCGCAGCTCGCTGCTGTAGGCCAGGTGCTCACGAATTTCCAATCGTGCTCCTGCCTGTATTGCAACGAGAAGCTCAGTGGCGTAATGGAAGTTGACCACTTCATTCCGTGGTCTCGGTATCCGTCTGACCTGGGACACAATTTCGTATTGGCTCACCGAAAATGCAATCAAGCCAAAGGCGCGTTACTGGCTGCGGAGGATCACCTGGAGCGTTGGGTGAAGCGGAATGAAGCGCTTGGGGAACCACTTGCCGGCGAACTGCGGCGTGTCGGTATCGTCACAGACTGGGCCAGTTCGAGAGAGATCGCCCGGTGGGCATATGAGGGAGCAGCAGCCGTAAATTCACTCCTGTGGAGAGCAGGTACCGGCACGGTCTCAATAACCGGTTACTGGCAGACTCTCCTTCCATCCGCTTGAGAAGCTGCAGTCGAGTTTCTTCCAAATCCCCTGCATGTTCTCGGCTGCTTGGGTGTAGTGTGGCCGTCCTTGGTTATAGTGCGTGACCCAAGAACGCAAGGTCATCTGGAGATGGCGCTCGTTGAGCGGAATCACGAAATCCAGGCACTCCCGGCGCACCGCGCCGACCAGTCGTTCACAATTGACGGCCACTTCCGTTGGCCGCTTTTGAAGTGATCACCGAGGATGTATTGAAAAGAAAAGAGAAGTGAATGATGGTACCGAGAATTAGGGTCGGATTGCGACCACGTATTGAAAACACGTAACTTACTGAATTTTGTTGCCGCACAAAACGATGAAGACTGAGAATCGCGACATTCACACCGGTGGGCATAAGTGGTGTGCAGCTGCGAACTCAAGTCGGTTAGTCCCCGGCAACAGCGAAAGCTGCTTCAGGTGTTAGCGCTTCGATTGCATGATGAATTTCTTCGCAGATGCGATCTTCTGTGACTCTGCTTTCCAAAATGACGGGAGTATCTGGAGTCAGGAGGTGCGACACCCTTTGAAACGCCATAGCTGATTCAAGACTCAAGGGATCGTGTTTGCTCTGCGTATTTACCTCGCTGACATGCAGCTGTCTTAGTCTTGGACGGAATCTTCGCAAGATCGCCGTCGCCTCACTCATTGTCGGATCAATCTGGCGCACATGGCCCAGGTCAAAACAAAACGACGCGCGAGGAAGCACTTCAAAAATTATTGCGAGATCTGCTGCTGTTTGACCAATACGCTTTCGCTTGTCCATATTCTCGATGCAGAGGAGATCACCAAAGTGAGCCCATGCTGCGGGCGTGTGCATAGCATCAGGATGAACGACAATAGGCCATCCCCGTTCTGCAACCCGATCGAGAAGTTCCAGTGCCCGCTGCTCAAATGAAGGATCTATGGCGCTCGGAGCATGAAATGAGCAATATGAGTACTGCTCCAGATCAAGACTGCTCAAATTGTCGACCAATGGTTCCAGCTCATCTTCACGAAGCGCCGACAATTCCACGGCGTTGACCGGCTTGTCAGCGAGCATTTGTAACGCTTTCCGATAATCCCTTAGCGCGAGCGCGCCGGTTGAGAATCCGATTATCTTCATTAGAAAACCCCGTATTTCCGCGTGAGTGGCGCCAATGACTCGTTCTCGAAGAAGATCGCGTCGAGCGCTTTCTCAAACCGCGCACTGATTTTCCTGATTTCCCGAAAAGTAGGATCAGTTCGAGAGTCGTTCGCTCGAAGCTCCTCAAGGGCCTTTCGAATCCCAGGATCGCTGATCATTTTCAAGAACTCACCATATGCGCCGAACAAGTCCTGAAGGCCGCCGCTCGGGTTTCGGCGAATGGTGCGAGATCCAGAAAACCGGACCCTTTGCCGCAGACAGTTCTTGCGCGTTACTCATCGCGCTCCATTCTAAAGCTCTTATGCTCCTCCCATCGCCGCAGAAGGCCGTTGGACATCGTTGGTTAACAGCAGCTACTCTGCTACTCTCCGATATACCTCACAGAAGCTCTGGCTCAGCGCCATCGAGCTCAAGCTCCGTTTGCAGGTGATGTGGGGGCGGCCAGTTGCAAAACGCCCCGGCGCCATGAATGTGTTTGCACAGACCGCCTTTTTTCGGGTAGTGTCTTCATCATTATGAGACCATCCGAAGCCCTTGTAACGCACCGTGCGGCATTGCGGCAGCTTGTCAGCCGCCATGGACTGTCGCGCCCGCGCGTCTTTGGATCGGTCTTGACTGGCACGGACACAGATGGGAGCGACCTTGATTTGCTGGTTGATCCCACGGACTCCACGACCTTGTTCACGCTCGCAGGGCTGGAGCATGAAGCTGAAGAATTGATGGGAGTGCACGTGTCGGTGCTGACGCCGAAGTTTTTGTCGGTGAAGTTTCGCGACCGCGTGTTGCAGCAGGCCAAGCCGCTGTGACGCACCCGGAGCGTGTTGAAGACTACCTCGAACACATCGCGGCTGCCATCGAGCGAGCGACCGGCTACGTTCAACACTTGGACAGTTTAGAGGCGCTCGAACAGAACCAACAGGCGCAGGATGCCGTCGCACATAACATTCAGGTCATTGGAGAGGCCGCGACCAAAATTCAGAAGATGGCTCCTGACTTCGCCGCAGACCACCCAGAACTACCGTGGGCCGAGATGCGCGGCATGCGCAACAAAATGATTCATAACTACTTCGACGTGGATTGGAAAATCGTTTGGAGTACCGTCAAAAGTGATCTGCCCCAACTCAAACAGCAGATTGATCGTTTGCTGATCGAGCAAACGCGCGGCACCAGCAGGAACGGGGAATAAGCCTGTGGTCCGCAAAAACCTCGGCAGCTCGTAGAATTAAAATGCATCAATGCTGCATCAAATTTAAGGAATTTTCTGCCGTTCGTGGATAGGACCTGTTCCGTCATTCTGTCATTCTGGCCTCTGCGAAGCTGAACCGCCATGTTTCGGTTTCAAATCGCCTGGAGGCATAGCGTCCTCTCCGTCCTAACATGCGAAAGTCCAGCGAAAAGTCGTTTGAAGATCTCCTTTTTCATTCGCAGCGCGGCGTTTCATCCTTGATCGTGGCTTTCCGGCAAGCCGGCCAACGCCTTGCTCTTCCAACCGCCGACTTGGGTGCGATGGACGCCGAACATCAGAGCGATCTGGGAGGTCGGCTCGTAGGTCTTGATGGCCTCGACAGCGACTTTGGCCCTCAGGCTGGGCGCGCATTGACTCTCCCTCATTATTCTCAATACCGTCCGCCATCGAATTACGCTTGGTGCTCCAATGGCGCCTAACATGGGTGGGTGAGGAGGCCCACTATATCGCAATGAACGCCAAGGCAAGAAAGCAAAACGCTGGCAGTCCCACGACGCAAAGAACCGGCTTGCGCAAGGATGTGCAGGAGGCAATCGATCGCGCCTGGCCGGATGGCCTGGTGGACCTCTCCTTCGATCCGGATGCGTCCTATTTCTATGAGGTCCATCCGCGGCTGTCTCAAGCGTTCCGGCGCATCCCGCACGCGCAGCTGCTTCAAGAGCGCGAGGCGGAGGGAAGTCCGATCTGGTGGGACAATTCAGACCCCGAAGAAGATCCACCAGACGAACGCGAATGCGCACGCTCTTACCACCTTTTCTTCATCAGCCCCGAGGATGCGGCCTTTAGATTTGAAACCGAAGCCGAAGGCATTGCGGAACCCGAGTTCATGAGCGAAGAGTTTGCTGAAGCCGGTTGGGGAGAGGATCCGGTGATGCGCGCGATCGCTGGCAGTGGCAGGACCGGCTGGGTAGTAGCGGTATCTCTGGTCGCGCCTTTTGCGGTAATCGAACTCTGCGATGTAACCTCCTATGAGGATGGCAGCACGACCGAGGCCGTAATCGAGGCATACGCCGAAACCGACGACGGCAAGCAGATCGATGCGAAAGAGCATTTCCGCAAGACCCATGACGCCCAGCCATACCAGACCCTCGTGAAGCTACGCGCGAAAATCTCAGACATCCTGCAGAAGCGTGGAATTACCGTACTGCCCGCGGAAGAGTGGCGGAAGCCCGTGCCAGGATTGCGAGGCGGCGAAGACACGATCCCAGGAATTGAAAGAAAAGAGGTCCGCGTGTTGGACGCCTTCTTCTTTGAGGAGTTTTAGCTCCTGCCTCAAGGGTTAGCCCACCGCCTTTCAGGCGGACAGGTTCCAGCAGGTAGCACATTTATTTTTGCGCTGGCGTGCGGGGTCGTCGCGAGCTTGCGTTCCGCAGTCGCCATGGTGCGCCTCGTCGAACGCGGCGGGCGTTGCGGCCCCGATGGCGGCAAGCGTTACGACGAGCGCATGGGCCGAATACTCCAGGCGACGTTCACTCACAAGCCCAACCTGCCGGCTTTCAGCCGGCACTCGGATAGCACCGCGTAAGAGCGCTTACCTCTCGTTCGCTACAACCACCTGGTATGAATAACCCTGCTCGGTCAGGAAAAGCTTGCGGTGGTGAGCGAACTCCTCTTCGCGGGTATCGCGCGAGACCAGCGTGAAGAAGTGTGCGGCCCGGCCATCCTGTTTGGGTCGCAATATGCGGCCGAGTCGCTGCGCTTCCTCCTGCCGCGACCCAAAAGCGCCGGAGACTTGTATGAGTACGTCGGCGTCCGGCAAGTCGATGGCGAAGTTCCCCACCTTGGAGAGCACCAGACAGCGCAATTCTTTTCGACGGAAGCTCGCGTAGATCGATTCCCGTTGCGGTTGCGGCGTCTTGCCGGTGATCAGCGGCGCGTCGATCTCGCGGGCGATGGCCTCGACCTGGGCCAGGTACTCCCCCATGATGAGGACGCGCCCCTCGGCGTGGGTCGCGAGGAGTTCGCGCAAGCGGGCCAGCTTCGCGGGATTCTCGGCGGCGATGCGGAACTGCGAGCGCCGGTCGGCAAGTGCGTACTCCATCCTCCGCTCGGTGCTCATCGGCACACGCTCCTCGACACAGGTCGCCGCCGCAATCCATGCTTGCCGCTCCAGATCCTTCCAGGGAACGTCGAAGCGTTTCGGCCCGATGAGAGAGAACACGTCGGCTTCGCGCCCGTCCTCTCGCACCAGGGTTGCCGTGAGCCCCAGGCGCCGGCGCGCCTGCAGGTCCGCGGTCGCACGAAACACGGGAGCGGGCAGCAGATGCACCTCGTCGTAGACGATCAGCCCCCAGGGTCGTGCGCCAAACAAAGTGAGGTGCGGGAAATCGCCGCTCCGGTCCGCGCGCCAAGTGAGGATCTGATACGTGGTCAAAGTCACGGGTCCAGTGTTTTTCCGCTCGCCGGTGTACTCGGCAATGTCTCCGGGTTGGAGCATTGTCTTGTCCAGGAGTTCCCGCCGCCACTGCTGGACCGCGGTCAGGCTTGTCGTCAACACGAGTGTGGTCCCCCCGACCAGTTCCATAGCGGCCATACCAACGATAGTCTTGCCCGCGCCGCACGGAAGAACCACCACCCCGCTTCCACCGCGCGCGGATCCCGCCTGGTAGAAGGCTTCGGCTGCTTGGCGCTGGTAGTCGCGAAGCACAAAACCCGGGCTTTCCCGAAGCGCGATCGGGAACGGCTCGCCGCTCGCATAACCCGCCATATCCTCGGCAGGGAAACCAGCCGCCGTCAGCGCCTGTTTCAGCACCCCGCGCTGGCCCGGATCAACGCGGAATCTTGTGGCATCGATGCGTATGGTCAGGTACCGTCCCGCTTCGCGGTCCCGCGAGAGGTATTCCGCGGTCGCATCGTCGGAACACGTGCAGATTAACCAGTATCCGTCGCGCGTGATCACGACCCGCCCGTAGCGCGCCGCCAGTTCGAGGATTCCCGGCTCGACGCTCTGCGGAACCGGGTACCGGGCGTGCTCGTTCAGTGCTGCCACCATCTGTCCGGCAGCAAGACCCGACGCGCAGGCGTTCCAGATCGAGAGCGGCGTCAAACGGTAGGTGTGGATGTGCTCCGGACTCTTCACGAGTTCGGCAAAGGGCGCTAGCGCGGCCCTCGCCTCCGCAGCCCGCGGCGCGTGGACGTCCAGCAGAACGCTGGAATCGCTCTGAACAATAAGCGCGTTCTCCGCCCTCGCCGCCATCTGCCTACTGCCCGACCGGCTGCGGATTCGCGTTTCGGGTTTTTGCCGGGCGTTTCTCGTCCGCGGCCAAGAGGTAGCCGGCGTCCCGCAAGGCTCGCCGGAACGCCGCCTCCGACGAGCCTGTCACCACCAGATGCCGTTCCCCGGCCCGCATGCAGTGCTTGCGGGTCCGCGTGTCGTTGGCGATCAGCGCGGCGAGCGCCGGATCGGCGCACTCAATCAGGCGGGCAAGCCCCCGGTCATGGACCTTGGTGGTTCGCTCGGCGACGTCATCGAGCAGGCGCGCGACCGTATCGGGGAGCGCGGCGCCGCTTCGCGCCACCAGGAATTCGCGAATCTCCTCTACATGCCTGCCCGCGTCGATGGCAGCCAGCAGTTGACTGGAATCCAGACGCCAGACAAAGTCTGAAACGGAGGTGGCGTAGGCGTTGAGCGCCAGGCGGTCGCTCTGCTCAAGGTCCGAAACGGTCGCCGCGATCTCCAGGTTCGGCAGCACCCGGAGTACCGCCTTCACGTCCACAGGCGCCGGCTGGTAGTCCGTTTCCACGTCCAGGCAATAGGCTCCGAGCGGAGTAAGACGGAAGTACAGCAGGCCGTCATAGCGGCTGAAAAACGGGAGTTCGTCCGATCCCCACAACCCGCGGAAGTCGTCGCGCGCGCCCGCGGGTGGGATGAGCGCGACATCGATCACGCCGAGCGTGGCGGCGTATTCGAGCAGTAAGCTCAGGAGGTAGCGCTCGTCGAGGATGGGTGCGCTTCCGTCATAACCGAACGATCCGTATTGTTGTTCGCAGAGGTACAAGTTCCAGGGATTGCGCGTCACCGCGAAATCGTTGCCCGTGGCTCGCATGTAACGGACGAACTCGTCGGTCGCGACCCATCCGCCGGTGGGACATTCGGCGAGGCTATCGGCAATCGCAAACCGCCGATCGGACACGGCGGTCAGTCCGCGCTTCCCTTTGCCTGTCTGCCCCTTCACGCACTCGACGCGCGCCAGTTCGTCCAGGATAGTGGTGCCCAGCCACTTGGTCCACAGCGTGCGGATAGTCTCGGCAGCCGGCTCGGAGAGCGCTTTGCGGCCTGCCTTGGTGAGTTGCAGCCGCGTTCCCGCGAGCTGCGCAAGTCCTCCCGCTTGGATGAGCAGTGGCCAGGCGAAGGCGCGGATCCCTCCGGCGTTCTCGTCGCGCCACTTGCTCTCGACGGGCACCCGCGGATAGAAATCGCCGCCATCGAGGATTGTGGTGATGGCGTCCATTGTGGAAGCCGACGCCCTGCGCGTCTTGTCGCTCACCGCTATCTTTCCCGCATCGACGAAACGGAGAATAGAGAGCAGTTCCCGCTGCGCCGTCCGCTCGGTTTCATGCACGGCGAGAGGCACTTCCTCGGTTCCCTGCTCACGGATTCGCTTCTCCGGATTCCAGCGCTGGAACCTGCGTTCAAACACGGGCGATAGCCGATCGAGCGTGGCGATGGTCGAAGGGCGGGGTTCGGGGACGAACTTCAGCAGCCGCGCCTTGAGGTCGGCAGGTACTGTGCCCCACTTATAAAGGAAGAGGCCGAGGCGCGATGGCTTGCGATTGTAATCAAGCTTGTTGGCTGAGCCAAAGTCCGGATCGCGGCCATACTTGGCGCGGAACAGGCCGGCGTTCAATTGCGACGATGGCGAATGGACAGCCTCGGCCACAGCCGCGCGTTGCAACTCATCCAGGCCCTCCCAGGCCGTGCGGAGTCCCTCTCCTACAAGGTGCTGGACAATAAGGGCGGCCATGTCCGCCTTCCGGCTCGGCGTTTTCTGCCCGGTCAACGCCACGAGCCTCCTGAGTTCATCCGCCGTCATCGAGTCCAGCGCGAGTTGCAGAGTGGGTATCCCTTCTTGGTCGTCGTTGTAGTTCATGCTCGCTCCGATGGCGCTCCCCGCGCAGACGTTGCTTACCCTTGTTATCTTCGCATGCCGCCTTGGAGGGGATTTCTGGGCGAAGAAGAGAAGGGGCAGGATCGAGCGCGACGCGCGGAATATCGCTGTAATGACTAACACTGGCTGGTGAGTACTGGTGATTTGGGAGTGCCAATCACGTTCTGGCGATCAAGTGCGTGACATCCTAAAATCGCAGTTGATCAATTTCTGCAGGTAATACCTCCAGTCGCACCTATTGTCGAATCTTGCATATTCCGGGGCTTGTGAATAGGGATCCTGGAGGGATGTGAATCCGAGCGGCAAAGAAACCGTTGGGCGCAATCCGGATCGATATTGATGTCTCTGGATCGAGTTTTCTGAGTTGGAGCCGAAGGCGGCGCTGGACAGCCGGTTTGGGATTTCTCCTCTGAGTCAGAGGAGGACCAAATGCCCCAAAAGGCTTCGTCCATGCGCACAATGAGAGGTCTTACGTTTGCGGTACGATCTCGGCCTACTACAGGACTCGATCGCCCGTAGTTGTTCTATCAGCCAACCCAGCGTCCATCGTTACCTAGAACAAGCTGTAGGCAGCGGGTCTGAGCTGGCCGCTGGCGGAGGATTGTGACGACCGCCGACTGAATGAGTTGCTCTTTCCCGCTGCGCAGGTGGATACAAGCAACTGAATGCCCGGGTCTACAGGTGTGCCGCCGGGGGATGGGGTGGAAACGTCTCCTGCTCGATCACATAACCAATCGCGGCATAGCCCTTCAGCCTGCGCTCATACATTCTGGCCAGCATTGGAACGTAGTTGTCCACATAATCGTAGACCTGCACGAATCGTTTGTCGTCGTGGAGACGATGCAACCGCCCCACATACTGCTGCAACGTGCCCTTCCAGGAGATCGGCATGGCCAGAAATAGGGTGTCCAGACGCGCGTCGTCAAAACCTTCTCCGATGTAACTTCCCGTCGCCAGAATCATCCGCGATTCGTTTTCCGGCACTGATGCCAGGGCCGCCGCCGTTACTCGACGCTGCTTCTTCCCCATGCCGCCCTTCAAGACGAAGACGTGCTTGGCAACACCCTCAAGTTTGGCTGCGAAATGCTGGAGGTGCTCTGTGCGACCGGTCAGAAGCAGCGGGCAACGTCCCGATTCTATAGCGCGCACGATGTCGCTGGCGATCATCTCGTTGCGCGAGACATCATCGACGAGCGCGGCGTAGATGTCCTGGATCGTGACCTCGGTGAGTTCGGACGCCATCCGGAACTCCGTATGGCGGGGACTCACCTTGTGCTCAAAGGGTGTCGCTTCGGTCATCGTCCGGGCGCTCATGCTGAACCGTACGGGGCCACACTGCATGTAAATGATCGGATGGTGCCCGTCCTTCCGCGTCGGCGTGGCGGTCAGACCGACAACATACTTGGCCTTGACCTGCCTCATCACCTGTTCGAACGTGAAAGCGGATATGTGGTGGCATTCATCGACGATCACCTGGCCGTACTCAGCAACGAAGTCCTTCACTTCGTTTTTTCGGTACAGGCTTTGGATGACGGCGACATCCACGTAACCTGTCCGGTCCATTTTGCCGCCACCGATATGTCCGATCGATTTGGCTGGCAGATCCAAGAACATCCCAAGGCGCTCCTGCCACTGATCGAGCAACTGCTGCCGGTGAACGACTACCAGAGTGTTGACCTTGCGTTTCGCGATCAGCCACGCCGCAACGGCGGTCTTTCCGAACGCTGTCGGCGCGCATAGGATACCTTCGTCGTGTGCGGTGATCTTCGTGACCGCTTCCTCCTGGAACGGCCGAAGCTGACCCTGGAACTCCGCTTCAATCGCGGTGCCTGAGTACCGTTCGTCCCGAATTTCGGGCCGGATCTTGTGCCCCTCGAGAAGGGCCAACGTTTCAGTCAGGCAGCCACGAGGCACAGCAATGTGATGGGCGAATTCCTGGCCGCATGCGATCACACGCGGTTTGCCGAACGTCGAGAGCCGCATCGCCTGAGCCTTGTAGAACTCCGGGTTCTGAAATGCGGCCAGCCGGAGTAACCGATTTAGCATGGCTGGTGGGAGATCCTTCTTTTCCACGTAGACAAGATTCGCGCGAACGACCTGAACAGTCTTCGGTAGCGGCCCTTCGATCGGCCGCTCCCTCCGCTTGCCAGAATGTGGCAAGGTCCACGGGTCTCGTGCATCGTCGTCATCGGCGATGCTAATCCGGACTCCGATCAGGTCGCCTTTGCGCTGAGCTTCCGCAACGATCTCCTCAGCGGCGGCGGCCGGCATTCGTCGAATTGTCGAAAGAAACTGCCATTGGTCGGGGTACGGTTGGAAGTCTGAGTCAATGAACACACTGTTGCCCAACTTGCGTGGCGCAAACTGCAAGGGGAGTGCAATCAGATTCCCGAGCCCTCCCTTGGGCATCGTGTCCTGGTTGGGGAAAAAGCGATCATAGGAATCGAGACCGAGCTGATGCCTGCGCTCCATGGTGCGCGTGAGAATCAGGCATCCCAGTTTGCGCGCGTTAATCGCTGACAGCGCACGATCAAAAAAGATCCAAATGTGGCCGCCGTTCCCGGAGCGAGAACGCTCCAAGGCAGCTGGCACACTCAACTCCTGGCAGGTCTCAAGGAAAGCCTGAGCGTCATACTCCCAAGTCTTCTTGTCGAAGTCTGCCGCGAGAAACCAGCACGTATCGTCGGACAGGAGGGGATATACGCCAACGGCTTCCTTGCCCAAGAGGTGGTTCTGGATGACGGCGTCGCTCACCGGGAGGAACTTCTTGGTCTTCTGGTCGACTTTCTTCCGCTCCTCCGGGCGGCTTTTGTTAATGGCCTTCCAGTCCTTTACGGCCGCCGGCACATATCCCGATCGGCCGTCGTCATTCTTCCACCGCCGTGCGTAGACATCTTCCCTCCCCCGAAACAGGCTTCGAAACAGCGCGATTCTTCTTCTGGCACGCTCCTCCTTGTCCACCGGTGGCGCCGTCTCGACGGTTTTGGTTGGAGGCCGATTCTCTGGCGCAATTTGCGGAATCGGAATGCCATGAACCGCCAGGAGCCGCCGCAGGCGAGCGTTTTCCTCCCGGAGGCGAATATTTTCCTGCTCTGGAGGCTCGAATGGAAGAGATTCCGAAACCTTCTCGGTCATACCGCGTTCATCGCTCCGTACGACGTGTCAGCACTTCTTGGAGATACTCCTGTATGCCCGCAAACACCGCGGCAATATCAGTTGGGAGCCCGCATTCTTCAGCCAGGGCTTGAAACGGGTTCTGCCAATCCGCTGGCGGCGGAACCAAACCCCTCGGCAAATTGTGTGTTCCTCTTCTCTCAAACGTCAGATGCAAGGCGTCGAGGATCCTCTGTTTATCCAGGCCTCCTGATCTGACCAGGAGAGCCAGGTCCACCAAGTCCTTCACTCTGCTGTTCGCAGCGTTCCGCGGGAGCGTGTAGGCATGAACCTTCTCAGCGAACTGCTGCTCGCGAGCGATCATCCGGACGCACGCCGATTCGATGCTCCGAACACGAATATCGTGTACGCTGTCCTCGTATGAAGAACATTACACTCAGTGCAGATGAACAGCTGATCGAGCAGGCGCGCCTGCTGGCCAAATCCCAACATAAGACGCTCAATGCTATGTTCCGCGAATGGCTGGAACAGTTTACGGCACAAAGCGGCGGCACGCAGGAATTCGACGCTTTGATGAAGCGTCTGAAGCATGTACAAGCGGGGCGGCGCTTCAGCCGGGAAGAGATGAATGAGCAGTAGGTTCTTTCTCGATACAAACATCTTCGTGTATTCCTTCGACGCGAGGCCGCCGAAAAAGGCTACGCAAGCCAAGAAGCTGATCAGAGGTGCAATCGAGACGCGCGGCGGAACTGTCAGCTATCAAGTAGTGCAAGAGTTCTTCAGTGTTGCTCTTCGCCGTTTTTCAAAGCCCATGAGTGGCGTAGATGCAGAACAATATTTGTCGCCCACGTTTCGTCCACTCCTTGCAGTGCACTCTTCGCAGGCTTTGTATGGAGAGGCGCTGCGGATTGGAGCTAGGTTCCGGTTGCCTTGGTACGATTCGCTGATTGTCGCTTCGGCGATCGAAGGTTAATGTGACCTTCTTTACAGTGATGACTTTCAGGATGGGCAGCAAATTGGAAGCGTGACGATCTCCAACCCCTTTGCCTGACGGAAGGACATTCTGGGGAATTTCCAGGAATTGGCGAATTCGGCATAGGGGGACGGTGAGGGTAGTGTTGCAAGTTTCAAATGCAGACAAGTTTGTTGCCGAGCGTCTGTCGTGCGTTCTTAGGCTGCCGTCTCGAAAAGGCTGTCGATGGACCAAACCTGCCGAAGAAGATCATCTCCTGCCAACCGTCGAGCTTGGCCATTCCTGGATCATGTGCATCGCTTCGTAGCCCTGAATCGTTCACCGCGCCGCCTGGGGCTTCAACTCGCGTTCAAGGAAACCTCGGCGCGCTTCGCATACGGCTTCAGCAATTCGGTGGACATACGTGTTGTCTTGACATTGTCGGGCAGAGCAACTAGGCTCTAATAAAGGAAAAGCCATGCCATCGCACACCACACGTACCGAGAAGCTTGATTTGCGGCTTACCCGCCATGCGAAGCGTGCCCTGCAGGCAGCGGCAGCCGTGGCACATCGTTCGGTAAGCGAGTTCGTGCTGGAAAGCGCTTTGGCGCGAGCGGATGAGGCCCTCGCCGACCGACGGTCGTTTGGGCTTAACGCCACACAGTGGAAGGCGTTTCTAGCGGCACTGGACGCTCCTCCTCGTCCCCTGCCCCGCCTTGAACGGCTCCTGAAAGAACCGGGATTCTTCGACTCCGGATCGCGTCAGTGAACGAAGCTCACCGCGTTGAGAAACTCCGCGCCGATCACCCGATTGAGAGCTTTAACTGCGGCAGGGAAGAGCTAAGCCGTTATCTCCTCCGCTATGCGTGGCAAAACCAACTGGCGGGCGCGGCGCAAACCTATGTTGGGCTCGTGGGCGATGCGGTCATCGGCTATTACACTCTTGCCGTGGGTCACGTGATGCGGGAGGAAGCGCCGGAGCGTCTGACCAAAGGCCTCGCGCGCCGCCCTATCCCCATCATGCTGCTTGCGCGTCTTGCGGTGGATCACCGCTGGCAGGGCCAGGGCGTCGGCAAGGCCTTATTAAAGGATGCAATGCTGCGCACGCTGCAGGCGGCCGACATTGCCGGCATACGCGCCTTTGCGGTACACGCGAAAGACGAGGAAGCGCGGCGCTTTTACCTGAAATTCGATTTCATCCCCTCCCCTTCGGACCCGACGCATCTCTTTGTACTCCTCAAGGACGTTTGGCGTTTTTGCGGGCCTGCGAGAGGCCAATAGCAATCGCTTGCTTCCTGGTAACCTGTCCGCTTTAACCGCCCTTGCCGGATCGAAGAGTTCCCCTGCTTTTCCCGGCGCATTGCACTCTCGACGCTTTTTCCTGCTGCTTTTCCGTACTTTGCCATTGCGCTTCTCCTCCCGAATCTGTCATTCCTGATCTGTTGAATTCGGCTCCTTGATTGAACGTTCAACCATGGCGGTGTGCAGGAGTTCCAATGTCCGCACATCACGCCGCTGGCGGCTCAGCTTTCACAAGCTGCGGAACTTTGGTCGATGCCGGTCTGGCAATCTCTTGCCCTAAGCTGAGACGAGCGGCGATGTCGGTCTGCTTTACAGCCACCGGCCGATTCAACTTCACCACTCCCTTGCTTCCGACGATCTCGAAGGCGGAACGGTCGGCCGCGCCGAAACTGCAGATGAATGAGGCGATGCGATCACCCGGAAATCTCAATACTGCCGCAGTGCTGGCGGGAACTTCCTTAAACCTTGCGTCGTCGCCTTTTGCATTCCATGCCATGACTTCCTCGGGCTCCGCTTTGAAAAGGTAACTATCAAGTAGAAATTGGAACTGAAGTTTGCGGCAGAGGGGACGCCGCTTAGCCACGCCCTCGTCTCCGCGTGAGCAGCGCCGATAACTCCCGGCTCACGAACTCGCTCAAGGACAAACCTGTCTCATGGGCACGAGTCCGAACTTGCCTTACCAATTTGCGAGAAAGCTTTACGGTGAAAGAGACTTTGGTATCGCTGACCGGAAGCGGCTGCTTCAGATGGCGAGCTTGTTGCAGATAACGATAGGCCTGGCGCGGAGAGCCTGAGCAGCCCTTCAGCCGTCACTTCCGCCCAGGTGACCTTAAGCGAGAATTTGAACCGTTGGCCAGATCTCTCCATCGGAATACGAACATTTGGGATTTTAATGGCGTTTGCGCGGGTAGCCGGCGGACTTCGGCGTCGATATCACTCGACGCTGATCTAGTGATCGCTCACGGCCGGATATATGCTCGCCCAGAACCGTGGCAAGGTCATTGCCGCCGAAGGTTGCCGCAGTGCAATCAGCCGCTTAGACATTGAGAACACTGGATGCCAGCGCAGTGCCTTCAACCCGGCTTCGTATCTTGGCAAACGCCGTCCCTCGCAAAGTCGAAGTGTCATCGGCGAATGGCGAGAATCCGCAATCGTCCGTCGTACCAAGTGAATCGACGGGAATAAACTCGGCTGCCTCCAGGACGCGGTCTCGCACTTGCTGGGGCGTTTCCACAATTTGATCGATCGGATCGGTCACGCCAACGAAGATCATCTGGCCTGGCCTGAGGAGTTCCTTGATTTTAGCAAGCACTCTCTTGCGGTCAGGCTCACTCGCAAGCTGAATATAGAAACGTCCGGCGTTCAACTCAAACAGGAGTGGCAGCAGAGCGGAGTAGTCCACGTCAGCGCTATGGGTTGAATCGCGATCTCCACCGGGACACGTATGCACGCCGATCTTTCGTCGCTCGTTAGAGGTGAAACGGTCCAGCACGCGGTTGTTCAGCGAAATGAAGAACTTCAGCAATCCCGCGGTAGGATCGAGTTTCAACGCTAGCCGCCCCTCGGTGAAGTCCACTTGCACACACGCCGCCCCAACATGCAGGCATTCGCGTATGTCCTGTTCAGCCTCATTGACCAGATCGTCGATAAAAGCTTCCTGGGAATATCCGGGCAAACCCGCCACCGGATACAGCAGGCTCAGGGCTGACGCCGAGATTACAGCCTGCTTCAACGGCCGATGGGCGTATTCCTGGGCAGTCTTCAAAAAGGACACTGCATGGGTGCCGTAGCGGAAAGGGCCCGACGAAAGCCGTGGAAGCTGCCGAGTGTGTCCGTCCGCGAAGGGGATCACCACTCCGTCTGGCGTCAGATTTGGAAGACCCGCAAGGGGATATGTGGCGAAACTGGGTTTCGTTTGCTCGCCATCCGAAATCACGGGCGAGCCAGTTTCTTCAAAACGAGCAATCGTTTCGCGCAAGGCCTTGTTTTGCACAGCACGCAACTGCTCATCTGAAACCTGGCCAGCTGAATGATCGGCCATCGCGGACAGCAGTTGTGGCGGCCGCGGAATGCTTCCAATGGGTTCTGTGGGTATTGGCATAACAGGTAGTCTCTTCAGACTCTCCTTTCCGATGCCGCGTAGGTTACAAGCTCGGCGAAGTGCGCTGCGGAATTGCTTTGATGCCATTCCTCTTGAATTCGAATCTCAAGCTCCACTCGCTAGGCATGGCCTTTCCGTCAACTGTCGGTGGTGTAAAGATCCACTGCTGCGCGGCCTGCAATGCTTGATTGGCGAAGTATCCGCTCCCTCCGCTGGAAACCAAAACTGCGTGTGATACCGCGCCCGAGGTATCGACGGCTACTTTCACTTTCACATTGACCGTGCCGCTGATCGTGTCCCGCGCTTTGCGAGGCACACCCGGCAAAACTTCATGAGCTACAGCCCCGTTGCCGACGCGGGCATTCGTTCGGGAAGTGGGTAAGCCGACAGGCCGTGTTGGCGGCAAAGGAGATGTGGCGCCCGGTTGTGTAGCCGCGGTGGAAGCAGGTTGCTGAATTTGTGGTCTATGTTGGAACAGTCGAACACCTGCGACAATCAGAACGAGAGAAATAATGACTGCGGCCGCCGCACGACCAGATCGCCGCTTCCCCTTCGTTCCTGGCTGTCCGACAATCGCCTCTCTCGCGTCAGGCGGTGGAACACTCTTTTGTGCTGTTCGTGTTGGAAACTCCTGAGCTTCGGCAACCGCCGAGATCTCTTGGTCCGCTGCGTCTTCCCTGAGTGTCAGCGGCGCCGCTCGCTCTAATCGTGCTCTGATCTCGGTGGTGGACCATCGGCGTACCGGATTCCAACGTAAACAATGCTTTGCAATGTCATCGAACGGCTGTGGAATGTTCTCCGGCAACTCAGGGTCCTTCGCGGCCGTTCTGTTCCACGTTGGCAAACGATTCGTGAGCACCTCGACAAGCGTCATGCCGAGCGACCAGCTATCGCTGCTCGGCGATATTGCTGCGCTTGCATTCTCGGGCGCACCATATGCGTTGCCATTCCCGGAAGACTCCTCCGTTTCACCCATCGGACGGATTCGATCGCTCGAGAGTTTCAGCTCATCGCTGACGGCCATGATGTTTGCCGGCTTGATGCTCCCATGCACCATGCCGCGCCCGTGTAGGTAGTCGAGAGCATCCAACGTAGGAATCAGCATTTCGCTGGCTTCTGCTGGAGTCAGTAGCCGGCTAGGAAGAATTTCCGCGAGATTCTCGTCAGCGTGTTCCATAACGGCGAAGTATATTTCTCGCTCATCGTCAGTTCGCCAGCAACCTGTTTCGAGAATTCGAACAAGATGAGGATGGGACAGCTTGCTCACTGACTCCCACCGTGAAAGTTGGATCCGTGCCTGTGCTGCGCCCGCTAGGATTAACTTGATCGCCGCTCTCGAGCCGTCGATTTCTGTGAGGTACACAACGCTCTGTTCCGAGCCGCCTAGATAACGGCGCAGCGGAAATCTCTCGTTAACAACACGTCCCTCCCATTGCTGCCACGTCTCCATGCTTGTGCTGCCCCGTTGTTGTGACATAAGTAAACCCGGAATTGTAACCTCAGGCAACTGGAGGTGTCGGTGAACGAGAATAAGGTGGCAAGATCAACTTGTAAGCGGATCCTGCTTGTTCTCAAACGCCGGGACAATAGTCCTCGGCTTTCTTTTGCTCGCTCACCGCGGCTCGTTCTCGGTAACGCGACACTGAACTTTCACGCTGCACAAAAATTGGGGATGTACCGATTGTGGAATCACTCGAGAAACAGAATTTGCAACTCACGTTGGCGGACCAAAAAATCCGGGCCACGCGGACAAGGACTCTGGCCGATATCCTCTTCCGCATGGCCCGATTGCGCCACTTCGTCTGCCTTTACATCTAGCATTCGGAGGACCAAACTTGTTGTCCGAGAACAAAGGACTTAGACGATCCGTTGCCGCGAGAGCCGTGTAAAAAGCTTATAAAAGCGCGCAGGGTTCCGTAAATTCTTCCGGCTGCCCCGCACCGAACGCTTTCAGCCGCATACCTGTTGATGCGCTTTATGGCGCTGCTCCGTGGACGGCTTGCTGCAGCTCTTGCATTGAAATCGGTCGGATTCCAGACGCTGCCGATCCAGATTTCAGGCTGCCGTGTGGGAAGTCTTCCATCCCTACGAGCTTGCCGGTTATCTGGCTTCTCTGCGTCCCACGCCCCGGAAGAAGCTCCAGAAACTTCATACGGGGTGCTGCGCGTGTGCCTGGCTAACTAACCCTGGCTACCATTGGATTCTCACATTTTTTCGATGGCTGGAAGCAAACAGCGGAGAGGGAGCCGTGTCAAGGGCGCGCGGTTTTAGCGCGTTCATCGGAGCGAAGGCGGAGACCCTTGACTCGGCTCCCGCGCTCGGTACACTCTTCTGCGAAAAAATTGGAACGCTGCTTCTCCCAAGGACGCCTGCGCCGAGGACCCCACCTCGACGACCGTGCCCGGTTGAATGGTTTGCAACGCCTCGGCGCAGGCGGGGAAGTGCGGCTCTAAATCCACCACACAATTCGAACGCGCATGCAGGATCAGCAGCGCGATCTTGCGCCCGGTGAGGTTCTGCTGATAACGGAGATTCTGTCGATCGTCACCACCACATCGAAACTGGCGTCGGCCAAGGCAAGCAGTTCGCCGTTTTCTTTCCCCGACGATCCTGCTTCCCGTACTGTCGTGCAGTCGAAACCGCTGGGCGCCAGCGCTACTTTCAACGCCTTGGGCGCGCACTCGTCGATCAGAACTTTCATCCCAGATGTGCCATCAGGCTTTCCCGCGCCTCTTGCAGCGCCGCAATCGCTGCCTCGCGCGTCACGCTCGGATACTGCTCCAGAAATTCGGCCAGACTCTCGTCGCCTTCCAGATAATCCGTCAACGCTTTGAACGGAACCCGCGTCCCACGAAACACCGGCTCGCCGCTGAGCACGGCGGGATTTTTCACGATCACGCTTGCCATGGAACTCCTCCCACCTGCCTGCTATGGTAGCGCACCCGCGCTGCAACGCAGATTACCCGCACCCGATCTTCGCCCCTTCGATCTCCGCAGGAATCCACCTGCTTTGTTTTCTTAAAGTTCGCGCACGTTAACCAAAAGTTACCGCACAGCACCCTTTCAGGGTGACGTGTCCCTATTCCAGCCGACGCCGAATGCAGCGCGCTTTTGACCAGCGCCGATACCAGCTTCGGAGTCCGATTCAGGCTTGCGCGGTTGTAACTTATAAGATACATTAGTAGCGTGATCGAGATTCGTCGGTATGTCACCCGAGCAGGAAAAGATTTGGTCGGTGACTGGTTGGCAGGTCTCGACGCCCATTTGCGAGCGAGAATTGCAGTGCGGATTGACCGGCTTTCTCTTGGGAACTTCGGCGATTGCAAGTCTCTGCGCGAGGGAGTATCCGAACTTCGGATCGACTGGGGGCCGGGATATCGGATGTACTACGCGATGTTGGGCAGGACCTGCGTGCTGCTCCTTTGCGGCGGCGATAAACGCAAACAAGCGTCCGACATAAATCGGGCGATTGAATGCCTTCATGACTACAAGGAAAGGACGCGCAAGCCATGAAACACAAGGCCAGCACCTCTCATGACGAAGCGATGGTTAGAGCGCTTCGCGAGAACCCAGACTTTGCCGCCGAATACTTGAGGGCGGCGCTGGAGGACGCGGAAGAGCCGCAGGTGCTACTGGTAGCCTTGCGCCGGGTAGCTGAAGCCCGGGGTGGTGTAGCCAAGGTGGCCAAGGCCGCGGGTATCGAGCGTGAGAGCCTTTACCGAGCACTGTCGGCGCACGGCAATCCTCGCCTGTCCACACTGGTTGCCGTCACCAAGGCAATGGGTTTGAAACTTACGGTTGAGGCCGGGCAATAAGCGGGCGCTTTGCGCCAGGAAAAGGAGGACGCCATGACCTAGGAACGCAACTGCGACCTGGAATATGTCATGAGCCGTTCCTACCGACGCCCGTATGCGGCGGTCACAGGGCTTGCCAGCGCATAAGAAGGATGACAAGCGCATGGCCCACCGCGGTGTTCGCCGTAAGCAGAACTTGGCACTGAAGACCTCCATCGATTACGAGAACCTTCTTCTTGCTTATCATCTAGAATCGGTGGCCATCTCCACGGCTCCACGGCAGCATCGCCAGACCCGCGACCCAATCCCGCAGCTTAAGAAAACCCTCCCAGAAAGCGACTCCGGAAGGGCATCTCTGTATCCACTGTGATTACTTGCAAGCCCCGAAGAGGACGATTCGCCAAGATCATCGGACGTCGATCCGGGCACGTATGAGTTCATTGGGAGACAGAGTCGTCCCTGACCCTGGCGCCGCTTGCACCCCACGCTTTGCTGTCCGATTTGGCAGCCCTGCACTGAGTAATGCTTCTTGCACGCATCGCATTCGATGCCGTCCCTTGCGAAGGCCGACCACGGTTCAACCTCACCGGGTGCCGCCTTCTTAACAACGATTCGGCCTTGGCTCGACCATAGGAAAACCTTGGACATCGATCCCCTGAGGCGAGTACTGGATCACGACAAACCCTCAGCCGCTCCGCTCGATCCTGCTTCGAAGGCCAGGAGATGCTGCCTTGGTCAGATGAAGAACATACCGTAGCCGTCTCAACAAGGCGAAGAACATCACTGCCTTTGATTAGCTGTTTGAGAAGATACTTTTCTGTTCTTGATGACGTTCGACGATGATCGTCGAGTTGAAGCTGTCGATATCCGGGGCGCACCAAATTAATGCTTTCAGTCGTCCCGCTGTGGGTCACTTTTCGTAAGCAAACCCGGGTAATCATGAGATCTAGAGCCGCCAACGCTTGCGGCCCGAAGCAGGCAGGTAGCTGAACATAAGTTGCATGTTCGCCTGGAACGTGGTTTCAGGTCCCGCTTTCAGACACCCTTGGTGGTACAACTCGCAGGCGTGGCGTCGCAGATGTTGGACCAGGGGAGCACCCACCCCGGCGTGAGCGAAGGACTCGATCAGCATGTCCATGATGGGAACAAACTCCGAGTCGTCGAGCGGATTCCGGTCGTTATGTGCAAACCAGTCTTCAAGCTGCATTTTGCCGAGACGCAGCAGGGCTGCTTCCGTGTCTGTGGGTTTTTGGCCATCATCCCGGCGCGCAGGTGGCGGAGTGTTCGTGCTCGCGCAGCTGCCGTAAAGGGGCGGTAGTTCCTGGGGCGCAAGACGCAGAGCGATGCTCCGCGCCTGGCCCGGCGCGCGCGTGATTAACCCCCGCCGTTCGAGCGTGAAGAGGCGCGTCCATTGACGGTTTCGGGGCACTAGGAGTAAGCTTCATGCATACATACCCGAGTCCCCTCTCGGAGTGAAGTGGTTGTGCCTGTCGCTGGGGAGCGGCGCGGCCCTCATGAATAGCCTCAGTTTTAGTGTCGGAGACAAGGTCGTCTATCCCAACCACGGGGTGGGCATAATCGAGCAGGTCAGCAGTCGCACGATCGGCTCACAAGTGGAACGCTTCTACCTGCTTAAGATAAAGGCCAGCAGCCTGAAGGTGATGGTTCCGTGCCACAACGTCGAGACGGTCGGTCTGCGAAAGGTCGTTCGTAACGGCGAGGTCACGAAGATCATCGAGTTCTTGAGCGACGGTAAGTGCGAAAACAACGCCGACTGGAAGTACCGGTTCAAGGAAAATTCGGACAAGATGCGAACCGGGTCTTTGCTCGACGTTGCCATCGTTCTAAAAGGTCTCCTGCTTCTGGCGCAAACCAAGTCTCTCAGCTTCCGCGAAAAGAAAATGCTGGAACGGACCCGTTATTTGCTGGTGAGTGAATTGGCGATGTCGCGAAACGTGGAAGAGCCTGCTATCGAGGACATACTCGACAAGGCATTGACGAAGAGCAAGCTGCGGTTCCCTGAGGCGTCGGCCATCGCAGTGTAAGTTTAGTTGCAGGCTGGTTAAGCTCGGCGCGGAGAGATCCGCGCCGATTGTTTTTGCGTGGAAGTTTCTCTAACGGCGACCAAGAAACGCTTCGAGGTGCTCGAGTTCGCGATGCGCCATATCCATGTAGCGGCGTGCTCGCTCCGTATCAGAAGATTCCAGCGCCTGTTTGGCCTTGGTGATGTCGGTCCGCATGTTGGCCCGGCTGGCGACTACGTCGCCGCGCAGACCCAGTCCACTTTGATGTAACTGCTGTTCCAGCGTGTCGATGCTGCTGTCGGCCGATGCGGCCCGGGCGTCGAGCTGGTCAATTTCCGTCTCCATCGCGTCGAGCTGCTGTTTGTGCTCCAAGGCGGCTTGCTGCTGGGCCTGAATGTCTTCTGCCGGAACAGCGGGCGCGGGACTCAAGTTTTGGCCGCCAGTTTGCGATTTGCGTGCGATGACCGCGGGCGGTTTTGGATTTGGACTCGCGGCGCTTGCATCTGCGGGCTGCGATTCGGTCAAGGCCGGCACGGAGGGAGTCTGCGGAGGCGTAGCGTCATGATTTTGGACATTCGAGGAATCGCTGGCGCCGGTGGGCGTCACGGCCTGTGGGTTGCTCGAGGCAACTACTTCTTGCGGGCCATGCTGTCGCGAGCGGTAGATGGCTGCTCCCGCCAGCAATGCGGCGAGCAGCACGGCTCCCAACACCATCAAGAGATTGCGATTGCCTCGCGAACTTGAGGCCTTGGGGTCAGGAACAGTGAAACCCGGATCGAAGGCTCGTTGAGAAATAGCGAACTCTGTAACGGCCCCGCCGGTCTGCTGGTTGGCAGCATGCGACGGAGCCGCCGACAGTTGTGACAGAGCTTCACGAAACGCGTCAGCAGTCTGAAATCGTTGAGCCGGGTCTTTCGACACGGCCCGCATGATGACGTCATTCAGCGCCTGGGGAACCGTGGGCAAGACGTCGATGGGCGGACGCGGAATTTGTTTGATCTGCGCCTCCATGATGGAGAAGCTGCTGGTGACGCTGAACATGCGCTGGCCTGTCACCATTTGATACAGAGACACGCCGACGGAGTACAAGTCTGAGCGCTCATCGGTGGGCTGCGATTGCACCTGTTCGGGAGAGGCGTAATCGAGCGACCCGAGGGTCATACCGGTCATGGTGAGTCCGACTTCATCGGCGGAACGCGCCAGGCCGAAGTCCATCAACTTCACGACCCCTTGCGGCGTAAGCATCATGTTGCCGGGCTTGATGTCGCGATGGATCACGTGCTTCCCATGTGCGTAGCTTAGTGCGGATAGCACCTGACCGGTGTAGTTCAGGCCGTCGGCGGTCGGAAACGGCCCTCTTTCCAGACGTTCAGCGAGGGTGGTGCCCTCGACGTACTCCATGATCATCACGAACTGGTCGTCGGCAGTAAACGCGGTGCGGAGAGCGGCGATGTTGGGATGCTCGAGGCTGGCCAGGACCTTGATTTCGCGCATGAATCGTGCCACGAATTCGCTGCGGCCGGCTAGGCTAGGCAGCAAGACTTTCATGGCTTCGGTCCGGTCGGAGAGTACATTCCGCACCAGGTAGACTTCGCCCATGCCTCCGTGGCCTAGTTCGCGTATGACTTCGTAGTCGCCAATGCGCTTAGGTGTGTTACCGCTCATGAATGCCCCCAATCCAGGAAGGGAATACGGTCGGTGAGAGCCCGGCAGACACGGGGAGCATACACCAAAGCGCCGCGTCGTGCTGTGCGAGTAGCCGGAAGAACCCAATCCGCCGGTCACCAGTTGGGCTGGTTATCCAACTAGCACAGCGCCGCCGTTCACGTTGAAGATTTCGCCAGTGATGAAGCCGGCATGCGGAGTGCAGAGGAACAGAATCGGACCGGCGATCTCTTCAGGCGTTCCGACACGGCCAAGGGGAATGGTGCTGTGGATCTTCTGGCGCCGTTCTGGATCTTCCAATGCCTCGGCTGACATGTCGGTACCAACCCAACCCGGAGCCACACAGTTCACCCGGATGTCGAAAGGCGCCAGCTCGGTTGAGAGTCCCTTGACCATACTGATCAACGCGCCCTTGGTGGCGGCATAATCGGCATGTCCGGCCTCTCCGCGCTGCCCGGCGGTCGAGCTGACCATGACGATGTGTCCGCCCCGATGTTGCCGCTTCATTCGTGAGACCGCATGCTTCGTCAGCGCAAAGATGCTGTCGAGGTTGATGGCTGCGGTGTTGCGCCATTGGTCGTCGGACATCTCGTCGATCGGGGTGTCATCGGATGGCCAGATGCCGTGATTGATCACCAACGCGTCGAGTGAACCGAAGTGATCGACCGCCGCTTTGACAAGTGGTTGGGCGCTCGCGGTCCCGGCGAGGTCGGCTTGCGCCGCATGACAGACGGCTGCGCCGCACTCGTTGACCAGCTTCTCGGCCTCCGACGCGGCATGCAAGTAGTTGAAGACGACCTTGGCTCCGGCGCGAACGAAGAGACGCACAGTCGCAGCTCCGATGCCTCGCGAGCCACCGGTAATGAGGGCGACTTTCCCTTCGAGCGATAGCGTAACGTCAGTCGGCATGATGAAGGCTAAAAGTTAGCATACCCGCGTCTCCAGGTTGGTACCGCATTCGTTTACACTTTCGACGAGTCGCCTGTGCTCATCGCCGTGTGAACATGGCCATGATCGGCGGCTCAAGGAGCCCATGATGGACATTGATGAGCTGCGTCGATACTGCCTCGCGTTGCCACACACAGCGGAAAACGTGCAGTGGGGTTCAGACCTTGTTTTCAAGGTGGACGGGAAGATGTTCGCAGTCGCTCCGCTGGAGGTTGCGCCGGTGCGTCTGTCGTTCAAGTGCACGCCCGAGAGCTTCGCGGAGCTGTGCGAACGCCCCGACATCATTCCCGCTCCGTATATGGCGAGGGCGCAGTGGGTAGCGCTGAGATCGCTCAACGCAGTTTCCAATGACGAGCTGCGAGAACTCCTGGCAGAGTCCTATCGACTGGTTTGGGAGCGGCTGCCGAAGAGGCGACGCGAAGAACTGGCCAGTGCGCTTGGCCAAGAGTCGAAGGCAAAGGCGGCCGCGGCCAGTCCCAAGAAAGCGACCAGTAAGAAGAAGACTGCAAAGAAGTCCACGAGTTCAGCGGCTGGGCGCCGCAAATGAGAGCGACCGTCCTCGTATTGTGTTGGATGTTGTTGGGCGAATCGCTGCTGGCCTGCGGCCAATCAAGTCCCGCGAAGCCCGTGCCTCCTGCCGAGGCTAAAAGCGCAGCTTCAGCTAGTGCTGCTGCCGAGTCGTCTGCAACGCTGGAGCGAGAGTTTTTCGCCGTGGTGCGCAACGGAGACGCGCTGAAGTTTCTGGCGTATGTTCCCGACGACGGGGTGAACATCGGTCGCGAGGCGGAACACAATACTCGGGCCGAAATCGAAAGCCAGCTGACCAGTCGAAAGGGACTCTATTGCACGCTCTTCGACTCGTCATGCATTCAGTCAACGATCAAGCTGGACGCGAGTACGCCGCCGTGCTCGTATCGTGAGCTGCTCACGCAGTCGGAAAAGGTGCGTACGGCTTCCACTGAAACCACTCGCAATGGCGTGAAGCAGGCGATCCTGGTAGCCGAGGTACACAATGAGAAGTGCGCCGGGCCCGGCCTGATCGACTTTATCTTCAACTATCGCAAGGATGGGTGGAAGCTGTTCTCGATACCTTAGCGACGTCGGGTTCCTCCGCAAGTGTAGTGTCATAGTGCTGTATAACAGTATGTAGTTTCTTTTTCCACGACTGTTTAGAATCAATGGTTTGGGCGGAGATTGTTCGCACGTAGTTGATTCTAAATAGAGTTATACGTATCCATGTCTGCCCGTGGGACTTAGCAGACGCCAAGTGCCAGTTGTCAGGCGTCAAATGCGGCGATTGGGTGGCTAGCCGCGTCCCCTCCGCGAGCTTATGTTTCATTTTAGGAAATATCAAAGAGCGTTTGGAGCGCGCACTGGGCGCAACCGGCCCGGGAGCGTTACCAATCCCCAAGCCGCATGATCGGTTGTAGAGGGGGGAAGCTGTTCGCGCCAGGAAATTCTGCAGGGCTGCCAAACTTAAGTAACCTCGAGTATTCCCAAAATCGGGGACTCTATCGTCACCGCTGGCGGAGCCGGACATGCACTCCGTTCCTGGGACGCAGCGTGATGCTCGCCAGCGGCGCGACTGTCGATCCGGGAACCAGACTGATGTGAAAGCGCTGCGCGACGGAGGCCAGCAGAACCGCAGCCTCCATGAGCGCAAAGGCGTTCCCGATGCATACTCGCGGCCCGCCGCCGAACGGAAAATAGGCGAACTTGGGGATTGTCTGTTCTTTCCCGGCCGACCATCGCTCAGGCTCAAACGCCTCGGGATTGGGGAAGAACCGCGGGTCGCGATGCGTCACCCACGGACTCAGGATCACATTGGATTCGGCGGGCAACACGTAGCCACCGATCTCGACTGTCTCGGCCGCCCTTCGGGTCATCACGTAAGCCGGCGGGTAGAGCCGCATGGTCTCGCGGACCACGTTGTTTGTGTAGGTGAGCTGGCCTACATCGGGAGCGGACGGCAGGCGTCTGGAAAGCATTTTGTCCACTTCCTCGTGTAACTTTGCCTGCGCTGCGGGATGCTTGGCCAGCAGGTACCACGCCCAGGAGAGAGTCAGCGCGGTGGTCTCATGTCCGGCCAGCAGAAGGGTCATCACTTCGTCGCGGAGTTGCTTGTCGGTCATTTGGCTGCCATCGACGTCTTGGGCGCGCAGCATGTCCGAAAGCAGGTCGTCTCCCACGCCGCTGGCGCGGCGCTCTTGGATAATCCCGTACACGATCTCGTCCAGTGCTCGCACACCCTTCAGAAATCGCCGTCGCCTCGGGGTCGGAAGCTTTAACAACATCTGCCAGACGCTGAACCCGGCATTCTTGCGGATGAACGCGTCGAGCGCGTCGGCGACCACCGGCATTTTTGACCCGAGTTCGACTCCGAACAGCGTCCGAGTGGCGATGGCGAGTGTCGTCTGCATCATCTCGCGGTGGATGTCGAGTTCCTCTCCGTCGCGCCAACCGTCCAGCATGCAGTGGGCCTCTTGAGCCATGATGTCGGCATACGCGGCGATGCGGGTGCGGTGAAACGCGGGCTGGCTCAGCCGGCGCTGGCGCAACCAAAACTCGCTCTCGCTGGTTAGCAGTCCGTTGCCGAAGAGCTCCGGATTCGAGCGCGTGCCCAGGCCTTTGGTAAAGCTGCGATGGTGGGTGACTAGCACCGACTCAACATCGTTGGGATGAGCAAAAAAGTAGCTGGAAATATGCAGAAACCGCCAGAAAGAAATGTCGCCATAGTCGCGCGCCATGCGTGGCAGGTTGACGAGGGACCCCGCACCTCCCAGCAGCGGGGAGTGGAGGAAGTATCTACCTGGAGGGCCGGGAGGCCGTGCGATTGGGTCTGGCATGTCTGAACGCCGTTGCGCCGGGAAAGCTCGATGCTACCAAGATGGGGGGCGGAAGCGCACTTGGGTAAGATTCTTTGTCATGAACCTGGCAAAATCGTGCTAGTTTAGGTCACTCCCAAATTGTGGGCGGGGGCTGTCGCCATGATGCTGGAAACGGAAGTTTTCGATATCGAGCCGGATATTACGGTCGTCTCCTGCGCGGGGCGTTTCACTCTGGGCACGCAGCTTCGCCTCACGGAATCGATGATCAACACGCTGATTCAGAAAGGCGCTCACCGGCTGGTGATTGACCTTACCCACGCGGAAGTGGTGGATAGTGCCGGCTTGGGGGTCCTGATGCATGTCTTCGGCGAGATGGAGCAACTGGGCGGGGCGCTACGGGTGGCGGGAGCCAATGAACGGGTCGCCAACCTTTTCCAGATTACCCACACGAATGGAATCCTTACGCTGGACCCGGACCTGAAAACCAGCGTACAGAAACTGCAGGAATCTGCTAATCAGCAAGCCTAGAACATTTTCAGAGAAGGTGTAGACCGATTCCCCCAAGGGGCTAAAGAGGCTGCTGAGAAGTGTAAAGGGGCGCCTCGCGGACTAAAGTCCGCTCGGCGGATCGAAAATAAACGACTTGTCGGCACGACTAAAGTCGTGCTCTGATACGAAACCGTCGCAGTGGGAGTTTTTCAACAGCCTGTGAAGCCGTGCCCTTTCAAGGCAAGAGCTGGACTACATCTAACTGTGAAACCGTTATAGCCACCCGACGCGGATCAATCGAGCTGCAGCCCGCCGGTTAGGGTGCTGATCTTGTCGATACGGTGCTCGAGACACCACTTGGTAAGCGAATCAACGAGCGTCTCGCAGGCACAGGGGTCCCAGAAGTTCACGGTGCCGACTTCAATGGCCGTGGCTCCCGCCAGCATGAACTCGATTACATCTTCGGCTGTGCTGATGCCTCCGATGCCGATGACTGGAATCTTTATGGCTTTGGCGGCTTCCCAAACCATGCGCAATGCGATGGGCTTGATTGCAGGCCCGGAGAGTCCGGCCGTTACGTTCGAAATTCGGGGGCGTCGAGTTTCGGCGTCGATGGCCATCGCCACGAAAGTATTCACCAGTGAGATCGCGTCCGCGCCAGCCTCTTCCGCGGCACGCGCTACCTCGGCAATGCTGGTGACGTTGGGAGACAGCTTCACGATCAAAGGGCGCGTGGCGATCTTCTTCACGGCGCTGACGACGTCAAACAACATGCGCGGGTCGCTGCCGAAGGTGATGCCGCCGCACTTCGTGTTGGGACAGGAAACATTCAGTTCGTAGCCGTGGACGCCATCCTCCCCATTCAACATGTGAATTACGTATTCGTAGTCTTCCTGGGAGTGTCCGAAGACATTGCAGAAGAACACGATGTTGTTGATCTTGCGCAAGAGCGGGAGCTTCTCGCTGATGAACGCGCCGACGCCCACGTTTTGCAATCCTATCGCGTTCAACATGCCGGCAGAGGTTTCAAACAACCTGGGCGGAGGATTGCCGGGCATGGGCTCGCGCGACAGACCTTTCACCACAAATCCGCCGAGGCGATCGAGGGTCACGACATCTTCGAACTCGACCCCATAGCCGAAGGTGCCGCTGGCGGCAATGATCGGGTTCTTCAACACAATGCCGGCGACATTCACACTCATGTCCAGCGTGGGCTTGGAGGCTGGGGTCATGGACGAGTTTCAGGCGCGGTATGTGGTTTTGCGGCCACGGGCGGAGGACTGGCAACATCGCCGCGGGAGCTGAGCGCTTGCGTCAGCACGTGGCCCGTCGAGCCGGTTGGCTTGTTGATTCCGAGAAGCACCGCGAGGGTCGGGGCCATGTCGATGGGCTCAACTTGATCGCGATAAACCCCGGGCTTGAAAGGGGCGCCATAGAAGGCCAGCGGGACGTGCTGATCGTAACTGTAGGCTTGGCCGTGGTCGGCGACATCCTTCGAAGAAAGCCAGAACGGATGTGGCTGACCCATGACCCACCATCCTCCGTAGGGGGAAAAGCTGTTAGCGTACATGCGTCCAATGGCGTTGGGCGCAACTTCGCCTGACGCGAGCTGGTCTTTCGTGTAGGCCGTGATAAAACCCATGTCGCGCATGGCCTGGGCTACATAGGTCTCGGCGTCGGCCTCGCTGACCTTTTCGTCGAATGCTTCGCTGTTCAGGAAGACGATGGGGAAAGAGGCGGAGCGGACGTACTCTCCGGGCTTATGCAGCATGGCACTCATTCTCTTGTTCAGCTCGGACTTGAGTTCCTTGTTGGCGATCACTCCGGCAGGAATTCGCAGACTGAGGCTGGCGGCGTTGGTGGGAGCGATGCCGTGGTCGGCGGTAAGCGCGATCCAGAAACGATTGCCGTATTGTTGCTGCAGAAAAGCGAGGAATTCGCCGATCTGGCGATCGAGTGCGAGCGCCATGGCATGAATCTGCGGCGAGTCCGGACCGTAGGCGTGCCCTGTCAAATCGTTGGCTGACAGGCTGATCACGAGCAGGTCGGTCACCGTCCCTTGTCCCAGCTTTTCCTGCTGGATGAGCTCGCGCGCGAATTCGAATTGGTAGTCATTGGCGAACGGAGTGCGGCCAACCAGTTCGTAGTAATCGATCGGTTTGCCGTCAGCCTCATCGTGCGGCGCTGTCGAGCCGAGCACTTGGCCGCTGGTATCTTTCCAGTCCTGATTGAGGTATCGCTGAGCATGCTTCTGGCTGTTAAAGACTGTGAGCCAGTGCGGCGCTTCGGTCACGTAGTAGCTCGAAGTGATCCAGGCGCCACTTGTTTTGTCGATCCAATAGGCGCCATTCGCACTGAATCCAGTGGTAAGAATCGCCGCGCGGTCTTTAAGAGCGATCCCGAAGACGCGCGAGTTCCCCTGGGTCGCGAGCCGCAGTTCGTCTCCCAGAGTGTCGGCCAGCAGATTGTGAGGCGAGGCGCCCATTCTGTCGCCTTCGACGCCAACGATCTTGGTGGACGTGTCGTCCACGCTGCTGAGCACATGCTTGCTGGCAGGGTCCCACCACTCGTTGGCGAGAATGCCATGGCCGGAGGTGTAGGTACCGGTCCCGATGGAGGCATGTCCCGGGGCCGTGCGCGTGTTGGCGTAGTCGTAGTAGCAGGCAGGAAAGTAAGCGCCGTGATCGGTGAAAGTACGAAATCCGCTGGGGCCGAACTCGTCGTGATAACGCTCGAGGTAATCGCCTCGAAACTGGTCGATCACCAGGATCACCAACAACTTGGGCGAGGCCTGGTACGCGGAGCCAAAAGCCGCCGTCGCGACCAGAAGGACGACTAAGAGAGTGGCCAATTTTGTGCGGAACATGCTGGAAACAGTGTATCAATGCGCCGTGCCGGAGGAGAACGCTATCTAGGCCCGCGTCCTACCGTGACCGGTTGGCGCACGGTCGCTGTACGCTCGAGTTTGTCCCAGGCGAACGACCCGCCTTCGACTGCGCGCTTCAGCGTCTTGAACAAGACGAGCGAGAACAACTGGCGGTAGGCAAAGCGCTGCAACCAGACATGGCCTAGCAGAAGGAAGTCGCGTTTGCGGCCGGGTTGCTGGCGCTCCAAGGCGAAGGCAATCGTCGACGCGATAAAGTCGATGATCATGAACAGCGCAAAGTAAACCACCAGGCGCTGGAAATCGGCCGGGTTGGTTGAGTCGGGATGAAAGTACTTGTTGACGAAGTAGGAGACCGCACCGACGACGAACATGATGTCGATGAAGGGCGACACCAGCGGCAGCAGGATCTGGAAGATGATGACGTTGGGCAGGGCGACCCATCCCAGCGCGCCTTTCTGTTTCAGCGCGGCCTTGTGCTTCCACACGGCTTGCATGATGCCGAATGACCAGCGGAAGCGTTGGCGCATGAGGCCGTTCGCTGTAGTGGGAGCTTCGGTGTAAGCCAAGGCGCGGTCCTCGTAGTTTACGCGGTATCCGGCTTGCAGCAGGGCCATGGTGAGGTCGGCGTCTTCGGCAACCGTATCGTGATGGTAGCCGCCAGCCGCACGCACATCCGCAGTACGCCAGGCGCCAATGGCTCCCGGAACCACGCTTACCGCGTTCAGCGTGTTCAACGCACGGCGTTCGAAGTTTTGGCTGGTGATGTATTCCAGCGCCTGCCAGCGGGTCCAGAGGTTGACCCGGTTGCCGACCTTGGCATTGCCAGCCATCGCTGCCACTCGCGAATCGCGGAAATGGGGCACCAGCCGTGAGATCGCGTCGGGCGCAATGATGGTGTCGGCATCGATACCGACGAACAACTCTTCCGTCACGTACTCTAGCGCGTAATTGAGCGCGTCTGCCTTGCCTGAGTTGGGTTTGGTCAGGACCGTCACTCGTCCGTCGGCGATTTCCTGCCGGAACGCCGCACGCGTGACCTCGGCTGTCTTGTCTTTCGAACCATCGTCGATGACAATCGCCCGCAGGTTGGGATAGTCGGATTCGAGCACCGAGCGCACCGTTCGCTCGATGACCTTTTCCTCGTTATACGCGGGAATCAGCACCGCGACGCCAGGCCTGTAGTCGGGATCGACGATCGCGTTTCGGCGGTGGAAGCGGTCATAGCTCGCCAGAGCACCAATGAGGACCAGACGCGCGCTCATGAGAACGTCTCCGACGAAAAACACGAAAATGATGAAGGAAGAAATCAACGAAAACAGGGAGAAATTCAACCCGTCGATCCACGAGGCCCAGCGCTCATTGGCGGAAATCGGAGGCATGACATCCGCGCGGGTCTTGCCCAGCAATGTGGACACCGGGACGATCTCGTAGCCACGTTGCCGAATGCCATCGATGATCCGGGGGAGGGCCTTCAGAGTTTCGCTGCGGTCTCCGCCACCGTCATGCAGCAGCACGACATTCCCGCAACTCAGATTGCCGGGCGCGCAGGGCGGCAGGTTCTTGAGGACATCAGCCACAATCTCATCTGCCGGGCGGCGGGGATTGTCCCGCCAGTCGTTGGGATCGATCTTGTCGCCGACGGTGACGTAGCCCAGTTGTTGCGCCAGCTCGAGTGGCCGCACTTCGTCGGCGGTATCCGGCTCCTGATCAATTGAGTATGGCGGCCGGAACAATATGGGCTTGACGCCGAGCTGGCCCTCGAACAAGCGCTCGGTAAGGTTTAGCTCCACCTCAAAATAGCGCTTGGAAACGTTGCTGATGTCGGGATGCGTGAAGGTGTGGTTCCCGATCTCGTGGCCTTCTGCATAAATTCGCTTGGTAATGGCTGGACTTTTCTCAGCCTCGACGCCGATCACGAAAAACGTGGCCTCGACACCCTTCTCTTTCAAGACGTCGAGTATCTTGGGTGTCCACTCCGGATCGGGGCCGTCATCGAAGGTAATCGCAATCTGGTTGTTCGAACTGCCGTACATGTCGACTGTATAAGGCGACGGCAGTGTCTTGAATATCTCATCCGTTATCAGGTTTGTGTTGGGATCGACTACTATCTGACGATCGCCGGCCGCAGGTCGCGATTGGATGTAGAGAATCTCGCCCTTGCCTTCAATATCAACATCCTGCCCTGGAGGCACGGTGTTGAGCTTGGTAGTAGCCACCGCTTCGCCTGGCTTGTCCCAAATGGTCCAGAGGGAGCGGTCTTCCGAACCGAGGCGCCACAGCGCGAACGTGTCGATCCCCAGCGACTGCGCCGCACGCATCTGGTTCAATGCGGTCACTCCATCGAGAAACCACACGTCGTGGCGGATGTTGTTCTCGTCGAGATAAGCGAGGTGAGGATTCATCGCATCGTCGTCGAACTCCACGTCGGTGTCGGCTTCTTCAGCTTCGAGCCACGCATCCTGAACGGAAACGTTATGGACAGCCTCAGGTGGCGTGCCTTTCTTCTGGCCCGGTTTAAGCGCCCAGTCGTACCCGTAGTTGCCGATTGCGACGATGATCTTCTCGCGCGGAATGACGGTTAGTGCGTCCTCCAGGTTCTTCACAAACCAATCCTGACTGGCGACGCCCCCGGGCATTCCGCCAGGGTAATGCTGGTCATAGTTCATCAGGATGAGCCCGTCGGAAATATGGGCGATCGCGCTGTAGTCAAATTCCTTGTCGTTGACCGGGACGGCGATAAACAGCTTGAGTCCCTTGGCTTGCAGATCGCTGAACAACTCTTGCACCAGGGTCTTGTAATCGCTGCGCGAAGTTTCCGGAAAAGCCTCGATGTCGAGCGTGATGCCCCTGTACTGATCGGTAGCGAGGAAGTTCATCAACTCCTCGCGGAAGAGCTGGCGCGCCGCTGGATCGGCCAGGAACTTGGCGGTCACGTCGGGCCGCCACTGGTTGCTGACGGGATCAAAATTGTTGACCAGCGGGAACACATCCATCTGCGCCTTTTCCGACTTCAGAAACGGCATGACCTTGTCGTCAACCGGACGAGGCTTGCCTTTGCTGTCCAACACGTCGAACAGGACATTGGTTTCCGTGACGGATTGCAGACGTCCGTCCGCCGTCAGAACGTGCAGCCACTCGGGAAATAGTAGGTCGATTTGCGGGTAATACTCCTTCAACGAGGCGAAACTGGCGGCGTCCCATTGCACGTAGAAAGCGCCACGGATACCCTCCAGCGAATTCAACGCCACCTGCGTCAGGGGCTGTTTTGCCGTGGAATGCTGGTTCGAGCCGCGCTGCGTTTTACGCTTCTGAACTTCTTTCAGCGGATGGTAGGGCTTCTTGAATGCTTGCAGGGGCACGCCCGGCACAGACGACCCCCGAAATACGGTGATTACGAAAAATACCACCAGCAGCGTCACCACAATCACGCTGCTGTCGATGACCAGGCGAAGGCGACGCCAGCGTTTGCGTTCGGGATCGAAGAAAATTGGTTTAGGGCCGGGCATTATGAGGGGCGAATCTATCGTAGCTGCAGGCGGAAGTCAGAGCAACCTGCGGGGGTCGGCTGGGATGTCCTCTTTTTTCTTGTCGGTATAAACCCAATTCGCGAAAAAACCACTCTGCATCCTCGCTGGGGATGGGCGGTACTCTCCCGCCGGCTCAACCTGCGGATGCTATATTCGCGACGTGCTTGAACCCGAGCGCAATTCGAACACGGCCTTGGAACCGTTACCGTTCTGGCGAGTCTTGCTGGAACATCGCAAGTGGTTCCTGGCCTTCACCTTGGCGGCATTGGCGTTGCGGTTGTTGTTCTATTTTCTGCTCCCTCACGTTACCGGCGATTCGCTGATTTACGGCGACATCGCCCGCAACTGGCTTGACCGCGGCATCTTCGGTCTTACCCACGCGGAAGGCGTTCGCCCGACCTGGATACGCTTGCCCGGCTATCCGGCGTTTCTGGCGCTTTGCTTCAAGCTCTTCGGACGCGAACACTACCACGCCGTATTGCTTGCGCAAATCGTCATCGACATTGCGGGCTGCTTCTTCATTGCCGACCTGGCGCGACGCACTGTATGTACGAGGGCCGCTCCGTTCGCGTTTGCGCTGGCGGCGCTGTGTCCCTTCACTGCGAACTACACCGTCGCGCCCTTGGCCGAGACTCTCAGCATTTTCTTTACTGCCGTCGCACTCGACGCCGCGGTTGCGGGGTTCATTCACTGCGAGGAGGGATCGTCGGCGTGGAAGGCTTGGACGGCTTGCGGTATAGCAGTTGCGGCTGGAATTCAACTGCGTCCCGACGGCGGCATTCTGCTGGCGGCCATTGGATTGTTTCTGCTGTGGCGCATGTGGAAGCAGCCGGCGCAGCGAGCGCCGCTCTTCTGGGCGGGGACGCTTGTTCTCGTGGTTTCCCTGGCTCCGTTGGTTCCGTGGACAGTTCGCAACTGGCGCGATTTTCAGAAGTTCGAGCCGCTCTCCCCACGCTATGCCAGCGACCCCGACGAGTTCGTTCCCTCCGGCTTCGATCGCTGGATGCGCACCTGGATCATCGACTACGCCTCGACTGAAGAAATCTACTGGCAGATCCCCGGCAGTGATGTTGATTCAAGTCTGTTGCCCTCGCGCGCCATCGACAACGCGCAAGAGCGTGAGCAAACCCAGGCGATCTTCGATGATTATGCCAAGTCCCACTTTGTGGGACCTGAGTTGAATGACCGGTTTGCGCAATTGGCGCAACAGCGCATTCGCCGTCACCCACTGCGCTATTACATCTGGCTGCCCAGCTTGCGCATCGCCGACATGTGGCTGCGGCCGCGCACCGAAATGCTTTCCTTGAACTCGCGCTGGTGGGAATACGCCGACGACACGCAGGATTGCGTGCTGGCAACGTTGTGGGGAACGCTCAACCTGCTGTTTCTTGCGGCGGCGGTCATCGGAATGGTTCGCGGTCCGCGACCGCAATATCTGGCATTGATGCTGCTGTTCGTGCTTTTGCGTTCGGCGTTTCTGGGGACGCTCGAAAATCCCGAGCCACGCTACACCTTGGAATGCTACCCCGTTGTTCTATTGCTGGCGGGAGCGTGGATCTCAGATTGGAAGCCCTGGCGAGCCGAATCGTAGCTGCACGGGCGTTCTACAACACGATGTTGTCGATGAGCCGCGTCGTCCCAAGCCATGCCGCCACTGCGATGAGCGTACCGCGAGACGCGTGAGTTACCGGCTCGAGCGTGTCAGTATCGACAATCGCAAAGTAATCCAACTTCGCCCCCGTTTCGGTGGCGACTGTCTGCATCCCAACATTCGCCAACTTCTTGGAGTCCCGCTCACCTGCATCGAAAGCCGACTTTACTTGCTGAAGCGAACGGCTCAACACCAGAGCCCGCCGACGCTGCTCGGCGTTGAGATATGCGTTGCGCGAACTCATGGCGAGCCCATCGGGCTCGCGCACGATAGGACACACCACGATCTCCACATCCATATCGAGGTCGCGGACCATCTTGCGCAACACCGCAACCTGCGCGGCATCTTTCTGGCCGAAGAATGCGCGATCCGGGCGAACAATCTCGAATAGCTTGCAGACTACCGTGGTGACGCCACGGAAATGTCCGGGACGCGAGCTTCCATCGAGCTTGCTGCTGAGGTCATCGACCTCGACAACGGTCTTGGCTCCTGACGGATACATCTCCGCGACCGAGGGCATGAAGAGCAAATCCACGCTCAAATCCTCGAGCAACGCAACATCGCGTTCCAGAGTGCGCGGATACTTAGCGAAATCTTCTGTCGGGCCGAACTGTAACGGGTTGACGAAGATCGACACTGCGGTGACGTCACATTGCGACTTCGACTTCCGCACCAGCGAGAGATGCCCCTCGTGCAAAGCGCCCATAGACGGCACCAAGCCCAATTTCTTGCCGTCATGCGACGCGCTGCGGCACGTGGCCTTCATCCCGATGATGGTTTCAATCTGCTGCATGTGCTCTTTCTTGGTGATTAGTGCTTTGGAGGCGAGGCCTTCGGAGATGCGCCGGTCGGCGAAGCAGCGTTCTCGGCTGGAGGCTCCGGTTCCGGCAACGTCCAGCTATCCACGATGCGCGTAAACGCCGGCTCGATCTTGCTCGACGACGCCGGCGCGCACTTCAAGGCTAGAGAGTAGATTTCCGCATCGGGCCCTTCGACAAAAACCAGTTCCTCGATCCACTCCCGCGCGTCGGACTTATCAACGTAATGCAGCTTCAACATTTGCGCGGGTTTGCCATCGACCCTGCGCCGCTGTCGCTGCAGAGTCTCAAAGCTTTGCCCGCTCTCGCGGACACTCGTCACGGCCTGCTCGATCAGTTGGTCGACGGTAACCGTGTCTTCCGCGCTTTTCGGAGACGGCACCACCAACGCGACCGTGACCTCGTCCCAGTGCTCGCGCTCCTGCTTTTGCGCTGGCGCGATAACCACTCCATTGCCGCCCAAGACCTCGCCGAGCACGCTCCACGACGCCGGATACCGGAAGCAGAAGCCGCCGTCCGCCTGACAGTATTTGGCCGTGGGGATCGGTTTGGGCACCGGCTTCGTGGCCGCCTGCGCCACCGCAAAGGTAGAAAGGCCGAGCGACCCCACAAGCAAAAACCACATCCAGGAGCGAACCTGCATGCTTCTAGACTTGCATGGCACGCTTGCGATCCGCAATGGCCTGCAGGGTAGAGAGCGTGTCTTTGGGCAGGTGATACGATTCTGCGTCCGAGGGATAGTCGCCGGTCTTCACATCATTCTTGAAGGCTTGCACCGCGTTGCTGATTGTCGAACTCAAGTCCGCGTATCGCCGCACAAACTTTGCCGGAGGCGCGAATGTCAGCCCCAGCACATCGTGGAACACCAGCACCTGGCCGTCGCACTCCGGACCGGCGCCGATGCCGATGGTCGGGACCTCGATTTCGTGGGTGATCAACGCCGCCACTTCGCGCGGGATGCCTTCGAGCACCACGCAGCATGCTCCGCCGCGTTCCAAGGCAATTGCGTCGTGCATGAGTTGCTCGACGGCCTTCAGCGACTTGCCCTGCACCTTGTAGCCGCCCATAGCGTGCAACGACTGCGGTGTCAGTCCGATGTGACCAACCACGGGGATCTCCGCATCCACCAGACGTTCCACCAACTGGGCGCGCTTTTCGCCGCCTTCAATCTTGACTGCCTCCGCGCCGTCCTTGATAAACCGGGACGCGTTGCGGACGGTCTCCTTGCCACTCACGTGGTACGAAGCAAACGGCATGTCGGCCACCAGGAACGCGCGCTTCACTCCGCGGCGTACCGCGCGGGTGTGGTGCAGCATCTCTTCGACCGTCACGGGCAGCGTGTTGTCGTAGCCCAGCATGACCATGCCGAGCGAATCGCCGACCAGCACCATGTCGATGCCGGCTTCGTCGATGAGACGCGCACTGACATAGTCGTAGGCGGTGAGGCAAGTGATTGGTTCGTGTTTCTGCTTTTTGTCGAGAAGCGTGGAAGAAGTGACCTTCGAGCGAAAGTCGCCGGTGGTGATGCTCACGATGTCCTCCAGTACAGTTCCGCGATGGCGGATACCGCCTGTTCCAGCTTGTCACAGGGTCGTGTGACCTCGGGTGACTAACCGGAGGCAAGTTTACACCCGCCAGCCGGTCCGTCACCACCTAATTCGATGCGCAGAACGCGGCTTTGGGAGGGCGTTCCCAAAATGGGAATATCCCGAACTATTCGCCGCTGGAATGGTCGTGGATGATGCGCCAGCCCTCGGGAAATTCGCGGAAAATTAGGGTAAACAGGCCGTGCGGTTGCTTGCCATTCGAGAGCGTGAGCAGGAACTTGCCGCGGACAAACGCGGCCTGCGGCCCCAGCATTTCGACTTGAAGGTTGGAGAATTCCAGCTTCCCCATTTCAGCACCGGCCGACTGATACTTCTTGCGGTAGCGCTCGAGCGTCGATTGCCAGCCCTGAGTTTCCGTGCCGCCGGAAAAGAAGGTAAGATCCGGCGAATTCCAGTATCCAGCAATGAAACCCTCCAGATCATGGCGGTTCCAGGCATCGACTTGGGACCCGATCACTTTACGAATTGCGGCTTCCTGGGGCGCCGACTGAGCCACGGTGGTTGGAACGAGCGCTCCACCCACCATAAGCAGCAATACGACAACCTTCAAGAGTCTTTTCATCGACTGCCTCCGTGCGAAGAGTGTAGCGCGACAGCTCTGCCAGCTACACACAAAGAAAGACCGCGCCTTCGTAAGGCGCGGTTGGATGTTGCTCGACTGCGAGCTTCTGAAAAACTATGCGGGACGTTTGGCGGGTTCTGACTTTTGCCACGGTCGCTTGAGCCGCTCCGTCTCCGGCACATCCCTCCCCTTGACCCGATCGTACTTGTACTCCGAACTCACCGTGCCTAGCGACTCGTTATAGAGACTGATACCACTCGCCGCTTCTTTTAACTCCTCGGCAAACTGGTGGAGCGCCTGTAAATGGTCGGCAGTGGCGGGAACTTCCGTCTTGGTGGTTTTCAGCACCTTCTGGTGACCGTAATCGACGAGTTTGGAAATCTCCCCACCGATCAGGTAGCCAGGATACGCGAAAATCTTGACTCCGCCGTCGGGGGCTTGCTCGATCGCGGCTGAGACGTTGTACTTCTTTACAAACACCCGGGCGCTGGTGCCAGGAGCTTCGGTCGCCTCGAAGCCGTGATCGCGGAGCCAGCCCACCGCGTCTTCGTAACTCTTCACTTTGACTTTCTTGACCATTCGCTCAGCTGTCAGCCTTGTGGCTGCCTTTCCTTGCGGAATCGAATCCTCCGCCTTGGCATCGAATTGATTGCGTTCTTAAGACATAGCCAGAGCGGGATTCGACTCATTTAATCGGAATCGAAAGATAGCCGATCGGTTTGGTTCTGCCCGGCGCTCTCGTTCGGAAAGCACAACTGTCGCACACTGTATGGTGAAACAGCAACCTTCCCAGTGAATTGGTGATGAATACTAGTCCCACAATTTCGGCCGTCGGCCTTTCGATCGTCGAGCGCATCGGCAACACGCCGTTGCTGCGCTTTCAGCGAGTGGTTTCCGAAATTCCCGACGCCGAAATTTATGCCAAGGCCGAGTGGACGAATCCTGGCGGCTCGGTGAAAGACCGCGCTGCCGCCGGCATTGTTCAGGAAGCCTTGCGTAGCGGCAGGATGAGTGGCGACAAGCGACTGCTCGATTCGACCAGCGGAAATACCGGCATCGCCTACGCAATGCTGGGTGCGGCATGTGGCTTTGGTGTGACCTTGTGCATGCCATCGAATGTGTCGCTCGAGCGTAAGCGCATTCTGCAGGCCTACGGCGCTGAGATTATCTACACCGCCCCCGGCGAGGGGTCCGACGGTGCGATCGTCAGGGCGCGCGAGACCGCAGCGGAGCATCCTGGCAAGTATTTTTACGCTGACCAGTATTCCAACGATGCCAACTGGCTGGCGCATTATCATGGCACCGCCAACGAGATCTGGGAGCAAACCGACGGCCGTATCACGCACTTCGTGACGATGCTGGGAACGTCGGGAACGTTCATGGGCACCACGCGCCGCTTGAAGGAACTGAATCCGCGTATTGAGTGCATCTCGCTCCAGCCGGACTCGGCTTTCCACGGTATCGAAGGAGCGAAATATATGCAGACGGCCATCGTTCCGGCGATCTACGACCCTAAGCTGGCGGACCGTAACCTCGAGATCAGCACTGAAGAGTGCTACGCGATGGCCACCCGTCTGGCCCGCGAAGAAGGGTTGCTGGTCGGGCCATCTTCGGCCGCCGCACTGGTGGGTGCGCTTCGCGTGGCACGCGAAAGGGAGGTCACGCATCCGGTGGTAGTCTGCATTTTCTGTGATAGCGGCGACAAGTATCTCAGCGAGCGTTTCTGGGACGGCGCCAAACCCGATTATGAAATCTAGCCATCAGCAGTCCTGACTTGCACGCGCGCCAATCCATGCTGAAATTCCGACAATCCGATTTTGACGAGATTCGCCGCCATGGCGAGGAAACCTATCCGCATGAATGCTGCGGGATATTGCTGGGAGTCGTGGATGGCGACTCTCGCGAAGTACATGCCACAGTCCGTTGTGGCAACACCCGCATTGACTCGCCGCAGAACCGCTACAACATCGACCCTCGCGAATTGGTGGGCGTGCAGCGTGAGGCGCGGGAGCGGGAGCTCGACATCGTTGGCTTCTATCACTCGCACCCCGATCATCCGGCGCGCTGGTCGCAGACTGATTTCCAGGAGGCACACTGGATCGGCTGCTCCTACGTGATTACCAGCGTCGAAAAAGGCAACGCGGCGGTGACGAACTCGTTCGCGCTGACCGGCGCCACAGAGGAAGACAAAGCGCTGGTGGACGAGGCGGTCGTGGTCGAATAGGTCCGATTGTCATTGCGAGTGCAGCGCCCGCAAGGCGCAGAGTCAAGGGACCTGCATTTCCCCCGTCCTACTGCTCTTCCAACTACAGGTCCCTCCGCTCCGCTCGGCAAAGCCTCGCTTCGATCGGGATGACAACCAGAACGCGCCGTTCGAGAGTCAGGATTGTCGAATGTACGCCCGGAGGGGTAACTTGAAAGAACCTCGCCATCTCCGCCTCTGCGGGCGGGCGTCCGTGCAGGGTCGTGTAATGGTGGATGAAGGCGAGAAACTGGCCTTGTCGACAAGTGTAAGCCGGTTTCATCCCCATTATTTATCTTCCAAGACTCCAACGTAGTTCATCAATCTCCACTCCGGCTGCGCCGTTCAGGATGTTGCCGTGACCCTTGGACTGGTACGTTAATCTCTGGTCGCGTGCTGGTCCCCGTCATGTGAGTCCCCGTAGAGTCAACGAGAACATCCTTCACTCCTGCTCCAAAAGAGCCTTTACGTGGAGAAACGAAGTGACGAGCGTAAGCGTCTTCAATATTGTGGTTGCCTGTCTTTGAAAACCGCAAGAGGGGGCGAGAGCCCTTGGTCCATCGTTTGTACACGGTGAGCGAGGGCTTGAGATCCAGATCATCCAGATCGTGCGCGTGCATCCGCAAAATACGCAAGATTCGGCTGGCCTCGCCTAAATTGCAGCGTATGACCCTCTCGAGATACGCAATCCGGCCACGCCTCCAGTTCTCCACCGATTCCGGGGAAAGCAGCTCCATACGAACAAAGAGTTCCAACGGAGCAACGAATCCCTTTTCCCGAAGCAGACACTCAACCGCTTTCACAATCCGAGCGTAGTAAGGATCCTGTCGGTAATTGGCCACGGTTATTTTCTTCAAAAGAGCGTCCTCGCTATCCCGGAGTGACTGGCGTCAATCGTTCTTTCCGGTTATATCGCGCAAAAGATCTGCCTCGGTCACAGTGACGGGAAGACGTTCGAATGCGGTAAATTCCTGAAGCATAGTCTCCAGTAGGGATACATCGCCGGCTTGCGGCGAGACGTAGGTAAAGCACTGGTGAAGGACACTCGGAGGTGGCAACTGCTTCAAGCGAACATCATATGGGCACACGATACCACTTTCAAACTTGTTCGCGGACGGGGATGGCCGGACATCATTTCAGAAATGGAGCAGCTTCCGTACTGCGAAACGGGAGCGGTGCGGATCAACGACTGACGAGTTCTCCAGATGGAATGACCGGTCCGGTGCGGGCTCAAAGGTCGCGGCTGCCGAAAGAGACTCGCGACATTTTCATCCGATGACATTCTGGCGGTGCACAGCCGCATTCGCCTAGCTGTCCTATGGCACGAGCACATCGTTGCCGCGCAACTTCAGAGCGCGGTCAAACGTGATCAACTTCAAGCCTGCCACGGCCGTGAAAGCAACATGTACGCGTCTGCCCAGACCTTTGGAGAGCGACTAGGCCTTCGAGAGCGCGCGCGGAACTCCTTCTCGATATCCTTCGGCTCGGGCAAGAAAACAACTCGGTCATCCGCCCAGATCCGGTCCCACAGGCGCCAGGCTTCCGCCATAGATTTTGTGTCCACTCCCATGATCGGTTCGGTCGTGAGCAGCCTAAGAACAGTGATTTGCGTGAACCGAACCGAAAAGGAATTGCTCCTGTCCGGCCTGCTCAAACCAGGATCTGGCTCTCTCGGAATGTATCGGAATGTATATGCCGGCTCCACAGGAGCGCCAGCCAGACATTGGCATCAAGGAAATTCAACGTATTCATAGATCTGCTCATTCGTCAGGTCTACCTGTGGTCCTTTGGAAACAATCAGAGGAAATTCGACCCGCTTTGGCCTCGGCCGCTGTGCCTGCAAGACCACACGTCTCACACCGAGAAGAACCAGTTCACGAATCGAAGAACCAGTTCCTGCCGCCTGTTCCTTTAATTTCCGGTAAAGGGGCGCCGGAATGTCCACCGTCGTCCGAATCGATTCTTGCTTCATAAACATGATTATTCCATATGCCATAAATATGGAAGACGTCCGTCTGCGGAGACTGTCTGATTATTGCCAGGCTGCGCATCCTGAGCTTTATTTCACTAAAACTATAAGGTTAGGCGAGGCTCAGGTACCAAAGATCGCCTCTCATGGCTGCCAATTGGCCTCTTGGCCGACATTATTGCGAGAGAATGCGTCGGATTCAGTGCTACACGGCGGAGACCGACTGTATTGCCTGTGCCGCTGCTGCGCACACAATCCGCAGAAGATCACCTTGGGGCGTGGCATGTAGATTCTGTGCGGCTTCAGCCGCAGTCAGGGCTGCTTGCTCATAGCCTGCTTGCAGAGCCTGCCGCGCCGCCTTCCGGAGACAATAGGCATGCGTCAAGAGGAGCATCAGCGGCATCAGGTCAGCGCCGCAGCGGGAGCAAACCGCCTCACTGCGAAAGCGGGCCTGACACACCGGGCATCTGCCGGATTCAGACAAGCCAGCGGTGTTCAATATTTTCCTTTCACAAAGAACAGTACTTCACGAAGCTTTTTGGTCGCGTCCTTGAGGGCCGATTCGTTTGTGGCCGCAATTGCCGCTTCGATTTGTTCAGTGAGAGCCATGACTTCCTCACGGTCCTCTTCGTGCATCTGCTCGAGCAACTGACGTGAGTGATCCGCCAATTGGCGGCCCTCGCGGGTCATCTCGGCCCAAATGCCGTTGGTGGGAACAGGCGCAGCGGCGAAGGTATCCGCCTGCTCCTTTCCACCGCTCCCCTCGTCGATCTCTTGCGGCTCGAGTTCCTCGCTTGGCTTCTCGATTGCCGCGTCGAGCCAGGAGATCTCTTCGTTTTCCGCATCCTCGCTACTTCGAGTCGCGTAGAGTACCTCAAGCCGTTTACGCGCCTCAGCGATCTCCGCTTCGCTCTTCGTCTCGAGGGCCCGGGCAATGGTGACGTGCTTGGCTTTCCCGGTACACTTCTCGATCGCGGTAACGTGCAAGATGCCGTCCAAGTCGAGGCTCATCCGGCAGAGGACCTCGCTGAGGTCGCGAACCGGCTTCAATTCCGTGACTTTAAAGTCGCCGATTAGAATATTCCTGAGCGCATCCTCATCCTCGCCTTCGTAGATGCAGATCTCGACTGTCTCCTGATAAGGAGTGCTCGTATAGAAACGCTCGGTTCGCGTCAACGGCAGTGGATTATTGCGCCGGATGATCGGCTTGTAGCAGTAGGGATAAGGAACCCCGCCGCGTTCTCCGAGAAAGGAAATCCCGAAAGAGTACGGGGAGACGTCTACCAACACCCGCTCCACATCATGGCCCGCCAGCCGGGACGCTAGCACCCCCGCGCCCAAGGCAACGCATAGGTCCGGGTGGATCTCTTCCCGCGGCATGAGACCGGTCCGTTCCTGGAGCAGGCGAGAAACCAGTGGTGTGCGCGTGGAGCCTCCAACGAGCAGGATTGCGTCCAAATCTCCGGGAGCTTTCCCTGAATCTGTCAAAGCCCTGGAGATACTTTCCAGCGTCTTCTCCAGCAGCGGGCGGATCATCCGTTCGTATTCTTCCCGCGTCACCTCTAGTTCCAGGTGCAACGGTTTTCCGTTCTCGGAAATGAGCGCTTCTTCGCGAATCGTAACCTCGGGCTCGAAGCTCAATCGCTTCTTGGCCTCTTCGGCTGCCCACCAGAGGCGCGCACGCGCCACCGGGTGTCTCTGCCGCAAGTCGATGCCGTGCTCGTTCTGAAAAGCCGCGAACAGATGTTCCGCCAGCAGGTCATTGAAGTCGTCACCGCCGAGCTGGTTGTTACCATGGCTGGCCAGCACCTCGGTGATGTCCCCTTCCAAAGTGACGATGGAAACATCAAATGTCCCACCGCCCAGGTCGTAAACCATAGCGGTGTGCCTTGTGGTTTCGCCGTATGCCAGGCTTGCTGCCGTTGGCTCGTTCAGAATGCGAACCGCCTCTAGGCCAGCCAGCTGCGCCGCCTGCCGTGTTGCCTGGCGTTGCGCATCCGAAAAGTAGGCCGGGACGGTGATAACAGCTTTGTGGATCGGTTGCTGGACGCTGCGCGAGGCCCACGCCGCAAGTTCCCTGAGAAGCAAGGCCGAGATCTCGGGAGGAGTGAACTGGCGGTCCCCCAGCATCACCGTGTCGTTACTTCCCATCTTGCGCTTGATGCTGCGCACGGTACGTTCCGGGTACAGCACCAATTGGTTCCGCGCCGCCTCGCCCACCAACAGTTCTCCCGAAGGCGAGAGCCCCACGACTGAAGGCAACATGTTGTTCTTGCCGAAACCAAGAACTTGCACATGGCCGTCTACAAAGGTTGCCACCTCGGAATTAGTGGTGCCCAGATCAATGCCTACAATCAGATCGCTCATATTAGATCTCCCGCTCCTTCTGCGCTCGTTCCCGTGGGGCGCGGGCTACTTTTACTTGGGCTGAACGATAAATCTCCCCTTCCCACTCGTAACCGCTGCGATAAACGCCAACTACCGTCCCCTCGGGCACCAAGTCGGTCTCTTCCAGTTCCACCGCGCTCATCCGGTGAGGATCAAAAACATGACCCTCACAAGGAATTGGACTGAGATGGTAATCCTGTAATGCCTGATCGAGGCGGTCCAGGGTGAGGACATAGCCCTTCTCCAGCGCCGCTAGAGTGTCCTGCGTGTGACGCATGGGCCCTCTGCCCACGCCAAACCAGCGGGCCAATAAAGACCGACTGCGGGCCGCGACGAGTTGCGCCTCAGCTTCGCGCACTGACCGAATACCGCGATCGAGACGGTCACGCAAGTCCAGCAGAAGATCAATCTGTTTGCTCTGGGTCCGCCGCTCGGTCTCCGGCTGCACGGCAGGATGTTCATCGGTCATGGCCAGTGGTGCTGAGCGATTACTCGCGGTCACTACGCCGGAGCTCTCTCTCGCCTCTGACAGCGTATCGTTCAACTGCCTGAAGGTTCTGCTTTGCAGTTTGACCTCTTGCGTCAGCGCTGTCATTGCAGACCACAAAGAGTACAGATCACAGTGGCCCTCAATTGGCGGCAGAGGGTCCCCACTTTCGAGCACGGCAAGCAAATCTGCAGCCACGCCCTGAAGCGGCTCTTCGCCCACGAGCGCGCCGTCCAGCCATGCCTCGAACCCACGCAAAATCCTTTCGCGGGTCTCGTGTGGAAGCCTCCCGGAAGAGGCGACAGGATTCATTTCCATTTGGGCTTATTTTTCCTTCAACACGGCCAGCCAAGGCTCCGGTCCAACGAACTTCCTCTCGATCAGACCAAGCTCAAGAAGCGATTCTACCGGCGCCTGCGGATCGATTGAGAGCAGGAAGTGCCGGATGCGCTGCCTCCGATCCCGCAGCAGTTCATACGCGTCCCGCACCAGCTCAAATTCAGCCGGGTTGCGATCCGGCGGGAACTCTTTAACCTTGCGCAAATAGGCAGCCCGAATCTCTTCGTCACCAGCCTCTCGAGCGACCCCTAGCACTGTGCGCGGGTCCGGCGGTACAACCCGTTTCTCCCTAGTCTTGTCCATGCTCTAAAACAGGCTCCCCTGCTCCGGCGGCGGCGACTTAACCGGCTTCTTTTGCTTTGTCTCCTGCGCGCCCTGCGGAAGGTCCCCCTCTGGCTTATTACGTTCCAACACTATCTTTGCCATGATCTCCTCCTGGCTTTTGCCTCGGGCAATCCCTTCCAACACCTGGCTAACGATTTCGGGAGGCAGGACTTCCATCAACTCATCCAATTCAGCAAAATCTTCTTCATCCATTTCTTCTTCGTCGAAGTCGTCCTGCCTGCGACGAGACTTGGGAGAATCCCTTTCCTGCACTTTACGCTCACGCACATAACGCGGCAGGGCGTTGGCTCTCGCGATTGGGAACTGCTTCTCCTCCCTTTCCTCCGCCAAAACTTCGTTCAGGAACTCCGGTTTGACCGAAAAACTATCGTACCCCACTTCATCCAGGAAATCGTCCGGCCCAAACATGTTCGTCGGGTATTCCCGCAATTGATCGAGAATCTTCCCGGCCAACTCCGGGTTGCGCTCGCGCCGCGCCAGTTCCAAGGCAACGCAGAGGCAATGGTGGCGTCTTTCAGGCGCCCAGATCGGCAACGCACGCGCCCGCAGAAACAAGAATCTCGAATCTGCGCCGGCTCTCGCCATACCCGCCACGGACACGGCAAACGCCAGCTTGGACGCTTGGCTGCGAAGAGCCGCTTCGCCAATAACTAGCATTTGGGCAATGTCCAGTGGGAGGGTGGGATGCCTCAACGCAGTGCTCAAGTGATCCTCCCATTTTTCCGGGATTGTTAGAGGAACGCCCACGAGGTTCCCCAAAGCGAAAGCCCTAGAGACGCCCGTCAGCAGGCTTATTCCGTCCAACGAATTTATCGCCAGTGGTTGTAAGAGGGCGTCCCCATACGCCAAAACTGAGGCGTCCACCAAGCCTCTCTGAAGAACATAAGCTGCGGCTATGCTGCCAATCTGCTCTTCCAGGTCTGCTCTGTGTTTCTTCACGGCATCGAAATCCTTAACGAGGGCCGCGTGTACCAGCCGCAGAGCGCTTATAACCGGAGTCAGGCTCCCGTCCGGCGCCTCTGGCAATGCCCTTATCCGGTCGATTCCTTGAGCAGCCAAGTGAGCCTTACGTTGACGGAATTGACGCAGGACCCCGGATACCAGCAGCCGAAGCTTGGCCTTGCGAACTTCCGGGTTAAGACTGTCAAGCTGTTCGGCCTCTTCCAGAAATTTGAGCGCCTTCTGGTATGCGCCCCGGTTCTCCGCCGATTCCATCAGCCAAAGCAATGGTTCAACATCCTGTCGACGAGCCTGCCGCCACAAATCGGCTACGCGATCGGGGACTCTCCAATCCGGCTGCTTTTTCCCCCAGTTCAGCCACCTTTGAAAAGCTTCGAGATTAGAATCCGCTCGGCAAGCCCGCTCGTAAAGGTCACCTGGAGAAAGCAAGTGTGCAGTAGACAACATTCCGTTCTCGCTGGAACGGCGAGAATCATAAGGGTGATTCTCCAGCCACAGATCGGCGAGGTCCATCGGTAAACGATCGGCAATCTGTGCCATGTGAAAAGAAAGCACCCCGTCTTCCAAACTATTCGCGACAAACCATTTCTCTTTGAGAGCCTGCTTTCGGAACGTCTCCCATAACAAAACAGACTGCGCATGCTGTTCGACACTGGCTTTGACTTCCTCAAAAGCGCGCGCCATGAGCCGCCACCAGTAAGCATCCTCTCGGGGTGTGCCGATCGCTCCGCAAACCGGCTCCACTGCAAAGTTAAGGAGCATACAGCGGATGGCGATGTGCTGGCGGAGCTTCTCGGTCAAGTCGGGACAGCACTGGCGACACAGGTTGACCGCCTCACGCGATTTGTCGAGGATCAACTTCTTGTTCCCTGCGTCCATTTCCTTTTCCAGACAAGCCAACGTAGCCCGCAAAACCTCGCGACCCGACACCACGGAGCCTATTAGCTTCAACGTCGCCGAGCTGAATACGAAAACGGGCGCCGTGCCCAGCATTGCCCGTATGGGCGGAATCAGGCGGGCGGGCGCGGAATCTGGCGCGATCGTTTCCAGCCATTTCTTACAAGACTCATCCTCCCCGCGATAAAAGCTAGCAATGGCATTGACCAATGCCTTCCATGAAGCCAGAGGACTTCGGCGCGATACCTGCGGCAGCAACACAGCAGCTTCTTCGACTCGTTCTCGGGTCACGGCCTGTAGGGCCTCTAGCACCGCTACGGCACCTTCCCGCAGAGGATGTGTGGGCGGAAGCGAAGAAGCCTGCGCCAGAGCAGAAAGGTCGTGAACCCGCTGCCTGATAGCAGTTTCTATCTTCTCGCGAATCGCCGGAGCCAGATTGGGATCTTGCAGGGGAGCAACAAGTTCGTCGAGGTTATCTTCCCCGGCGCACATTTCAAACTGAATTTCCTTTAGCCGACCCCGCGCAGAAGGAAACCGTTCTCCAACCAGGTTCAACAATGACCTGGCCTCGACGGACATTCCCTGTTTCAGCAGATCCCGGATGCGAGCTTCATACGCCCCAATCAGCAAATCCTCTGATTCTGCCGTGGCATGCCGTTTGTATAGTCCCTTCGCGACCTCGAGGGCAGCCTTGGAGTGCTGGCCAGCGATCAGTTCGCGTATGCGTACCGCCTCAGTCGCTAGCGGGGCGTTCGCGGACTCGGCGCCGCCTTTCCTTGCCGGCTGAGGCTGATTGTTCATGCCAGTTTCGACCGGCATCGAGTGACGAGCATCTTTCTTGTACTTCTTTGACATTGCTGGCAGTGCAATCAGATCTACTCTACCGCATCGGCACGGGAAAATGGTCCTCAGTAGAATTCACTGAGCCGTTCGATGAGCATAATCGACATTGCTGAGTAATCGGGAGAGCCGGCAGGCGCCGCTCTCCCGCGTGGGTTGTACCGCTTCCGGCGGCTCGGGGCCCGCTCAGCGCGGGTCTACTGTCATAAAGTGAAATCGAGATGGAATCAGGGAATCGGCAAGGGGACACCGGCGCACGATTACTTCGCCACGCGTCCGCCGAACTCGTGCTCGCACTCGCGCCAGTAGCCGCAGTAACGGCGTGAACACAGGGGACCTCCACGGTCTGGAGGGTAAATCCCGTCCCGAATGGACTCCTGCACCATGGGATACAGCGTTTCGGCAAAGCGCCGATCTTCGGAACCGACCTGATAACTCTGTTGGATCACCTGCACGGTCTTGGTTTTGGTGACCGTGTCCAGGCGACACAGGCCGCTGGCGCCGGGCGTGATCATCGCGTAGGTCGTCAACTGGAGACTGTGTTCGGCCGAGAGTCCATTCGGACGCTTGCACGCCGTCTTGAAGTCAACCACGCGACCGTCAGTGTCCAGCAGATCGACAATCCCTCGGACCTTCACCCCGGCAATTTCACCTTGCACAGTCTGCTCGACTGCATTTGGCTGCAGGGGACCAGCGGCTTCTGTCACGTAGGCTGCGACGAGGATTTGACCGGTCGCGGCCAAGCTCATCTGCGCCTTCATCCTCGCGCAACGCGGCGTCGGCGATTGCCGTCGACCATTCCTCTACAAACACTTCGCGCAGCTCCTCGGCTTTCATGTCGCGACCTGTGCTCAGCTTCTGGCGGAAGTACCAAGCGAGTGTTCCATGAAAAGCTTTGCCAAGTGCCAGTGCTCCCGTGGTCGGCTCGCTCAAACCGATCAAGTAACGGAAGTACCATTTCGCGGGACAAGCCATATAGGTGTTGACCTGGCTGGGGGAGAGCGACTCCCCCAGCGTTTCGGTTACGGCAACGTCGGTCATCGCACACCTCCGTCGCGGGCGTGCTGGATGAACAGGCTGAGCGCCATGGCGCGCAGGTCTTCACTGCCGAAGCGGATCGAGAGTCCATGCGCGGACGCGTACTGTTCCGCTGCAAGAGCTGCGTCGATGCTCGCCGTGAGTGCGGCGCGCAACGCTGCTTCTGCAGTCCCTGCACTGGGGGATGCGCTGGCCAGCTTGCCATTTCCGTTGCCGTTACCGTTACCATTCGCTTTGCCACGCGCACCGCTGTCGCCGTTCACCGGCGAGCCGGGTGCGTCCCCGTTCGCAGTCGCGCTCTGGGCGGCCGCTGCCGAACCCTCTGGCTGCACAACCCAGTCGACGAACCGCCGGTTGCCTTCGCGACGCTCGGCCCGGCAGATCGCAAACGGCTCATTCTGCCGGACACCAAGCTCGACTAGTTTGTCCCGGACCATCGGTGGCACGTACATGACTCGTCCGTCAGCGAGCGAGTACATCACCTGATCGCCGAAGCGTCCTTGCACTCTCAATCCATCCGCATAAGCCAAGGTTGCCGTCACCGGTACATTGGCTTCGAACACGACTCGTTCTTTCATAAATCACCTCTGAAGATTTGGTTGCTGCTAGTTGGTTGTTGGGTTGGTTGGCAACACACCTCCGGCTGTACCATCGGCTGTCAGCGGCGGTGGTAAAAGAGTTGGAGATCGGGAAAACAGGCTGGCAGCCCGGGCGCGCAACGGGCTCACGCGAGCCGTGCGGACTCCGGTTTTAGGAGGGCGAATCGAGGCCTAGAAACTGACATTCAGGAACCTAAACTGCGTAGATCAAGTCAATCCGGCGCAAGTCGAATAACTGGCTTTCACCCAGCATCGGCTACGTCTTTGTACCGCACAGCAACCCGGGTTCCTGTGCAGTAACTTTACTCGCGAACCCCAGACAGGAGTTTTCGCTTGGCTCAAGACCCGCAGCTAACTCAGGAAAGAACCTCACTTGCAGTTTGCGGAGTGGGTACGTGCTCACTGTAGACAGCGGGACAAGCTGAGTCACTGGTTTTTGTGGCGGGGAACGCCGGTTAGAAGGGGACGATGTCGAGGCCAGGGATCATCTGGAAGTGACGAAGGTTGGCGGTGGCCACGCTGTAGCCGAGTTCCAGGGCAGTCACCCCGATTAGCAGATCGGAAAGCGGAAGGCGGACGGCCTCGGCCTGGTTTTCGCCATCGATCTGACCGGTGCGAAGCGCAATCGGCACGGTGATTGGATGGATGGGCAACGCCGTGAGCAGTCCCTGGATAAACTGGTGCCGCTTAGCTTTACGCTGTGGCGTGTCGGCGCGGGCGGCACCGTGGGCCAGCTCGATCAGCGTGACCACGGAGATGGCGATCTCGGCGTCTTCCGCTGCGCCGGAGATGGCCGCGAGCATCTGCCGTGCGTTCTGGCCCTCGCGTTCGGCTGTAATCAGTACGCTGGAATCGAGGATCAGTCCCAAGCGGGTGGTTCAAGCGGTTCGCGCTGACTCTCGATGGCTGCCTCGATATCCTTGGCGAAGTCGGCATCCATGACCGCCGTCGAGTCCTCGGGCAACAGCGCGATGCACTCGGAGATGGTGCGGCGTGGCGGGACTGGCGGATGGATCACTGCCACGGGCAGTTTGCCGCCCTCGCTCTCGATGACCACTTCCGCGCCCGCACGTACGCGGGCCAGCACCGCGGCGAAGTCGCTGGCGGCTTCGGCTTCCGAGATGTGGATCACATGGTCGGCCACGGCGCGATTATACCGCCATCCTCGCTCGCTTGGTTTTCTTCTGCAGGTTAGCGGGGAGTGTTGCCGTTAGCATGGCATTTCGAGATCTTCAAGAGGCACAGGTGCCATGCCCCCTACAACTTCGCAACCTCCTTTTTTCATCTCCTGATTGCTATCCAACTCTTTACCGTTCCGAAGAAGCGTTCAGGAACTAGCTCTGCGTCAGGGAAAAGGCAATTGAGTTCCTCTCGACCCAATTGACTAAGGCGAAATCCATTGGTACACCATACCCGATCGCGGCGGGCGTGAGCAGTCACGGGCGACGTCCGTGTACTGTAATGTCGTGCAAGTTGGTCAACAGCGGCAATCCAGTGATTGTCGTGCCGATGTCATCGAAGACCCACAAAGCTAACTCCTACAATATTGCGATACCAGCCAATGAGATCATCGCTGACATCGTGAACAAGCTTTCGGTGGTCAACAGTGTTGCGCTCTGCGGGCAAGTGTTCATGATTGATAAGCGGAAGCTGGAAGAACGCTTCGGGAAATTGAGTTACAACGCCATTCTTGCCGTCCAACTCGGTCTCAGCTATCTATTCGACATTCGCTAATTTCAAACTGAGCCACTACGCAACCCGCACCATCCGGCAGCGCTCCGGCCTGAAAAACGCACTGGATCATTTGGTCAGCGAGAAACTGCTGAACTTCGCCGGGGCCGTCGAACGGCATTCCGAGTTTGCCGCTGAGCTTCCCAGGTTTCAGGCTGCCGTGTGGGAAGTCTTCCATCCCTACGAGCTTGCCGGTTATCTGGCTTCTCTGCGTCCCATGCCCCGGAAGAAGCTACAGAAACTTCTCTACCTGCGAGGTGCTGCGCGTGCGGTGGCTCGCCAGTGTCCCAACTGCTCGATCCTGTCGAGGCAATCCAATCCCAGCAATTTCAATTACGGCGCTCGGGTGGAAGAACGTCGGCACGCATTTCGGGAGCTCGGGTGTTTTGAACCGCGGGTTTGCAATACCCGGCTGCTCCCGGAACGGCGCCGTCCAAAGCTTGATCTCGCAAAGCGGCGTTATAGGGAGGTAAGTCAGCCGCTAAGACGCCTTCCCTCAGGATCTTACGAGCAGCCGACTCTAGCCGTTTCAGGGCGCATTCTAGGCTCATTCCAGGAGCAACGTTGATCGGAAAAGCCGCTTGTCACTTTGAAGGGTTGATTATGTCGACCATGGGAATCGGCTGAAGGTTCTGCTGGGTCCAGATGAATACCGGGCAATCCTTACCATGATGGATGAGACTCCTTGCGACTGTGAAGCAGAGCAACAGGTTTTTCAGACGAATCCTCTGTGCCAGTAGCGGTACCATGTCGGCGGACGCGCAAAGATAAAAAAGGACATTAACGGAGCTCTCGCCGCTGAGAGCGTTGCTGATTTCAGCGTACCTGTCTTCGGCCTTCAGCGTGCGCTCATACTCCACCGCTATCGTCAGAGAACTCTCGCCAGACTCCGAACGATCCACCGAGAATACCGCGTCATAATCCTTTGCATATTTGTGGGTCGCCAGGTTGACGGCCCGGACTTGGAGATCCGTTCTCCACCACTTCACCTGGAACTGCTGCTCAAACGTTCGCCGGATGTCGTTCAACAAAAGGGCATGCGGGATTTCGTCTCGTTTAGCCAGGACTCTCGCTTTAGACGTGAGACTTAACAGGCATTCTTGCCTGTTCTCTAATTCCCTCAGCCCTTGCCTCGTGATCGTGTAAATCCGGTACTTCCCAATTTGAAGCGTGACCGTCTGTACCAAGCCGCACCCCACTAGCCGACCGATGCGCCAGTAGAACGATCCAAGACTGTTTGCAATGTCGGAGGCCTTTGCAAACTCAAACAATTGATTGCTGGTAATGAAGCGGCAGTCTCGTACCCTTTTAAGCAGTGCAAAGTCTTTGGTGGGCTCCAAAATGACTTTGTGAGGGCAGTACTGTCTGCCAACAGATTTCGTCGTTAAGTTAGCCGACCCCATTCGAATCATGAATCTTTCCGGCCATCGCTCACCAGAGCCTTTCTTAGCTCGTCTACCGAATACTGCTTCTCGGCAGCGAGAGCTCGTGCCTCTCGGGCTGTCCGCTGCCAATGGTCTCGTTCGCTACTTAGCTGCGCGTTCTCAGTTCTCAGCCGTGCACTCTCCCCGCTCTTACTCGCGAGTTGCCCAACCTTCTCGTCGTGTTCATTACGCAGTTTGGCGACTCTCCTCTGCAACAGGTCAGCTTCGGCGCTAACCTGTTTCAGCTCTCTACGCATTTGCCGATACCGCCGAACTGCCCAAATAATCGCCAACACAGCTATGGTCATCCCGGCCGCCATAGCTAAAGGCTGTTGCAAAACGCAGGGCTCAACCCCTTGATTGACGCAGGTTGCTGACGCAGCACTGTGGCAGATCTGTAGCTTCGCTCATATTTACTCGCAGATTTCCTTCAAGAAAATGCAGGCTTTCGCTGTTTCTTCTTGACAGTCTCTTGTCTTACTCGATATACTCGAGTACGTTATGATCCCCTCCACTTCCCATCAAGCCTGGCTCTTCTACTCCCCCTTGGCCCAGCAAGCCGCCCTGCTCAAGGATGACTTGCTCGATCCCGTCGATCAGCTCTTGGAGGATCCCGCCTTGGTCGACTTGGTCCGCCAATGTCTGGCCACCCGTTACCCTCTTTCGACGCGTACTGGACGGGACGGAATAGCCCCCGATCGTCTGCTGCGTTGCTGCGTCATGAAGCATCTGAAGGGCTGGAGCTTCCGCGACCTGGAACGGGAGTTACGCAGCAACCTGGTGTACCGTCGCTTCACTCACTTCGATGCCGAGGCGACACCCCATTTCACGACCTTCAGCCGCACCTTTGCCCTGCTGAGCCCGGCGGTCACCGAAACCATTCATCAGCGGGTGGTCGGTCTGGCTTGCGAGCAGGGCGTGGCCCGGGGCGATAAGCTTCGCACCGACTCGACGGTTGTGGAAAGCAACGTTCACTACCCCACCGACAGCTCGCTTTTGGGCGATGGCATCCGGGTGCTCAGCCGCAGCCTGCACCGCATTGCCGCCGAGTGTAGGAAGGGAGCCCTGGACGTGGTCGATCACGGGCGCGCGGTAAAACATCGTCTGCTGGAAATCAGCCGCGCCGCCAAGTCCCTGACCGACGACGAAGCCCAAAATAGCCTGTGGCCAGACGTCGATACTCTTCCCGGTTACTCCACACCCTGACCCGCACTACCCCTTGCTCGTCTTCCTCCACCGGATAGTCCAGCAAGCGGCGAAAATACTGACGGCTGCGCATCTTCTCCAACATCCCTTGCGCTGTTTTCACACTCAACCGCGGTCGCAAGCTCATCTCCTCCAGCCCACGCTGACAGCGCGCCATCGCCTGCTGCAAGCCCCGCAGCTGCCCCTCATAAAGTTGGGGACTGAAAACCACCACCACTTCCCGCAGCTTTCCTGCCAACACCCGCTGGCTTCGCCATGCCCGCACTTGCGCCGCGTGGGACAGTTGCACCACCGCCAGGGCACCGGCGCTTCCGCCAGCAAGGCGCGATGATCGGACGGAGGTAGGGCGGTCACATAGTGTTCCGTGGTCTCCAGATTGGCTCGCGACGAAGCTCTGGCATCGAAGACGAGGGTGAGCTGCTCGGGCTGGCCCGTCAGCTCGCGCAGGAGTTTGCGAACCGGCTGCAGAAACTCGGCGAATGTCTTCATATCCGAGCGCGCTCCGGCGTAGAGAACATGGGCGAACGGCAACGCGTGTCCTGATCGACCACCAGCGCTAGGCCCAGTTGCCGCAGATCGTGCCGGCCTTGTTTGTTGTGTCCCCGCTGGGGCAGTTTGGGACGTAGGTTGGTGCTGGCAATGTGGGTAAAGAAATTGGTCGTGTCGTAGGCTAGCGCCTGCAGCTGCAACTGTTCGACTTCGACCACCTGGCGAACCAAGGCCTGCTCGATGTCCGCCAGTTGGTCCACGGGCAGGGCGTTCATCTGATCCCAGAAATGTTGGCTGCTCAGATCCGCCGCCGCGAAGTTCATTAACTCGGGCAGATAGGTGGTTCGGGCCCAATCGGCAAAAGCGCGTTTGCTACGCGGTGCGCAGGCGCGGGCAATCATAGCCGCCACCAGGGAGGCGCCCACCGTCAGATCGTCGCGAACTTGCGCCTCCCCGCGAGGTCAACCAGCACCGCATGCGGGACAGTTACCAGAAGTTGTTGGGGCTGACCCGGGGCGTGGTGCGACAGGCCAGCCAGGTGCTGCAACGCTGGGGGAAGGGGCGGCTGAAAGTGCTGGGCAAACCCCTGCGAGTCGAAGCCCAGATCGGCCAGCTCCGGCACTTTCTTCCTTTGGTGGAGAAGGTGATGACACAAACCCAGCAACGGGTGTGGGGAGGAAACTGCCACGTAGAAGGCAAAGTCCTGAGTCTGTTCGAACCGCACACCGAAGTCATTCGCAAAGGGAAAGCGCATAAGCCGAACGAGTTTGGTAGGCTGGTGCGCATCGACGAGGTAGAAAACGGGATCGTGAGCGGTTACCAAGTTCTGGTGGGCAATCCGGAGGATAGCACGGCCTGGATGCCGGCCCTGCAACACCACCAGGCCTGCTTCGGGCGAGCGCCGGAAATGGCCACCGCCGACCGGGGATTTTTTTCTGCCAAGAACGAGCAGGAGGCGCAAGCCCTCGGCGTGAAGAAGGTGGCGCTGCCGGCGCGCGGACGCCTCTCCACCCAGCGAGCCCGGCAGCAGAAGCAGCGCTGGTTCCGGCGAGCGCTACGTTGGCGGGCCGGCTGTGAAGCCACCATCAGCACCTTGAAGCATCCCTTCTCGATGCGGCGAGCCACCTACAAAGGAGAGCCTGGGTTTCAGCGCTACGTGGGCTGGTGCGTGATTACCAAGAATCTGTTTTCCATCGCTCGCTATCAAGTGCGTCGGAGGAGCCATGGCCAGATCGGTTGATGCTGCTGCCCAACGACGCAAACTGCTGAGCCAGATTCAACGTCTGGCCGGGATCGCCATCTTCGGAACGCTCTCGGAAACCTACCGCACCTGCGGACGAGCGGGTTGCCATTGTCAGGGAGATGGACCCAAGCATGGTCCGCATCTGAATGTGAGCTACCGCGGGGAGAAGGGCAAGACCACCGGCTACTATGTTCCCCAGGCAGCGGAGGAGGCCACGCGAGAAGGGGTGGCCGCTTGGCAAGAAATGCAGCAATGCTTGCGCGAACTGGCGGAGTTGAATAAGGAGCGCAATTTGCAGCGTGCCCGCGAGGCGGATTCGCGATGAAACTATGGTTTTCCCTAACCCTCGTCGGCTGCGCCCTGGTGTGTCTGTTTCTCAGCTTTACTCAGGTAGTTGGTCTGAACCACCCGTGGCAGGTTGTCAGCTCGGGACCATGGTTAGATCGAGGCAGAGAACCCGCGTCCGACGCGCCCACAGTTCCGGTTGTCACCAGCATAGAGTTCGATTCGGCTCGCGCTGGACCTTGGCCATCTCTGCTCCTCGACGGTGCACTGACTGCAGACCATCTTGCTCCTCCCGGCTCGGGGACCCATGGGCCACCGAAAACCGACGAGGCCTTGGCGAGTTACCGCTCAAGCCGGCAACTCAGACCAACGCCATCGAGCAACCTTCCCCACGAAATTATCGGCTTTCAAGCGCCGAATTGAAGAATCGGGGTTTTGCAACAGCCTTTAGCTAGTCGTTCGCGTACCGTGAACATGTCCTCCATGGATTCACCGTCGGGTCCCTGCTGCAACGCCGCGGTCGTCGCTGGCTCCCTCTTGACGGCTCTCCGGATCGGCTTGTCTGGCAACGCGCTGCACGTCCCCAGCAGGACAACGAGCAGCACAGCCACCCGCGGCACCCGATCCCACCTTTTGCTGCCGGAAGTGCGCGACCATGGGATCTCAAGCGCTCTCTCCCAGCCCACGCTGTCTTCCAATTCGAAACATCGGCCCTTCGTGATGGTGGCCGTAACCTTGCCTAAGCGACCTTGTCGGCTCGCGACCGAGCTCTTCCGGCATGAGTCAGAGTTGTTTCGTCCCATGACGCTCCCTTTTGCGCACTGTTGTGTTCGCGACTGATCGCCACCCGTTGCGCGATCCATGCCTCCACCTCGGATTCAAGCCAGCCGACCGCCCGTGCTCCGATGGGGATCTGCGCGGGAAATTCTCCCTTTGCAATCCGATCGTAGATTCCAGTTCGTGAGAGCCCGGTGCAATCTTTGACACGGGGCAGTCGCAGTATTTTGTCGTGCATTGCCGTACCTCCGGCGTCAATGCTGCACGAAGGCCGGCCGAAGAGTCTAGGACTGACGGGACAGTATGTAGGACGGCGTGGGATAACGGGCGGAAAGCTGATGAGACAGTGCAGCGATCAGGCTGCTGGTCAGAGAGCGTTTATGTCAATGTCGTTCTGTTCCATGTACGCGAGAACACTGGAAATCATGATAAGAGTACGCGAGTTCTTAGCAGCGCCTGGTCGCCTCTTCCGTTTCTCAAGCGCCCCACATTCGATGAGGCGATACACACTGGAACGTCCCAGGCTTATTGCGTATTGAACCTCCTCGATCAGCATGCCGCGATACTCCGATGGATTGTTGAGCTTTTTCTTCACTGCTTCTGCGACGGTCTTGCGCGCCGTGTGCGTGTCCGCGTCGGTGGAGCGGTCTGTGTTTGGCGGTTCGCTAGGTACCGGGGCAGAGTCTTCAGCCGAAAGCAGTTCTGGACGGAGGTCGCTGTCCGGCATCATTCCCAGGCGATCAAGGGCTCGATTGATAAATGCGACGTACTCCCCGTCGCCGCCGATTTCCTGTGCCAGTTCCGAGGAGGTTCGATCGGCCTTATCCGCCATCTCTTTCACAGTAGAGGCAAAGTTCTGACGAAGAGTTCTCCTCTCCTCCAAGGCCTGCTTCTCTTCGCCCGCGGCACCACCTATCTCCGCTTCGATGGCCGCTAGCTCTTGCCGGGCCGACTTGAGATCCGCGAGGCACTCCCTCCGTCTCCGCTCTTGGAGTAAAACCGCCTCCAGTTTTATGAAATAATCAAAAAGGTCTTCGACTACGGCCTTCTGCGGGATATCCGCATCGCGGTCGTACTTGAGCAGACTTAGCCTCTTCAACCACAACCCCATTTCCGTCAGGCGCGCCTTAAGCTCGATGTCCGGGAGTTCTTTTCTGCACGTTCGAGATTTGACCTGGTTTGCGGACATTGCTACCTGATGCCTTGACTCGTTCCAAACGCACATACTGTAGTCGCGTATGACGACTTATTCAACTGCAGAGGTTGCACGGTTGCACGGTGACATCGACGCGAGCAAGGGCACCCTGCCCCGGTGGCCATGATCCGGTACAATCGGTGGACCCACAAGGCACAACTCGCGTCCGGAGTGCTGCGAGAGCCTGCCACTCGCGATCGATTGTCCCTGTGCACTCGTTGATTTTCTAGATCAACCAAGCCGCTTATCCTCCTGCACGCCGGTATTCAGTGCGGTTTTCTTCGCCCGCCGCGTCTTTCGTTGACAACCTCAAGTGTTTCAAATCTTGGAATTGCAGCCCCAGCAGAGCTCTATACTCGGTCGCAAGACTCTCTACATAGTCGCCCCAGAACTGCAGCATCTCTCTGCGCTGGTCGGAGTATTCCGCCTTGTTGTAGACACCCCGTACTCCTCCAATCGTATGATTTAACGACTTCTCTACAACGTCAGAGGAGAAACCCTTCTCGTGCAGCAGAGTCGAGCCTGTGCGTCGCAAATCATGAATTGTGAACGGATCCATCGGAAATGCCATGCTGACCAGTGCCTGGTTCATCGCATTGCGCGAGAATGGTTTTGCGGGGCTGCTGCGGCCCGGCAATACCCACTCAGACTCACCCGCCAATGGCTTCAGTTCGCGAAACAAATCGGCCGCCTGGGTGGAGAGATAGACAATGTGCGGCTTGCCGGTTTTCGAGTTCTCCGCCGGAACTTGCCATTCGCCGCTCTCCAGGTCCACATCAACCCACTTGGCAAACAACAGCTCGGACTTGCGCACCAGCGTAAGCAGGATCAGGTGTAGCGCTAGCTTGAATTGCCTCCTGATATTCGACTGATAGAGGCAGCGCAAGTACACCCGGATTTCATCGGGCGACAACGTGCGGGTTCTGGACCTGGCTTTCGTGATAAATCGCATCGGCAATGCCAGCGCGGGATTCACTTGTGCCGCTCCGCGCACGATCGCGTAGTCGAACAACCGCTTGATGAGATTGCGAATGGCGGCTGCCGCGGCCTCCAGCCCGTTGTCCCGCTTGCGGAAAACCAGTGTTTGCACATCTGCGGCTGTCACGTCCTTGAGCACTTTGTTGCCAAACGCTGGAAAGATCTCTTTGTCGAGGTAGCGACGGACGCCACTTGGGTCCTTCAAAGACCTGACCACCACGTCTGTGTAATAGCGTTCCGCAAACTCGCGCACGCTACTGTTAGTCCCAAGCGCCAGCTTTGCAAGCTGCTTCTCCCGCGCCGGGGATTGGCCTCGCGCCACCTGTCCGGCCATCTCGTCGCGCTTCTGCCTCGCATCCTTAAGGCTCAGGTCTGGGTAGTGCCCCAGAGCTACCTTTTCGAGCTTGCCGTTGAGGCGGTAGCGGAAGCGCCAAGCCACCGCTCCGCTGGGAAGGACTTCCACGCTTAGGCCGCGTCCGTCCGTGAGCTGGTAGCGCCTCGCCTTGGGCTTCAGGGCCTTGATTCTCATATCCGTGAGTGCCATTCTGCCCCCAAATTGTGTCCACCGACGCCAAATTTTGGTAATATCGCTTCGGTGGACACACCGGTGGACACACGATGCATCGGCTTTGTGTGTCCACCGCAGGATAAAGTATAGGATCATAATCATATGATTACAATATGAGTTAAATGGATTATTACATTCCATGGGACGCCACTGGATGGGATGTTATTTTCCGATGCAGAACGAATTGAAGATGAGGTTCAGGATGTCGTCGGCGGTAGTGGCACCGGTGATTTCGTCGAGCGGTCGCAGCGCACTGTAGAGATCGAGCAGGACCATTTCATGCGGCGTCTTCAGCGGCACGCCGGCTGCCGCCACCTCGAGGGCGACGAGTGAGTCCTGCACCAGCGTGTGCTGGCGAATGTTGGTGAGAAACCCTGTTTCCTGTTGTGCTCCGCCCCCGCCAATCAAGCAGACGATCTGATTCCGCAACTCGGCGATGCCCTGACCGGTCAGCGCAGAAGTCATAACCACGGGCAGGCCGCCGTCGGGAAGCAGACGAGCAGAGGTGGCGAGATCGATCTTGTTCTGCACCACGATGCCCAGACTTCGAGCGGCCAGCGAGACCAGCGCAGTGTCGCCGCGGCGGGCGTCATCGTCGGCTGACTGCGAGGCGTCGAGCACGACCAGAACAATATCGGCGTCGGCCAGCGCCTCCATCGACTTACGGACGCCGATGGTTTCGGCTTCGTCAAGGGCATCGCGGATGCCGGCGGTGTCCACCAGACGCACAGGAAAACCACCGATCGAAACCGTCTCGGTGACCAGGTCGCGCGTAGTGCCGGGCGTGGCGGTGACGATGGCGCGTTCGTGCTCAACCAGACGATTGAACAAGCTTGATTTCCCCACATTGGGGCGACCGACGATGGCCAGGGTCAGTCCCTCATGCACAACTTTTCCGTAGGAGAAGCTGGCAAGCAGTTGGTCGAGCGGCGCGCGAATGTCGGCGATGCGCGCCAGAATCTGCGCGTCGGGAAGGACGGAAACGTCGTCCTCCGCGAAGTCCACGCCGGCTTCCATAGCGGAGATCAGCTCGACGAGCTTTCGCTTGAGGGGTTGCAGCCGCTTGGACAAAGCGCCTTCGAGCTGGCGAGCGGCGACTTGCGCCTGATAGAGGGTCTGTGAGTCGATGAGATCGCGGACGGCTTCGGCCTGCGTGAGATCGATGCGCCGGTTGAGAAAGGCGCGCATGGTGAACTCGCCGGGCTCAGCCAAACGGGCTCCGCGGGAGAGCGCCATTTCCACGACGTGACGGAGCACGACCGGTGAACCGTGACAGGAAATCTCTACTACATCGTCTGTCGTGTACGAATGCGGCTTGGCGAAAAAGGTGGCGACCACTTCGTCGACGGGGTCGCCGGTGGAGGGATCGATCAGCTCGCCGAAGTGAGCGCGATTGGGCTGGAACTCTTCGGCATGGGCCAAACGCAGCATTGGGCGGGCAATGGCCGTCGCTTCCGAGCCGGAAAGACGCACTACACCAATGCCGCCGCGTCCGGGAGGCGTGGCGATGGCGACGATGGTGTCATCGAGGTGCATGAGAACGATTATTCACTACGGAGGCGCGGAGGCACAGAGAAAGTGGGGCACTGCGATGCTTCGTGCGAGCGCCATTGGCGAGTTGCAGCAGTCCGGCGGGAGAAATGCAGGTCCGTCCACTCGGCCACCGAAGCGGCGGCTCCGGTCGGGATGACAACCAGTAGAGGACGGGGCCTCGCTCAGGATGACATTCCGTGAAGTTTACGAATTCGGGCTACCGCCGACGCGAAGGTGCGGCTTGCGACGCGGGTGGTTTGCCGGTGTAGTCCTTGGGATAGACCACGACGTAGCGCTGCAGTGCCTCGCCGGCGCTTTCGGTACGCAGATCGGAAATATCACGCAGGGCCAGATGCACCAGACGGCGCTCGCGCGATGACATGGGAGCGAAGGCGTAGGGCATGCCGCTCTCGCGCACACGATCGGCGGCGACGTTGGCCGACAGACGTAGTTCTTTCTGACGGGCCGAGCGGAAGTTCTGGCAATCGAAGATCACCTGGTCATGCTCGTCGGAGCCGAGTCGCAGCATCTCGAGCGCAACGTGCTCAAAGGCACGCAGCAATTCGCCGCCACGCTCCAGTACGAGAGCGCCGTCGGAGCCCGAGAGTTCCACCTTGATGACGGGCTTATCGAAGTCGCTCTCGGCCACCGGTGGATCAACGAAGATCTTGTAGCGAAGCCGGAAATCCCCAGCGAGGATGATCCCATTGAGCAGTTCGCTGATTTTTCTGGCTGCGGCAATTTTGTCGGTTATTGGCATAGCAGATCAACTCTTGCCGCTCCTGCGCGGCTCATTCCCTGTACTCGTTCAACAACAGGCTTCGAGACTACTTCGCGGCCTTGCGGACACGTTTTTCCGCTTCGGCGCGCATTTCCTTGCCGAGGCCGGTGTGGTTCATGATGTACTGCTGCCCAATGGCGATGAAGTTGCCGACTATCCAGTAGAGCCCCAGGCCGGAAGCCAGGGTCCAGCTAAAGTAACCCAGCATGAGCGGCATCATGATGGTCATCATGCGCTGTTGCGCCGGGTCCATACCCGCACTGGGCGTCATTTTCTGCACGAACAGCGTGGTGATCACGATCAGCACAGACACGATCAGCAGCTTGTCGGGCGACGAGAGATCGTGCAGCCAAAGGAACGGTGCTTGGCGAAGCTCTATCGCGACTCCCAGCATGGAGTAGAACGCGAAAAGGAAGGGCATCTGGATTACCAGCGGCAAGCAACCGCCCGCCGGATTCGCACCATGCTCCTTGTACAGCGCGGAGACTTCTGCGTTCATGTCGGCGCGGCGAGGGTCGCGCAATGGATACTTTTTGTACCGCTCCTGGATCGCCTTCATCTGCGGCTGCAGCTTCTGCATCTTCAGCGCCGACTTCATGCTGGTGATACGCAGCGGCAGCAATGCCAGGTTGATGATGACCGTCAAAATGATGATCGACACGCCCCAGTTGGAGGCGATGTGGTCGTGCGTCCACAGCAACCAAAGGAAGAGCGGCTTGGCAATCAGGCCAAAGAACCCGAAGTCGACCACGTGACTGAGGTCGGGACCGTTGGACTCGCCACTCAGCAAGTTCGAGTGGATTTTGTCCAGAACGTCGAGCGCCTTCGGGCCAACGAACAAGCGCTCGCGGGTGACACCATCGACACTGCCGACTGCGGCGCCCAGCAGTTCTACTTTGGTGAGATTGTTCGGATCGGGCTTGGCCGGGTCTTTCGGAACGTGTACCTCGTCGCGGAAGGTGACCATCGCAGCTTGAGCAGGTGCGTCGGGCAGGAAGATGGCGGCGAAGTACTGGTCCTGTGCTCCGGCCCATTGCAGCGGCCCGCGCAGGGTATTGCCTCCGCTGATCTTCTTGGCCGCAAGGCGCTCAACCTTGTCGCCGGCGTAGTAATCAATTCGCGCGGCCGCGTAGGACGGGGCGGTGGCCTGATCGCCGAACCCGGCGGGCCACATGGGGAAGGCCTGCACCGGCTTGCCGTTCACGGTCACGACGGTCTCGAGCCAAACGACATACGTCGCATCGAATCGGAGCGTCTTGCGGACATTGACTGCCCCGTCGGAATATTCGAACGTTAATTCTGAGGGCGCGCTGAGGTTGCCTGTCGGAGTGGCGACGTAGAGCGCGGAGTTGATCTTGGTGCGCAGCGCCTCGTCGTAGGCATAAAGCGCCAACGGAAGCCCAAACTTGGTGGACACAGGATTGACCAGGTCAAGCGGCTGGCCCTTTTCGTCTTTGTATTTCTTGAGGATCCACGACTTCGCCTGTGCTCCGTGATTGGTGAAAACAATGCGATAAAAACTGTTCTCGACAACCGTTTCGGTCTCGGCCGTAGCGGCCTTTGCGGGCACCGAACTCGGTGTGGAAGCTTCTTCCGCCGTGGTATCTCCGGTAGCGGGCGGCGTGGCTTGCGTAGCTGTGGCAGTTTTCGCCGGCTGCGCGCCGGGTGTCGCGTTCGGCTTGTTCTTGAAGAACAGGAACTGGCTAATGAGAATCAGCGCGAACGCCGCGACCATGACGAGCAGCATGCGGCTTTGGCCGCCGGACTCTTCCTGCTGGGGATTGCGATACTCAGGCAAGTGGACGTTCCAATCGGTGATTGCGACTCATGGTTTTAGGCAGCAAGGCCAGACTTACTTCTCTACGCCGCCCGCAAGCGGACGGCAATTCCGGTGTTGCGAACTACAAATCTCCGTTGGCACAGGATCAAAGCCCGCGCGCGCAAACGGATGACAGCGTAACAGCCGGCCAGCAGCCAGCCATGTACCGCGCAGCCCGCCGTGGCGCTCCACTGCTTCCAAGGCGTACTCCGAACACGTCGGCACAAAGCGGCAGGCATGCGGAAGAAGCGGGGAGATCCAACGCTTGTAACCACGCAGCGCGAGTTGAATCAGCGACGTCACTTCCGTTCCGCCTTGCTCACCGGTTGGTCCTGTTGGGCCTCACGAGCGCGCGCGACGGCCAACTGCAATCCTCGCGCAACTTCGGTCACGATCCGGTCGAAGGGCAACTCCAACACCGCCTTGCGGGGATGGAACACCACATCCACCGGCGCTTCCACTAACGGCCAGGAAACCCGAACCGCCTCCCGCAATCTGCGCTTGATGCGGTTACGCTCGACCGATCCACCAAGCACTTTGCCCACCTTGAATCCTACACGCAGCGAGTTGCCAGTCACGGCGCCATTGGTTACTTCAGCGCGCCGCAGGAAAAACACCATCATATTGCCGGTAAATTGCCGGCGGCCTGCCTGATAAACCTGTTGAAAATCCGCATGCCGCAGCAAGTGTTTCGATTTCGGAAACTGATTGCTGGCGGAAGTCACAACCTGCATACGGCGCCGATCCCGGCATTATTCAACGGAAAACGATCAATTCGACCGGTCGGCGGCTCCTCGTACGGCAAACTACCGTGGGCTGGAAAAGCGGCACTGCACGCAGAAATCGGAATTAAGCATTTACTCGCGGAAGCCCGGTTTTACGGAGACGCGCTTGCGTCCCTTGGCGCGACGGCGGGAAATCACCGCACGTCCGCTCTTGGTTTTCATGCGAGAACGAAACCCGTGCGTCTTGGAACGGCGACGACGGTTGGGTTGGAATGTGCGCTTCGGCATTCGAAACTGCGCTCCTCACTAGCGAAAAGTTGGATAGGGCAAACCAAAAGTATACCGTTCGACTGGCCTTGCTGGCAAACCGGCTTCAGTCGCAACCGCGTTGACAGAGCGCGGACGGCGCATGCTCGACGGATCACACCGCCCCGATTTTGGAGCCAAAAAATGGATCGGATTGCAACTTGCACCTTGAGCGCTGCAACAAAAATATTTTTGTGCCAGTAACATTCGCGAAATCAATCAACTCGCGTCACCACTGCACCTTTCGAGTGCAATCAACATCTTGTGCTGTGAATTTTTCGTGCTAGGATGCCATGCAGCCACGGAGAAAACATTTCACGCACACTCTCATGGAATGGCGACTCTCGCCGTGGCCTCTTCGTTGCGGATCTAAACTTTCTCCTGAATCGTGTGGTGGGTTGTGGCGTTGCTGGCTTCTGTCCCCCCTGAATTTTAGTTGAAGCGATTCGAGGCATCGACTGCCTCCGGGTTAATTTTGCTATGTCTTATTTCGGAACTTCCTCTCCCAATCCGTGGGTGCTCGTACTCGATGCGCTGGAAAAGAAAGTCAACCGCCATTCCTACGAGACCTGGCTCAAACCGACGCGCTTCAGCCATTCGCAGGGACCAACACTTTTCGTGAAGGTGCCGAATCCCGATTTTTGCCATATCGGCGAGAAGTACGGCGACCTGATCAGCGAAGCCATCGAGAACCTCGGCCTCGAGTACCAGGACGTCGAGTTTGTTACCGATCAGGAGAAGCGGGCTGAGAAGAATGATCGTCGCAACGGAGACGGCCGGAGCAGTGAGGCTGCCGTGGAGCCGGCTGCGCAAGTCGACAGTAGTGGCGCAAGTCCTCTCCGTCAGCAGCGTTTTGACTGGGACGGCGCAGCACAACTGAATCCCAAGTACACGTTCGACGGATTCGTCATCGGCTCGGGCAACCAGTTCGCGCATGCAGCCGCCCGGGCAGTCGCGGAAAGGCCTTCCAAGGCCTACAACCCGCTGTTTCTCTACGGCGGCGTCGGGATGGGCAAGACCCACCTGATGCAGGCCATCGGGCATGAAATCAAGAAGCGCGAACCGCAGATGGCGATCTGCTACCTGTCGGGCGAAAAGTTCACCAACGAAATGATCAATGCGTTGCGGAACAATAAGATGACCAGTTTCCGCGACAAGTACCGCAACATGGATGTGCTGCTGGTGGACGATATCCAGTTCCTGGTCAGCAAGGAGCGCACCCAGGAGGAGTTCTTCCACACCTTCAACGCGTTGCACGAGTCGATGCGGCAAATCGTGATCGCCAGCGACCGTCCGCCGAAGGAGTTGGCGGAGATCGAGGACCGTTTGCGCAGCCGGTTCGAGTGGGGACTGATCGCCGACATCCAACCGCCGGATCTCGAGACAAAGGTGGCGATCCTGCAAAAGAAAGCGGAGTCGGAACACGTACTGTTGCCCACGGACGTGGCGCTGTATATCGCTTCGAATATCCGCAGCAACGTGCGCGAGTTGGAAGGAGCGCTAATTCGCCTTACGGCCTACGTTTCGCTCACTGGCGGCGACTTGAGCATGCTCACAGCGCAAGAAGTGCTGAAGAACCTCATCGAGTCACAGATGCGCAAGATCACGATCGAATCGATCCAGAAGGCGGTGTCTGAGCAGTTCGGCTTGCGGCCGGGAGAAATCAAGGCCAAGAACAACTCGCATTCGATCGTTTATCCCCGGCAGATCGCGATGTACCTGGCGAAGCAACTGACTGAGGCGTCACTGCCGGAAATCGGGCGTCAGTTTGGCGGCAAACACCACACTACCGTGCTGCACTCGGTCGACAAGATTGCCGAGGCCCGCAAGAGTGACAAGGATTTGAACAGGCTCCTGAACAAACTCACAGAAGTTCTCGGTGGTTAAACTGCGCTCTTGGCGTGGTTTTTCACTTTTAGGAGCGGTTTTCCTTGGCTGTGGCTGTGGATGGATTGTGAATCGCGTGGAAGACCGGGACAGATTTCCTTAGGGCTCCCGATTTGGCAGAGGCACCCACGGCAAGCGCGGCAGATTTAAAACGCGTGAATGTGACCTGAGGGGTTGAGGGACGCGGTTTTGGGCGTCTTTTCCACTTTTCCAGTGTGTCTACTGTTACTACTGTTTTATAGGTTTTTAATTTGATATAAGGAACTACAGTAGTCGCGAGTTCCCGCAACATCCTGCCACATGCCGCCGTACCAAGGCTGGGTTAAGGGCGCGACTCCAAGGGTGGACCATATGGCTGCGGAAGCAACCGGAGCAATCCAGGGAACTGCGATGGAAATCAGCGTCAGCAAGTTCGAGTTGCTCAAGGAACTGACTGCCACACAGGGAGTCGTGGAACGTAAGACAACGATTCCCATCCTGTCCAATTTCTTATTTGAAGCTGCCAATGACCGTCTGACGATTACCGCCACCGACCTCGACCTGAGTCTTCGCACCTCGTGCGCAGCGAAGGTGAAGCGGGAGGGCGCGTGCACCATTCCTGCCCGCAAACTGTATGACTACGTGAAGCTGTTGCCCGATGGCGACATCTCGATCAAGCTGCTGGAAAATCACTGGGTCAACATCCGCTCGGGACGCTCGAATACGAAGATGGTGGGCATGGCACGGGCGAATTTCCCCGGATTGCCGGTATTTCCGGCGAGCGGCAGTGTCAATATTCCCGCGCAGACACTGCGCAGCATGATCGGCCGGACCATCTTCGCCATATCGAGTGAGGAGTCGCGTTACACCCTGAATGGCGGGCTGATGGTGCTGAAGCCTGAGTCGATCACCATGGTTGCGACCGACGGCCATCGCCTGGCGCATATCGAGAAAACCGGCGAGCAATTCGACGTCTCCGGCGAGAACAAGACGCTTATTCCCAAGAAGGCGATGAGCGAGTTGTACTCGCTGCTGCAAAACAGCGATGTCGAACATGTGGAGTTTGCCAAAGATGATTCGACGTTGTTCTTCCGCATAGGCGAGCGCCTGCTGACCTCGCGGCAGTTGACCGGGCAGTTCCCGAACTACGAAGCCGTGTTGCCACGCGAGACCACCAAGTCGGTCGTCGTTCATGGAAACGATCTCAACACGGCCATCCAGCGCGTAGCCCAGTTCGCCGACGAACGCTCGCGAGCGATCCGCATGAAGCTCGACAAGAATGAGCTGAAGATTTCGTCGTCGTCCACAGAAGCCGGCGAGTCGGAAGACTCGATCGAGATTGTCTACGCAGCCGACGCCATGACCATCGGATTCAATTCCGAGTACCTCATTGACTTCCTGAAGGCCTCGACCGGCGGCGAAGTGCGCCTGGAGTTCAAGGATGCGCAATCAGCGGGGCAGATGCGCCCGGAAGACGGCAGCGACGACGGCTTCAAGTACCGCTACGTCGTGATGCCGATGCGGATCTGAGCGGCCGCCCAGTTCCAGCAAAACAGAATCCGCAATTCCTCCTCATGCTCATGGAAGGCGAGCTTCCCCTTCTGCGGCCAAACGGGGGCAACTTCCGGATTGCCTTTGACCCGCCCCGAGCACTGTTGGAAGCTCTGCGCTCGGACGCAAACTGGCGGCAGGGTCTAACCCAACCATAGGCGATTCTCAAGGAGGTCCCTTGGAATTCCTGCTGGTCGTCCCGCTTTTGCTGTTGCTCGGCTGGGCGTGTTCTTAGCCCCGCCTGCCATATGTCGTCGAGCTCGTCGTAAGGGGTACCGGGCACCAGGCGCAGTGCTCGTGCTGCTGGCGGCTCTGACCGTTTCGCTCAGCTTGATGCTCCCATTCCTGCCAAGCGGTGTGGGCTTTGGGCCCAATCATTTCCTGTTCTGGGAGTTCGGTTCGCCGATTACGGTGTTTTGGGTCGTGGGGTTCATCCTGGTTGCCGTGCTGCCAAGCAGATCGGCGCGCGTCTCGGGCGAGCGTCACGTGAACTTTCTCTTCGTCCTCATTGGCTGGACAGTTGGCGCTGCTGGATTCGTCGTAACGGCCACCGCGCTATGGTTTTGGTTCTCCGGGCGGCCTTTTCCGCTCGTCGTCCGTACGCTGTGGCTCGCCGGGGTTCTGATTGCATTCGGAACTTACCTCGTGCGTCGAGGACAAGGCATCGCAAACCAGCCCGTTCTGGAAAGAGTGCTTCCCGATGATCCGAGATCGCCGGTGCTCTACTTGCGTGCGTTCAATCGTGAGAGCCAGGGCTTCGCGGTCGGCGATGCCTCTAAGTACGGCGCGTATGTCGAAGGATGGCAGCGAGTGGCCATCGCAGGACAGCGGGTTGAGGTTCCGTTTGAGCAGTATTTTCATCATTCCATCGAGGCAAGGCTTGGCCTATTTGTTGCACTAGGAAGCCCCGAGGACTACGTGCCGCCACATGGCGCTGTTCGACACTACGCATCGGACGAAACGTGGCAACCTGAGCTTACCCGTCTGGCAAAGCAGGCCCGCTGCATTGTCGCCGAGGTAAATACAGCCGGAAACCGACACTAGGAATTTGAGCACCTGCGGTCCAAGGACTACCAAAAGAAGCCGTTTTTCTTTTCGGTACCCCGAGGATGCCGCCGCGCCTTGGAGGACAGCTTTGGGGCGCTTCTTCGGTGGAATCCGGGGCCTGATTCCGCCGGTCGCTTGGCACACTTTTGCCGACGAGCTCGAGAGCCTCGGCTACGAGCTCAGTTTCGACGATCCGGGGCCGGGGTCGCTCATTACGTTCGACGCGCATGGTCGGCAGGTGATCCTCACAACAGAAGCCGATCTCCCGGAGGAGTTCATCGAGCCCAGGAAGCCTGGCTGACAAACAAGAAGAAAACGGGCCGCTGTACGCCAGTATCTTGTACGACGTGCGGATGCATATTCCAGGTGCATGCGCAGAATGCACAGACACCGCCGTTTCTCTGCCGGGGCTGCCGCTTGCCGCACCGGTCGGCACGGCGAGTCGCCGCTGGAATTCTCGCAGCCGAGATGGGCATCTTTGGGACTCTTGCCTACGGCGGAGGCCTCGACTCGTTCTTCGCGCAGAACGTCGTCTTCGGCAACCATCCCCGTATTGTTACGACTGTGGTGCTCGGTATTCTCGGTGTTGTACTTCTGTTCTTGGTTCCTCACGAGGACGCCGCACCGTAGCGGCTCGTCTTGCGCAGGGGGACATTCAATGGGCTACCGGAGGTCGGAAAGACCGCAATTGCGCGGGAGTTGGCCCGCCGGCTCGGAATACGGTTTCGTACCGTCTCGCAACCCTGCCGAATTCTCTTGGTTATCAAAGTTTCCCGCCCCTGCGGATTTCACTGGCAATCTTAACGGATTCGTGCGGGGCTTCGTGTCTCTGGCCTATCCGCGCCATGGCGCCCACAAACCAATTCTTTGACAATTCCCCAAAAAACGGAACTGAGGCGCAACAACAAACCAGCTGAATGCGATCAACTAAGTCCCACGCGCAGACATGGATACGTATAACGCGCTATGGAATCAATGACATGCGAACATCCGCCCGAACCATTAATTCTAAACGGGCCGCGATTTTTATTCTAAAGTGTTATGGCAAACTACATCACGACAACAGCGAGGAAATGAAGACGGGCGGGTTTGTGCACTCTACCCTCGAAGAGGACAGGCAGACCACAAAGTTACTCGTACGCTAGCGCGTCGATAGGGTCCTTCTGTGCGGCCTTTAGGGCCGGATAGAACGCGCCGAGCATCGAGCCGATGATGGCGATGATCGTGGCCTTCAGCAGCCAATGGGGCGTGATCAGGATGGGCAGCGTCTGAAACTTCGCGTGCAGGGCCACACGTGCAGCGTAGCTCACGATGATCCCTAACACGATTCCGCCGATTGAGATCAGCAGGGTCTCGCGCAGGATCACATTCACGATGTAGAGCTTGCCGGCGCCCAGCGACTTGAGGATGCCTATCTCGCGGGTACGCTCCATCACCGCGGCGTACATCGCCTGGAAGATCACGATAAAGCCGATGATCATCGAGATCGCGATGACCACGTCAATGAACGTCGAGAGGCCGGGAATGTTGGTGGAGCTCATCATGCTGACGTATTCCTTGAGCGAGTGGACGCCGTATTGCTCCATGCCGGGAATGCCTTTGATCTCGCTCACCACAGCGTCGGCGTTGTCGGGATTGTCGAGTTTTACGTAAAAGATGGAGGCCTTGCCGTCGGCGCCGGTGATGTCCTGCAGGGTGACCATGGGCAGGAACTTGCGCGCGCCGCGGCCGTGCTCCACTACGCCGGCGATCCGAAAGGTGTGATTCAAGGCGTCGATGCTGTCGCCGACTTTGAGATGCTTGGCCGAGGCCACATAGTCGTCGATCAGCATGTCGTTGGGGCCCCTGAACGGTCCACCCGAGAGGTAGTGCAGGGGGCCTCCGACGGCCTCGAACGAAGGCAGGTCGATGCCGTCGAGCACCTCGAGGTTGCCTGCCGTAGACAGTTGCGTAACCACCGGGGCGACTGCCACCACGTGATCGAGCTGGCGCAGGCGATCGGCCACCTTGATCGACACTGGGGCACCGCTTACGCCCATCAGCATCGACGAGCCGGGAGGCTGCACCATGATATCGGCGCCGATACCGACCTGGCGGTTGCGGGCATCGCTCAACATGCCGATGGAAAGGCCGACAATCAGCAAAATCAGGGTGACTTCAACCGCGACAGCTACCACGCTGATGATGGTGCGGAAGGGACGGTGCACCAGGTTGGAAAAGATCATTTTATTCATGATTCGCTATTGATTGTACTAGGATGCGGACGGTTGGAGCGCGCGACGCCCGGTCCGCGGCGGTCTTAGAATGGAACGCATGGCCACCAAAACCGCCTCTTGGAACTCTGAGCTCTACCAGTCTAGCCATCCATTTGTATGGCAGTTCGGTCGCGATTTGTTGAACATGCTTGCTCCCAAGGCTGGCGAGCGCATTCTCGACCTAGGCTGCGGCACGGGCCAGCTCACGGCGGACATCGCGAATTCAGGCGCCGAAGTCGTAGGCCTCGACTTGTCGGCGGAGATGATCGCGGCCGCCAGCGCAAACTTTCCACGTTTGCGATTTGAACTTGGGGATATTGCGGCGGCAAACTACAGCAGCGAATTCGACGCCGTGTTCTCCAACGCCGCGTTGCATTGGGTGCGCGACCAGAACGCAGCGATCCATGCGATTGCAAGGGCGCTGAAACCCGGCGGGCGTTTCGTCTTCGAAATGGGCGGACGCTGCAATATCCAGCAGGTCTGGAGCGCCGCGATACAGGCGCTGTCTGCGATGGGGGTGAAAGATCCCGAAAAGCTGTCGCCGTGGTTCTATCCGTCGATTGGCGAATATGCGCCGATGCTTGAGTCACGAGGACTGCTGGTGACGTTTGCAGTGCTGTTCGACCGTCCCACTCCGCTGGAGGGCGGCGAGCAAGGCCTGAGGGCGTGGCTGGAGATGTTCGGCATGTTCGCCAGCAACATCTTACGACCGCAGCAACGGGAAGAATTGATGCAGCGGATCGAGGCAATCACGAGGCCCACCCTGTTTCACGACGGCCAGTGGACAGTGGACTACAAACGCCTGCGGATGATCGCGGTGAAGCAGTAGAGGATCCCAAGCCGGTAAGATTCGATAGCTTGCATGCCGACCCGTCTCATCCACCAGACTAGCCCTGACTTGCGCGCTCACACTGCGACGTCTCTGCGCGCCGCTGTGCGGCTGACCCGCGACTTTTTCGCTCGCGATGCGGTCACCGTGGGCCGTGAACTGCTTGGGAAACTACTGATTCGACGCGAGGGCCGTAAGATACTCGCCGGCCGCGTCGTTGAAGACGAAGCCTATCTCGGCGCCGTCGATCCCGCGGCCCACACCTACATCGGCCGCACCGCCCGCAATGCTGTGATGTTCGGTCCGCCCGGACACGCATATGTGTACTTCATCTACGGCAACTATTACTGCACCAACGTTTCGTGCATGCTCGAGGGTGAAGCGGAGGGCGTCTTGTTGCGCGCCCTTGAGCCTGTGTTGGGAGTGCGGGCCATGGCCGATGCCCGAGGTATCGAACTGCCTGCCCAGGCGCCCATTACTCAGCTTCGGCTGATCTCCAGCGGTCCAGGCAGAATGTCGGAAGCCCTGGGAATCACCCGGCCCCGCGACAACGGCAAAGACTTCACCGCCCGGCAATCTGATTTGTGGTTCGCAGACGATGGTTATCGCCCGGAGCGGATCGCGGTCACCGCGCGCATAGGAATCAAGAAGGCCGTGGACGAGCCTCTGCGCTTCGTAATCGCCGGCAACCCGTATGTCTCAGGGCGACGCGTTTCGTGACAGACTATTCCGGATCGTGCCAGCCGCCAATTTCGGCAGCCAGTTCGCGCGCGTTCGGGGGGCCCCAGGTTCCCGGCTGATAGCTTTCCACCGGGCAGCAGTCGCCCAGGATGGGATCGACGATGGCCCAAGCCGCCTCTACCGCATCCTGCCGCACGAAGAGCAACTGATCGCCCCGCATGGCGTCGGTGAGCAGCCGATCATAGGCGTCCAGTTCATCGCTGGCGGTATATTTCACAGCTGACAGCTCGACCGGCATAGGAACCATGAGCGGCCCAGGACGCTTGACGCGTGCACCGAGGCTGAGTTCGAAATCCGGGCCCAGCCGAAAGCGAAAATAATTTCGTCCGTCTGCGCCAGTTTTGGTCAGGGGCGGCTTGCGCAACTTGACATACACTTCCGTCGCGGTAACCGGCATACACTTGCCAGCCCGAATCAGAAAGGGGACGCCTGACCACCTCCAGGAGTCCACCTCGAGGCGGACCGCGGCAAAAGTCTCGACGTCGGAGTTCGGATTGACCCCGGGCTCTTGCCTATAGCCACGGAACTGACCGCGCACGATGTTTGCGGGACTGAGTGGTGGAATCGTCCGGAAGACTTTCACCTGCTCATCGCGTACCGAGTCGGTGTACATGGTTGTAGGCGGCTCCATTGCCAGGAACGCAACCACTTGCAGCATGTGGTTCTGCACAACGTCGCGAATGGCGCCCGCCTCCTCGTAGAACTTACCGCGCCCTTCCACGCCAAACGACTCGGCCATCGTGATTTGCACGCTATGGATGTAATTACGGTTCCAGATGGGCTCGAGAAAGCTGTTGGCGAAGCGGAAGAAGATGATGTTTTCGACCGCCTCTTTCCCCAGGTAGTGGTCGATGCGGAAAATCTGGTCTTCGGGAAACGCCTGATGCAAAGTCTCGTTGAGCTTGCGCGCTGAGAGGAGATCGCGCCCGAAGGGCTTCTCGACGATCACGCGGGCGTTGGTGGAGCACCCAGATTGAGCGAGGCCCTTCACTACCACCGGAAACATGCTGGGCGGGATAGCCAGGTAATGGGCCGGGGCCTGGGCATTGCCGAGCTTGGCCCGGAGCTGCGTGTATGTCTTGTCGTCAGCGTAATCGCCATCGATGTAATCCATCAGCTCGCAAAGCTTCTGGAAGACAGCTTCGTCCACGCCACCGCCGTACTTGATGATGCCATCGCGAGCGCGCTCGCGCAGTTGGTCGACCGTCCATCCGGACTTGGCGACGCCGATTACCGGCACCTGTAGCGCGCCTTGCTTCACCATGTTTTGCAGAGCTGGAAAGATCTTCTTATGGGCCAGGTCACCGGTGGCACCGAAGAATACAAAAGCATCAGAGAGATTGGATGGCATTCGTTCCCCTAGTTTGGTGGCGAATCATTACAGATGGCCCGTTCGCACAGGCGGGCGCAAATAGGTAGTTATGCATGGCAGAACTTGCGTAGATGCGAGTGGGCTGTGCCACCCGACCAGTGTAATCGCAGGACGCTGTGCCCGGAAGCTGGGCGCGTCCTTGAAGGTGGACGAGCGGTGAATTCAGAGACGCGCTGGCGCATGTTATGTACTGCTTCGCGGTGATTGCGTTCCTGTACCATAAGTTCGTCCTTCGATGAGTGTCCCGAGTCCCATCCTGCATACCAGCGAACGCGTTCTAGAGTTCGAGCACTTGCGCGAACTGCTGGCTGTTTATGCGGCTTCACCGCTGGGACAGCAACGCATCGCCAGCCTCGTGCCGTCTCTCGATCGGCAGTGGATCGAGCGCCAGCAACTTCTTACCGAAGAGCTGCGTGGATACCTGCGCAACGGCGGACGCTTCGACTTCCACGGCCTGCTCGATCCCACGCCGCTGATCAACAAATCGCGAATCCAAGGCGCGGCCCTTGAACTGACGGAGATCCGCGATGTGCATCTGCTGGCTGACCGCGCAGCGGAGTGGCGCGAGATCGCACTGCATCCCCCAGTGGCTATCGAGGCCAAGTGGGAAGCTGTGAGCGGCCTCTCTCAGAACATCGGTGACTTCACCCAGTTGCTGGGCTACTTCCGCAACAAGATACTGCCGGACGGAACGCTCGACGATCGGGCTTCGCCGGAGTTGGCGCGCATCCGCCGCGAAATAGAGCGCCAGCGTCGGACCATTCAGCAATCGCTGCAGGCGTATTTGCGAAAGCTTTCCGACGGCGGTACCGTACAGGATGAGCTCATCACTATCCGGGGCGAGCGCTTCGTCATACCGGTGAAGATGGAGCAACGGCGGAGAGTGCAGGGAGTGGCGCATGGCGCCTCCTCCAGCGGGCAGACGGTATTCATGGAGCCGCTCGAGACCATCGAGCAGAACAACGAACTGGTGCGCCTGCATGATGAAGAACAAGGTGAGATCCATCGCATCCTGCTGGAGATGACTTCGCAGATCGGCCAGCATGCGGATGCGCTGGCCACGGCTGTTGGGATTCTGGGTGAACTGGAACTGCAATTTGCCAAGGCCCGTTTTGCCGAGGACTACAACTGCGTCGCGGTGAAGTTGCTGGGAGAGCAGACCGCTTCCATCGAGCCGGCGCGGGACACAGGCTCTGAAGATACTGGCGATTCGTTTGTTCTGCGCAATGCCCGGCATCCGTTGCTTGAGCGCACACTTAAGCCGAAGCGTGTGGTTGTGGTGCCCCTTACGGTTGAGATCGACAGACAGCATCGCCAGGTCATCATCAGCGGGCCCAACACTGGCGGCAAGACGGTCGCGCTCAAGACGGTTGGCTTGCTCGCGTTGATGGCGCAGTCGGGAGTTCCCATACCGGCTGAGCGCGCCCAGCTGCCCGTCTTCGACGCCGTGTTCGCCGATATCGGCGATTATCAGTCGATCGAGCAGAACCTCTCGACGTTTTCGGCGCACGTAACCAACATCGATTTCATTTCGCATCACGCGACCACCGAATCGCTGGTACTGCTGGACGAGCTGGGCTCGGCGACCGATCCCGAAGAGGGCGCTGCCCTCGCGGTTGCGATTGCGGACTTCTTTCGACGGGCGGGCTGCCTGAGCATTATCTCCACTCATCACACCGCCCTGAAGCTTTACGCGGCGAATGCCGAGGGTGTCCTGAATGCCGCGGTGGGATTCGATGAGCGCACGCTGGCTCCCACCTACGAGCTGCGGCTGGGCGTGCCGGGCGCTTCGGCAGGAATCAACATCGCCCAACAGCTGGGATTGAACCCGCAGATCGTGAGCGAAGCCCGCGAGAAGTTGACAACTCAGACGCACGACGTCTCCCGCTTTCTCGATCGCCTGCATGAGCAATTGCGCGAGCTCGATGCAGAGCGAGTTAACCTGCGGGTTCGCGAGCACGAAATTGCGCGGGAGCGCGGACATCTCGCTCTCGAAGGCAAGAAAGAGCAGCGCGACAAGATCCGCGAAATGGAGAAAAAGCTGGAGAGCGTACTGCACAACTTTGAATATCAGGCGCGCGAAACCGTAAATGCAGTGCAGGACCGGTCCCAGGCTTTGAAGCTCTCCAAGGATGCGGAGCGGCGCATTGCCAAAATGCGGCGCGAGTTTCGCGAGCAATTCGACTCGACCGTCGTGGCACACACCACAGGTTCCGACACAGGCGACGAGCACGCCCGGCCGCACGTGGTACAACGCGTGTCCGTCGGAGACACGGTGCGATTGCGGTCGCTGGGCCGGGATGCCAAGGTGCTCCGTCATCTCGATGACGACTCATTCGAGGTTGCCGTGGGACCCATGAAGATGAAGGTCCCGCGTGACGATATTGCCGGCACCGTAGTGAACGCCGCCGCGAATCCCGTGGCCGCGGCTCGTTCCCGTGGGATCGGCGTGTCTTTGGCGCGGGAGGATGACAGTGTTCCCACGGAGATCAACGTGATCGGCCAGACGGTCGATGAAGCCACGCGAGCGGTCGAAAAATTCGTGGATCACGCGTTTCTGGCCGGAGCAGTGCGGGTGCGGATCGTGCATGGCAGCGGCATGGGAATCTTGCGCAAGGCGCTGCGGCAGTTCTTGCAGGAGCATCCACATGTGGCCAAAGTTTCCGAGCCTCCACAGAACGAAGGCGGAGGTGGAGCGACGGAAGTCGAATTGCGCACGTAGTTGCCTTTCTTGCGCTTGCGCGGGCGGCTCTCTAAACTTGAATAAGCGATGGGCAAAATCTCCCAAACGATCAAGGGCTACATCTGGTGGATGTATCCGCGAGGCAGTGTTCACTATGACGTTATGGTGACCCTTATACTGGCGTTCATCTTTCTGGGGCCTCTTTGGATCAATTTCCGCGATAAGCCTGTTGTGCGGTCGCCCTATCAAACCGAAGTCGTCGTGAAGGCGGAAGGGAATGGATTTCTGTACAAGGTCGATGCAGCCGCGATCAAGCCGGGCGACGACGAGGCGATTCGCGAAGAGCTGCTGAGGGTGATCGAGCCGGTCGCAGGTGAAATCAGGATCGACCGTTACGAAGCCGTTCGCGACGACAAACACAACGTAGTTGCCTACCAAGTTTGGGGACACCGCTAGCGCCGCGCCGTCAAGGGAACAATGTCATGAAGAAGAACATCGCTGTGGCCTTTGTAGTCCTTGTCGTCGCGCTTGCCGCGCACGCCCAAAACCTGGAAGCCGTGCTCAACTCCATGGACAAGGCCGCCGCGGAGTTCAAGACTGCACAGACGGAGTTCGTCTGGGACCAGTTCGAGAAAGTCGTTGGCGAGCACGATTATCAGAAGGGCACCATGTACTTCCGCCGCCAGGGTGACGATGTGCAGATGGCGGCAGACATCACGTCGCCCGACAAGAAGTATGTGCTGTTCACCGGCGGCGTGGTCAGCGTGTACGTGCCCAAGGCCGGACAGGTCACCGAGTACAACGCCGGCAAGAACAAGGCGGACTTTGAGACCTTCCTGGTGCTGGGATTTGGTGGACGCGGGCACGATCTGGCCAAGTCCTTCGACGTGAAGTATTCCGGGATGGAGCCGGTGCAGGGAGTGAACGCTGCCAAGCTCGATCTGACCCCGAAATCGCAAAAGGTCGCCAACATGTTCCAGACGATTACGCTGTGGATCGACCCCGCCCGGGGTGTCAGCGTGCAGCAGCTTTTTACGGAGAAGTCCGGGGACTACCGGCTGGCGAAGTACAGCAATATCCAACCCAATCCCAAGTTGTCTAACGATGTTTTCAGGCTCAAGACCAGCGGAAAAGTGACGTACGTCCGGCCAAACGGCTAGCTTAGCTAGATCTCCGGTTGTGGCGTTCTGAGCACAAGGTGTGGCAAATCTGTGAATTTGCCACATTTTTTACGCGGTTCTTTAGAATCAATGGGTTGGGAGGAAATTGTTCACATCGCATTGAAACCAAATAGAGTTATAGCTATCCATTTCATAACATTGGGGTTAGCTCGCGCTTTCTGCGGTTCTAACGGGAGTTCGCCGCAGCCGTCTGCTTAGAAAGCGCTATTCAAAGAGCTGTTCGTGTCCGTGGCTAGAGACTCATCCGGAAAGTCCCCCCGCAACCGTGGACTCCAGTTTCGGCGGGCCGAACGGTAGGCCGGAAAATAGCAAGGAAACCAAAAAAGATATTGACTTTTCCTATATCTATGATACGACATAGATATGTCGACTCTCGAAGAACATTACACGACCCTCCTGCAGGGCATCCGCCGCCAGGGCGGCACCGTACAGGTCTATGCCAACATCCCCCTGCCCTTGGCCTCTGCTCTCGACTTGGAACCCGGCGAAACGGTCACCTGGAAGGTGGTCGACCGCACCCACCTGCTGTTGGTGCGTTTGCCGGATCGTAAGCCCCTGACCGGCGTGGCCCGGCCGGAGGAGAAGAAGAAGGGGGAGAAGAAGAAGCCACGGAGCCGGGAGTCACACTCATGATGGGCACCCGCTCGCCGCAAGACAAGTTGTTTGCCGCCGACCAGATCTATCTCGATTATGTCGGACGCGACAGTTTGTACGGGTACTTGGCGCAGAACCGGCAACAGCTATTCCGGGATGAAGACTTCGCCTCTCTGTACTGCCTTAAGAATGGGCGCACCTCGGTGCCTCCCAGCCTGGCGATTAGCCTGCTGTTGCTGCGCGCGGTGGAAGGGGTGAGTTTCGCCGAGGCCATCGAACGCAGCAAGTATGATCTGCGCTGGAAGGTGGCGCTGGGGTTGGAGATGGAAGAAGTGCCGATGCAGAAGAGTGCGCTGCAGGAGTTTGAGGCCAAGCTGGTGCTGCTGGAGATGGGGGAAGGGCTGCTGCAGAAATCGATCGCAGAGGCGCGGCGCGCCGGCTACCTGAAGAACCGCCAGCTGCGGGTGGCCCTGGACACCACCCCGATTCTGGGCAAGGGAGCGGTGAAGGACACCTACAATCTGCTGGCCGAAGGTATCGAACAACTGGCCTGCCGGTTGGCAGAAGTGGAAGGGGAAAGCGGAGCGGCGTGGGCAGAGCGGCAAGGCTTCCGTCGCTATTTTGGCAGTAGCCTGAAAGGTGAGGCAGCCATTGACTGGAACGACAAAACACGGCGCGAGCAGTTGTTAACGGCGATCGTGCAGGATGCGCGACGACTACTGGGCTTGGCCGAGCCGGCAAAGGCGGCCCATGCGGAGCAGGCGGAAGCGATTGCGGTAGCGGCCGCCTTGCTCGAGCGGTTGCTGGCCCAGGATGTAGAAGAGAAACCGGAGGGCGGTTGCCAGATCAAGCAAGGGACGGAAAAGGATCGCTTGACCAGTGTGCATGATCCGGAGATGCGGCACGGACACAAGAGTGCCAGCAAACGCTTCAACGGCCACAAGGCCGCAATAGCCGTGGACCTAGAGAGTCAGTTGATCGTGGCGGTGGAAGTGTTGGCGGGCAATGCCGGCGATCAGGAAAAAGCGCTGGAGTTGGTGCAGCAGAGCGAGCGCGTGACGGGCGCTGAGGTGGAAGAAACCGTGGGCGACTGTGCCTACGGGGGCGGGCCCACGCGACGCGCTTTTGCCGACGAAGAGCGCGTCCTGACGGCCAAGGTGCCGGCTTGCAACAACGGCGATTGTTTTTCCAAGAGTGAGTTTGCCATCGACTTAGAGAAGCGGGAAGTGCGCTGTCCGGCGGGGCAAACGACGAACGACTATCGCTCGGCCAAAGCGAGCGGCGGAGGACGTTTCGTGTTTACCGCCGCCACCTGTCAGGCCTGCCCCTTGCGCTCGCAATGCGTGCAGGGGAAAGGGCCGCGCACCATCAGTATCCAGGCTGAAGAAGGCTTGCAACAACAGGCCCGCGCCCACAACCAGACCGAGGCGGGGCGGAAGAGCTTGCGGGAACGGGTGGTGGTCGAGCATCGGATTGCGCGCCTGGTGCAGTTAGGGATTCGCCGCAGTCGCTACTTCGGAAGAACGAAAACCCGATGGCAACTGGTGATGGCAGCCGTGGTCGCCAACCTGAGTTTGGTGATGGGACACTGTAGGCGCCAGGCGGAAGCAGCCGGGGTCCTCTCGGCAGAGGCCGCTGCTGCACCGCAAAATGGCCTTCTGGGCGCCCTTTTAGTCTTCTGCAGTCGACTCTTCGCCCGTTCCGAGCCAGCTTGGACGTAACTCGTAGAGAGCGGCCGCCGCGACGCCAATCACGTCACGGAAATCTTCGGTTCAAAAACCCGGGTTCCCGGATGGGTTTCTAGGCGCGGACAGGCAAGAGACATGGCTCCTTCGCCCCACAATCTACCGTTACAGAAGTACCGGCTCTGATCGAAAGGACGCGCGACACATTGAGCTGTGATTTTAGCGAGGCGGGTAACAAGATCACGATCAGCGGCTAGGGAGAGCTCCGGACAAAAAGCTCCACTTAAGCAAAAGCGGCTTTGACCACGAATTGGTGTCTCAGCGATTTCGCAAACCTCCTGGGTTGGTTAGCGGATCCCCTTCAATCATGAGCTAGCCGAACTTTCGCAGTTGGCCGCTTCTGATCCGGCTAAGTACTTTGGAATCAGTTGGGGCTATTGAAAGGTCTCCACCACAAACGGTCCGCCTACGGGACCGATTGCACCTCCATTTCGCTGCGATCTTCTTGCCCAGTGAGACGGTGACGGTTGGCTCGGCAACTCCAGTCTCAGTTTTTCAAGCAGCAGCTTGGTGTCTGGGGAAGGCTGCGTATAACGCGGCAGAATCAACCAACGTTGATCGACCGTAGGAATCCAAACGTCGATCATTTGCATTTCGGCCAGTTTCTCCAGCACTGCCGTGGGCGTCAACCCCGGGGCGTGCAGCCACAGGCGCTGCTTCAGGGTTACCTGCAAGCAGTAGGCGAGAAAGGCGATCAGAATGTGGGCATCGGCGCGATGCTCCAGTTGATGGTAGATGGGGCGTATCCCCAGTTCACTTTTCAGCGAGCGGAAGACCGACTCGATCTGTGTCAGTTGTACATAGCGGATCCACAGGACGCTGGGCTCTCCAGCCGTAAGGTTGGAGCGCAGCAAGTAGTGCCCGTCGCGCCATCAGTGATTCCTTAAGGTGGGGTGGCGTTTAGCGTCAGCCCGTTTGTTTGCAGGGTTTTCCATCCCGGTTTCAGTTTGACGGCATTTTTGCAAATTTTCGCAGGCCCTTGACTTTGCTCTGTTCTGACACTAATATCAGTGTCATATGAAACCGCCCCACGAACCCGACCTGGAACTGCGCGGCAAACTCATCCGCAGCCTCGGTGCTCTCCGCGAAATGCTGCCCGGCTCTTTTGTCGAACGCAAACGTGCCTGCGGCCGGCCCAACTGTCATTGTGCCGACGGCAAACACCTGCACTCGCAATATCAGATCTCCGTACTGATTGACGGCAAGCCGAAAGCTCTCAACATTCCGGCGGAGTTCGTGGATAAGGTGCGCGAGAAGATCGAGATGCGCCGCCGCTTTGATGCCGCCGCCGCGACTATCTGCCGCGTAAATCTCAAGCGGTTTCTCCAAGAAAGGGAAGAGCGCCAAGTTTGACCCGACACCGGTTCGAGGCGTATCTCGACAAGGTGTTTAGCTTCTCGGATTTGGTGAGCGCTCTGCCCGAGGGACGGCAGTTTCCCCAGCACTCTTGGAAAAAGGTGTTTGACGCCGTCTTCTTGGGTGCCGCAATGCAGATTCCCAGCCTGCTGCAGATCGAGGCCGAGTGTCATCATGGGGCGCTGGCCCAGCGCATCGGACCGGTCAGCGACGACACCCTCGGCTACTCGCTGGAACGACAATCTCCCGAACCCGTGTTCGCGCTCAGTTGTGAAATTGCACGCCGCCTTAAACGCAACGGCGTTCTACGCTCCGATTGGTCCCGAGGGCTGGTGGTGGCAGCGGTGGATGGCATTGAAATCTGCAGTTCGTTTGCCCGCTGTTGCCAGGCCTGTATGGAGCGAGAGATTCAACACAAGGTGAACGGCGAGCTGAAAACTGATATTCAGTATTATCACCGCATCGTTGTCATAGTCTTGGTCAGCACCTCTTTCCCCATCCCCGTGGGGGTTCGCTTTCAGAAGAACGGCGAAGCCGAGGTCTCCTGCGCCCTGGCTCTACTGCAAGATCTGGTTGGGCAGTTGGGCCGCCGCTTCCTGGATGTGTTGGTGGGGGACGCTTTGTATCTGCAAGCGCCCTTCGTCAAGGAAGTGGAACGTCTGGGTCTGGTTTGGGCCTTCACCTTGAAAGAGAACCAGCCCGAGTTATTGCGCGAGGCGGAGCGTTGTACCCAGGATTCTCCCACCGGCATTCAGGCGGACCCGGGCCGGGAGATTCAATACTGGCACTTGCCGGAGGTCGATTGGCCGGTCGCCGATCGCCTGGTGCGGGTCGTCAAAACGGTTCGCACCGAACAGCAGCGCCGCGTCACCCTCCGCGAAAAAGACGCTCCTAAAACCAAAGGCAAGACGGCGATAGCCCAACCCAGCACCAACTTCTACGCCACCAATTTCGAACTGGGCTCGATCTCGCCGCTGTTCATTCATCAGTTCAGTCGCAGCCGTTGGCGAATCGATACCGAAGTCTTTCAGACCATCACTACCGACTGTCACCTCAAACACCCCGCTGTCCACCAAACCACAGCCTTGGTGGTGCTGACCATGATCCGGTTTCTTGCCTATACCCTGTCCCTGGTCTTCTACCACCGCCAAGTCCGTAGCCATGCCCGCCGAAAATGCGAGACCTTTCATGAGCTCGCCAAGCGCTTAGCCTACTGGTTCGTCGCTCTTTCGCCCAATACCAGTTGATCAGGCCGCGCGTGTCCTTCGACCTGTCCGGCAATCTTTTTCGGTGTCCCCTCTGACGCTCTGGTCGCCCTATTTTCTCCAACCCGAAAAATCAAATGCGCCCTCCAGTTTCCTAACGATTTCTCCCGTCCCGCGAGCATTCCAACTTGCGCCAGATTCCTGGTCTGCCGTAACTGGCATCAAATCAATGCCTACCCGATGGGCACATAGCGCTTTACGGAATCGCTGGTCGCGCCATTCCGCCGCTTGCAGCTTTTCCTTATCCACACGAAACTGAAATGTCTCCCGCGTCACCGCCTGGTCTTGGTCGGGCACTTGCAGCTGCACGAAATAAAAAGCGCGGCCCGCTGCGGTTTTCGCGGCGCCCAAGCGCATCAACAGCTGGTCGCGGGAAGGCAGGCTGCGCCGCATGGCGCGAAGCTTTCTCAGCAAGCGGGCCAGACGCTGGCGGCGCATGGCGGTCTCTTTGGCTCTTCTGCCGTCACTCTTGGCCAACACATAGAGTTCACCGTCCTGCTCAAACAGTTTCACTTCCACCGACTCTCTGACTTTCTGCCAGGGTAGATCGAGCCACTTCTTTTCATACTGTTGGATCTTGCTTTTCGGGGTTCCGACCAAATAGAAAATCTCCCGCGCCGGATCCCGCATCTCTTGCAATATCTCTTCCGTCGGAATGCCGCGATCCATCACCCACATGCGTTTGGCTTTGCCATAGGTCTTCTCGATGTGGTCGAGAAAAGCCCGCAGGGTGGTGCGATCACTGGTATTGCCGTCCAGCACTTCGTAGGCCAAGGGAAAACCATCGGTGGTGATCACCAGCGCAATCACCACCTGCAAACGTCTCCAGTCCGTCCGTTTATCGCGACTGTGACCATACTTGGCCTTGGGATTGTCTTCCATCGCACCTTCAAAGTAGGTGCTCGTCAGGTCGTAGAGCAGTACTTCGAATTCCGCTTGAAACAGATCGGCCCATTTCTGGCGTAGCCATAGAAAGAGTTCCTGCTTATGTTCCAGTACCCGATCCAGGCAGCGATACAATCGATCCTTCTCGGCCACCGCGAAATCCGTTCCCAGCAGGGCATCCATGGCGGTGCTCAGGTACCACTGGCGATGCACCCGAAACTCGCTGCCCGGATCCAGCAGCCGGTTTACCACCAGCAGGCGCAGCACCTTTTCCCAAGGAACCTCTTCCCGCGATCCGGCAAGCCGAGAATCCCAGAACTCCTGTAGGCCCAGTTGCTGCCACAACTCGCAGGCCAACCAGCAACTGCCGAACAACCGAGGACGGCGGAGCTCCAGACCGCTCATTTTCACTTGCAGGCTGTCGACTGCTGCGGCGGGAATCTCACGGTCGTCGGGGAACAAGCTTAAGTTCTCATAGGCTTGCTGCTCTGCATCAAACACCGACAGCGTCTTGCGCCATGCCGCCTCTTGTTGATCGTTGATCTCGCCGAGATAGAGAACGGTTCTCTGCACCGTCCTGTCAGAAGCGATGCGATGGTTCTCCACGATGCTGAAGTAGCGATGATCCTTGCCGTCTTTCTTGCGATTATTGCTGCGCAGAAACATGCCGACTGCAGAGTGCCAGAACTCCGGGGAGGAAGGGAAGATACTTGGTCTCCACTCTACCGTTTTTTCAGAGAGTGACCGTGAAAACAAACGGCTTAACCATACAAATCAGCCCAAAAAAGCCGAAAAACCTTCGCAACTGCGAAGGTTCGGCTAGTTACGGAAGAGCCGTTGGCTGCGTCATTTTTGCAAATCTCGATTAGCTCTTGACATTATATCTATCTGGCACTATTATTAGTGCCAGATATGCGTGACCCCCAACTTGAGTCCCGTGGCCGCTTGATGCGCAGCCTCTCCTCCTTGCGCGAGATGCTGCCTGGTTCGTTTGTCGAACGGCGGCGCAAGTGTGGCAAGCCCAATTGTCGTTGTGCCCAGGGCGAGCCGGAGCATCTCCATGTCCAGTTCTTGTTGTCGGTTTTATTCCAGGGAAAACCGCAGACCTTCCATATCCCCGCCGAGTTGGTCGAGGAGGTCCGCAGCCGGGTCGAACTCCATAAGCGTTTTCAGCGGGCGGCGAACGCCATTGGTGGAATCAATCTGCGCCGCCTGCTGCAACGCCTGCAACCGAAACCCGGGCGGGAGAAAGGGTAGGCACCCCCAAGCTTGGGCCGACATCAACTGGAAGTCTGGCTCGATAAGCTGTTCGACTTCTCGCATCGGGTTCAGGCCCTGCCCGATGGCCGCGACTTTGCCCGCATCCCCGCCAAAAACCATCTTTGATGCCGTCTTCCTGGGCAGCGCTTGCCAATGCGGTCCCCTCCACCGCATCGAGACCGAGTGTCGAGAAAGGCGTGCTTCGCTCGCGCATCGGTGCCATCAGCGAGGATGCGATGGGCTATGGCTTGGAGCGGCAAGACCCCGCCGCCATTTTCGACCTGGGTTGCGCCATCGCCCGGCAGCTGAAACGCAATGGGGTGTTGGCCTCAACTTGGTCACGGGGTTTGGTAGTCGCCGCCATCGACGGTATCGAAATCTGCAACTCCTACGTCCGCTGCTGTCCCGACTGCATGGAACGTAAGGTGGAACATAAGGTAGAGGGGGAGTTGCGCCAAGATATCCAGTACTATCACCGCCTCTGTCTGCTCACCATCGTCAGCAGCGACTTTCCCATCCCCCTGGGCATTCGTTTTCAGAAGAACGGCGAGACCGAGGTCGCCTGCTCGCTGGCGCTACTGCAACAGCTAGTCGAGCGTCTGGGGCGCCGCTTTCTGGATGTGCTGGTAGCCGATGCCATCTATCTGCAAACCCCCTTCGTAAGTGCCCTCCAAGCCCTGGGCCTGAGCTGGGTCATGACCCCGAAAGAAAATCAACCCGACCTGCTGGCCGAAGCGCCTCACCGCCGCCCAAGCCCCCTACCCAGCCGCCGCCGATCAGTCCGACGAACTCCAACTCTGGTACGCGCCCCACTTGGACTGGCCGGTGGCCGACCGCAACATCCACGTTGTGAAAACCCTGCGCCGCCACCCCCGCAATCGCCAGCGAGTGCAGCGTGATTCCACCGAGCCCAAGCGCATTGTCAAAGCAACGGTGATCGAACAAAGTACCAACTTCTATGCCAGCAACCTGGAACTGGGCTCGATTCCGCCCCTGTTTCTCTCGCAGTTGGGCCGCAGTCGCTGGCAGATCGACGCTGACGTCTTTCAGACCATCACCACCGACGGTTCCCTCAAGCAGCCCTCTTTGCACCAGGGTTATGAGAAGGCCCTGCTCGTTCTGACGATGATTCGCGTCCTGGCCTTCACCCTTACCCAGGTCTTCTACCATCGTCAGGTACGCAGTCATTTTCGCCAACCCGGTTTCGGCTTCCGCGACTTGGCTCGGCGGATTGGGTACCAGTTCCTGATGCCGTCCTCCAGCTTCAACTCCACCTGACCGCTGCGCTTGGTTCCATCGGCGTGGTGCGAACTCCCATTCACGATTGCTGCTGCGCGCTCTCCTTACGCGTGCCTACACCGGTATTCCTCGGCCTGCTTACCACACCGTCTCGCTAAGATCTTTTTCGACTCCGCCCCGTTTGCAAAACTCGCCCAACACGCTTACTCGGCTCAAGCCCTTTCTTATGAACCTAAATCTCCCGCTCACCAATGGGTTTGCGAAACCGCTGATTGGTGTCTGGCTTCCCTTGACCGTTGACAGGAGTCTAAGCTAATCGTCTTGTCATTTATTGACATGAGGGTGAGATGGGAAAACCGACAGACTTGGTGCAGGGCACGCTCGATCTCTTGATCTTGAAGACGCTGGTGCTGCAGCCCACGCATGGCTGGGGAATCGCCCAGCGCATAAGGCAGGTTTCGAAAGAAGTGTTGCAGGTTAACCAGGGAGCGCTCTACCCGGCGCTATACCGACTAGAACAGCAGGGATGGATTCAATCCAAATGGGGCGAATCAGAAAACAACCGGCGCGCCAAGTTTTACTCGCTGACGCGAGACGGAGTTCAGTCCCTGCGGCAGCAAGAGGCGCAGTGGAACCGCCTGTCGGGCGCTATCGACCTGGTGCTGGAAACCACCTAAGGGAGCGAGTTCTGCATGCGCCTGTTTCACAAATTGCGCGTCCGTGGGGGCTCGTTGTTTCGCAAGCAACGGGCCGACACTGAGGTCAGCGATGAATTCCAGTTTCATCTGCAGTGTCAGATCGACGAGTACATTGCTCAGGGAGTAGAGCCGCAGGAGGCCCGGTACGCGGCACTGCGGTCGGTAGGCGGGGTCGAGCAATTCAAGCAGGAGTGCCGCGACATGCGTGGAAGTGGTTTTATCGAGCACATGCAGCAAGACCTTCGCTTCGGTTTCCGCATGCTGATGCGCAGCCCGGGCTTTACGGTGCTAGCAATCCTCTGTCTAACGGTGGGCATCGGCGCGAACGCCGCGGTTTTCAGTTGGGTCGAAGGGGTACTGTTCCGGCCGTACCCAGGGGTAGTGCACCAGGAACGGTTGATGGTGCTGGCGGGCACGGCTCGCGGCACGCCGGGCTTCGATGAAATTTCCTGGCCCGACTTCCTCGACTTTCAGAAGAGCTGCACGCTGGTGGATGCGGTTGTCGCGGAGAAGATTGTTGGCACCACACTGAGCATCGGCGACCGGGCTGAACGCACGACGGGAAGCATCGTGTCGGCCAACTACTTTGACGCGATGGGAGTTCGTCCGTGCTGGGGCGAGGTTTCATACCCGACGAAGACTCGGGACGCAACGCTCATCCGGTGGTGGTAATTAGCTACCAGCTGTGGCAGGACCGCTTCCGCGGTGATCCGACGATCATCGGGAAGACGCAGATGCTCAATGGCCAGCCGCACACCATTGTTGGTGTTACGCCCGAGGGATTTTACGGGACGTTCGTAGGCTATCCGTTTCAGTTCTGGGTTCCGGCTTCCATGCAGGACAGGTTCGATTCCACAGGCTACAAACTGGAGGACCGCGGCGCGCGCTGGATCGAAGGCTTCGTACGGCTCAAGCCCGGTGTGACGGCCGCGCAGGCCCAGGCGGAGATGGAAGGTGTTGCCAGCCGGTTAGAAGTTGCGTATCCAGAAACTAACCGCGGCCGCGGCATAAAGCTGGTGCCGTTGTGGCAATCCCCGTTCAACAATGCAGGGGTTCTGCTTCCCACGCTGGGAGTTGCGCTCGCCGTTGTGTTCTTCGTGCTTCTGATCGCGTGCGCCAACGTCGGCAATCTGATGCTGGTACGATCGTTCGCGCGGCGGCAGGAGATGACGATTCGGCTGGCGATTGGAGCGGACCGACGGCGGCTGCTGAAGCAACTTCTCACCGAAGGACTAATTCTCTCTACCTTGGCCGCCGCCGGTGGACTGCTGGTGGCAAACTGGTGCCGCAACGCTCTGGTTCGGATCATCCCCCCGCGCGGCGTCCAAATGCGCATATCTGGAGACATCGACTGGCGGGTGCTCGCTTTGAGCGCAGCCGTATGCCTGATCTCGACGTTGTTTTTCGGCCTGGTTCCCGCGATTCAGTCCAGCAAAGTTGATCTTGCCGGCAGCGTTGAAGTCCGAATCCGGCAGCGTGGTAGGGGCTCGCCAAGGTTCGTGGATCCGTTCCACCCTGGTTCTGCTACAGGTAGCCCTCAGCTTCATTTTGCTGGTTGCAACCGGCCTGCTGATCCAGAGCCTGCGGCGTATTCAAACCGCGAGCCCAGGTTTCTCGACGCAAGGGGTGGTGCTGACCGCGGTCAATTTGTTTGCGGCAGGGTACGACGCACCGCGGGCAAGGGATTTCGAGAACCAATTGATGGACCGTGTTCAGTCACTCAGCGGCGTTGAGTCGGCGGCCTATGGGCGCATCTCTCCGTTCAGCTATCGGACCTATTCTTCGGCTCCCATCGCCGTGGATGGTTACGAGGCTCCGCCCGACCAGCAGCCGACGGTGGAATACAACGAAATTAGTCCTGCGTATTTTCAGACCCTGGGAATCCCGTTTGTGTCGGGCCGCGATTTCACCCGGGCGGACGATGAGAATGCTCCGCTGGTCGCGGTCGTGAACGAGACCATGGTTGTGAAGTATTGGCGTGGCGAGAATCCGGTCGGGAAGCGGCTCAAGGTGAAGGACCGCTGGATGGAGGTGGTCGGGGTCGTGAAGACGGCGAAATATGCCAACCTGCTGGAGACTGACAAGCCGTTTTTCTATGTTCCTCTGCGCCAGAATCCCTCAACGCAAGTGGGATTGTTTGTTCGCACGCAACAGGGCCCTGAGACCATGGCGCCGCAGTTGATCCTCGAGGTGCACGCGCTGGACCCGGACCTGGCGCCTTACGAAGTGCTCACCATGCGGGAACAGATCGACCGCTCGACTTCTTCGCAACATATCGCGGTCACACTGCTGAGTGGCTTCGGAGGAATAGCGTTGTTGCTGGCTGCCATCGGGCTCTACGGCGTGATGTCGTATGCGGTGTCGCAGAGTACGCGCGAATTAGGGTTGCGGATGGCGCTAGGCGCAGCGCCGTCTCATTTATTGCGGCTGGTGATGTCGCGAGGCGTCGCCTTGACCGCGGGTGGGGTCGCTGGTGGCGCAGCTGCGGCGCTACTTTTGACACGGCTGCTGGGCTATCTGCTCTATAAAGTGAGTCCGCGCGATCCCCTCTCTTTCGCGCTGGCATTCGCGGTGATGATCGTCGCTGCGCTGGCAGCCAGCCTGGTTCCGGCGTGGCGCGCGACGCAGACCGACCCGGTCCGAGCGCTGCGATCGGAGTAATTTTGGTTCCGTTACGATTCGATTTCCGCAATTCCACCTTACGGAAAGTGCCGAGAGACTGGGCACCGGGCTCGCTGCCTGGAGTCGGCCAGAGCACTATCCGTACAGTGCGGAAGTCCCCGAGGGGACAATATCTCAGGGAACCCGCCGCCGTCTCAATGGTGATGTTTGTTGCTCGAGTTGCCGCCAAAATGGCCGCCCCCGCCCGAGTGCCCACTGCTAAAATTCTTCCCGCCGCTGAAGCTCTTCGGCGCATGCCCGCCGCCAAACGGACGGAAGCCTCCCGAGCGGGGTGGCTTGCCGGGAGATCCCGCAAAGCCTTTGCCCACAAAGGCCTGGTTAGACCGTGCCCTGACATCGCTCCGCTGAGAGCCTGCTTTGGGCGTGCGGTAGGCGGGCTGCCGCGGGTTACTTGCCGGTGGCTGGATGCGGTTATGGGCCTCCAAGGGCGATCGGGGGTAGCCGCTGCCCGGCGTCTGGTAACCCCGGCTGGTGCCGACTCCAAGCCGGTTGCTCGCATAGCTGTCCGGCGGCTTAGGGACCAGTCCCTGTTCAGGTGGCGCCCTGTATCCGCTGCTTGGCCGACCGTAGGTCTCGGGCGGCCGATGCACGTATGTCTGCGAGCCTGGCGCGTTGTATCCGCCGCTTGGGCGGCCGAAGGTGTCGGGCGGCCGATGCACGTATGTTCGCGAGCCTGTCACGCTGTATCCGCTGCCTGGTCGACCGTAGCTGTCGGGCACGTATGTCATCTGTGAACGTGGCTCGTTGTATCCACTGCCTGGTCGGCCATAGCTGTTGGTTGACTGGTTAAAGCTGTGCGGGAACCTGGCGGCCATTGCCGAGGCGGCGCGCAGGCCACCATACGGAAAGCCCCAATCGGCCACCGTGTTGCTATTGGAATAATAATTCGAGTGATTAAAGAGCACGGACTGGGTCAACCAACTCAGGCCCCATGCCAGCCAGCCCCAGGGCGTGCCGCTGAATGCCGTCATCGCGATCCCCAGACCAAATCTCAGCGGCGCGGAGCCAAGAAATGACCCTAAGGCGCCAAGCAGTGAAAACCCAGGATAAGGCGAGACGGATTGTCCGTAGACACCCCACGGATTATAGACCGGTACATACACTACCTGCGGATTGACCGGGGCCAACTGAATGTTGCCTTGAGCGTAACTCACTGCCATCTGTGGAGTGCTTTGCAGGTTTCCGGCAGCCTGGGCACGCTGGCGCATAACCTGTACCGCCTCCAGTATGTCCGCCGGTTGGTTGTAATAGGCGTTGCCCAGATCACTAGTCCAGGGCAGGTTCCGGTGCATCTGCGCCAACACCTGCGGAAACGCTGTTAACGCCTTGACGCTGGGATCCCAGGTTTGCCTGTCGGCTCCGGCTGCAATCTGGTAGGGAGACGCATAACTCTGCGATTGCCGCCACTGATCAGCGTCCACCACCTGCTCGGGAAATGTGGCCGCGGTCAGTACCTGCGCCACCAGGTTGTCAGGATACAGCGCGATTGGAGCCACCAATTGGTCCAGTTGCTCCGCATTGAGCGGCTGCGGCGGCCGGCCTTCCTGCTGCGGAGACATCTGGTCCGAGGACGAATAATAAGGCTTTTGCGTGTCAGGCTGCTGTCCATAGCCCGATTGCTGATCCGGCGGGTACTGTCCGCTATAGGGTTCGTTCGGCGACGATGCGGTGCCGGGTGGTTGCGCTTGCTGAGCGAACAACTCTCCCTGTCCCAGCGGCAACAGAAGCAGCGCCATTGCCAGAGCGACCGTGCTTCTAAATACTTGCGCCACACTTGCGGCGGATCCCTTATTGGGTGAGAAGGCTTGGGATGAACCAAGCAGCAGACGAGAAATCGTCGAAGTGCGCGATGCGTACCGGTACGTTCGGGGTCTCATGTTCCCTCTCGCTGGAGCAACCGGGCTCGCCGAAAAAGTGGACCTATTCGGAGCCGCTGCAGGCTGCTGTTTCGGCGTACGGCCAACATACCCTCTGTCTCCGCCGGTCCATCCGGTGCCGAAGCGATCCCGGTCCGCGGCCGAAATCTTCGTCTAGCCTCAACCCGCAACCTCGGTGCGAGTTGCGGGATAAGCGCTCCGCAATCACGCTCACACTGGCCAGATGCGAAGCGGTACCTAAGTACTCCAGTTCAGAAGTTCACTAACGTATTTTCGGCGTTCTCAAGCAGCCACCTTTTCGTGGGCCGAGAGCTTGGCGAGAAGGGTGGCGAGGTCAGCTTTGGTGAACTTCCATTCGAAGGGCCTGGCCGTTGCCTCCCAGTAGTTTCCGGCCCGCCTGCTGCGGGTCCATAGTGTCGGGAAACTTGCAGCGACGGCACGAACTATTGCAGACTCAGCGGAGCCAAGCTCGACAGCTATGGTCGTTTAGTATCTTGGTGCCTTCGTGCCCGTCAGAGTAGTCTGACTTCGGTTGTTGCGGTCCATTGTTTGGTGGCGAGTTGGCCTTGCAAAAGGCCAAGCTCGACCCCGCCGGGGAGCCTGTTTCGTAATCGCCAACCGAGCCGAGCTTGGCCAATTCAACAATAAGGAGGAGTATGTCATGGCCAAGCGTAAGCAATCCACCTTCGAGCGACTACGCAACGGAAAGTTGCAATGGAATCGTAAGGAGCGCAGAGAAGTGGAGCGTCGTTTGAACTCCGCCGATCCGGGACTGGAGATTATCCATCCCCATGCCGCCGGTATTGACGTGGGCAACGAAAGCCACTACGTGGCGGTACCGCCGGGACGGGATGCACGACCGGTACGCGAGTTCGGATCCTGGACCGCAGCCCTGGAAGAGATGGCGCAGTGGTTGAAAAGCTGTGGAGTGGAGACCGTCGTGATGCAATCCACTGGGGTGTATTGGATTGCCGTGCATGATGTGCTCGAGCGCCACGGCTTGGAAGTCAATCTGGTCGATGCCCGTGGCACCAAGAGTGTGCCTGGGCGCAAGAGTGACGTACAAGAATGTCAGTGGCTGCTGAAGCTGCACACCTATGGTCTGCTGCGGAGTTGCTTTCTGCCGGCGCCCGAGATCCACGCGGTGCGCACGGTATGGCGGCTGCGGGATCAGCACGTCAAGGATGCCGGGCGCTGCATCCAGCATATGCAGAAGGCGCTGATCGAGATGAACGTGCAATTGCACAATGCCATCAGCGATCTCAGCGGGGTGACCGGGCAGGCCATCATTCGCGCTCTGCTGAGCGGCCAACGCGACCCGCGAAAATTAGCCGCCTTGCGCGACCGGCGCATTCAAGCCACGGAAGAAGAGATCCTGCACAGCCTGCAAGGGAACTGGAAGCAGGACGTCTTGTTCGAATTGCAGCAAGCCGTCGACGCTTACGATTTCTACCAGAAACAAATGGCCGCCTGTGACACTCAGCTGCAGTCGTACATGGCCGCACTGCCTACCCGGGAAGCGCTTCCCACAACGCCGGCGGGGAGCCAGCCGGCAGCGACCGCTGAGACGGGCAAAAAACGCCGTCCGCGCAAGCCCAAAGGCAACCAGCCGGACTTCGATCTGGCAGCGGAACTGGAGCGCATTCTGGGAGTCGACGCCACCCGCATCGACGGCATCGACGTGATGACGATACAAACCGTGCTGGCTGAAGTGGGGCCCGATCTGAGCGCTTGGAAGACCGCCGCGCGATGGTGCTCCTGGCTGAACCTGGCACCCAAGCGCGACATCAGTGGGGGCAAAGTCATTCGTCACCGGCGGGAATACCGCACCAATCGAGTCGGCAATGCTTTTCGCATGGCGGCGCAGTCGCTGGTACGCAGTCAGAGCTATTTGGGGGCCAGGTACCGATACTTTCGCGCCAAGTTGGGGGGACTGAGAGCGGTCAAGGCGATGGCTCGCGTCTTGGCCTGCTTGTACTATCGACTGGTTACCAAGGGACAGGTTTGGATCGACCGCGGCACCGTGGAATTTGAGCAGCGCCGCCAGCAACGTGACCTCGCCAGCCTGCAGCGCAAAGCCCGCAGCCTCGGCATGCAACTGGTGCCGGCAGCGTAAACCCAGAACGATCAACCAGCGAGCTTCGCGGCCAACACCGCACTCCAGAAACGGAGAGGGAGAACTGTTGACCAAAATAACCGTCCCAGCTCTTAATCAAACGCAATCCCCGCTCATCCCGCCACGGGCCAGCATGAAGTTTCCAGAGAGTTTCCGGCCCGCCTGCTGCGGGTCCATAGTGTCGGAAACTTGCAGCAGCAGCACGAACCATTGCAGACTTAGCGGAGCCAAGCCCGACAGCTATGGTCGTTTAGTATCTTGGTGCCTTCGTGCCCGTCAGAGAGTCTGACTTCGGTTGTTGCGGTCCATTGTTTGGTGGCGACTTGGCCTTGCAAAAGGCCAGCTCGACCCCGCCGGGTAGCCTGTTTCGTAATCGCCAACCGAGCCGAGCTTGGCCAACTTAAACAATAAGGAGAGTATGTCATGGCCAAGCGTAAGCAATCCACCTTTGAGCGACTACGCAACGGAAAGTTGCAATGGAATCGTAAGGAACGCAGAGAAGTGGAGCGTCGTTTGAACTCCGCCGATCCGGGACTGGAGATTATCCATCCCCATGCCGCCGGTATTGACGTGGGCAACGAAAGCCACTACGTGGCGGTACCGCCGGGACGGGATGCACGACCGGTACGCGAGTTCGGATCCTGGACCGCAGCCCTGGAAGAGATGGCGCAGTGGTTGAAAAGCTGTGGAGTGGAGACCGTCGTGATGCAATCCACTGGGGTGTATTGGATTGCCGTGCATGATGTGCTCGAGCGCCACGGCTTGGAAGTCAATCTCGTCGATGCCCGTGGCACCAAGAGTGTGCCTGGGCGCAAGAGTGACGTACAAGAATGTCAGTGGCTGCTGAAGCTGCACACCTATGGTCTGCTGCGCAGTTGCTTTCTGCCGGCGCCCGAGATCCACGCGGTGCGCACGGTATGGCGGCTGCGGGATCAGCACGTCAAGGATGCCGGGCGCTGCATCCAGCATATGCAGAAGGCGCTGATCGAGATGAACGTGCAATTGCACAATGCCATCAGCGATCTCAGCGGGGTGACCGGGCAGGCCATCATTCGCGCTCTGCTGAGCGGGCAACGCGACCCGCGAAAATTAGCCGCCTTGCGCGACCCGCGCATTCAAGCCACGGAAGAAGAGATCATGCACAGCCTGCAAGGGAACTGGAAGCAGGACGTCTTGTTCGAATTGCAGCAAGCCGTCGACGCTTACGATTTCTACCAGAAACAAATGGCCGCCTGTGACACTCAGCTGCAGTCGTACATGGCCGCACTGCCTACCCGGGAAGCGCTTCCCACAACGCCGGCGGGGAGCCAGCCGGCAGCGGCCGCTGAGACGGGCAAAAAACGCCGTCCGCGCAAGCCCAAAGGCAACCAGCCGGACTTCGATCTGGCAGCGGAACTGGAGCGCATTCTGGGAGTCGACGCCACCCGCATCGACGGCATCGACGTGATGACGATACAAACCGTGCTGGCTGAAGTGGGACCCGATCTGAGCGCTTGGAAGACCGCCGCGCGATGGTGCTCCTGGCTGAACCTGGCACCCAAGCGCGACATCAGTGGGGGCAAAGTCATTCGTCACCGGCGGGAATACCGCACCAATCGAGTCGGCAATGCTTTTCGCATGGCGGCGCAGTCGCTGGTACGCAGTCAGAGCTATTTGGGGGCCAGGTACCGATACTTTCGCGCCAAGTTGGGGGGACTGAGAGCGGTCAAGGCGATGGCTCGCGTCTTGGCCTGCTTGTACTATCGACTGGTTACCAAGGGACAGGTTTGGATCGACCGCGGCACCGTGGAATTTGAGCAGCGCCGCCAGCAACGTGACCTCGCCAGCCTGCAGCGCAAAGCCCGCAGCCTCGGCATGCAACTGGTGCCCGCAGCCTAAACCCAGAACCATCAACCCCGACGCGTCGCGGCCAACGCAACCCTCCAGAAACGGAGAGGGAGAACTGTTGACCAAAATAACCGTCCCAGCTCTTAATCACACGCAATCCCGGCTCATCCCGCCACGGGCCACCATGAGGTTTCCGGGTAGTATTGGAAGTCGAGCAGGCGTTCCGCCAGTTGGTCGAGGCCGGTGAAGTCGTTAGGGGTAAGGACTTTACGCTGCACGATGGAGAAGTAGATCTCGACCTGATTGAGCCAACTGGCATGGACTGGACCATGAACGAGGGTCAAGCGCGGGAACTGGCGCTTGAGCCTGGCGACGGAAGTCGGGCCACGGTGCGAACTCCCATTGTCAACGATCCAAAAGACACGCCGGGCGTCGTTGTAGGGAGGGCGAGTCATGACTTGCTCCACCAGGCGATCAAAGGGTGCGATACCAGTGGTTGTTTCGCAGCGGCCAAAGACACGGGCACGATGAACGTCGAGAGCTGCGAGATAGGCCCAGGCTCCGCAACGACCATACTCATGTTCGACGCGCATCGGGCGCTTCGACGCTGCAGGCAAAGTTGGATGCTTGCGCCGCCGGGCCTGGATGCTGGTCTTCTCGTCGGCGGAGATGACGAATTCATCACTTTTGAGGGGTTTGGCTTCCCAGCAGCGCTCATACAGATCCAAAATTCGGTTGGCCTTGACGGCGAAAGCGGGGTCCCGGGGAAAGATCCAACTGCGGTGGTACCAAGGGCGAATGGCGTCTTCATGGAGCCACCGCCAAATGGTACTTCCTGAGATGGTGGCAACCAAACCGGCATGGCAGACCTGACGAGCAATGTCAGGGGTGTTCCAGTGGGAGAGAGGAACGCCATGGGTGGCTGGTAGCTCGCAAGCCAGCGCCTTAACCTGAACGACCAGCTCTGGGGGGAAAAACCGGGGGACGACCCGGGCGGGAGCGCTCGTCCAGTCCGGCCAGTCGTTCTTCGAAGAACCGCTTTCGCCACATGCTGACGACTTCGCGACGAGTGTCAAGGCGAGCGGCGATCTGATCATTGGAAAGACCATCGGCAGCAAGAAGCACCATCCTGGCTCGCAGAACCTCAAAATACGGTAACGTATACTTTGCGGCTCGGCGGAGCAGTTCGCGTTTTTCTTGCGCGGATAGCCTTATAGAGTATGGGCTTGAACGTGGCATACAGAGCGTCCCCCGCCTCAAGATGCCATACGTTAGCGCATATTTCAAGCCTCATAATACGTGCGTGTATTTATGAAAGCGGTGACTAAGTCACCCAATAGGCCACAGGCTTCCCCACTCGGTCAAAATATCACTTCGCTGGTGGCTGCGAGGTGTCTTTCATCTGGGCAGAGTTCTTGATGAAGAGCACGGCCTTCCAGATGTCATCGTCGGAGAGGACGCCGTCCCAGCCGGGCATGCCGGTCAGTTTGGTGCCGTACTTGGCCACATAGTAAAGATTCGCGTCCGGGTCATCGGGCGTGTGGTTCATGAGCTGCGGCACGGGTGGGTAGAACTTGTTCTTTAGCGGCGAGATCGGCTCTTTCAGGCTGCCATGGCAGAGGGCACAATGCTTGTCGTATACCATAGAGCCGTCCATGAGGTTCTCGGTGGTGGGCTTGAAGGGGTTGTCCTGCTTGGGAGCGTGACCGTCGACCCATTCATCGATAGACTGGTTGGCGGTGCGGCGCTCGAAGCTGCCGGGCCCGTTGGGGATCGCACGAGTATCAAAGTGTCCGGTAGTGACGTACCAGTAGGCGCCGCCAAAGACCACTAGCAGTGTGACGATTACGCCCAGAAGAAAACCGCGCATGTTTCTCCTTGCAATATCTGAGATGTTGGAAAAGCCAGTTTCCTAGATTAAATCACTCCCAAATCGCAAAGCGTTAAGAAAAGCGACGTTTCGCCTAGACGTTCGAGGCGGCGAAGGGCGACGCCTAGTAACGCTTCAGCCGGCGTGCCTCCCGAACCACATCCTCGACCTTGGGCAGAAACGCCGCCTCCAGCGGCGGCGAAAATGGCACGGGCGTATCAGCTGAGGCAATTCTTGCGATGGGGGCGTCGAGAGCGTCGAAGCACTCTTCGTTGATGATGGCCGCCACCTCGCCGGCAATGCCGCCGGTCATGGTGTCTTCGTGCAGGACGATGGCGCGGTTCGTCTTTTGAACCGTGTCGCGGATTGCGTCGCGATCGAGCGGCAATACAGTACGGAGATCGACGACCTCGAGCTCGATGCCGTCCTTGGCGAGGATTTCCGCGGCCTCCAGTGCAACGTAGACCATGGCGGCGTAACTGATCACGCTGACATCATGGCCTTCTCGCATCACGCGCGCTTTGCCAATCGGGACCGTGTAATCCTCGGCGGGGAGTTCTTCCTTAATGCGCCGGTATAGGAATTTGTGCTCGAAGAAGAGAACGGGATTGTTGTCGCGGATGGCTGACTTGATCAGACCCTTGGCGTCGTAGGCCGTGGCGGGACAAACGACCTTCAGCCCCGGCGTATGCGCGAAATAAGTTTCGGGGTTCTGCGAGTGGAACGGGCCGCCGTGAACTCCTCCACCCGAAGGGCCACGCAACACCACGGGAACGGGCGCACCCCAGCGGTAGTGCGCTTTCGCCAGCAAATTAACGATCTGGTTGAAGGCGCAACTGATGAAGTCCATAAACTGAAATTCGGCCACAGGGCGCATGCCAGTGAGTGCCGCGCCGAAGCTGGCGTTGACGATAGCCATTTCGGAGATGGGTGTATCCACAACGCGCGCGGGGCCGAAGCGGTCGATCAGGCCTTCGGTGACCTTGAAGGCGCCTCCGTAGATACCGATATCTTCGCCGATGCAGAAAACGGCGGGGTCGCGCTCCATCTCTTCCAAGATGCCCTGGCGGATTGCTTCGAGGTAGGTGACTGGTGCCATGTAGGTCCTATACCGGTCCGATTGACGATTCTACCCTGCAACGCTGCGTTACTTCGGCTTGGTTAGCGGCGGGACGGACTTATCAGCGGGTTTCTGCGTAGCCGGGGTTGTCGCTGCCGGTTTCTTCGCCGGAGGAGGCACGGGTCTCACGTCGCCGCCATCGATTGGGGACGAGCGAAAGCGTTCCAGTTCCGGGTCCCATGTCCAGACAAGATCGCGTGTGATGGTGGTCTTGTTGTCGGTCGCGACTTGTTTTTCGAAGATGCGAAACATCGCTGCCGAGTTGGGTGGCGACTTCAGCAGAGAGAACGTCGAGGTCTGCGTCTGTTGCAGGTTATCGGACTCAGCCGCCGTGCGGTTGGTGAGCGTGAGTTCGCTGTGCTCCGTGGTATCGAGCACCACTTCAACCCGGTCGTGCTGCATCTTCAAGACCACGAAGTTTTCTTGTTGGACGCTGCCGCTATCGTGGCTGGTCTCGTGGTGAACGCTAATCTCAGACACGCCGGACTGGACCAACTCGGTAAAAGTGATTTCCGGGCGTTGCACGCGTGACGGTAGACGAACTGTTTGCACGTGCCGCCATGCGGACTTGGGCGCCTTGTCGAATACAACAAGGTAGAGAGAGTCGCATTCGGTGGAATCCGCCACCAGCACGACGTTCGCAGCTCCGGCGCGCAGCGTCACGGGCCGCTCCTCGACATGGTGGAAGTCCACGCACGGAGCACTCGATTTCGCCGCTCCAGATGGGTTGGGCGCGAGGATCCCGAGTTCCAGGGCCAGATCGTTGCGCTGCACGGGCGTCCCGCTGCGCAGCGTGTTGGCAACATCAGCAGGTACATGCGTGGTGAAATCCTGCGGCTTCTTCTTGAACGGAAGGTCAGCGAGCGCCGTCGCAACCAGAGCCAGCAGGAGGATAGATGTGTAGAAAGTCTTCATTCAGTACGCATGAACCCCGGCGAGATAGGTTCCACTTGGTTGACGGCGATGCGCGCGGTGGCGAATGTGGGTTGCGACGACGACCTCATTTCAAATGCACCGCTGATTCTGTGCGCTTGAGCCCGGCCAAAGCTTTTCCACGAACCGCAACTTTGACCGGTCCGTATAACGGCTCGATCTCGTGGCATGCGGCATCGCAATACACTCCCTGATGCGCTTTGTCGGACTCGGGATCGGGCATGGGCGATGCGACTGCCGCTCCGCGTTCGGCTTCCAACTCGCGTTCGACTTCTTCGATCAGGGCCTTGTCCTCATCCCCGGTGAGCCAATCTTTCTTAATCAGGTAGTTTTCGAAGCGCGCGATGGGATCGCGGGCTCGCCAATAGTCGAACAGCTTTACAGGGACATAATGCGCGGCATCGTGGATGGCGTGGCCTTTCATGCGCATCATCTTGGCTTCGATGAGGGTCGGGCCTTCGCCGCGACGGGCGCGCTCGCTGGCCTCGTGAGTCGCGTCGTACACCTGGCAGGGATCGGTGCCATCGACGATCACGCCGGGGATTCCATAGGCGATCGCCCGCTCGGCAAGGTCCTTGACGCGGAACTGCATGTCACTTGGGGTCGAGTATCCCCAGAGATTGTTCTCGACAATTAGGACGAGGCCGAGCTTCTGCACGGCAGCGAAGTTTAGACTCTCGTAGGTAACACCGGTGGACTGTCCGCCATCGCCAATGTAGGTGAGCCCAACAATGTTCTTGCCTTGCAGGCGCGCGCCGAGGCAGACGCCGGCCATGATGCCGATCAACTCGCCCAGCATCGAGATAGGCGCGCAGACATGGCGGAGCTCGCGGTCGCCGAAGTGCGAGGAGGCGTCGCGGCCAAAGGTGGGCGAGTCGGCTTTCGCCATGTATTGCCGCATGATGTCGCGCGGGGCGAAGCCGCGCACCAGCACCGATCCCTGGTTGCGGATCATCGGACCGAGCCAGTCGTCGTCGCGCAGTGCGAACGCCGAGGCGCATGAGCAGCCCTCCTGGCCAAGGCCGAAGTACACACCGCCAACAACCATGCTCTGTTTGTAGAGGTTTTCGAGGATGGTTTCCATGCGACGGTTGAGCAGCATCCAGCGATAGAGGGCCAGGCATTGCTCGCGCGAGAGGTATTTCGATTCGCGAATCGGGGGGGCCGCGGCGCTCAGGTCGCCTTCGATTTTGTACTCGAGGTTGGAGCCTTCGCCCGACTGGTAGACGCGGAATTCGGGACGCTCGAGGCGGTAGTCGGGGATGGAGTAGGTGCGAAGCGAGTGCGAGGCAACCTCCCCGGTCGAACGCGTTGCTGTAACAGCAGGCTTGGTCCCGGGGGTTGGCGAGGTTTTGCGCTGAGTGGTTCTCGGTTGCGGCTTCTTCGTATGCTTCTTTTTGGGCATATGGTGCACGGGTACAATAAACGGCTCACAGAATCACTTGCAAGCAGAGACCATTTCCCGCGTCTATCCGCGATTCGTTAACCACTGTCCACTACTGTTTGGTGTCGAGCGGGTGTTGCGTTTTCTCGAAGAACTCGTTCTGCAGTTTCAGCGCTTGCTGATCGGCCTTGACGCCCTTGATGGCTTCGGCGATCTGGCTTGACCACGTTTTTTGGTCAAACTCGCCCAATTGCTTGGTGGCCGCCGATCCTACTCCTGAGTAGTGATCAGGAAATTTGGCGTACCACCAGATGCCGGTGTACACGTTCTCGGGCAGCTGCAGCCGGTTCTGATCGGCGCCGGATTCGCTGTCGGCGCGGTCTATGTGCACCAGGTCGGGCCGGGCAATCAGCATGTGCGAGGTTTCGCTCTCGCCGGCATGCATGTCGTTCTTGGGGGTCTTGAGCGTCGGGCGTCCGGCAACGTTTTCACGCGGAAGGCCGAAGACGTAGACGACGTAATCGCGCGGAGTGGCAAGTTGGGCCTGCGCAAACAAGGGCAGGAGACTCTCGTTGCCTCCATGGCCGTTGACGATGAGGATTTTCTTGCAGCCGTTGCGTGCCATCTCCTTGACGGTCTCCTGGAGTAGCGTGAGCTGCGTGCCGAGACTGTAGGCGACAGTGCCAGGTTCTTGCTGCGCTTCGAAGATCTGGCCGAAATAGTACTCGGGAAAGACAACCGCATACTCCTGCGCGACGGCGTTCATCACAGCGAAGCGGACATCGAGGAGGTCGGTGCCGAGTGGCAGGTGCGGGCCATGCTTCTCGATGATGCCGATGGGAAGGACGCAGACGCCCTGCGATTGGTGAACCGCTTGTACGAAGTCGGGGGCAGTGAGTTCCTCCCATTTGGGGGAGAGTTTGGTCTGGGAAGCGGCGGGAAGGGCAAAAAAGATAAGAGCGAGGATCAAACCGGTTAGAGCGGGCATTAGGCCTCCGAAACATGAAACAGGCGATTCTATCGGAGAAGCCAGCAAGTTGTGAGAGGTCTTACCCAAGTTCCGTCCCATCGCCCAGCAGGTTGCGCAGTTCTTTCGGAGGGCGTGCTGGTGTGTCCTGATTGGCCCCGTCGTCTGTCGTTTGCTTTGGAGTGGCGACGGCCGCTTGCGGAAGGAGGTCTTCGAGCGACTCCAGCCAGAGCATCTGCGTCTGAAAGACGCGGCCGAAGTTTCTGGATGCGGAAGTTGCGACCTCCTCGAGCGGGGCCTGCTTGTGCGACTCGTGCTCCAACGAAGTGACTGGCCTGCCGGCAATGCCGCAAGGAACGATGAGTGAGAACGAGTCGAGATCGGTGGAGACGTTCAAGGCGAAGCCGTGGGTAGTGACCGAACGCGAGATGTGGACGCCGATGGCGGCGATTTTGGCTTCCGGCTTGTCGGGAAGCGCGTAGGTCCAGACACCGGTCAGTCCCTTGATACGATGCGTGCCGACGCCGAAGTCGCTGCAGGTGCGTATCAGCACTTCCTCGAGTCGGCGAATGTAATCGACCGCACCGACCTTTGGCTCGAAGCTACGCAGGTCGACGATCGGATAGGCGATCAGTTGTCCCGGTCCGTGATAGGTCACGTCACCGCCGCGATCGATGTCGAACAACTCAATGCCTTGCCGGGCAAGGAACTCCGGCGGCGCGAGCACGTTGGCCAGGCGGGCATTGCGTCCCAAGGTGATGACCGGCGGGTGCTCCAGCAGCAGCAGTGTGTTTTCGATGCGAGCGGACTTGCGCATCTCCAGCAGAGTGCGTTGCAGTTCGAGCGCGGTGCCGTAGACGACGCGGCCCAGATAAAGGACGTTGGTGACCATAACGACTCTAACTTGAAAGTATCACTAACATTCGATGACCACGCACGTCGTTTCGAAGCAAAGGGCGCTAGTTCAACAACAGGCGGGCGGCGTCGCCGGTGCTATCCTTAACCTGCCTTTAACCCACCTTTCCCCGTATGAAACGCGATGTCGAAGAGCCCGCCGCCATAAGTAAACCCGCACCCGATGCCGGAACCGGGCGGAAACTCGTTGGCAGTTTTCTGTTCGTGATCTTGATCGTCGTAGCCGCAGCGGCCGGGGCGCTCTCCGGCATGTTGCTGGTGTTTTCCACCGACCTTCCTCAGGTTACGGAGCTGGAGAAATTCCGGCCCAGCACCATTACGGAGCTTTATGACGACCAGAACCGGGTGATTGGACAGTTTGCGCTGCAACGGCGCGTCATCGACAAGTACGACGAGTTTCCGGCGGTGCTGCGTGACGCCATCATCTCGACCGAAGACAAAGATTTCGAGCTGCACTGGGGCGTAGACGTGTGGCGTGTGTTTGGCGCAGCCTACCGCGATGTCGCGGTTGGCGGACGCGCGCAGGGCGCGTCTACTCTCACCATGCAACTGTCGCGCAACTTGTTTCTCACGCCCGACCGCAACTTCCGGCGCAAGATGCAGGAAGTGATGCTGGCTATCCAGATTGAGCGACGGTTCACCAAGCCGCAGATCTTCACGCTGTATGCCAACCAGATTTACCTCGGCCACGGGGTGTATGGATTCGAGGCGGGGGCCAATTTTTACTTTGGCAAGAAGGCCAAGGACTTGAAACTGGAAGAAGCTGCGGTGCTGGCGGGACTGCCGAAAGCTCCAAACGCCTACTCGCCCATCAACAACCCGGATCGCGCGCTGCATCGCCGAAACCTGGTGATCAACAACATGCTGGAGGACGGCAAGATCACCGCCGAAGAAGCGCAACGCGCCAAGAACTCGCCCATCCGGCTGAACGTGCAAGGCGAGCCCAACAGCATTGCGCCGCACTTCGTGGAAGAAATCAGGCAATATCTCGAAAAGAAATATGGCAGCGAGGAAGTCCACGAAAAGGGCCTGCGCGTGTACACCTCGCTCAACGTTGAGATGCAAAAAGCCGCCAATCTAGCGGTGCTCGACGGCCTGGCGGCGTATGAGCACCGTCATGGATGGAAGGGCAGCCTGCTCAATGTGGTTGCCAATGGGGAGTCGCTGGAGTCATACCGGCACGTGGACTGGGACGAAGACATGGCGCAGGGAGACTACGTCCACGCGCTGGTGACCAGCGTCAGTCCGCAGTACGCGACACTGAAGTTTGGCCGCTATGGCGCGGAACTGGGCCCGGCCGAGATCAAGTGGACGCGCTACACGACGCCGCAACAGTTCCTGACGCGCGGCGACCTGGTGTACGTGAAGATTCTGCAGCTCAACGGCACCCAAAGCAGGGTTTCGCTGGAACACGAGTCGGGTGTGCAGGGAGCATTGCTGGCGCTGGATAACTCCACCGGCGACGTGAAGGCGATGGTTGGGGGCCGCAGCTTCGAGCAGTCGAAGTTCAACCGTGCCACCCAGGCACTGCGGCAGGTAGGATCGTCGTTCAAGCCGTATATCTACACGGCTGCGATCGATCAGGGCATGACGCCGGATGACACGGTGCTCGATGCGCCGGTCAGTTTTCCGGGCGGCCCGAACGGAGCTCCTTATGTACCGCACAATTATGACGGCAAGTTCGAGGGTGTGATTACGTTTCGCCGGGCGCTGGCACACTCGCGCAACATTCCCGCGCTGAAAGTTACCGAGCGCGTGGGAGGCATTAAGACCGTCATTGAGTACGCGCGCAAGTTCGGCATCACGGCGCCGCTGTTGCCTTATCTGCCGGTGGCGCTAGGCGCCGCCGATATCACGCTGTGGGAGCAGACCGCTGCGTTCACTACATTTCCCAACGACGGCGTTCGGGTGGCGCCGCGCATGATTCGCAAAGTCGAAGATTACGATGGGCGCGTGCTAGAGGAGGACTATCCCGAGGTGAAGGACGTAGTCAGCGCGCGTACGGCGCGCATCATGGTCGACATGTTGCGCGAAGTGGTGCTGCACGGCACGGGCGCGGCAGCGGCGAAGCTCAACCATCCGCTGGGAGGGAAGACGGGCACGACCAACGATTTCACTGACGCATGGTTTGTGGGGTTCTCGCCGTCGCTGACCTGCGGGGTGTGGGTGGGCTTCGACGAAAAGAAGACGCTGGGCAACAAAGAAACCGGCGCCGTGGCTGCGTTGCCGATCTGGATGGACTTTATGCGTGTAGCGCTGCAGGGGCGCGAGTCGGAGGACTTCCTGGCTCCGCCGCCGGTGCCGCCCAATGCCGTTGCCAAGAAAGTGGATACGCCCGACCAGACTCCCGGTGATGGAGAAACCCACTGATGCGCCGCTTCTTTCGCCTGCTGGTGCGCGTACTGGTGCTGATCGTGGTCTTCATGGCTTCAATGCTCACGGCCATGCGCTTCGCGATTCACGGGCGTCAGACAAAGGTTCCCAAGGTGGTCGGCATGACTCCACGCGATGCTGAAAACGCGCTGGAGTCCGGCGGTCTGGTGTTCGAACAGGCCGACAGGTTTTACAGCGCGGACATTCCGGCCGGACGCATTCTGTCGCAGGTGCCGGCTCAGGGCGAGCAGGTGCGGCGCGGCTGGCATGTGCGCGTGGCCGAGAGCATGGGACCACAACGGGTGCAGATTCCCGACCTCACAGGAGATAGCGAGAGGTCGGCCGAGATCAACATTCGCCGCCGCGGACTCGAAATGGGAACGATGGCGGTCGCGAGCCTTCCTGACACGACCCCTGATCAGATCGTGGCGCAGAGCCCGCCTGCGAATGCGGTGAATGTGTCGGCGCCCAAGGTGAGCGTGCTGGTGGCGGCTAGCGAAGATCGCAAGTCGTACGTCATGCCTGATCTGCGTGGACGAACGGAAGACGAGGCAGTGAATGCGATCGTCGGCGCCGGCCTGAAGCCGGGCAGTATCACGAGTCAACCTTCGCCGGAAGGCGATGCCGGCTCGCCGGAGACGTTGCCCGCCAGCACAAGGATGGTGGTGAAGACGATTCCGGGAGCTGGGCAGCGGGTGTACGAAGGGCAAGCAGTGAATTTGGAAGTGACACGATAGCGATTGGCTTCCGTAACTAGCGATTGGTAATTAGTCATGAGACAACTAGTCCGAAGTTCCAAAACGTTTGGGACAGTATTTTGCTGATTCGCCGAGAGATAATTCAAAATTCAGTTTCCAGCTACTGGCAACAAGTTCAGCAACTCATAAGCCTTGGCTTGCAGCTGGCTGGGCGGCGGCACCTGCTGAAAGGTAGGACTGGTCGAGTCCCCTTTCAAGCTGTAGGTCACGCGCGCCTGGCTGGCTAGTTCCCCCAGTAGGGTGGCGAAACTGTGTACCGGTAGTCCGTCGGCGGTTTGCTTGCTGTGCTTCTTGGCTTGCGCCGATTCCGAGCCGGTTGCCGGCAGAATTGGGTCGCGGTGTTGACGCTCAGCAGGAAGCTCCTCATCCTCGAACAGCAGGGGCGCCCATACTCGTCGCAGATGCCATTCCACGTAGTAGGCCAACATACATAAGAAAATATGCGCCGGGACCCGCTCCTCGGTGCGATGGCGAATCGGCCGGATCAACAGATCCATGCCTTTCAAACTGCGGAAGGCCCGCTCCACTTGCGCCAGACTCTTGTAGCCGCGCACCGTATCGGCCGCCGATAACTGCTCGGCCGTTTCGCTGGTGCGAATCACATAGATCCCATCCAACTGCGCTTCCTGCGCGATCGTCTCTGCCCGCCGCGACCAGCTCAACTTGCCGTCCGCAATGGTGTGTTGAAAGTGCTTGCCCATCTTGTATCGGCCTACTACCTTGCCCACCTTCAACGCGATCTCGGTGGCCGTCAGCGGCCGCTTTTTCCGGCGCTCCACTTCCTTGCCGATTCGGCCCAGTCTTTGCTCCGTCGCCGCTAACAACTCCTCCCGCTTGCTCCGGCGTCGTTCTGCCATCAGCGGGTTGTAGCACACCATCAGCCGCTCTCCGGGATAGTCCGGCGCTTGCATCTCCACCAGATTCTGCTGGTCCAACAACGACAGTTGCAGAGTCCCTTGCGTCAGCAAACTGCGGATCGCCTTGCTGGTCAAGGCCGTGATCCAGCCCAACTGCGGATGGGCTTTGATCTGCTCAATCTGGGGCTGGGTCAGCATCCCTCGATCCCCCACCAACACCACCCGCGAGAGCTGAAACCGCTCGCGCAACTTGTTTACCTGGTCCACCACCGTGGTCGGATCGCCGGTGTTGCCAGGGTAAACTTCCACGGCGATGGGACGCCCTACGCTATCGGTCATCAGCCCGTAGACAATGATAGGTAATCCCGTCTTGCCATCGCGATCATGCCCATACTGGGCCAGGGGACAGCTGTGGCCTTCGTAGTAGCTGCTGCTGACGTCATACAGCACCAGGGCGCCTTCCTCCAGGTGACGGGCGGCGAGTTTTTTCTCGATGCGTCCCTGTCGTTCCAGCAACCAGTCCATGGCCTGATACAGGTCGTCTTCCGTGGCCTCGGCGACCCCCAACTCCTCGGCCAAGGTGGTGCTATGCCAGAGCCGAGTGGTGGCCAACTTCGAAGCCGGATCGAGCAAGCGTTGGACGATCATGGCCAGCACCAGATCGCGCTGGCGACCAGGCTTGGCAGCGAGCATGGAGTCCAGCCCGAGTTTGCGGATGGCCAGCAGGATGGCTTGGACGTGGCCGTGAGGCAGAGTCTTTTGGGTGGAGAGCAGATCTTGGGGCGAAACCAGAGGTTCATCTTGCAGGAGGCGGCGAAAGGTCTCGATCTTGTGTTGGGGCCAGTGGGAGAGATTGGCCAGGGTGCGCTTGTGGGTCTTGTTGCCTTCGCGCCAACCTTCGCGGAGGAGGATGGCGGGCGGGGAGTTGCGGTTGGGGACGGTCTCGATGTACATGGGAGCCATTATGCACGATACAGCATAACAGTAAAGCACAATAATGTTAATTACATGGGAACACATTGACGTCGATTAGAAGGGCTGCTCGCGCGCTACCGGCTCGTAAATAAGACAGTTGCCGGGAAATTCGGCCTTAATTCAGAGCGGAACTTCGGACTAGTTAAGTCGCGTGATGATTGCGGCGAAGAAGCCGTCGCATGGATTCACGCCCGGAATCGTTCGCAGATATTTTCCGTCGAGTAGCGAGCCGAGATCTTCACTTGCGAGTTCGCCCTTGCTTTCCAGGGTCTCGAGTTCCGCGCGGCAATCCAGTAGGGTGAGTCGCGAATCCTCTTGCAGTACCTCTTCCACTACCGCCTGATCTTCTTCCGGCTCGAGCGAACAAGTGGAATAGACGGCGCGGCCTTCCGGCGCGAGTTGCTGCAGCGCGGCGCGGAGTAGTGCCACCTGTTTCGCATGAAGGTCGTTGAGGTCGTCGGGCTTGAGTCGCCACTTGATCTCGGGATTGCGCGCCAGCGTGCCAGTCCCGGAGCACGGAACGTCGGCCAGCACGCGATCGAAGCCACCTTGCAGGGTGAGCTGCAGGGCGTCAGCAGTGACGACTTGAACGTTAGCAGCGCGGACACGCCGCTTCAGCAATTCGGCACGGTGGTCATGAAGCTCGACGGCGATGATTGCCGCGTCGGGATTTCGCGCTGCGATGGCTGCGGTCTTGCTACCTGGCGCGGCGCAGCAATCCAAAACGCGTCTGCCTTTGCCGACGAGCGCGGCGACCAGTTGCGAAGCTTCGTCCTGAATGAAAATGCGACCTTCGCGGTAAGCCTTGGTTTGCGTGACGTCGCCGCCGGTAACGATGCGGGCTGAAGTCAGCAATGCGCCCGGTGCGAGCTCAATGCCCGCGGCAACGAGTTCCGCTTCCACTTCTGGGCCCTGCATTCGAATTGCTGTCGTCGGAATCCGTTGATCGTGGCGGCAGATAGCTTCTGTGTTCTCGATGCCGAGATGTTCGACCCAGCGCTCGACCAACCATTCGGGATGCGCGAATTCCGCTCCGAGTTGAGTGGCGGTCGTATCTGGCATTTCTGCCGCGCTCGTTTCGAGCTCTTCATCTACGGACATCCGGTCTGTGAGCTTCCGCAAAACAGCATTCGCAAACGGTGCTGCCGAGGCCTTGCGTGCTCGCTTGACCAGATCCACGCTCTCGTTGATGGCGGCACGCGCGGGTATGCGACTCAAGTACAAAAGCTGATACGCCGCGATGCGTAGCGCGGTCAGCACCTGAGCGTCCAACTTTTCCAGCGGCCGGGACGACTGCTCCGCTAAAACGCTATCCAGTTGCGAGCGCCAGCGCAGTACTCCCATAACGATTTCGGTCGTGAGCCCGCGGTCGGTGGAGCAGAGTTTGTCGAGCCTGTCGGAATGAAGAAGTTCGCTGGCGTAGGCGTCCTGATGCTCTACCCGCAGAAGGATGTCGAAAGCGGTCGCGCGTGCCGGGGAAACTGGCATGTGAGCTAGGCCGCAACGCCCAAGGGCTCGTCACTGCGCGGGCGATAGCCGTTTATGAAGTCGCGAGCGCTCATGCGGTTCTTGCCTTCTACCTGCAACTCGAGGACTTCGAGCGCAGTTCCATCTGCGAATCCCAGCAGGATGCGTCCGCTTTCGGCTGCGAAATGCGCGGCCTTGACGGCAGCGACCTCGGCAGCCGGTACGGCCGCATGCAGATGCACGGTCTTGCCGCGAAATGTGGTGAACGCCCCAGGCCACGGCTGAAATCCACGAAGCCGGTTCCAGTTCTCAGTGGCGGTGCGCGAGAAATCTATCAAGCCATCTTCCCGCTTGAGAATAGGAGCCAACGTGGCCTCCGCCTCATCCTGCTTTCGGGGATGCAGCGCCTCTTTGACCAACCCGGCCAGCGTGCTGATCATCAGCTCCGCGCCGCGATGTGCGAGCCGGGGCGACAGTGTCAATGCGGTATCTTCGGCGCAAATAGGTTCCTCGGCCTGCAGCAGAATATCTCCGGTATCGAGACCGGCATCGATGCGCATGGTCGTTATGCCCGTCACTGGCTCGCCGTTCGCAATCGCCCACTGAATAGGCGCGGCCCCGCGGTACTTGGGCAACAGTGACGCGTGCAGATTGAGGTTACCGAGACGGGGCAGATCGATCATCCATTGCGGAATGATGCGGCCATAGCCGACGACAATGATTGCGTCTGGGTGAATAATTTCCAGAAGGGCGCGGAATTCCCCATTGTTCTTGATCTTGCCGGGCTGAACTACTGGAAGCCCGCGCTCCAGCGCCGAGAGTTTCACAGGGGATGCCGCCAACGCCAATCCGCGGCCGCTGGCGCGGTCGGGTTGAGTGACGACCAGTCTCACCCTGAATCCGGCGTCTACCAGTTTTTCCAGCGTGGGCACGGCGAACGCGGGAGTGCCGCAAAACACCAGGTCCATCACGACTGCACTACCATTCGCCCATCTTAGCGAGCTTGCGGATCTTGCGCTTGATGAGGTCGCGCTTAAGAGCGCTGATGTGGCTGATGTAGAGCTCGCCGTTGAGGTGGTCAGTCTCGTGCAGTAGGGCACGCGCCAGCAACTCTTCGCCGGTGACCTCAAAGGTCTCGCCCTTCAGGTTCTGCGCCCGGGCGGTGACCTTTTTCGGACGAGTTACTTTTTCGCGAAACTCAGGCAGGCTCAGGCAGCCTTCGTTGGAGGTGATGCGGCCTTCCACGTGAATGATTTCGGGATTGACCAGCACGATCTTGGCCTCGCGGTCTTCCTTGAAGGTAACGTCGATAACCGCAATTCGTTTGCTGATGCCGATTTGCGGAGCTGCGAGTCCCACGCCGTGCGCGGCGTACATGCTCTCAAACATGTCGTCGGCCAGCTTGGCCAGAGTGTCATCGAATTTCGTAATAGGGGCCGACGGCTTCTCCAGCACCGCGTCCCCGTACTTGACGATGGGATAGATCATTTAGAAATTTCTTAACTGTTGACAGTAGCCTTCGAAATTGCGCCGCAGCTCCAAGACAGAGTCGCCGCCAAATTTCTCCAGTGCGAAGCGGGCCAGCGTCAGAGCGACCATGGCTTCGGCCGCGACGCCAGCCGCCGGAACCACGCATACATCCGAACGCTCGTAAGCGGCTTTGACCGGATCGCGGCTGGCGAAATCCACCGAGCCCAGAGGTCGCCGCAAAGTCGAGATCGGTTTAAGATAGCCCCGGACACGAATTTCTTCGCCATTAGACACGCCGCCTTCCAGGCCACCGGCGTGGTTGGAGGCGCGAGTGAAGCCGGTAAACGAGCTGCCCGAGGTATAGCCAATTTCGTCGTGTACAGCGGACCCGAGGGCAGTAGCGGCTTCAACCGCGTCGCCGATCTCCACTCCTTTGACCGCCTGCAGCGACATGACGGCAGCGGCAAGGTGAGTATCCAGACGCTCATCCCAGTTAGCGTACGTGCCGAGGCCGGGCGGAACATTGTGCGCGACCACTTCGAAGATACCGCCAACCGAGTCGCCGGTGCGCAGCGCCAGGTCCACTTGTTCTTTCATGCGCGCTTCCGAGTTCGGATCGATGCAGCTCAGCAGGATTTCTTCTTTCGCGGCCGCCGCTTGAATCGCTTCCCAAATTACAGGCACATTGAGCTTGGCGCTACCGACGGCGACCACGTGGCTCAGCACTTCGATGCCCAGTTCGCGCAACAGCAGCTTGGCCAGCGCACCGGCCGCAACACGCGCGGCCGACTCACGCGCAGAAGCACGCTCCAGAACGTATCGAGCTTCGCTGAAGTTGTACTTCACGGCACCTGCGAGATCGGCGTGGCCGGGGCGCGGCGAGGCGACACGCTTGTGCTTGGTGGGATCGCCTTCTTCCACCGGCAGCGACTCGGTCCAGTTCTTCCAGTCGTTGTTGGCGAGGAGCACAGCGATCGGAGAGCCGATGGTGCGCCCGTGACGCACGCCGCTCAAGACGTGGGCGTTGTCGCGCTCGATCTTCATGCGTCCGCCGCGGCCGTAGCCTTGCTGGCGGCGCCAGAGCTCGCGGTTGACGAACTCAAGATCGACCGCCAGCCCCGCAGGCATACCAGAGAGCAGCGCGACCAGCGCTTCTCCATGGGACTCACCGGCGGTGGAAAACCGTAGCATAAGGAATTTTTGATTGTAGCTGATGGGGGTAAGGCGAAGAACAGTTTGGGCGTTCTGGTCAGCGATTCCGTAAAGCGTCATGCGCCGATCGGGTAGGCATTGATTTGACATCAGTTAGGGCAGACCAGGAATCTGGGACAAGTTGGAATGCTCGCGGGACGGGAGAAATCGCTGGGAAACTGGAGGGCGCATTTGATTTTTCGGGTTGGAGAGAATAGGGCGATCAGAGCGTCAGAGAGGACACCGAAAAAGATTGCCGGACAGGTCGAAGTACACGCGCGGCCTGATCAACTGGTATTGGGCGAAAGAGCGACGAACCAGTAGGCTAAGCGCTTGGCGAGCTCATGAAAGGTCTCGCATTTTCGGCGGGCATGGCTACGGACTTGGCGGTGGTAGAAGACCAGGGACAGGGTATAGGCAAGAAACCGGATCATGGTCAGCACCACCAAGGCTGTGGTTTGGTGGACAGCGGGGTGTTTGAGGTGACAGTCGGTAGTGATGGTCTGAAAGACTTCGGTATCGATTCGCCAACGGCTGCGACTGAACTGATGAATGAACAGCGGCGAGATCGAGCCCAGTTCGAAATTGGTGGCGTAGAAGTTGGTGCTGGGTTGGGCTATCGCCGTCTTGCCTTTGGTTTTAGGAGCGTCTTTTTCGCGGAGGGTGACGCGGCGCTGCTGTTCGGTGCGAACCGTTTTGACGACCCGCACCAGGCGATCGGCGACCGGCCAATCGACCTCCGGCAAGTGCCAGTATTGAATCTCCCGGCCCGGGTCCGCCTGAATGCCGGTGGGAGAATCCTGGGTACAACGCTCCGCCTCGCGCAATAACTCGGGCTGGTTCTCTTTCAAGGTGAAGGCCCAAACCAGACCCAGACGTTCCACTTCCTTGACGAAGGGCGCTTGCAGATACAAAGCGTCCCCCACCAACACATCCAGGAAGCGGCGGCCCAACTGCCCAACCAGATCTTGCAGTAGAGCCAGGGCGCAGGAGACCTCGGCTTCGCCGTTCTTCTGAAAGCGAACCCCCACGGGGATGGGGAAAGAGGTGCTGACCAAGACTATGACAACGATGCGGTGATAATACTGAATATCAGTTTTCAGCTCGCCGTTCACCTTGTGTTGAATCTCTCGCTCCATACAGGCCTGGCAACAGCGGGCAAACGAACTGCAGATTTCAATGCCATCCACCGCTGCCACCACCAGCCCTCGGGACCAATCGGAGCGTAGAACGCCGTTGCGTTTAAGGCGGCGTGCAATTTCACAACTGAGCGCGAACACGGGTTCGGGAGATTGTCGTTCCAGCGAGTAGCCGAGGGTGTCGTCGCTGACCGGTCCGATGCGCTGGGCCAGCGCCCCATGATGACACTCGGCCTCGATCTGCAGCAGGCTGGGAATCTGCATTGCGGCACCCAAGAAGACGGCGTCAAACACCTTTTTCCAAGAGTGCTGGGGAAACTGCCGTCCCTCGGGCAGAGCGCTCACCAAATCCGAGAAGCTAAACACCTTGTCGAGATACGCCTCGAACCGGTGTCGGGTCAAACTTGGCGCTCTTCCCTTTCTTGGAGAAACCGCTTGAGATTTACGCGGCAGATAGTCGCGGCGGCGGCATCAAAGCGGCGGCGCATCTCGATCTTCTCGCGCACCTTATCCACGAACTCCGCCGGAATGTTGAGAGCTTTCGGCTTGCCGTCAATCAGTACGGAGATCTGATATTGCGAGTGCAGGTGTTTGCCGTCGGCACAATGACAGTTGGGCCGGCCGCAGGCACGTTTGCGTTCGACAAAAGAGCCGGGCAGCATTTCGCGGAGAGCACCGAGGCTGCGGATGAGTTTGCCGCGCAGTTCCAGGTCGGGTTCGTGGGGCGGTTTCATATGACACTGATATTAGTGTCAGAACAGAGCAAAGTCAAGGGCCTGCGAAAATTTGCAAAAATGCCGTCAAACTGAAACCGGGATGGAAAACCCTGCAAACAAACGAGCTGACGCTAAACGCCACCCTACCTTAAGGAATCACTGCCCTCTTCACGCCTCTTCACGCCTCTTCACGGAGGGAGGTTGACACGCGCGTACTCATGAATTTGTGATCGCGGCGATCGCGTATAATTACCGGATGTCTTCGGGTAGCGCTTAAGTGCCCCCGAGTCAGCAATCGAAGTATGCCTGAACACATCAAGCAAAAGCTCGAGCAGGAAATTCAAGTCCTCGAACACGAGCTCAATCACGAACTACCGAAAGAACTGAAAAAAGCGGTAGCCATGGGCGACCTCAGCGAGAACGCTGAGTATCACATGGCCAAGCAGCGGCAGGAGTTCGTTCGGGCCCGTCTGGGACAGCTTAAGAAGCGCATGGCCGAGCTGTCTCTCGTGAATATGGCCAACATTCCGAAGGACCGCGCCGCGATTGGCTCGACCATCCTCGTATTTGATTCGACCAAGAGCGAGGAAATCGAATACAAGCTGGTGACCAGCGAGGAATCCGACGTAACTAAGGGACTTATCTCCACCACCTCACCGATCGGCCGCGCCCTCTTGGGCAAGAAAGTCGGCGACGTCAGCGAAGTGGTCACTCCCAACGGCAAGCGCGAACTTGAGGTCCTCAAGCTGATCACCATCCATGACGAGGCGTAATGACCTGGACAAGCGCAGTCGGGCGATCCAGCAAGTGGTTGCTCTACAAAATTGTCCACGGCCTTGCCCTCACCCGCATCTCGCCTAACGCTCTCACCTTCATCGGACTGCTGATCAACGTCGTAGCCGGTTTCCTGTTCGGCTACGCCAATGCCGAAAACCAGCGACGCATGTTCCTCTACGCCGGGCTCGTGATCATCGGCGCCGGTATTTTCGACATGGTGGACGGCCGCGTCGCTCGCGCTACCAACCAGGTGACGCAATTCGGCGGCTTCTTCGACTCGGTGATTGACCGCTACAGCGACGTCGCGCTGTTCTTTGGACTGTTGGTCTATTACGCCCGCGCCAATCGCTTCTTCTACGTGGTGATGGTGGCGTTCGTCATGGTTAGCTCGGTGATGGTGAGCTACACCCGCGCCCGCGCCGAGTCACTCGTGCAATCCTGCAAGGCCGGATTCATGGAGCGCCCGGAGCGCATCGTCCTTGTCATCATCGGCGCGCTCTTCAACCGCATGGGTCCGGTGCTCTGGGTGATCGCCGTCCTGAGCACGATCACTGTCATCCACCGCATTCGCTACACCTATCAGCAGCTAAGCCTTATCGAGCCCAAGCCCACGCCAGTCGCTCCCGATCCCCTGAAGTTTGAAGAAATCGTCGGCTAGAATATCGGTCCGGCGCCTCGCGCGTTGACGATCGAGGCGGAGCGGTTTTCAGCAGAAAATCAGCTACGATCCACGCCGCACCGGTGATCGCTAGGTTCTGCGCATTACCCGCCCAGTTCAGCAGTTGGTGTGGATCGGCAAAAGGCGCCGACAGCCATACCAGCAAGCCGAAACCAACCAGCATAACCGTCAGCAATCGAGATTCTGGCAGCGCGTAGCGCCCGGAAAGTAATGCAATGGCCGCTAGTGCAAACGCAATCGTCGTCGCTATTGCCTAGAACATCTGTCCGCCAGGAATCCACTTTGGAACGAAGCCCGCAGTCCCGGAAAGATAAATGAGTTGCTCGAGCGTCAAGGAGACCACACAGATTCCAAAGCCAACGTACCCAATCCATAGCTATCTTGGCGGCTCGTTTTGAGTTGTTCTGGCCGCACATCGCGTAAACGATCAGCGCGCCCGAGACCAACGAGAATTGCTCGAAGAAGTTGCCCCAGCGATCGTAAATCGGGGGAGTTGCGACGATGTCGGGTACCCACAGCAACACAAATACGAGATAGGGGGTTCCCAGCGCGATCGCACCGGCTCGCGCGGTTCTACGCCATTGAATCGCAATGCCCCCGAAGATCTCGATCGCAGCCGCGACGTACACCAGAATCTCACAATGAAGACTATTCCCGAACACCCTGATCTGTTGCCAGGTGTTAAAGTCATGCCAGACCAGCGTGATGATGCCAAAGGCGATAGCTGCCAGTCCATAGACAAGACGTCCGAAATTGACGTTCATCGGCTCATCTTAAATGCAAGGCGAATTTGGGCGACAGCTTCCGGCCGTCGGAATCGCTACATCTAAGCCTTCATCGCGACCGCCACTAACTCGCGCTAGCTGTTTCCTTCAACGCCTTCCCGCAGTAAGGGCACACCGAATATTCGTGGCCTACGGCGTGTCCACACGCGCCGCACACCGGCGAAAGTTCGCACCCGCACTTGGCGCAGTAATGGAAATCCTTCTCCACCCTATCCCCGCACTTCGGGCAGTACTGGATCAGCGGCTTGCGCAGCAAGAAATACACCACGAAGCCAAGGCAATCGGGAATGAAGATGACCAACAAGGTCCACAATACGTGGCCCATATCACGTCGCTTCGCGTCCTGGTTCACGTAGCCGATCAGCAGGAAGTAGATCGACAATACGATAGCGGTCACAAAGGTCAGCAGCACCCGCACCGGAAACGGCGGCGAATGTGGGTCGTGGTGGGGAATAACGTACAGAAAAACACACGCCATCCCGATTAAGCCCGCCACGCAAAACACGTACATAAACTCTGGAATGATGGCGAATTCTTCGCTGAAAGTAGACTTACGCTGGGTCATTGGATCCCTCTCTGACGGTCTTTCATCAGCAGCTGCATTACACTTCCCTCAAAATTCGACTCAGGCAACGCCGTCAGCAGCACCCCGAGCAGGACGGCCGGCAGCAGCCAGAAGAACACCGCTCCCGGTCCGACAATCGCCGAAGGGAGGCTGAAGCGCTCCACCATCCAGCCGCCAACCTTCCACCACGCCCACGCCGACAGCGTTGAGAACACGACGCCCATGGCGAAGGAAATCACGATCAGAAATCGCCGCGACTCGCGCTCCCGCAACTCGACGGCGCGCGCGCGCACCCGGGCTTGCGTCGACGCCACCAGCGAGCCGGTCGCCATCACCGTGAACGACCGCATCGCCTGCTCGGCGCTGCCCATCGCAAACTCAAATTGAGCACATTCAGTGCACTCCGACAGGTGCGACTCCAGCCAGCGCGCCTCGGCCTCGGTAACTCCCTCGACTTCGCGCCGAGAGATCAGATCAACTGCGCGTTCATGTTCGCGGCCGTTCATTTTTGGCCTCCCATCAACGCCGGACGGAGTGCAATTACGCCCCGATAGAGCCGCGTCTTGACCGTTGCCAGTGGAATGTTAATCAACTTGGCGATCTCCTCTAACTTCATTTGTTCTTGAAAGCGCAGCGCCAGCACCTCACGAAAGATCGGAGGAATCTGCTCCAGCGCAGCCTGAATCCGCGCCCTGTCTTCCAGCGCAGAAACTTGCTCGAAGGGCGACGGCCCATCCGACACAGGCTCAAACGGCGCGGCATCTTCGGCATCGCGCATCTCGTCCAGGCTGGCCGGCCGCCGCTTCCGCAGATGATCGATCGCCACATTGTGCGCAATCGTCATCAGCCAGGTCGCGAACCGGCTCTTGCCGTCGTACTGGTGGCCCTTCTCCAGCACCCGTATCCACGTCTCTTGGAACAGGTCTTCGGCCGTGGCGCGGTCGCCCGTCAGGTGTATCAGGTACCGCAGCAAGCGGTGCTGATATTGCTCGATAAGCACATCGAGCACCTCGGGATCGCGCCGGCGCAAGCCGGTGGCAATTTGGGCCTCTTCCGTTTCGATCATTGCTAACGCACTGAATGCGGCGGCGACCATACTATCGGGATATACGGAGCAGGGGGACAAAAAGACTCAGGGAGGGTTAGTGACAGGCTAACAATGACTTATCGTACGGCAGGTTGGTTCGGGTTATCCGTGAGTACCCACGATTTGTCAATTGCTACGGCTTCTTCTTCTGCTGCTTCTGCGCAAGCTCTTTCTCGGTTTGCTCAATCACTTTCTGAAATTGAGCTATGGCGGGAACCGAGGGCGAACTGAGAGCGTCTTTGGCGGTATAGCGCCAGACAGCGGGACTGTCGAGCGGATAGTCAGCCCGTCCGCGATATAACGCAAACGTATCCTCCGATGGTCCGATTTCGCCCTGAGGAAGAGGGCCGGGCGGCGGCGCATTGGCAGTCAACGGGGCAGGCCCATGCTCGCCGCCGACTCCAATGCCGGAGTCGATTGGTTCCACGATCACTGGACGTTCGTTCGGGATGCCGCCGATTGTGGGAGTTACGGGCTTACCGTGGGCTCGCCTGACAGAGATGACTAGGTCAGCAGTGAGCGGATCGAGAACTACCGAGTAACGTCCCCAGTTCATCAGCGCTTTTTCTACGTCCTCTTCCGCCGTTCGATTCTCGTTGGGGTTCGATAGCGAACGACCAGCATCCGGATCAATCACAACAGCCACAGTCCGAGCATTGAGAACATAGGCTGGGAGAATCTCTTTCTTGTCCTTCGCGGGTGCGAACGGAATCACAATTAGGAACAGAGGGATGAGTGGAGACCAGCGACGTGCCATGATTACCTCCTAGGCAGGTCAGATCAGCTCAAATGATAGGCCGCAGTCTGTGAAATTGTCGAGAACGGCCGCGTGCCCTACGTCTAAAATAAGCGCCAGATGTCACCATCAAGGAGGTCGTCCGACATGTCGGCCAGAGTCGATCTCTACGACAATGCGTATGCGAATTACGGATCTGAGGTTTACCGGCAGATACGAACGGAGACCTACCACCAGGACCTCAGACGGACGAGCTGGGTAACCACGGAGGAGTCCAACGAGATTCCCCGGATGCTTCACTTAGAAGCACGTTCGTCGGTTTTGGAAATCGGGTGTGGATCGGGAGGATATGCCCTCCACCTCGCGAAGACTGTGGGCTGCAGCATTGTGGGTCTGGACGTGAATGCACCCGGAGTTCACAATGCCAGTCAACTTGCGGCCGCGAGCGGTCTCGCAGCACGAGCAAATTTCCAGCATAGTGACGCATCGAAGACACTGCCTTTCGAGAATGAGGAGTTTGACGCGGTATTCGCGTATGACGTTTTGTGCCACATTCCGGCACGGCCCAAAGTAGTGTGCCAGATGTGTCGGGTCCTGAAACCAGGTGGACGAATGCTTTTCAGCTACGCTCTGGTCGTTGGGGGAATGATTTCCCACGAGGAGATTGCCACCCGTAGTTCGATTGGCTAATACGTGTACAGTCCGCCGGGAGAGAATGAGCGGCTGATTGACCAAGCCAGTTTTCGGGAAACCCGTGCAATCGACACCACTGAGAGTGCGGCCCGTATCTCAAAGAAGTGGTACGAAGCGCGCGAAAGACGGAGAAAAGAACTGGTCCACTCGAGGGATCAACCAACTTTGAAGGACTACAGGCCTTCCTTTCCTGCGTTCATATCCTGACAGCCGAGCGTCGGTTGTTGAGGTTCCTGTACGTCGCGGAGAGGGCCGCTGAACCGGAGCTATGGTGAGAACGGAATTGTTTCGAGTCAACGGTGCTCTCGAGCGGCATCCCGCCATCGATGCTTGGATGAAACAGCATCCAGGTGAGTTGGGAGCCATCGCGCATCGGTGGTTTGAGGAGATGCGAAAATGCGGCGACGAAGTCCGGGAGCTTCTCCATGACGGCTGTCCGGTTGCCTGTCTGGGAGATGTGCCCTTCGGCTACGTCAATGTATTCACATCGCACGTAAACGTGGGGTTCTTTCAGGGCGCAGCGCTGCCGGATCCGGCCCGCTTGTTGCAAGGCACAGGAAAGTTCATGCGCCATGTGAAGCTGAAACCGGGCTCGGCCACCAACGGCGCAGCGCTAAGCAGGCTCATCGAAACGGCATACTCCGATATAAAGGCCCGCGTCGAACACGGCTAGCCAGGCCAGGGCCCGCATTTGCCTCCCTCTGTGAATGCGGGAGTTGATCGAGATCGCTGGATGGTTTTTCCGCTTTAAATCGATCCGTGAACATCCGTGTAAATCCGTGGTTGAATTTGCTTTTGACTTTCGCCCGGAATTGCCCCTGCCTTTCGCGGTCGCCTTTCTATCCACAATCCACTGTCTTCCTCCCGCGCTTCCTTCCTGATTTACAATCATCTATTCGTGCAGAGCATTCATAACTCACAATAGAACGGAGCAACACCGTGGCTGACACGATCTACGATGTAGCCATCATCGGTAGCGGGCCCGCTGGGTACACTGCGGCCATCCGCGCCGGGCAACTAGGCCTCAAAGCCGCCCTCATCGAGAAAGACCCCTACCTGGGAGGTACCTGCCTGCACGTTGGCTGCATCCCCACGAAAGCATTGCTATTTAACGCCGAAGTCTTTGACCACGTTAAAGATGGCCAAGTCCTCGGCTTTGAGAACACTGCCGGAGTCACCCTCAACTGGCCCAACATTCAGAAGCGCAAGCAGGGCATCGTCGACAAGCACACCAAGGGCCTGTCGTTCCTGATGAAGAAGAACAAAGTCACCGTAATCGAGGGCTACGGCAAGCTCACCGGACCGGCCAAAGGCGGCATCCATACCGTCGAAGTGGAGGGCAAGAGCGGCAAGTCCACCGTCAGCGCCAAGAATGTGATCCTCTCGACCGGATCGGTAGCGCGCATGCTCCCCGGACTCACAGCCGACGACCGCATCCTGAGCAACATCGAAGTTCTCAGCCTCGACAACATCCCGAAGTCGTTGATTGTGATCGGCTCCGGGGCCGTGGGCGTCGAATTCGCCAGCATCTACAAATCGTTCGGCACTGACGTGATTATTCTCGAAATGCTGCCGCGTTACGTGCCGGTCGAAGACGAAGAAGTCTCCAAGGAACTGATGCGCGTCTACCGCAAGCGCGGCATCAACGGCTTCGTCAACGCCAAGGTCGAAAAGGTCGAGCGCACCAAAGATGGCGTCGCCGTCACCTTCACGGTGGACGGCAAGCAGCAGAAGCTCGAAGCCGATAAGGTACTGATCGCGGTCGGCCGCGCCCCACGCACCGAAAACGTCGGCATCGAGAAGACCAAAATCGAAGTCGATCGCGGCTTCGTGAAAACCGATGAATATATGCGCACCGCCGAGCCCGGCATCTACGCCATCGGGGACATCGCCATGGGCTATCCGCAATTGGCCCACGCCGGAGCCATGGAAGGTATCGTTGCCGTCACTCACATGGCGGGCAAGCCGGCCAAGCCGATCAACAAGTCGCGCATTCCCAACGCGACCTACTGCCATCCCGAAATCGGTAGTGTTGGCCTCACCGAAGCCAAGGCGAAAGAACTGGGCTACGCCGTCAAAGTTGGCAAGTTTCCCTTCACCGCCAACTCGCGCGCCAGCATCGTGGGCCAGCATGACGGATTCGTGAAGATCGTGACCGACGCGAAGCACGGCGAGATCTTGGGCGTGCACATCATCGGCCCCACCGCGACCGAGCTAATCGCCGAATCGGTTGTTGCCCTTGAGATGGAGTGCACAGCGGAAGACCTCGCCAACATCATCCACGCGCATCCCACGTTGTCAGAGGCAATGCTCGACGCCGCGAACGCCGTCTTCGGCATGCCAATCAACACGTAAAGCAGTTCATCCACCGATTGGGGTGGGGACGTTCTGTATCTGAGCTGCACAAACTCACTTCTGCGCACGATCCGCGTCAGGGCACGACTTCCCCGGGGCGCTGGCACCCTGTTTTGCGTCGGTTTTGAAGGGGGCGCAGCTTTAGCTGCGCCGTGCAAGTCCTTTATTTCTTGAGTTCCTCGCGGCCTTCAGGCCGCGGGGAATCTGCTTTACGATCCACTAACCACTATCCACTCCTCATTACGACGGTCGCATTACCTCTAAAACGCATGCTAATATCGTGTCCCGCGAATCGACTCGCGTAACCGCCGCGATTAGAGGGAAGCTGCATGGGAGGCTTGATTCCGTTAACCGACGCGTCGCGCCGCCCGGTGCGTGTTCCCGTCATCACCGCATTGATCATCCTCGTCAACGTCGTCGTGTTTGGAATGGAGCTTGCCTATGGGGACCCATTCGTCACGCGGTGGGCAGCGATTCCTGACCAAATCGTTTCCGGCGGACACTGGATCACGATTCTGACGGCGATGTTCATGCACGCGAGTTGGTCTCACATCATCGGTAACATGATTTTCCTCTGGGCGTTTGGCCCCGAGGTAGAAGACGCGATGGGCCGCGGGCGATATCTGGTTTTCTATCTGCTGAGTGGGCTGGTCGCCATGCTGGCGCAGGTTCTCGCGAATTCACATTCCACCGTTCCCAACTTGGGCGCGAGCGGAGCAATCGCAGCCGTCATGGGCGCCTTTCTGGTGATGTATCCTCGCGATCAGATTAAGTCCGTCCTGATCATCTTCATTTTCGTGAAGATCACCTTGATCCCAGCCTGCCTTTTGATCGGCTTTTGGTTCCTTACCCAACTTGTCGATGCTGGAAGAGTGGCGCAGGCCCAGACCGGAGGGGTGGCGTACCTTGCGCATATCGGTGGATTTATCTTCGGCGTGGCCATCGCACGGTTGTTCCATCGTCGCATCGCGTCGCTGGGCTACAGCGCCTGAAGGGCTCGCAAGCCGACATATCCAAGCCCACCGTTTCAACGGTGGATAGCGAAACATAGGCCAATTCCCCTCTGCCGAAAGCTTGCGCGAAGTCGAAGACGGAGCGCACTGAGACGATCGGCCTTTCAGGTTTTTCTCCGCGCTTCCGTAGTGAGTTGCTTTTCTTCTTAACTGGCGACTGGCTGATGACTACTCGTTATCGCGCTCATTCGGGAGGTGCCCTGTTACACTCCTCCACTTGGCAGGAGAATCTATGAAGAGCCGAACTTCCATCGCTCAGGTCGCACCCTTGTGCTGCGTCTTCCTGTGCGGTTTCCCATCGGTCGTGCTCGCGCAGGACGCGGCCTGCAAATGCTCACCGCCCCAAACCGACTCCAGCTTCATCGACGAACGCGGCACCGCTCACGTCAGTCGCGTAGTTCCAGTGCCGGATACGCTGAGCCCTGAAACGCAGAAGACCGTCTCGGTTGCGATACCCAATACACCAGCACCCGAGGATCTCGCGAAGCGTCGCGCACAAGCCTCCGCCTGGCAGGTGAACGGCGGCGAACAGATGCGCAAGACCTACCCGGTGAACCTCGCGGAAGACAAGATCGCTGGCGTACCGGTGCGAATTGTCACCCCGCTGACGGTCCCAGCCCGCAAGAAGGACCGCGTGTTGATCAACCTTCATGGAGGTGGCTTCAACGCTGATTGGGGATCGGAAATCGAGTCGATTCCAGTCGCCAACCTGACGCAAACCAAGGTCGTTGCTGTCCTCTACTCGCTGGCTCCCGAGCACCCATTTCCCACCGCGGTAAATGAGGTTGTAGCGGTCTACAAGGAACTTCTGAAGAACTACAAGCCGCAGAACATTGGGATTTACGGCACCTCGGCTGGAGCAATTCTCACCGCAGAGGTAGCCGCGCGTTTCCGGCAACTCAATCTACCTCTGCCGGCCGCGCTGGGTATCTTCTCGGGCAGCGGAGACTTCAGCAAGTTCGGCGACTCGAGGTCAATCTACGGCGGCAAGGGGCTGTCAGGACCGCTCAACCCGCGGACCGATAAACCCGACACCAGCTACACCGGAACCACCGCTCTGACCGATCCGGTATTGTCGCCGATCTACGCCGATCTCAAGGGCTTCCCGCCAACACTGTTCCTCACCAGCGGACGCGACCAGTTGCTGAGCAACACGGTCAACTTGCACCGGGCGTTCGTGAACGCAGGCGTCAACGCTCAGTTGATCGTCTTTGACGGCCTCTGGCACGCCTACTGGAACGAATGGAACCTGCCCGAATCACAAGAAGCCCATCACCTGATGGCCGACTTCTTCAATCAGCAGTTGGGGAAGTAAGGTCGCTCTTATCGGGCACATGGACTTTCGGTCGTGCCGTTAGGTTTAATCGTGTGTAGCGACGCAGAAGGATCGGCCTTTCAGATTTTTTCTCCGTGGCCTCTGTGCCTCCGTGGTGAGTAGCTTTTCTTCTTAACTGACCACTGACCACTGCTTATTATACTCATCCGTGACACGAGGTCCTATTAACCACCTCTCGATCTCTCGATCCGTCCTACTGTGTCCGTGGCAGGATGATGGAGAGTTGTCGACACTGATCGAGGATCGACAGCCGGATGTTTCCTGAGTCGCCATAACACTGTGAGCTTTGGCCTAGGACACGTCCTGCGTATTTTCGCTTTCTCGCCACCGTTTCGCCCGATACCCCGTTCAACCCAGAAAATCCCCGGCTAACTAACCCCTTATTTATAAATGTAAAGCAAGTAACTCTTTTATTTCTCAGACTTTGTGCAGGAAACATTTTGTATCCTCAACAAAACAAAGATTTTAGGGAAGGGGAGGGGTACCCTGTTACACTCCTCCACTTGGCAGGAGGATCTAATGAACAACCGCAGGTACATCGCACGGATTACGTTTTTGTGCTGCGTCTTAGTGTGTGGGGCCCCATCGATGGTCCTCGCACAGGACGCCCCGTGCAAATGCTCGCCTCCCCAGACCGACAGCAGCTTCGTCGACGAACACGGCACCACCCACGTTACGCGCGTAGTTCCGGTTCCCGATGACGTGAGCCCCGAGGCGCAAAAGGCACTTTCGGAGCCTCGGTCGGACATCCAAGAACCCTACGAACTCGCCAAGGACCGCGCCCAGGCTGACGGCTGGCAGGCCACTGCCGGCGAGCAAATTCGCAAGGTGTACCCGGTCAATATTGCAAAAGAGACCATTGCCGGTGTGCCCACCCTGATCGTCACTCCGCCGACCATTCCGGCGGTGAAGCAGAATCGCGTGCTGATCAACATTCACGGCGGCGGCTTTACGGCCGACTGGGGATCAAAGATCGAATCCATCCCCATCGCCAACCTCACCCAGACTAAGGTTGTCGCTGTCCTCTATCGTCTCGCTCCCGAAAATCCTTTTCCTGCCGGTGTGGACGACACAATTACCGTTTACAAGGAGTTGCTGAAGACCTACAAGCCGCAGAACATCGGCATTTACGGCACCTCTGCAGGAGCCATCCTGACCGCCGAAGTCGCCGCGCGAATTCGTCAGCTTGGCCTTCCGATGCCCGCGGCGTTGGGCATCTTCTCCGGCGGTGGAGACTTCAGCAAATTCGGAGATTCGAGTTTCATGTACGGATTGTGGGGGCTGTCGGGGCCGTTCTTCCGCTGGACCGGCAAACGTGACACGGAATACAGCGGCGCTGCCGACCTGAAAGACCCGATACTGTCTCCCGTCTATTCCGACCTGAAAGGCCTTCCGCCGACGTTGTTCCTCAGTAGCGGACGCGACCTGCTGCTCAGCAACACAGTGAATTTGCATCGCGCATATGTGCATGCCGGAGTCAACGCCCAACTGGTCGTCTTTGACGGTTTGACGCACGCCTTCTGGAATGAGTGGGAGCTTCCGGAATCAAAAGAGGCGCACCACATGATCGCCGACTTCTTTAATCGCGAATTGGGAAAATAAGAAAGCCGTGGAGCTAGTCTCCGCGGCGTGTGATCTTTGACATCCGAACTTTTAGGCGGCCTTTTGTGCCGGGTTCTTCAGTACATCGATGGCCTTCTTCAACTGATCGTCAGGCGCAACCTTCTTTTCCTTCTCTTGCTGTTTGTCGTCGGGCTGCGCGTTCTCGTCTTCGTCGGGAACCAGGAAGTCGTCATTGCTGTCGGCTACCAGAACGTTCGGCGTAATCGCGGTGTCCTGCAGCGCTTTGCCCGTAGGCGAGTAGTACTTAGCTACGGAAAGCATAAGTGCCGCGCCGTCGGGCAGCTCGATGACTTTCTGGATCGAGCCCGAGCCAAACGTCTTGTCGCCTACAACGTCGCCGCGAGCGTTCTCCATGATCGCCGCCGCCACCAATTCCGCCGGACCAGCAGTCCCGCGGTTGACCAACACTACTAACGGAATGGTCGCAGCAACGGCCTTCTGCGGGTCGGCATTAAATGTTTGCTTCGGATAAGTCTGGCCCTGCAGGTACGAAATCGTTCCGTGGTTCAGGAACAAGTTCGCAGTGGCAATGCCTTCATTCTCGTCGCCGCTGCCGGAATTGCGCAGGTCGAGCACCAGCTTGGTGGCCCCAGTCTTCTCCAGCGCCTTGAGCTTGGCGCCAACTTCCTGCGAGCGTCCCTTGGGGAAATCGTCAATCTTGATGTAGCCAATGCCATCTTCCAGCATCTTGTCGCCAACTGGAGGATCGCTTACGATCTCACGCGTGATTGCGGTCTTTACCGGCGCGGCCTTGCGCGGCCGAACCACCGACACGTTGACCACCGAGCCCGGTTGTCCGGTCAGGATGCCGTCAATCTCGGCCAGCGACATGTCGCGCGTGCTCTTGCCCTCGATCGCCTCAATGATGTCGCTGCTGTCCACGCCAGCCTTATCGGCGGGCCCGCCTGGGATCACCGACACGACTGCGGCGTAGCCGAATCGCTTCGACAGCGTGGCTCCAATTGTCGCCTTGCCATCGTTCTTGCGTTGCTTGTAGTCCTTGTATTCGGCGGGATCGAGATAGCTGGAGTTGGCATCAAGCGATTCCAACAGCCCATGCAGAGCGCCGTTGGTCACGGAGGGAACGTTGGGCTCCTCCACGTACTCAGTTCGAATTCGCGACAATACTTCGCTGTACACGCCGAGCTGGCGATACGATTCGTCATTGCTGGTGCTGGCCTTTACGCCCAATCCACCGGCCACAACCAGCGTGGCCAATAGAAACGAAAGACCTAAAACGATGAGCTTGGTAGTTTTCGACATGTGTGAAATATGCTAATTCGCTGGAAGGTCAGGCAGTTGCGGTCACTGCCCGGAGCTGCGTTTTCTAATTATACATCTGCTTGGATGCCCGGTTTAATACCGAGATGCGTGAATTCCGTGCCACTTAAGTGCACTGATTTCCCGCGTCCTGTCAGCAACTTGGACGGCGTGGCGCCGCAAAAGTCATCTATCCACTATCCACCAGCCCGGTCCTCTTTTCCTGTGACTCAACTCACAGGGCGCCTTTCATCTGCCCTGCTATATTCCATTGTTTGGATGGGAGTCTCCATGCCTTTTAACTTCGACCAGTCCCGCGCCCTTCAGAAGCGCGCCGAGCAATTCTTCCCCGGAGGCGTTAACTCGCCTGTTCGCGCCTTCGGCTCGGTCGGAGGAGATCCGCCGTTCTTGGTCCGCGGCGAAGGCCCCTACGTTTGGGATGCCGACGGCAACCGGTACATCGACTACGTCGGTTCCTGGGGACCGCTCATTCTTGGACATGCCGTGCCCGACGTCATCGACGCCATCGTTCACGCCGCGTGTAACGGCACGAGCTTCGGAGCTTCGACTCCGACCGAGGCCGACTTGGCCGAGCTGGTCACCGGAGCATTCCCGGTGGTCGAGAAGGTGCGCTTCGTAAGCTCGGGTACCGAAGCCACCATGTCGGCCATCCGGCTGGCCCGCGCCTATACCAAGCGCAAGGTCATCGTGAAGTTCGAGGGCTGCTACCACGGCCACAGCGACGCGCTGCTGGTGAAGGCCGGATCCGGAGTCGCGACGCTGGGCATTCCCGGTTCGGCAGGAGTGCCGGAAGAGTTCGTAGAGTTCACCCTCGCGCTGCCTTACAACAATCTCAACGCGGTCGATGAGGCCTTTGCCAAGTTCAAGGACAAGATTGCCTGCGTCATCGTCGAGCCCGTCGTGGGCAACATGGGATGCGTACCCCCCAGTCACGGCTACCTCGAAGGCCTGCGCGCGATCACCGAGCGCGAAGGCGCGCTGCTCATCTTGGATGAAGTGATGACCGGCTTCCGCCTGGCGTTTGGCGGAGCGTCCGAGCTCTACGACATCAAAGCCGACCTAGTGACCATGGGCAAGATCATTGGGGGCGGCCTGCCCGTTGGGGCCTACGGCGGCCCGGCGAAGATCATGAACCTGATCGCGCCGTTGGGGCCGGTCTATCAGGCGGGAACCCTCAGCGGAAATCCGCTGGCGATGGCTGCCGGTATTACAACCCTGGGGATGTTGAAAGACAATCGTCGACAGTACTATCGCCAGCTCGACGAGTACACGCTGGACCTTGTGGCAAGCGTTCTGGCTGCTGCCAAGTCCCTCGGTGTCGCGATGACCGCCAACCGCGTTGGCTCGATGTTCACCTTCTTCTTCACCGACAAACAGGTCACCGACTGGGACAGCGCGGCCACTTGCGATACCGCGAAGTTCGGCCGCTTCCACAACGCCATGCTCAATGCCGGGATCTGGCTGCCGCCCTCGCAGTTCGAAGCCGCCTTCCTGAGCGTGGCCCACACGCCACAATACATCGAACAGACCGTCGCTGCAGCTAAAGAAGCGCTGAAGCAGGTTTAGAGTGTCGCAGGTCCGAGTTCGAGGTGTTGTAGTGTTGTAGTTGTGCACAACACAAAACATGTTTCTCACGTGGTTGTTTAGAACCAGTCGGTTAGGTGGAAATTGTTCGCAACTAATTGATAAACAATATAGTTACATCTATTCGTTTCATAACAAACATAGTTATAGCCCACTACTTTCGTCATTATTCGCCGCTAAGTGTTTTTTGGCTATCGAGCCCTTTCGTTGCGCTGACAATCGCCGCCGCCAAGGGGTTCTTCGCCGAGGGTCGACCTCGATGTCGGGACGCTGCTTGGAGTTTTCAAAGAGCTTAAGATGCTCCGCGTACTAGACGCGGTCACGGACAGAGACAACTCTCCCACGATACGTTTCTTACCGCGAGTGAGACCAAGAACGATAGGACGGCGGACACATCGCGATGTGACAAGTTGGGGCCTGCGTTCGGCCTTCGAGTTTCAAACATGACCCGAGTCTTCGCGGCTTAGCGCGAAGCGCCAGCCAGGATGTTCTTCTGCACAACTGCAGTGATTCCGAGCTGCGAACGGCCCAGTTCGGTCAGATCTTCCAGTGTGCCGCGTCCCGTGAAATCGATTTCGAAATCATCGGCGGCCGAAAATTCTCGTCGAGCCAGCGCTCCACCGATCCGCCATCCGTATGAGGCGAGAGGCCAAGGGATGCCGAGCCTGGCGGGCGACGGCGAAAATGCCGAGGGCGCCGCAAAGCAGCCAGGGATGATGCCAGATTTCTTGCCGAGTGATCTCAGTTATTACTCCTGTCCTTGAATGATGGACGGGCTCTGCGCGCCCTGAACTTGGCCCGAGGCGCAAAAGCCCGAGAGCGGTTGCAAGTAGAACCAACAGAAATGCCATTCCGGCATACGGCAGGCGAACGGAAGACGCCTGAGCCTGGCGACAGGCTTGCTGGGCAACAGCTGTCATGGAGTGGATCTGCGCAGTCGCAAGTCGTGGTGCGCCTAGGATAAGCAATCCTCCGAAGAAGGGAGCGATGAAGGTTCCGACAGAATTGAACGCCAGGGCCAGATTCAGGCGACTGGATGCCGTAGAGCTAGGGCCGATGATGGTGACGTAAGGATTGGCTGCAACCTGTACCGTCGTCATGCCGGCGGCAAGCAAGATCAGCGCGCCAAGAAAGAGCGGAAAGCTTCCGACGTAAGCGTCTGTAACATAATAATAGTTACATATAAGGTACATCGAAGATAATAGGTCAGATAGAGATTTAAAGTTATGGCATTCTGGGGTTCGTGCGAGACTATTTCCGTATGGGTACAGATCCTTCTATATCGGAAGCAGAGAAGCACTGGCTTCGGGTATTGAGTACTCTGAACGAGCTGCAGGCGCGGCTGTTCGTGGCGCAGCAGGCTCTGGAACTGGGAAGGGGCGGGGTCAGCCAAGTTTCGCGGCTGACCGGTATGTCACGTCCGACGATCTACCGCGGCATCGCGGAATTGCGTAGTCATCGGGAAGGTAATCCCCCCGATGGGCGGGATCGAATCCGCCGGACGGGCGGAGGACGAAAACCGCTGGAGGTGGCAGACCCGGAAGTTTCGCGACGCTTGCGGCGGATTCTGGACGAAACCACGGCGGGAAATCCCATGAGTTTGCTGAAATGGACGGGCAAGTCCACGCGCACCATGGCGGCTGAACTGAGCCGACAAGGACATCCCGTGAGTGCGATGACGGTGTGTCGCTGTTTGTGGGCCATGGAGTACTCGTTGCAAGGTAACGTCAAAAGCCTGGAGGGCAAGCAACATCCGGATCGCAATGAGCAATTTCAGTACATCAACCGGCAAGGGAAATCCTTCCAGCAGAGTGGGGATCCGGTGATCTCGGTCGACACCAAGAAAAAAGAGCAGATTGGAGCCTTTCGCAATCCGGGTCGGACTTGGCGGCGAGCAGAGGAAGCAGAGCAGGTGTTGACGCACGACTTTCCCAGCCTAGCCCAAGGCAAGGCCGTTCCCTACGGAACCTATGATGTAGCCGAGGATCAGGCACTGGTCAACGTGGGGATCACGCACGATACCGCAGAGTTTGCCGTGTCCAGCATCCAACGGTGGTGGCGGATGATGGGCAAGAAAACCTATCCTAAGGCGAAACGCCTACTGATTTGTGCCGATGCGGGAGGCAGCAATAGCAACCGTTCGCGCGGGTGGAAGCTTCATCTGCAGGAATTTGTCGATACGATCGGAATTCCGATCACGATATGTCATTATCCCCCTGGGACCAGCAAGTGGAACAAGATCGAGCATCGTTTGTTCTCTTTCATCAGCATGAATTGGAGGGGGCAACCGTTGGTGAGCTACGAGGCGGTGGTGAACCTCATTGGCGGCACGCGAACTCGAAGCGGATTAAAGGTGAAGGCAACGCTGGACACGCGCAGCTATGAAAAGGGTCAGAAGATATCCTCTCAACAAATCCAAGAACTTAATCTCCGCAGGCACGCTTTTCATCCAGACTGGAACTACACCATATCTCCAAGGAAGATAGCGCGTTAGGCCAAGTATCTATAAATGTAATCTTTATTTTGTTACAGACGCTAAGAGGCTGGAATGAAACCGGCTGCGCCTGTGGCCATGGTCAACAACCCGAGAACCATCGTCTTCTTATACCCAAGCCAGTCGACGCTGCGCCCGCCTGGATACGAAAACACAAAGTACGACGAGAAGAAGGCGAACTGTACCAGCGTCGCCTGCATATAGTTCAACTCGAAAATACTCTTGAGATGCGGGATGATGATGTCGTTTAGACAGGTGAGGAATCCCACCATGAAGAACAGGATCATGGCGACAGTCATCGCCCGGACATCGGTTTCCGAGTGACTTACGTTCTGCGCTTCATGAGATGTCGCTATGAGGGCAGAGAGGTCTTTACCGTTCTTGAGCCTGGTCCGCGCTGGTGTTGGGGTGAGCCTTGTCCCGTCGACCGCACGCCGCATGCGCGTTCCCGGCATTCGTTTCTTCTCCCTCAACATGCTCTCAGCAAAATGGCAGATCGCGCTGGCATGGAGGAAGGACCGACGTGCTCAGGTTCAGGAGTTCGCTAACGCTGTTCTAAAGATCAGCGGTGAGTAATCGATCAGCATCTCCAGATTCCCAAAATCCCGAAGCGCTCCTATCGTCGGTTATTCCCATGTCGTGGCAAGTGTGAAGTCAACGACAAAAGCTCTTCTGGGAAGTACAGACCTGTTTCTCAGGGGTCGAGTGACGCGGTTAGGAGACATAAATCACCACGTCGCAAGTAATCCGGCTGCGCGTCGGGTTTGGGCTTACCTACCAAATGGCCTGTTATGAATATCTACCTAGGATCACTCGGACCTTGAAGGTAGATTGCCTGACGGAGATGATTGTCGGAAGGAGAGTTCCATGCAGCAGAAGATCATCAAGCTAATCGCATTGGCATTTCTTGTGCAGGTTGTCGTACTCAGCGCGACCTATCAGGCAGAAGCGCAGCCCGAGAAGGCTTCGTATCCCGCAATGGCTCCGCTCGAGCAGTATTTGATGCCCGACGCGAATTCTGAAATCGCGCTAGCTCGCAGTGCTGCCCCAGCATCCATATCGGACGGAGCCGAAGTGATGGTGCTGGGACCGAAGGGCTACACGACCGCGGTGAAGGGCGCGAATGGCTTTCTGTGCATCGTGGAACGAGGATGGGGCGCCGGCACCGATAGTCCGGAGTTCTGGAATCCCAAAGTGCGCGCCCCCCATTGTTTCAATCAGGCAGCCGCAAGGAGCTTTGCGCCCATTTTCCTGATGAAAACGAAACTGGTGCTGGCGGGCAAATCCAAAGCAGAGATCGCCGCGGCGACCGCATCGGCACTGAATAAAAAGGAACTACCCACGCTGGAGACGGGAGCAATGTGCTACATGATGTCGAAGCAGCAGTATTTGAACGACGAGGGCATGAGCTGGCATCCGCATCTGATGTTCTTTGTTTCGGGCGACGCAGCGAAAAGCTGGGGAGCCGATCTGCCGGGCTCTCCGATTATCGCGGCGAATGACCCTGAAGAACGGGTCACGATTTTCATGGTCGTGGTGGGCAAATGGTCCGATGGGACGCCGTTTTCGCCGGCGACGCACTGACCGGACAACATAACGACTTCCCACTCATTCGAAACGAGTCGGGCACAGGGGAGCCATCTGTCGACCCTGCCGGGACTCATGCTCGTGCAGCGTACCCAGCGCTGAAGCGCTGGGCTATGATCTGACCTCCCTCCGGGACTGTAGAGTCGGGTGCCAGGCCGTCAGCAAGCGTCTCGAAGAAAGACACCGCGCTAGCGAAAAGCGGGCTAGAACGCGGCATCCAGTTAAGTCTTGCGTTGGCCGGGGCCATCCGCCGAATGAGTCGAGGAGCGCCCGGCGAAAGAAGGACTAATGCAGGTCTAAGACCGCCGCGGAATCACTTCTGCGGTACTGCCGTGACCTCGATCTGGAACTGGTGTTTGCTGCTCGGGTCTTCGGCGCTGAAGACGACTGTCGGCTTGCTGATGGGTACCAGTACCGCTTCCTCCACTCGCATCTGCCGAATCGGCGGCATGTTCACATTACTCACGTCAGGAGACAGCGACGACAGGTCCGCCTTCAGGCGCAACTGGAGTGCACCACCTGCGTCTTCGGGACGGACATCGATGTTGAAACCTACATCGACGTAGTTGCTGCCTGCTGGAACCTTCGTGCCGGCGCGGAGGCTCCACCAGTCGCGGCCTTCGGTCACTCCGGCGGCGGCCACGCCGAGGCTGTAAGAACGCTGGCTCAACACTTTTGCCTGATCGGATTCCCTCACCACGAAATCAAGCCGGTAATAGCGCACCGTGGGAATTCGCTTCGTCGTTTCGGTTGCCGGTTGCGGCGATTCGGGCTGCTGGGCGATGGCGCGAGGCGTTGTCGCGCAGAACAAAATCGTGATTGCAAAAAGCGCCAAGCGTTTGAGCATCAGTTGTCTCCGTTCTGGTTGGCTTCGGATGGAAGCGGCTGGATGGAGAGTGGCGCGATCGAGATTGGCTGGTCTGCTTGCGAGATCGACCGCAATGCGGCGGGGTGGGCTCGCGCGAGCGCAAGCAGTTGGCGTTCCTCACCCGTCAAAGGTTGCGGAGGATGGGGAGACTCGCGCCCGTTGTCGTCGAGGCGTGCAACTTGCATAGGTTCGCCAGCACTCTGCGCGACCTTTGCCGGAATGTTTGTGTGCGGCTGCGGAGCAGGCTTGCTCGCGATCTTGCGCGGTGTCTCGGCGGCTGCCTTTGCTTCGGGCGGGACGTCCACGTTACTTGCGGTTTGCTGCCGAGCAACGGGGCCTTGGGGTTCGTGTCCTCGCAATCCGAGCCATGCCGCAAACGCCAACATGGCTACACATGCTGCAACCGCGCCCCACTTCCACCACAAGCGTCGGCGCTCTCCTGGCTGCAATCGCAAGCGTTGCAGCACGCGATCTTCGATTCCAGCCAGCGGCTCGGCCTCGCGATACGCGCTGAGTGCCTCGTCGAGAAGGTTGTCGAGTTGTTGGTTGTTGTTCATCGCTTCGTTCCTGTTGTTGCGACCAGTTTTTCTTTCAGGATTTGCCGTGCGCGCAGAATGCGTCCGCGCACCGACGATTGTGGAATGCCCAGCACCTCGCCGATCTGTCGCGAGTTCAGCTCTTCAATGGCCGACAGCACGAGCGGATAGCGCAACTCCTCAGGCAACGCGGCGATGAGCCGGTGGATGCGGTCGATCTGCTGCCGGTGCATGGCGACGTGTTCGGCATCGGGAGCGGAAGCAGCGAGTTCGAACTCGGCGATATCCAGCACTTCCGGTTTGCGTTTACGGTCGAGCGCCAAGCGAAACGCGATGGTCGCAAGCCAAGCCTGCAGGTTGCGTACGCCGGGGGTTCCGTTGCGATGCACTCGCAGGAAGACCTCCTGCACTACATCTTCGGCGTCGTGGGAATTGTGCAGAACCCCGTAGGCGACCTTGAAGACGAATCGCGCGTGCTGGCGAACGCTGAGTTCGAGCGCCGCGAACTCGTCCGTGCCTTCGAGCACCGAGGTCTCCTGCGGGAGGATTGCGAAGCTAGCTGGATTCGCCGCCATTGTAGTCGCGAGCGGCGCAGAGCGCCGTTCTCACAAACTAGGACGGCTGAGGAGGTGAAAGTGTTTGGATTTATTTGGGGCTGAAATGCCGCCGCATCATCTGTCGTCCCTGCCGGGACTCCAGCGATTCGTGTCCACCTACCCCCGCTGAAGCTATGATCTGGCGTCCCTCCGGGACTGAAGCGAATTGCTAATTGTCGTTTGTTTCCCCATCATCTCCGGAATGGTCACGAACTGATATCGCTTCGACTTGCAATAGGCAATGACGCTCTCCGTGGCGTCAACGGTATGCCGACGATCGGCCCCCATCGCTCGCTGGTCGCCGTCGTGCATCAGGATGACATCGCCACCGCGGACTTGACGGCGGGCGTGGGCAACGATTTTGTCCGCTGACGTGAGCTTCCAGTCGTAACAAGTCACATTCCACATTACAGGTTCCAGCCCAAGAGCCCGGACGGTTTGCAGCGTGCCGGGGCGACGTCCGCCGAAGGGCGGGCGAAGCAGCGTTGGCATCACGCCACAGGCATCGAAGATGGCGGATTGGGTTTGCTCCACCTGGCGGCGCAGTTCGGCGTTCGACGCGAAGATCAGCCGTGGATGGTCCCAGCTATGGTTGCCGATGATGTGGCCAGCCGAGACGAGTGCGCGAACGATTTCCGGTTTCTGCTTGGCGAATCTTCCCAGCAAGAAGAACGTCGCCTTTACGTCATGGCGGCAAAGCACGTCGATTAGCTTGAGGGTGTCGGGATCGTTGGGGCCGTCGTCGTAGGTGAGTGCGACGTAGGGCGAGCCAGGTTGCAATCCGATGAAGCTGCGGCCATAGACCTGCGAAGTCGGCCACATGGATTGGAAGCCGGCCCAGGTTGCAACTCCGGCGACCGCGACTCCACTGAGAGCTTCGGCGAGCATGTGCGACGATTCTAGCAATGAGGAGGTGCGCAGTTAGCGATCTCGGCAAACATTACAGCCTGTTCACCTGCGCCGGCTTTCCGAAACTATCGGTCGGGTCGAGGGTTAAAATTGCTAAGCTTTCGTGTTTAACCGCCAAGTATCGAGGGCGAATGATAGCCGTTCGCTGCCGCGCTGGCGCGGTCTTTTAGCCACAACGATACAAATGAAAGGGCCCCTTCCATCCGTCTTATGCGAATTGCAAGCGTAGTCAGCGCATTTCCCCGGAATTACTACAGTCAGGAACAGATCGCCACCGTTAAGTGGCGGCAATTTATTCGATTGAGCGGCGCTGTCTTTCTGCTTCTGTCCTCGCTGGCCGCATCCGCGCAACAGACACAGATCACGCTCGACCCAGCGCAAACCAAGATCGACTGGACGTTGAGCGACGTACTGCACACTGTCCACGGCTCCTTCAAGCTCAAGAGCGGCAGCATCGTGTTCGATCCCAAGACGGGCGATGCCAGTGGGCAGATCGTGGTGGACGCGACCAGCGGTGAGAGCGGCAATCACACCCGTGACGGCAAAATGCAGAAGGAAATTCTCGAGAGCGGGCGTTATCCCGAGATCGTGTTTCTGCCCAAGCATGTGACCGGGAACGTACCCGCTCAGGGCAACGCAATCCTGCAGGTGCAGGGAGTCTTCCAGATTCACGGGGGCGATCATGACCTCACGCTTTCGTTTCCCGTTCAAGCCGACGGGGCGAGAGCCACTGCCACTACAAAATTCGATATCCCCTATGAAGCATGGGGGATGAAGAATCCCAGCACGCTGTTTCTCAAGGTGGAAAACAAAGTCGAGATCGATCTCTCGACATCTGGAACCGTAGTAGCAAACGCGCCTGTGGCGAGCCATCCGTAAGATCGGCCCAGGCTGTCCTCGGCGGACGTCCATGTCAAGCAATTCCAGCAGGCGGAACGGCTGGAAACGGCACTTTGACGCATAAATGGTCTCCGCTTAGCTTGATTCGTACGGCTATCGGCTCGGACTGACGAATATTTGAAACCCGAAATCATCGACATAGAAGACGCTGAGACACACGCGGTTCGGTCGGATTCTGGCCAAGAGTAGCGGTCGATTGTTGCCTCAATCTTCGTTTCTGGAAAACTCTGTGCAAAGTTATCGCAACCGCCAATTGCGTCGGGAGCGGTGGCGAGATATTCTGCGAAGCATTACTCCATGGCGAACCTGTTCGAACCACCCCGGTACATCGCTGTAGAAGGTCCCATTCGCGTCGGCAAGAGCACCCTGTGCCGGGTGATTGCGGAAACGCTGCACGCACAGCGCATCAGCGAGCCGGACAGCAATCCGTTTCTCAAGCCTTTTTATCAAGGCGAGGCGGGAGCGGCCTTCCAGGCGCAGTTCGCTTTCCTGATTGCCCGCTACGAACAGCTGGCCGCGCTGGAGGTAAAGCGCAATCCCAACAAGACTTTCGTGGCCGACTATATCTTCGAGAAAGACAAGCTTTTCGCGTGCCTCAACCTGAGCGATCAGGAGCTCGACGTTTACAGCCGCTACTACGATCTTTTCCGTCAGAATGTGCCTGCGCCCGACCTGGTGATTTACCTGCAGGCCTCACCGGAAGTGCTGAAGAAGCGCCTGAAGAAAAAGAATGCGCCAGGTGAGAAGGCGATCAGCGATGATTACCTGGAAGAAGTCATTAAGGCCTACGAGCACTTCTTCTTTCACTACACCTCGTCGGATTTGCTGATCGTGAACACCTCGGAAATCGACTTCGTGGAACGCAGCGAAGACTTGCAGGCGCTGTTGCGGCGGGTGAGTGAACCGATTCGCGGGACCCAGTACTTCCTGCCGTTGGGCAGCGATGACGGTAAATAGTTGCCGGTTGGCGTTAGCCGTTAGTTTCGGCACGACTGAAGCTGCCCTGACACGAAGCCGTCCGCCGTGAGTTTTCAGCGGCCTGTACGGTCGTGCCCTTTCAAATCGGATTTAACCACTTCTACTGACTTGGCGGCACGTAGTCTTTGGGCTTCTCAGCGCCTTCGCCGAAGAAGTAGGCTTCCATCTGCTGGACAATGAACTCCTGATGTTCCTTCTTCCAGGGTTGCAGGCGGTACTCGTTGAGCAGCATCTTCATGTGCTCCTGCCACTGCTCCCAGGCGAGCTTGGACACGTTGTCGTAGATGCGCTGTCCCAGGGGGCCGTCGAAGGGCGGCTCGTCGAGGCCCTCCATTTCGCGCCCCATTTTTACGCAGTTCACCATTCGTGCCATGAAGAATCCTCCACCGCATATCGCGGGATCCAATGCCAACCGACGATTCTACGGGAATTGGCGTGCGGAGCGAAGCGGGGTTCGCCTAAAGAGCGTTTGTCGTTGCCTATCTGGTGAACCGGGAAGCCACACACACATCGAAAAGACTAGCCAAGATCACAAGAGTTGCATCCAAGTGCAAGTGGCAACAGCTGCCACGTCGTGAGCAACGAGGAGCATATGGAAGATCCAAATCTAACCGTTGGACGGGGAACGGACGTCGATTCAACTCGCGGCTCGTCGCCCGCACCGGTCCGGCAGGCTGTAGACGAAAAATTACAGAAGTTGCTCGACAAAGCTCTATACGGCGGAGGCCACCCTTCGGCACAACAGATCAGGAATTTCTTGAACGGTACGTGGCTCGGCGAGCCTTTGCACGCCGTGCTCACTGATGTGCCTGTAGGGGCCTGGACCGTGGCAATTGCCTTTGATGCTCTTGATCTCGTCTTCGACCGCCGCGAACTCGCGCGGGCGTGCGAAGCGTCAATCGGAATTGGGTTGCTCGGGGCTGCAGGTGCGGCGGTAACCGGCATGACGGATTGGTCCGACGTTGATCCTCCGGTTCGTCGCCTCGGATTGATTCACGGCCTCCTCAACCTGAGTGGTGCCGCATTATTTGCAACGTCGCTGTTCTTGCGAAAAAAGAAATCCCGTACGACCGGCCGCATCGTAGGCGCTCTGGGCTATGCAGTCATGGGCTACGCAGCCCACCTCGGCGGCAAATTGGTGTATGAGCACAGAGTGGGTGTTGACCGCACGGATGGCCAAGCATTCCCTGAACAGTTTGCAGCCGTTCTGCCCGAAACGAGCTTGATGGACGGCAAACTTACCCGTGTAATGTACCGGGACACGCCGATTCTGGTGGTCCGTCGCGGAGATCGTCTCTTAGCCTTGGCTGAGACGTGCTCACACTTCAGTGGGCCGCTCTCCGAAGGCAAACTCGAAGGGGATACCGTTGTGTGCCCATATCACTTCTCGCGGTTTGCCTTGGAGGATGGCTGCGTGCTCGACGGGCCAGCAGTGCACCCGCAACCCTGTCTGGAAGTGCGCACGCGGAATGGGCAGATCGAAGTGCGGCGTCGAGGTTCCGGCATCCGGTGAAAGCCAGTGGCGAGGGCCATGGCTTGCTAGACAGAATGAAACCTTACGCCAGGGCCCAGTTCGATGATGAACCCTATAGCCAAGAGGACGGCGGCGATGATCCATCCACACCTGCGTTCGATTTCAGGCATCTGGAATTCGCTGCTGAGGAAGCGGGGGCCATAAAGCAGGGTCCACATCCACGCCATCCCGGAGTTGCCACCGAATGACGAAGCCGCGGCAGATACCAGAATCAACAGCGGCCCCACGGGATTCAGCGCGCCCGCAGCGCAGGAGAGGACACCGCCAGTGAGATAGGGCAGGACTGTGAGCCGGCGCGCCCGCCGCCCGCGGATCTTCGCGTCCTTTCCTAAGAACGGACCCAGCTCGCGCAAGGACAGAGGTACAAAAAGAAAGAAATAGGTAACGATTCCCAGCCCAGCCACGCCCACGCGCCACGCCCAGGCAGGCTGCCATCCTGCGACGACTGCCGCCCAATCGCCAATGTTGCCGATGCCGGAGAACAGAAAATATCCGCCTGCGCCGAACAGATTCAAGGTCATCAGCAGCCAGAAGAAATAGCGCCAAGTTGCGGACTGCTTAATGGCACGCATAGCAACCCAGGACAGCGTTCCAAAGATCAGATTGGCGAGTGTCCCGCCCGCCGCTACCAGACGCGTATCTACGCTGCATTCGAAATGCATCGTGGAGAGCACCAGCGGCTGCCCACCGGTGGCTACGCACATGCCTCCGTGACCAAGGCCCTCGTGGATGAAGTCCGCGATCACTGTGGCAACAATGGCGATCGCGGCGATGGTCAATAGATCGGGCCTAGTTGCTTCGGGCGAGCGTGGCGGGCTGGACTCTGCCGTGGCGTCCTTCGCAACATCGGCGGACATGCGCTGGATTGTAGCAGCGGACTGAAGCCGTGAGCCGCGGGCACTACAGAGCTTGAGGGGACTATAAGTTCTTACCGAGAGCCAGCAAACGGCCGTCGCGCGCGATGGCAATTTATCGCGCCAGTAATAACGCAACCTAAGGCACCGGCCCTGAGCGCCATCACCGAACTCTCGTTACTTCCTCAGACTCCAGCGAGTAGTAAGCCTCGATAAAGGTCAGCTTGTGCTCTTCGGAAGCCTTCCTAAGAACCTCGCTGTGCGACATCGCCTCTTGGCGACCTGGTGCACATGATCGCGGATTGCGCTATCGAGCGTCTCGGGATGCTTCGGATCAACCTTCTTACAAGAGGATAGGATGGGCTTGAGGACCGCATCGAGATTGACGGATTCCGATTTCCCGGGTGAACAGGCGGCTGTCACCGCGCCGCAACTTTGATGTCCCATGACGACAATCACGCTGGTGCCCAGGTGCTCAACGGCATATTCTAACCTGCCGAGTTCAATAGGGCCGTCTTCACCAGCCGACCGGACGACGAATAGCTCGCCGAGCTCGGCGTCACGAGTTCTGGAGGAACCCGGCTATCCGAGCAACTGAACACGGCGACCTGCAGGTGATGAGTCTCAGTCAAAGACTTCCGCTGCTTCTGCAGGTCGTGGTGAGCCACCTTCCCCGTCACAAAGCGCCTGTTGCCAGCTACAAGGCCACGCCAAATGTTATCCGCTGAAGAGCAACATTCACTATCCCACCGACAGCGGCCTGCTGAACGACGGCGCACGGGTTCTGAAGCAGAAAGTGCGCGACCGGATGCGCACTGTGACCAAACGGGTGGATCGCCATTGGACAAGCCTTGCGCTACAAAGGGCCGGAAGGAGAGCTGAAGCGCAAGAAAGAATATCGGCAACTGCTGCAGGTGACGCGGCAAATTCTCAACGATTCGCGCAGAGTGTTACAGGAGGTCGAGGCTCTGCCGCCCCGCCGCCGCAGTGGAGTGCGCCAACTGGGCGAACGGCTGGAAACCATGGCCGATCAAGTGCGCCGGGTGGTGCGGCAAACCAAGGCGCGCGTCTTCGACGGCTTGACCCAACTTCCGGGGAAACTGGTCAGCCTGTTTGAACCGCATACGGAGATCATCCGCAAAGGAAAGGCAGGCAAGCTCAACGAGTTCGGCAAGCTGGTGTAGTTGCAGGAAGCGGAGAACCAGATTATCACGCACTACGAGGTATACGACGAGCGGCCCGTGACCGGCACTTGCTGCTTCCGGCAGTGGAAGCGCATCGGCGCAAGTTGGGGCGGACGCCGCGATGGGTAGCGGCAGATGCTGGTTATTACTCGCACGCCAACCAGGAAGGGGCACACGCTCTGGGCGTAAAGTACGTGTCGGTCCCCAACCGAAGTACGCTCAGCGAAGAACGATGCAAACTGGAGAAGCAGCGCTGGTTCAACCGGGGCCAGAAGTGGCGGACGGGATGCGAAGGCCGGATCAGCGTGGTCAAGCGGCGGCACGGGTTAGCACGTTGTCGCTATCACGGAACCGAGGGAATGAAGAGATGGGTAGGGCTCGGGATCATCGCCGACAACCTCATCACAATGAGACGTTGGCTGGTATCACAGCCAGCATAAGAAGTCGGAGGCGCTCCTCTCATATGAGCAACCCGAAACTCTCTCCCCAACCTCAAGGAACCGCCATCGGCACATAAAGTCGCTTCTCTGGAAGCGTCATTTTGCACCGGAGAGTAGCTAGTCTGCGGTCAGTCGAGAAATCGGACGCGGCCGGAGGCGATCTCGTACACAGCGCCAACCAACTTTGCGCGGCCTTCTTCCATGGCGCGGCTGCCTTCGGGAGACTCCGCCAGTTACCGCATGGACCAGCGCACGTTGGCCTCTACGGCACCGACCAATTGTTCGTCGCTAACGGTATCGGAAAGGTCGGGCAAACCCGGCAAGATGTTGTCCACGAGCAACTGAATGCGTGAACGGTGCTGCACGTCATAGAGCTTGCTTTCGAGGGCGGCCTTCACGGCGCCGCAACCCTCGTGCCCGAGCACCAGAAACAACGGCGTGTGGAGGTGGGCCCCAGCATACTGAAGGCTGCCCATGACTTCTGGCGAAACTACGTTTCCGGCCACGCGGACGATGAAAAGCTCGCCGAAGTTGGCGTCGAAGATCAGCTCGGGGGGGACGCGAGAGTCGCTGCAACCCAGAATAGTGGCGTAGGGCCGCTGACCGCGGGCGAGATCGGCCAGGGTTTCCTTGCAGACGGTGGGGAAGTGCGCCTGTCCAGCGAGAAACCGCTGGTTGCCGGCGATGAGCCGGTGCAGCGCTTCGTCGGCGGAATAAACAGCATTCTGCGAATCAGCCGATGCCATAGGGTTCGCCCGAGCGGGGTTCCCGACAATATGTTAGGGTTGATCACGCCAGCGCGTACAGGTACTCGACAAAAGATCCCACTGCGCCGTCCAGCCCGGAGACCTTCGGATTGGTGGAGTCGATCAAGTAGTACTCGTTCGGTGCATGAGCGCCAGTGCCGTGACCCAGCCCGAAGTGTCCCGCGGGAAGATTGAGCGGTGCGTTGGTGAAGATGTACCCCGGCCATGAACCTGCCGCGCGCGGCCACAACAAGGGATCCTGGCCGAGCTTCTTGTAAGTTGCCATCTGCGCCTGAATCAGCTTGGTGTCAGGCGAAGTCTGGTTGGGATCGTAGCCGCCGCTCATGTTGACTTCGATGTCGCCGAAGCCTTTCTTCGCCAGATAGTCTTTCAGCAATGCCAAGGTGCCGGAGGCGGTCATATCGGGCACGAGTCGCATGTCGATCTTGGCCACGGCACGATGCCCCAGAACCGTCTTGCCGCCTGGCCCGGTGTAGCCAGCGACTAGGCCTTCGATGTTGATGGTGGGCTGCGATTCGAGGGCGATCATGGCGTCCAACCACTGCTTGTCGCCGGCCCAGTGCTCCACGCCGAGTTGCTGCTTCATGGTGGCTTCGCTGCGCCGCGCGGCGACCGCTTTCACCATGTCTACCTGCGCGGGAGTCAGCGGCTTTGCCTTGTCGAAGAAGCCTGTCACCGCAGGGGTGTGGCCGTCGGACTGGATCAGCGTGTTCAGGGCCTGCACCAGGTGCCAGGTTGGGCTGTCCACAGTCGCTTCCAGACTGGAGTGAACGTCGTGCTTCGGCCCGCGTCCCCACTTCTCGCCGGTGGAAACCAACTCAAGTTCGACGACACCTTTGGCGCCAAGATCGATCTCGACGTTACCGTCGGCTTCTTGTCCTGCTGATGGCATGAATACGCCCGTGGATTTCTGCAGCGCGGCCATGACCTTGGGATTCTTCACAATCTCGGGAAAGTGGGGCGAACCAATCTCCTCTTCGCCTTCGCAAACCAGCACGAGGTTTACCGGCAGCTTAACTTTCGCCTCTTTGAAAGCGCGCAGCGCGCTGAGGAACGCAGTCTCCGGACCTTTCTGGTTCACTGCCCCGCGACCCATGCAGACCTTGCCCAGTCCTTGCTTGTCGACGATCTTACCTTCCAGCGGAGGCGACGACCACTCGGCCGGGTCAAACTGCTTCACGTCGTACATGAAGTAAATGCCGACCGTGGTGGGCGCGCCCGCATTGATAACTCCGAAGACGCCGGGCTTTCCGGAGGTCGGGATGATTTCGACATCGGTGAACCCAGCCTCGCGAGCCAGCTTCGCCATGTACTCAGGACCCTGCGGATAGTTGCGGTTCTCGGCGGCGATCGAGGGCAGCGCAATCCACTCCTGCACGTGCTTGACGTTTTCGTCGTGCATCTTGGGGACCTGGGCCAGGACTGTTTGCATGTCGGGATTAGCGGCAGCGAATGATGGGATCGGGATAGCGGCGAGGGCGGCCCCTGCGAGTGCGCCTTGGATAAATTCTCTGCGATTGAAGGGACTATTGCTCGAGTCAGTCATGGCATCTCCTCTCGAATATCGCTCAACTGTGTTGCGGTGATGACGGTGTTACGCTGACGCCAGATGTTGCGAGTCCGCCATCAAGGCTAGCTGCTTTATTCGCCCATCCATGCGCCATAGGGCCGAAGCCGGTTGATATTGTCGCAGATGATTTTCAGGGCGCCCGTCAGGGGCACGGCCAGCACCAGTCCCATGGCTCCCCACAGCCATCCCCAAAACAGCAGCGAAAGCGTAACGGCCAGGGGGTTGAGTTGCAACCGTTTTCCCAGCACCATGGGATAGAGCACATTCATGGCGAGCAGATGCAGTCCGATCACGATGCCGATGGTCAGCAGGAACGTGCCGGTGGTCAGGTAGCCCAGTCCGACGATGACCGGCGGCAGAATGGCGAGCACGACTCCCAGGTACGGGATCAGACTGAGAAAGCCGCTCATCACACCCAGAAAATAAAAGTAGGGGAGCCCCATCAGGCCGAAGGCCGCCATGCTGGCCGCACTGAGGAACAGCCCAATCATGAAGTTGCCCACGATGAACGAGCGAATCATGGCCGCGATCAGTCCCAATGTTACGTAGGCGGCGTTGCGGTTCTCCATACGGAACAACATGACCGAAGCGGCCCGCACGTGGTCACGCCAACTCAGCATGAAGTACATCAGGAAAGGAATGAACGTGACAGCGAGCAACGTTTGGGACATTGAGCTTGCGTTTTCGCTCAAATAGCTTCGAAGACCGTTGGTTTGCCGCACCGTGACGGAGTTCTTGTCCTGGGGCTCTGAGGGAAGCACGGTTTCGGTAGTTTCCTCGAACTTCTCGGCCTGCTGTCTGATCTCGTCCACAATGTGCTTGAGCCGGACCTTGTACTCCGGCATTTGCGACATGAACTCCACTGCACGCGCATACGAGAGATAAGTGAGAGTGGCCAGTGAGGCGAGCAGGAGAAACACCGCGATCAGAGAACTCAGTGAGCGGGGAACTCTGAAATCGGTGAGGGCGTCGGCCAGCGGCGCCAAAACAAACGCCATCAGGATCGAGGTAAGGATGACGATGAGAATCAACTTGGCAACCGACAACAAAGTAAGGACCGCGGCGGTTGCCAGGATCACCAGCGCTGCGGCCTGTACCCGTTGAACGCGGTCGGGATCAAACTCGCCGCTGGGCGTGGGCTCGGAAGCCACCCTACGTAAGGTGGGCGGGACGGTTGGATCGGGCGCGGCGTACACGTCAGATCGATCGGGCAAATTGAGGTCGTCGATCAGTGGGTCGGCCATCTCGGCTATGGTACTCGCAGGGCTTGCAGAATTGGAATTAGGATAACCTTACTGGAATCAATATGGAACACACTTCTTCTGCGGGGGGTGAACAGCCGCGGCCGGGGCGAATCCTGGCCATTGATTTCGGCTCGCGGCGGATTGGATTGGCTGTGACCGACCAGCTTGGGCTGACGGCCCAAGGACTGCCCACACTGCACCGCACGAACAAGAAAAATGACTTCAACCACCTGCGCCGGACCATTAAGCGATTTGAAGTCGCCGAGATCGTGATGGGGCTGCCTCTTCGGATGAGTGGAGAGCACGGCATTCAGTCAGACAAGGTTGAGGTGTTCGCGGAGGAGTTGCGGGCGCGATTCAAGCTGCCGGTCCACTTGTTTGACGAGCGGCTGACGTCGGTGGAAGCCAATCGCGTGCTGGATGAAACCGATATGGGAGGACGGCGCAGGACGGAAGTCGTCGATCAGCTCGCCGCAGTGCTCATTCTGCAGGCGTTTATGGAGTTTCGTAATTCGCAGAAGCAATGAACGGCAGACATGGCCGGTGATCGGCTAAACTGCAGACAACAGATAGCATCGAAACCATCCGTGCGTACCTTCTTCAAACTCATTGCCCTCGCCGCCGTCGCGTTCTCCCTGTGGATTTACTGGGCGGTGTTTCTGCCGCTTACTCCGGCGGGAACGAAGTTCGTCTTGCTGCGCCCGGGTTGGAGCGCACGTCACATTGCCCAAACGTTACAGCGCGAAGGCGTGATCCGCAGCGCCCCCGCGTTTCTTGCCGTGCAGTATGCGATGGGCAAGGGAAGCCTCAAGGCAGGCGAGTACAAGTTTGAGGATCCGGCGAATGCGCTACAGGTGCGCGATCGCATACTGCGGGGTGACATTTTTGCACGTACCGTGGTGGTGCCCGAGGGCTACAACCTGTATGACATTGCGGCGGTGGTCGAGCAGGCTGGCTTGGGGCCTGCAGCGGACTTTGTCGCCGCGGCCAATGGAGATGTGTTTCTTTTGCGCGATATCGACCCTCAGGCTAAGTCTTTAGAGGGCTACCTTTTTCCTGACACATATCAGTTCACGCGCATCGACTCGGCGCATGATATTGCCGCGGCCATGGTGCATCGCTTCCGCCAGACGGCGCAGAAGATCGGACTGCTGGGCCGGCCCGACATTCACCGCGTCGTCACCATGGCGTCTATCGTCGAGAAGGAAACCGGAGCGCCGGAAGAGCGTCCGCTGGTGGCCAGCGTGTACTACAACCGGCTGGACAGGAACATGGCGTTAGGAGCCGACCCGACAGTGATTTACGCGGCGCTGCTGGCGGGAAGATATCGCGGCACGATTTATCAGTCTGACCTGCAGTTTGACTCGCCGTATAACACATACAAATATCCCGGTTTGCCGCCCGGACCGATCGCCAATGCCGGACTCGCGTCCCTGCAGGCGGCCATGAGCCCAGCATCAACCGATTTTCTCTATTTTGTCAGCGATAACAATGGTCACCATCGGTTCGCGCAAAGTGCAGCGGAGCACGACAGAAACGTTGCGGCCTATCGCAAGGCAGTTGCAACACAACGCTGATTCGGCATGGAGCTCGTTTCGGGGCGGGCAGCTAGCTCACGCCCGCACAAACGGCTGGGTCAAGCTATACTTAAAGGTCTGACATAGCAATCGGCCCGTCCGGTATGAAGTTTTCCAAAATCCTTATTCCAGCCGCTTTTGTGCTGCTCCTTACTGCTCCCGGTTGTCTGTTCCACACCCGGACGGTCGAGGTGCGCCTGAGCAACGCCAAGCTTCAGACAGCCACGCAGCAGGAGCTCATTGACCGCCTCAACCATGACGCTGGACAAGTCAAAACGCTCAATGCAACGGTCGACATTGACACCGAAGTGGGGGGCGAAAAGCGCGGCAAAGTCACTGACTTCAAGGAGATTCGGGGCTACGTGCTGGTACGCAAACCCAACATGCTGCGCATGATTGGCCTCTATCCCATCGTACGCAACAAGGCTTTCGACATGGTCAGCGACGGCAGCGAATTCAAGCTGTCGATTCCGGCGACCAACAAGTTCTATATAGGGCACAACGAGGCGATTAAGGACTCCTCGAATCCGCTGGACACGATTCGGCCTCAGGCGATCTACGACGCCCTCCTACTGCGAGAAGTCGATTCCCAGAACGAAGTCGCGGTCATGGAGAGCAGTACCGAGATGGTGGTGGATTCGCAAAACAAAAAGATGGTGAAGCAGCCGAACTATGTGTTGGACGTAATTCGGCGAACCGACCATGGCTGGATCCTGGCGCGTAAGGTAGTGTTCGATCGGACAACCCTTCGGCCGCATCGCCAGATCACCTTTGACGACCAAGGGAATCCAGTCACCGAGGCCAGCTACCAGTTGTTTAAGGACTACGACGGAGTGCAGTTTCCTGGCCTAATTGACATTAAGCGTCCGCAGGAAGAGTACGACATTCGGCTGATCATGGTGAAGTTGACATTGAACCAGCCCATCACCGAAGACCAGTTCGCGCTGCAGCAACCGGTGGGCTCCGAACTGGTGAACCTGGATGAGCGGCCCGCGAACGCCAGTAACAAGCCCAGCAGCGCCGCAATCGCCCCAGCCGCGAATTCGAGCACCCCGCACTGACAAGACTGCGACATGTTAATCGGCGCAAAAAACAGGCTCCAACCCGATGCGGGCTGGAGCCTTGGTGTTTCTGTAGTGGTCTTAGCTTAGCTTAGCTAGCGCTTGGACTGGCCGCGTACGAGCTTCTTGACCTTGCGCTTGGCTGATCCCCGGGCATAGGTGCGGGGCGTCTTCGGGGCAGCTTTCTTGCGGGCTACACGCTTTACTTTCTTGCGCTCTGTCTTGTCGGTAATGCTCTTCGTATTTGCCATGAATACTGCGTTCCTTTGTGATCTTGGATTCGAAGGAGCGCGTCTCTTGACGCCCGGCAGGCCCGCGAACAGGTCTACAATCCTTCGCTTCGCAACTGGACGGCTTACGCCTTTTCGAGTTGCGCGTACTTCTCTACCAGCTTTTTCAAGCCGAACTTAGGAAATTGTACCGTAATCTTGGCGTTCTCCCCATCTCCTTCGCGTTGGTACACCATTCCCTCGCCGTATTTCGGGTGACGAACGCGCTGCCCGGGACGGAATCCCATCCGGCCGGGAGCCTCCTTCGCCTCGGTTTTTGGCAGCGAAAACTTCTTGCCGCGCGAAGCGAAGAACTCCGCAATGTTGCCAATCGAGTTGTAAGAAGTTCCGGAGTACGAGCTTCGCGGCTTGGATTTGGGCCGACCGTATTGTGGACGTTGGTCTTCATCCTCGTACGAGTAATGCGTCGAGGTTTCTTCATCGTGCGCAACGGTGGACGCGGCACGGCGGTGAGTTCCCAGTTCCTGCAGCAATTCCGAAGGAATTTCTTCCAGGAATCGCGACGGAATGCTCGCCTCGGGCATATCTGTACCGTAACGGCGGCGATAACGGGCGTGCGACAGGATCAGCGTATCCATGGCCCGTGTCATTCCCACGTAGCAGAGGCGGCGTTCTTCCTCAATATCGTCAGGCGCCAACAACGTGCGCGAGTGAGGAAGCAGACCCTCTTCCATTCCCATTAAAAAAACCAGCGGGAACTCCAAGCCTTTGGCCGCATGGAGCGTCATCAGCGTGATGCGGGAGTTCTCGTCGTAATCGTCGGCATCGCTCACCAACGCGGCGTGATCGAGGAACTCGTTGAGCGTTTCTCCACGGTCCCGCGAGTCCATGGCGGCGTTCACCAGTTCGCGCAAGTTCTCGACCCGGGCCAAGGCATCAGGCGTGTCTTCCGCTTCGAGCTGCTTGATATAGTTCGTCCGGTCAATCAGGAACTTCAGCAACTCTGCCGTCGAGGCTGCGTCGCCAGGAGCACGGAAGCCTTCGATCGCGGTATTAGCTGCTGCGCGGGTTACCGTTTCAGCACCGGCTGCGACGTCTGCCACTGCTAATTCGTCAGGGCTGAACTCCGTCGCGGCCTCGTCGCCAAACATCTCTGGCGAAAAGTCCATGGCGTGCTGGAAGTCGCCTTGCTCCGCCTCAGAACTTCCCTCCGCTTCCGGCTCGGGCGAAGTTGTCTTGTCCAGGCGCTCCTGAAAATCTCCCAGATACATGGCGCGGGCGTCGTCGATCATTCCCTTGAAACTCTTCAATGCTGCCAGCGCGCGCGGCGGCAGCAGTTCACGGCGGATCGTCTCCCCCATCGCGCCCCACAGGGATAGCCCGGTCTCCAGCGCGATTCGCTCCAGCGTTTCAGTGGTGTTCTTCCCGATCCCGCGAGTAGGAGTATTGATGATCCGCTGCATGGCGATCGAATCGTCAGGGTTCTGGATCGCCTTGAGATAAGAAATCAGGTCCTTGATTTCGGAACGCTCATAGAAGCTAAAGCCTCCCACAACGTGGTACTTCAGTTGGTAACGACGCATGGCTTCTTCCATCAGGCGGGACTGCGAGTTTGTGCGATACAACACGGCCGCGCGGGGAACCTCGCCGTTGTCCGCCTTAGCCTGCCGAAGATATTTAGCAATGTAATCAGCCGCGAATAGGGCCTCATTTTCTCCATCAGGAGCTTCGTAGTAGCCAATCTTGGCTCCACCGATGCGGTCGGTCCAGAGGTTCTTGCCCTTTCGTCGGACATTGTGGGACACGACCGCCGAAGCAGCCTGCAAAATGGATTGCGTGGAACGATAGTTCTGTTCCAGGCGGACGATGCGCGCTTCGGGAAAATCCTGCTCGAACTCCAGGATGTTGCGGATATCGGCCCCACGCCACGAGTAGATGCTCTGGTCCTCGTCGCCCACGGCGCAGACGTTGTGCTCGGTGCCTGCCAGCATTCGCATCAACTCGTACTGCGGACGGTTGGTGTCCTGGTATTCGTCAACCAGAATGTGGCGATAGCGCCGGTTGTAGCGTTCCCGGGTCTCGGCAGACGCTTTTAGCACCCGCGCGGCATAAAGCAGCAGGTCGTCGAAATCCAAGGCATTCGACTTGGCCAGTTCCTGCTTATAGACCTCGTAGATGTGCGCCACTCGCTCCGTCTTAGGGTCCCCGGACTCCAGGTAAACTTCCTGCGGGTCGCGCATGTGGTTCTTGGCCCACGAAATCTGCGAGAGCACACTGCGTGGCTTTAGTTGCTTATCGTCGATCCCTAGGCGTCGCATGGCGGCTTTGACCACGCTCTGCTGATCGGCCTCGTCGTAAATCACGAAGTCTTTGCGGTATCCCTTGCCGCCGATTTGCAGGGTCTCAATATCGCGGCGCAGCAGGCGCACACAAAACGAGTGGAACGTTGAGATCAACGGCTTCGCCAGTGTGCGCGCGCTAACCAGAGACTCGACGCGGCTGGCCATCTCGCTAGCCGCCTTATTGGTGAAGGTGACAGCAAGTATGGAGTCCGGCGCGACGCCCAGCTGGTCGATGAAGTGCGCGATGCGATAGGTGATCACCCGCGTCTTGCCGCTGCCGGCGCCCGCGAGTATCAAGACCGGCCCCGTTGCGGTTTCCACGGCCTCACGCTGTTGCGAATTTAACTGCGAAAGATACGACAATCTGGTTCCCTGAACTCTTATAAGGGCGTGGCCCCATGCTGCTAAATAAATCGGCGCGGTAATCACGCCGCGCCGCCGACCAAACTCGTTGATGCGCTCTCAGTTCGGCTTGCTGCCAGCCTTGACCGCTCCCATCAGGCGGTTCGCTTTGCAATCCTGGCAGGGGCAATGTTCGCGGAGGAACTCCCACGAATAGATGCCGTGCTGATGTCCGTCGTTCCAGGTGAACCGGATGCCGTACTTCCCCACGGGCTCGACTTCGGTGGGACGAGCCAACGCCTTGAACATCGGCAGCGTTCCGGCAATCGGCTTCAGAGGATCGCCGGGTTGGCGGCCATCTTTCTCGCGCTCCTCCTGACAAAGCGCGCATGGGCAGGCATCGCGCAGAAAGACAAAGCTGTATGCGCTGCGATGGCCATCTTTCCACTCGATGTCCATGCCGGTACCGCTGGTCTTATTGACTTTGATCGACTTGGGATCTGCTACCGCTGCCATGACTGCACTCTTGATCACGCGCCTTAAGTTGTGGGCTTACCTTCTAGTATCGCAGATAACCCGGCCGCTGCGCCGCACCGGCACGGCTCCCAATCGAACCAAGAAAGAGGTCCGGACACGCGTCCAGACCTCTTTCGTCACCCGTGGTCACCTGAGGGGCCGTCAGCGCCTCCCTGGCCCTCTCAACGAATCATCCGCGAGACTCTATCGGTCGTCGCCGTGGTGCTTCTCGTTGTGCCATTTGCCTTTTCGATCGTAATACCCGGCAGCACCGACGTGCCAGTTGCCGTGCTGGTCGTACCAGCCGCTCTGGTAAGCCGGAGCATTTCCGTAGTAACTGTTGTCGCGGTAGACGTACCGTTGCCGATAGCGATCACCGTCCCGGTCACGCCCATAGCAGTGGCGGTCGTCTATGTCGTGGTCGCCGTCGCAGCGGTGATGATCGTCCCAATCCACCGGCTGCAATCCCGCGCGCTGACTGGGATTGTAGGTGAGGTAATTGACCTTTGCGTTCCCGGGAATGTTGCCTTGCGCCGCGCGCTGCGCCGCTGCCGTGACGTTTAACATCGCGGTGCCTAATGCCAGCAGCAATACAAAATCCAGTTTCGTTTTCATTGTGGCCTCCGAATCCATCTTTCTTCCGCTCGACGGTCTTTCGTTCGACGATCAGTGGCGCAACCACATTCCCTGCGCACACCTGCAAACACTGCCTGCAGCGCGTAGTTGAGGTCTGCCGCCGCATTTCAGCATTCTTAACAATCTGAAGCCATGCTGAAGGAATGGAGGTTGGGTTTGATCCGGGATAACCGGCGAACCAGAGCGAGACTGGTCATCCACTGCTAAGCTAGGATTCGCAGATTACTGAGGAGACCGCATCATGCCGGACGTACGCCGAGGCCTCATCATTGTCAACACCGGGCCCGGCAAGGGCAAGACGACCGCTGCCATGGGGACTGCTTTGCGCGCCGTCGGTAACGGCATGAAGGTCCTGATGCTGCAATTCCTCAAAGGCTCGTGGCATTACGGCGAACTCGATGCCGTGAAGGCATTCGGCGACAACTTCGTGATGAAACAGATGGGGCGTGGCTTTGTAAAGGTCGGCGGGGCCGAAACCGATCCCGAAGATGTGCGCCTGGTGGAAGAAGCCTGGGGGGAAGCCGAGAAGGCTATCCTCTCCGGCACATGGGACCTTGTGATCCTCGACGAAATCAACTACGCCATCACTTACAAAATGCTCGATCCTGAAAAGGTCGTGGCAGCGCTCAACAGGAAACCCGAAATGGTGCATGTCATCCTCACTGGACGCAACGCGCATCCCAGCATCATTGAGATCGCCGACACTGTCACCGAGATGAAAGAAGTGAAGCACGCCTACACCAAGGGCATAGAGGCCCAGCGCGGCATCGAGTACTGAGCGGCGACAACTCTCGCCCCGTCGGCTACACTGAATCCTTACCGGAATGGTGGAGCTAGCAATTTCGGGCGGCAAACTAGAGTTGCATGTCCTCGGCATCGACAGGCTGTGGGCGCTGAAGAGTTGCCTCGAAATTCCGCTGCATCACGTTGCTGGGATTCGAGCCGACCCGGAGGTTGCCCGAGGCTGGTGGCACGGCATACATATGCCAGGAACCGACATTCTCGGAGTGCTGACCGCCGGGACGTTTTATCAACACGGCAAAAGGGTCTTCTGGGATGTTCATAATCCCGAGAATACGGTCGTGATCGAATTGCGGGACGAACGCTACGACGAGCTGATCGTGGAGGTTGCCGATCCGCTCTCGGTCGCCGAACGGGTCAGGGCTGCGCTGCCAGACGGCAAGTCATAGACTACAGAAATTACTCTTATGGCATGGTTTAAGCGGGAACAGGGCGAGCTCGACACTTCGGGCGAGAAGCGCGTCAAGACTGAAGGCCTCTGGGTCAAGTGCGACCAGTGTCGCCAGATCATCTGGAAGAAAGAACTCGACCAGAACTTCAACGTCTGTCCCAAGTGCGATCGGCATTTCCGCATCGACGCTCGAACTCGCCTCAGCTATCTGCTCGACGAGGGCAAATACGAAACTGAAGACGGCAACCTGGTTTCGAACGACCCGCTGAAGTTTACCGACCTGAAGTCCTATGCCGATCGCCTAAAGCGGGCCAAGAGCGAGACTGGGCTCAATGACGCCGTCATCAATGCTCGAGGCAAGGTGAACGGCAAGCCGGTCTTTGTCAGTGCGATGGAATACGGGTTCATCGGCGGATCGATGGGGGCGGTGGTCGGGGAAATGATCACTCGCGCCGTGGAGAAGGCTACTGCGGAAAAGCTTCCCCTGATCGTCATTTCGGCATCAGGCGGAGCGCGCATGATGGAAGGCGTGGTCAGCCTGATGCAACTGGCGAAAATCTCCGCCGCACTGGCCCGCATGGATGACGCCAAGGTGCCTTATATTTCGGTCCTAACCGATCCAACCACTGGCGGCGTGACTGCGTCGTTCGCCATGCTCGGAGACCTCAACATCGCCGAGCCGGGCGCCCTGATTGGCTTTGCCGGACCCCGCGTGATCGAGCAGACCATCCGGCAGAAGCTGCCTGAAGGTTTCCAGCGCAGCGAATTCCTCTTGCAGCATGGGATGCTGGACGCCGTGGTGCATCGGCGCGAGCTGAAGAATTACATTTCGCGTGCACTCGACTTCATGCAGACATCCAAAGTTTCCTAGCCTCTGTGCTCCACGTCACCGCCTCAGATTTGCCGATGTTTTACACTCGCTGCGGGAGTGAACCATGAAGGCTGTCGTCGTAACCCGTCCGGGAGGTCCGGAAGTTCTGGAAGTGCGTGATGTACCCGAGCCGGTCGCCAAGCCGGGCGAAGTAATCGTTAGTGTGCAAGCGGTAGGCATAAATTTTGCGGACACGATGTCCACCCAAGGCAGTTACCACGGCACTCCGCCCCCACCGTTCATTACAGGACGCGAGTTCGCCGGAGTCGTCGAAGGTACGCAAGAGCGCGTCATGGGCTATGCGCAATACGGCGCGGCTGCCGGGAAGATTGCCGTCTCCCGCAAGATGATCTGGCCGCAACCTAAAGGCTGGACGTCCGAGCAGTCAGCCGCCTTCTCGGTAAATTTCTTCACCGCCTACCTCGCCTACTGGAAGGCGGGCATCACGGCGGACGCAATCGAGCCAGTTTATATCGAAGGCGAACGCCAGCGCCGAGTGCTGATTCACGCCGTCGCCGGAGGAGTGGGCACAGCCGCGGTGCAGATCGGAAAGCTGCTGCACATCGAGACCTATGGCACGGCCTCGTCCGCCGAAAAACTGGACCGCGTCGGAAAGCTGGGTCTCGATCACGCCATCAACTACAAGGAAGTCGATTACGAAGTGAGCATCAAGCAGCTCACCAACGGCGAGGGCGTCGATGCCGTTTTCGAAATGCTCGGAGGCGAGCACACGGCCAAGAGCCTGCGCTGCTGTCGGGAATTCGGGAGAGTGATCATCTATGGCTCCGCCACCGGCGAGCGCCAGAGGTTCGACGTAGGAACCATGATGGCGCGCAGCCTGAGCGCGCACGGCCTGTGGCTGAGCATTCTGGCCAACGACCATCGCCTGATGAGCGACTGCCTGAAAGTCATGCAGCCTTGGATCGAGCAGGGGAAGCTGCGTCCAGAGATCGGCCATACGCTGCCGATGGAGCAGGCCGGTGAAGCCCACCGTCTACTGCTGCAGCGCGCCAATTACGGCAAGATCGTGCTGACGATTCCGTAAACCGCACCGGCAGCCGGCGCGTACTTCTAAGCAAAAAACTGCACAAGAAGGAGGATATTGGTTTGGATTCGAGGCCGTGGTTGATGCTAATCCTGTTCCTTTTCGTCTGCCTCGGAGGCGCCGGCCTGGCGTCCTTTCCGACGGCTCGGGGTGTGCGTGAGTGGTATCCGCATCTTCGCAAACCACCGGGCACTCCGCCTGGATTTGTGTTCGGTCCCGTGTGGTCCTTCCTTTACATCCTGATGGCTGTTTCCGCGTGGCTGGTGTGGCGTGATTACGGCTGGCGCGGCGGAGGCTCGGCGCTGCTGCTGTTCTTCGGCCAGCTCGCCCTCAATATGGCATGGTCGGGACTCTTCTTCGGTGCGCGCCTGCCCGGTGTGGCGTTCGCAGAAATTCTGATTCTCTGGCTGGCGATCCTGTTCAACATTGTCGTATTCCACTGGCTCACGCCACTCGCGGCGCTGCTGCTGTTTCCTTATCTCTTGTGGGTCACGTATGCCAGTTACCTTAACTTCGGTATTTGGTGGCTCAATCGCAAAACGGCGTAACTGGCAGGCAAACTGCGGCCCCGCGCAAAATGCTAAGCTGCAATATGAACTTCGTTTCACTTGTGGGATTCGGCGCGGGCACGCTGTGCACCCTGGCTTACTTGCCGCAGGCGCTGCATTCCTTCCGCACTAAATCCGTCCGTGACATCTCGCTCATCATGCTGATCAGCCTGAATGCTGGCCTTGTGCTTTGGGTGGCCTACGGCTTTCTGATTCACTCGCTGCCCCTGATTCTACCCAATGCCATCACGTTCTTTCTGGCCTTCCCGTTGCTGATTATGAAGCTGCGCTATCGCCACGCAGGCAATGCTCAGGCAGTCCCCGATTCCCGTCCCGGTCGTTAGCTCCAGATCTGGCGGGCGAAATAATAAACCGACAGCGTGAAGCCAATTGCGATCACAATGGCGCGAACATACTCGGGCTTGGTTCTTTGCGCAAAGTAAGCCCCGAAGTATCCTCCGATCATCGACGCCACGATCATCAGGACCGTTTCCGGCCAGTATACGGCGTGCGTGACGATGAACAGCAACATGGCAACGCCGTTCGAGACGGTCGTCAGTAGCGCCTTCAAGGCATTCATGGTGTGGATCTTGTCCATGCCCAGCAGGGCCAGCATGGCTAGGATGAGAATTCCCGCGCCGGCTCCGAAGTATCCAATGTAGAACGCGATGAACAGCTGAAATACGACGCCGCGGCCAGTCGCAAACTCGTGGTGCTCGCCGCTCGCGGTGCGTCGGCGCACCCAGCGCGTCACCCGGCCGCTCATGGCAAAGATAATGGTCGCAATCAGGATCAACCACGGCACTAGCCGCATGAAGGTCGATTGCGGCGTGATCAACAAGATCCATCCGCCGAGAATGCCTCCCACGACGCCGGTGACCAGCAGTGGCACGACGGTCCGCCACGACAGATGCCGAAACTGGTTTCGATACGCGCCGATGCTCGCAACCTGCCCCGGCCACAGGGCCACGGTGTTGCTAGCGTTCGCATTCACCGGCGGGATCCCCACGAAGAGCAAAGCAGGAAACGACACGAAGCTGCCGCCCCCGGCGACCGAGTTGATGGCGCCCGCGACCAGCGCGGCGACGAAGAGAATACTGGCGTGGTTGATGTGCATTCGTATAAAGAGCCGATGGTAACAGGTGATCAAAACCGATTTGCTTCGGCCAATGGGTCACGTCGCCGGGACGGCCACAAGCGGGGGTTCGGTCGCCCCGCGATTGTTGCCTAACTAGGAACCCTCCCAGATGTGCATGGATACTAGCTCCCCGAGGTGGGGGCTGTGGAAAACCCGCATAAAATATGGTTAAAACGTTTTGCAGCCGCGCGCGGATGTTATAAGATACGGTCAAATTGAGCATTTCACTGTTCAATGATTCAAGGAGGAATACCTAATGGCAGCAGGCATGACCAAGACACAGCTGGTTCGGCACATGGCCGAGAAGCACGAACTGAGCAACAAGCAGGTAGCAGAGTTGATGGAATCGTTCGCCGACATCGCCATCAAGGAAACCAAGAAGAATGGCGTATTCGTAGTGCCCGGTTTGGGACGCTTGGTGAAATCCGCCCGCAAGGCGCGCATGGGCCGCAATCCTCAGACTGGCGAAGCGATTAAGATCGCCGCCAAGACTGTCGTAAAGTTCCGCGTGGCCAAGGCTGTGAAAGACGCCATCGCACCCGGCAAGAAGTAGGCATTGTATTTTTGCAGTTGCGGAGGCCGGCCTCGCGCCGGCCTTTTGCTGTGTGCCGAGCATGGTCGACAGCTGGGAGGTGCGAGTCCTCTACCCAACCTGATGGAGGTGAAGGGTTAGCGAAGCGCAAGGGTGAAATAACACTCGCCGCGAGGCGGGGCCTGAAAGAAGCGTGGAGCAAAGACGCGAGCTGATGAACAATTCAACGGATACGAGGCCTACAGTGACGGGCGATCGGGCAACTGACCGCGAAGCCCATATCCATCAAGTGCACTGGTGGTAAATCCGGCGGTTGCGCGTTGAAGGCGGTCGAAATTACCTCGGGAGATCTGCGGCATGTCACAAAACGTGACTGAGGGTGAAGCGATTCACTCTGACCGTGCCGCAGAAGTCAGCAGAGGGCGTATTACTCCAGAAGAGCGGAGAAAGGCCCGAACGGTACCCCGCAAGGGGAATAAAGGGAAGGGCAAGTAAGCAGCGCGACTCATGAGCGGACAGCGGCAGAAAAACCGGCCCGAACAAGGGGTGCTGGCCTTTCCGACGGAGAGTAGGAGTGAAGCTCCGAAGGCCGTGGAGAAAGGGACCGAAACGCTGGTGGCGAAGCGCAGGCCTGAAAACCTGGCTGAAACCGAACGACTGATGGAAGAGGTCTGCGAGTGGGAAAACTGCAAGCAGGCATTACAGCGAGTCAAGGCTAACAAAGGGAGTGCGGGAGTGGACGGGATGACCGTCCAGCAACTACCGGACTACCTGAAGCAGCATGGGCCAGAAATTCGGGAGCAGTTGCTGACGGGGAACTACGAACCGAAACCGGTCAGGCGGGTGGAAATCCCGAAGCCGGACGGGGGAATGCGAAAGTTAGGCATTCCTCCGGTGCTGGACCGTTTTGTCCAGCAAGCGGTGTTGCAAGTTCTGCAGAAGCGCTGGGACCCGACGTTCTCCGAACACAGCCACGGTTTCCGACCGGGGCGCAGCGCGCGGCAAGCGGTGCGACAGGCACAGCAGTATATCGCCGAAGGGCACCGCTGGGTGGTGGACTTGGATCTGGAGCAATTTTTTGACCGAGTAAATCACGACCGCCTGCTAGCGGCGGTCGCCAAGCGAGTGGCCGACCCACGGATGCTCCGGTTGATCGGAGCCTTCCTGAAGGCCGGAGTGCTGGAGAACGGATTGGTGACGGCGGTCGACGAGGGAACGCCGCAAGGCGGTCCGCTTTCCCCGCTGCTCAGCAATCTGGTGCTGGATGAACTGGACCGGGAGTTAGAGAGGCGCGGTCACCGCTACTCGCGCTATGCCGACGATTGCAACATTTACGTGGGCAGCGAGCGAGCGGGGCAGCGAGTGATGAAGAGCGTAACGCGCTTCATCACGCAACGACTCAAACTCAAGGTCAATCAGGCAAAGAGCGCTGTGGCCCAACCGTGGCAGAGGAAGTTTCTCGGATTTAGCTTTACCAGCGAGCGCGAACCAAGGCGGCGGATTGCCCCCAAGGCCATCGTCCGCTTCAAGGAGCGGATACGGGAACTGACGCGTCGAACCCGAGGCATCAGCCTGCCCAAGATGATTGCCGAAACGGCAACCTACTTGCGCGGGTGGCTCGGCTACTTCGGGGAGTGTCAAACGCCGTCGGTGCTGAAGGGCCTTGAGTCCTGGTTACGCCGCCGACTCAGGTCGGTGGTGTGGAAGCAATGGAAGCGCGGACGGACGCGATTCAAAGAACTTCGCAAACGGGGCGTGAGCAAAGATCTGGCGGCGCAAACCGCTGGGAGTGCGCACGGTCCGTGGCGAATCGCGAACTCCCCGGCGTTAGCCATGGCACTACCCAATGCCTACTTTGCCTCACTGGGACTCCCGGCCATGGTCATACGGTCTTAGCTCAACCCGCCGAACCGCCGTATGCGGACCCGCATGTACGGTGGTGTGGGAGGGGAGGACGGGCGACCGTCTCCCCTATCCCGATTTTGCCCTTCGCCGTGCGATTACTTCCACTCCGAGGCGATGATCGCATCGGCCTCGATCTCCACCAGCATCTCGGGCGAGACCATCGCTACCACCTGAATCATGGTCGCCGCCGGGCGAATGTCGCCAAACACTTCTCCGTGCGCCCGCCCCACTTCCTCCCAGCGGCTGATGTCGGTCACGAACATCCGCGTGCGAACCACGTCCGCGAAACTCGCGCCAGCTTGCGCCAGTGCACTTTCAATGTTCTTCAGCGTCTGCACCGCCTGCGCGTACATGTCATTGCCGCCGACGATTTTTCCATCCGCGCCGGTGGCGACTGTTCCTGCCACCGATACGAACGGGCCGACTTTCACTGCGCGCGAGAATTCGACTCGCGGTTCATAGGGAGAGTTGCCTGAGATGTTTTGCCGCCTCATGATTGCCTCCTCGCGAATCCAGAATTTTGTCACAGACGCGACCGTCCGGCACCTCGCGATGAAGCGAACAAATTTTGGCAACCAAGCCAGGACTCTGCTAGCAGCCTGTCTTTATGTATCGAACGCAATGCGGCAACGCCCGTAAATAAAGCCCGATTGTGCAGTAATTCGAGGCAAGCATGCGCTTACTTCTGCGGTCAAGTTGCTCTCGAACAATCGCAACGCGCACCAATAGAGTCACGATTGCATGTCAGATTTTCTTGCGTTGCATCCCTCGCGTGGGTTATCAACTCAAATCACATGGATGTGATCCCGCACTCTTGGGATGCCGGGCAACCGGCGGGGAGATGACACTGGCCATGATTCCCGAATCGCACTCGCTGCAAGGACTGTTCACCGAACTCGTTCACCACCACTTCGACCGCGATATCGGACTGCGGGATTCCGAGGTCCAGGATTACATCGCGAATGTATTGACCGAATTCTGCGAAGTCGAACAGATGTGCAAGCTGCGCAATGCGAATGAGCGTCCGCTCGATGACGTGGGCGAAATGCTGCTTGAGGCCGATCCCATCTATGGGCCGGCGCCATCGTTCGACCGCGAGCGCCAGGTGCGCAAACACATTGGTGATTACACCCTGTTCCTCTCCGGAATGTTCCCCGAGAGCATCAACCACTACCGCCTGCGCCGGCAACGTCTGGAGAATTTTGTCGATTTCATCAAGGCCGGCAAGGAGAGCTACTTCATCGTCTCTAAGTTTGATCAGTTCGAATATGCGCGGCTGGCACCTCTGTTTGGGAAGCTGGCGCATGAGTTCGAGTCTTGCGTCTACGGCCTGAACCTGGTGAAGAGCGATCTGGACGAGATGCAGCATCCGATCACCCGCCGCACAAAAGAAATTGTGATGTAGGGAGGGCGGGTGCGGCGCAGTTCTATCGCGCCTGCGACATCGCCGCCACACTCGACACTTGCGCGATCGCATTCGCCGCATTCATGCCCTCGCGAATGCAATCCGGCACACCAATCCCGTGGAACGCATTGCCAGCTAGCGCGAGCCCCGGAATCTCTTTGATCCTGTTCTCGATCCGCTGCACCCGTGCGATGTGGCCGGATTCGTACTGGGCCATTGCGCCTCGCCAGCGATAGACGCGTTCGAACATCGGCCGCGCCTCCAACTTGACGATCTGCTTTAGCTCGGCGCGAACGGTATCAAGAATCTCCTCGTCCGTAAGATTGAGCACCGCCTCGTCGCGCGCCCCTCCGAGGAAGCAGCGTAAAATGCCTTTGTTCCCCGGCGCACGGTGCGGAAATTTGTTGTGCACGAAAGTACAGGCCAGCATCCGTGTGCCCTCGCTGCGCGGGATCAGGAAGCCAAAGCCAGGAGGCAAGTGCTTGAGCTGGTCCGTGTAATAGCCCAGCGTTACCGTCACAGACGAGCTGTAGGTGATGCCCGACAAATCGTCGGCCAGATCGCGGTCCACCGCCTCGAGCAGCGCGCCCGCAACATTCGCCGGCGTCGCCATAATGACGGCGTCAAAATTCTCACTTCCGCCCATGTCGATGGCGAGGCGCCAGCCATCGCTCTCAGGATAGACATGGCGAATGCGGGTACGCATGCGAATCGCCGAGGGATCGAGCCGCGCGACGATGGCATCCACTAGTTGCTGCATGCCGTCTTTGAGTGAGCTGAATAGAGGTCGCGGCGGCTGCTTGCCGGCCATGGCCCGCATCTTGTTATGCGCCGCCAGCATGGCGCGGCTCAGGCTGCCGAACTTTTCTTCCATCTCCACGAACCTTGGAAGCACGGCGCGGGCGCTCAGCTTATTAGCGTCTCCGCCATACACGCCTGACAACAGAGGATCGGCCAGCCGGTCAACCACCTCGGCGCCAAAATGCCGCTCTACCAGCTCGCCCACGGTTTCGTCGGTTTCCATCGGGCGCGGCGGATGGAGCAGTTCCTTTGCCATGCGCAGCTTCGTCTCCCACGAAAATAGTGGCGACAATGCCGTGGGAAGCAGCTTCGTGGGCACCATGAACATCAGGCCGTCGGGCATCACGACCAGCTTGCCCTTCACTACGATGTAGGTCTTGCGCTGCGCATCGTTGGAGCCGATCAGCTGATCGTCGATGCCAAGCTCCTTGCAGAGCGTGAGCGCCCAGGGCTTTTCGGTGAGGAACGAATCCGGCCCGGCTTCGACCAGGCACTCGTTCACGCGATCGGAATACATCGAACCGCCCAGCCGCTGGGCGCTGTCAAACAATGTGTAGGTGAGATCGGCGCCGGCCGAGCGGGCCTTTTCCAAATAGAAGGCGGCGCTCAATCCGGAGATACCGCCGCCAATAATCGCAACTCGTTTCATAGATTGCTAAGGCATCTTCTCAGTCGATGCCGGTGTTTCGCAAGGCCCCAACGCTGCCAGCCGAGTGCGGACGAGGTCGGCTATGGCTTTCGCGAATAGGGGCGAGTCGTTAAGAGACCCCGCGCGATAGAGTTTCATGCCCCTCTCGGCCGCGTACAGCCGGAACAAAATGTCGATGTCAAACAGAATTTCCACGTGATCGCACACAAATCCAATAGGCTGCAGAAACACACCGGTATGCCCTGCACTCTGCAGGGCGGAGATGGTGTCTTCGACGGTCGGCCCCAACCATTCGCCGCCTGACATCCCCTGGCTCTGGAAGGCGAACTTCCACTCGCCGATCTCAGGCACTTGCTTTGCCACCAGAGCAGCTGTTTCGCGCGTCTGTGCCTCGTAGGGATCGCCTTCCGTGATGGTGCGCATGGGCACGCTGTGCGCCGTGAACAGCACCGGCAAACGCGACCCGAGTTCCTCGCAAGCTTTCTTCCAATCGCTGCGCAGCTTCTCAGCAAAGGCCTCAATCAGCAAGGGGTGGTCGTGCCACTCTTCCACGAAGTCGACCGGAAACGCGACGGCTCCCCCGAACAATGTCTGTTTATAAGCTCCCACGCTGGTGCGCGAATTATGCGGCGCCATGCAGACTGCAACGGCTTGTCCTACATTCTCAGAGGCCATCTGCTTGAGGGTATCGGCAATGTACGGATGCCAGTTGCGCATCCCCACGTACACCGGCATGTCTAGTTCGCCGGCCACATTGTCCGCTTGCAGGCGCGTGATCCGCGTCAGGGGCGAGCTTCCAATCAGCGAATAGCGGTGCTGCACCTCACGCACCACCGACTCAGCCATCGGCCGTCCGCGTGAAATGTTCTGCAGAAACTCAGGGATGTCCTCGACTCGCTCGGGGCTGCCGTGCGCGATCAATAGAACGGCGGGTTTGCCCATTACGCCCTCACCGTTTTGGCCGACGAACTGAATTCGTGCACAAAATCGGCAAGTTTTTTCACGTTGTCCACCGGAGTCAGCGGTAGAATTCCATGGCCCAGATTGAAGATGTGACCGGGGCGCTTATCCGCCAGCCGCAGAATATGTTCCGCGCGCTGTTTCACCTCACTCCACGACGCAAACAGCGTGACCGGATCCAAATTTCCTTGCACAGCGAAATTGTGTCCCACGGTCCGCCAGCCCTCGTCGAGCGGCACACGCCAATCGAGTCCGATGACTTCCGCTCCAGTCTCCGACATCGCCGGCAGCAGTGTCGCACTGTCGGTGCCAAAGTAGATGATCGGAACGCCCGTCTCCCTCTGCAACTGATTCACCAACCGCTTGGTCGGTTCGAGCGCATAGCGGCGATAGTCTTCCACGCTCAGGCAACCCGCCCAGCTATCGAAAATCTGGATCACGTCAGCGCCGTGCCGCACCTGCTCGGCCGCGTACTCGGCCAGCACCGCGACCAGCTTGTTGACCAACTCCTCCCACACGTCAGGAGAGTTGTACATGAGCCTCTTCACTTCCACGTAATGGCGTGATCCACCACCCTCCACCATGTAGCTGCCAAGCGTGAACGGAGCACCGCAGAATCCGATGACCGGCAGCTTCGAGCCGAAGTGCTTCACCACTTTTCCCACGGCCTCGGCGACGTAGCCTAGTTCGTCGGCGCGGTCGGTGCGTAGCACTTTCACGTCCTCGGGATTGCGAATCGGTTTTTCGATGACTGGGCCTTCGCCGGGCGAGAAGTGGAAGGGCATGCCCATTACTTCCAGGGGCAGCAGCAGGTCAGCAAAGATGATGGCAGCGTCCACACCGAGGTATTCCGCCGCCGTGATGGTCACTTCGGCGGCTACTTCGGGCTTTTTGCAGATTTCTACCAGGGAATATTGCTTGCGGACATCGCGGTATTCCTTCATGTAACGGCCCGCCTGGCGCATGAACCAGACAGGGGTGGTTTCCACAGGAAGGCGCTTGCAAGCGCGCACAAAGAGCGAATCGGGAGCGGACATAAACATCCAATGTAGCATCCGACCTCACCCCCCTTGTGATTCCAATCACAGTGGCTGTCGCCGTCGTCAGCACAGCGCTGCAAGTCCACCCAAACGGACGTCCGGGGATGATCCAAACTCAAAAGGTCATTCTTCCCATTACGGGAAAAATCTAGTTACCCTCGTCACATCGCCATGTCGATTTCGCAAGACGGTTCCCGCCTCGCGCCTGTAGTCGTATAACGGGTCGGGTTGTGGGAGACCAGATCGGACGATAGGCCCAAGTGCGCACTATCCGACATGCAGTCCTTTATAACGCATGAAGAGTGAAAACAGCCCCTAACTCCTTATGGCTGAAATAGATAGCTGTAACTATCATGAGAATCAATGACATGCGAATATTTCATCCCAACCTCATGAAAACAAAGGAGGCGCAAACAGCAATTCTTGATACTTTTCTCCAGAATCGGTGGTTAGGTCACCCCAAATTCCTCTCCGGTGTTGTGTCGCAGGTCACTTCACTCTCGGAGCTACGTTTCTATAATCACGGGTCGCATCGCGTCATGAACTCCGCCGAACCGAGGCCCGCCATTAACCCGTGGATCGTGACTGTCGCCGTCATGCTGGCGACCTTCATGGAGATCCTCGACACCACGGTGGTAAACGTGGCCGTCCCGCACATTGCGGGAAACATGGGCGCGACGGTTGAGGAGGGCACTTGGGTTGTGACCTCTTACCTCGTCTCCAATGCCATCGTGCTGCCGATGTCGGGATGGCTGGCCAACCGCTTCGGACGCCGCCGGATTCTGCTTACATGCGTCACCGGATTCACTCTGACCTCGCTTCTGTGCGGCATGGCCACCAGCTTGGAAGCCCTGATCTTCTTCCGCATCCTGCAGGGTCTGACTGGAGGAGGCCTGCAGCCTCTCGCCCAAGCCGTCCTGCTGGAGACTTTCCCTCCCGAGAAACACGGTTCGGCCATGGCGGCGTTTGGACTAGGCATCATCCTGGCGCCCATCCTCGGCCCCATGCTCGGCGGCTGGATCACTGACAACTATTCGTGGCGCTGGATCTTCTATCTCAACCTGCCAGTCGGCGTGATCTCGGTGGTGATGATCAGCGCGTTTGTGCGCGATCCGCATTACATCGGCAAACACAAGACGGGTGGAGTCGACATGTGGGGCATCGGATTTCTCGCCCTGGGCTTCGGCATGTTACAGGTTGTGCTCGATACCGGGCAGCGCAAGGACTGGCTTGGCAGTCCGCAAATTCGCCTGTGGGCGGCACTCTGCATCTTCGGCTTGATTGCGCTGGTGGTACGCGAGTTGACAGCCGAACATCCGATCGTAGACCTGCGCGTCCTCAAGGACGGGACATTCGCAACCGGCACCTTCCTGATGACGATGCTTGGCTTCGTGCTGTACGCCAGCCTGCTGCTGCTGCCGATCTTCTTACAGACGCTTCTCGGCTATCCCGCTCTGCAGTCCGGACTTGCTCTCTCCCCCCGGGGTATTGGATCGCTGATCATGATGCCGATCACTGGGCAGCTCACCAATCGCTACGATCCGCGCAAACTCATTGCTGTCGGTTTGATCGTGGGCGGCTGGACCCTTATCGAACTCTCGCATCTGAACCTCAATGCCGGGTATTGGGACATCTTCTGGCCGCAAGTGATTCAGGGTGGAGCGCTAGCCTTCCTGTTTATCCCGCTAATGGTCACCAGCATGTCCGGCATTGCAAAGGAGAAGATGGGCAACGCCACCAGCATCTACAACCTGATGCGCAACATCGGGGGCAGCTTCGGCATCGCCACGATGACGACCTTCCTGGCGCGCCGCGGCCAAGTGCATCAGAACCAGCTCATCGTCCACGTCACACCCTATGATCACGGGACGCAGATGATGTTCCGGGGAATGCAAGGCTGGTTCCGGTTGCACGGTTCGAACTCGACGGCAGCCGCTGCGAAATCCCTGGGCGCGATTTACGGCATGGTCCAGCAGCAGGCGGCTCTGTTATCCTTCGTCGAGGCGTTCTGGATCATGGGCGTCATATTCTTCTGCATGCTCCCGTTGCTGCTTCTCCTGCGCAACGCCCGTGATCTCCATCCGCACGAACGCGAGGGCGCAACCGCATCATTTCACTGAGGAACCGCAGCCGAAGGGTGGTAGTTAGTACCTATATCAACAGGTCTTTGCCGAATCTGGCAAAACTTTCAGGATGCAGCCGCTGCCAATGCGGGAATGATGTAGAGGTTTTTGAGTTTGAGTCCGAGAGCGATGACTTGCTTGCCCAGGGCAGTGAGGTAGTATTTGTAGGTTTTTCCGACCTTTTTAATGAGACCGTGCATTCGCAGGCGTTTCATGAGACGAGAGATTTGCCCGGTGTTTTTGCCCTTCACGCGCCGACGCAGGTCTTTGTTCTGAAAGCCGCTGATGTTGAACTCGCCGCTGCCCAGGGATTGGAATAGTTCTTCGTCTTGTGGATCGAAGAAGTTGAAGCCGCGATAGGAGCGGTCGTTGGCCGCGGCGGGCTGAGAGATCTTGTTGAGCTTGTCGGTACCGGTGGTGTCGTCTTGGATGGCGGAAATGAACTCCAGGTAGCGGCGGTTGGCCGCCAGCAGGAGATCCGCGCAGGGGGGCCAGGCTGTAGATGCTCTTCTTCATCTCGGCCCAAGCCATGCTGCGGGTACCGTCTTGGTGTTCTACCTCGCGGTAGTGCTTAAAGAAGGAGACGTTCACCACGGTGGTTTCAATGCGCAGGATCAAATGGAACTTGTCGTACATTTTGATCGACACTGGCCCCATGGTGTGTTTGATGCGAGTCCCCTCCAGGCGCGTATTGAACCGGTTGCCCATCTCGTCCTGGTAGTTGCCGTTGAGCTTGCGACCCAGGAAAGTGGCGATGTTGTCCGGTTTAACGGTATGAATCGCGGTCCGGGTTAAGCGTTCATAGATAGCTTGCAGGTCACTCTGTTGGCGGAACACGATGTCGGTGGCGAACTCCACCTGATCCAGACTCCAGTGGTAAGCCAGCCCGCATTGTTTCACCACCGGGCAGTAGCGATCGGCGAAGCTGTCCAGCTTGCGGTGCAGCCTCTGGACCCCAAACTCGTCGGCCAGCTTCTGAGCCTGTTGGAAGTCGGCAATGCGGCTGAAAGCGTTGTCCAGAGCCCGATAGTCGAGGTGGCGCTGGCTCATCTGTCGTGCCAGATAGCTGTGGCCGTTGCAATAGAACTGCAGCCGGAACGGGCACCAGGTCGGCACCCGCAGGGAGCAGAGCCCCAGATCGTCGTCCAGGAAGTAGACGTAATAATGAAGGCACTTGCCATCGTCCGGCTTGAGATAGGTTTTATGGCTTGTCTTGTCGTGCCACGGCTGGTAGCTGCCGCACGGCTCCATGGCCGACAGAATACACACTACCCCTGGGTGCTCCCCTCGTTTCTCCAGGATCTGTTTGACTCGGTCTTCTTTGCGAAAGCTCTTTCGGCTGCGCACAAACTCGATCTGCAGAGCGTTCTCCGCAGCGATTCGCTCCATGTTTTGGCGCAGCTCCTCCCGCAACGGCTCGGCCCACTTTGGGTAATCGAAGATGCGCAACTGGTGCTTGTAAAAATAGTCGGTCATCCCGGCGGCGTAACACCAGCCCGGTACCGTGCCCTGAATGAGGATCCGGTCATAGCAGGAAAGAACGCCCACGATCTGATCTTTGTGCCGTGTGGTCAATAATTCGATGCTCATCCCGGCATCGTAATGCATTTCCTGTTTGGTTCCGGCTATGCCGGGTTAGGGTAACGTCATTTCGCAGGCGCGAAGAAGTAGTAGTCGGCGGTATAGCTGCTATTTACTTCGAGGTTGGCGGCGTTGCAGTCGGATGCTGGCGGGGGCAGGCCTGCCTTGGTGTGAATTCGCTGGATGCTGGTTACGCGGGCGAGAACACCTTCCCCGGAATGACCGGTGGCTTTCACAAGTAGCCACGGAATCGAACCCGAATCGGGCGAATCGACCTTGGCGACCGCCTTCCCAGTGACTTCACTGCCGTCGTTGTCCTTCCACGTTGGTCCAGCAAAGTGCCGACCGATAATCTCCCCTTGCTGGTCACGAAGCTCGGCTTCCGGAGCCTTCAAGGTCCAAGCGAGTTGGCCGTCCGTTCCGGGCTGACAAACGTAGATCTGCGATCCTGCCGCGTGTGCCTGCAAGATGATCTCTTCGCCCGCTGGAGCTTCGATCTTGTCGGGCACATCGGGGCGCGAGATGCCTTGGGCACCGGCTTCTGTAGCGATTCCGATCAGGGCGGCGAGCAGCAGCAATCTGGTAATCACGCACCGAAGTTTAACACCGCGGAGGGAAGCAATCCCGATCAAACGGCGTGGGTAAGTTGCCGTTTGACCGAGACCACACCGCTATTTGGGCGGCATGAACGTGAATAACCCAACCACTGCACTAGCCACTACCAGCAGCGCGGGATTGATCTTGTACTGCAGCAGGATCAACAGGACGGCGACGGCGAGTGCGCCAGTCTCCAGACCCGAGATGGCGCCTTTTGCCATGGTGAAACAGCCCGCCAGCAGGAGACCGATCGACACCGGAGCCAAGCCCTGCTGAATGGAGGTTCTCCACGGCCACTTCTCCAGCTTCCTCCATCCCTTGGCGACGGCGAAGGCCAGGATGGCGGTAGGCCCGAAGAATGCGACGAGTACAGCGATCGCGCCCAGGGTCCCGCCTGCCCATTGGCCAATGGAGACGATCATCATCATGTTGGGGCCGGGGGCCATCTGCCCGACGCTATACAAATGGATCAACTGCGCGAAGTTGAGCCATTTGTGGACATCGACGGTCAGGATCTTCATCTCGGGGAAGGCAGCCATTCCTCCACCGACGGTCAAGATGGAGAGATAGGAGAACACGCGAATCAGAGCCGGAATCTGGTTCATGGCGTCGCACTCGCTTTCTGTTCTTCTTTTTTACGCGGATAGTGGAAAAGAATCGCCAGAATTCCAACGGCGACCAAGGTCTTCGGTACCCCCAGGTGCAACCGATTCACGCAAATTACTGTCAAGGCGATGAAAGCCAGATCAAACTTGGAGGCGAGCGACTTCTTGCTGAGGTTCACGACCGTGGACAGGAGCAGGCCAACCGCCGCCGATGCTACGCCTTTCAGGGCCGCCGTGACCCAGGCATGATCTCCGTGTTCGCGGTAGAAGATTCCAACAGCGAACATCAGCACAGCGCCCGGCAGACACATGCCGAGGATGCCGGCGACGGCGCCCATCCAGCCGCGTAACTTCTCTCCGACCAGGACTGCCATGTTGGTTGCGTTGAGTCCGGGAAGGCTCTGGCTGATGGAAAGCATCTCGACGAATTCCTTGTCGTCGACCCAATGGCGCTTGGTCACGAGGCTTTCGCGCAAATACGGCACCACGCCACCGAAGCTGGTGGCGCCGATAATGAGGAATTCCAGGAAGATCTGGAAAATCGAAACTTCACCCGGCGCTATAGTAGCGCCGACTGTGGGTTGCAATGCGGGTTTTGCAGCGATCTCACTCATGGCTCTGAGGCTCATTGCCGTTGAGGCGGTAGACCATGCCGGTCTTAGTGACGCCTAGTGCTAGCCACTCCGCCACATCGTTCTGCAAGGTCACGTAGAACATAGCGGCCAACTTCTTCTGCTTGTCGCCGACGCTTTCTCTTTTATCGAACTGCACCTGGAAGGCGAACTCTCCCACCAGCGACTTATGCTCGCCGCGGGTACGCCACAATCCGATGTCGCACTTGCCGACGAGCCCTTTGCCGAAGTCAAGCTGACCAAGCGGGAGAAGCACTTCTTCGACGATCCCTCCGTTCACCAGGCTTAGTTTCTCGTCAGTTGCCTTTTGCAACTTTCCGAGCGCCGGGAACACTTTCACCAGGGTGGACATTGAAGTCTTGTCGGCATCGTGCATCTGGCTCAAGCCGAATTGGCAGTTGTGCGAGTAGAGGATACGGTACCCGCCCACTTCGTTCTTGAGAGGAAGGGCCTCGGCTTTGAATTTGATGCGGTATTTGCCGGCGATATTGGGCCGGACATCCAGCGCAGTTGCCTGCTTCTCGTCGGGATGGCGGAACTTGAAGACGATCTCCGGATCGCCAACGGGAAAGCCGTCCACATAGGCGATGCGACGGCGCAGGATAAAGGCGTTGTTGTAGAGGCGAAAATCATCGGTGTCGGCGAAGGTAATCTCCCGAATTTGCGGTCTGAGCCCGGCCTCGGCGTCGGGGATAAATCCAACCCCAACTCTTTTCGCGGTGCTCTGCACGATCTTGCCGAAATCGCGGAAAGCCTGCACCGAAGTAAAGCGATCGGGCTTCAGGATGAGCTTGGCTTCGAGGTAGGTAACGGCATCCATGGGTGTGCCGTCAGCATAAGACTGTCCCGGGATGAAGGTCTGTTGGATGGGCTCGGGGGCTGCGGCCGCTTTGCCTTTCCCTTTCTTAGCTTTGTCCTTTTTGCCCTTGGCTTTCGCCTTGACCTTTTTGTTCTTGTCCTTCTTGTGCTTCACTTCTTTATCTTTCTTTCCCACCGTAATCTCCCTACGTATTCAAACTTTGTCGGCAGAGAACCATTCCACAGGAGCACTACTGCCATTGGTGATGCTGAACGTTTTTTGGGCGCGTCGCGATCTGACAGGCGAAGGCCGGTCAGCCGTGTGCTTCGTCCGCCTGTAAAGGTGCACTCATTTTTACTCCGTCCGAGGGGGGTACGTCACTAGCAAAATGCGCGATGAGGCCAATAAGCCATCGATTCGAAATGGCTCGGGCAGCCACTAATCGAAGACCGTGACGGGGAAGACCTTGCAGGCGTGCATCCTGTTCTGGACGGCATCGATCGCGATTTCCCATGGACCCGACATGTCGAAACTCGGGACCGTGGCCTCGTAGACGCCGTTGCCCTTGGACTGGAACTTCACCGCTGTCTTGCCCATGTCCATCAGGGTCATGTTCAGCGAACCGGTGACCTGTACATTTTCGACAGGCTTTCCGGTGCTATCAGTGATGTGCAACGTGAATATTGCCGGACGCACCATGCGCGGATGGTCGGGGGCGGCGGTAAGGACAAGTGTCCAGCCAGCAGCCGTATCGTCCGATGCTGATGTCAACGGGGCCGCGCTCTTGCGGCAGCCGGTTGCGGCGACGCAGATCAGTACAAGCGCACCCACGGCGGCGCGGAGAGAGCAGCGGATCGATCTCGTTCGCGGCCCAGCTACCTCAGTGCTCATGTGTGTGTTCGTGACCGGGGCTGGAGGGGATTACGCAGCCCCGTGCCACTTCGCAGATCGCGTACTCAAACTGGATGGTGGTGTGATGAATGTGGAAGGTCGATGCCAGTTCCTTGCGAATCTCGCGTAACAGAGTTTCGCTCTCGGAGGCGCGCATGTCAGCAATACTGACGTGGCAGGAGAGCGAATGGGTGTCGCTGCCGATGCTCCAGACGTGCAGATCATGGACATCATTGACGCCGGGAATTGTCCGGATAGCACCTTCGATGCGCTCTAACTCCATGCCGCTTGGGGCACCTTCCAGCAGGATGTTGAGGCTCTCACGGATGATGCCGATGGAGGACCACAGGATCATGACACCGATGCCGATGGAGAGGGCAGGATCGATCCAGCGCTGGTCAGTAAGGGCGATCGCGACGCCACCGGCGATGACCGCAGCCGTGGACAACGTATCGCCGATTTCGTGCACGATGGCGCTGCGGAGGTTGATGTCACGATGTCCGCGCATGAGCAGCAGCGCGATTCCGCCGTTCATCACAACGCCAGCCGCGGCGACCCAAATCATTAGTTTCGCGTGGACGTCTACCGGGTTCAGTAGGCGGTGAAAGGCCTCGTACCAGATGTAAAACGAGATGAGGACGAGCGAGATCCCATTGACGAATGCCGCCAGAACGCCGGCGCGATTGTAGCCAAAGGTTTTGCGGGCGTCAGGACTCTTGCCCTGGAGATACACGGCCCCCCAGGAGAGCAGGAGGGCGAAGAAGTCGGACAGGTTGTGTCCAGCTTCCGACAGCAACGCCAGGCTGTGGGCGCGTACGCCGGCGACCACTAACAGAGCGATATAGACCAGGGTAACGACCAGCGAAATTCGCAGGACCCTGGAAGTGGCGCCGCTATTTCCTGCGCTGACGTGGACGTGCATGAGGTCAGTCTAAAGCTGCGCTGGGGTTCTCACAACTCGGAGCCCGCGGTGATGGGCGGTTTTTGTCCTACAGACGACGATGTCGAATGTGAGTAGCGCAACAGCGGCGAATGCTACAATCCTGCCGTCTTCCGGTAGTCACTCTTACGACACTTTTGATTTGGGTGGCGGGGGAAACTCGCCTGGCCAAGCAGACATGGAGACGTCAATGACCGAAACTGCCGTTGTTCCTTCCGATGAGAAACCTCTTACTGAGGTGGAGCGAGTTGTCGATACATTTGTGGCTCCAAGCAAGACCTTCACTGACATACGGCGAAACGCAAACTGGCTGGTGCCGTGGCTTCTGATAGCAATCGTCAGCTTGTTGATGGTGTTCGTGGTGGACAAGAAGCTGACCATGGAGACGGCTTACGAGAACCAGCTTCGCCTCAGTCCGAAACAGATGGACAAGATGGATCAGTTGCCTCCCGACCAGAAAGCTGCCCAGATGCGTATCGGAGCCGCGATTACCCGGTACTTTGCCTACGGGTCGCCTCTACTGACCATCATCGCGGCTGCGATTTTCGCGGGTGTCCTCATGGCAACGTTTAACTTCGGCTTTGGCGCCGCGGTGAAGTTCAAACAGGCGATGGCGATCAGTATGTATGCGTTCCTTCCGGGCATTATCAAGGCCCTGATTGCGACTGCCGTGGTTGGGATGGGTGCGGCCGAAGGGTTTACTTTCCAGAACCAGGTCGCCAGCAACCTGGGTGGCCTGGTTGACCCGAACTCATCGCACTTTCTGTATGCGGTCCTGACATCGATTGATGCATTCACCATCTGGACGCTGATCCTGACCGGGATTGGCTACTCGTGCGTGACGCGCGTTAAGCGAGGAACCGCCATGGGAGTGGTTTTTGGCTGGTGGGCGTTCGTGACCCTGATTGGAGCAGGAATTGGGGCAATGTTCGCCTAGTCGGGGTTCGGCTCGTCCTGCCAGCGACTACAAATAAATCGCTTACGCGGCACAACTATAGCGGCGTCGTTTCGCTGGCAAGGCGCGTCTTTGGACCCAGCTCTGGCCGGAGGCTGAAGGCGCGCGTTTTCGCAATACGATATAACAGCCGTGTCTCAGCGCCCGCTCAAGCGAGAGGAAACTGATATATACTTCGGCTGCTGAGTAAGAATTGTGTCCGCCGTTCATCCGGGCGGATACGGGGCATTTTCATATCTTAGATCTGCCCCTGTTATTGGTCAGACGAGGCCCCACATCGCGTCTTACGCTCGGTAGTGAGCCGCCGGCTTATTTTTATATATTTACTAGGCTCCGGCGTACCTCGAACCCGGCTGTAGATGTCATGACCGGCCCCGGGGAGGGTGTCTCTTGGACCTGGTTATCGTACGAATTTTATTTGTATTTATTTCTGCTTTATCAGGTTACGAGCTCAGACCACTGGGGCTGGATCGCTGGCCCGCAGCCGGGGTCGGAGTGTTATTCGGCTTGGCCGTGGTCCTCTTCGAGATTCGTTTGCGCTCGGTGAGTCTGAAACGTCTTATAGGCGCCGTGATCGGCAGTATTCTCGGCATTATCGGCGCATACCTCTTCAGTCTGGTCATCCACAACAGCCTGCAGCCCGGTCCGACCCAGAGCTTTTTGCAGCTCTTCCTCATGCTGCTGATGGCTTATGTGGGGCTGGTGGTGGGCGCCGGCAAGGGCGACCTGCTGAACTTGGCGGCGTTAGGCGGGATCTTCGGCGGCGAGAAGCAGTCCAAAAAGAGCTATAAGATCCTCGACACCAGCGTCATCATTGACGGCCGCATTGCCGACATAGCAGAAACCGGGTTTCTGGATGGAGTGATCGTATTGCCTCAGTTTGTGCTGCGCGAATTGCAATTGGTGGCCGACTCGGCTGACTCCATGAAGCGGAACCGCGGCCGGCGCGGGCTCGACATTCTGCAGCGCATCCAGAAGATTGCGACATTGACGGTGCAGATTGTGGAGGACGACTTCCCCGCGGTGCGCGAAGTCGATCTGAAACTGATCGAGCTGGCCAAGGTGTACGAGGGAAAGATCGTCACCAATGACTTCAACCTCAACAAGGTGGCCCAGTTGCAAGGCGTCGAGGTGTTGAACATCAACGAGCTGGCCAACTCGTTGAAGCCAATTGTGCTTCCCGGCGAGATCATGAAGGTTTTCATCCTGAAGGAAGGCAAGGAATACAACCAGGGTGTCGCCTACCTTGACGACGGAACGATGGTGGTCGTGGACAACGCGCGCAAGATGATTGGCAAGAACATAGACATCTCAGTGACTTCGGTCTTGCAGACTACTGCCGGCAAAATGATCTTCGGGAAGTTCGACGAGCGCGCGGCGGTTATGACGCCGCGGCCCGCAGAGCCGAGACCCGAGCTCCGAAAGTCCTCGACTGCGCCTGCAATCGTCACGGATATTCCGAAGACGGAATAGGCATTCGTCGGGGATTTGCGCGCAAGCGCCATTCCCTGTTCCTCCCTTCGCGATTTGGTTTATTTCGCGCAGGGAGTTTATACTGCGCTGCCCGATATGAAAGTAATTGTCATCATTCCCGCAGCCGGCTTAGGCACGCGCATGTCCGCCGCCGGCAATAAGAGCAAGACCAAGCAGTTCTTCGAACTGCAAGGTACGCCGATTCTGTTTCACACCTTAAGAAAGTTTGCCGAGAACAGCCAGGTAGACGACATCGTGGTCGCACTCCGGAAGAATGAGACCGCCGACTTTTTGAAGCAAGCTGGGCAGCAGGGCTTTCAGAAGCCCATCCGCGTAGTCGAGGGTGGAGAACACCGACAGAATTCTGTAGCTAACGCTCTAGCGGCGCTCGATGCCGCGCCTGACGATATCGTGCTGGTGCACGACGCAGTGCGTCCATTTGTCGACGACGAAACTATCAATGGCGTGATTGCGGCGGTCAAGAAGTATGACGCGGCAATCGCAGGCATTCCTGCGGTCGATACGGTGAAGCAGGTTGACCGAACCGCGGACGGCGCGGTAGTGCTGGCCACGGTGCCCCGCGAGCGCATGGTGATGGCCCAGACGCCGCAGGGGTTTCGCTTCGGACTTCTGAAGAAAGCGTTCGACGATGCTGGGGCCGACGGATTTCTGGGTACCGACGAGGCTTCGCTAATCGAGCGCGCCGGCGGTACGGTGCATGTGGTCATGGGATCGCAGAATAACCTGAAAATCACCACCCCAGGCGACTTGGAATTAGCAGAGTTCTTTTTGTCGCAAGAAAACCGCCGCAAGGCCGGCCAAACCAGATAGGACACGCGGTGCCATTCAATACACAGGTGGTACGAGTGCCGCGCATCGGCTTCGGGTGGGATTCGCACGAATTCAAGCCCGGCATACCGCTTCGCATCGGGGGCGTGCTGCTGCCGCACGACAGCGGATTGGCAGGGCACTCCGACGGTGATGTGCTGCTGCACGCGCTGACGGACGCATTGCTGGGGGCCGTTGCTGCTGGCGATATCGGAAGCTACTTCCCGCCCAGCGATCCGCAGTGGAAAGGCGCAGATTCGGCCGTATTCTTGCGTGAAGCCATGAAGCAAATCGCGGGAAAAGGCTACGGCGTAGGAAATGTCGATTGCACATTGATCCTGGCGGCTCCCATGATCGGTCCGTATGCCAGCGCGATTCGCCAAAATGTCGCGCAGTTGCTGGGTGTCGCGCTGGAGCAGGTTGGAATCAAAGCCAAGACTCCGGAAGGCATTGGAACCGACAACGCGGCCATTGCTAACGTCGTCGTATTACTGACTGAAATTGTCTGGCCTTAAGCGGATTCCGCCACCCGTCATCTGCCTACAACGGTGAGCGAAAACTTCACAGGAATCGAGCGTGGTGGATAGCAGGCGCTCCGGTCACACGCTTGGAACCGGAGCTCTCCAGTTATGGGATAATCACCGACAGCCGCTTTCGGTGGCGTCTTCATAACCGCCGTAACGGCGAAATCACCGCTATAAACGCTCAGCTTTTCGTTCGGTGCGAACGGAAATGCGACGTCCTGCCCAGCGGGATATTTGAATGCAACCAAACTGACAGGCTCGGCCGCCTGAAGTTTCAAGACGGTGGGAATCAACAGTTCAGACTTCGGCTTGTTGGAATTGATGTGGAATTCGCTCCCGATGCGAAAGTCGAGTTCCACACTGACCGGCTCACCAGCTTTGACCCGAACCTTCCCCACCGGTGCCATAGTGACCGATGGGAGTTTCTCCCCTGTGCCCTGTGAGAACGCAGGCGAACCGAGAAGCAGACCAAGAGATAGTACGAGCCAAGTCCGGATCATTGCGCGGTGGGCTGCGTTTTCGGAGTGGCTGCCGATGTCCGGGTGTTGCTGATGCCCGCAACTGGCGCCGCCAGTGCCTTGCGGACGTTATCCTCGATTTCGCTGCGGGCGAGAAGCCCGGTTCCCTTGCCGACGATTTTGCCATCACGGTCAATGTAGAAACTGGTGGGTAGGAATTCGACGTTGCCATACTGTTCAGACACCTGGTCGGTGCCCAGCAGCACGGGATAGTTGACGCCCATTTCACTGGCGAATTCAGCGATCTTGGGTGCTTCGGAGTCGTCCATCGCAACGCCAAGAATGACCAGGCCATCATTGCCATATTTCTTTTGCAACTCCACGAACCAGGGCATCTCCACCTTGCAAGGTGAACACCAGGTCGCCCAGAAGTTCAGTAATACAGCCTTGCCACGATAGTCCGAGAGCTTGACCCGGCGACCGTCGAGAGTGGCGAGATCGAAGTTGGGGGCTACCAGCCCGCGGACGTCTCCCACCATTTTGGTAGGGGAATGTTGGCGGACGCGATTGAGATACTTGCCAGCGCTCAGCATTCCGATAATCGCAATCAGCAAGGCTGCGAATAGAAGGGCATTACGTTTCACAGTTTTCAAACCTCTACAGCGCGAACCGGTTCAGGAACGACAGATAACCCGACAACAACTTCAAGTTATTCATAAAAATGAGCACGCCAACGGCGATCAGCAGCACTCCACTGATAACTTCGACGGTGTGCAAGTGACGGCGAAAGCGGCCGTAAAAGACGAGAAAGCGATCCACGCCTAAGGACGTCAACAGGAAAGGTACGGCCAAGCCCAGCGAATAGATTGCAAGTAGCAGAACTCCCTTGAAGACCGTCTCCTGGGCTCCGGCAAAAACCAAGATGGTCGCGAGAATGGGACCGATACAGGGCGTCCAGCCGAAGGCGAAGGCGAAACCGACCGCAAACGATCCGAAAGCGCTTGATCCGCCTTTGACGTCGTGCAAACGTTTGTCGGCATACAGCGCCTTGATTTTCAAAAGCCCCGTCAGATGTAAGCCAAACACGATGACCACAATTCCTGCGAACTTGGCGAGCACGTTGTGATACTCATTGGCAAACTGCCCGATGCCAGTGGCAACCGCTCCCAGAGCGATAAATACGACGCTGAAGCCAAGGATGAACGTGAGCGAGTGCAGCATCACCGTGCCCAGCATGCGGCGATCTTGAGATTGCAGGTCTTCCGCCGTAGCTCCCGAAATGAGGGACACATAGCCTGGCACCAGGGGAAGTACGCAGGGCGACAGGAATGACAGGATTCCCGCTACAAACGCGGCTAGGGGAAGAGGAAGACCATGCATAAAAAGCTATTGTATCAATGGCATTGGGGTAACTACAGCGTCAATCCCGTAAGTAATTGAGCCTTCACAGATTTGACGCTGACGAAGTGGCGGGCGCTGCACAAAGGCGGCTAGTCAACTGGCGACCGGCTGAGATTTTGTCCGAAGCTTCATTTGGCGGAGACCGGACCACTTCTCCGAGATAACAATGGAATCGCCTGGATTGTGCGGGTCGTATTTTACCGACGCGGGAAGGCCAAGACGGCAAGAATACAAGTCAATGAACTGGCGCAGGTGGGTCACGTCTTGTGAAGCCTCGTAGGTAACCCCGGCGACGTCATAGGTATAAATCAACAGAATCATCTGCGGTTGAGTTTCGGTTTCTTCCAGTTCGTGAACATCGATGACCGTTCCATCGATGATTCGCCCGCCGCGTGAAAGTTCGGTGCGGCGTTCGTACTCCATCAAGTCGCCCGATCGCTTGGGCTTTCGCGACAGCAAGGCGTATCCCACGATGGCTGCGGTGGCGCCTAAAGCGAGGATGGGGTAGTAACCGAGCGAAGCCATGATCGTCAGGCATTAGGATAGCGCGGATTCGGGTCGGACTAGAGCAGAATGACAGTCCAGTGCAAACCGCGATACGTTATGCGGCATCAGCGACGGAGTTGGTTAGCGTTCCAACGCCCTCGACGGTCACGTCTACTTTGTCCCCGATCTGCAAGGGTCCGACACCCGCCGGAGTACCTGTGGCGATCACATCGCCTGCCTCCAGCGTCATTACTTGCGTGATGTACCGAAGGACTACATCCAGGGGAAAGATGAAATCCGCCGTAGTGCCATCCTGACGGAGCTGGCCGTTGACCCGAGTCTGAACGCGAATACCCTTCCACGGATCCAGCCCTGATACGACGACGGGACCAATGGGACAGAATGTATCGAAGCCCTTGGCTCGTGACCACTGGCCGTCCTTGTTCTGCAAGTCGCGCGCGGTCACGTCATTGACGCAGGTGTAGCCGAGGACGAACTCCCGTACATCTTCGCCTTCCCGCAGGCCATGGCAGCGCTTGCTAATGACGACGCCGAGTTCTCCTTCGTGATCGACTCTTTGCGAAAGCAATGCGGGCCGGAGGATCGTCTGGCCGGGTGCGAGTAACGCCGATGGAGGTTTGAGGAAAATCAGCGGCTCCGTAGGAATGGCGTGATTCAACTCTTTCGCGTGTTCGCGATAATTGCGCCCGATGCAGACGATCTTCGAAGGTAATACAGGCGTGAGCAGGCGAACCGAGGCGAGCGGAATTTCAGCTGGCGAGGCCTGGTCGAAGTCAGACTCGCTGCCTGGAAGCTTGTCGAGAGCCCGTCGAATCAAATCCTGGCCTGTACTGTTGTCAATGAGGCCGTACCGGGTTACGTTGGCAGACTCAAAGCGGCAGATTCGCATAGAAACTCCGTTATTGCTTGTCGGGAACGGCTTCCGAGGTTTCCGCGGAACGCGGACTTTCGTTACTGCGCGCATCCACGGCGGATACGCTGTAGAGGTAAGTCTTACCCGGCACGACACTGCCATCCCGGAAAGACGGCACTGGCACAAGGTGCTTATTCAGTTTCTCGGGTTCACCGCCCGCGACACGGCGAAAGACGTTGTAGCCGGAAAGATCACTCTCCATGTTGGGTGCCCACGTCAGGTCCACAAAAGGCGTTTGCCCCACACTGGAGAACACAGCCTGCAGTCCTGTAGGCTGGCCGGGCGGATAGATATCGCGGGTGTAGACCTCCGCGGGCTTCGAGTCGTCGCCTTCAACCGCCATGTTGATGTTCTGTGAGTGCACCAGCGTGACCGACATGATGCGGTAGTCGTACTTAGTCTCCCACCCGAAAGTTTTGTCGAGGTAAAAGCCATCGGTTTCAGGCTCGATGTCAGCCAGCGCGATGTAGGCGTTAGCTCCCGCCGGACTCCTCGTAACGCGATAGCGATAGGTGAGACCGGTGGGTGGTGCGGGCACGTCGGCCCCCACCCAGGAGAGCAGCACGCCGTCCGCCTCGACCTTGAGCGCCAGTTGTTCCGGAGGCGCAATGGTAGGCGCGACGGGGATCAGCACTTGGTTGGAGAGTCCAGCGCCGCGTTCCCGTGAGTTCAGAATTTCGACAGCGTAACGGACAAATCCAGCCGGATTCTGCTCGCCTAGTTGCGCCGGAAGTGCGTCCACATACTTCATGTGTATCGCCGCCGGCTGCTCGCCCTTGCTCTTCTGTTCGAGTTTTGGGTTCTGTACGGTGGCAACTGCTGTGCATCCGCTCATCAGCGCGGTGCCATCATGGCGGCACACCCTGCTCCGCGGGATGTTCTTGACTAGAGTGCGGTCAGTGTTCTTGCGCGGCAGCGTCCAGTCGAGCTGGACTTTGTTGCCTTTGCGCGAGGCGGTCAGGTCGTCGACGGGTCGCGCCAATTGCAGCGAAGGTAGTTGGGGCGCGCCGGGAGTTCCGCATCCGGTGAGCCCTGCTCCGAACAAGAGGCACGTGACCAGTATCGATAGACGTTGCGCCATGCGAACCACCAGCCTAACAAATCGGGGTGCGCACGACACGGGCTGAGTGTTTCTAGTCCTCGAGCTTCTTGGTAAGCAGCTCATTGACCAGTGCCGGATTGGCCTGCCCCTTGGAAGCTCTCATGATCTGGCCAACGAAGAATCCGGCCACAGTTTTCTTGCCGGCGAGATACTGTTCGAGCTGCTTGGGATTGGCCGCGATCACCTCGTCGATCATCTTCTCGATGGCGCCGGTATCGGTGATCTGCTGCGGCTTCTCTTTCTCGTACACGGAAGGGAAGTCCTCGTTTCGCTCGAACGCCAGATCGTAGAGTTCCTTGAGCTGCTTGCCACTGATAGCTCCAGACTCAACCAAGTCGGCCGAGCAGGCAATTCCTTTCATCGAGATGGGCGACTGTTCGATTTCGAGGCTCTTAACTTTCAGTCGCCCCAACAACTCCGCCTGCACCAGGTTGGCGACGCGCTTGGGGTTCTTGGCGGCCGAGGCGGCTTCCTCGAACTGGTCAGCCATAGACTGCGTCCGAGTCAGCGTGGCCGCGTCGGCCTCGGTGATGCCGTACTGCTCCACCAGGCGCTTGCGCTTGGCTTCGGGAAGTTCAGGAAGCTGCGCGGCGATTTGCTTGCGCCATGCCTCATCGACCACCAAGGGAAGCAGGTCGGGCTCGGGAAAGTAGCGATAATCGTGTGCCTGCTCCTTCGAGCGCATGCTATAGGTTCGGCCTTCGCCTGCGTTATAAAGGCGCGTCTCCTGGGTGATGGTACCTCCGGAATTCAGCACCTGTTCATGGCGCGCAATTTCGTATTCCAGCGCCTGTCGAATAAAGCGGAACGAATTCACGTTCTTAACTTCTGTCTTGGTGCCGAACTTCTGCTGTCCGACCGGACGAATACTGATATTGGCATCGCATCGTAACGAGCCTTCCTCCATGTTGCAATCGCTGACCGCGGTGTAGAGGATGATCTCCTTCAGGCGGGTGAGATATTCCCAGGCTTCGTCGGGCGATGAGATGTCGGGTTCGCTGACGATCTCGATAAGGGGGACACCGGAGCGATTGAGGTCAATCGAGGTCCACTGGCTGCTGTCAGGCAGTCCGTCGTGCAGGCTCTTGCCTGCGTCCTCTTCTATGTGCACTCGGGTGATACCAATGCGCTTGAGACCGGCGGCCGCCGGGATTTCGATATAGCCGTGTTCCGCCAGCGGCTTGTCGTACTGCGAAATCTGGTAGCCCTTGGGCAGGTCGGGATAGAAGTAGTTCTTGCGGGCGAAGATGGAATTCTCGCGAATCTGGCAATTCAACGCGATGCCCGCCAGAACTGCGAACTCCACCACCTGCCGATTGAGCACCGGCAGCGCTCCAGGAAGTCCCAGACAAACGGGGCACACGTTGGTATTTGGAGGATTGCCGAACTGGGTCGAGCAGCCACAAAAGATTTTCGTCTTGGTCAGGAGCTGGACGTGCACTTCCAGCCCGATGACAGGCTCGTACTTGGATTGCGTCGAGACAGGAGCTTCCGGCGTAGTGACCATATTCCCCGATTATAGTGACGTATTGCGGTGGGTCCGGACCAGCTTCGGGCGCGTTAATCAGTCCGCCGCCGTAACGCCCTTTGGCTTCCAGACGCCGATAACCATGCCCATCAGCATGGACCCGATCAGTGGATATGCGGCTGAGATGAACATGAAGGTACTAGAGCGATATTCGAAGGCCATCTCGGTAATCATGGCGAGCGCTGCGACAATACCCACCATTGTCCCGGCAACAATGCCTCGGAAGAGGTTGTACTTGCAGTAGCCACCCATGACCCATGAGATGACGAGCGCCATTCCCAGGCTGCACAGAAACGAAATAATGTACGGCCAGAAGTTGGGATGGGCCATGTAGGACTGCAATTCTTCCGGCGACAAGCGGGTGCCTGCCTGCCACGGCTTCGAGAACGCCGTGAACCACACGGCTCCGAAGCCAAAATGTACGATCGCGGCCAACACGATCGCGCCCCAATTCACTTTCATGGCTCTCCTCCGGTGTAGGCGAAACGATATCGGTTTCTGCGGTTCTGCGCAATGAGAGTTTGAATGCTTAAAGATGCAGGCACTCTGCCAGCACTTGTTCAGGAGTGAGTCCTTGCACTCGGAGGGCCCTCAGGCTGAGTGCGTCGTGGCGCTTGGCTAGGCGCGCTCCGGCCTCGTCGCGAAACAGGTCGCAATGAAAGTATGCGGGCGTCGATAGATTCAGGGCGCGAATTAGCAACAACTGCCGCACCGTAGACTTCAGCAGGTCGGCGCCCCGGACCACTTCGGTGACTTGCATGGCAGCATCATCGACAACCACCGCAAGTTGGTAAGCGGGAACGTCGTCGCGACGCCAGACAACGAAGTCGCCAAAATCTCCTCCCGCAACATACGATTGCGCGCCCCGGTGTCGATCAACGAACTGGATTGACTCTCTATCCGGGACGAGGAACCGCCAGTTCACTCCGCCAGGGGCATCATAATTTGACGATTCGACTGCCTTGTCGCGGCAGCGGCCTGGGTACATAGGCTCGTCATCACCTTCGTTGGGGGCGGAGGCGGAAAGGGCAAGGTCTTTTCGCGAGCAACTGCACGGATAGATCGCCCGGGCATCGCGTAACTTGCGCCAGGCGTTAACGTAGAATTCCCGCCTCAGGCTTTGCTGATAAGGAGCGTAGGGCCCGCCGACATCCGGACCTTCCTGCCAGTGAATACCCAGCCAGCGGAGGTCTTCCAGCATGGCCGACGTGTATTTGGCTTGAGAGCGTTGGGGATCTAGGTCTTCGTTCCGAAAAATCAGCACGCCGTTGCGTTGCACCGCTCGCTGGTACGCAGTCCAGAAGGTGCAGGCATGACCGACGTGCAACACGCCCGTCGGCGAGGGCGCAATCCGGCCGCGGTAGGTCGAATCAGAGATTGTCGGGTTGGCTTTCATTGTGCTGATTGTAGAGTGAGCGAGGGCTGTACTCGTTTGACACTCCGTCCGAACCTGCTACCCTAGATACTGCCGTTGTCTGCGTCTTTAGCTGCCCAAGGGACATCTAATCGTTATGGGAAAATTGCGCCGATACCTTCGTTTTATGACTGCAGTCCAACTCCTGCCCGCTCTCGAAAGCGGCGAGGAGACCCTGGTCGGCGGACAGGCTGTGCTGGAAGGCGTCATGATGCGTTCGCCACATGCTTGGGGTATCTCGGTGCGCAAACCGGACGGCACGATTTCGACACATTGCGAGCCTCTGGAGCGGCTTTCGGACCAGCACAAGTGGATGGGTTGGCCGGTGATTCGCGGCGTGATGACGCTGGGGCAGGCCATGGTGTTGGGCTTCCGCGCATTGCGATATTCCGCCGATGTAGCGCTCGACCAGGTTCCGGCGGACGAGAATGGCAGGAAGGCCGAGATCAGCGGATGGGTCGCGGCACTGAATATTACTCTGTCGGTGGGATTCTTCATCGCGCTGTATAAGTTCGTGCCGCTGGTGGCGGCGACCAAGCTGAAGAACATCTATCCCGTGTTCGGGAGCCAAGTGATGTTCAACGTAGTCGATGGCGTGATTCGGATTGCGCTGTTCCTGCTGTTTATCTGGGGCGTGTCGCTGATGCCCGACATTCGACGGGTGTACCAGTATCACGGGGCCGAGCACAAGACGGTGTTCGCGTTCGAGTCGCGCGACCCACTAGTACCAGAGAATGTGCAGGCGTATTCAACTTTTCATCCCCGGTGCGGGACCAGCTTCCTGATGACCGTGATGCTGATTTCGATTGTGATTTACATGCTATTTCCGGTGCATACGTTCTGGGCGCGGTTCGGGCTGCGTGTCGCCTTGCTCCCGGTGATTGCCGGGCTGTCGTACGAGATGATTCGCTTCGCGGCAAAACATGGTTCGTCGCTGTTTGCGTTGCTGACTAAGCCCGGTTTGTGGCTGCAGCGCATCACGACCAAGCAGCCTTCAGATGACCAGGTAGAGTGCGCCATCAGCGCGCTCAACGAAGCCATGGAACTCGAAAAAGTTCGCGGCGGCGAACTGGTGATTGCCTAGCGGCGCCCGCCGCTATGAACTGACGTCCACAAAATTATTTGAGTGGAGCCGATTCTGAGCTTCATTTTCCCGTTCCCGTAGAATGAAATGTTGGCTGTGCTTGCGCGTTGGTGCGAAGCTCGGCCCAAGTGAGCACTTATGTATGAGCGTCTAGAACAGATTGAGTTGAAGTACGAAGAGCTGAACAAATCTCTGGCGTCGCCGGAGATCGTATCGGATTCGCAGCGTTACCAGAAGACCGCGAAGGCGCATAGCGAGATCGCTCCTATCGTGGAAAAGTATCGCGAGTTCAAGGACCTGACCCGCGGTATCGAAGAGAGCAAAGGACTACTCGAGGGCGAAACCGATCCCGAGATGCTTGCCTATGCGCATGAAGAACTGGCACAACTCGAAAAGCGTGTACATGAAGTTGAAGAAGAGCTGAAGGTTCTGCTGCTGCCAAAAGACCCGAACGACGAGAAGGACGTGGTGCTGGAAATCCGCGCAGGCACTGGCGGCGATGAGGCGACGCTGTTCGCGGCGGAGATGTTCCGCATGTACAACCGCTATGCCGAAACGAACCGCTGGAAGGTGGAGGTACTGTCGAGCTCCGACTCGGGCGTGGGCGGACTGAAGGAAGTGATCGCCATCATCGAAGGCCACGGTGTGTACTCCCGCCTGAAGTACGAGAGCGGCGTGCATCGCGTGCAGCGCGTTCCCCAGACCGAGACGCAGGGTCGCGTGCATACTTCGGCGGTAACGGTCGCGGTGCTGCCAGAAGCGGAAGATGTGGACGTGAAGATCGAGGCGAAGGACATTCGCATCGATACGTTCTGTTCGTCGGGCCCGGGTGGGCAGTCGGTGAATACCACGTACTCGGCAGTGCGCATCACGCACCTTCCGACGAATACCGTCGTCAGTTGCCAGGACGAGAAGTCGCAGATTAAGAACCGCGAGAAGGGCATGCGGGTGCTGCGCGCCCGGCTCTACGAAATGGAGCAGCAGAAACAGCAAGACGCGCTGGCCAAGGAACGTAAGGCCATGGTGGGTTCCGGCGATCGCAGCGAGAAGATCCGGACGTATAACTTCCCGCAGAATCGCGTGACCGATCATCGCATCGGCTTCACCGCGCATCAGTTGCCGGAATTCATGGACGGCAAGCTGCAACCCATGATCGACGCGCTCATTACACACTTCCAGTCAGAAAAACTGAAGGCGGAATCCACGGTGCTCGCCTAGCACTTCGGCAAGCGCAACCGCTAGAATCGCTCCGTGCAACTCAAGCGAGCGCTCACGTGGGCAGTAGAACGGTTGGAATCTACCGACGTAGGTTCTCCCCGCCTGAACGCCGAGACGCTGCTAATGTTCGTGCTCGGCGTGAATCGAGCCTACCTCTACGCTCATCCTGAGCGAAAATTGAATCCCCAAGAACAAGCCCGGTACGACGAAGTCATCGCGCAACGGTCGACGGGAATGCCGTCACAGTACATCACAGGCCACCAGGAATTCTGGGGGCTGGATTTCGTGGTCTCGCCTGCGGTGCTGATTCCGCGGCCTGAGACCGAGCACCTAGTCGAGGCCGTGTTGGAGTTGGCGCGCGGAGTTCCATCGCCTCGCATCGTTGACGTGGGCACGGGATCAGGATGCCTCGCGTTGGCGCTGGCTCATGAATTGAAGAGCGCGGAAGTGTTTGCGGTGGATATTTCGTTTGAGGCGCTGGAGATAGCCCGCGCCAATGCTGCGCGGCTTCAATTGGATGGCCGGGTGAAGTTCCTGCAGAGCGATGTGCTGGAGGCGCTGGGTGGCGTTCACGACTTTGATTTTGTGGTGAGCAATCCGCCTTACGTGGGTAAGAACGAGGCCGACAAGGTGCAGCGATCGGTGTTCGAGTTTGAGCCCAGGATGGCGGTGTTTTCCGGCGAGAGCGGGCTGGATGTCATTCGTCCGCTGATCGAGCAGGCGCATGAGGCGCTGATGCCAGGCGGGTGGCTGGCGATGGAGATCGGTTACTCGATGCGCGAGATGGTGCTTGAATTGCTAGCCCCCACAATGTGGGATGATATTCGCGTTGTGCCGGATTTACAGGGGATTCCGCGGGTGATTGCCGGGCGAACCAAAGCGCACGATCGCTGACGACTCTCGCTACTTTTATTTCGAAGACTTATACGACGGCCCAATCGCGTGATACCGGCCATTCTTGTACTGCCAAATCGTCGGGGCGCAGTTCTGCGAAGTTTTCGATCCGGGGGCACACTCGAAAGGGAGACATATGTCGTGAAAGACGTAGTTTTGGCTCTGTAGAACAATAAAACCGTTGCAGGCGCCGTCGAATCCGAGCACACCCTCCTTTGCGGTCAAGTCCTTCCACTGATTGTCGATCTTGCCCATTACCACCAGCCGCACGGTCCGTGTGCGGCCTGCTTGCAACAGAACTTGTACTCGGGTGAACCGTCTCCATTCAAATCGACTGCACTTCCATATTGAGAGTCGCATTTCAGTTTGCGCAACAGTGATTTGGCACCGTCTGGCAAGTCCTTGTAGGCGATCTCTTTGCAACCGGCCTGAATCGCCCTGTCAGGCGGGGGACATCTGGAAACTAGGTCGTCCTGCGCCCAGCCGAAGCCGCACGCGAAGGTGCCGAACAACAGCAAGTTTGCAAACAACCGACACGCCACACTCATGCGCGAACTCCCGGAGACAAATGCGTCGGCCGGCCTAGTGCCGGAAATGCCGCACGCCAGTCAAAACCATCGCCAGCCCGAGCTTGCTGGCGGTGTCGATGACTTCCTGATCGCGCACCGAGCCGCCGGGTTGGATGATCGCGGTTGCGCCCGCTTCTGCGATGACTTCGACTCCATCGGGAAACGGGAAGAACGCGTCAGAGGCCGCGACTGATCCTTTAATGCCCAGCACGGACTTCACTACGCCAATGCGGGCGGAGTCCACGCGGCTCATCTGGCCGGCGCCGACTCCGGTGCTCCGACCGTTGCGCGCATAGAGGATCGCGTTGGACTTTACGTGCTTGCAGACCTTCCAGGCAAACAGCAGGTCGCGCATTTCTTGTTCGGTCGGCTTGCGCTCGCTCACCACTTTCAGGTCGGCCTCGGTCAGCGGACGCAGGTCGTTGTCCTGTAGCAGGACGCCTCCGGAGACATTCTTCAGCACCCATTTCTGTTCCATGGGGACGACTTTGACTATGCGCAGGTTCTTCTTGGCGGCGAAGATCTCGCGCGCGGCGGCGTCGAAACCCGGTGCAGCGATCACTTCGAGGAAGAGTTTGGCCATCTCGGTCGCGGTGTCAACGTCGATGGGGCGGTTCACTCCGATGACAGCGCCGAACGCTGAGACCGGATCGCACTCCAGCGCGCGTTTATACGCCTCTGACAATGTGGAAGCTACCGCCGTGCCGCAGGGGTTGGTGTGCTTGATGATAGCGGCCACAGGCTCGTCAAATTCCTGCGCCAGGTCCCAGGCGGCCTGAAGGTCGACGATGTTGTTGTAGCTGAGTTCCTTGCCCTGCAACTGCTTGCCGTTGGCCACGCCCTTGCCGGAGCCGTCGCTGTAGAGCGCGGCTTTCTGGTGCGGGTTCTCGCCGTAGCGCAGATCGAAAGCCTTGTTGAACGACAGGCGCAGGATGCTGGGAAATCCTTCTGCCCAGGAAGACGTGGACGTACCGCCTTCAGGTGGGGCGATGCGCTCCAGAGTCGAGGCGATGGCGGAGTCGTAAGCCGCGGTAGTGGCGAAGGCCTTCTGGGCCAGACGCCACTTAGTTTGAAGCGACAACGATCCGCCATTCGTATGCAGCTCTCCAGAGATCGCCTCGTAGTCCGATGGCGACGTTACGATGGCGACATCCTGAAAATTCTTGGCTGCGGAACGAACCATCGAGGGCCCGCCGATATCGATGTTCTCGATGAGGTCGTGGAATTCGACACCCGGCTTGGACGCGGTCTTCTCGAAGGCGTAGAGGTTCACGACCACCATATCGATGGGTTCAATTGCATGCTCGGCGATGGCGGCGCGGTGTTGCGGATTTTCGCGGATGTGAAGAATGCCACCGTGGACCTTGGGATGCAGCGTCTTCACCCGTCCGTCGAGCATCTCGGGAAAGCCGGTGAGCTCGGAGATGTCTTTGACAGCGATGCCGGAATCGCGCAGCAGTTTTGCGGTACCGCCGGTGGAGATTAATTCCACGCCCATGTCGGCCAGTTGCCGCGCGAAGTCGACCAGTCCGGTCTTGTCGGTAACGCTGAGTAGTGCTCTTTGAATATTCGCCATGAGGCCTCGTGAGGATAAGAAAGATGCGTCAGCCGCGCTTAACTCGGACCAGCGGGAGCCAACTAATCAGCATAGCGGAAGCCACGCTTCCAAAGAAATGCTATTGGCTTAATCAAAAAGGACAGCCCAATCTGTGCGAGGTCAAACCGATGCGGACGAGCGTATTGCGGCTTCGCTTACACCGTCGAAGTCAGACGACCATGGCGAACCGACCGCGGCAGCCGCTCGGGAAAGCAGATTCTTCGCAAGCACTGTGATGCGGACAGAGAATGCGGAACGCGCCCTATCGGCTTGCTGGCGCCGCCATCTTCTTCACCATTGCGATAACGAGCTTGCGGTCGCTGTCGTTGAGGCTCGAGGAGTAGCGACGGATCTGGGTAAGAAATCGCACTTCGTCCTCAGCCAAGTGAGGCGCAGCCTTGCTGCCATTCTCACCTTCGTGCTCGTTGAAGAATTGTGCCAATGCGAGATCCATTGCGGTCGCGATCTTGGCTAATGTGTCGAGCGAAGGAATGGTGTGTCCATTTTCCACGCGCGATAAGTAGCAGCGTAGAAGTCCGGTACGCTTTTCGATGTCGCCCTGCGACATACCTTTTTGCAAGCGGTAGTTGCGGATCGTTTCGCCGATGTTCATGCCAGATCGGTACCTCGAGTGAAGTGGGCTTGAAGTTGACTGCATAGTAACCACTTGTCCGCCGTGAGGCAAGCAAAACTTGTATTTCCGCGCGATTTCTCTGGCGACGCAAGTAGAAGTCGAATAGTAACTGATTACCCATTTGTTACTAAAGTGACGGAGTTCTATGCGACTCACGTGGCGGGTCTTCGGCCTAAACAGGCGGCGTCTGGCTTGGGAACCGCAGCTCCATGTATGACAGCCCGTCCGCGTGCGGTGCGGGATCGGCTGGAACCTCTTGGAATCCGAAGCGTCGGTAGAGCTCGACCGCAGCCTGCATGGTGTCAGGGTGAGTATCAAGACGAAGATGTGAGTATCCCAAGCGGCGGGCGACCTGAATGACCTGCTCAACCAGCGCCTTTCCCAGCTTGAGACCGCGATACTCCGACCGTACGTACAACCGCTTCATCTCGCACGCTCGAGGAAGTGGAAATGGACGCAGACCAACACAGCCCACCAGTCGACCCGCAACCGTAGCCAACAGGAGTGCACCCTGAGGCGCCACGTATTCTCCGGGCAGGTCAAGCCACTCTCGATCAGGAAAGCGATATTGCTCGGGAAGCCCGATTGGTACTCCCGAAATAGCGAGCGGACCTGCTCGATCTGTTCAGAGGCGGTAACTTCAACAATCTCGGCGGCCGCCGTCATCCCGAACGACTCATCCCATCAGAATTCCGCCGTTCACCTTCAACACCTCTCCCGTGATGTATCCGGCTTCTTCGGAGGCGAGGAACTTGACGGCGTGGGCCACGTCAAGGTAACTGCCCGCTCGTCCCAGAGGAATATTCTTAACCATGCTTTCTTTCAGCTCGGCAGGAAGCGCTGAGGTCATGGCGGTTTCGATCCAGCCGGGAGAGACGGCGTTGACGGTGATGTTGCGCGACGCGACTTCGCGGGCGACGGCCATGGTCAATCCGATGAGTCCCGCTTTGGACGATGCGTAGTTGGCCTGTCCGGCCTGTCCGACCTGTCCGAAGATGCTCGTGATATTAATGATGCGGCCCCAGCGCTGCTTGAGCATGGATCCGATGACGGCCTGGGTGAGGAGGAAAGGAGCGGTGAGATTGGTATTGATCACTTCGTCCCAGTCGGCGCGCTTCATGCGCATGACCAACTGGTCGCGCGTGACGCCGGCGTTGTTGACGAGGATGTCGACCTTGGAAAAGCGGGCGAGAACCGCTTTCACTCCTGTCTTAATTTCTTCTTCGCTGGAGACGTCGATCTTGAAGGCTGCGGCCTCTCCGCCCTGAGTAGTAATTTCGGCGCCGAGTTGATCGAGCTTCTCCTGATTGCGCGCACAGAGTGCTACCTTCGCTCCCGCGGCGGCGAGCACCAGAGCGCAACCGCGGCCGATCCCCTGCGACGCTCCGGTGACCAGTGCAACGCGGCCTTCAACTCCCGGCATGATGGTCTCTCCTAAACCAAGCAGGATTATAACTACCACCGCGTTTTGGGTTCTGGATTGCCGCAACCCGGCCTGAGTGGTTATACGATTTACAGTAGGCGCTCAGGAGCCCAGACCAGGACCTTGAGGGAGCGCGAGAAGTGCACGAGGTCGGGTGCGGCAGGCAGTTCGATGCCGGCGGTTTGTGCCATGGTGTTGAGCTCGAGCTCGACGGCAGCGGCCTGCAAGCTCCACGGCAGATGGTGAATCTCGGCGCGGTAAAGCCGTTTGCGGGTGGCTGCATACAGACAATAGCGTTCGGTGAGGAAGTGCTCGAGCGATCCCGCGTAGGCGTGGGCTGGCTGTCCCACCGGGACATAGTTAGCGCGCAATTCCGCTGGTTGCGGGCCGTGAGTGCGTTTGGTGCGGTAGTCGATCTTCGGGCCGCCGCGTCCTTTCACCTTCATGGCCGCGTGCCAGTAGGGAAGGCGATAGAAAACGCGCGCTCCCCAGACGGCAGAGAGGTGGCTGGCATCGAGGCTGAAGAAGAAAACGCCCGGCTTGCCGCCGAAAGTCACGTAGGTGCGCACGTTGATCTCGGCAAACTGCGAGACGAAGGGAAGCGACGGAATTCCCGGCGGACGAAGGTGGTTCAGCCAGAACGGGGTGACGGAGACCCAGGCGCCCCGCTGATAAGTGTCGAGGGTCAAGACCTGGGGCACGACGTCGCGGAGTTTTTCTGGCGCTATCTGGTAGTGGAGGAAGAGCAGGTCGTTCCAGCGCTGCGTCATGACCCACGGCGCCATGGGAGCGGGCCAGGGACGATGACGAGTGGCGAAGAGAATGGAATCGGCGCCTACCCAACTGGTTCGGTCTTCTTCTGGTTGTGGCTGCGAGGTTGGTGTATGGGGCAGTTCTGTCACGGCAGTCCAAGTGATTCTACCGCGATTCGATTGCGCTGAGACAGTTGCGGCGGCACGAAACGCATGGAGTTTTCCTCAAACCTGCCGATTTCCTGCGTTGCTCAAAGCTTCCGCTGCACCTATCATTCAGCACAATGCCGAACGAAACAAGAACGCCCGCCAATGCCGGCGGAAATCACCCCGAGCACGAAGCTTCCACCGATGTCTACGCGATTCACGGAGCCGATCCCGAGGTCCTAGCGTATGGCATGGCCAAGTATTCGCGGTCAGCGCTTTCTTTGCGCGAGTCGCTGGCTGAGCTCAATGAACAGAAGGCTGAGAAGTTTCTCAACACTTTCTATTTTCAATACGGCCATCGCAGCATTGCCGACCTGGCGCACCTTGCATTCGCGGTGGAGAAGTTGTCGATCCTGGCGGCGACCGTAGTGGTCGACGAGCCGCGGTGGGATGGGCAGGAGCGCTCCACGCGTTATCAGGATTTTCAGAAGAGCGGCTATTTCGTTCCGGAGTTTGGCAGCGATGAAGCGGCACGCACACTGTATCGCGAGGCCGTCGACTTTCTGTTTGCCGAGTACCGCTATTTTTCGGAGGAGATGTTCCGGTACTTGCTGGAGCGCACTCCGAAGCCGACGGAGATGAAGCAGGACGCCTACGAGCGAACGCTGAAGGCGCGGGCCTTCGACCTGTCGCGCTACCTGTTACCGCTGGCGGCGAACACTTCTCTGGGGCAGATAGTGAGCGCGCGCACTCTGGAGAACCAGGTGTCGCGCCTGCAGTCGGACACACACGCGGAAGTGCGGCGGATTGGTGAATTGCTCAAGCAGGCGGCACGGGAAGACTCGTTCAACGTGAACCACGGCGTCGCCAGCGAGCTGGCGGAGCAGATTGGGCGCGAGTGTCCGACGCTGGCAGAGCGAGCGCAGCAAGTGCTGTTGCGCGAGGTCAAGGTGGCTCCAACGTTGATGAAGTATGCGGAGGCCAACACCTACGAGGCTGAAACGCGGGGGGAATTGACGGCGGCTGCGGCGGAATTGCTGGCGAACGAGCTAGTTGAGCCTGTGCCGCTGCTGGACTTGCTGGATGACGAGCCGCTGGATGTCGAACTTGCCACAACCCTGCTCTATCAATATTCGTACCATTCGTACCGGCATATCCGCGGAGTAGTGGCGAGCCTGAGCGACGCGCGGCGGAGCGAGATTATCGACATGGGACTGCGCCATCGCGGCCGTTACGATGAGGTCGCGCGAACCTTTTGCAGCGGGCAGAAATTTCGCTTCGACATCCTGATGGACATTGGCGGATTCCGCGACATGCATCGTCACCGGCGCTGCGTGCAAATCGTCCAGGAGTACACCACGCGCCATGGGTTCGATCGTCCGGATGATATCGTGACAGCGGGATTGTCGTCGCGATACGACGCGGCCATGACACGAGCGCGCAATGCATCGACGCAGTTGTCAGCGCGAGCTACTGACGAGGCGCACGAGCAGTCGCAGTATGTGGTTCCGCTGGCATATCGCAAGCGCGCGCTGTTCAAAATGGACTTGGCGGAGACGATCTACATCAGCGAACTGCGCACGGGCCCAGCAGGACATTTCTCGTATCGCAATGTGGCCTACGCCATGTACGAGGCGGTAGCACAACGCTATCCAGAGTTGGCGAAGTATTTTCGCGTCACAGACATACGTGAGCCCGTGGATTTACTGAAACGTTAACAGGGAGCGCCTCGGGGAGTTTAGTCATGCGAACCTCTTCTAAGTTATTGTGCCTGAGATATTTACGGCTATCACTCAGATTCGTCGTCATGACCAGATGGGATCGTGCGAGTCAGGTGTCTTTCGTGATGCCTTGTTCGCTGTTTCTTCGCTTTTACGATCCATGCCGTTATATACTACGCGGTCGGTAAACATGCGCCTCTCCAAATGGGAAACATGCACTGGCCTGCGCGCCTGCCCCACTGACTGAGTGCAATTCATAAAATTTGGTGGCCCACCGAGAAAGCGATTTCCCGGCAACGAGGCTGCCCAGGAGCGGTAAATATGGCGGATGAGAAAACGGAAAAAAACCGTGCAGTGGATGTGGCGATTTCGCAGATCGAGAAACAGTTTGGCAAGGGCTCAATCATGAAGCTGGGAACCAAGGAAGCCGTGGTCCCCATCTCGGTTATTTCCACGGGATCCATTTCGTTCGACGCGGCGCTGGGTTGCGGCGGTATCCCGCGTGGTAGAGTGATTGAGATTTTCGGCCCGGAATCTTCAGGCAAGACCACCATCGCGCTGCAGATTATCGCCGAGGCCCAGAAGCAAGGCGGCATGGCGGCATTTGTGGACGCTGAGCATGCGCTGGATCCCATTTACGCCAAGCGACTGGGCGTTGATGTGGACAATCTGCTGGTCTCGCAGCCTGACTATGGCGAACAGGCACTGGAGATTGCGGAGGCCCTAGTGCGCTCGGGCGCGATCGACGTGCTGGTGGTGGACTCGGTGGCCGCGCTCGTCCCCAAAGCCGAGCTCGACGGCGAAATGGGAGACAGCCATGTTGGCCTGCAGGCGCGTTTGATGTCACAGGCGCTGCGCAAACTGACGGGAATCGTATCGAAGTCGCGGACGAGCCTCATCTTCATCAACCAGATTCGCGAAAAGATCGGCGTAATGTTCGGCAATCCCGAAACCACTACGGGTGGCCGGGCGTTGAAGTTCTATTCGTCGGTGCGAGTCGACATCCGCCGCATCGGCGCGATCAAGGACGGCGATATTGTCGTAGGTTCCCGCACCAAGGTGAAGATCGTCAAGAACAAGACGGCGGCGCCGTTCCGCGAGGCGGAGTTCGACATCGTTTATGGCGAAGGCATTTCGCGCGAAGGTGACCTGATCGATCAGGCGGTCACTCTCGCCCTGGTGGAGAAGTCAGGATCGTGGTTTAGTTATAAAACTGACCGAATCGGCCAAGGCCGCGAGAACGCGAAACAGTTCCTGAAAGAGAATCTGGACATTCGCGAGAAGATGGAAACCGAAGTGCGCAAGGCCCTCGGTCTGACCTCGATCGAGGAGAAGGCCGCAGCGGCAGTAGCCAATGCGGAAGCTGCGCCGAGTGCGACGCCGAAGGGGCCCGCGGGTAGGAAGTGAAGGTCTGCAAGTTTTGAGTCCACGGGGACCGATTCGGGTTTTCGGTCCCCTATTTTATCGCAGGGAACAATTGCCTCGCGGCTGGGGCGCAGCATAAAATCGAAGCTCCAAATCCTGCCCACCGAGGCTTCTTGAAACAGATCGTAGCCATCTATCCGGGATCGTTCGATCCCGTGACGAACGGCCACCTCGACCTGATCCATCGGGGCTGCAAGCTGTTCGACCACTTGATCGTCGCCATCGCTTTCAATCCCGACAAGGGCGATCCGCTGTTCAGCATCGACGAGAGGATGGAGATGCTGAAGGCGATGACCGGCGACCTGGAGAACGTTACGGTCGACGCGTTCGAAGGCTTGCTGATGAGGTACTGCATCGAGAAGAACGCCAACGCTGTGTTGCGCGGGATCCGCGCCGTCAGCGACTACGAATTCGAACTGCAGATGGCCCTGATGAACCGCAAGATCGAACCGCGGGTAGAAACCGTGTTCATGATGCCGGCGGAAAAGTACTCGTACCTGAGTTCGAAAATCGTACGCGATATCGCATCGTTCGGCGGCCCCCTGACGGGGCTGGTGCCGGAACTGGTGGAAGAACGCCTGCGCCGCCGTGTGGAACACAAGCGGGCCGCAACAACCGAAATCCCAACTAAGTAAAGGTTCAACCAAATGTCTACGACCGCAACCCAGATTTCCTCGTTTCTCACCAACCGGATTCAACGCATTGAAGTGTCGGCCACCATGGCCGTGGCCGCTGAGGCCGAGAGGCTCCGTGCCAGCGGAGTCGATATTGTGGACTTTGGCGTAGGCGAGCCGCACTACACCACTCCGCAGCACATCAAGGAAGCCGCCATCGCCGCCATCAACAACAACTTCTCGCGCTACACAGCGGCGGGCGGAACTGTGGAACTGCGCGACGCCATCATCAAGCGGCACGATGCGGATTTCGGGTCCGGCTACAAGCGCGAAGAGTGCATGGCGTCGGTGGGCGGCAAGCACGTGCTGTTCAACGCCATCCAGGTGCTGGTGGACCACGCCGATGAGGTCATTTTGCCGGTGCCGTACTGGGTGTCGTTCAAAGATATGATCCGTTATTCAGGCGGTGAGCCGGTATTCATCGTGACCGATGAGAAGGACGATTTCACGCTGACTGCCGAAATGGTGGAACGCGCGATTACACCGCGCACGAAGCTGATCATTCTGAACTCGCCCAACAATCCGTCGGGCGCGGTGATGAAGCCGGAAGACCAGATCGCGGTGCTGCGGTTGGCGCATGAACGCGGGATTTATGTCATCTCCGACGAATGCTATGTGTACCTGAACTACACCGGGCGCCTGTTCTCGGCGGGCGAGGTGCACGAAGCCAACGAGCGACTGCTGATTGTGGGCTCGCTGTCGAAAACCTACGCGATGACCGGATGGCGGCTGGGTTATGTGCTCGGACCTGCGCCGGTTGTCGCGGCGATGAACAAGCTGCAAAGCCAGAGCACGTCCAACCCGACATCGATTGTGCAGAAGGCGGCCGCGGCGGCGTTGAACGGCTCGCAGGAGTGTGTGGCAGAAATGCGCGAGGGCTACATCCACCTGCGCGACAAGGCGGTGGCAGGATTACGGGCCATTCCTGACATCACCTGTGCGAATCCTCACGGCGCGTTTTACGTATTTCCGAACTTGAGCCACTACTTTGGCCGGCACGGATTGAATTCCGCCGCTGACGTTGCACGTAAACTGCTGCAGGAAGCGCACGTGGCCATCGTTCCGGGCGAGGCATTTGGTTCCGGCCAGCACGCGCGCATTTCGTATCCGGTGGCAGAAAGCGAGCTGGACCGTGGCTTGGAACGCATGCGGCACTTCTTCGCGAGTCTATAGTTGGTATCTTGAATGTGGCGAAGCGGCGCTTCGGCGCCGCTTTTGCGCAGGTCGCAGAAGTTCTTCCACTCATGGCGGATCTCTATCCATTCCTGCTGTTGCCGATCTTCGACGAGCGCCCGTGGGGTGTTCGCGATCTGAGGCCGATTTATACAAAGGTAGTGAAAGAGCCAATCGGTGAAAGCTGGTTGACATGGGGCGAGAGCTGCATTGCGAACGGCCCGTTCGCGGGGCGCGAGCTGGGCGAGATTGCACAGGAGTATGGACGGGAACTAGTGGGAACTGCGGCGGTGTACGACGATCGTTTTCCGCTGCTGGTGAAATTCTTGTTTCCGGCCAAGAAGTTGTCAGTACAGGTGCATCCTGACGACGCCGGCGCGCAACGCGTGGGACAGCCCTACGGCAAGACCGAGTGCTGGTATGTGTTGCAGGCGGAACCGGACGCGCAAGTGGCGCTCGGACTCAAGCCGGGCACGACGCTCGAAGAGCTCGAAAGGTCGATTCGCGAGAATCGCGCGGAAGAATTGTTGAACTGGATCACCGTCAGCGCGGGAGACTTGCTGTACGTCGCGGCGGGAACAGTGCATACAATCGGCGGCGGCATGATTCTGGTCGAGACGCAGCAGTCGTCCGACATTACATACCGGTTGTACGATTATGGCCGCGGGCGAGAGCTGCACATCAAGGACGGAATCGCCGCGGTGAAGTTGCATACACGGGCTGGCAAGGTTGTGAGCGGCAACGGAAACGATTCGAATATGTTAGTGCGTTCGCCGTTTTTTCAGGTTGAGAAGATGAAGCTGCGCGAGACACTGCAAGCGACTGTGTCGCGGGAGTCGCCGCACATCGTGGTAGCCATCGGCGGCGCGGGAGTCGTCGAGTGTGTAGGGATGGAGCCCGTGAGTTTTGCCAAGGGCGAAGCGGTGGTCGTGCCCGCGTGTGTGCGGGACTATGCGGTGAGGCCACAATGGGAACTGGAAGTCATGCGCATGTCGCTGCCGAGCGGCAACGTTGCAGAACCACTGACGGTACTTGGATAATCGAGTTATGCGCTCGCGATCGCGGGCATAAGGAAGTCCTCTTGGGCGAATCCGAAATCGGCAATTTCTATCCAGTCATACTCGCAGGTGGCCGTGGCACGCGGTTCTGGCCCCTCAGCCGCAAGCGTCGGGCCAAGCAGTTGCTCCCCCTCAACAGTGCGAAGAGCATGATTCAGGAGACGGTAGAACGGCTGGAGCCTCTCGCTCCGGAGCAACGATTCTGGATCATCAGCAACCAGGACTTACGCGAGCCGATCCTGCAGCAGCTTCCAGGGCTTGATCCCGATCAGGTGTTGGCGGAGCCTGTCGGACGCAATACCGCGCCAGCGATTGGGCTGGCGGCGTTCTTCCTCGAGCGTCTCGATCCCAATGCGGTGATCGGGATGTTTCCTTCGGACCACGTGATTCAGGACGAACTGGCATTCCGCGCGAATGTCGAGCGCGCGGTTGAGATTGCGCAGAGCGGAGCAAACATCGTAGTGATGGGGATCCCTCCGACACGCGCTGAGACCGGGTATGGCTACATCGAGGTGGGCCAGAAGTCCGCACATGAGAATTTTCCGGTGCGACGTTTTATCGAAAAGCCCGAAAAGAAAGTTGCCGAGGAGTTTGTGAAGGCGGGCAATTACTTCTGGAACAGTGGCATGTTCGTGTGGAGAGCGCGCACCCTGGCCGACGCTTTGCGGGAGCATCTGCCGAACACGGCGCCGCTGCTGGAAAAGATCGCGGCGAGTTATGGCACGGCTGGCTTCCAGGAAACATTTGCCGAGCTGTATCCCAAGTGCGAAAGCATCAGCATTGACTATGCGCTGTTGGAGCCGCGCTCGCAAAAAGGTGAAGAGGCATCAGGAATCTATTGCATCCCGGCTAGCTTCGGCTGGAACGATTTGGGCTCGTGGACTGCGCTCTACGAACACCGCAAGGCGGGAGATCCCAACGTCGAAAACGTGATCTCTTCGCCCCAGAGCTTCGCGTTACACGCGACGGGCAATTTCGTGCATTCTGAAAAGTTTGTCGCCGTAGTGGGAGTGAACAACCTCGTGGTGGTGGAGACCGAGGACGCGTTGCTGATCACCACGCTCGACCAGGCGCAGGACGTTGGAAAGGTCGTGGGGTATCTCGACAAGGAGAAGCTCGCGAAGTTGGTTTAGCCCGGCTCGCCGTTGGTACGGCAATTTCCTATGACGACACAGATCAAGTTTGGCACTGATGGATGGCGCGGCATCATCGCCGACGATTACACCTTTGAGAATGTGCGGCGTGTGGGCAATGCCATCGCGCATTATGTGCGCCAGAAGGAGGACGCGGCTAAGGGGCTCGTGGTTGGCTATGACACACGCTTCGGCTCGCGGGCATTTGCCGAGGCGATCTCCGAAGTGCTGGCGGCCGCCGGCATCGCGATTCATCTTTCCGACGATTACACTCCTACGCCGGCGCTGTCGTATGCCGTGGTGAATCTCGGCGTCGCGGGCGGCGTAATGATCACATCGAGTCACAACCCGTACAACTGGAACGGAGTGAAATACAAGGCGGGTTATGGCGGGTCGGCGACGCCTGCCATCATCAAGTCGATCGAGTCGGCACTCGACGCTCCGGTGATTGAACGGCCCGGCGGACGTGTCAGCGCTGCCGACTTCAAGACGCCATATGTGGCTGCGGCAAAGAAGTTCGTCGATCTCACCGCGATCAGGAAGGCGGGCTTCAAGTTTGCAGTCGATGCTATGTACGGCTCGGGGCGCGGAGTGTTGAAGCAGATCTTCACTGAGAACGGCATCGAGCACATTGAAATTCGCGGTGAGTTGAACCCGCTGTTTCCGGGCATCAATCCCGAGCCGATTCTTCCGCATATCGCCTTGTTACAGGAAACTGTCGTTCGCGAGCACTGCCAGGCGGGAATGGCGACGGATGGCGACGCCGACCGGCTCGGCGCGGTCGCGGAAGATGGCAGCTTCGTTGACTCGCACAAGATATTCTCAGTGATCCTGGAGTGGCTGCTGAAGCGCAAGCAGTGGCCCGGAGAGGTCGTGCGCGCTTTCAATACCACGCGGATGATCGATCGCATTTCGGCCAAGTATGGACGCAAGATGCACGAGTGCGGTATCGGCTTCAAATACATCTGCGACCTCATGCTGGAACGCGACATCCTGATAGGTGGCGAAGAGTCGGGAGGCATCGGCATTCGCCGCCATCTGCCGGAGCGCGATGGCATCCTCAACTCGCTGCTGCTGGCCAACATCATGGCCGACGAGGGCAAGGCTCTCGGGCACTTGGTGCGCGATTTGCAGCAGGAATACGGCGAGCACCATTACGCACGCACCGATCTTCGGCTGACCCAGGAAGTCAAAGACGAGGCCATGCGGAGAGTAGAGGCGAAGCCCATCAAGCTGGGCAGCTTCAAGGTGCTGAAGATTGACACCCTTGACGGTGTGAAATTTTTTCTTGACGCGCCGACGAACGGGCACGGAGCCGAGGCTTGGGTGCTGGTCAGGTCGTCAGGCACGGAACCGCTGCTGCGAATCTATTGCGAGGCGTCGTCGCCCGAGTTGGTTGCGCACATCCTGCGCGAGACCGAGGCGTTCGTGAAGTCAGGCGAGCTAGCAGGGGTGAAGTAGTGCAGTTGTCAGAATCAACGACGGTTACAGCGGCGATTCCGCCGCCAGGCGATAGTCCGGAAGTGCGCCGCTACAACCGCATGCGGCGATGGCTTGGCATGGCGGACGCCGTGATCGGCTTTTTGCTGCTCGTCGTGTTGCTGGTGACGGGCTGGACCGGAACGCTTCGCGACTGGTCGTATCACGGCGCAAGGCAACACTACTTCCTGGCGGTGTTTCTATATGTGCTGATGTTCTCGCTGATCATGAAGGTGCTGAGCGCACCGTTTGATTACTTTGGGTTTCGGCTGGAACACCAGTACAAACTGTCGAACCAGAAGATGCGCTCGTGGCTGTGGGACGAGCTCAAGGGCTGGCTGATCGGACTTCTTTTTGGCACGTTGTTGGTGGAGATCATCTACGGCATCATTCGCATCGCTCCGCAGCGCTGGTGGATGATCGCGTGGGCGGTTTTTGTGGGTTTGTTCCTGCTCATCGTGCAGCTCGCGCCAGTCGTGCTGTTTCCGCTGTTCTACAAGTTCGAACCGCTCAACAACGATGGGCTGGGCGAGCGGCTCACGCGACTAAGCGAGCGGGCCGGCACGCGCGTTCGCGGAGTTTACGAGTGGAAACTCTCGGAAAAATCGAAGAAGGCGAACGCCGCGCTGATGGGGATGGGTCGGACACGCCGCATCATTCTGGCTGACACACTGCTGGAAAATTACAGTGATGATGAAATCGAAGCGGTGCTGGCGCATGAGTTAGGACATCACGTGCGCCGGCACATCGTAACCGGAATCCTGATGCAGGTGGGCATCACGTTCCTGGGCTTCTGGCTCACAGACCTGGTGTTGCGCTTCGCGCTGGCGCGGGACTGGTTTCCGGCGCTCGATCCGCGGCTGTACGACTTTGCTAATCTGCCGCTGATCATCCTGGTGGTGACGCTCCTGGGGTTTTTGCTGACGCCAGCGTTCAATGCGTTGTCGCGGAAGCATGAGCGCGAAGCCGATCTATACGCGTGGGAAAACATTCCGGCGATCGGGCCGTTCGTTACAGCCATGCAGAAGCTGGCTGACCAGAACCTGTCGGAGCGCACGCCGTCGCGACTGGTGGAGTGGTTCTTCGAGTCGCATCCGTCGATTCAGAAGCGGGTTGCTGCCGCGGAAGCGTGGGATCGAATCCATCAGCCGGCCGGATAGGACAAACTCTTCCGGTCAGGTTTTACGTTCTTCGGGCGTTCGATTCTTCCCACGAGGGGTTCGGGTACCCCCTCGATGTTCCACCACGGAGGAAGAACAGAAAGCAATTTGGATTCCTCGTAGGTTTGGGATTTCCCTAGGTACGTTGTGTGAGCGATCGCGTAACTCTCTGCAGATCGTCTTCCGTGTCTACCCCGATCGTGTCGAACGGCGTCTCTGCAACGTGGATCGCCACGCCGTTGTCGAGGAACCGAAGTTGCTCCAGCCGCTCGGTGCGTTCCAGTTGAGATTCCGGCCAACTGCAGAAAGCGTCGAGCGCCGGCTTGCGGTAGGCGTAAAAGCCGAGATGCTTGAAGTAGCCGACTTGGCCAGCGCGGTCTCGGTCGAAGGGGATGGTCGCCCGCGAGAAGTAGAGTGCGCGTCCGTCGAGTGCAGTCACTACTTTCACCGCATTGGGATTGTCAATATCCTCCGCGGCGCTAGGCGTCTTCAGCGTGCCGACCTCGATCTTATCGTTGGCCATGAGTTTCAGCAGCGCCTCGAGATGTTCACGCCGGGCTAGCGGTTCATCGCCCTGCACGTTGATGTACACGTCGGCATCGACGGTCTGCGCTACCTCATGAACACGGTCGCTTCCGCTTTGGTGGGCAAGCGAGGTCATGCGGACACTCCAGCCGTTGTCGCGGCAGACAGACGCGATTTCCTCCGAGTCGGTCGCCACGATGACATCGTCGAGGGCGGAACAGGCTCGTGTTGCTCGATAAACGTGGGCCAACATGGGCCGGCCGTTGATGTCGCGCAAGATCTTTCGTGGCAGCCGCGTCGAAGCAAGCCGCGCGGGAATGATGGCGATGGCTTTCACTCAGCTAGTGTGCTGGCTGAGGACAGCTTCTGGCAAGCTAGCGAAAAATCTAGGCAAGCGGGATTTCTAAATTGACCTTACCCGACTACGGAACATAGAATCAATTAGTTACGGGAAGTTTGAGATTTTCGAAGTGCCACTCTACGAATACCAATGTAAAAGCTGCCATAGCCTCACGGAGCGCATACAAAAGTTCTCCGATCCGCCACTCGCAATTTGTCCACATTGCGGGGGTGAGCTTGAGCAGCTAATCTCCGCTCCGTCAGTACGATTTAAGGGTGCTGGCTGGTATGTAAACGATTATGCCAAGAAGCCCAGTGCAGCCTCGTCGAGCGGGAACGGAAGCGACTCATCCTCTGCGCCTGCGTCCGAAAACAAGTCTCAATCGGAGACGAAGGGGGACGCGCCAAAACCCGCCGCCTCGACTGGCAAGGATGCCAAGTAGGCCCAGAAGGAGACAAAGGTCATGCCCAAAGAAGCTGTGACCCTCACTGACCATCGCACCGATAAGACATACGAACTGCCCATCGAGCACGAGACGATTCGTGCCATGGACCTCCGCAAGATCAAGGTCAAGCCGGACGATTTTGGTCTGATGACGTACGATCCGGCCTTCGTAAACACGGCGTGTTGCAAGAGCAACATCACGTTCATCGACGGCGACAAGGGCATACTCCGCTATCGTGGATATGACATCGACGACCTGGCCGAGAACTGTACCTTCTTGCAGGTCGCCTATCTGTTGCTGCACGGCGAGCTACCCAATCCTGACCGCGAGAAGGAATGGGTGCACGACATCACTTTTCACACGATGCTGCACGAGACCACCAAGCAGTTCATCGATGGTTTCCGCTACGATGCGCATCCGATGGGAATTCTGGTGAGCACGCTGGCAGCGCTTTCGACGGTGTATCCCGAGGCTCGGCAGGTGCGCGACTATGAATGCCGGCAGCGCCAGATCGTGCGCCTGATTGCGAAAATGCCGACGCTGGCAGCCTACGCCCATCGCCACCGCAAGGGGCATCCCTATATTTATCCCGACAACGATCTCAGCTATACGGAAAACTTCATGAACATGCTTTGGCGCATGACCGAGCCAAAGTACGTCGCCAGCCCAGTGATCGCCCGAGCTCTGGACATCCTGTTCATTCTGCACGCCGACCACGAGCAGAATTGCAGCTCGAGCACGATGCGAGTCATCGGCAGCGCCGAGGCGGACCCGTACCTCGCCATGGCGGGTGCGGCAGCCGCGCTGGCGGGCCCGCTGCACGGCGGCGCCAACGAAGAAGCCCTGCGCATGCTCGATGAAATCGGCTCAGTCGCCAACATCCCCAACTACATCAAGCGAGTGAAGGCCGGCGAAATCAAGCTGATGGGTTTTGGGCATCGCGTTTACAAGAACTACGATCCGCGGGCCCGCATTATCAAGGAAGTCGCCGACCAGGTCTTCGAGGTCACCGGACGCAACAACCGGATTGACATTGCGCTCGAACTCGAACGGATCGCCCTGCAGGACGATTACTTCGTGTCGCGCAAGCTGTACCCGAACGTCGATTTCTACTCAGGAATCATTTACCAGGCGATGGGATTTGGCCCGGAGATGTTCACAGTGCTGTTTGCCATTCCCCGCGCCGCAGGGTGGCTGGCGCAATGGAACGAATTGATGACTGACGCGGAACAAAAGATCTCGCGTCCCCGGCAGATCTATCTTGGAGAACAGCTTCGAAAAGTCACCACCCACAGTAAGGCGGCCGATCCAATAGCCGTTAAGCACAGAAAGCCGATGATCGTGGGGTAGGTCGTAACAGTTTGGGACCTGATCAGCGGGGTGCTTCGCAGGTCGAAGCACCCCCTTTTTCACACGAGTAACGACTTCATGACGGGCCAGATCAGCCGCGCGCCAACATGCGTATGCAGATGACTGACATAAGTCAGGAGCGGCCGGCGGGAGTCACGGCGGTTGCCGTTCTCTGCCTAATGGTCGCTCTTGCGGCGCTCGCGGTTGCAGTGTTGATTGGTGTTCATGCCGTCCCTCTTTCGTCGGGTGCGTCATTGATCGGAGGCGGCCTGGAGCAACTTGGGCCCATCGCCTTCGTGCTCTACGCGACGATCATGAATGCATTGGCCGTAGCGCTTTGGAGGCGCTGGCGCTGGGCGCGCCGCATTGCGATCGCCGTGGCGGTGATTGGAATTCTGATGGCGGTTCCCGGGTTGTCCAGTGCCGTGATGGACTCCCGAATCTTTTCCATCGGACGCGAGGGACTGCAGATCATAGTTCGAGTGATCGTGATCTATTACCTGAGCCAGGAGCCGGTGAAGGATTGGTTCGCGGTGGGCTGAGATTGTCCGCGCGGTTCGCGCTAGTCGTGCCTTGTTTTTGCAGCATCGCGCCCATATATTCGTTGCGTCAGTAAATCCGGTCGCCGTACGGGGGCCGATCTCAGGAGACGACATGTTCAAGGGATTTCGCGAGTTCGTGCTGCGCGGCAATGTGGTTGACATGGCCGTGGGCGTGGTGATCGGCGCCGCTTTCGGCAGTATTGTGACTGCGTTTGTCAAAGACCTGCTGACGCCACTCATCGCCGCTCTGGTAGGTAAGCCGGATTTTTCCGCCTACCTATTCGAAGTGAACGGGTCGAAGTTTCTTTACGGAGATTTTCTCAACGCAGTCGTTGCATTTCTGTTGATCGCCGCAGCGGTGTATTACTTCGTGGTGCTGCCCGTGAACAAGCTAATGGAACGATTCGGGCCGGCGCCTGAGGCCGCTCCAGCCAAGAAGACATGTCCGGAGTGCCAGAGCGAGATACCGGCGGCCGCCCGCAAGTGCGCGTTCTGCGCCTCGGCAGTCGCCTGAAGCGTGATGCTGCTGCTGGAGCGCGCGTTACGTGTGCCCTCGAACAATCCACGACTTAGTGGGCGATTGAGGCCCCAAGGGGTGCTTCCCCGTGCTGGGCGGGGCATAGCGAGTCGTTCGAGTGTGCTTATTGGACCCAAATTACCCCCCATTTAGGGCCACTTTCGCAAGCCTTGGTAACCGCCAAAGTACCTGCTCGCAAGTTGTTCATTTAAGGGTATTTATGAAGGCTAAAGTGACGCCTGAAGAGCAGCTTTCTGTGGTAAAATTAAGCAGGATCGCTGGTCTCTCAAACTGTTGAAATTATTACTACTTGAGCGCTAGAAACGAAGGCGGCCGCGCCTCCGTTGCGATCCGTGTGCGACGCAGCGGGAACCGCCCACAGTGCGTGTTCCTGATGGAATGGAGCAGGATGTCCCCGACCGATACCGAGAGCGCAGTTAAACCCTCCGACGAAAAAGACAGTTTCGAGAATGTGAAACCGTCCAACAACGGCAAGAACGGCAACGGTTCCTCCGACTCTGACTACAATGCCGATTCGATTAAGGTGCTGGGCGGCATGGAGGCGGTGCGCAAACGGCCCGCGATGTATATCGGATCGACCGGCGAGATGGGACTGCACCATCTGGTCTACGAAGTCGTCGACAACTCGGTGGACGAAGCGCTCGCGGGCTTTGCCGATCACGTTGACGTGACCATTCACATCGACAACTCAATCACGGTGGTCGATAACGGGCGCGGCATTCCCACCGGAGACATGGACATCGACGGCGAGCGAATTCCTGCGGCCCAGGTGGTGATGACGGTGTTGCACGCAGGCGGCAAGTTCGACAGTTCGAACTATAAAGTTTCCGGCGGATTGCACGGCGTTGGTGTTTCCTGCGTGAACGCGCTGAGCCAGTTGCTCGAGCTGGAAATCTGGCGCGATGGATCGGTTTGGGAGCAGACATACTCCAAGGGCGAGCCGACCAGCAAGCTCAAGAAGACAGGCAACACCAAGAAGCGCGGGACCAAAGTACATTTCGTACCCGACACGACGATCTTCACCGCCACCGAATACAACTACGACACGCTGGCGCAACGCCTGCGCGAGTTGGCCTTCCTGAACAAGGGCCTGCTGATTATGCTCACCGACGAGCGCACGACCGACGCCAAGACGGGTGAGCCCAAGCGCACCGAGTTCAAGTTCAATGGCGGTATCGCGGAATTCATCAAGCACCTGAATCGCGGCAAGGCCGTGTTACACGACAAGCCGATCTACATGGAGGCCGAGCGCGACGGAGTTGCCATGGAAATCGCGCTGCAGTACAACGACGCGTATTCCGAGACGGTGTTCAGCTTCGCCAACAACATCAATACGGTAGATGGCGGCACGCATTTGTCGGGCTTCCGCACCTCGCTGACCCGCACCGTGAATTATGCGGGGCAGCAACTGGGGTTGTTCAAGGACGTGAAAGAAAACCTCACGGGCGATGACGTTCGTGAAGGGTTGGTGGCCGTGGTCAGCGTGAAACTCTCACAGCCACAGTTCGAGGGGCAGACCAAGGGCAAGCTCAATTCCGATATCGCAGGCACGGTACAGGCCTTCGTGAACGAACGGCTGGGCGCGTTCTTCGACCAGAACCCTCCAGTCGCGAAGAAGATCATCAACAAGGCCATCGACGCGGCACGCGCTCGTGAAGCGGCCCGCAAAGCTCGCGACCTGACCCGCCGTAAAGGTGCGCTCGACGGTGGCGGGTTGCCGGGAAAGTTGGCGGACTGCTCAGAGCGTCAGCCGGATCGTTGCGAGGTTTACCTGGTCGAGGGAGAAAGCGCCGGCGGCACCGCCAAGCAGGGCCGCGACCGCCGCTTCCAGGCGATCCTGCCGCTTAAGGGAAAGATCCTCAACGTGGAGAAGGCGCGTTACGACAAGATGCTCGGCCATGAAGAAATCCGCGCCATGATCACGGCGCTGGGCACCGGCATCGGCAAGGATGATTTCGATATTTCGAAGTTGCGTTACGGCAAGATCATCCTGATGACAGACGCCGACGTGGACGGCTCGCACATTCGCACGCTGCTGCTGACGTTCTTCTTCCGGCACATGCAGGAGCTGATCAAGCGCGGCAACGTGTTCATCGCACAGCCGCCGTTGTACCGCATCAAGAAGGGCAAGTTCGAGCAGTACATCAAGAACGACAGCGAGTTCGTGAAGGTGATGGTGAAGCGCGCGGCCGACGGCATCGTGGTGCGCTATGGCGAGGGCGCTGCCATGCTCGACGGCGCTCCGCTCACTAAGTTCATGACTACGCTGAACGACTATATCGGCTTTGTTGACAAGGTGAACAAGCGCATTCGCGACGAGAAGATTAGCGAATTGCTGCCGCGGTTCGACCTGGCCAAGCGCGTCGACTTCGAGGGCGACAGCAGCCATCCCCCGAAGAACATTGTCGAGCTGGAGAAGGGGCTCAAGGCAATCGCCAAGGACCAGGGCCTCAAATCGGTGGAGAAGCGCTTCGAAGAAGAGCACAGCTTGTGGGAGTGCGTGTTCGTGAACTCGCAGGGGGCGCCGCACATCATCAGCTGGGAGTTGGCGTCGTCGCCGGAATATCGCCAGATGATGGCGAAGTACAAGCAGATCGAGCAGTACATGCAGCCACCGTACTACATCGAGACGGTCAAGAAGGAGTCGGCCGGCAGCGCCAAGGAAGAACTCAGCGATGCTGAGCGGACGGACCTGGAGAAGGCCGAGCAGAAGAGTCCCAAGAGCTCAAAGCGCAAAGCTGGAGCTGAGACGGTCGAGAAGCAAACTGTGCGCGAATTGTTTGACTATGTACTGAACGAGGGCCGCAAGGATTACACCGTGCAGCGCTACAAAGGGCTGGGCGAGATGAGTTCGCAGCAATTGTGGGAGACGACGATGGATCCCGAGCGGCGCACGTTGCTCGAGGTGAAACTCGAAGACCTGACGGAGACCGAGGCCATCTTCACCACGTTGATGGGCGAAGACGTCGAGGCGCGCCGCAAGTTCATCGAAGACAACGCGCTCGACGTAAAGAACCTCGATATTTAATAGGCTGTGCGAGTGCCGCTGGCTGAAGCCGGTGGCGGCTTCAATAGGCAGCTTAACGCGGCGCTGAAACGCCGCACTACCCGAACGATTTAATTCGACCTGCATTTCGCTTCCGGTGGAAGCGGCGCTTTACCAAAAAGAGCATGCCTTCTTCCCGGATCCTTCTCAACCTTGGCCTGCCGCAGATCGCGGCCCTGGTCCTGTTGTTCATTTTCGCCGCGCAATGCCTGTGGTTCATGGCAAACGTGCCCATCACCCAGATGGAGAGCAGCTACATCGAAGACGGGCTGCTGCACGTCGATAGGGTGGTCAACGCCAACTCGGAATACCGCTCGCCGTTGATTGCGGTGCTCGCCGGGTTTCCCGCCAAAGCTATGGGCAACGACAGGCACTTTGCCCGCCTCAGCGATTTTCGCTTCCTCATGCGCCTGCCGTTTCTGATGGCTGGCCTGCTGCTAGGAGCTTCGCTGTGGTACGTGGCGCGGCGACTCTACGGCAATCTCGGCGGATACATCGCGCTCGGCCTCTATTGTTTCTCGCCAATGGCAATTACGCGCTCCAGCCAGGTGCAACCCGACATTGTGGCGGCGTGGGGAGCGTTCGGCCTGGTCTTCACCGGCATTGCGGCAGCGCATACGCTGTACGCTCCGCGCGAGGTCGTCTTGTGGAACTGGAAGCGCATTTTGCTGATGGGAATCTCCATTGCACTCTGCGTCGGCTCGCAGTGGTCGTTGTGGATCGTGCTGCTTCCGACGCTCGGGTTCATATTGTGGGTGGGGCACGTGCGGCCCATGGCGGCGCTAGCAATATTCGCGGCGGCTTGTGTGGTCGGCCTGGTGCTGCTCTGGGGGCTGTCGAGCTTCCGTCCGCTTGTCTTCGCCGACGCCTTGCGCAACGCGAACTGGGTTGAGTTCTCCCCGGCGTTCGCCGGCAAGACAACATACTCATTGCTGGGATTGTTTTTCATGCAGAACGGACTCGGTTCGGCGATCCTGTTGCTGGTATCGCTGGGAACGTTGGCGTTCTGGAAGCGTACTCGTTACTTCGGGACGGCCGCTCCGCTCATCACCGCGCTCCTGCTGATCGTGCTTGGCCTCGCGATGCAACACTTTGTCGGTATGATCTTTCTGTTCGTCGCTCTGCCCTTCCTCATGCTGTTTATGTCGGGCATCTCGGCCGACTTATTCGAAACTCGCTATGCGGTCTTCGCCAATGCGATAATCGTTGGTGTCCTGGTGGCCAACGCCGCCGTGGATATCGGCGGTTTGGTACAGCTCGGACATTTCGCGAGTCGCTGAGAACTTTCCCGCATCGAAGGGGTTGGCAGTGGTGAGGACCATGTCGAGTGGAACTCAATCCCGAAAATCAAAACGCAGCGCGCTACCTCTGCTCGCTGTTTTTGCGTTGCCGTTTGCAATGGCGGCAGCATCTCCGGCGCAAGTACACGGAGTTCCACCCTCCGTGACTTCGATCCAGTATCATGTTCCGCCGTTCCTGCCGAACGCTCTTCCGAGTGTGACTTCATTGGGCCCGTATGGATACGGATATCGCGCTGGGCCCATTCCCGCGCCCTACGGTGTCTATCCAGTCCGTCGCGGCTATGGTAACGGGCGCAGAAATTCTTACGGATACGGAGGGTACGGATCTGGCTACATAGCCCCGTATTACTACCCGATGTACGACACCTCGGCTGGCTACGATTCCGGTGGAGGCGGGCCGTATATGTATTCCGGGCCTCCCGCCGAACAGACGCTGCATGTCGTGGTCGATCTACCCACCGCAAGACACATGGTTGAAGATGAGGACGACCTTGCGGCAGCACGAGCGACGCGGGACAACGCGATTAGTCAGCCCGAGGCGAACCCCATCGATCCGACCGTGCTCGTCTTTCGCGATGGCCATCAGCAGGAAGTCAACAACTACGCAATCATGGGACAGACGATCTACGTGTTCGACAATCGCACCCAGAAGATCGCGCTCACCGACCTTGACGTTGCTGCAACGGTCAAGTCAAATGATGACCGCGGCGTAGATTTTCATGTTCCGCTACGCCCGAAAAGCTATGCTGCTCCCGGCACCCAAATGGTTGTTCCGGACAGTTCCACCCCGCCTCTCCGGTCCGCTAATACTGCCCCCTAAACCATTGAAGAGATAAGGCTTATGCCGCGCTGGCATGGGTCCATGCATGGTATAATCTATAGTGCGCTTAGATCGGATCATCTCCTGAAATTGCAATGATTTATACGCTCAGCGGCGTCTTCCGCGCGGTTGTTGCGCAGCTAGTGTGCGCACGCATTTTCGGGCCGCTTCGATCCAACACGTAATGCAGTTTCGAGAGGGGAAACAAGCTGGCCAGCCGCAATGCGCTGACCGCTAACACTTCACATGGCTGACGATCCAAACCAGCAACTACCACTCGACCCAGGCCACGGCGGCAACATTCAACCCATCAACATTGAAGAGGAGATGCGACGCTCGTATCTCGACTATTCGATGTCGGTCATCATTGGGCGCGCGTTGCCCGAAGTGCGTGACGGCTTGAAGCCAGTGCATCGACGCATTCTTTACGCGATGCATGACATGGGACTGCTGCACAATCGCAAGCACGTCAAGTGCGCGAAAGTCGTCGGCGAAGTGCTGGGCAAGTACCATCCTCATGGGGACACGGCAGTGTATGACGCGATGGTGCGCATGGCGCAGCCGTTCTCGCTGCGCTATCCGCTGGTGGACGGCCAGGGTAACTTCGGTTCGGTGGATGGTGATCCACCCGCGGCTTACCGGTACACCGAGTCGCGCATGACGGAAATTGCCGAGGACTTGTTGGCCGACATCGACAAAGACACCGTCGATTTCGTCGCTAACTTCGATGACACCTCGGTCGAGCCACTGTTGTTACCGACCCGCATTCCGAACCTGCTGGTTAACGGATCCAACGGCATTGCCGTCGGCATGGCGACGAACATTCCACCGCACAATCTCACGGAGATCGTCGACGCCTGCATCACGCTGGTGAACAATCCGCACGCCACGCTCGAAGACATGCTGCAGTTCGTGCAAGGCCCGGACTTCCCGACTGGCGGATTCATCTCGGGCCGCGCTGGGATCGCCGAAGCCTATCGTCACGGCCGCGGCCGGTTCATGATGCGTGCCAAGGCCGCCATCGAACATGTCACCAAAGACAAAGACGCGATCATCGTTACCGAGATCCCGTATCAGGTCAACAAGTCGCGGCTCATCGAGCGCATCGCCGAGTTGGTGAACAACAAAGTCATCGACGAAATCAGCGACATCCGCGACGAGAGCGACCGCGACGGCATGCGTATCGTCATCGAGCTCAAGCGCGGATGCGAGCCGCAAATCGTGCTCAACCAGCTCTTCAAGCATACCTCGATGCAGGAGAGTTTCAGCATGATCTTCCTGGCCGTGGTTAATGGCCAGCCGAAGGAGATGGGCTTGGTGCAGGCGGTCCGCCACTTCATCGATCACCGCATCGATGTCGTCCGCCGGCGCACAGCGTACTTGCTGCAGAAGGCACGTGACCGCGAGCACATCCTCGAGGGCTACCAGGTAGCACTGGATCGCGTGGACGATGTGATCCGCATCATTCGCGGCAGTGAGAACCGCGCTGATGCTCGCATCAACCTGGTGGAGTACTTCTCCGGCAAGACGGTCAATGTGACCGAAGGCAAGGTCGGCACGTCAGGCAAGGCACTTGCGCTCAAGGGCATCGTTCCCACGACCATCACGCGGCCATTCGATGCGATACAGGCTGATGCCATCCTCGAATTGCAATTGCATCGCCTGACCCGCCTCTCGATTGACGAAATCTTGAAAGAGCTGGCCGAAGTTCGCGATCGCATCACCGAGTACGAATCGATCCTCGGATCCGAGAAGAAGCTGCGCAGGGTCATCGTCAGCGAACTCGAAGAGGTCAAGAAGAAGTACGGTGACGCGCGCCGCACCGTCATTCAGGACGAAGCTGCCGAGCTGAGCCTGGAAGACCTGATCGCCGACGAGCAGGTTGCGGTCACGGTAAGCCACTCGGGCTATCTGAAGCGGACCCCGATCTCTACCTATCGCCAGCAGCGCCGTGGAGGCACGGGCCGCAAGGGCATGAGCACGCGTGAGGAGGATTTTGTCGAGCGCCTGTTCGTGGCCTCCACCCACGATTACATGCTGGTGTTCACTAACACCGGGCGTGTGTACTGGCTCAAGGTGTACGAGATTCCTGAGATCAGCGCCGCCGGCAAAGGCAAAGCAATCGCCAGTCTGGTCGCCTTGCAGCCCGGCGAGAACGTTCGCGCACTGCTCACCGTTCGCGACCTCGAAGAGGAAGGCAAGTACGTCTTCTTCGCCACTCGCAGCGGCACGGTGAAGAAGACGCCCCTCAAGGACTTCAGCAACGTGATGTCGCGCGGCATCATCGCCATCGGCATCGACAAGGAGGACGAGTTGGTGGCTGCCCACTGCACCGATGGCAACCAGATCATCTTTCTGGCTACGCACGACGGACAGGCCATCCGCTTCGACGAAGACGATGTGCGCTCCATGGGACGTCCGGCCTACGGCGTTCGGGGCATGGATCTGTCCAAGGGCGACTACATTGTCGGCATGGCGGTCACGCCCAAGGAACATAAGAAGGGCAAGAACGGCGATCCCGACCAGTCGAATCTCGTGCTCTCCGTCACCGAACAGGGCTACGGCAAGCGCACCGACGTGGACGAATATCGCCTGCAAACCCGAGGCGGCAAGGGCGTGATCAACGTCAAGACCACCTCGCGCAATGGCAAAGTTGTCTCCATCATGCTGGTCAACGAAAAGTCTGAGGTGATGGTGATCAGCCAGTTCGGGAAGATCATCCGCATCGACACCAAGAACATTCGCGAAGTCGGACGCTCAACTCAAGGCGTGCGCCTGCTGCATCTCGAAGAAGGCGATCGCTTGGCTGCTGCATCGGTCATTCCACCGGAAGAGACCAACGGAAACGGGAATGGCCAGGGCGAGACTGGAACGCTGGTCCAATAGGCTAATGGGCTTCGATTCCAGAGTGCAGGCACAACCCGCACTCTTTTTTGTGAATGCCGGCAACTTCGAGAATGACCGCAGGGTGCGCAGACTGCAGCTGATCTAACGTCCCCCGATGAGAGGACGCTCCGTCCCGGGCGTCAGGTCGTTGATCTTCTTCACCTGATCCAGCTTGATGGTGACAATGTCCTTCGCGTCCAGGTCGCACCGCATCAGGTCGACCATGCGAATGCTGCCGTCCTGGAAGGTGCGCACGTAGAAGCGCGGTTTGTTACGTCGGCCGCGCTCGTCCACTCCGTATACTCCGAGGTTTGCTTGCCATTGGCCAGCGCGCGCGTCTTGCGCGGTCGGCGAAGGCAGCGCCGTGGTCGAGAACGCCACCGCGCGCACGAAGCGCGACGGCGGCGTGAAATCTCCCGGCAGTCCCCGCGTCCCCGCCCCTTTGCCCGAACGCGCTCACCATCACCGGACCGAACTGCTCCGGCGACGGCGCCATGTCGGTCAAGCGTGAGCGTGAGAGCAAGCACACGGTTGACGGATGAGTTGGAGTTATGAGGCGGGCTGATTGTGTTTTGCGGCCCAGGCTTTGGGTGTGAGTTCTGCTACCCGTTGGATGGGGAGGTTGTTGAGACCTGGCAGCACTGCGGAGAGGTATTGGCGCACCGGAATCTTCATGCGACGGCAACTCTCTATTACCGAGAAGATCGCCGCAACCTTCGGTCCGGCCTGGGTGCTACCGATGTGTATCCAGTTCTTTCTGCCAATCGCGATGGGGCGCATAGAGTTTTCCGCGAGGTTGTTGGATAACTCCAACTCTGGGTATTCGAGGAATCGCGTGAGCTTGCTCCATAGTGCCAGCGTGTAGCTGGCGGCCTTGCCCGTAGCGCTCTGTGGCAAGGCGTTTTTCTGTGCTGCCAAGATCTGCGCACGGATTTCGTCCAGCAGCGCAGGCGCCTTCTCCAGTCGCGACCCATGACGCGCGGCGTGGTCCATGTTCCTCGCGTGCGCTTCGGCGTCGATGGCAAACAGATCATTCATCAACATCACGATGCGCGTTGCCGCCTGATCCTTCGGGTTCAGCTTAACTGCGTCGATGAACTTTCTCCTCGCATGCGCCCAGCACCCAGCATGGACGATCTTCGGCCCGCCGATGTGGTCGTAAGCCGCATAGCCATCCGTCTGCAGGAGGCCTTCGAATAGTTGAAGAAACTGTTTTGGCCCTTCGCGTCCGCGTCCCAAGCGGAAGTCGAAGACGACATCACCGCCCGGGCTTCCGTACTGCCAGAGATAGGCCTGGTGGTTCTGGCCGCGGCCATCGTGCATCTGCACCTCCACCGGCGTCTCGTCGGCCTGGATATAACTTCCACGAAGTAACTCGCGGCGCATCACTCCAACGATGGGCGTCAGTAACTCGCCCACACGCATCACCCAGCCAACCATGGTGCCGCGGCTGATCTCTATCCCTAAGTCGCGCTGCAGCATTACGCTCTGCCGATACAGCGGCAGGGAGTCGCAGTACTTCGCAACAATCGTATCGATCACCACCTGGTCGCTAACCAGAGACTTCTCGATGATCCGCTCCGGCAGTGGCGCCGCCACCACGCCACGCTCCTCGCACTGCTTGCAGGCGCGCTTCTCACGCTTGGTCACCAACACAAAGTATTTCGCCGGATCGACCCCCAACTGCTCGCTCTCCTCATAGCCGATCACCGTCGTCTCCCCGCCACAGCCGCCGCACCGGCACTGCTCCGGCGTGCAGGCCACGATCTTTTCCACGCGCGGAAGATCCGCCGGTAGGGTCTGGCGCCCAGGATGCTTGCGCCTTGCTTTTCCGGAAGAGGCTGGTGACTCGCGTTGGCTCTCGGCCTCGACCTCGGCACGGCTGACCCCCGGCTCCAGCTCCAGCAACTCCAGTTGCTCGTCGGAGAGCTTTTCGCTGCCCGGCCCGTACTTCGCAATCCGCTGTTGACGCAGCCGCTCTTCCAGCACGCAGATCTTTAACTCCGCGTACTGCAAACGCTGTTCCGTCGCTCCCAGTTGCCGTTTCAGTTGTTCGATGATCTCGGAGTCGGACGCAGAAGAAGAAATCGTCGGAGTGGACGTCGTCGAGGGATGAAGAGTCGCACTCACAATGCCTATCGAATACCAACAACAGCTGTGGATCGACAAGCATTTTGTGCAGTATTTATGAGGCGATCCGTGGCTTGTGTGGTTCCTCAGCCACCGGCTTGCGATACCACCGTCGTGGTCGCGTCTGTCCCAGATCGATTCCACCCAGCAGCAAGGTAAACTGCTCGTGACTCAATACCACTTTGCTTGCTGAGTCGCTGCATTCAGGCCAGCGAAAACATCCTTTTTCCAATCGCTTGGAACATATCCATAAACCACTTCCATCCCAGAACATCAACTTCATGCGGTTGCGTCGCGCGTTGGCAAACAGAAACACGTGCCCGCTCAACGGGTCACACTGCAACCGATCACGCACCATCCCATACAGTCCCTCGAAGTCGGGTAAGGAAGCGTCATTGCTGACGCTCCCTCCCCTAAGAACCGGACATGAAAGTTTCCCTTCATCCGGCTCAAGCCATGTTTAAGCCCCCTGGAGTGGAGAGCCGGTCATCATCGACAGTTTGTCGTACTTTCGAACCTTTGGCCCTTTGTTCAAAATACGAGCGCCACCGGGGATCGAAAGGATTGGCTTCTCCTTTGATCTTCAGATGTCGTTGTATGGGCGTATTCCCCGCATAGAGCAGCCGTTTCCAAGAAGGCTGTCCAAGGGGGACCGTGACGGTGCGCGCCGCAAACCTCCACGTCCGTTCACCGATGGCGTGATAATACCTATTCTTCACCCATACAGCGTTCTTCCGCGGATGTCTGCGATGACTCCACCACCACAGCTTGCGCCATATCTCAAAGTCCATGCGCGCGAACGCACGTTTAGCAACGCAGTGCCGATGATAGTTGGCCCATCCCCGTATGACGGGGTTGAGCTGAACGATCAGATTTTCCTGTGTTGCCGACTTATTCTTCTCGATGATCCCTCGGATTTTTGTCAGAGCCGCCTGCACATTCTTCTGGGCAGGCGTGACCAACAATTTCCTTCCATACTTGCGTATGTTCTGGCCGAGAAAATCAAACCCTTTCTGGATGTGAGTCACGTGAGTTTTTTCCGCTGAGAGTTCCAGACCCCGCTCGCGCAGGAACTTTTCCACCAGTGGCAGAACTTCATTGACCAACTGAGATTGGCTACGGCCGGTGATAATAAAGTCATCGGCGTAGCGCACCAGATGTACCTTGGAATAAATCTGTCGCCCCTTTTCCTTACGAGACGGGAATGTCCTCTTCAGGAGGGACTCCAGACCATCCAGGGTCCAGTTCGCCAACGCGGGGGAGATGATTCCCCCTTGAGGAGTGCCCTCCTCGGTGGCAAACCTTTTCGAGTTTTCGAGGAATCCGCATTGCAACCACTTCTCAAGGATGACTGCGTCCATAGGAACATGGGTAAGAAGCCATCGATGACTGATGTGGTCGAAACAGCCTTTTATGTCTCCTTCAAGAATCCACTCCGGCGCGTCGCTTTTCGACAGAACTTTGAAACACTGTTCGATGGCGTCTGCCGTGGAGCGGCCTTTCCGGAAACCATAAGAGTTAAGGTCCGCACAGGTTTCCGCGACGGGTTCCAGGGCCATCAGATATAACGCCTGCATGGCTCTGTCTTTCATCACGGGAATCGAGAGGGGCCTCAACTTGCCGTTGGATTTTGGAATATACACCCGCCGTAACGGCAGCGGACGATATCCCCGGCGCTGTAGCGATGCGATCGCTTTGAGTTTGGACTGCGGCATAGACCAAAGTACATGGTCCACGCCCGAGGTTCGCTTACCCTTGTTTTCTGTCACTCGTTTTACGGCCAGGGCCTTGCCGCTGAACGAGCAGGTGAGCAACCGTTGCAAGCATCGAACCTTGCCCCAGTGGCCCTCCCGAGATGCCTTGACGATACGCGCCTGCAGCCGAATTACCTGCCGTTCGCATCGGTTCCAGTCGATCTGGTCCCAATGTTCCACGGCGGCTGAGGATGCACACGCGGCGTTTTCCGCGTTCATTTGCGATTTCCTCATAAGATGGTTCTGCCTGCTTTCTCGCCCTTCATGACCTGCTGGAAGTCTGCCTGCTTATCGCAGGGAAGTTGCCGCTTCCTATCCGTCCCATTACAGAACGGCATTTGCTTTTTCCAGCATCCTCTCCCCGCAGACCTGTCGGCGACTCTTGCGAGGCGCTTTCCCCGATTTTCAGGGAGGCCAGCGGGGTTACCATGTTCTGATTCAGCGACAGGACTGATTTAGCCCCCGCCTTCGCACCGGCAGTCTGAATATCCGTGTGACCTGTCAGGGTTATCAGGCCAACCGACTGCGTTACCTTTTGGCTTCAGCCTGTCAGCGTCTTTGGCTGGTCCATGCTAACGATGCCTACGGCGGTTCACATATGTTGGGCGTGTCGTCCAGTCTAACCCTCTGACCACTTGACACTGGCAGTCAAGGAGATTCCCTCACGGCAATCCCCATCGCTTGCACGGAGGATATTGTTTCGGCAGCTTCCGACCCGATCGTTACCAATCACGCCGGTGCCGATAGACTACTGCGGACGGAACCGCAGGTTCAATTCATGATGAATCCATGTTGAACAATCGTTGAATCAGCTTCATGTCACACACCCTTGCGCATGTCGGTGGCTCCCGGCGCCAAATAGATCCGTGTCGCCGCTCCAAAGCCGAACACCGCTTACAGCCTCTCCAGCACAGTCACCAATCGCGCCAGCGTCGCTGCATCAAAACCCCTGCCCACTTCGATTCGTCGCTTCCCGCAAAGAACTACCGCCAGAGCACTACTCGTGTCCTGTCCTGGTAACGGACTCGCCCCGCTCAGTTCCACCGCGACCAGAGCTCCGCAGCCAGCACCCGCGCTCCCAGCTTCCCTTCGTTTCCTCAGATAACGATTCAGAGTATTCAGCACTACTCCGTGCCTGCGGCAAAACTCGCTCGCCCTCAAGCCGCTCTCGTCAAACTCTTCCACCAACTGCTGGATCGCCAATGCACTGCGACGCGGACGCCGTACCGGAACCTGCTCTTCGCTCATGCCAACACTTCACCACAACAGCCCGCAATAAAACAGGTGCGTTGCTCTCGCGCTTACGGTCAAGCCGACATAGTTCGCCAGGGTCGTCATGTGCCAGTTGTAGGCGGGCGAGTTGGTGACCACCCCAACGGGCTTTGGTACACCGTCGACCCCGACGCCGTGAATTCCAGCACGACGCTCTTGCCGGTGGCGTCGGTGAACAGGTAGTGGGCGGGAGGTTTAATCCCCCACTCCTTCACCACAAACGAAGAGACTCCGGCGCTGATGACGGCCTGTGCGGCTTCCTCAGCAGTGGTTGCCATCGAGAGCGCATAAGTGACCGCATCCCATAGGCCCAGGGTTTTCTTGTCTGGGCCAGGCTTGGGGGAGCTCGCATATTCAGGGAAGTAGAAGATTCCGCCCGAAAGACCCTTCTCATTCACACCATCTACGGCTGAGGGCATGCCCAGCGGGTTGGTTGCCGCGAGCGCGTATTTCCCGTTCCACTGCAGGCTTTCAGGAGAGCCCTCGGCAGCGGCAAAATGGTATCCCCGGGGAACTATGATGATGTCGCTCTGCAGAGTGCTACCGAACTCCATGGTTCGGGCGCGAACGATGCTACCGTCTTGCGCCTTCACCATCAGGCCCGTACATGCGAATGCGGGGAGACTTGCCGCCAACACCACCATCGCCGCCAGACAAACGATCCTCTTCGTGAGCTTCATTGGGAAATCCTTTCTGTTCGGGTCTGCACCCGGGCCCTTCTCGATCGGCCGAAAACGCCGATCAAACGTGCCTCGGACTCCCGGCGGCAGCTACGGCTCGCGGGACGCCTTCTCCGTGCAGAGCGGGCACCATTGTTTACCTTTGAGTGTTATCGGCAGAAACGTTGCTTCTTACACTGTCACTCGAGGTTTGTGAGCTGCTATTTTCTGGACTTCTACTGCATGGTGTACGGTAAAAAGGCGGGTTCGTTTCTGAACTCAAAGAGGTATGACGGTGGAACTTCAAAAGGTTAGTCTCGTCCAAAAGCTGTCGCTCTTCAACGATCAGTTCAGTCCCAGGATCGTTGGCGAGCTGAATGACATGTACGTGAAGGTCGTCAAGCTGCAGGGCGAGTTCGTATGGCATCACCACGACATCGAAGATGAGTTGTTCTTCGTCGTGAAGGGCGCCCTGAAGATGGCTGTGCGCGAGAACGGCGTTGAGCGCGAGATCGTCATCAATCCCGGCGAGTTCATCATCATGCCGCACGGGGTTGAGCACTGTCCCTCCGCGGATGAAGAAACCCACATTATGCTGCTCGAGCCGAAGAGCACGCTGAACACCGGCAACGTGGAAAGCGAACGCACCGTGCGTCAGCTCCAGCAAATCTAGGCCGTTCCACAGAACGAGGCCCTACTTCTTTTCCTCGCTCGGCGTATACCAAACGGGCGAAGTCCAGGCTCGTTGCTGTACCGTTGCTGCGACCGTTGGATTCGGTGGCAGGTTCAGCTTCGCCGCCCAATAGGTGGACCAGCGTGGCGTGGGAATCTCGAGTACACGCGCGGAATAAGTCGCGTGTGCCTGAGGATCGAATGACGGATCGGTCCACTCGCCAATCAGTTCCGTGGCACCGATCGAGTTCGAGTAGGTCGCAGCCTTGATGTCAACCGTATTGCCGACCGCCGGGACTTTCCCGGTTTTCGGATCGGGCTTCCGGTCGCCGCTCCACACCACGTCGTAAATCTTTTCCTGACTCTTGCCATTCCAGGTCGAGATCTTGATGATCTGGATGCGATCGAGATTGCCGCTCTCGGGATCTTTGACCGCATGAACCACAAACGTAGGAGCGGCCACTCCTGCCTTCGGAGTCAGGTCGCCGCCCATGGGCACGCCGCTATCGTAAGCGGCCTTTACCCAGTCTGCCTGTTTGGTCAGGTCTTTGGGATAATCCCAGCCGGCAAACATGCGCACCTTGATCCGGGTGCCCGAGGTCCCGAACGTCTCCTTGCGCTTGAACGCCGCGAAAATCGACTCGCGAGTGTTCTCCTCGGCCCAGACTCCTGTGAGTCCGCCGGAACTGAGAGCGGTTGGAGGTTCTCCACCGACAGAAGTGGTGGCGGTGATCACCGTCTTCGGATCGCTGTCCTGGTTGCCGTGCGATCCAGGGAAATTGCTCGGTTCAGTTGAAGTAATGCCAGAGTGGAAGTCGGTTCCAGCCTCGATGCCGTACTTGAACGGATTGACGCCCAGCTTGGCCTGCTGTTCCTGTCCTACACCGTACGCTTGGCGCAGGTAGCTTCCAGTCGCGGAATTCGCTTTCTTGTCGGAACCGATCAGATAAAGCCAAATCTCGAAACTGGCGAACTCATCGGTGGGCGAAAGCGCCGGGCTGGTATCGGTCTGTCCCTTGGCCTGAATAATTTCAGCCAGAGGTTCGTTGGCCATGCGGCGCTCGGCGTAGTCGCGAGTAATCGGTTTGCCCGACATGTCGCGAGTGCTAAACATGAGGCCGTTGCTAGCGTTGCCATTGTGAGGAACGGCAATGACATCGAGGCCCAGCTTGCGCTGTGCTTCCAGATAGCGCCACAGATCTTCCGGATCGAGCGAGTCGAACGCCGTATAGGGCGTCGCCGGGCCCTTGTCGGCGAAGATCACGCAGCGATGCAGGTTCTGGAACTGCGGCGCCGAAGTCCATTCAAATCCCACGAATGTCGTGAACTTTCCAGGCTTGTAGTACTTGTCGGAGATGGCCGCGTATTTCTCCCATGCCGAGCGCAGCAGTTTCGGATCGGTGAATTCCGGCAGGGGTTTGTTAACGACCGTGGACCCGATGAGCTTGCGGAACGCCGTGGCGGAAACTGCGGGGTCGGGATTAGTCATGACGGTGTACCACTCGGACTTGGCGAATGGGCCGTTGTGGTCAATCGTGTCGCGGACGACTCCCAGATACTCAGCGTGGTCGGTTACGGCGAGGAAGTCGAGCGGCGCGATGCGCTTTTGCGGTTTCCCCATATATTCCACGGTCTCGCCCATCGCGTACTTGTAGGAGTCCTCGGGGGTGGTGCGCGTTCCGAAGGCGAAGGCGTCCATCGAGTAGCCGGTGTGCAGATGTAAGTCGCCGAAGTAGGCGTTCTTCAACGGGTTGCGCGGTGGCAGGGCCGGAGTGGCCGGCTGCGCAGCATCTTTCGCTTGCTCTTGAGCAGCGGTGGGTGCCTCCCTCTTGGAGCAACCTGCAAACGCAACAATCAGGATTGCTGAAGCCAGTACCAGAAACGAAGCTTTCCTATTGGACATGCGCCGATTCCCTCATAAATATCTAGACATAATTTTCCCCACACCGCGGACTCTCGGGGGACGCATCCACTTCAGTTGGGCTGTTGCGATGGCAGAAGTATACACGCCTGCACAGCCTGCAAAAAAGCCGTTGGGGAGGTGCGGCGTCAGGGCAGGGCTTCGGCCGTACCGGTAAGTCCGATTGGATTGCGGGCGATCTTCTTAACTTTCGGGCCGCCCTTAGGAAGCGCATCCAGTAGCTCGCGAACGGTCTTCTTCAGCAATGGGACCTTAACGTCGGGCGCGATTTCGGCCAGCGGTTCGAGCACGAATCTGCGTTCGGCCATCGCTGGGTGCGGCACCGTCAAGGTTGGTGTGTTGATGTGGGCCGGGCCGTAGAGGAGGACGTCGATGTCGATAATGCGCGGCCCCTTAGGCTGGGTTCGCTCGCGGCCCATGGATTTTTCAATCGCTAGGATGCCGGCGAGAAATTCGCGCGGTATGAGCTCCGTGAGTACGGCCACAGCGCAGTTCAGGAACCAGGGCTGATCGGTCACTTCGACCGGCTCCGTTTCGTAGAGCGAGGAGACTTCCAGCACGTCGCCCAGCTGCAACAGTTGTCCGGTAGCGTTACGCAGGTTGGTTTGGCGGTCGCCCAGGTTCGAGCCCAGCGAAAGATAGACGATCTTCTTCACTTCGGGATGATATCGCGCGGGCGAAGCCGGAAGGGAGGAGCGGAGAATCTTGGAGTGCACCCTTGGGCTGAGACACGAAGTTAAGGGGGTTGTTGCCGTTGGCTGAAAAATCATTGTACGGCAATGTGGGTTGTTGAGACTCGTTACCAGTCGGCGAAGCGGAGGCAGGCTCTCCCCATCCGGCTCGCGGATCACAAGGTGGAAACCATTGCCAGCTTGAAAGATCTGCCCCGCGCAATTGGCCCGCACAGCAATACTCAGATCAGAGTCGCGCCGGATGGCTCTCCCGTGTTCACCCGCGACATCGGCTCGCAGGAAATCTACGGGCTCAACGTACGGTGGCCGTGAGGATCGGCCGTCCGCTTGATCTTCCCCACAAGAAAGCAGATCCCTCGGAGGCTGACGCCTCCTCGTGATGACAGAGAGGGACATGCGGTTGCGGCATGACTGAAGTCATGCCCTGATACGAAACTGCCGAGAGGGACAGTTATTCCGCAGACGGTGAAACCGAGCGGCTTCGAAGCTAGTCGGCGACCGCGAGGTGTTCGGCGGGCCACTCTGCGGCGGCAGCTTCGTTGAGGGTGATTTCCTCCCAGTAGGTCTGGTCGCGCAGAATGCGGGAGACGATCGCGGTGTGCATGGCGTGTCCAGCGCGATCGGCTTTGACATAGCCGAGAATGCGTTTTCCGAATAGGGCCAAGTCGCCGATGAGGTCGAGCACCTTGTGGCGCACGAACTCATCGGGATAGCGCAGCGGTGGATTTTCCACCTTGTTGGCCGTCAGCACGATGCAGTTGTCGCGCGTGGCGCCACGAATCAGTCCCATATTCAGCATGGCGCGCTGCTGATCGAGGAAGCCAAAGGTCCGCGCCGAGGCGATCTGTTCGACGTAACTGCCGTTGGACAGTTCCACCTCAAAGCGCTCGCTGCCGATTAGCGGATGGGGAAAATTGATGGCGTAACTGACGGAATAGCGGTCGGCTGGATAGACCCCGATGGACTTCTCACCCTCGCGCATCTCGTAAGGCCGGAGGATCTTGAGATACGTGCGCCTGCGCCGTTGTTGCCGCAGCCCCGCACCTGTAATCATTTCGACGTAGGGCAGTGCGCTGCCGTCGAGGATCGGCAGCTCCAGGTTGTCGAGCTCAACGATGGCGTTGTCGACGCCCATGCCAATGAAAGCTGAAAGCAGGTGCTCGGTAGTGGAGATGAGCACGCCCTTCTTCATGAGGCTGGTGGCGTAGCTGACTTTCGCAACGTTCTTGCTGATGGCTTCGACGTCGAACCCTTCGAGATCGACGCGGCGAAAGACGATTCCCGCGCCGGCTGGAGCCGGCAAGATCCGCAGATGCACGGGCGCTCCGCTATGGAGACCGACGCCGCTGCATTCGACGGGAGTTCGAATTGTGCGCTCAAAGATCAATGGGGAAATATAAGGGTAGCGCCTTCAATAGATTACAAGCCTGACATGGCGTATGAGTGTGGTATTTTTGCAACAGCAAGTGGCTAAGAAAGCACTCACATGCGAGGCGCGAGTCGATGGCTGACACGTAACGCACGGAAAAAGAAAGCTTTGTAGAACATTTCGCCAGGCGGCGTGCGTAGGTGCAGACTTTGGTTCCCAGCGGGGGTCTACGGCTTGGGAGCTTCGGGCTTCGGCTGGTTGTAGGTGATGCCTCTGGTCTGGAACAGTGAGGCATCGATGCCGGTGTTGTAGCTGACGTTGTTGATGAAGCGCTGGCCGCTCATCTCGCCGTTGAGCATTCGCACTGTGCTGTAGGGGGTGTTGATCCCCTGAACCATGCGGAAGTTGCCGAAGACCTCTGCCTCCTCGTCGAATTGGCGGTCGTTCGGATCGCGCCAACTGTAGGTCTTCTTCAGAGGCAGGTGAGAGCGCGGATCGACCGCGATCGTCACACTGTCGTTCGACGCGGTCATGATGGTGACCTTGTCGGCGAGAGTTTGTTCGACGATGGCGGTACCTTCGTACAGAATCATCGAGCCAGGAGCGGCCAGCCAGTTGCGGATCACCCATTCCAGAGAGTGATCGCGGCGGCGCAGGTACTCGTCAACTAGCTTGAGGTCCTGAGTTGCCGTTCCCTTGTAAGTGATCTCGTAGCCTTTATCGCCGATGTATAGGTCCACTACGTCACGCTGTTTGGTCAGCTCCATGCGGTCTTTGTCGGGCCATTCCCAAAATCGCCAGAAGACGATGCCGAGGCCGCTAGGACGCCCGTGGTAGAAAGCGTAGCTGCGCCCCTCGACCTTCATGTCCCGCAATGTCAGATATGAGTCTCCGCCCAGGGCGCGGATCATGTCGTCGAGAATTTGCTTCGCCTTCTGCACGCCGGGGTCTTTTGCGGCGGTGGTAGCGAATTGCGCGGTGGGCCAGGCGGCCGGAGTAGGGGCCGTCGGCGCGGGAGGGCTGTCTTGGGCACGGGCGCTCAATGACATCAGCAGGACCAGGGTAAAGATGGAAGTAATCCGCATGGATGGAGTGATTGTAACCCGTTCTAGAGCGACGATCCGCCTTCGAAGATCTTCTCAATCTGGTAGGGCGAGACACGATAGAGGCCATAGCTGATCCCTATATCAGAGTACTGGCGGAAGAGCAGGTCGCCGCGTCCATTGGCGTCGGCATCGACTGCGTCGATCAGCTCCATTCGCGGGAAGGCATCGAGGCGAGTGCTGTCGGTGACGGAGCCGAAGATCTTTTGCGCCTGGTCGTTGATGTCAACCCGGGCGACGAGGGCGACGAAATAGGTGAAGCCGGTATCACGCTGTCCCTTGGCGGCGGCGGCGACGGAGAGCTTTCCAGTCAGCACTACGGTCGGTGAGTTGCTGAATTCCAAGTCGAATGCGCGTACTTCGTAGTCGGTGATGGCGGCTGTTTTGGGAATCGGCGGCCCGTTGTGTTTGGCGGCGAAAGCACGGATCTCGACCATCGCCATCTTTCGCATCTGGTCCTCTTGTATCTGGCGCTCGCCGGAGGTCAGCGAGTACAGCAGCGACCGGGTTTCGTAGTGGCCCGCGTCGGAGATGGCGGGATAGGCGCGGGATGCTTTGGCCGCGGTCGAGGGCGTGCCTCCTGGTTTCGTAGAAGCCGAGTCGTTGTCGGCTACTGGCACGGGCGTCGCCGTCTTGGCGTGACTTAGCGTCGGGCGATTGGGATCGTTGTCGTTGGAGGTTGCGGCGGCTTGCGTAACTGTTGTCGAACCGCTTCCAGTGTTGCCGTTATCCGGCTGGGACGTTGCTGGCGCGGACCGCTTGAGGGTTGGGCGGTCGGGGTCGCCATTGCTCGCCGTAGTTTGCGTCTTGGTGCTGGAAGTGGAGCTGCTGGCAGGCGGGTCGTCCGGCATGCCTAAAGTCGGCTTCGAACTCGGGTCGGACGGAGGTTTTTTCATCACCGGCCGATCGGAGTCGGGATTGCTCGCAGGCGGAGGTGGAGTGCTATCCGACTGGCTCGAGGAACCGGGGGCGCGCTTCAGCACGGGGCGTCCGTCGTCGGCATCGCCGGTCAGGACGACCTTGCTGGGGTTCTGGGCTTTCAGCGCGGCCTCCTTTGCGGCCTTTTTGGCCACCTCGGCATCCATTGCAAGCTGCGGCTGCCAAGTACCGTAGGCTGCCCAGTTGCCGTTTTCTTGCTTGGGCTCGGTGATGGTGAATATGCCAGTCGGCTCTCCGAGACTTTGCGCCTCATAAACGGTTTCGGGCTCGAGGGCCATGGGCGCAGGGCTGGCACCATACTGGCTGGCGTCGTAATAACGCCCGTCGATCCAGAGAGCGATGGGCACCAGGCGCATGGCCCCGCTGGGAAGGAATTCGACGACGGCGATGGCGCGAGGGCCGCGCTTGGCCTTCTTGGTGCTCGTCGTTGTTGTGGGTGTTGCCGGGTCGGTCTGGCGATTGCGCGTGCGCTGCTGCGCGTCTGCAAATGTGACTAACAGGAAAACCGCAAACAATGTGACGATGGCCTGGCGCAAGAATTTCCTGTATAGATAATGCGTGATGACTAGCAAAGACAAAGCTCCCGAATTTACCCTGCCTAACGAAAACGGAAACCCCGTTTCGCTACAACAGTTCCGGGCGAAGACAGTAGTGCTGTTCTTCTACCCCAAGGCCGACACGCCCGGTTGAACGAATGAAGCGAGCGGGTTCCGCGACGCACACGGAAAGTTCAAGAAGGCCGGGATCGTGGTGCTGGGCATTTCGCCCGACACGCCCAAGTCCCAATTGAAGTTTAAAGAAAAGTACAGCCTGCCGTACACCTTGCTTGCGGACGACAAGAAAGAAGTCGCCAAGAAGTTCGACGTGCTCAAAGAAAAGAACATGTATGGCAAGAAGGTCATGGGGATTGTGCGGAGTACGTTTCTGATCGGTCCGGACGGCAAAATCGAACACGTCTTCTCGCCAGTCACGCCGCAAGGGCACGCGGAAGAGGTGCTGGCGTACGTAAAAGCGGCGGCGAAGAAATAAATTCGGTGCCCGGGTTTGCCATCTTTGGCTAACCCGGGCTTGCGGACAGTGCAAGTGGTTCGCCTTCCTTCCGACTAATCGCACGTGAACGTCCAACGGGGGGACGTGAGCGTGAGGCACCGGGCAAAATTTGCCTCAAGTTTGATTGTTACGACCGCTAATTTTTCATTCAAAACTTCGTTCTACATAGTTGTAACACTACGACGATATATATATCATTTACAATCAGATAGTTAGATCAGTGAAAACCAAAACATAGCCAACGGATATATATAACTATATCACTACATCACGATAACGCTCTCTCCCGACCGGGACGCTACCTGCCACCTACTCGGAAGGATTCGGTGAAGTTTGTCAAGGAGCGAAACGATCTCCGCGGAACTAGGCTTTTCTTTTGTGCTTCTAGTCTAGCAGTGTCTTACGTTGGAACCGTGTCGCCGCGTTACTTCTGTGGCGGACCTGTAGCGGCTGCGAGAAAGAAGCGCCAGAGAAATCAGGCGGCGGAAGAAACCTCACCGCCCAAAGCCGAACACGGGCGAGAAATCCATAGCGCCGTATCGACAGCCCTTCGCAGCAGTGCTTGGGCGTTGACGCGGCGGACTTCCCGCAACGGCAGCGAATTAACTCTCGGAAATTGATGGGATAAGGACGAAGGTTCTGGCGACCTGTATGTTTCTTGTTGAGGACAAGAGCATCCGGGTCAGGAGAAGCCTTTATGATCATTGTAGGATGTGATTTCCATCCGGGTTGGCAACAAGTAGCGGTTTTTGATTCTGCGACCGGAGAGATCCGGGAGGAGAAGCTGAAGAACGGCAATGGAGAGGCGGAGCGGTTTTATCGTCGGCTTCCGTCACCGGCGCGAGTAGGCTTTGAGGCGAGCGGCAACACGCATTGGTTCGAGGATTTGCTGGCTGGTTTAGGCCATGAAGTGTGGATCGGCGATGCGGCGGAGATTCGCGCCAGCTATGTGCGTAAGCAGAAGACGGACCGGCGTGATCCGGCCCACATCCTGAAGCTGCTGATCGAGGAACGCTTCCCACGGTTATGGCGTCCGAATGAAGCCGAACGTGATCTTCGCCAGTTACTGATTCACCGTCATCGTCTGGTGGGGATCCGGACGCGAGTCAAGAACGGGTTGCAGCACCTGATGTTGAACCGGGGAGTGCAGCTCAAACAGAAACCGTGGAGCGAAGCTGGTCAAAAGGTATTGCGCGAACTGCGGTTGGAGGGTTGGGCGGCTCAGCGGCGTAAGGATTTGCTGAAACTGCTCGGTGAACTCAACCCACAGATTGCGCAGTTGGATCAGGCGGTGGAGGCTGCGAAGCAGCACCCGCGAGCCTGCCTGCTGATGACGCAACCTGGGGTCGGTCCCATCACGGCCTTGGCTTATGTAATCACGATGGGAGATGTGACACGCTTCCAGCGCGGCAAGCAAGTTGCCAGCTACCTGGGACTGATCCCGAGCGAACACAGCTCGAGTAAGCGACGCCACCTGGGGTCGATCAGCAAGCAGGGGAATCCGTTTCTGCGCATGCTGCTGGTCGAAAGCGTACAGACGGTGTGTCGGCTGGATGAAGGATTTCGCAAGCAGTACAAGCATCGCTGCCATCGCATGAAAAAGGCGGTCGCGAAGGTGGCAGCGGCGAGGAAGTTAGCCGTGCGATTGTTCTGGATGCTGCGCACTAACACAGCCTATCCGGAGATCGCTCGCATCGAGAGCAGCCCGCGAGATGGCGTGGTCGATCGCCACGGCGATTAGACCGGGAAATTGATTGGGCACTCTCGCATCCAGACTGACCCGTGCAGAAGACCGCGCTAACCCGCCTTGGAAAACGAAACACCGTTTTCCACTTCCGCACCGGTCCGGCGGCTGGATGTTCGCAAGCAACATCATGGTCGAGGTTAGGGCCGCATAGATGGATGGTGGAGCGATTTGCTTCACCGTAAGTGATGGTAGCGTGATGTTCGGAGCTCTTGTCCTCAACTTCAGCTCTGGTGAACACGCGGTGATAGAAACACTGCACAGGACACTTCTGTCCTTGACAATGCCTTCGTCCTTATAGACGCCATGTCGTAGGTAATCCCGATTCCTAATTCCCTTCGCGATGGGGCTAACCGTACCTGCAGCGCGACGCCAGCAGTCCCGTGGCAGCGCTGATGTCGATGTCGGCGATCAGCAATCCGGCGACGCCGTAGGGCTGATAGGCGAGCAGAGTTCCGTCGGGACGTACCACCGCGGATGTCGTCGGAGACCCCTTGCTCGCGAAGTTAACGGTTGCGAAATAACAGGTGTTCTCGGCTGCGCGACACAAAGCCGCTTTTTCATGGAAGGTGTTGGCGGGGTCGGCGAAGGTGGAGGGCACGTAGCCTCCGGGCTCGGCCTCGTGAAAGTGCGGATGAAACACGATGTGAGCGCCGCGTCTCCCAGCCCAGCGCACCGTTTCGGGATAACGCCAGCCTTCGTGACAGATCACAATGCCGAACTTCAGGGCGCCATCCTCGAACACACGCCTCTCTGAGCCGGGGGAGTAGGTGCCGTCCTCCGAAGGGTCGAGCTGCACTTTGTCCTGAAAGCCTGCAACGGTGCCATCGCGCTGAATCACGAGTGCCGTCGGGAGCAGCGCGCCGTGTACGATTCGTTCGGTCCCAAGAATGACGGTGACGTTTGCGTCGCGGGCGGCGTCGGCGAGAATCGACCAGGCGCGATCAAGGAACGTCGCGTCGGGCGGCGGGATTTGCTTGTCTTTCGCTCGATAGCCGGGCACAAAGCACTCGGGAAAGCAGAGAAGGTCGGCGCGCTCGTTCGAGGCTTGGCCAATGGCGCGGTGCGCGGCTGCGAGGGAGTCTTCTCGCGTGTCGGGGAAGCGAAGGCTGGCGAGTGCGATGCGAAACGTGTTCATGCGAAATTCCGGGCCCGAGTTCAAGCGATGCAAAAGCTACGTTCGAGCGGTTACAGCTTCTGCACGCGTTGCACCTCGCGCACGCCGGGGATCTTGCGCACGCCGGTGACGATGCGCTCCAAGTGCTTGAGGTCGGCGATGTCGATGATGATGTCAACCATGGCGTGAGTTTCGGCGGTCTTGGCTTCGATGTTGCGGATGTTGGTGTTGGCGTCACTGATGACAGCGGTGATCTGTTTCAGCATGCCGGGGCGGTTGTCGCAAAGAACGACCAGCTTGACCGGGAAGCCGGTCTCCCAGACCTGGGCGGTGCCGACGGTGCCGTCTTTGCCCCACTCCACGGCGATGCGGCGTTCCGGCTCGTACATGAGATTTTCGACGTTGGTACAGGACTTGGAGTGCACCGCGACACCCTTGCCGCGGGTGACGTAGCCGATGATCTCTTCGCCGCGAATGGGATTGCAACATCGCGCTCGGTACACCAGCAGGTCGTCGTGGCCGCGGACTTTGATGGCGGAAGTGTCTCCGCCGAAGACGCGCCGCACGACGCTGGTAAAGCCACCGGGCTGCTGCTCTTCGCCCGCTGATTCGTCGCCGGGGGTCGCGTTAGCGGCGCTCTCGGGCACGGCGCGTGCGAGGATTGAGCGGGCTGAGAACTTGCCGTAGCCGATGCCCGCGAGCAGATCATCGGGACGTCCAAGGCCGCTCTCGCTGGCCACGCGGGTCAACTCAGCTTCGCTGATGTCTTTGAGCGAGATGCGATATTTGCGGGCTTCCTTCTCGATCAGCTTGCGGCCGATTTCGATGGCTCGCTCGCGCTGATGAATGTTCAGCCAGTGCTTGATCTTCTGGCGCGCGCGAGGGGACTTTACGAACACCAGCCAATCGCGGCTGGGATGCTGTCCGGGCTGGGTCAGGATCTCGACGATGTCTCCCGAGCGCAGCTTGTATTTCAGTTGGACGATGCGTCCGTTGACCTTGGCGCCGACGCAGGTGTTGCCGACCTCTGAGTGAATGTTGTAAGCAAAGTCGACGGGCGTGGCCTCACGCGGCAGGATGACGATCTTACCTTTCGGGGTGAAGGTGTAGACCTCTTCGGGGTAAAGATCGATTTTGAGGGTGGAGAGGAATTCGTTGGGGTCGGGGACTTCGCGTTGCCACTCGACCACCTGTCGCAGCCAGGCTAGACGTTTCTCGTCGCGCGCCGCGATGGGGCCGTCCTTGTATTTCCAGTGCGCCGCGATGCCTTCTTCCGCCATCTTGTGCATTTCCTCGGTGCGGATCTGCACTTCGAAGGCGTGCCCGTTTTCCGCAATCACTGTGGTGTGCAGCGACTGATAGAGATTCGGTCGCGGCATGGCGATCATGTCTTTGATGCGCCCGGGCACAGGGCGCCATTGATTGTGAATGAGTCCCAACACGGCGTAGCAGTCGTTCACCGATTGGGTAATGATGCGCAGCGCCATCATGTCGTAGATCTGCTCGACGGAAATATGCTGGCGCTGTAGTTTCTGCCAGATGCTGTAAATGCGCTTGATGCGCGCCTCGACGGTAGCCTGCAGGTTGTTCTCGCGCAGCTTCTGTTCGATCACGCCCTGGATCTGCGCCAGAAAGGCTTCGCCTTCTTTGCGGCGCGATTCGATGGCGTCTTTGACCTGGTTGTAGGAGATGGGATCGACGTACTGGAAGGCGAGGTCTTCGAGTTCTCCGCGAATCTTGCCCATGCCGAGACGGTGCGCGATGGGCGCGTAGATTTCCTGGGTTTCGCGCGCGATTTTTATCTGGCGTTCGGGCGCGAGATGCTGCAACGTGCGCATGTTGTGCAGGCGGTCGGCCAGTTTGATCATCACCACGCGGATGTCGTCAACCATGGCGAGCACCATCTTGCGGACGCTCTCGGCCTGGGCTTCTTCGCGCGAGGCGAAATCGATTTTGCTGATCTTGGTGACACCCTCGACGATGTGCGCAACCTGCTCACCGAATTCCGTGCGAATGTCATCAACGGTGAGAGAAGTGTCTTCGATGGAGTCGTGCAACAGGCCGGCGGCAATGGCGGTGGTATCGAGTCGCATCTCGGCCAGCACGGTCGCCACTTCCAGAGGATGGATCAGGTAGGGTTCGCCGGAGGCGCGGGACTGGCCCTGATGATGCTTCAGGGAAAAATCGTAGGCTTTTTTGACCAGCGTAAGATCGTCGTTGGGGCGGTAGCTACGGATTCTACGCAGCAGATCGCGAAATTTGGTGACAGTCAGGACGTTGGTCGCGATGGTTTGGCGGATTGTCGCCATGACCGATTATACGAGACGGCGAACAACTTTGGAGCGAAGACGGTCGCAATGGGACCGCGGTAGAACGATTGGGAATTTATGCGGATTCTGATCAGTGGAGCGTCTGGTTTGCTGGGCAGCGCGATTAGGCCGGCGCTGGCTAGTGCTGGTCACGGTACGTCAGCGCTGGTGCGACGTGCTCCCGCTGCGAACGAGGTGCGGTGGAATCCAGGGAAACCCCTCGATCCGCAAAGTCTTGTGGGATTTGATGCGATTGTTCATCTTGCCGGCAAAGCCATCGCGGGGCGCTGGTCGGAGAAGTTCAAGCGCGAGGTGCGGGAGAGCCGCGTGCTGGGTACGCAAACTCTCGCGACCGCGGCGGCGGAGTCATTTCGCAGGACGGGCCAGCCGAAGGCATTTATCGCGGCCTCGGCGATCGGGTACTACGGCAATCGCGGCGACGAGGAACTCAACGAAGACAGCAAGCCCGGCTCGGGATTCCTGGCGGGAGTATGCGAGGAGTGGGAAGCGGCGACGAATCCAGCGGCAGAGGCCGGGGTTCGCGTGGTGAACGTCCGCATCGGAGTGGTGTTGGCGAAACATGGTGGCGCATTGCGAGCCATGCTTCCGGTATTTCGCGTCGGACTGGGAGGGCCGGTGGGCGATGGCCGCCAGTACATGAGTTGGATCACGCTCGACGATGTTGTCGGCGGGTTTCTGTTTGCCCTTTCCAACGAGCGGCTTCGCGGGCCCGTGAACGCCGTCGCTCCGCAGCCGGTTCGCAACCTCGAGTTCGTTCGCGTCCTCGGAAAGGCGCTGCACAGGCCTGCGTTCTTCCCGCTTCCGGCGTTTGTGGTGCGCACGGTGTTTGGAGAGATGGGAGAGACGCTGCTGCTCGGGTCGGCGCTGGTGTGGCCGGCGAGATTAGAGGCGGCCGGATATCCCTTCCGGCATCCCGAACTGGACCAGGCGCTGCGTCTCACCTCGATCTAGACCGACCTTCGTGTTAAATCCATTCTTTGCGTTTTGTCGTACCAGAGATAATGCCGTTAACAGTCGCTCCGGTGCGCAGTCAGCCTATCGTGGGAGCGCAGTGGCGCAGCAGAATTTTTCGGAGACCGAGATGGTACAACATGACGTGTTCCTGACCGGCGCGACAGGTTTTCTGGGAAGCAGTCTGGCGGCTGAGTTACTTCGTCGCGGGCATCGCGTGCGCGCCCTGGTGCGGCCGGGTTCGGAGTCACGCGTAACGCAGGGCTGCGAGATTGTTCTCGGAAACGCGCTGCGGTCTGAAACGTATGCCGAGAACGCCGCTCTGGCGGATACGTTTGTTCATCTCGTCGGAGTGGCGCATCCGAGCCCGAGCAAGGCTGAGGAATTTCGCAAGATTGATCTGACTTCGTGCCGGGAGGCAGTGAACGCCGCCAAACAAGCGGGGATCCGACACTTTGTCTATCTCAGCGTGGCCCGTCCGGCTCCCATGATGAGGGAGTATCAAGCGGTGCGCGCCGAGGGCGAACGGATGATTATTGAGTCGGGAATTCCTGCCAGCTTCGTGAGGCCATGGTATGTGCTGGGGCCGGGAAGGAGCTGGCTAGTGATCTTGAAGCCCTTCTATGCGCTGGCTCGAGTATTTCCGTCAACTCGCGAAGGCGCGAATCGGCTGGCGTTGGTCACACTGGAACAAATGACGCAGACTCTGACGTGGGCGGTTGAGAATCCAGCGCAACGCTTGCAGATTTTCGAACCGCCGCAGATCAAGCAGGGTGGGCGAGTCACGGCAAACCGACAACCCACGACAGCGGCAGTCTAGGCGACACGCCTTTTGCAAGTTGAATTAGAAGGTTTGAAACACGGGCACTCCGCCCAGGCCGGTGTCAGCATCCTGTTCGCGACGAAACCGATATTTCCAGGAAATGGGCTTCGGCTTGAACCAACTTCGAGCATTACTCGGGACTTTGCCGGAAGCGGTCAGTAGTGAGGGTATAGCTATCAAATTCAAAGCATCGCGGACAGAAATATTTTGATGTATATGTCCACTCCTGTGATGCGCGGGTTCGCAATCGCTCATAAAGTCGCCAACCATCCCACCGACATCTTTGCCGTTTTCTCGATACCATGCGGCCTTGTGTTCCCACAGGTGCGCTCCCAGTTCGGGTGTGTAAGAGAAAGCAGGCATGGGGTTGTCCATATTCAGCATCTGTTGAGCCATGCAATCGTCTGGCGGGAGAACAAAATCCTGTAATCGCAAATCAAGCAACCCGCAGGATCGGCGGTTTCGTTGGCCGGATAGACATGTAACAGGCCGTCCCTGAGCAGATCTATCTTGTAGTTCGGGTTCGCGTGGCGAATTCGGTCGATAACTTGCTGGAGGGTGGAATTGGGAGGCCCCAAATCCACGTCCGGCGTTCGATCAGGACGGACGTCAAAGGTTTCCTCGAAGCCAATCACAATCTGATTGGAAAAACGAGAACGCAAGGCGTCCAGCGCCGCTTCGATGGGCGTTGATGGCACGTCGGCTGAAATTGGTTGCAGGAATGCGGTTGTGACTAAGAGGCAAAGGGCCAATCGTTGACATCCAGAGAGAGCTTTTGGGATACGCGCCTCCGCAGGGTCCACTTCGTGCCTATGCTGGGTAAGACACCGGAAATCGCTGTGAGGTTCCAGCCTGTGAGCTGTGCGGCGGCTTTAGACGACTCTTCTCAGGGCTTGACTGCGCGAATCTTGACGAAAGTGTTTTCGGGCAGAGGCGTCCCAAGAAACTCAACCACTCCGTTGCGAACCACGCCGTTCACTTCGCGCGGTGGTGTTGCAGTCGATCCCGCCGATGCATTTGCGGCTGGAGCTACGCGATTTGTGCCACGATCCATTGCGAGGTTTGCCAGACGGTCGGCATCGCGGTTCTTCTCTCGCAGCACGTGCTTGATCTCAAAGGCCTCCAAGTTGTCGATCATGGTGGTCGCCCTATCGTGGAGTTCTTTGAGAGTGGGATTCTTGACCTTGTACTCCCCGATGATCTGCTTGACCATGAGCTCCGAGTCGCTGAACACCTTGAGCGCCTTGAAGCCGTGCTTCAACGCGTAGGTGAGTGCCGCGAGCAGCCCGGAGTACTCGGCATAGTTGTTGGTCTGCTTTCCCAAATACTCGCTGAGCTCGGCCACGGGCCGTCCCATTTCGTCTTCGACCATCACACCGTATCCGGCAGGGCCGGGGTTGCCTCGAGCTCCACCATCGATGTGGGCAACCAGGTATCCGAACGGCGTACTCATGTTGGCGCCACCGATGAATTCCTTGCTGCGGAAGTTTGATTTTTCGGGAAAGGGGCGAATCGGCATACCCGTAGTTTATTCCAAATCGAGGTGAGAGCGGCTAGCGCCCGAGCTTGAGGCGCGCGGCTAAACGCTCCGGCAACTGAGCAGACAGAATGCGTTGCTGGGCTTGTTCGATGTCGTAAGGTATGCGGTAAAACGTAACGCTGGCAAGCGGTCCACCATTGGTTTCGTACAGGGCGAAGGCCGAGCGCCAGTCGCTGTCGCGAGGTTGCCCGACCGAGCCGGGGTTGATGAGATAGCGCTCGCCGGGAGTAAGCCATATGGTGGAAGTCACGGGGCCTTCGTCGCTGTCGTACATCGGACGGAAGGGGCGGGACTCGCCGCCTTCACCCACAAAGCCGCCCTGGATGTGGGTGTGGCCGAAGAAGATCAGGGGCGCGTGTCCCGGCAGTTCGAGATTGTCGTCAGCCGCAGCGGTATTGAGCAGATATTCGTCTTCATCGAGCGGCGAGCCGTGCACGAACTCTATTCCGGAAAAATCGTTGCTGCGCAATGGGCCTTGCGGCAGTTCGCGTAACCACTCCAGGTGCTCGGGACGCAGGATGTTCCGCGTCCAGTAGGCAGAGATCGCTGCTACCGGATTGAACTCTCTGACATCGGACAGCCCGGCACACGCGCGATCATGATTTCCCCGAACGATTGGCGCGCCCATGGCGATCACGCGCTCGCAGACTTCGTTGGGGCTGGCGTTGTAGCCGACCACGTCTCCCAGGTTCACGATGCGATCGTAAGCTGGAGCAGCAGCCATGCAGGCCTCAAGGGCCTCAAGATTGGCGTGGATATCGCTGAGTAATAGAAGACGCATGCTTACCGAATTTCCGACGCCACCACCGGACATCGAGCAAAATGTCCGGGCGCAACTTCGACCAACGATGGTAACGCTTGCGAGCAAGATGGTAAACGCCATTCGCAACGCGGTTCAAATGTGCATCCGGGAGGGAGGGCAGTAATCGCCGGCACGGTGCCCTCGATCGTGCGCAAAGGTTCGTTGCGGTTGCTGCGCAGGGTGGGAACAGAAGCAAGCAAGCCGCGCGTGTAGGGATGTGCCGGCTGGCGGAAGACTTGTTCCGCAGTGCCGAGCTCGACGAGGCTGCCCGCGTACATGACGGCAATGCGATGCGAGACCTGCGAAACTACCGCGAGATCGTGCGAGACAAAAAGCATGGAGAGCGCGAACTTCTGCCGCAACTCGGTGAGCAGGTCGAGCACCTGCGCCTGGATGGTCACATCTAGCGCAGTCGTCGGCTCATCCGCGATCAGCAATTGCGGGCGGTTCACGATGGCCATGGCGATCATCACGCGCTGCCGTTGGCCTCCCGAGAGCTGATGAGGATAATCGCGAGCGCGGCGCTCGGGCTCGGGGATAGCGACAGTGCGCAGTGCCTCGACCGCATGCCGCCACGCCTCACTTTTGCTAATGCGCGGCGGCTTGCCGTTGGCTTGCTGTTCGTGGCCTCGATCGGCGGCTGCGGGATGCGCGAGCACTGCCTCAGCCACCTGGTCGCCAATGCGCATCACAGGATTGAGCGCAGTCATGGGCTCCTGAAAGATCATGCTGATGCCGGCTCCGCGAACGGCGCGCATCGCGGGTCCGGAGAGTGAGAGCAAGTCCAGGTCGCGAAACTCTATTCGGCCGCTCACACGCGCTTGAGGAGGCAGCAGGCGCAAGATCGCGAGCGACGAAACCGACTTGCCTGATCCGGATTCTCCGACGAGCCCAAGAACTTCTCCCGGCGCGATGGTGAAGCTCACATCGCGCACGGCATGAACAGCACCTTGCGCAGTTGCGAAATCAACGGAGAGGTTTTGTACCTGGAGCAGCCCGGACACTGCGTAATCGTAGCAGGACACGCCTCCGCATCGATGGGCCCCGAGAGACTGGCCAAATCACACACCGTGGGACGCCAATTGCTTTCACGGGTGCTCTGCGGCAAACTAGCTGGCAATTATGGAACGACAAGGAGCCGCTATCCCTCCTGGGTCCGATCGCCGTTCGTTCGCGCCGGCGCCGCCCGTCTGGCTGAGTGACACGGCGCTGCTGATTTACATCGCTCTGGCCACGGTGATTCTTCACCTGATCATCGGCAACCGGTACGGCATACATCGCGACGAGCTGGCGACGCTCGAAGATGCGCGGCACCTGGCGTGGGGCTATCCCGCATACCCCCCGGTAACGCCGTTCTTCGGACGGATCTCGCTCGAGCTCTTCGGGACATCGGTACGCGGCTTCCGCGTTTTCGCCAACCTGGCGCAAGCCATCGCGGTCGTGCTTACGGGATTGATGGCGCGCGAAATGGGCGGACGCCGCGGCGCACAGCTTATCGCTGCAGTTGCCGCCGTTCCCTTTTGTCTGGGTGGTGGATACCAGATGATGTACGTTGCGTTCGACTGTCTCGCCTGGGTTTGGACGGCCTATTGCGCCGTCCGGCTGCTCGCGACCGAAGATGCGCGGTGGTGGATGGGCGTCGGCGCTGGTATCGGTTTCGGCATGATGTGCAAGTACACCATGGGCTTCTTTGCCCTCGGCATCGTCGCGGGTGTTCTGCTTACTCCCGCGCGACGCTATTTCAAAAGCAAATGGCTATGGATTGGCGTAGCGCTTTCCATTCTGATCTGGCTGCCCAACGTTTTTTGGCAAGCACAGCACAACTTTATTTCGCTCGATTTTCTCAGCCACATTCACGCTCGCGACATTCGCCAGGGCCGCACTACATACTTCCTTCCGCAGCAGTTGGAGCTGACGGGCGCTCGCTTTCCGCTCGCTATTGCCGGCGTCTGTTTCTGCTTTTCGCGCGTCGGAAGACGCTTCCGCATGATCGGCTGGATGTTCGTAGGCACGCTCCTGCTGTTCACCATCGCGAGGGGGCGCTGGTACTACATGGGGCCCGCTTACCCGATGTTGTATGCCGCCGGAGCGGTGTGGGGAGAAGGCTGGCTGGCCGCGATGTCTCGCGGGAAGGCGATGAGGGTTCGCCGGGCAGTATGGGTGACGCTGGCCTTCGAACTCGTGTTTACTACGGCATTCTGGCTGCCGTTGCCGGCCGTCAATACACGCTGGTGGAACGTCAACAATTCACTGACCGGCGATTTCCGCGAGCAACTCGGCTGGCCCGAATTGGTGCAGGAAGTGGCCAGGATTCGCGATACGCTCACGCCGGAAGAGCGCGCGCACCTGGGAATCATCGGCACGAATTACGGCGAAGCAGGAGCCATCAACTTTTACGGTCCGCAGTACGGATTGCCTCGCGCTATCAGCGGGGTCAATTCGTTCTGGCAACGCGGCTATGGTGATCCGCCGCCGCAGACGGTCATTGTCGTCGGACTCCGCCGGAGCCGCATGGAGGAGGTCTTCGGCCCCTGCCGCCTTGCCGGACACACCTGGAACCAATACGGCGTCAAGAACGAGGAGACCGAAGATCACCCGGACATCTGGGTCTGCGGGCCTCCGAAGGATGGCTGGCCGAAATTCTGGGAGGACTTCCGGTACTACGGCTAGGCCTTATTCTCCGCCCACGGCGGTCTTCACCGCCAGTTGTTCCTTGGCCCGCGCCAATTCCGGACGCCCCGACTGCGACCCTTCGCAGTTTTTCACCAGCAGCGCGTAGTATTTGTCGGCCTTGGCCGTCTGCTTTGTCAATTCAGCGGAGCGCGCCGCCCCATACAACCCGTTGAACCGGTTGGGATCTATTGTCATTGACCGTTCGTATTCGGCCAGTGCCGGTTCCGGGTGATTTGATTCCAGCAGAAGGTCCGCCAGCATCTCACGCGCGGGAATCTCCACTTCGCCCTTACCATACATGTCCTGCTTGTCCGCGACCGCGCTCATGATCTTTGCAGCCTCGTCATTCTTGCCCTCGGCGAACGCCACCCACGCGCGAATCTCATCGCGGTCAGTGTCCATGTACTCAGCCATGTACGCGTCTTTCGACTTCTTCACGGCCGCGACCATGGCGTCGTATTTAGCCAAGTCCTGTTTCGCCGCAGCTGCATCTTTCAGGTGTCCGCTGCCCACCGCCCGCGCCCAAAAGGTAAGGGCAGCGTTCTGCGGCAGCGCGCCCTTTACGGGCTGCAGCGCAGCGGCTTCCTGCCAATGCCGCATCTCAATGTCATAGGTCGCCGGAAAGCCCGCGCGCGCCATGTCGAGGTACTCATGCATGTCATGGCCCGCCATGGTGTCCATGGTCGTGACCTTCTCGACCAAGGCGTGCGCCTTCTCGTCTTCACCGACCTGTAGATAGGCGTAGTTCAAGAATTCCATGGCATGGAGCTCATGTCCCGACGCGCCCGACGCCTCGGCCGCGGCTACGGACGCCAAATTCGCATCAATGTCCTCCTGCCAAAGCCCGAGCCGCGCGAAAATATGTCCGGGCATGTGAGCCGCATGCGGCACCGACGGCGCAATTTGTCCATAGCGCCGCGCCGCGGCTAGCCCCTCCGCCGCCATTGGCGGATTGTCGCAGCTATGAATGATGTAGTGCGGAATGCCAGGATTGTCAGGCGCCAGCGGAAACTCCGCGTTCAGCAACGCCAGCGCCTTCTTCTGGCTGGCGAAGGTCGTGTCCCGCGGAGGCGCGGCAGCCAGCAGCGACAGCCCATAGAATGCCGTCGCCTCATGGTCCTGCGGATAATGCTGGTGCAGCTTCTCCATTGCCTGCGAATAGGCGCTGGCCCTCACTTCGAAACTCGACTTGTCGGAATTCCGATAGAAGGCGGCCAGCGCGTCGAGGTAGTCGCGCTCGCGCGGCGTCTTCGCAGCCACCTTCTGGCCCTTCTGTACCAGCGCCAGTCCGCGCTGTATCGTCGCGGCATCCGGACGGTCCCAGATCTCGTGCCACAGACTCATCGCCTCGCCCCAGTAAGCGATCGCGCACGTCGGATCAGCGGCGATGACGTCTTTGAACTGCTGCTCCGCCCGGTCGTACCAGAAGCTGTGCAGCAACGCGACTCCGCGCTCAAGTGACCGTTGTTGCGAAGACGCGCAGGAGGTGGGAAAGTTAACCGTTCCCAGCTTTTCGTTGGGAACCGATTGCGGCTGGTTTCCCTGATAAGCAAAAAGAGAACCGCCGAACAGCAGCGGCAGCAAAGCCAGCAAACGCACCTTCATTTCTCACCCCGCATTGGCGCAAGCTTATGTGGCGCGGGGTCACAAGTCAAACCGACTCTCGGCTCCATGCGTGGACGACATCGCGGCGGAGGGGGCGGAGGAGGCGGAGGACGCGGGCGTTGACCGGGTGGGGCGAATCCGATATTATTGAATGGTTTGCCTGTACTACTCGTGTCCTTTCAGGACACCCAGCGACCCGGGATATTGTAGTCCCGCGAAGGTTTCCTTCCTGGCACTGGGTAAGTGCAAGTGCATAAACAAGATAGCGTCTCAGCTCAAATGTGGGCCGCAGTTGCGTTGCGCAACGGAATGCAGTTCAGGAGATTGCCATGTACGCGGTGATCCGCGCCGGGGGAAAGCAGTATCGCGTCGCACCCGGAGACGTAATCGAGATTGAGAAGCTGCCGCAGACCAGCGGCGAAAACGTGCAGTTTGACGACGTGCTGGCAGTGAGCGCGACTGAAGGCGAGATTGCCAAGCCCGCAGCGGCGTTCGTGTCGGGCCAGGTAGTCGAGCATGGCCGCGGCGACAAAATTCTGGTGTTCCACCTGAAGCGCAAGAAACAGTACAAGAAGATGCAGGGACATCGACAGGCGTATACCGCCGTAAAGATCACCGGCATCATCGTGGATGGACAGGCGTTGAAGGCGTAATGCTGCTCTGTCAGGTGCTCGTGATTGTGTTGTCTGCGGTGAAGCGCTTCGATGCGCTGGTGCTGCACGCGTGGTCGGCGGCGCGAGAAGCGTTCCGGTCGCTGCGCGGGTTTGGTTCGTACGGCGAAGCGGATTTGGGATAGCGATTTTCAAGTTTGGGGCGCGGCCCCGGAGATTCAGATATGGCACATAAAAAAGGTTTAGGCAGTTCGAGAAACGGCCGCGATTCGAATGCGCAGCGGCTTGGCATCAAGGCGTTTGGCGGGCAGCTCGTTTCGGGCGGCACCATCATTGTGCGGCAGCGCGGGACACCGCTGAAGGCGGGGGTCAACGTTGGGCGCGGCAAAGACGACACGCTGTTTGCCAAGGTAACTGGCACGATCGAGTTCAAAGATCGCGGACAGCTGGGCAAGTTCGTGTCGGTGGTTCCGCAGGAAAGCAATTAGCTTGGTGACTGGTAGCTGGTAACTGGTCGTGCGAGCGTTTCGCGACATGGGATCGAAGGCCTCGTAGATGCGGGGCCTTTTTCGTTGGCTGAAGAGCAAGCTGTTTTTCGACAGTTACCAATCACCAGCTACCGGTTACGGACTCTTCCATGTTTGTTGATGAAGCCAAAATTCGGATTAAGGCCGGCGACGGCGGGAACGGCTGCATGGCGTTTCGGCGGGAGAAGTTCGTTCCGCGCGGAGGGCCCTCGGGCGGCGATGGCGGGCGTGGCGGCGACGTGATTATGGAGTCGAGCGAGCGCCACAACACGCTGGTGCACTTCCGGTTCAATCCGGAGTACAAGGCGGAGCGCGGGCGGCACGGCGAGGGGTCGAACTGCACCGGCCGCGAAGGCGACGATGTAGTGCTGAAGGTTCCGGTGGGAACGATTGTGTACGACGATCTGACGGGTGAGATTGTGCACGACTTCGCCGGACCGGACGAGCGCATCGTGATTGCGCACGGCGGGCGCGGTGGACGCGGCAATGCGCGTTTCACGACGTCGACACACCAGGCTCCGCGGGAGCATGAGCTAGGGTTCCCCGGCGAGGAGCGCACCCTGCGGCTGGAGTTGAAGCTGCTGGCGGATGTCGGGCTGGTGGGGTATCCGAACGCAGGCAAGAGCACGCTGATCTCGAGGATTTCGGCGGCGCGTCCCAAAATCGCGGACTACCCATTTACTACGCTGCAGCCTAACCTTGGCGTGGTGGTGGTGGGGGAGGCTCCGGACGAGTTCAGCTTTGTTGTCGCGGATATCCCTGGTTTGATTGAGGGTGCCAGCGAAGGTGCGGGGCTTGGCACGCAGTTTCTGCGCCACATCGAGCGTACGCGACTGCTGGTGCACCTGGTGGATGTTTCGGATGCGAACGGAAGGCCTGATCCGGCTGAGGACTACGAAGTCATTACGAAAGAGCTGGCGAATTTCGGCGGTGGACTCGATACCAAGCCGACGATAGTGGTGGCGTCGAAGATCGATGCCGTGAACAAAGACAAGCTCGCCAAGCTTAAGCGTTATTGCAAGCGCAAGAAGCTGGTGCTGTTCGCGATTTCGGCAGTCACGGGTGAGGGCGTCGACGCGTTGAAGTGGGAGATGGCGAAACGGGTGGAAGCGATCAGAGAAGTTAGTGGTTAGTGGCTAGTGGCTAGAAAAAAGACACGCACCCGTCAGCGATTCGTAGGAATGAGGAGTCAAAAAAACCCACTCAGGCTGCACTTGAATGGGCACCGACTTCCGATGGGGCTTGAATCCCCACTTGCGTCCATTGGTCCAAACACAGAAACTGTAGCTACGAGCTGAATGAACATCGCACTGTTTGGCGGCACCTTCGATCCCATCCATCGCGGACACCTCAAGGTGGCCCGTGCGGCCGCTGAGCGATTCAAGCTGAAAGAAGTATGGTTTGTTCCGGCGGACATTCCTCCGCACAAGCAGAAGGCCCCGGTGACGTCGTACTTTCATCGCTACTCAATGGTGGCGCTGGCGCTGGCGGGAGAGCCGGACTTTCTGCCTTCACTTCTCGAGGCGCCCGATCCGGAGGCCCATGTCGAACGGCGGCCAAGCTACTCCATCGATACGGTGCGGCGAGTGAAGGCCCAGTTGCGAAAACGCGACCAGCCGTACTTCCTGATCGGCATCGACGCCTTTCAAGACATAGCCAAGTGGTATGAGGCCGAAGCGCTGCTGAAAGAATGCGAGTTTATAGTGGCGGCGCGCCCGGGATATTCACTTGATGATGTGGCGTCGTCGTTGCCAAAGGCGTTGCGCCCCAGCGCGGCGGAATTGCGTGAGTTTCGCAAATCAAAGCGTGAAGGGCCGCTGAAGTTGCCCGGCGTTACGGTGTACTTGTTGCCGGAGACGCACGAAGATGTTTCGGCGACGCAGGTCCGTGCAGCTATGCGGAACCCCAAGGGTTTGACCAAGCTGGTGCCGAACGCGGTGGCGGAGTATATCGGCAAAGAAGGGTTGTACCGCGGCATCGCGGAAACAAAGCCCAAGGGCAGACAGGACGCGCTGGGTCAGAAGTCAAAAGACCCACTCAAGCAAAACCGGCTTAAGTGGGACACCCGACCACCCAGATTCGAAGCTTCAAGGAGAGCGAGCACGTCGGATGAAAAAAGATGATGTGAGGGCGCAAGTCGCCATCGCCGTACAAGCCTGCATAGAGAAGAAGGCGGAAGACATCAGCATTTTGCGCCTCGACGCGCAGGCCAGCGGATTTACGGACTACTTCGTCATTTGCTCGGCGGCGAATCCGCGGCAGGTGCAGGCCATTGGCGACGAAGTTGATGAGAAGCTCAGCAAGCTGGGGCATGGGCCTTCGCATGTGGAAGGTCGAAACCAGGCGGAGTGGCTGCTGCTCGACTACGTGGATTTTGTCGTGCACATCTTCTCAGAGACCGCACGCAAATTTTATGACTTGGAAAGATTGTGGAAGACTGCAACGCGTTTGCAACTGGCTGATCTGGAGAAGCCGGAGCACAAGAAAGCGGCAGTGGCAACGAAACGCGCGCCCGTAAAGAAGGCGGCGAAGAAAAGTCCCACCCTTTCCCCAAAAAAGGGAAAAGATGGGGCACGCATAGTAAGGCGCACGCGGAAGGTCCAGTAAGGCGGTGAAACTTCGCATTGCCTGGATTGGCAAGACGCGTAGCCCGGCGATCCAGTCGCTTACGGCGGAGTATTTGAAGCGTCTGTCACATTATGCGGCTTGCGATGCGCTGGAACTGGCGTCTGAAACTGTGTTGCTGAAACAGGTTGAGAAGAGTGCCGGCCGCACGCAGCCGGTGCTGGTGCTGCTGGATGCGCGTGGCAGGCAGTTAGCTTCGGAAGAGATCGCTAATTTCCTCGAATACCACCAGGCTCACGGAACGCAGGACCTGCTGTTTGCCATCGGCCCGGCCGATGGATGGACGGATTCTACTCGGGCAAAAGCGCAACACATCATGTCGTTCGGAAAGATCACGCTGCCGCATGAGTTGGCGCGTGTGGTGCTGCTGGAGCAACTGTATCGAGGGTTCACGATCTTGAAGGGGCATCCGTATCATGGGAGGCATTGAAGAAGTGGATAGTGGTTAGTGGCTAGAAAACAGTGAGAAGAACGGGCTAGTGGCTGGAAAAGACGGTGACTGGTAACTGGTGACTGGAAAGAGGTAGACATGGAGTTGGTTCGGTTATGCGGGTAGTCCGTCGTGTTTGGATCGGCGCAGCGATGGTCTGCACGATGTTCGGAAGCGCCCTCGGCGTGGGCGGACAAAATGCGGCGGCGAAAGCGCAAGCGGCGAGTGCTGCGTTTACTCCGCTGGAGCAGTGGAAGGCGGCCGTACTCGGGGGGGATGCGGCGAAGTTGCGCGCGCTCTACAGCACGAACCCCGAGGCGCGGGTCATCTTGCCATCGGGCGAAACCAACGCACAGGCCGACATCGCGTTTTGGACAGGGCTCAAAGCGCGCGGTATCAAACTCGAAATAGTGCAATCCACTTCTCCACAGCCGGGTGTGCAGCAGGTTGCTTTTCAGGCCGAGATCAGGTCCGCGGCCCAGAACAAGCTGCAGACGGTTTACATGATCGATGGACAGTTGTGGCAGCAGCAAAGCGGTCAGTGGCGCATTGCTGCGACCCGGCGGGGCGATCTAACGCGCCTGCAGCAGCCGCTCTCGACCGAGAAGCAGATTTACGTCCCAGGATTGAATGCGCACGCCGAAATTGCGCAGGCGTTGAAGCTGGCGTCACAGCAACACAAGCGCGTGCTGGTGGTCTTCGGAGCCAACTGGTGCTTCGACTGTCATGTGCTGGATCTGGCGTTTCGCCGTCCCGACGTTGCTGCAGTGCTGACGCCGAACTACTTGGTGGTTCACGTGGACGTCGGTGAGTACGACAAGAACCTGGACATCATGCAGCAATATGAAGTCCCCAAAGCCCGTGGAATTCCCGCGATCGCGGTGCTCGATGCCAGCGGCAGATTGCTATATAGCCAGAAGGGCGGCGAGTTTGAGAAGGCGCGGTCACTCGCACCGGAGGACTTGGTGACGTTTCTGAGTAAGTGGAAGCCCAGTTAGTGGGTAGTGGCTAGTGGCTAGCGGATAGAAAAGGCGAGACGGATCACGGACAGAATGCGGCTGCACGCCTAACGCTCCTGTAACATTGCAATCACTCCAAACAGAATGGGAGCAATGCAATTGAAAATCAAACTCGTTCTAGCGACCCTGATGGCCGCGGCGGGAGTCTGCGCGGCGCAAGAGGCTTCTCAGCCCGCCAAGGGGCAGGAGAGCCATCCGCCAGCAGCACGTTCCACCGCTAGTAAGCCTGCCCCTGCGATCACATACATTCGAGCGGGCAAGTTGTTCGATTCCACCAGCGATAGCTACCGCGAAAACGTGGTGATCGTCGTGGAGGGCGAGCGCATCAAGACAGTTTCGCTTGCGGGAGAGGTACAAATCCCCAACGGTGCGAACGTGGTTGACTTGTCGAAGGCGACGGTTTTGCCTGGCCTGATCGATTGTCATACGCACCTGGGCGCGCGCGCGGACCGCTACGACCCGATCAATGCCTTCAAGGAGACTCCATTCACGCACGCGTTCGCGGCGGAGAAGAACGCGCGGACCACGCTGATGGCGGGATTCACGACGGTGCGCGATGTGGGATCAGGGCCGTTCATGGCGGTGGATTTGCGCAACTACATCAATGAGGGATATCTAATCGGACCTCGCGTAGTCGCCAGCGGGCCAGGGATCACCATTACCGGCGGACACGGCGACTTGAACAACTATTCGCCCGAAACCAGCGTGACGCTGTTCCCGGCGGAGCGCAATTACCAGGTTGCCGATGGGGTCGATCAAGTGCGGCATGTCGTGCGCGCGCAGGTGAAGTATGGCGTGGATGTGATCAAGATACTTGCGACGGGGGGAGTGCTGTCGAAGGGCGATAGTCCGGGCGCGCCGCAATTCACATACGAAGAGCTGAAGGTAGCGGCGGACGAAGCGCACATGGCAGGTCGCAAGATTGCCGCACATGCGCATGGCGCCGAAGGCATTAAGAACGCGATTCTCGCGGGCATCGACTCCATCGAACACGCCAGCTTGGCCACCGATGAAGACATTCAACTCGCCAAGCAGCATGGCACGTATTTCGACATGGACATCTATAACGACGACTATCTGCTGGGGAAGGCGATTGAGTTCGGTCTGCCGCAGGAAAATGTCGACAAAGAGAAGATGGTTGGCCGGATTCAGCGCGAGACGTTTCAAAAAGCTGTGCAAGCTGGCGTGAAGATGGCGTTCGGCACCGATGCTGGGGTATATCCGCACGGCGATAACGCCCGGCAATTCGCGACGATGGTGAAGTATGGGATGACTCCACCGCAGGCGATACGTACGGCGACGCAGAATTCTGCCGACCTGATAGGCCGCTCGAAAGACGTGGGTACGATCGAAGTTGGGAAGTACGCGGACATCATCGCAGTGTCGGGTGATCCGCTGCAGGACGTAACGGTGTTGCAGAATGTTGGATTCGTCATGAAGGGCGGAGTGGTTTACAAGGACAAGCTGGCAGGGACGGCGGTTGTGGAGTAAGGCAAGAGCAACCGCGGATTTGCAGCGGATGACACGGATAAGAACTTACGCAAGGAACCGTCGCGATCTGCTCCGCGCTCTCGAAAATCCAAAAAGATCCACGCAAGTTGGCAGTTACAGAACCGCGCTCAAGCCGTCTAACGGCCTCGGGGTGGCTGAGCGTGTCTCATAGGCTGCTTTTGACAATCGCTGTGTTGGCGGCATGGATGTGCTGTGCGCGCGAGAGTGAGGCGCAGAACGTACAGACACTTGCTTATCAACTTTCTCACGTTGACCAGGGTGAGCCGTTTTTCTCGCCCGACGGCAAGAAAGTCGTATATGAGACAACCGTCGCGGGCTTCCAGCAGATTTTCATCATGAACGCGGATGGGACTGGGCCGACACAGATCACTCACGATGCCGTGACGCACGATAGTCCCTCGTGGTCGCCCGACGGAAAAATGATCGCGTTCGTCTCTGACAACGGAAAGCAGGAATCGATCTGCATTATGAATGAGGACGGTAGCGCCGAACAGTGCCTCACCGACGAACAGCATAAGTACATTCATCCGAACTGGTCGGCTGACAGCACGAAGCTCATCTTTTGCTCGGATGATGATCTGCAACCTCCGAATAAGAACGATTCAGATATTTTCAGCATGGACATCAAGACGAGACAGATGACTCGCATCATCACAGGCGGATCCAACACATATCCCTCCTGGTCTCCGGATGGGAAGAAGATTGTCTTTCGCAAGATTCTGGGCGAGATGAATTCAGAAGTGTTCGTGGCGGAAAGTGACGGATCGAACCAGCACAACCTGACGAATCATCCGGCGTTTGATGGTTGGCCGTCGTGGTCTCCGGACGGAGGTCAGATTGTGTTCGCGTCGAACCGGCGTGCGAACTACCAGATTTTTGTCATGAACGCAGATGGCAGCAGCGTGCGACTGGTCGCGAATACGGAAGGCCGCGCGACCGAGCCACGATGGTCTCCCGACGGCAAGAGTATTTATTTCACGGACTGTAAGAAAGTCGACTTTGGGGTCGATTGTGAAGTAATGGTTGCAATGTTGGGGCTGGTGCCCCCTCCGAAGAAGTAGCTCGGCGGTAATCACAACGACCAAAGTCAGTGGGCCGCTTTGAAGCCCTTGCGCCTTTGCTGGCTGTAACGGGCGAGCGCGTCTTCGATGATGGGATAGGTGTGGCGAGCGGGCGAAATTTCGTCCACCTCAACGGCCTTGCCCTCGAGTTGTTTGTAGTCGAGAAAGAAGCGCCGCAACATGCTCAGGCGGTGGTCCGGCATTTCTCCCGCCTCGCGATACGAATTGAACTCAGGATCCTGGGTGGCGACGGCGATGATCTTGTGGTCCTTCTTGCCGCCGTCGATCATGGTCATCAACCCGATGGCGCGAGCGTGGATGAGGGTGAGCGGCACGACCTCTTCCTGGCACAGGACGAGCACGTCGAGCGGGTCGTCGTCTTCAGCGAGGGTTTGAGGAATGAAGCCGTAATTCGCCGGGTAGTAGACCGCGGAATAGAGCACACGATCCAGCTTGATCAGGCCGCTCTGTTTGTCGAGTTCGTACTTAACGCTCGATCCAAACGGGATCTCGATTACGGCCAGGAACTCCTGAGGCAGGTCTTCGCCGGGAGAGATATCGTGCCAGGCATGAGTCATGAGGAGGCAGCTCTTTCGCAGAGAGGTAGAAGACCACGCCATATTGTATCGGAGGGATGTGGGCGAAAGTTTACAACGGACTGGTGTACCGCAAGAACGCCCAACACCGGCTTGAGTTCCGAGCCGCTACCGATATTGATGAGGCAATTCGGTCTCAGTTTCCACAGAACTGGTCAGCGAACCGACAACGTAAGCGACCACAATTACAGCCAATACCGCTACCGTTACGACATCCATGACGCACCTCACCCCAGACTCGCCGCCGACCAGACTTAAGATCCTGACTCATTAGCCGGACACTTTCTACTTCTTAGTACCCAGTCTGATACAGAAAGTTGTGTTTAGTTTGTAGCACACTTTTAACCGGCATGGCGTGGCAATCTTGATAACGGCAACGCAGGCATTGGGAGTGGCCAAAGGTAGAGGCACGTTCGCGCAACACTTTCGGCTTGGCCGCGAGCCACTACACTTGGACTTGCTCGAGGACGCGAACCAGGGCCTCGGGGCCGTCTGAGCCGACAACGTAGCGATCAGCTTCGACATCCGGCCATTCGCCGTAGAGGTGAGCGATGTAGATGATGCGCGAGTCAGGGCGGCTCTGGCGAAGAAGCCGAACGGCTTGGCGGGCTGTGGCCGCCGGCAAGCGATGACACAAGAGAACGACGTCATATAGCTCGGGCAGGTTCGCGGCCTGAAGCGCTTCCTTCTCGGAAGTCAGAACGTCGACCTGGTGTCCGGCAGCTTCGAGGGCGGCACGGCGCAACTGCGACAGTTCCGGGTCTGTGCTGAGGGAAAGGATTCTCATGTTGCAGGTCCTGATGTGGCGTGAGGAGGGCGCAGTCGAAGCATAACAGAAACCGCGTCCATTTCCAGCTCAGTACGGGGTCAGAGGGGAATTGTCCGGTGGTTCCTGAAAGAGCGCCTGGCATTCCGCGATATTCGCTTTGTATTCGCTTTATGAATTCAACGAAATTCACATAACATATTGCGAATTATGTACTTGGCTCATAAATAGATTCGATGGCAGGAATCTAAAGAATCTATCTGAATTCATCATCTTTCAACCTGAAATACCATCCAATTAGTACATACTCGTTTCACGTCTTCATAACCGATACAACTTACAAGGGAGGGCTTTCTTATGCCTCAGAAAGAAAGATGGGACCCCGAAATGGCCGAATTTCAGCCTCAGAAAAAACGATTTATCCTCGCCAGCGATTTCGATCAGACGCTGAGCTTTAATGACTCCGGATTTGTGCTCGGCGAACTGCTGGGAATTACATCGAGCGAGTACGAGCGCAAGATCACGGGAATGGCGAAACTGAACCTGGTGCAACAGGGAGGCGAACTTGCGTACCTGCTGTTGCACGATCCGGAATTCCGCAAAGTGCGCAAGGAACATTTGTACGAAGCGGGCAAGCGGGTGCGGCTCAAGCCGAACATCGATGCGTTGTACGGATTCCTGTCGAACGAAGTTGAGGGCTTTCACTTCGATTTCTACGTGATTTCGGCGGGGCCGGTGCAGATCATCCGCTCGGCGCTCGAGGGCATTATTCCTCCTGACCATATCTATGGCACGGAGTTCGAATGGAATGCCAGGGGCGAGATCGAGCGCATCCTGCAGGTAACCGCGGGATACGGCAAGGTGGCAACCGTCGATCATTTGCTGGAGTCGCTGAAAGTCGGGCCGGACCGCATCGTGTATGTGGGCGACGGCAGCTCTGACATTCATGTCATGCTGCACGTTAACCGTCGCGATGGTTACACAATCGCGGTGTCGGAGAACAAATACCTGGCGCCGATCGCAAAACGGTCGATCATCAGCGATAACGCGCTGGCGATCCTGATCCCGATACTCGAAGACGTGGCGGGATGGGACACTCTGTCGATTCGCAACGTGTTTGAATCGAAGGGATTCCTCATTCAGCAATGGGACAAGGTGCAAACGGATTTGCTTACCATCATTCCGAGCAACAGCAACATCCCAGTAGTCGAGCCTGAGGGAGTGGTTGCGAGCGAGTAACCCGAGCCACTATCAGGATCTGTGCCCGCTATCCCCGCGAGGGTGGCGGGCATTTGTCTTGCTTGCCACTTTGTTCATTTAGGGATATCGAGAAGAATTTCGTCGGTATAAGCGAGCAACGGATCGGCGTAGGTTTCGGCGCTCTGTGCGAATAGTTGGCAATCGCGTTTGAGTTCGACCGCAGGCTGGTCTTTGCCATTCAGCCGAATGTGGATTGGACCAGCGTCGCGGAAAAGCTCCGGACGCAACAGCAAGCGAAGCTTCTTTACGTCGTGCGTCTTGATGTCAATCACATTGCCAGCGAGGATGTGGGCGTCGACTTCTGACGGCGTGTTGTCGCCCTCAACCACTTCTATCCAATATTGTCGTTGGAATCTTGCGTCCCAGATCTTGGCCGACACGCTTTGCGGAAACGGATCGCGGGTGAATCGCTCAAAAAACGGCAGCGTAAAGCCATCGTCGGCATTAAGCGTGACATCGTGCCCACGACCTTTCAATAAATGTATCTCGGGAGGAACCCGTGGCTTGAGGTCGCGCAGCTCGTCGAAGGTGTTCACCGAGTTGGGAAAGGGAATACGCGGGTCCTTGTCGCCGTGCAGGAAGAGCACAGGGACATCAAGCAGGTTGCGCATGGGCAGCTTCACACCGCTGGGAGAGTCCATGCCAGCGCCCATGAGCGAGGCTATGGCGGCGAAGCGCTCAGGCCAGCGCCCGCCAAACTCGAGGGAGGCGGTGCCTCCATTGCTGAAGCCAGCCAGGTAAACGCGGTTGGTATCGACGTTGTAGCTGCGCAAGATTTCCCGCAGAAGCGCATGGACCATCTCCGTGGTCTGGGCCTGCCACCATAGCTCGCCGCCGGCGTGAGGCATCAGAATCAAGTAGCTGGCATGCTTGATTGCGTGTCCGGTGTTTAGCGCGGCATCGAAGGCCAAGCCCCCGCCGCCGCTGAGATACACGATCAGCGGGAACGGCTGGTCGCCGCGATAGTCGAGCGGGACGTGAATCATATAGGGCTGGCCAGAAAAGGCCCCGGTGCTCATGCCGTTAAGAATTGTGCCCGGCTTCTCGCGTCCGTAGCGGACAACAGGCAATTCGCACGACTGCGCAGCGGGCTTCGCTGGAGACTGGTGGATGCGGCTGGCAATGCGGCTGACCTCGGCGTCATTGCTCTTGAGCAGCGGTTGGAGAACGTCTGGTTTCGTTGCGAGTCCACGCTGATAATAGACCGCCAAAAGCAGGGCTTGAGCGTCGGGCGGACCTTCGCCGAGGATCTGATCGATGATCGGCGAATCGGGAAGCGGCAGCACGGAGTCCAGAAAGGCGGTCAGCGTGCCCTTTTGCGTCTCCGGATTGGCGAGCCAGGATGTCGGGGCTTCCTGATGATGAATAAACTGCAGTTCAAGCGTGACCTTCTCGTGAATTGTAGAGTCGATCTCGGCATACTGCCCGTTGAATTCGAGTTTCGCCAGATGTCCGGAGGTGGGACAAAAGGTAAAGCGAAGATGGGTCTCTTTGCGCGAACCGGTGTCGGCAATAACCGCACAGGACTCGTCGCCCACAGGCTCGAAACGTTCGAGCTTCATGCGAAGCCCGAAAACTCCCGGGCCCCATTCTGAGCCCACCTGAACGGGCGTTGCAGGCAAAGGCATGATTTCTGCGATGCGGTAGAGAAGCTTGCTATTGGCCTCACGAAAAACTTCCAGCGGAAGCTCGGCCTGTCCAGTGGCCGAGAACAGGTTGGAGTCGGCGAAGTGAATCGGGCGGGCGTCCATGCGTTGCTCAAACCCGGGCTTCTGCAACCCGACGGTGTTCTTGCCATGCTCGCGAGACTCGACCAGTTCGGCCGACTGGCGATTGCGCTGAATGCCTACCAACGATTTGCCGGCGACCGCGTCGAGGACGACCACTTGGTTGGAAAGAACCATTTGCGCTTTGAAAAACGCATCCGGCGACGTCCCCTCCTTCTCGAAGACTTCGCTATACACGAGGCGGTCGCCCTGTGCGAGCTTGTAACGCAGCTCAATAGGAGTGGTTTGGGAGAAGCCGAATCCTACGGCGACGAAGATGACAAGAACAGCGGCGGATAAATGGGAGAATGGCGAATTGGCATGTGCAGTCATTGATTGAAGCACACCGGCAAATCGTCAAGCGTTAGACAGCTTGATTCAGAGAAAGAGTAGCAGGCAGCGTATCGGCTCGGGTTATCTCTGCACCTCGTTGCACACTGCCAGCCGCGCCTAGAAGCCCCGTCCTTGCGTGTAGAATCGCAGTTTCATGGAGTCTCCCTCCACATCCCCCGCAAATAAAACCGAGCTTGGGCTGACGGCAAAGTTGCTGCGAAATCTGCGGCCGTCGCACCAGCACAGTGCGTTCTCCGCAACGCTGTTGCTGATGTCCTCGGTGATGCTGGCGCGCGTGATTGGGTACCTACGCGAGATGTATGTGGCATGGGCCTTTGGCGCCGGTCCCAAGACCGACGCCTACGTCGCTGCGTTTACCATTCCGGACTTCATGTTTTACATCCTCGCGGGCGGGACCGCGTCGATCACGTTCATCTCGATTTACGCGCGGCACACGGCGAAGGGCGAAGAGCGACAGGCCCAGCAGGCGTTCAACTCCACTATCACAATCATGACGCTAGTGACGCTGGCGGGGACGATCCTGGTGGAGATATTCACGCCGCAGCTGGAGCGTCTGATCTTTCCGCGGTTTACCGCCGAGCAGTTGGAGCTGTGCGTTTACCTGACTCGCATCCTGTTGCCGGGGCAGATATTTTTCTACGCCGGAGGAATCGTTTCTGCGGTGCTGTACTCACGCCAAATGTTTCTTTACCCGGCGCTGAGCCCGGTGTTCTATGGCTCATTCATCATTCTGGGTGGACTCATTGGCGCGCACACCTATGGCATCGCGGCGCTGGCTTACGGGGCGTTGGCGGGCTCGTTCGTCGGGCCGTTTCTGATTAACGCATTCGGAGCCGCCAAGGTGGGGCTGCGTTATGAGTGGAGTTTCGATTGGAAGAATCCGCAGTTTCGCGAGTGGGTGCGGCTATCGATTCCGCTGATGCTCGGCGTGTCGCTTGTTTCGGCGGATGACTGGATCCTGCGCTACTTCGCGTCGGGTGGATCGGGCGAGATTACTCGGTTGAACTACGCCAAGAGGCTATTCGCTCTGCCGATCTCGATCCTGGGACAAGCAGCAGGCCAAGCGTCGATGCCGTTCTTCGCGCGGCTGTTTGGAGAAGGCAAACGCAAGGAATTTGGCGACACGGTAAACCAGTCGGTGTATCGCATATCGGCGGCGTCGTTGCTAGCGACCGCGTTGATGGTCCCGGCTGCCCCGCCGCTAGTGGACCTTGCGTTCCGGCGCGGACACTTCACGTTCGCCGATTCGCTCTCCACATCGGTTTACTTCGCCTGGTTCTCGCTCTCACTGGCGCTGTGGTCGGCGCAGGCGCTTTATGCGCGCGCGTTTTATGCTGCGGGCGACACGCTTACGCCGATGGTCGCGAGCACAGTGATCGTAATCGCATCCCTGCCCGTGTATTCCGCGATGTTTCACCATTTCAATGTTGCGGGGCTTGCCATGGCATCGGACATCGGGATCGTGCTGCACACGGTGGTGTTGGCGTGGCTGCTGAGCCGCAAAAATCTGGTGGCGCTCAGCGGCCTTCCGCGGCTGGAGTTGATCAAGGCGCTAGGCACGGCCAGTTTCGCTGGCGTGCTGTGTTATGCGGTGGCGCGGCGCATGGTTGTGTCTGGGAATTGGCGAACGGACTTGCAGTCGCTGGTTTTGATCGGCTTCACTTGGCTGGCGGTGGTCGCAATCGGGCTGTGGATCACGCGATCGCGTTTGTGGAGCGACTTGCGCAGACGGAAGCAGCCTGCGCCGGTCATCGAGCCGCGCGCGGTAACTGAGAGAACTGAAGGGGGAGCGCAGCCGTAAAGAAAAGTAGATCCCTCGCAGAATTTCAGTCCGCGAGGGAATCACAAAGACAAAGAGCGTGCTAGGCGTCCTTCGGATTCGCTTAAACACGGCTCCGAACCCGTTTCCCTGCTCAGACCCGGACGGCCGGGACCGGGACCGGTGTACTGGTTTCCGCCGGAGTAACTTCCTTCCCTTCGCCATTCACCCTCTGGCCGGGTTTGCGGATGTCAATCCCGCCCTTGAAGAAGGCGCCTTCTTCGATGCTGACCCGCTGCGCGACGACATCACCGTTGAGCGAACCTTCGCTGCGGATATCGAAGCGATCGCTGGCCGTCATATTGCCGCGCACTTTGCCCAGAATGACAATTTCGCGAGCGGAAATATTGGCCGAAACCACTCCGTTGCGGCCGACAGTAACGCGATTACCGGGCAGGTTGATCGAACCCTCCACACGGCCGTCGATGTAAAGCGATTCGGAGCCGGTGACTTCGCCTTTGATCACGAGTGACTTGCCCAAAGTAGCTTGTTCCTGGGGAGTCGCCACCGAGCTGCTAGCAGCCGGTCGAGCTACCACAGGTGGCTCCGGAGCCGGCGGAGTGTAGCTGCGCGGCGGCTCTGGGTTAGGAGTTGGGGCGGCGTTCGGGGTATTCGTCTGTTTCCACATAGATCAAAATTCCTTTCTGGTATGTGCCTAGAGGCGAACGATGTGGTGCAAACCGCAACTCCAGAGCTCTCTGCAGAACCTGCTGAATTAGTGCGGCAATTCTGGACCCAAATGCCCGCGAATCGCAAAGCGAGCCGCCAGATTAAGCAATTATTGCTACCATACAGCGAGTTCTCAGCGAAGGCAAAGCGTGGCGGTGGATTTTTACTGTCAGGTAGTGCGTCAATAGATTCCCGCTGCTAAAAATTGTTGCGCCCGGACGCTGCAATTCGCAGCAAGCCCCGGACAAGTCACAATTGGACGACATGATCAACGACCAGGCCATCCTCAACCACATCGAAAAGCAGCCGCACCGCTCTGCCGGGTTCAAGCAACTGATTCGCGAGATGAGTCTGCGGGGCGGCGAGCGTCAGCAACTGGCGGAACGCTTGCAAGCGTTGGTTGACAGCGGCCGCCTGGTCGAAACCGGCCGCGACCGCTACACCCTGGCGCAACATGCCAGCGCCCACCTGAACCTCATTGCCGGTCGCTTGAACATGCATCGCGATGGCTATGGCTTTGTGATCCCTAATCCGGGGCAGCGCAGCTCGTTCACGGGCGATCTCTATATCAGTCCGCAATCGATTGGATCGGCCATGCACGGTGACCAGGTGCTTGTGGAACTCGGTCGGCGTAAAGACGATGGCCGGGCGGAAGGGAAAATCCTGCGCGTCTTGACGCGCGCCAATCCGACAGTCGTGGGTAGGTTTCATTACGGCTCGCGCCACAATTATGTGACGCCGATCGACGAGAAGGTGACGAAGGAGGTCATCATTCCGCGTGGAATGGAGTGGCCGTCGGGCGCGGGACATCCTGATCCCGAACCGCATGTCCGGCAGGAGCGGGTGGATGTGCACGCAAAGACTGTGGCTAAACGCAAGGCTCCGCCCGAGTCGGCTGCCAAGCACGATCGCGATCGCGTGTATGGCAAGGAAGCGCATCGCCACGAATGGAGCGATCTGGAAGGCGTGGTAGTGGATGTCGAGATTACCTCATGGCCTTCGCCCGCCGACAATCCCAAGGGACGCGTGGTCGAAATTCTTGGCTACGAAGACGATTTCGGCGTCGATGTGGAGATCGTCATTCGCAAGCACCACCTGCCGCATCATTTCCCGGTCGAAGTTTTGCAAGAGGCGGAGCAGTTTGAGAGGACTATTGCTCACACCGAGTTGGCGCATCGGCGGGACTACCGGGCGCTGCCGATCGTCACCATCGACGGCGAGACGGCGCGCGATTTCGACGACGCGGTCACGGTGCGCCGCCTGCCCAATAGCAATTACGAGCTGCAAGTCCATATCGCTGACGTTGCGCACTACGTAAGCGAGGGTTCGCCGATCGATCTGGAAGCCCGACTGCGTGGCACGTCAGTATATTTTCCGGACCGCGCTATTCCCATGCTGCCGATGGAACTCTCGACTGACTTGTGCAGCCTGCGTCCACAAGTAGATCGGCTAGTGTTGTCGTGCGTGATGGAGATCGATCCGCAGGGCGAGATCGTGAGCTACACGCTCAACGAGGGAATCATCCGCTCGGCCGAGCGTATGACGTACACCAACGTGAACCTGGTCCTCGAAGGCGACGCAGGTCTGCGGCAGCATTACGACAGGTACGTTAACGTGTTGGAGATGATGCGCGAGCTGGCGTTGATCCTAAACCGGAAGCGGGTGCGACGCGGATCGATAGATTTCGATTTGCCGGAGCCGGTGATCGAGTTCGACGAGAACGGATTGATGAAGGGTGTTACGCGGTCCGAGCGAAACATCGCGCATCGTCTGATCGAAGAGTTCATGCTGTCTGCCAACGAGTGCGTGGCCAGCTATCTGGAGAAGCGGCAGATCGCTTCGCTGTACCGCATCCACGAGAAGCCTGATCCCAAGCGGGTGCACGACTTTGAGACCATTGCGGCTACATTCGGTTATTCACTTGGCGTGGGCGCCTTGCCCGTGAAGCGGATGCAGTTCAAGTCGGACCGGCGCGAGCAACATCGCGGCGGACGGCAAGCCAAGACGATCGAGCTGCCGGAAGAGGTGCATATCACGCCGCGCATGTATCAGAAACTCACTCAGAAAATTGCGGGTAAGCCGGAGGAGCGCATTCTGTCGTACCTGATGTTGCGCTCACTGAAGCAAGCGCGCTATTCCGAAGAGAACGAAGGACACTTCGCGCTGGCGGCCCCGGCGTACACCCATTTCACTTCGCCGATCCGGCGCTATCCTGACCTGATCGTGCATCGCATTCTGAAGGACGTGTTGCGGGAGTCGCCTGATCGGAATGATGCTGGTGTTCCAGTGGGTGTGGCGCAAGGCGCGCACAGCGAGTCTCCGTCACCCTGGTCGAAGCGGGAGTCCCCAGCGACTGCGTCGAAGAAGAAGGCGGGTGATCACGAGAAGAAGCCCCACGCGCTCGGCGGTCCCATCCCAGAAGACATGCTGCGCGACATTGCGCAGGAGTCGAGCCAGTCGGAGCGTCGCGCTGACGAGGCTGAGCGCGAACTGATGGAGTGGAAGAAGATCAAGTTCATGGAGGACCGAGTCGGCGAAGACTTTGCCGGTCTGATCGTGAGCGTGACCAAGTTTGGAATGTTCGTGGAGTTGAACGACCTGTTCATCGAAGGGCTGGTGCCGCTGGCGACGCTGTCGGACGACCGCTACATGTACCACGAAAACACCCGGCAGATTATCGGGCAGCGCACCCGCAAAACTTACTCGATGGGCGATCCAATTCATGTTTTCGTGGACCGCATTGACCAGATGCAGAAGCGCATCCAGTTCGGAGTCGTCGAGGAGCGCGTACCCTCGACGAAAAAATCAAGGGGCCGCAAGAAGCGCTGACCCACGAGCAGGGTTGCTAATCGTTAGTTCCTGGCTGCTTCTGATTACCTTCCTAACGTTGACCCTCACGACTTTCCTCTCGCGATTTTCCTTGCGAACACCACTCCGCCTCGCCATCATGGAACCGTGCTCTAACCCGCCACGGCGTGGGGGACGCACTTGGTTCTTTGACAAATCAAGATGCCTAAGCCCTTTATTTACATGACTTTACTCACTAAGTCCAATGGTTGTAGGAGCTTACACGCGATCGTTCGCTAACTCCTTTGGAATGAGACACAGGTGAGGGGGTACCCCTCAGAACCGGTCTCCGCATCCGTGGGATAGAATTGGCCTTCCCCCGCCTAAGGAGACTCCCATGCGTCGTTGGTTCCTGCTCTCGATTGTCCTGCTCGCAGTTGTGCTGCTCGCGTCGTCTCAGACTGCTGAGCCAGACGAGACTACGCAGACCCTTAAGAGCGGAGAAACCGTCACTAAAGCACTGACGACCGTGACCAGCACGGCGATTTCGCCGCTGCTGGGGGTCAGCGTCCTGGGCGCGTGGCAGTATTACAAGACGCCAGGTCTGCAGCGCGCGCAGTTGCCATTCTTCCAGCGGCCGTACTTCTGGGCGCCGATCATGCTGCTGCTTGTCCTGATTTTTATCAAGGACACGTTTGGCGGTTTCGCGCCGCTCATCAAGAAGCCACTGGACGCAAGCGAAGTGCTTTTGGTCAATCACGCATCACTGATCCTGATTGTTTTTCCGGTGGTGATGAACCAGGTTGCGCGGGTGATGGGCTTCACTTCAGTTAAGGGCTTGTTCGCTTCGCTGCTGAGCGGGCCTGTGGTGTACGCAGCAACCGCGCAGTCGTCGGGCATTCACCATGCGTTCAGCATGGCCACCGCCGTGCTCTACATGGTTGTGGGGTTTGTGATCACGGGAGTGGTTTGGCTGCTTGGCCACTGCTTCGACGTCATGGCGCTGATCAGTCCATTTCCGTTTGTGGACTTCGCGCTCAAGGCGATCCGCAACACTATTTTCGCCGTGCTGCTCGGGACGTCGATCGTCAGCCCGCACCTGGGATTGTTGCTCGCGCTGATCGTCATCATTGTGAGCTTTATGCTGTTTGGATGGGCGCTCCGGCTGGCGTTCTTTGGAACGCTGTTCGCCTGGAGCTTGCTGGAGATGCTGTTGTTCGACATTCAGGACAGGCCCAGTCGCGAAGACGGTGTCCGAGCCTTCAGCGCCAGCGTAAAGAACGTGAAGCGACGCACCTACGGACGGCTTTCTCCACGCGAAGATGGGACGCTTGTTTTCGCTTACAAGCGCCTGTTGGTCGGGCCAGAGAAAACCGTTACGATTGGGCGCGCCGAAAGCTTCGTCATCGCCAAAGGAGTGTTCTATCCCAACGTAGTGGAACCAATCGAGTCGGCCGACAAGCACCGTGTGGTCTTCCGGTTGCTACCTACGTATCGGGGAGTTGAAGAGGAAGTTCGCGCGTGCCTCGATTGCCTCGAGGTGCACGAGCTGAGCTGGAGCAAAGGATTAAAGTCGTTCTGGAAGTTCGTGACCGAGGACGACAGCGGCGCGGCGGAACAATCCTAGCCGCGCCCCAGCACTAATCGTGATAACGCTGCTGGCCGACCGGAATCGCCACCTGCAAACGATTCTGCGGCGGCGGCAGCGGACAGGTCGCGAACGGCGTGTAAGCACAAGGCGGATTTTCCGCGCGGTTGAAGTCGAGCCACAGCTCGCCCGGCTGAGTCAGACCGTAATCCGGCAAATCGGTGTAGAGAAAGCGCCCCGCACCATAGGTTTCGGTCTTGCTGGTCAGGTCGCGAATGATGAAGAAGAGGTCCTTGTCATCCGGACGTTCCAGAATCGGCTCCAGCCGAAACGTCTTGCCGTCGAGCGTGAACTCTGCCACACCGGGAACGTCCGACATTACTTCCGTGCCCAGAATCGTCGGGATCGCCACATGATGCGGCGGGTTGTAAGGAGTCCACTTGGCACGCACGCGATAAGCCTCGTCAGGCGCATACCATTTCAGTCCGTGAAACTGAAGACGCGCCGTAGCCTTGGAGTCCTTGATGCGAAGGCCATAACGGTCTCCGCGATGGATGACCGTGATCGTGACGCTGCCCATGGTGATCTTCGAGGAATGGCCCGAGTCATCAGCGGCAAGGGCCTGAGGATTCGCGGGCGCAGCACCATCCACCAACAATCCCTTGGGATAGCCTCCGGCCGGCGGCAACAGTTGCAACGTGGTCCCCGTTAGCTGGACAACGCCAAGATTGGGCGCGGTGGCCGCCTTCACCACCAGCGCGTTGTCTTTGGCTGAGCCGAACGAATTGTCGCCCGGTTTCAGCCATTCCAGTCCGATCACAGTGAGCCAACCCGTCGGCTCCTGCAGGCTCTTCGCCTGCTGCGCGCGCCACGCCAGCAAATCGGACTTCCAAGCAGAGCTCGATGTGTTGTCGGTCGCGTTACTTAGAATTGGAATGATGACGAGCAGGAACAGCAGACCGGTCAGCCGTCGGTGGAAAGTTCGGTTCATAAGTTGGCCGTCCGCAGGCGGAAGAGCATGGAGAGATTTGTATCATCCAGCGGCGGAAATGCGAACCGAAAAGGGATGAGCGACACGTATCCGGAGACTGGTTCCCATCCTTTCCCAAAAAGCCGGGAAAGGATGGACAGCCATCTTTCAGGTAGTCCGCTACAGGATATACCGCGACAGGTCCTGATCTTTGACGATGTCGGCGAGGTTCTTGATTACATAGTCGGCATCGACCACGATGTCTTTCTCCGTGAGGTCCGGGGCCTCGAAGCTGATCTTGTCGAGCACGCGCTCCATGATGGTGTGCAGGCGACGCGCGCCGATGTTCTCGGTGCCCTCGTTGACCTTGAAGGCAAAATTCGCAACTTCGGCCAGCGCCTCCGGAGTGAACTCCAGTTTGACGCCTTCAGTCTCAAGCAGCGCGATGTACTGCTTCGTCAGCGACGACTTCGGCTCCGTGAGAATTTTGATGAAGTCCTCGACCGTTAACGATTGCAGCTCAACGCGAATCGGGAAGCGACCCTGTAACTCAGGGATCAGGTCACTCGGCTTCGAAACGTGAAAAGCTCCGGCCGCTATAAACAGGATGTGGTCAGTGCGCACCATGCCATAACGCGTGTTCACGGTGGTGCCTTCGACGATAGGCAGGATGTCGCGCTGTACACCTTCGCGCGATACGTCAGGGCCGTGGCCACCCTCTCGGCCGGCGATCTTGTCGATCTCGTCGAGAAAGATGATGCCGGAATTCTCCACCCGCTCGACGGCGATCCGCGTGACCTGGTCCATGTCGATGAGGCGCTGCTCTTCTTCCTGAATGAGGTACTCGAAAGCCTCGCTGACCTTCATCTTTCGCTTCTTGGTGCGCGAGCCGAAGATGTTGGGCAACATGTCTTTCATGTTGACATCCATCTCCTCAACCCCTTGATTGGTGATGATCTCGAAGGCCGGCATCGATTTCTCGCGGACCTCGAGCTCCACCATGCGCTCGTCGAGTTTGCCCTCACGCAATTGCTGGCGCAGCTTTTCACGGGTGCGGGATCCAGGCTCCCCAGCCAGCAGCGGTTCCTTTTCGAGGCTGAAACCGATGGACTGGTTGTCGTGCGCCGCCGGTTTTGCAGGCACCTGCGTCGGCATGGAGGGCAGCAACAAGTCGAGCAGCCGCTCCTCGGCATTGAGCTCCGCCTTGTCGGCAACATCTTCCAGCTTTTCTTCACGCACCATGTCGATGGCGATTTCGACCAGGTCGCGGATCATCGATTCCACGTCGCGCCCGACGTATCCGACCTCAGTAAACTTCGATGCCTCAACCTTCATGAACGGCGAGTTCGCGAGCTTCGCCAGACGGCGAGCGATCTCCGTCTTCCCGACGCCGGTGGGCCCGATCATGATGATGTTCTTTGGAATGACCTCTTCCGCCAACTCGGGCGTCAGCTTCTGGCGCCGCATGCGATTGCGCAGGGCAATGGCGACGGCCCGCTTGGCGTCATGCTGACCGACAACATATTTGTCGAGCTCGCGCACGATTTCGCGCGGCGTGAGTTCATCCAGAGCTACGTGCTCGTCATCGGTAGTCGCGGGTAAATAAATGGCCAATTCAATTCCTCTTCAGTTCAGCTGAAGGTCGACGCAGGCGCAGGGGCCTCCGCTCCTTACAGCTCTTCGATCGTAACCTTGTCGTTGGTATAGATGCAGATTTTACCGGCAATCTTCATGGCTTCTTCGGCGATCTGGCGCGCTGTCAGTTGCGTGTGGTCAAACAGCGCAGTGGCGGCCGATGTCGCAAACGAGCCACCGCTGCCGATCGCGGCGATGCCCGTATCAGGCTCAATTACGTCACCCTGGCCGCTGATGAGGAACGTCTGGGTCTGGTCAGCGACCAGCAGCAGGGCCTCAAGCTGGCGCAACATTTTGTCGGTACGCCAATCTTTGGCCAACTCGACTGCGGCGCGGCCCAAGTTGCCGTGATACTGCTCCAGCTTGGACTCGAATCGGGCAAACAGCGAAAACGCGTCGGCGGTCGATCCGGCAAAGCCCGCCAGAATCTTGTCCTGATAGAGGCGCCGAATCTTGCGGGCGGAATGTTTAATGACGTTTTCGCCCAGCGTGACCTGACCGTCTCCAGCCATGACGACTTTCCCATCACGGCGAACGCAAAGAACCGTAGTAGAACGTATTAATCGCTTCTGACGCATGGAAGGCTACATTATACCCGGAAACTCAGCGACCCGCCGAAATCTGAGTCTCTTTGACTAAGATTCTTGCTAAGGAGCTATGGTCGCTCCATAACGTCCGGATCGCATTGTTTGGCAAAGACTTAGGCCAAATGAATGTGGGACCGGCTCTCCAATCTAGCAAGCAGGTCGTCGATTCTGGCCTCCAGGATATTGCGGATCGACAAGATCCCCAGCACTTTGCCTTGGTCGTCCACGACAGGCAGATGGCGATAGTGCCGCTCCAGCATGACCCTAAAGGCTTCAGCGGGCGTGGTTTCTGCTGTAGCCATCTCGACCATGGGGCTCATGAGCTCGCGGACGGGAGTAGCGGCGGGATCGCGCCCGGCGAGAGCGAACTTGGCCAAAACGTCGCGCTCGGTAAACATTCCTGCCACGACGCCTTGCTCGTCGATGACGGCGACAGCGCCCACATCCTTGTCCAGCATCTTGTTGACAGCCTCTTCCACGGTGGCTAGCACCGACACCGTGGCGGGGCCTTCATCGCACCACTCCAACAGGCTCATGACGGTCGTGCCCCTTTCTCTGAGACTGCGAGGTTATGTTCACCAGAGGTGGGAGTCAAGGGGAATGCTGGGAATTTGTCATTAGGTGCGGTTAGGGAAAGCGATTCAGTGGCGTTCTACGGAACCACCGGAATGTCGAAATACATCAACTCATTGCCGTGGGCATCACGCACGCCCGACAGAAAAATGTGCGCTCCCTGGGTCGGGTTGCGCACGTCTTGAATGTCGAAAAAGAGGAAGCCAGATTGGGTTGAGTGGGGCTCGACAGCAAAAGCGCCGAACCTGGCGCGATTGATTTCATCGAGCTGTTGCTGGGCCTTCTTGTTTTTATTGCCGAAGGGAATGGGAATGCTCCCGGCATGTCCAGGGTTGGTGCTGCTGGCGTTGACGTGCGCGACCCGGCGAACAACATCATCTGCACTCAGAGCTTCCAACTTGGCTCGATTGGCGGTGACCAGCTCGGCGCTCATCTTGGTAACGGAAATCGGCTTGTCGCCGTCGTTAGTGATCACCAGGAAAACCGGCAGGATACCTTCCTGTACATAGTGGGTGTTGAAGATGTCGTCCTTGGGCGCGTTGTTGTAAAGATCGACCGCGACCGTGATCTTCTCGTTGGACTGAGAGTCCTTGCTGGGATAGGTGCTGGCATTTTCCGCTTTGGGCATGACGAAATCTTTGAAGGCCCAGAGCTGAGCGACTCCCAGGAGACTGAGAACTACGAAAACCATAAACCAACGACTGCGAAAACCCATGGTTCGATTATCGCCTGCATCGCCGCCGCCCACAACTGAGCATTGGTTCACCCGCAGTGCGCAAGTACAATCGCAGGGTGTATTTCGCCTATAGTGCGCTGTTGCTGCTGGCCCTGCTGCTGACCACGCCGTGGTGGCTGTTGGAGATGGCGCGCCACGGCAAATACCGTCTCGGCGGGCGCGAGCGACTGGGCATCGTGCCGCATCGGCTGTTTGACCGGGTCTCGCCAGACACAATCTGGATCCACGCAGTGTCTGTGGGTGAGGTATTGGCGGTATCGCAAATGGTGGAGGAGCTGAAGGCCCAGTTGCCGGGCTGGCGGGTGGTGGTTTCCACCACGACCGATACCGGGCAGAGGCTCGCGCGGCAGCGATTTGGCGGAGGCGATGTTTTCTATTTGCCTTTGGATTTCGGTTTCGCGATACGCGCCTATCTCGACGCACTGCGGCCCAAGCTGCTGGTTCTGGCGGAGAGCGAGTTCTGGCCCAACCTGTTGCACGAGGCGCGCCGAGCCGGTGCCTCGATTGCGGTTGTGAACGCGCGAGTGTCGGACCGGTCGTTGCCACGGTATCTGCGCTTCCGCTCGCTATTTGAACGCGTGATGCGAAATATAGATGTGTTCCTCGCACAAAGCGAAGAAGACGCGCGACGGCTGGTGCAGATCGGAGCGCCCGCAGAACGCGTCCGTGTTGGGGGGAACCTGAAGTTTGAAGTCAAACCGCCGGAGAGACCGGAGATTCTTGATCCCTTCGTTGCTGGCGTGAAACGGGAGGAGATAGGTCCTGTGCTAGTGGCAGGCAGCACGCTCGAAGGTGAAGAGGCGATGCTACTCGACTGCTTCCGCCAGATCGCGGCCCGCTATCCCAACGCGCTCATGGTACTGGCGCCACGCCATCCGCAGCGATTCGAAACTGTCGCGGGTCTGCTGAAGGCATCGGGACTCGGCTGGCAACAGCGTTCGCAATGGGATGGACAGCACGCCCTCGCTGGTGGTGTGTTCCTGCTGGATAGCATCGGGGAACTCGCCAGTTTTTATCAGTTCGCCGATCTCGCATTCGTCGGTGGCAGCCTGGTTCCGAAGGGCGGACACAATGTGCTGGAGGCTGCGCAGTCTGGAGCTGCGATTTTGGTTGGTCTGCACACCGATAACTTTCGCGACATCGTCAGCGTATTCCGGAGGGCTGACGCTTTACGTGTGGTGACGCCCGAGTCGCTGACTCCCACGGTGCTGGAACTTCTGCAGAACGATGCAGAGCGCGCCAGTTTAGGCCCACGAGCGCGCGACGTAATGACGCAGCAGCAAGGCGCTACGGAGCGAACGATTGCGGCGCTTCTCGATCTGTTACAAGCGCAGTCGAATTCCAGATCCGCGGCGGTTGTGGCGGAGAGGCACGCTTGAATCCGCTGAGCGCACTATTCGGCACCGGGGTTGAGGTTCGTAATCGCCTGTACGACCGCGGCACGTTCCGTGTGCACCGACTGCCGGCGCCGGTGATCAGCATTGGCAGCATCTCCGCCGGTGGCGCGGGCAAGACGCCGTTCCTCATCATGCTGGGAGAGCACCTGAAGCAGCGCGGGCTTGCCTTCGACGTGCTTTCGCGGGGCTATGGCCGCAAGACCACAGGCGTAATGTTGGTCGATCCCACAGGCTCGCCCCAGGAGTTTGGCGACGAGCCACTGCTGATTGCCCGCAGGTTAGGGGTGCCGGTTATTGTCGGCGAAGATCGTTGCGCCGCCGGACAATTTGCCGAAATCAAGTTCGGGCCGCAAGTGCACTTGCTGGATGACGGCTTCCAGCACCGCCGCCTGGCGCGCGATTTCGACATTGTCTTGATCACCGAGCATGACTTGCACGACGTCTTGTTGCCTGTCGGCAAGCTACGCGAGCCGCTGGCCTCACTAACACGGGCATCAGCGATTGCCTTCGTGCATTATGGGGCCTCCGCCCGAGTCCCCGGGTCGGGAGATCAGCATACGTGGTTGGTATTGCGCGGCATTGTTGCTCCGGAGACAAGGGGCACGAGTTTCGCATTCTGTGGCATCGCCCGTCCGCAGAACTTTTTCGCAGAACTCCGGAATGCAGGAATTCGACTGGCGGGCACGCGTGAGTTTCGCGATCACCACCCATACACCGCCTCCGACATTGAGTTGCTGTTGAAGTTGCGGAAAGCGTCCGGGGCCATTGCATTCGTCACCACCGAAAAGGACGCGGTTAACCTGGGAGACTATCTGCCTCGGCTGCAGCCGATTCACGTTGTCCCCATACGCATGCAATTTGAAGGAGCATCCGGCGGTACCGTGGCAGATCCCGTGGAACAGGTCTCCGCAGCGATCCACCGCCGGGATATATCAGCCATGAGAGAATGAGAAGTTTCACCGAGTCCGGTAAGGCTAATTAGGCGCAGGGCGCCGCTCCGTTTTTATGGCAAGAAAGATAAAAGAAACCGATCGCTGGAAGACGATTGTTCGTTCGTTTCCCGACGTGTCGGTCACTGTATTGGCCGACCTGGTGGCCGACGAATTCGTGTTTGGCGAAATTGCCCGAGTGTCGCGCGAAGCGCCCGTGCTCATCCTCAAGTACCGCGACCGGACCGTGACCCCGGGAGGCGGCGGTAACGCCGTCATGAACCTGGCGTCGCTGGGCGTGAAAGTGCTTCCAGTCGGCATTGTGGGCGACGATGAGCCGGGCCGGTTACTGCTCGATAAGTTTCGGGAGAAGAAGATTCCTATCGGCGGAATTATCCAATTGAAGGGTCACGTAACCACGACCAAGACCCGGATTCTTGCGGGCATGTCGCACACCAGCCGCCAACAAGTGGTACGACTGGATCGCGAACCCGCCCTGGTGCCGGAGACCCACCCAGTTCTTGCCAGGCTGGTGAAGGTCGCCCGGAAGTATGGCACCGCATCCGATGGGTTTCTCATTTCCGACTACGGGTACGGATCGGCAACTCCGAAACTTTTTCAGCAGGTTGCGTCGGATGGTTGCCTCGCGAACAAGCCGATCACTCTGGATTCGCGTTACCGGATGCTGGAATATTCGGGAGTCACGGCGGCCACACCCAATGAACCTGAGGTAGAGGAAGCGCTGCAAGCCAAAATAGGCACCGATAATCGGCGACTTATCTCGGCCGGGGAACTGGTGATGAAGCGAATGGGGCTTGAATCGCTGGTTATTACGCGAGGCCGCGACGGCATGGTGGCATTCGAGAAAAATGCCGCGCCGCTGGCGATTCCCATCTTCGGCTCCGACCAGGCGGTGGACGTAACCGGCGCGGGCGACACCGTGATTGCCACCTTTACCGCGGCGCTGGCCGCCGGTGCTGATACCGCTTCCGCCGCCCGGCTGGCGAACTTCGCTGGGGGAGTCGTGGTGATGAAGCGGGGCACAGCCACGGTGTCGAATGCAGAACTGCTATTGGCCATCGAGCAGTACGCTTCAACAAGATAATCGTGAGCGAGAGCAACTCCAAAGCCGATTCAAAGATCCTTTCGCGCCCAGAGCTGCAAGCGCGAGTGAGCGAGTGGCGGCGCAGTGGGGAGCAGATTGTGCTGGCTAATGGCTGCTTCGACTTGCTCCATGTAGGACACGTGCGGTATCTTCGCGGCGCGAAGTCGCTGGGCGGAAGGCTGGTGGTCGCAATGAATTCCGACGCCAGCGTCCTTCAGCTGAAAGGCGAGGGACGTCCGCTGATGCCTGCCGATGAGCGCGCCGAAATCATCGCAGCACTGGCTGACGTCGATGCCGTCGTAATCTTCGATGGGCCGGACGTGCGAGAGCTGATCCGCGAACTGCATCCTGACGTTCAAGCCAAAGGCACCGACTACACGCGCGACACCGTGCCCGAGCGCGACGATGTGCTGGCCTTCGGAGGACGCGTCGAAATCGTGGGCGATCCCAAGGACCATTCCACCACCGACTTCTTAGGCCACGTGCGAACCTCAAGCGGCGGCGGTCGGTTACGGTGAAGCCTCCTCTTGCCCAGCCGGACCTGGACACCCTGGCACAGGAATTGCTCGCCGGCGCGGACCACGTATCCGTGCGAGTGCTGGTTGTACGGTTGGGTGCCATGGGCGACGTGATCCACGGACTACCAGCGATTGCAGCTCTACGCCGGGAAAAGCCGAACCTCAAGATCGGCTGGCTAGTCGAGGAGCGCTGGGCAGAGCTCCTGTGCGCGCACCCTGTGGAGCGCCTGCAGCCGCGATCCGAATCGAAGCCACTTGTCGACTGGGTGCATTTCTCCAATTTCAAGGACTGGCGTAAAGAGTTGGGGTCTGGTGACACCTGGCGAGAGATGCTCGGCTGTCTGCGCGAAGTGCACGCCATGAAGTACGACATCGCGCTCGATTTACAGGGTGCGATCCGCTCGGCGATGGCGGCGCGACTCTCTGGGGCGAAGACGCGCATTGGTCCGGCACAGCCACGCGAAGGTCCGGCGCGCCTGTTCTATACGCGCCCTGTCGACACCCAGGGCACACACGTCGTCGAGACTGCCTTGGCACTTGCCTCGGCGGTCGCTGGCGAGGATCTCACCTACGAACCTGCAGTGTTTCCGCAGGATCCCGCGACTGAATCGTGGGCTGATCGGTATCACTCGTGGGGTGGTGGGAAACCACTGGCCATAATTAACCCTGGAGCAGGATGGGGCGCGAAGTGCTGGCCGGCGGAATCATACGGCGGGGTTGCAAAGGGGTTGGCGGAACGCGGCATGGCCGTGGTCGTCAATCACGGCCCTCAGGAAGAACGGCTCGCCGACAAGGTCCGCGATGCCAGCGGAGGGACTGCCTATCCGTTAAAGTGTGCGGTTGGAGAACTGATCGCCCTCACTCGGCGCGCCAGCCTCTTCGTTGGAGGAGACACCGGGCCAATGCACCTAGCCGCGGCCTTGGGAGTTCCCGTCGTCGCTTTGTTTGGACCCACGCGGCCGGAGCGCAACGGCCCGTATGCTACGCGCTCCGTTGTGTTGCGCAGTCGCGAGAGTCTCGACAACAGTTCGCACACCGATCTCCCGGATGAAGGGCTGCAGTCGATCGAGCCCCCGCAGGTCATTGCGGCCGCCGAAGAACTGATGAGCGAACAAAATGGATGAAGCGACGCCGACTCGTTCCGGGATGTCGTGGGGCCGCGTTGCGCGTCGCATCCGTGTTCCTCTTGGATTCCTGTTTGCCGTGTTCTATTTTTGGCGGGCGCGCCCCAACTGGGCTTCACTGGCCGCGGGTGCCATCGTGGTTGCTGCCGGAGTTTTCCTGCGAGCCATGGCCTCCGGCCATGTGAAGAAAAATGAACAACTGGCTGTGACTGGGCCCTACGCCTACTCTCGAAATCCCCTGTACGTTGGGTCGATCATCATCGCCATCGGATTTGCGATTGCTGCACGTGATCTTTGGGTCGCACTTGGGATCATCGGATTGTTCGCGGTTATCTATGTTCCCGTAATCCGTTCGGAAGAGGCCTTCCTGCGGCGGCAGTTCGCCGAATATGGCAGCTATGCGCGCCGCGTGCCTCGCCTGCTACCCCAGACGTTATGGTTCTCGGGTTTCACATCGGGATTCTCGCGTGAGCTTTATCTGCAGCATCACGAGTACAATGCATTGATCGGGGCCGCCGCAATGCTGGCGGCCCTTGTTGTGAGGATGCTCTGGTTTCCCGGTACATGGTGAATTTGCTGACTCGTACTTTCGTGCTGACAACAATAATTTTGACCGCTGCGGCGTTGACCGCCGGAGAAAGTGGGCAGGCGCTTGCACCATCGCAGGCCACGCGTCCCGCAGCTTCCCATCCCCAGTCACAGACTTCCATCGGTGCCGGCTCGCATATCCAGCCACTACGCCAGGGTTTCGACTTTCCGCGGCAGACATTGCGCTATGAGGCGGAATATCGCTTCTGGACGGCCGGCGTCGCCACGCTGCGTGTCGAACGCACCGGAAACCAAGAGCACCTATCGGGGACCGCCGACTCTACCGGCGTAGTGGCACTCCTTTTCCGCGTGCAGGATCGCTTCAACTCGTACTTCGATGCCCAGACCCTCTGCTCCTCCAAGCTGGTCAAGCACACTGAGGAGGGATCACACTGGCGCGACACGGTGATCACCTTCGACTACAGCCGAGGCAAGGCCGTACTCGCGGAGAAGAACCTCAAGGACAACCAGTCGAAGCGGACTGAGAACGACATTCCCGGATGCGTGACAGATGTGGTGTCAGGCATTCTCTACGTCGCCAGCCTTCCTCTGCAGCAGGGCGCGACCTACAGTTTCCCGCTGAACGATGGCGGCAAGACCGTTACCATCAACGCGCATGTGGAGGGCAAGGAGCAGATTAAGACTCCTGCGGGTACCTTCCAGACCATCCGAGTTGGGCCGGAAGGAGACTACAGCGTGCTGAAAAACCGCGGGCGTATCTGGATCTGGTACAGCGACGACGAGCGCCACCTGCCCGTTCAGATTCGGGCCAAGCTGTTCTGGGGAACGCTCACCGTCTACCTTGCGTCGATCGAGAAATAACTCGCTTATTGGATGTGGAAGCGCTCCGCCATGAGCCGCTGTAATCGAGGCTTGTAAAGAATGTCGTAGGCGAACTCTTTGTCAGGGAACATGGCAAGCGCCGCGCGCTTAGCGTTGGCCGCCAGCTCCGAGGCTTCTTCCACCGACATACCGGCGTCCTGGCTGATGACCGACATGACCATGCTCATCATTATTTGCAGCCGGCGAAGTTTGCGGCGTTCTTCCTCTTGCTCCTGCATTTCTACGGTGCTTGGGTGTGGTTCGCCTAATTCTTTGCGTTCAGGTTGCCCCATAAATGACCTCGTTGGAACCAATGCTCCGTGATTTCCGGCGCAAACCGGATGAGGGCTTTCTTTTTCGCTACAATTTGGATGTTGGTTGCCATCCCGCCGATGCGTTGTGATCTGTGGCGGCATGATACAACGAAACGGTTAGTTCCCAGCCGCAAACTGCGGCTTGTACATGTAACTGGAGAAGTTCCCTGGTATCACGAGCAACGGAGGATGTATGGCAGACAAGCCGGAACCGGCAGAAGAATTAGTCAAGGTTTTTGACACCGAGCAGGAAACTGAAGCCATGGTTGTACAGGGCCTTCTGCAGTCGGCGGGCATCGACGCGTACGTTCAAAGTCTCGATGCCACCCAGAACATTTATCCAGGGGTAGGTGGAGTGATCGTCGTGGTTCGCGAGGATCAGGCCAAAGAAGCCGCTGCCATGATCGACGCATTCAGCAAGCATCCCACGACGGATGCCGATGAAGCGGTCAGCGAAGAGCCGGCTGGGCCGAAACCGTAGTCCCATCGAGATAAAACGTTACCGCCCCGCCAAGTCGGTACGGTAAGTGCGAACTTGCAGGTCGGCGAAACGCTTCATCACGTCGGGGCGGGGATGGTGAAACAGGTTGTAGTACCCCGCGGAAACCACAGCAAACTGGGGAGAAACCGCCCGCAGAAAGTCCGGTGAGCTGGAGGTCGCGCTGCCGTAGTGCCCGATTTTCAGCAGGTTTGCCCGCGGATTTTCGCCTTCCATGATCTCCTCGATCCGCTTGTGAGAGTCTCCACCAGCAGTGCGGAAGTGCCGCCATACTGAAGATGCAGCACCATCGATTCGTCATCCTGCGACCGGTTTGTCGCAACCGTTCCGGGTTGCGGATTCAAAACGCGGAACTGCACGCCGCCTAAGTCAAACGATTCACCCGCGGCCCGCGGCCTGAAGGCCAATCCGAAGGCTCGTGCGGTCACCGCCTACTCCGCGAACTCCGGAGTCGTTGAGTCGAGCCCATACCAGAACTCCTTGGGGCGAAAGTTCGCAATCACGTTGCGCATTCCACCAATATGATCGGAGTGCGGGGGTGAAATGGCGACGACGTCGAGGCGCAGTATGCCGCGGCTCCACAAGTACGGTGAGACCACCTCCTCACCAACATCGAAGTCCGAGTGCGACTGTCATCCAACCCCACCCGAGTCGAGCAGAATCGTCTTGCCCTCGGGAGTGATAATCAGCAGCGAATCTCCCTACCCCACATCGATTGCGGCGACTTCCACCACGCCGGGCCGCCACAGCTTCGTGGGTGGCGCGACCGTCATCCAGATGGCCGATGCCAGCAGACCCGCGACACCCATTCAGGCCAGCAGCAACCGGCGCCGCGCCAGAATCATCGCCGCCCCATAAGCCAGCGCTGCGGCAAGAGCCGCGGCCGTTGTGACTGAAGCTAGGCGTACATCTGCGATCTGCAGATGCCCGATGAAGCGAATGGTCCCGGTGAGCACCGCCAGCGAGTATCCAGCGATGAGCGCGGGCAGATGCGCCAGCCAGTACGAAACATAAGATAAGCCCACTGCCAGCACCGCCGCCGGCATCAGAATTCCAGCCAGAGGAATCACTAGAAGCCTTGGAAGCCTTGGATTAAAAAAGTTGTTGTAAATGAGTCAAGTTTTTATGCGACGAGTTTAGCCTCCTCGATATAGGTTTGGATATGTTGTTCGAGTTTGTGGAAGTGGGAGGCGAGGTCAGAGTCTTGGGGCGGTCCTTGGCCGGTGAAGGTGGCGGCTGCGGGACGGTAGAGACGAGCGTGGACGCGAGTGAAGAAGAGCGCGGCCCGCAGGCCGAACTGGGTGACTTGGTAGCGATGGGTTTTGGGGATTCTCTCGATCATGCCGTGCAGGCGAAGGCGCCGTAGATCATAAGTCATTCGGCCCGGGGTGATGGTGGTGGGCATTTGCCCGGTGAGGACCGCGAGGGGCTCGCGGAGATCTCGATTGGCGAAACCGCAGGGCAGAAGACGGAACCAGACCAGCAGGTGCCAAAGTGCCAAGACGCGTGGATCGGTGGTGCGGAGTGCCGAAGTGCGTTGTCGGTTAACGATCACCGGGCGATTCAATTGCTGCATCGCTTCTTCTCCCACGGCGCAGTCGTGGCTGAGACGTTCGACTTCGAGAAGACGTCGGTTGGCTTGAAAGCCGACCTGCCGCAGAGCGGGCAGGTTACACAGCCGCTTGCCGATGGAAAAGTCACGCGTATTGTTGATGGTCGTCTCGGTACGGACACCGACTTCCGCTACTCCGGGAACTTGTTTGAAGTACTGCTTGATACGGGAGTTTTTGTAGTCAACATGCAGGGATGGGATGACGCCCTGGGTCAGCACCCGGGTGCGAAAACGCCCCGGGGTTTTCTTGGTCACCCGACGCTGGAAGAGCAACTGCACCTGGTCGGGACGACCTAAGTCGAGGTTTTCGCGGATGATTTCCTCGAAGAAAATACGACCACTCAGAGGGCGATCCAGGATTTGGGTCAAGGAGAATTCAGCTTGCAGGATGGACAAGTCGTAGCGATAACCGGCTTGGCGATCCTGTGGGGTGTAGGGATGAGGCAGACGGGCCAGCCATCGTCGTAGGAGGGCATCGATTTGTTCCGGGCCCAATTGGTCACAGATGGTTTGCAGACGCTGGGGATCAGAGCAGGAGACGAAACCGTTATCCAGTGCCTGGAAGGGGATGGCTTGCTGACGTAGTTGACACTTGGCATACTCGTGGCCGTTCAAACACAGCTTGGCATTGTAGGGGAAATAGGAGCAGAACTTGAGAAAGAACGGTCCGAAGTCTAGGTCCAAACAATACCAGTAGTAGTGATTGACCATGGCCGTGGAACGGACAATCCAGGGATAACGCTGGCCGGTTTCTGGATTGCGTCGCCGCTCGGTGCGGAATACGGGAGTTTTTTCCTGGGCTTTGCCGATGAACACCACGCCTTCCGGTTGGCTGAAATGGCGGAGTTGTTGGGCCATAACCTCATCCTTACGCTGTCCCTTCTCAAACTGAATCAAGGGCACACTGTGTTCCTCGGCGAAGCGCTCGGTGGCAGCCACAAAGCTTTTGGTCATCGGTTCCATGAGAGCCGAGGAGGCAATGGGTTGGCCGCGGTGACGACGAAAGAATCCAACCACTCCGCCTTCCCACTGCAGCCCGGGCACGTAGACGTTCAGGTACATGCGGTCAATGCACTCGAGCTGGAAGGTGATGTGGTTTTGCAGAATGGCAGCGACACTATGTGGTATGTTCACTTTCGGCTCCGTCGGCTGACCGCTGGTCCTTGGGACCAAATTACCGCCTCGAGCGGTCCATGTCACGAACATGTATACACATGTTCGTATGTCGGTCGGTCGACGGAGTCCGCAGGCCAACCAAAGCATGACTCGTGGGTCTGAGGCGAAGCCTCGTTAGTACGTTGGCCGGCAGCGACATGGTAGTCGTGCGATGGAAGTACCACGCCATCGGCAACGCGAGCGAAACTTCGATAATGGCAGAGATCAGGATGAGTTCGGCGGCGGCGAGCATGAAGCCAACCCAGCGTTGCAAGACAACGTTCGATACTCTCAGACCAACAATCTGTGCCAGGTTTTCGCGCACCAACCGCAAGTCCGATCGAAATTGCGTTGCGCGCGCCGGCAAACCGAAGTCGAAGCCGGGCGAGTAGAGGTTTTTCAAAGCTCGCGAAAATGGGTACGACGTTCGCTGCAAGTTTGGCACGGCAATCCCGGCGACCGCAATCACCGAGAGGAACGTCAACTGAAAGCTAGCTTCAAACAGCGTCCGCGGCGCCACCACTAGGATGCCGAGCGCGGCAATGCCTCGCGCGTTCAGGCGGTTTCGGCCGCGAAAGAACAACCGTGTCAGCAGGTAAATAGTGAGGGTAATCGTCGCGCGCACGATCGGCGGTCCGAGGTCAGCGCGAAACGCATAGCCCCACGAAAACAAGATCGTCAGCACCGTAGCTGCGGCCTCTCCCATAGGCAACCAGCGCAGCGCCCAGAAGAATGCAAACGCCAGGGTCCCGACGTTGACCCCCGACACCACTAGGATGTGATATGTACCGGTGCGCTGAAAGTTGGTCTTGAGCTCGCGGCCGAAAAACGCGCGCCCGCCAATCAGCATGGCCTGCATCAAAGCTCCGGGCTCTCCCGGCCATAATCGCTGAATGTGATTGAGCACGCTCCGCCGCGCGCTGCTCCTCCACAATCCAACACGACTACCGAGGAATCCTGGCAGAATTCTCAACCTCGCTGGCGCGGGCCGAACCCGTCAGGCGCACACCTTGCGACGCAAGATAGCCGACCAGGTCGAGCGCACCGGGATTTCCGTAATTTCGCGGCGCCCTCAGCTTCGCAGACAGACGCAGCCGCTCGCCATAGGTGTAAACCAGCAAGGGCGATTCGCTGCCTGAACTCTGCGCTTCTTCTTCGTCAGCGCGCTTGCTGAAAATCATCAGCCCGGTTCCCACCGGCGCAGTTAAATAATTGGCGGCGACGATCTCCTCTGCCTCGACATAGACCGACTCCTGCTTGCCCCCGAATGGACCGTCGCGCACAATGCCCTCGCGAATTACATGGGCGGTTACATCGACCGAGCCTTCCCCCGTGGCGAACGCCTCCAAGTTTCGAGGTGTCGTCTGTGCCGCGTCATACACCTGAAGATAGAAACCACCGAGAGGCACGAGCGCGAGAAGCGCCAGAGGCAGCGCCAGCGACGGCGCTCGCCGATAAAGAACGCAAACCCCGATGCCTGCAACTACAAGCGCCAGCAACCAGGCTTGCGGAGCGCGCTAGGCAAAATTAGCGGCGACAATACCGATGGCAAATGCGGACGCGGCGAGGAACACAGGCTCTCTGCCGCCGCAATAGACAGCCCGAGGGGGACGTTTGGAGGCATGAGCTCCATCCGAGGAAGGGGAGGATGTCGGCAAGTCCGCTTATAAGCGGTCGAGTTCCTCGGCGCCAATCGTCGGGGCCCAGGGCCACATTTCATATTGCGCGAGTCCGAACCGCGTGAACGGATCGTTGTCGCGGATACTGTCGAGCGTCGCCTGGCCTTCGTCATCGGGAACCCGCAACAGCAGCACGCCGCCATTGCGCGGAACAATGGGACCGGAGGCAATGAGCAGGCCTTCCTGCTTCAGCCCACCTAGATAGGCGCGATGCGAGTCAATGTGCTTCAGAACATCTTCCAGCGGCTTGCGGTAACGGAGTATGGCGATCGCGTACATAACTCGCTCCAGGGAGCACATTAGCGCGCCAGATGCAGGACTGTCTCAATGTGGGCTGTTTGCGGAAACAAGTCAAACAGGTGCGCCTGCTCGACCTTGAAACCTGATTCTAGCAGCAGTCGCAGGTCACGGGAGAGGGTTGCCGGATCACATGAGACATAGGTCACACGCGAGGCGGACGTGCGACACAAGGCCGCGGTCGTCTTATCGCCAAGCCCGGCTCGCGGCGGATCGACCAGTACAAAATCAACCGCGAGTTTTTCGGCGCGCTTCTCAAGGAACTCCTCTGTAGTCGCGCGTGTAAGCTTCGCATTGCGCGGAGCATTGTGTTTCAGGTCGCCGAATGCATGCGGCGACGATTCCACTGCCGGCACCTCTTCGAAGGTGCCCGCAAGCGCCAGGGTGAACAGACCTACTCCAGCGTACAGGTCGAGCGCCGCTTTGCCCGTGGTGCCGCCAATAGCCGTCTTCACCAAATCATCGACAAGGTGCCGGTTCGTCTGGAAGAATGATCCCCCGCTCACCCGGTAGTCATGTCCCACAGCGTGGTAGGTCAGGGAGCCCTCGCCGATCGCCAGCGAATCTTCATTGTGCACCGAACTCAGCGGCGCTCGCTGACGTGTCTCGTCATCGACTGGCGAGGTCGCGAATACGACCACTCCCACAATCGCACTCAATCGCGATTTCAATGCCGCGGCAAAAGATTTGCAAGGCTCCGCCGAGTCCTGATCGCGAACATACGTCTCGACCAGCAACTGCGTGTCATCATGGTTGGCGAAGAACTGCATGCCGTGGACCGTGGCAGGCACCTTGAGAGCGCGTCCTACGGCCCAGACAGCGGTTATCGCTTGGTTGATGAGTGGCGAACTGATGGGACAGGCTTCAATCGCCAGCAGCTTGTGCGAATTAGTTTCGAAGTAGCCCAACGCAAACGCCGGATCGTGTTGCAGGCGAACCCGGGTGCGATTGCGGTAATTCCAGGGCTCCGACGCGTGTATCTGGATTTCCTGCTCCAGTTCCAGTTTGGCCGTGCGGCGCAGTGTCTCGCGCAGGATCTCCGACTTGAAACGCAGCTGCGCTGAATAATCGATGTGCTGGTATTGGCAGCCGCCGCATTTGCCAAAGTAAGGGCATGACGGAACCACTCGATCGGGCGACGCCGTCAGCACGCTGTCAAGCCGCGCGCGCCCGAATCCCGATCGGCTCTCGGTTACCGTTGCATCCACCGTCTCGCCCGGGATTACAAACGGCAGAAACGCCACTTTGCCGCGACCTTGTTCGTCGGCGGGTAGCCGCGCCAACCCATCGCCACCGTAAACCAGCTTTTCAATTTGCAATTCCAAAATATGTACCTCAATACCACAGTGTCAGACTTAAGGGATGTAGAACAGGCTCAGCCGCGGCAAACGATTTTGTTCCAGCAGCCGCTTCTGCAAATACTGCTTGTGCAGTTGCTCGATCTGGGGCGCGCTCATCCGGCTTCGGTACGGAGCCAGGTCGCGGTCCGCCTCTGTGCGAACTTGCAGCAGCGCAGCTTCCGGAGTAGCAGCCAGCAGTGCGGCAAAAAGCTTCTCCTCCATAACTGTCAGCCGGCGTTCCAAGTCCTCCATCGGCGGCGGATTGCCGGCCGCAAACGCACTAGCAACCGAGTGCAATCCTGCAGCAGTTTCCTGCGCGATGACGCGCACAGACTCCGGCAGTTCCGCGCCTTCCAACCCGGCCGCATTGGCAGTTAGAAAGTCTGCTACCGTCGTCGCCTCAAGTCCCGGAGCAGCCTTTACCTGGCGCTCCGCGCCGACTGCCGCTTCCTTCATCTCTTCAGCGGCAGCCAATACTTCCTGGGCGCAATACGCCAGTCCATTCACCTTGCGAGTGCGCTTAGGACGCCGCTCCCACTTGTCGAAAGCCGCGTCCATGCCTCGCAGCACAGCTTCCAGTGGGATGCCCGCGTCCTTCCAGATTTCCATCAGCGCCCAGTCGAGAGGCGACATTAGCGTAAGGGTGCCGCGGCGACGCTGAAAATGGTCCTCGATCTCGGTGAAATAGTTGAAGTAGTTTTCCACGCTGGCCGCACCCGACAGCTTGTACAAAAACTCTTGCCCCGGAAAGCTTCGTGTCAGGGCACGACTTCACAGCTTGCTAAAAAAACTCTGGGTTGCCGAGATTGTGAAGAGGCGCAGCTTCTAGCTGCGCCGCACAAGTCCCTAATTCTTGTATTCCGATCGGACTTCAGTCCGCGAGGCGTGTACTTCCCGGTTGTCCCCACAAACTGTTCAGAGTTGTGCTGGCTGCTACCAGTGTAGCGTCAATTGAGTTTAGGAACCGCCGCCGCGTCCGCTGCAGGATTGGGTTGCCCGTGATCGCTACGACGCCGCACAAAAGCTAGGTGTCGCTCGTAGATGATGCGGAGGCCTTCGAGGGTCAGCAGGTCGTCCACTTCGCGAATGTACTTCGAGCCGCCGCCCATCAGCGATGCCAGTCCGCCGGTCGCTACGACTTTCACATCATCACCGAGTTCGGCTATAAGCCGCTCGAGAATGCCGTCGATCAATCCGAGGTATCCGTAGTAGAGCCCCGATTGCAGGCTGTTTACAGTGTTGGTCGCCAGCACGCGCGGCGGCTTGCGGATGTCCACTCGCGGCAATCGTGCTGTGCGCTCGAACAGCGCATCGGCCGAGATGCCGATCCCCGGCGTGATGACACCGCCGAGATACTCTCCCTTTGGCGACACAACATCGAACGTAGTGGCTGTGCCAAAATCCACGATAATGCAGGGCCCGCCGTACTTCTCAAAGGCAGCAACGCTGTTGACGATGCGATCGGCCCCGACTTCGGCCGGGTTGTCATAATGCACTGGCATCCCGGTCTTGACGCCGGGCTCGATAAAAAGCGGCTTGATCTGAAAGTAGCGCTCGCAAACTTCACGCAGCGTGGTGTCGAGCGGCGGCACAACCGACGAAACCACGATGCCCTGCACCGCGCTCACTTCGATTTTGTTCATTGCAAAAAGGTTGCGAAACAGGACGCCGTACTCGTCTACCGTCTGCGATTTGTTGGTGGTGACGCGCCAATGCGAAACCAGGCGCCGTGGCTGCGTTGTGTCCGATCCATCGGCCCGGGCCTCGAAGACCCCCAGAACGGTGTTGGTATTGCCGACATCCAGTACGAGCAGCATAGGTTATTGCCCAGTCTCCGGAACGGCGCGAACTAGCCCGGAAAGTACCGTGCGGAGTCCTTGGTCGGTTCGCACCAGCAGGAAACCTCGGCTGTCCAGCCCTTCCGTCACACCGTCGTAGCCAGCACCTTCGTAAACATGAACGTGCCGCGACCGGGCGTACGAGGAACGCTGTTCGAAGGCTTGGAAAAGCGCAGCTCGCGCATCGGCAGCGTTATTTGAGAGCTTGCGGTACCAAGTGTCAAGCGATTTTAGCAGAGTGGCCGCTAGCTGCACGCGCGACCATTCATGACCCGCTTCCATGCGCAGAGACGTCGCAGTCGGTTCCAACTCACCCGAGAATGACGCTTGGTTGACGTTGATGCCGATGCCCACAACCACGTAGCGAACGCGCGTAATCTCGGCGTTCATTTCGGTCAGGATGCCGCAAAACTTGCGCTCCCCAATTAGAACGTCGTTGGGCCAGCGCAAATCCGCATGCAACCCCGTCGTCTGCTCAACGGTCTCGGCTACCGCGATTCCGGCGATTAGTGACAGCAACACTGCATCGGCCGGAGCCATTTGTGGGCGCAGCACGATCGAGCAGTAAATACCATCCGACGGAGCCGACTCCCACGTATTGCTGCCGCGGCCTCGGCCCGCCGTCTGCTCTTCAGCAAAGAAGACGCTGCCCTCGGGTTCTCCGGATGCCGCCGCTTCCATGGCCGATACGTTGGTCGAGCCGATCCGGAAATAGTGCCGAATGCTCGAGGCAAAAATCGTTCCGCTTACCAGCGGCCCAACGATGTCGGGCAGCAGCAGGTCGGCCACCGATTCGAGTTGATAGCCCTCTGCAGGATGCCCGGTGATGCGGACGCCCAGTTCCCGCAAGTGCTGCACTGCGCGCCACACTTCGGAGCGGGACGTGCCTAACTCCTCGGCAATGCGAGTTCCGCTTATCACCAGCGTCGCGTTGTCGCTCAGCAAGCGAACGATATGGCCAAGTCGGGCGTCGGTCAGCCCTTCCGCAGCATGTTGCATTCGATTTGTGTTTACGCTGTCGATATAGGAATTATGCGCGTCCGAGTCGCGGTTGAACAGGGAGACACCACGTCCTGATTCCAATTCGACAGCCGACCGAACTATCCACTATTCACTATGCCGGCACGATCCGGATGCTCAGGTCGACGGCCTTTACCGAGTGGGTCAGTGCTCCGACGGAAATAAAGTTCACACCCGTTTCGGCATAGGAGCGAATGCTTTCCAGCGTGATGCCGCCCGAAGCTTCCAGCGGAATCCGGCGCTCCAGCTTCGACACGATCTGCACTGCCTCCCGCACCTGCTCGGGCGACATGTTGTCCAGCAGCACCGCTTCGGCGCCATTTTGCAGAACGGCCTCAAGCTCTTCGAGCGAGCGCACTTCGATCTCGATCAACTGTGTTCCACGGCGGTTTTGCAGGGCGCGCTGCAGCGCCGGGACCACGCCTCCCGCCAGCGCGATGTGGTTGTTCTTGATCAGCACACCGTCGCTTAGATCGAGCCGATGATTAGTTCCCCCACCGCAGCGCACCGCCAGCTTATCCAGGATACGAAGTCCAGGCGCCGTCTTGCGCGTGTCAAGTACCGTCGCCCCAGTCCCAGCCACAGCATCAACATACTTGCGGGTCAAAGTAGCGATGCCGGCCAGCCGCTGAAGCACGTTCAGGATCACCCGCTCACACGACAACAGCACTCTCGCGTTGTCGAAAATCACGGCGATCGACTGTCCTTTATGCAATCGAGCGCCATCGAAAATCTCCGGATGGCTGATCACTTCAGGATGAGACTTGACCGTGCCGTCGAGTCCGGCAAAGATCTCAAGAATGCGCGTAACGCAGCCCAGTCCGGCCAGCACGCAATCCTGTTTCGCCAGGATGGTGGCCGATGCCCGCTGGTTCACGTCAATGCAAGCGTACGTGGTGGCGTCGCTAGTGGCGCGATCTTCCTGCAACGCGTTCTGCAAAATGGCGGTAACTCTACGGCTTGACCAATCCACGTTTTATCCTTGGCTCTCAAGTTCGTCCAGCGCCGACTTGGCCTTCGCGATCAGTACTTCCAGTTCATCCTTGCGTCGCTGCAGGCCGTCGATAACTTTGCCCGGCGCCTTCGCGAGAAAAGCTTCATTGCCCAATTGCGCTGTGGCGCGGCCGAGTTCAGCCGTCATCTTCGCCAGTTCCTTGTTGAGTCGCTCACGCTCGGCGGCAACATCGACCTTGCGTTCGTAGATCACTCGCACATCGAACCGAGCCGTATTGCGCGCTCCGGCCGCATTCGCAAGAGATGCATCAACGAAAGCAATCGACTCCACATTCGCCATCCGGTCCAGCGACGAACGGTTACGCTCGATCAAGCTACGTGTTCCCGGCTCGGCGTGGATTTCGACCGCCAGCTTCTGCTTCGGCTCGATCTTCAGTTCAGCGCGAACGTTGCGCACTGCCACAATCAGGTCCTGCAGGATCGCCATCTCCGTCTCGGCTTCGGCACTGACCTGCGCCGGATCTGCCTGCGGAAACGCGACCAGCGCTATCGACTGCAGTGGCGGTTTTCCGTCATAAACGGCATGCCAGATTTCCTCGGTAATGAAAGGCATGAACGGAGACAGCAGCCTCAGCGACGCTTCGAATATACCGACCAGGTTTCCATAAGCCGCGCGGGCCTGCTCGCGATCACTCGAAGCCAGCCGCGACTTGATCAGCTCCAGATACCAGTCGCAATACTCGCCCCAGAAAAAGTGATAAATAACGTGCGCCGCCTCGTGAAAGCGGTATGTGTCCAGCGCCTCGTGAACTTCCTGGGCCACGCGATTGAACCGTGACAGGATCCACCGGTCTTCCAGGGTGTCCGTACTGAATCCCACGACGCCCTTCGCCGCAAAATCTGTTGCAGGAGCCATAAACTCGTCGAGCGACCACACGCCCGCCTCCTGCGCCCGGTCCACATTCATAAACAGCAATCGCGAGGCGTTCCAGATCTTGTTGGCGAACGCGCGATATCCTTCTGTCTGCTTTTCCGAGAACGCAATGTCGGTTCCGGGCGCGGCCATCGCGGCTAGCGTGAAGCGCACCGCGTCCGTGCCATAGCGCTCGATGATCTCGATGGGATCGATGACATTGCCCTTCATCTTCGCCATCTTCTGTCCCTCGGCATCGCGCACCAGCGCATGGATATACACCGTGCGGAAAGGGACATCACCGTGCTTGTGCCCGCGCATGAAGTGGCAATTCATCATGATCATGCGCGCCACCCAGAAGAAGAGGATGTCGAAGCTAGTCACCAGCAATGAGGTCGGATAAAACGCGTCAAGATCCGGAGTCTCGTTCGGCCAGCCCAGTGCCGAACAGGGCAGCAGTCCCGACGAGAACCATGTGTCGAGCACGTCATTGTCCTGCTCCAGCTTGCTGCCGCCGCACTTCGTGCACTCTGCGGGAGTCTCGCGCGCCACAATCATTTCGCCACAACCTTGGCAGTACCACGCCGGAATCCGATGCCCCCACCACAACTGGCGCGAAATACACCAGTCGTGAATGTTGCGCATCCACTCGAAATACGTCTTGGCGTAGTTCTCCGGAACGAACTTCACCTCGCCCTTCTCCACCACCTCGATCGCCCGATCGGCCAGTGGCTGGATCTTCACGAACCATTGCGTCGAAAGCCGCGGCTCGATGATCGTCTTGCAACGGTCACACTTGCTCAGCGGCACGACGTAGTCCTTCGCGCCGACCAGGTAGCCACCCTTCTCCAGGTCTTCGACGATCTTCTGGCGCGCTTCAAAACGATCCAGTCCCGCGTAAGGCCCGGCATTCTCGTTCATCTGCGCCAGCTCGTTGATCACTTCGACTTGCGGCAACGCATTGCGTAGTCCAGCTTCGAAGTCATTGGGATCGTGCGACGGGGTCACCTTTACCGCTCCCGTACCGAATTCCGGGTTAGCCAGAATGTCGTCGGTGATGATCGGAATCTCTCGGTTCATGAGCGGCAGCAGCACCTTCTTGCCGTGCAGATGTTTGTAGCGCTCGTCCGCCGAGTTCACCGCCACCGCCGTATCGCCCAGCATGGTCTCTGGACGCGTGGTCGCGACGATAATGTAACTACCCTTCTCTCCCACCACCGGGTAGCGAATCTCCCAGATCTTCCCCGGAGTGTCCTCGTGGACGGCTTCCAGGTCCGACACGGCCGTAACACAGCGCGGGCACCAGTTGACGATGTACTTTCCGCGATAAATCAGGCCCTCTTCGTGCAAGCGCACGAAGGCCTCGCGCACCGCGCGCGAAAGCTGGTCGTTCATCGTGAAGAACTCGCGCGACCAATCCACCGATGCGCCCAGTCGCTTCATCTGTTCGAGAATGGCGCCGCCATACTGGCACTTCCACTTCCATACCCGCTCGATGAACGCCTCGCGCGTCATGTCCCGACGGCTCTTGCCCTCAGCCGCAAGTTGCCGTTCCACCATCACCTGCGTCGCAATGCCGGCGTGGTCCGTGCCCGGGATCCAAAGTGTCACAAAACCCCGCATGCGGTGCCAGCGGACGACGATGTCCATCTCCGTCTGGTTGAGCATGTGGCCCATGTGCAGGCGGCCGGTGACGTTGGGCGGTGGCAGCGTAAGCGTGAAAACAGGCTTAGTGGAGTCCGCGGCGGGCGTCTCGACCTGGAACAGCTTTTCCTGGATCCAATAGTCGGCCCAGCGCGGTTCTATGGCGCCAGGTTCATAGGCCTTGGGGAGATCGTGAGGCATTCGTGTCCGTTCAGGGAGCTCGTTACTCCTTTGATATTACAGGATTGCGAGCCATCGAAAAACGCGCCCAAAAGAACAAGGCCGCCGCATTTCAGCGACGGCCGCAAGTCGATATCACATGACTTTAGAACGGGAAGTGGTGCTTCTTCTTTTTCTTGGAAGAGCTTTCTGTTGTCGGGTCCGTCGGTGCAGCCGTCGTCGGAGTCGTGCCCGCAGCTGCTGGGGCCGAGTCGTTGGGAGGAGCAGCCTTCGGAGCGTCGTTCACCTGCGTCGGAGGTAACGGCGCTGGGTCCGCCGCAGGCTTAGCCGCTGGCGGGAGATCGTTCCCCAACTCCTGGATTCCTGAATTGTCCGGTGCAGCCGCGGAGGGTGCAACAGCCGCAGGCATAACGGCCGCCGGCGTAGCTGCGCCAGGAGTGTTGATTACTTCGACCGCGGCGCCCGTCGAAGCACCCGAGCCCGACCCACTGCCGGGCGCATCGCCCGGTGCCGCAGCTGCGTCTGACCGAGGCGTAGCGGCGTTCTCCGGAGGCGGGGCCGTTCCGGTTCCAGCCTTCGCCGTCCCCGCAGTTGCGGCCGATAACGACGACACCATCTGGGCCGTCGCCGACCGCACAATCTCCGGAGCGCTGGACTGCTTTGGATCCACCAGTGTCGGCTCACCCACCTTGGCGGCATCCGACACATCCGGTCCCTTCTTGAAGTTCTCCATCAGCTTGCCGTAGGTGCTGAGCGAACCCCGGCTCTGCTGCTCCTTTTTGTTCAGCACGATGGCTTCAGGCGTGGCCTTGGGTATCGGTTTGCCCAGCGCTTCCAGTCGTTTCTTGGCATCGTCCGCTCGATCTTCTTCCGGATAACGAGTGAGAATCCGATCGTAAGCCGCGGCAGCGTCGTCGATATAGGTCTTGATCAGCGGCCCTTTAGCGGCTTCGGCCAATCTGGACCTGCGCAGCAAATCAGCCTCTTTTTCGTAGGCCCCACCCATTTCGAACAGCGCCTCGTCCGATCCGCTGTACAGCGGGTAGGTGTCCGTCAGCGACTTGAATCGTGCTATCGCAGCCGGCCACGAGTCGCGCGTGTAGTAGAAGTGCGCGATCATGAATTCCCGCTCCGCCAACACCTCCTGCACCGCCAGCAACCTCTTCTTGGCCTCCGGCACCATGGGGCTGTCGGGGAACTGCATGATCAACTGCCGATATTCTTCCTCAGCGCGCTTGGCGTGCGTGTAGTCTCGATCGGGCTTCTCCATTTCGTTGTAGTGGATGTTGGCGATCTTCATCTGCGCTTCACTCGCCTCCGTCATGTTCGGGAAGAAGGTGATGAAGTCCTTGTATTCACTCTCCGCCTGCGCCATGGCGGCCGATCCGCCTTCGGCGTACCACGAGTCGCCGATGGCCAGCTTGGCGCGGGCCACATACTCCGAATCGGGATAGGTATTGATCAGCGTCTGCAGGCTCAACCGCGCAATATCGAACTTGTTGTGCTTCATGGCGTCCATGGCACGGTCGTACAGCACCTTGTCTGGCTGCTTGGAGTTGACGTTGGCGATAGGGTTGGAGACTTTCTTGTTGGTGCAGGCTACAAAAACGATCGTGCTCGTCATCAGAGCAATCAAGAGAACGCGACGAAACATCCTTACCACCTTTAGAAACTCTCAGAACTTGACGAACTAGACCCGCACAAGCGTTGCTTCGTGGGCCGCCTTCAGCAGTTCTTCCACATTGACTGTCGGATTGCCGTGAGAAAACACGGCACTCCCTGCGACTAGAATCTCGACCCCTGCCCTAACTGCCGCTCCAATGGTTTCCAGCGACATCCCGCCATCGATCTCGATACGAAAGTTCAAACCCTTCGCCACCCTCATAGTCGCCAACTTCCGTACTTTTTCCAGCGTGGCGGGCAAAAACTTCTGCCCCCCGAATCCCGGATTGACTGACATAATCAGCACGTAATCAACGATATCCAGGACCTCTCCCAGGGTCTGCACTGGAGTCGCCGGATTTAGGACTACGCCGACCTTACATCCGTGGCTGCGAATCAGCTCGAGGCTGCGATTCAGGTGCCGGCAGGCCTCCTGGTGCACCGAAATCCAGTTTGCTCCCGCATCCGCGAACGCCGGGATGAACTCGTCCGGGTTCTCGATCATGAGGTGGCAATCGAGGGGAACATCCACCGCCTTGCGCAACGACGCTACCACCGGCGGTCCAATCGTCAGATTGGGGACGAAATGCCCGTCCATCACATCGCAATGGATGACCGAAGCCCCGCCTCGCACCGCTGCGTTAGCGGCATCACCAAGGTGAGCAAAATCGGCCGACAAGATGGACGGTGCCAGCTCAATCAAAACACACGTCTCCCGGAGGCCATTTTACCATGCGTCATAATCGCCAAACTCGACCGGAAACACTGCTCTATTGCATCTCCGGCGTAGGCGATAGGTG
>CAVRMO010000017.1:0-380753 GCA_963722405.1 uncultured Acidobacteriaceae bacterium
TAGCTAAAGGCTGTTGCAAAACGCAGGGCTCAACCCCTTGATTGACGCAGGTTGCTGACGCAGCACTGTGGCAGATCTGTAGCTTCGCTCATATTTACTCGCAGATTTCCTTCAAGAAAATGCAGGCTTTCGCTGTTTCTTCTTGACAGTCTCTTGTCTTACTCGATATATTCGAGTACGTTATGATTCGCTCCACTTCCCATCAAGCCTGGCTCTTCTACTCCCCCTTGGCCCAGCAAGCCGCCCTGCTCAAGGATGACTTGCTCGATCCCGTCGATCAGCTCTTGGAGGATCCCGCCTTGGTCGACTTGGTCCGCCAATGTCTGGCCACCCGTTACCCTCTTTCGACGCGTACTGGACGGGACGGAATAGCCCCCGATCGTCTGCTGCGTTGCTGCGTCATGAAGCACCTGAAGGGCTGGAGCTTCCGCGACCTGGAACGGGAGTTACGCAGCAACCTGGTGTACCGTCGCTTCACTCACTTCGATGCCGAGGCTACACCCCATTTCACTACCTTCAGCCGCACCTTTGCCCTGCTGAGTCCGGCGGTCACCGAAGACGATTCATCAGCGGGTGGTCGGCCTGGCTTGCGAGCAAGGGCGTGGCCCGGGGCGATAAGCTTCGCACCGACTCGACGGTTGTGGAAAGCAACGTTCACTACCCCACCGACAGCTCGCTTTTGGGCGATGGCATCCGGGTGCTCAGCCGCAGCCTGCACCGCATTGCCGCCGAGTGTAGGAAGGGAGCCCTGGACGTGGTCGATCACGGGCGCGCGGTAAAACATCGTCTGCTGGAAATCAGCCGCGCCGCCAAGTCCCTGACCGAGGTCAACCAGCACCGCATGCGGGACAGTTACCAGAAGTTGTTGGGGCTGACCCGGGGCGTGGTGCGACAGGCCAGCCAGGTGCTGCAACGCTGGGGGAAGGGGCGGCTGAAAGTGCTGGGCAAACCCCTGCGAGTCGAAGCCCAGATCGGCCAGCTCCGGCACTTTCTTCCTTTGGTGGAGAAGGTGATGACACAAACCCAGCAACGGGTGTGGGGAGGAAACTGCCACGTAGAAGGCAAAGTCCTGAGTCTGTTCGAACCGCACACCGAAGTCATTCGCAAAGGGAAAGCGCATAAGCCGAACGAGTTTGGTAGGCTGGTGCGCATCGACGAGGTAGAAAACGGGATCGTGAGCGGTTACCAAGTTCTGGTGGGCAATCCGGAGGATAGCACGGCCTGGATGCCGGCCCTGCAACACCACCAGGCCTGCTTCGGGCGAGCGCCGGAAATGGCCACCGCCGACCGGGGATTTTTTTCTGCCAAGAACGAGCAGGAGGCGCAAGCCCTCGGCGTGAAGAAGGTGGCGCTGCCGGCGCGCGGACGCCTCTCCACCCAGCGAGCCCGGCAGCAGAAGCAGCGCTGGTTCCGGCGAGCGCTACGTTGGCGGGCCGGCTGTGAAGCCACCATCAGCACCTTGAAGCATCCCTTCTCGATGCGGCGAGCCACCTACAAAGGAGAGCCTGGGTTTCAGCGCTACGTGGGCTGGTGCGTGATTACCAAGAATCTGTTTTCCATCGCTCGCTATCAAGTGCGTCGGAGGAGCCATGGCCAGATCGGTTGATGCTGCTGCCCAACGACGCAAACTGCTGAGCCAGATTCAACGTCTGGCCGGGATCGCCATCTTCGGAACGCTCTCGGAAACCTACCGCACCTGCGGACGAGCGGGTTGCCATTGTCAGGGAGATGGACCCAAGCATGGTCCGCATCTGAATGTGAGCTACCGCGGGGAGAAGGGCAAGACCACCGGCTACTATGTTCCCCAGGCAGCGGAGGAGGCCACGCGAGCAGGGGTGGCCGCTTGGCAAGAAATGCAGCAATGCTTGCGCGAACTGGCGGAGTTGAATAAGGAGCGCAATTTGCAGCGTGCCCGCGAGGCGGATTCGCGATGAAACTATGGTTTTCCCTAACCCTCGTCGGCTGCGCCCTGGTGTGTCTGTTTCTCAGCTTTACTCAGGTAGTTGGTCTGAACCACCCGTGGCAGGTTGTCAGCTCGGGACCATGGTTAGATCGAGGCAGAGAACCCGCGTCCGACGCGCCCACAGTTCCGGTTGTCACCAGCATAGAGTTCGATTCGGCTCGCGCTGGACCTTGGCCATCTCTGCTCCTCGACGGTGCACTGACTGCAGACCATCTTGCTCCTCCCGGCTCGGGGACCCATGGGCCACCGAAAACCGACGAGGCCTTGGCGAGTTACCGCTCAAGCCGGCAACTCAGACCAACGCCATCGAGCAACCTTCCCCACGAAATTATCGGCTTTCAAGCGCCGAATTGAAGAATCGGGGTTTTGCAACAGCCTTTAGCTAGAGGAAGGATTTAGTTTTGCACGCTCGATTGCGCAACGAGCGATCGTCGGCAATGTCCCCTTAGCAGCCAACCCACGGTGTGGGGCTTTCATGCAAACGAACAGCCTGCGTGTGTGGCATGCAGGGCGATCTCGCCGAAGATATGACGCAAGAGCCTTGCCCACATCTTCAGGCAGGGGCATCCAATCCTGACGCAGCCCCTTGCCCCGAATGAGGATTTCGCCTGTCCTCCAGTTGATGTCATCAAGCTGCAGAGCAACGACCTCGCCAGCACGAAGGCCAAGACGGGCAAGCAGAAGAAGGATGGCGTAGTCACGGCGGCCAATCGAGGTTCCACGATCGCAGGCACTTAGCACGCGCTGGACTTCCTCTGAGCTGATGTACTTGGGTATGGTGGCCTGCTCCCAATGCGCCACTCCTAATACGGAAGCTGCCAGGTCGGTGTCGATATTCCTCTTCTGAAACAGAAATCGGAAGAAAGAGCGGAGAGCTGTCGTTATCCACTGGGCTGTCTTAAGGCTGACACACGGGCAATGCCGCAGGATAAACTTGGAAATATCAGACGCTTTTATCTCCTTAGGATAGGAACGAGCGGTTTCTTTCCGAACCGCTCGATGAGAAACATCCGAGCATAAGACTGGTGGCGGCGGATTGTGCAAGGAGCGAGCCCTCGCTCTTGGCGCAGATACTGCTCATATGCGCCTAGGATGCCCGCTAAAGGTGATTTATCAGGAGCCAGCTTGCGATGAGGGATGATGTTACGCTTTCGCAGGTGATCAACGAACTGGCGCAGAGTTGGCAAATCAAGAGCGTGAATTCGCCGCTTCTGTTTGGCAAAAGCGCCTATGAGGCCCTCGTCAAGCTGCGAAATTACGCGCTGGCGTCTTCCGAGCCACCACCCGAGCGCGGCGAGCAAGTACAACTTGTCCTGAATCGTCTTCTTACGATAACCACTATCCATCAGGCACGTCGCAAATGTTCGAAGATGCGACACCAACGGATTGCCTCGAATCTGTCTCTCCGGCAAAGCAGTATCTAGCATTTCTATCCTCCGCTTCCTGGCTCTCGTGCCAGGACAAAGATAGGAGGATTATGCCGAACAAAATCCCACTGTGAAGCGAAGAACTCAGTGCCGATATTCAGGAATGCACTCGGGGCCCAGATGGTATCGGCATAATCGGCCAGTCGGCATGAAATCGGCATCCTTCAAAACCAGTGGCCAAATCCAGGACGCCGAACATCTCCATTCCGTCCTTCGATACGGCGAACTCCTCATCGACCACGGAAATTTGACGGTGACTCAAGGTTTCGACTAGGGCCTCTACGACCGCAGCGTGAGGGATCGGAACGTGGGTTGCTGTTGACGGCGGAGTTGGAATCTGTGCGAGTTCCGCCCGCGGATCTTGCCAGTGCATGAGATGAGCGTGCTTGTTTCTGACATGTGATATTTCTCCTTTCAAGGTTGAATTTCACTGCAAAAACAAAACGCTTACCTCACGGGTTTCGCACCAGCACAGAGACTGCTCCAACAACTTAGGATTGGTGTGCGGTAGGTGGTCTTTCCAAGCGTGTCAACGGGGATGTGCCAGAGGAAACGCCAACGATGGCGTTTGAAATCATGGCGGATAGCCAATCAGTGCCGGAGTCGGATTTTCTTGTGGTACCTGCGAAAAGACTGGGCTACAATTCCTGCTTCATAAGGCGCCCGTTCAGCGGCGCATCGGCCCGTGAGAGGCCGCTCTCACCTAGTTGAGATCCTTTCGGACTTCTTTCATAGGTGTTCCGTAACTGGGCCTTTCAGCACGGTTCGCAATCCGAAATGCGTGCCGCTCTCCGGCTTCCCACCATGGCGCGCGAGAAGCCGGTGTAGGAGGTGTTTCATGAAGTGCCACTCGCTTATCTTCGCTGCCCTCACGTTCCTGCTTTGCGCCCTCGTTAGCCTTGCTCACGCAGACTGCATCATCGTTACTGCGCCCGAAGTCGAGGTCATACCGCCCGGCATCACCAACATCTTCCTCGCGGACGTGGTAGTGAGTAACACGGATCCCAAGCTTTGTCTCACCGACAAGTTTGGCGACAGCGAGCCCAGCATTGCCATCAATCCGGCGGACACCAATAAAATCGCGATCGTCTCCTTCTCCGGCTCGTGGCCTGCGGCGGCCGTTTCGCTCGCGCCGATCTGGTACTCCACCAACCAAGGGCGAACATGGACGAAGTACTTCACGATTCCCATTCCTCCGAAGGTCAAAGATGCGGTGGGATGCCCATGTGACCAGACGATCGACTATGGCCGCGACAATCGCCTGACTGGCTCCTTTCTGACCTCACCCGGTGCGGACATTCACCCGCAGGTTGAGTCTCCGGGCGACATTTACAGCGCCACGGCAATTGACCCCACCATGGTGGCGAGCTGGAAGTGGTTCCTGGATAAGAACGGCGTCGCGCAGAAAACCAATCTCCTCCATGCCGGCGAGTCCGATCAGCCCTGGCTGCTGGTGAATCCTGACCCCGGCAGACTGGCACAGGACAACGCCTACGCCGGATACCAGGCCTTTCATCGGGCCAACTCGTTTTCGCGCATCTCGGCGGCGCTGGGCAAGATCCGGCCGCCCGACTTCACCTCAGACCTGCTCAGCGGTGGCGATGTCAACGCCGACATCAACATGGGTCACAGGCTGGCGAAGGATCCCAATAACGGGGCCATGTATAGCCTTTACCAGGTGCAACTTGCTCAGTATCGCGACGGGAGCGTGAGAATTGCCCTCATGTTGAACCGCTCGCTCGACGGCGGTCTGTCGTGGTGTTTGCCGGGAAAGAAAGGATGCCCGCTCGGCCAAAATACAGGCACCGTAGTCACAACCATCCTCCGCAGTGTTCAACCAACGCCGAAATTCTGCACGATTAACGCCTTGCGAGGAGGTCGCGATCACGTCGCGGTTGACCCCCACCTCGAGGTGGGGCAAATCTTCGGAGACGTGTATGTCGCGAACGGCGGCACCCCCGCTCCCAACATCGCGGGCGGGATCTTTGTGTATCGCATGATCGATGACGGCAATGACGGAATGAAACTCGCCAACTTCGGAGTCGTCAATCCTACGACCGACGCGGCGTTACCCTCGATAGCGGTGGCCAGCAACGGGGTAATCGGTGTCCTCTACGACACTTGCGACGACGACGGGGTCAAGAACAAGATGAAACCGCAACTCACGGCACACCTGGCGACGAGCACGGACAAGGCACTGTCCTTCGCGGACGCCTTTCTGTACCAATTTCGAACGTCGGTGGCTGACGATGCTGATCCGAAACAGCGACTGCTCGGCGATTACCAGCAACTGAAGTCAGCGGGCCTGAACTTCTACGGAGCTTTTACTGCGAATGGCAAGGCCTTCGGTCGTCCCAACGACGACATGGACGTTATCTTTGTGCATGCAACGGTGGCTCCGTGACCAGATAATTTCTTTCGAATCGACTGGAGTTCGTCATGCCGAGGTCTTTTAGAAACACCCGAATCTGACTCAACAGGAGATCGTCCAGCAACACAAAAGGCAGGAAGATCACGCCAAAACCATCGACGGGTATGTCCGCGACCTGCGACGTCTGCAGATAGAAGGCAATTTTGGAGTAGTCCCTCGGACCCCTGGGCCTTACGGCCGCGGACGGAGCACGACGTTACGCATCGGATGCGTCAGTTGGCTGGTTTTTGGCGTCGCAATGCTTCCCTGATCGGTACCGTGGCGAGGCTACTAATTCTGTGTGCCTCGTGCCCTATACTCGCCTTCCAAAACCAATAATGCCTCTGGAAACCCAATCGAGCGTGATCTCGATCCAGACGTACTTGTGCATCGGCATTCGTTGACGCCTGATTTGCGCCTGTTGTAGATGGGATGTTGGTATTCGACATCGATGCCAGTTCCAGCTGACCATAGCGGCGCGCATCTTCAATAGCTTTGCCGTGCGCATCGGATTCCGATTGGCGTTGTCTGACACGTCGGTCCTGGGTACGCTGGGGAGCGCTGGCGGTTTGGTGGTCAATGGTGGTATCCGCAACCGGAGCAAGCGTCAACTCAGGGCGAGCGCCCAACGCCGTCACCGTCGCTGTGAGACTAGCGATTTGACTACGGGTAGCGTTGAGGGAAGCAAACTCATGTTCATTCTGTACCGCCAAGCTCTGAATAACCCGATGTTCTTGAATAGCGTAGCCAAGACTCAAGCCGAGCACACCAAGGCCTGCATATGCAACGATTCGCTGCCAAACGGGTGTTCGCAGTGGGCCTTGGTGAGCCTCCGCGCTACCTCGTGAACAGTTAGGATCAGTGAACGTGACCAGGAATGGCCGATTGGATGGTGGTGCGGGATGCCGTCGGCAGTTCGCCAACCTTCCCTCTGCGTCTTTGAGCATCGCTCGCGTCGCCTCGGTCAGGCCACGAAGGTCTATGAGGCCTTCGAGAAACAGGTGCTCCTGGCTTTGAGAGCAGAGAGCATCGAGTTGTTCATTGAGCTTGTCAACTAGTTTCTCTAAGGGCTCACACGGATCGGGTGGTTTCATAGACCAAATCTCCCTTTCCCTGGTCTCATCCCACTTCGTCGAGGGCAGTCTAATGGGATCGATTTTCGTTGTCAAAGGCACAAACCACCGGGCACAAACCAAACCACCCAGTCGAAGCGCCTTTCCCCAATCACGTACCCGAGGCGGTGCAGTCTCCTCATGCCTCGACCCTTCTTAGGGAGGGCCTTCAACAAAGGCCAAGCAGACAAAGTATAGCCCCGAATTATTCTGACCGTTTCGAGTTCATCCGGCTGTTCCCGCTTGGCGCAATGTTCGTCACCAGTGTGTTGAATGGAACGGTGGCCGGAGGCGGCCAGATCGTGAACCAGGCCCTGCGACCTGACTCGAAGCAGGCGACTCATCAGGGATTACCTGCGATATGGGGATTTATCGTCCGTAATACTTAGTAGAACCAAGGTCGCTCATCAGTGCCCGATAGGGAAACGCATTGCACTCTGCTGGGCAGAGTCTAGCGACTGCCAAACGTCTAGTGGAATGGAATTGACCTCGCGACTGTTATCGACGTACCAGCGGCGAACATAACGAACAGTCAGGAGAGGTCGAGGTACGTCGGTCGTGTTTGGCGTCCCTCGATGCAGGCACCAAGGATGGCGAATTAGAACGTCTCCCAATTCCAACGGAACGGTAATTGCTTTGAGTTCCCCGACCTCAATAAGCCGCTTAGCTTGTTCTCTTTGCCTCCGGTGAGTGCCGGGTACTATTTCTATGGGGTCGTTTACAGCCGTTATTCGTAGGAGGCCAAAGCTGACGTTCAGCATATAAGCGGGCAACTGCATCTCAGGGGCTTCGGCAAACAATGGACGCTGATAGTCAGCATGAAATGCTTGGTAGGCGGAGCCCTCTATCGGCAGGTCGCACCCCCATTGGTCTGCAACCACTCTGTCGTCCATTGCGCCACGCACAATCCCAAGCACGCCGGTGTCGAAGAAAAACTCCGGGGCGTAGCATGGCGGCACGAATGGCATCGGCACAAAGTGGCGACAATGACCGCGATTAGAGTTTTCGTGATTGTCCGCCAGATAAGTTAGGAGCGTCGGCCAAAACGCTTCGCGGCACGCATCAAGCAAAGGCTTATGAAAGTGAGCCGGTAATATGCAGAAACCTCGGTCCTGAAGCTCCGCGAGCTTTTGTTGGATGTTCATGGACGCGACTAGCCTACACGGTGAGCCATGTAGAGGATAACTGTTGCGAACAGGACATCCCGAACCCTATCTGGAACCAGGTCGCTCAGCCGGGATTACCTACGACATGGGGATTTATCGCCAACCACCGGTCTATCTTGCTTCAACGGCCCTGCTATAAACTCCTGCTGAGGTTGTGCGTCAGATCGCGCGTTTTGAGCGCAAGGTGGCGTAGAGAATCGGACTGACGAGGATGGCGAGATAGATGAGGTAAATCCACGGGAACTGGCCGATGTAGAAGTCGTGGGCGCTTAAAGAAATCGGATTTTTGATGAGGACGAAGCCGACGTAGTCCACAAGAATTGCGAAAAGGAGCCAGAAGGCGCCCAAGGTGAGAGCTTCCCTGGAAAGAACCGGAGCGCTGCGGCGAAACTTGAAGTAAACCCAGCTGAAGGCAGTCCAAACCAATACATTGATGATCGGGAACAACTTTTCCGCAAAGACATAGGAAGGACTGTGGACCATGTCGCGTGTGGGAGGGTTGTGCATGGCGGCTTCGGCAGCTATGGACAGAGCGACGGCGAGGAGGGTGACAATTACGTAAGCCGCGAAGAAGGTGATGATTGCTCGCGTATAGCGGAACTCTGTTGGTTGCACTGCGGGCATCGGATTGCGCTCCTATGGTCTGACGAATACTGCTCCATCGTGTGAAAAAGGTACGCAGGACGCCGGACAAAAGTTCCGCGGACGCTGGCGTGATCAGGCCATCCCGAACCCTATCGCGACGGCAGTTCATCGACAGCCTTTTCGAGCCGGCAGCTTAAGAACGCACGACAGACGCTCGGCGACAAACTTGTCTGCATTTGAAACTTGCAACACTACCGCGCAGAGTCATTCAGGACCTCACAAACATGTCTGCGTGGCATTGGATTCTTGGACCTTTTACGGAAACATTACTGGCAAATGACGCGGCCGGTGTGGTCCGCAAAAACCTCCTACAGCTCAATCGACGTGCTGTTCCAGCCAGTATTCGTGATAATTCGTGATGTAGACCGGCCAGAATATCGTTCGCTCTGATCTCACAATCTCGTGGCAATCTGTGCCGGTGTTTTTTCGATCCTGTCAAAGGGCTGTTCGAGGATTTCTCTGGAATGCCTGGTCCCAGGCTGGAGTGCGGCCGTCCTTTGTTATAGTGGGCGACCCAAGGACACAACGTCATCCGGAGATGGCGCTCGTTCAAGGGAATCATGAAATCCAGGCACTCGCGGCGCATCGTGCCGACCAGTCGTTCACAATAAGCGTTCGCTGTCGGTGTCCGCACAGGTGTGCGCAAAACCTTCAGACCAAAGTCACTCTTCAGTTGCTGGTCCAACTCCCGCGAGAAGATCGAATCGCGGTCGTGGATCACGAACTGATAACCATGGTCACTGGGAATGGCTTCCCGGAACTGCTGCCGTGTCCAGTCTGCGGTGGGATGCGCGGTCACGTTGTAGTGCAGAATACGGCGGTTGCCGACTTCCATCACGAGAAAGACGAACAGCACGTGGAACCGGACCGTCACGGCAACCAGAAAATCGCAGGCCAAGACTCCTTGGGCATGATTCTTGACGAACGTTCTCCAGTGCTGCGAGGGGGTCCGTCTCTGCCGGGTCCCATCGGTTGCAGGGGCCAGTATTTGCATATCATCCGTGGTGAAACCAGAATGCCGAGCTTGAGGGAGAGTTCGTCAGCCACGCGCTCCTGTCCCCAAGTGATGTTCTCCCTCACCATGCGAGCGATGAGCTGGCGTAGGTCCTTGAGAAGCGCCGGCCGCCCGCCGCGTGACTTCCAGCGCCAGTACCGCTTGAAACCCCCGCGATGCCAGCGCACAAAGGTCCCCGGGGCAACCACCATGAGCGCTTCTTTCCAGTCGAAAAGCCGGGACCAGAGGACCAACGACAGGCGTGCCGCATCGCTCAGGCGGCGAGGCCGGATCTGGTGATCTCGGTAGTAAGCCAGTTACTTACGTAAGAACAAGACCTCCGCTGCAACGGCCGTTCGCGAACGGGCGGCGACACTCAGGAACTGCAATCCATCGAGCAGCAGCTCCCAGAGCGCCGTAAGGCTGGGGCTGAAGTAACACTGCCAAATGCATCGAAGAGGCGACATGAGAGATCAGCTTCGCACAAAGCGAGAACGCTGAACACAGTTCTTTGGTCGACCGCAGGCAAAGGCTCAAATCTGCAGCAGGAGTCATAACAGGTTGCGACCTGCAGAGGTCTTTGCGGAGCACACCCTACTGGAATAGTTCGATCACCGCGGCGATGAGTCAGACCTACCTGCAACACTTTGAACTTGCCTATGCATGTGGGTCGTTCCCAGATTCTACTGATTAGATTACGACTTTCCCAACCGTCTGCGATACGAGGCCAGAGCGGCCAGCAATCCGCCTCCCATCAGAAGCAAGCTAGACGGTTCGGGAGTGGGCGTGTTGATTGCGGGGTGCGAAGCAAGATTCCCCGCGTAGAAGGCGGACGGCCCCGGGACCACATCGAGAGTTATATTTTTCGGATTGACAACCACCTGGAAGTGCTCGCTCCCATTGATGGCCGTGCCGTTGATCGTAGCAAAGTTGCCGGTTTCGCTGGCGAAGTTCATGATATCGAACGTGTTGCCAATCGTGGGTGTGAAACCATTGATCAAATCCAGATTCAACGTTCCTCCCAGCGTTGCCGCCGAGGTGATCACGAATTGGTCGTAGAGGGTCCCCGCCGTCTTGCCACCGATATCAATGTTGAGGTTGCCGGCCGGGGCTTGCGTGTAGGTGCCGGTGACCGTCAATTTGCCGGCTTGCAGCAGCGCATCTCCAATGTTAAACGCACCGCTGGAGGCGACGTTGCCCGTGAAGTTTCCGCCATTTCCAAACACCGAGCCGCCGTTTATATCGATGGCGCCAGGAGTCGTGGCAACCATCTTCCCGTCAACCGTGGTTTGCCCGCCGGTTTGCGTATAGCTGCCTGTGCCACCCATCGTAAGCGTGGTGCCTTTGGACACCAGCACCGTGCCGGCATTGCTGAAGCTGCCGGCCGTGGTGAAGGTTTTACCTCCGGCGAGTGTAAAGCTACCCGACGCATTGTTGTCGGCGAAGTTTGCCAGTGCGTTCGCCTGGGTTTGATCAACGATTTTCGACGCCGTGCCGTTCAAGGTAATATTCGCGGCATTGTTCACGATGTTGGCGCCATTAAACTGCAATGCGCCTCCAACAACATAAGTTCCGCCGGTAAGCGTGGTGCCGGAGAAGTTGGTCAAGTTTCCGTTCACCACGAACTTGGTGCCCGTGCCAGGAGACAGGGTCCCATTGTTGGTGAAGTTTCCAGCCGTCGTAAAGTTTGCCCCGGTGGCCAAGCCGAAGCTCGCACCGCTGTTGATCGTCGCGAGGTTGGTCAGCGCATTTGTGGAGGTCTGGTTGACGATCTTCGCGGCCGCACCGGTGAGGGTGATGTTGGCGGCGTCGGTGACGATGTTGGCGCCATTGAACTGCAATGTGCCTCCAACGTTGTAAGTTCCACCCGTAAGCGTGGTGCCGGAGAAGTTGGTCAGGTTCCCGTTTACTACGAACTTGGTGCCCGTGCCAGGAGACAGGGTCCCATTGTTGGTGAAGTTTCCAGCCGTCGTAAAGTTTGCCCCGCCGGACAAGCCGAAGCTTGCACCACTGTTGATCTTCGCGAGGTTAGTCAATGCGTTGACTGATGTCTGGTTGACAATCTTCCCGGTCGAACTGGTGAGGGTGATGTTGGCGGCGTCGGTAACGATATTCGCGCCGTTGAATTGCAGCGTCCCGCCGACATTGTAGGTGCCGCCGGTGAGCGTGGTGCCCGCGAAGTTGGTCAAGTTGCCATTCACCACGAAGGAGGTGCCCGTGCCTACCGTAAGGGTTCCATTATTGGTGAAGTTGCCGGCGGTGGTGAAGTTGCTGCCACCGGTCACAGTAAACGACCCGGCCGACGTAATGGTAGCGAGGTTATTGAGGACGTTGTGACCGCCCGAGTCAACGAAAGTGCCGCCATTCAGCGTGATGTTCGCCGCGTCAGTCACGATCTCGCCGCCGGTGCTTCCGATTTCGTCGATTTCCAGTGTGCCGGCGGAAACGTAACTGCCGCCTGTCAGGGTGCTGCCAGAGAAGTTGCTGAAAGGCCCGCCATACACATGCAACGTGTCTCCGGCGCTCGCTTGGAGGGTGCCATTGTTGGTGAGACCTGTACTGTTGGTGTCGAGAGCGATGCCCACTGATCCGCTGGCGTTGATCGTCCCGTTATTGACTACGCCGGTGAAGGCGAGGCCGATCTGCCCGGCTCCCTGGATGGTTATGCCGTTGGTTAGCGTATTCGATCCGCTGGGCGCGTAGATACGATTGGCGCCGTTATTCGTCATGATCAACTTGCCAGTTCCGGCCAATGTCACGTTTCCGCTGAGATGAATGTCGGTGTTGTCCCCGCCCGAGCTCAGATTCAGCGTTCCATTGTCGGTGATGGTTCCCACTAGAATCGTAGAGCTGTTGTCCAGTAGCGTCACATTCGAGCCCGCGCTGATCGTCAAGCCATTGAGCGTTGAACCGTTGTAGACATCGATCACGCCGGTCCCGACCGTGGTCAGCGTGCCGCTCTTGACGCTGGCTCCATTGAGCTGAGTCGTCGAACCGGTCATCGCCTCGATTTTGCCTCCGCTGTTGTTGAACAGGCCACCCCCAGTCAGAGCCAAGATGCCTCCGTTGCTGGACTCGAGGGTACCGGCAGCATTGGTGAGGCCGCCGCTGCTATTGGGATCCACAGTCAGCGTTCCGCCCGAGTAATCCGCGTCGACAATACTGGAATTGACGATTTTGGTTAATCCCACACCCAATTGCCCGGCGCCCTGAATGACCTGCTTGATGGTCAGGGTATCGCTGCCACTGCCGGAGTAGATGCGGTTGGCGCCGTTATCGCTCAGAGTCAGCGTGCCAGTCCCAGTCAAAGTCACAGGGCCGCTGATCAGAAGATTGGTGTTGTCTCCGCCGGAGTTCTGGGAAATTGTGCCGTTGTTGGTGATGGTCCCCTGCAAAGTGGTGTTCGTGTTGTCCGGTATCACGTAACTCGTACCGGTACTCAAAGTGACGCCGTTCAGGGTAGCGCTGCCCTGCGTCTGGATCGTTCCGTTGCCGGTCGAGGTCAAGGTTCCACCGTTGATGGTCGCGCCGTCCAAAAGCACTGTGGAAGCGGCAGTCGCATTGACCGCCTGAATGGTACCGCTGGTGTTGGTATAGGTGCCCAAAAGCTGCAGGGTGGCGCCATTGGTGGCTTCTAGAATCGCGCTGGTGTTGGCGACTCCGCCTCCGTTGGGATTGATCTGTAAGGTTGAGCCGCTGAAATTAGCGTCAACCGTGCTCTGATTAACCAAGGTTGTAAGTCCGACGCCGAGCTGCCCCGCGCCCTGAATAACCTGCTTGATGGTCAGGGTATCGCTGCCACTGCCGGAGTAGATGCGGTTAGTGAAGGAGTTGCCCAGGTTCAGCGTGCCAGTCCCGGTCAAAGTCACGGGGCCGCTGATCACGAGATTGGTGTTGTCGCCACCGGAGTTCATCGCAATAGTGCCGTTATTGGTGATGGTTCCCTGCAAAGTGGTGGTCGTGTTGTCCGGTATCACATAACTCGTACCGGTACTCAAAGTGACGCCGTTCAGGGTAGCGCTGCCCTGCGTCTGGATCGTTCCGTTGCCGGTCGAGGTCAAGGTTCCACCGTTGATAGTCGCGCCGTCCAAAAGCACCGTGGAAGCGGCAGTCGCATTGAGCGCCTTAATCGTGCCGCTGGTGTTGGTATAGGTGCCCAAAAGCTGCAGGGTGGCGCCATTGGTGGCTTCTAAAATCGCGCTGGTGTTGTTGACACCGCCTGAGTTGGGACTGATCTGTAAGGTTGAACCGCTGAAGTTGGAGTCAACCGTGCTCTGGTTCACCAGGGTTGTAAGTCCCACCCCGAGCTGCCCCGCGCCCTGAATAACCTGCTTGATGGTCAGAGTATCGCTGCCACTGCCGGAGTAGATGCGGTTAGTGAAGGAGTTGCCCAGGTTCACTGTGCCGGTGCCAGTCAAAGTGACAGGGCCGCTGATCACGAGATTGGTGTTGTCGCCACCGGAGTTCAACGCTATGGTGCCGTTATTGGTGATGGTCCCCTTCAAAGTGGTGGTCGTGTTGTCCGGGTTCACGTAATTCGTACCGGTATTCAAGGTGACGCCATTCAGGGTCGTGCTATTGATAGTCTCAATCGTTCCGCTGCTGCTGGTTTTGAGGGTACCGCTGTTGATCGTAGCTCCATCCAGCTCTACCACCGACGACGTTCCTGAGGCGTTAATCGTGCCTCCGGTGTTGGTGTAAGTTCCTTGAAGGTCGAGCGTGCCGCCTGTGGTGGCCTCCAGGGTGCCCGTGTTCGTGACTCCGCTGCTGTTGGGCACAACGGAAAGCGTGTTCGAGACGTTCGCATTGATGGTGCCCGAGTTGGCGAGGAACGTCAGGCCGACGCCAATCTGCCCGGCGCCCTGGATGGTTTGCTGATTGGTCAGGGATCCACTGCCCCCTGCGGAATAAATCCGATTGGTCGTAAAGTTGCTTAGCGTCAAGGTTCCGCCACCACTTAACGTGACGCTATCGTTGCCAGCCAATATCAAATCCGTGTTGTCACCGCTGGAATTCAGCGAAATCTTGCCGGCGTTACTGATCGTCGTTCCATTGATCGTTAGATTGGTGTTGTCATTGAAGCTCAAACTATCGTCGCTGTCGATAGTCAGATTAGCGGCCTGCGCACCGCCAATGTTTAGGGTCACCGCCGAATTTTGCGGGTTGCCGTTATCAATGCAAGTATTCGTGGAAGACGTCGGGACACCCGCGCTCCAGTTACCGGCTACGTTCCAGAGCCCTCCCGAAGCAGGGCCTTTCCAAGTGGTGCCGCACTGGCCATGCGACGGTATCGGACTTGCGATCGAGAGCGCCACGAACAGCAAACTCGCTATAGGTGTCAAGCCAAGAGAAGTGCGGTGCCCTTCGCTTGCTTGGTGTCCATTCGATCTCAAAAGGAGCTTCAACGACGACGACAGAAGTGAACTGATACCTGACATCAACATGTTGTGACCCTCTCACACACTCGATCGGTGACGGACAGCTGGCGTGCGGCCATGAGGTGGGGCAGGCTTTCGACAAGGATCGAGCCTCAGTCCATCGAGCTTGAAATTCAGCAAATTTATATGGACAGCGATAGGACTAACAGGAGAGCTCGACGATTATGACATAAATAGAATCCTAGTCAATTGGACAAAACGGGGTGTTGTATCGCCAATTTAAGTGGTTACTGATATGGAGCTTAGGTGCTGGAACAGCCGGCCGTCGGCCTGTGGATGCCGCAAACGGCTCAGCCCGTTCGGGCAAATGAGCTACGCGCTATTGGCGACGTCCGTCTTGCCCGTTACGCACCCCACTTTAACGTGGATAGGCAATGGTGAGGTGACGTCGGAAACTGACCGCTGTCTGCAGGTAACTGCATTTCCGGCTCTCCGTGAAGGGGCAAGGCTTCTGATACGGTTCAGCAGCGCCACGAATCGCGGGTCGGATCGCATGATGTCGAGCGTTGGAGGGCCGAACACCGGCGTCCCGTCGGCAAGGGGTGAATTCGATAGCACGGAGACACTGACACAATCAAAAGTCACCGAGAGTTTTCAACAAGCTCGGTACAATCTGCGTGCCTCCGTGTTGACGTTGTTCCTCAGGGCGGCGTAGCATCGTCTGGACAGGCTGTTATGCGAATTCCCGCCGCCATTCTCTGATCCTCGGCACCTTGCCGACGCGCGCGCCTTCTGTGATACACAGAACCTCTCGTGTGGCTTCGATTACCTGATCAACCGATGGGACGCTCCGCATGACCTACGCTCTCGAAGTCCACAACCTCGTCAAGACATTCGGCCCCGTTCGCGCGGTGGACGGCCTCAGCTTCGCCATCGCGCCAGGTACCATCTTCGGCTTGCTGGGGCCGAACGGTGCCGGGAAATCCACTACGCTCAAGATCCTGACCACGCTCAGCCACCCGACCGGCGGTACGGCGTCTGTGTTGGGCTTCGACGTGGTCAAGCGTCCGCTCGAGGTACGCCGATGCATTGCCTCCGTTATCCAGGAAACCGCGGTGGACCTGCTGCTCAGCGTCCGCGACAACCTGCTCACCTTCGCGCGTTTTCACCAGATCGAGACGCGAACGGCGCAGCGGCGCGCCGCTGACGTCATAGAGCGCTTCCGCCTCACCGCCGAAGCCGAGCGTCTATGAAGTCTCTATGACCTTCGATTCCATGCCCGAGCGCATCGAGACCGAACTGCAGGCTGTACAGCGAAGTAAAGAGGCTGTATGCAGACTTCTGCGTGCTGAGGAACGGATACTACGGCTGCCCCAGAACTTTCAACGTCCTGACACCCGCCTGGTATATCAATCATTCCGACCACCCTAATCTCGTGGCCGACAAAGACTTCAACTTTTACAGCACTCGAAGAATTAAGCGGGGCGAGGAACTGACGCTGAAGTACAGGCCACAGAGCGAGGCGCAGGGACGCAATGCATTTTAATGTTGCGAATCGGGTCTTCCGGACTGGCCAAGGATTTTCAAGTCCATGGGGAACTGTGCCTCTCGCAAACCCGGATCTGCCTGAGAGGATAGGGATTATACTTGCTTCACAATACTCGCTTCCGATGCCTATTCTCGTTACAACCTTCTTTGCTACTCTGCTCTCGATCTTCCGTTCGCGCGCTGCCCTTGAGTTGGAGAACCTGGCGCTACGGCACCAAATCGGTGTGCTGCAGCGTTCAGCGAGAAAGCGCCCCAAGTTGACTCCCGTGGACCGCTGGTTGTGGATCTGGCTTTCCGGAATCTGGAGCGACTGGCGCTGGGCGCTGGCCATGGTTCAACCCGAGACGGTCATTGCCTGGCATCGTGGCGGCTTTCGCCGGTTCTGGACTTGGAAGGTGCACAGTTTCTCTGCGCCATCACGGGTCAACTGGGCAGTCCCCCGGGACGCGGGGAGGGGGCAGCGTCGGCCGCAGAAAGTAAGCCAGGACCAGCGCCACCGGAGCGACAGCGCCGAACGCCGCTATCTTCCACCGGGAAGACGCGCTTACCGCACGTCGCCCGGATGAAGTTTCACTGGCAGCCGCCACCGATGCGCCGGTAGCAATATGTGAGTGGCTGGAATCGGTATCGCGCTTCAGCCGCTTCAGGTCCGCGCGCATGTCCGACGCATCCTGGTAGCGCAAGCGTCAATGGCTCCTGGCCCCGCCAACCTCCTGCTTTCAATTTCAAGTCTGTCCTCCGCCGGAATATGTCTTCGGCTGGCCGCTTCGTTCTTAGACTGAGGCATGCCGTTGCCAGGCAGTACAGAATGGCAGGAAGTCGGCAACAACGATATTGCAAACAGGCTCAGGACCGCAATGACGCGTTTAAGCAGCATAACGACCGCCCCCGTTACTTCAGCCCAGCTTTCCTTCAGCCAGCATCTATACCGATCACCGAAGGTTAGACGGGTAATCGACGAGATTGTATGTGAAGCAGACCAGTTGGTAGATGACTTGCCACCGTGAAGTTACGCGAAGCCGGGGAGAGGCCAAAGGCCCCAGAAGTCTTCTTCTGGTCCATTACGTCGTTGGCGAGATCTTTCTGTGGCACATGTCCCACAAGCCGGTTTGGGGCCAAGTTCCTGCTTGCCCATTAGCGTCGGCAAAGGAACGGAGTGGGAAAGGCGTGGCGCTACATCAGGGTTGGACAGCGCCCGAAGCGCGGGTTTCGTCCGGCTGCGACAGCGTCGCCTCGAGTTCCTCGACTAGCCGGCCCAGTCGCTGGACCATAGGCTGGTAAGAAGTAGGTGACGCCGCATCAAAGCCTGCACGTTTGAGGAGCACGTAAGGGTCGTCCGACCCACCGGACTTTAGCAGTTCGAAGTACCGCAAACGCAGACCTGTATCGTTCCTTTCCAACCCTTCTACGAAAAACGCGGCAGCGCTGGTCGCCGTCATGTACTTGTAGACGTAGAAATCCCAGTACACGGACCGCAGATTGGCCCAGACAGCACAGTCGGCCTCACTTATCGCGACAGCTGAACCGTAGAAGCGCTTCAGCAAGTCGCAATACATCTTGCCGAAGCGTTGCCCCGTCATCGCTTCTTCATGGTCCGCGGCTTCGTGCGCCGCGAGTTCGAACTGAGCGTAGAGCGCTACAGCGAAATAGTAGGCCCGCAACAGATCAATGGCTTGGCTCAAAGTCAGGATCTTGTCCTCCCGCGTCACCGCATGCGCAATCATGTAGTCGGTCAACAGCATTTCGTTCGTGAGCGATGGCGCGTCTGCCACAAACGGCGAGTAGTCGGCCAGTTCGAACGGCTGCTCTTGCTGTGCCATCTGTGAGTGCATCGAGTGGCCCCACTCATGGGCGACTGTCAACACGCTATCGAAGTTGCCGCTGAAGTTTGCGAGCACAAACGGCAGCGTCCCATAGCTCTCGTCATTCGTGTAAGCTCCGTCCCGCTTATGGGGCTGAATCGTCGCGTGCATCACATGGCTCTGAAATCCAGCCGCGAGTCCCTGAACGTAATCGTCGCCTAATGGAGCCATAGCATTCAGGATGAGGCTCTCCGCCTGGTCGAGCCGATACTGGCGCTTGTCGGCAACGAGCGGCACCGAGAGGTCGTAGATATGCAGTTCCTGCGCACCCAACACCTGTTTTCGCAGACTAAGGTAGCGCTGAAGGATTGGTATGCCCTTGTCCGTTGCCGCCATCAAGGTATTGAACGGACCTTCAGGCATTGCATCATCGCTCAGCATGAGCGCGAGCGAACTGGGGTAGTGGCGCACCTTAGCTTCGAATGCCGGCCCAGTGAGATACGCAGCCAACACGGCCCCAAACGTGCGTTGGTATGTAGTGAGTGTAGCCAAGTGGGCCTCAAATGCCTTTCGGCGTACCTCGCGGTCTGGGTTGTACATCACTCTGGAGTAGCCTTGCGGATCGAGCCTCAGCGACTTTCCGTCGATGTCGATGCTTGGCCATGGGATGTCGGCATACATGAACAGGTCGTGGATGTCTCCGGGCTGCTGTCGCATCACGGCGGTTGCTGCAATCACTCCTTCAGCTTCCGGACTAAGCGTGTGTGGTGCCCGGCGGAGGATGATCTCTAGCTGCCGACGGTAGGGACGCAGACCTGGATCGGATCGCTCGAACGCTTCCACGCGAGCGCGACCGATCGCCAGAATCGCAGGATTGACGAACGCGGTAACCTCCGCAAAACGCGCCTGAAGGTTGGTGATCGATTGCAACCGCGCCTGGTTCTCCGAAATGCTGGTATCCTCATCAGCCTTCAGTTGTGCATAGGCGTGCAGCCGCTGTAGCCGCTGTCGCGTTTGAGAGATACGGCTTAAGGCCGCCTGCAGCCCCCCGGCGTCTTTCCCTAGGGTCCCTTTTAGGCGGGCAAGGCTGGGCAGAGAGTCCTCGACCGCGGTGCGCTCTTTTTCCCATGCGATATTGTCCGGGAAGAGAAGCTTAAGGTCCCACACCGCCCCTTGCGCGGGATTTGCCGCCGCTTGCGCTGGTGCCGAGAGAGGCGAAAACGCAATCCATGAAGTTGCCAGAACTACGAGAGATGCGAGGGTCGATCGACGAATCACGGTACCTCCCGGAATGCATCGCACATGCTTGCGAGATGAGTACGGGCCGCGAGGTCAGATTGTGCCACGCGACAGGCTTATCTGCCAGCAGCAAACCAAGATCGTCCAAAACTTCGCGACTGCGTATGGCGAGGCAGGCCAAGTCGTAACCAATCGTGGCGGAGATGCTCGGGCACCAGACTCATACGGTCGGTCGGGTGAATGCCACAGCGAAATTGTGTCGCCAGACGGACTCCCAGGGACGCGGGCCAGAAGTCGGGTTCTGGGAAGCGTGACGCTACCGAGGCGAAGAAGCAAACACCTCACATCGCGCTGTAACGTAGGTCACTGACGCGGTTCGTCTAGCGATGATAAGAAAGCGCCTAATCGGCGATGCCCCCGTGCCTTGTGGCTGACCCTGACAGCTCTGGCGAAGGGGCGTAGAACGCATCGCTAAATCATACAAAATGCCGTCAGTGGGGAGGCCTTATGTTTAGCCGACGAGATATGCTGCTTCTGATCGGAGTAGCCACGATAGCAATAGGCTGCTGGTTGTTTCTTCATCCCTATCAAGACGAACCATTGTGGACTGAGTGGCTGTTGGCCCCGGTTCTCGTTTTTCTGGGATTTCTAATGGCAATCGTAGGAGCCACAATGCGCTCCTTCGGAGAAACCGCTAACACTGCGGCTTCCAAGGTTGTGCCAATCGCTGCGAAACCCCTTCGTTAGTTCAGCATAACTGTAGTGTTCTGGACGAAATGGTCGGCAACCCGCGCCGTGTCGTTGGTTCTCGCTGTCCCGCCGGAGTGCCCCTTGTGGGTGCAGATGGCTATAGCTGCCAGGTTCTCCCCATCGGGCGGCCGTTCCTGCAACTGGCAGGAAACGGCATGGTCATTCCGCCTGGCTACACAATTGAGTTAACGCTGAAATTTATCAATCCCACCCAGGAGTCGTTAAGCCCAACGGCACAGGTTTTGGCGGGTTCGGGCGCACGATGAAGAAATCGCCAGTGGCTTAAGTAGCCTGCATCGCAGCATATTACGGAGGAGTCATGCAATGGTCTAAGCGCCTCGGCGCAAGAGAGTTTTGGGCGGTGGCTCTTTGGGTTTCCATTCCGTTATCGGCTGCAAGCCAGCTGGCGCAGGAAATCGACGAAAACGCTCCCGCAAATCCGTGTACCGCCCTTGTTTCTCGACTCCCCATCGAGCTTGCCCCTTCCGGATCATATGAATTGCCCTATGGAGCGCGGATCTGGGGGAAAATGCCAATGGTACGGGATTCCCCGTGGTCAGCCGCGTAAGCCTATGTTGCAGTTTCGGACGGGCCCTTGTTCCCATTCGCCGCAGCTTGCTGGTGGTTGAATCGCTCTCTCAGAATCGCCAGCTCTTGGGTAAGAGTGCGGGTACGGTCGTTGAGCTTGGAAACCCATGCGAAGAGCTCGATGATAAGCAATGTGAGTCCTGAGATAGCCAGGAAGAACAAGGCGGATGGAGGGTAGGGAACCCCAACATATTTTGCAATTTGAAACAGATATGGATAGGCAACGGAGGACAGCAGCAGAAGGAATCCCGAGAGCAGTAGCCACAGCACAGCGAAACGTTCGCCGATGGAGCGTCGGCGGACCAGCCACAAAACGAAGAGGAACACGATCAGAGTAGTCACGAAGACGAGTGCATGGCCATAGGCCGGCATGGCGACCTCCTTATCAGGCAATCTCCGGTTTTCGAATGGAACACATCAAGATGGCGAGTGAGACCTTAATCATGTAACCGATACCCCGCAGGCTGCCGATGCTGGAAGTCCCTCCGAATCGTGCTGCCATCTGCACAGGCACCTCACAAATCCGCAGTCCCGCCCGATACGCCACCAGAATGGCCTCAACCTCCGGATAATCTTCGGCATAATTGCCCGCCAGTAGATTGATCGCACGACGATTCATAGCCCGGAAGCCGGAGGTCGCGTCGGTAATCCTGGTACGGCAGATCGCGGACAACCAGCTTGAAAAGAAAAAGATGCCAAGACGCCGATCCAGAGTGGACTGATACCCTGTGCGATTGAGGAAGCGGGACCCGATCGCAATGTCGCAACCCAGAAGCGAGATCGCATCCACTAGCAAATGGACTTGATCGGGAGGGTGTTGACCGTCGCCATCCACCTGTACCGCAATGTCATAACCTTCGTCCCGAGCAATACGGAAGCCCGTCTGCACTGCGCCCCCTATACCGAGATTGCATGGCAGCGAGACCACACGCGCGCGCTTCCCGACGATCGCACCAACCGTATTATCGGTCGATCCGTCGTTGATGACGGCGACGTCATATCGCGGGTACAGCGACGTGAGCGTGTCGATGAGGACGGGCAGGGACTCGGCTTCATTAAAAGCCGGAACAATAATCAGCACTCGAGCTGGTCGATTGTCGTATTCGGCTTCCGGACTCGAGTGGAGCATGTGCTGTTTCTTTCTGACCTGGCCCGGTGGACGATGGAAATACATCGCGGGAACAGAATTCTAATGATGGATTATCAGCCACAAACGAGCGTATGTTATCATCCGACGCTCTATTGCGCGCTTTGTAATGGCCGGGGGCAGAATGCAGCGCCGACCAACTAAAGTCCAGCAGAAGTTGGTTCGCGAAGGAGAAGGGCATCCTCGTTTGGGTATTGCAAGAAGCAAGGTCGTTGGTGGCCGGCGAGGACCCAGACCCTCATCCTCGGCCCCGATGGCACGCCTGTTGGTGCTGGGTGCGCTGCTATCAGCTCTCGGGGCGCTTACTTTTCATCTTAAGTACGGTGTTCTTGATCTCGATGTCTGGCTGCATCTCAAAGCCGGCGACTGGATCATTCAACACCGTGCCATGCCACATGTAGATCCCTTTTCCCGCACCGCAGCGGGGCGTCCCTGGATTGCCTACAGCTGGATCTATGAAGTGCTCCTCTCCCTCGGCTACCGGTGGTTTGGCCTGGTAGGTCTTGGGCTCTCTGGGACCATAGTCACTCTTACCGTCGCATACAGCGTCTTTTGGATGATAAACCGGCTTTCCGGACGGTTCTGGTTTTCTTGCATACTCGCCATAGGCGCCTGCTATTCCTTCCTCTTCAACATAATGCCGCGGCCGGCATTCGCATCGATGGCCCTGCTGTGCGTGATGCTCACGCTGATTCTGGAAGCCAGTCGCAGCGGGCAGGTGAAGTTACTTTATTGGCTTCCACTGGTCTTTCTGTTTTGGGCCAACATCCACATCCAGTTCGTATACGGCATTTTCCTTCTGGGTATATTCGTGTCAGTCAACCTGGCGCAACGACTCATAACTTATTTCGGATTCTCGCCTGCATGGTTACCTGCCGGGACACTTCCCGCAGATAAGCTTCTGGTCATCTTCGCCGCTTGCGTGTTGGCAACCGGCGTCGGACCGTACTCATTCCATCTGTACCAGGTCGTTTACTCGTACTCCAAAGCCAAGATTCCCTACTCCATCGTTGCCGAGCTTCTGCCACTGGATTTTCACTCTCCACGGCATTACGTGGAACTCCTTCTCGCAGGTGCAGCCTTTTACTCCGTGGGATGGAACAAGAAGATCGATGTCTTCAAGTTAGCTCTGCTGGCCGCGTGCAGTTTCGTGGCCTTCCGCACGCTGCGGGACGCGTGGTTCATCTGCATTCCGGCGGCGGCATGCATCGCGGACCTCCGTCCGGCCCCAGCGGAACGCCAGCATGCAGTGCGATTTCCTCAAATCATGGCTGTGGCTGGCGTTGTTGTTCTCTCGCTGCTACTGTTTGCGCACCAACTCGAGTTCGACACCGCTGGACTCGACCGCGCTGTTCGTTCCAACTTCCCGGTAGACGCCGCCGACTTTATCCGCCAGCATCACGTCGAAGGTCCGCTGTACAACACCTTCCGCTGGGGCGATTTCCTGATCTGGTATTTGCCGGAATATCCGGTGGCGATCGATGGACGGACTGATTTGTACGGCGACGAAATGGTTGAGCGCTCCATCATGACGGCCGGAGGTTTCTCGTATTCCCAGGATCCCGATCTCAGCGCATCGCGCGTAGTCCTGCTGCAGCGCAGGACTCCTTTGGTCAAATTCCTGATCCCGGATCCTCAATTTGAGCAGATTTACCAGGATGACGTCGCGGTGGTTTTCCGGCGCCGCTAACTTCATTATTTTCCCGGGAGGCGGCTCACATCCGCGAGTACAGCCGCCACGCTGTCCTGATAAGCGACCGTGAACCGGGGACCGGCGCTAAGCGCCGCTGCCATGGGCGAGTTATGTTCCAGTAGCAGGGCGCCTGCCATAAGGAAGTGATCATCAGAGTTCAAAGGAATCTGGGCATTGGTTAGCTTGAAATACTGAACGTTGATGTCCTCGCCATATAGATCAACCCGCCCGTCGATCACTACGGGGTACTCCGGCAGGTACCAGGTGAGAAACCCACCCCACTCGTAAGCGTTGAACAGAGGACCCGGGGGATGATTGGCGCGAATGTAATCGCACGCGCCGACTGGAAGGGCCTTCGCAACGTCAGCCATCAGCACTTCTCGCCGGGAAGGGACCTTAGTCATTGCCGCCGCGAAGGTCAGCAGCACTAGTCCTGCGGTGACCAGGTTTTGGGGTCGCCATAAGCTGAGGCCGCGGCTCAATACCGGTTCTTCCAGCTTGACCGGAAGACCATCGGCGATCACGGCGACCGAAACGATTGCAACGAGCCAGCTGTCGCGCTGAAGAGAGAACGAGAACATAGCGGACGAAGCAAGCAGTGCGAGCTGAAAGAAGTCCCGCGAGCGACGCCGCCCCAGTACAAAGAACGCAGTCATCGCAAGCAACAAAAGCACGTAATCGTGCGGCTGCCGAAATCCGACGGCATAGTGCTCCGTCAGATACCGAAAGGATACCGGGCCGACAAAGAACTTCGGCATGACTTCGTAGAGGTGATAACTGTAGGGTGGCAGCAAAGTGACGATGAGAGAAGCAGCAATCACTGCGCTAGTCGTCGACAATGAAATTACGCGCCCTTCTCGGTCAAACCAGTGGACTTCCAAGCGATGGCAGACCACCTCTGCCAGGACGGCCGCAAGAAATAGGACCAAAACCAACAACCCATACACAAATTGGATGTGCAGGTTTGCCCAAAAGGCGAATAGCAGAGGAAGCCACCAGAGTTGCCTTGCGTTGCCTGTCCTGCGGACGTAAAAGAGCAACGCCAATTCCACAGTGAGCAACAGAATTGAACAAAGACCGGGCTTCAGTTGCTCCACTGGAATCGCATACTGGGCCACGGCTGCCAGGGCCACGGCAGGCCAGAAGTTCCGCCACGAACCGCGTGCCAGCAAGAAAAGAGTTACCGCCAACGCGACCTTTAAAGCCATCAGCAACAGTGGAAGGGCGCGCATACCTGCAAGATCAAAAGCTGCCGCCACTAGCGTGTCAAAGCCCCAGCTATGGGCTATCCAAGGCAACTCAGGGTATTGAGAGAAGAGGCCATCCTGCGGAAACGCACGGTTCTGCAGTATCCAGATGCCCGTTCGAAGGTGCGACCACACTTCCAGACCAACCAGAGCGGAAAGATGAAACGCTTCGTACACCGCAGCGCTGGTGAACACAAGGACCAAAATAAGCATTTGCATCGCACTTCTGAAAGAAAATCGCTGCGGGGCAGGATCGGCAGGCGGTTTTCGTAGACTGCTATCGATCGCCCTCGCCGCTTCGTTTGTCAACGCGTGTCTCCTTTAGTTTTCCCATTATATGAATCGAGCGACCGACTTCCGCTAGACGGGCTCTTAGTTAGCCTGGTCCGACGTCGTCGGTTCGAGTCGAAGTCTCGTGCCCAAACTGAAGTCGTTTGTTTTGGCCGGTAGATGCACACCGCTTCGCGAGCGGTGGCGTTGCAACTATGGATGCCGTAGCCGACAGTCCTGTCGTCGACACGTCCTGATCGCTCCAAGGGAGTCGTTACAGACAGCATCGCCGGCTAGCGGCGGCTTCCCGGGCGCAGGTTCTCAATCTTCAAACACTTCGATGCAAGCGTCGCGACGATGGGACGAACAACGGTGCCACCACAAGTCCGATTATTGTTTCCGCCCTTGCTGCTTGTCGACGAGGGCGAGGTATTCCTCGATGGCGTCCTGCCACTCCTGCAGTTCTTCATCGGTCAGAAGGCGATGATTTGACTCTGTGACGATCCTGCCTGTCTTCTTCATTGCATAGATGAGTTCAGGCCGAATGGCAGCTTTGCCAGCGGCACTCAGAATCTGGCGCGTCATTTCGTCAAGACCCGCTTTGGAAATCGGCCGCGGTGTGTCTGCATCGGGGTCGAAGAAGATTGGGTCTTCGGGGCCAGCGTCTCGTCCGAATTTCTCACGGAACTTTCGAAGCTGTTCTTGGATCGCTCGCTGCGCTTCAGCGTTAAGCGGAACGGTCTTCGACTTGCCTTGCTTGCGACGTTTGAAATACGCCATTTGCTATGACCGCCTCGTTTATACTCTTTCCGACATGGTACTCATCAGAAGGAGGCACGGGACCTACCTCTGTTGCGCTAGCGTTCTTAAAAGGCTCTTACGGTACATGCAGGATCGACCGCTGCCCTGTAAGTTCCTTTTTTTTGCAATAGATTAACACCCTTTCACGGCGGTAACACAGGGTCAAATCCCGTCGGGACGCCAGATTCTAAACGACTTATCGAAACTGGCATGTAACGTTAAGCGCGGCTCTACGCCGCATCTACGAGTTCTCCCCACACGCGTGGGGATGGTCCGACGTATTGCACTTAACAATCAATCTGATTCTGCTACCACATCCGTGGAGGATCACTCCGAGGACGAACCCCTTTAGCGGCGACTCGGCAGTACTCGTGCTCATACCTCTCCTTCCTCGTTGCCTGAACCTGACGATTGTTGTTGCCAAGATCTTTGCACAAATCCAGCGCCGCGGCACTGCTTGGAGAACCGTCCTTAGTGGCAGCGGGCCTGGCGCGGAATCGTCGTCCCGGCTTGGGATCAATATTCAGTGAGACCTTAATGACACTGCAAACGATGCGCCTGGAAATTAGGCGCAAAACAAAAAGGCACATGCCCACAAGAGCATATGCCTTCGCTGTCTTGACGGAAGGGCCGGACCCTAGGGAATCCTAATGGGCGCACCCCTTTTGAGTGACCTCGCCCGTCTGGTCGTCCAGGATCACTGTGCGATAACACGTCGATGGTAGGACAAAGGTAAACATCGAGTCGATAGAATTGGCGATGCCGTCGAACGCCCCATCACCGATTCGCTGACCAGCCAGCCAGTTGTCCTCGATGAAACGGATCATCGAACTCTGGTCCGTGACTGTGTGATCGACCACGTTGGAACGAGTCCAGGGCGAAATCACCAAGAGAGGCAATCGTGGACCGTAACCGCAGCGGCCTTGAGCATGGGGCCCGGTAATGCCAGCCAGAGCCGGAGGAGCGCTGCCGCAAAGCCCCGGGCCAGTAAGGGCGTCCTGCGAGGTCTGTGACTGGTCAACGATTGGTCCCATCTGATGGTCATACCACCCGTCCGAGTCATCCCAGTTGATGACCACGGCGGTGTCCTTCCACTCAGGGAGACTCATCAGGAAATTGATGGTGTCAACGACGAACGTCTGTTCATCGAGCGGATCAGAGTATCCTGAGTGGCCGTCCTGGTAACCCGGAGCTTTTATGAAGCTGACCGATGGGAAGTTACCTGCCGAAACCGCATCGAAAAAGTCGTGGGTGTCGTACTGGTGGTTGCCGGCATCGCCCTGCTGCCCGATCATCGCGATCGAGGTTGGCCGCGTGTGTTGAAGGTTCTGCGTCGAAACGTAGTACTGGAAAGGCTGGTGATGCGGAATGTAATCGACCTTCTTCGTCCCCGTCACGGTAGATGTATGGGACCGGCTGCAACCCGTGCTGCCATTCGGGTTGGTGATGCCCAGGTCAAAGCCGCCTTCGAAGAAGCCCCAGCTCACCCCGGCCTGATTCAGCAGGTCACCGATGTTCTTGCCGCCCATTTGGACCTGCGCACTGCCGGAGCATACGTCGCCGACCGGATCAGCGTCGCTGACCAGAGTGAAGCCGCCATTCCCATCAGGTACGGTATCCCCACTATCATTCTGCTGCATGGTGACACCGTTGGTCTGTCCGGAAATCAGGTTGAGAGCTCCAGGCGTCGAAGGGCCGAACGTGGTGCCAAAAGAGTTGTCATTCATGGCGAAGTTCTGGGCATAGTTCCAGAGAGCGGTAACCGTGTTGCCGTCGTAATAACCCATAACCAGGCCGGTCGTGGTCACAGCTGACGGCGGAGGATTCGGCGGTGGTCCTGCGGTTCCGGTCTTTGCCGGAAACAGATCCATCAAACCGCCATCGGCAGCAGCCTGTTCTGGACCGTAATCGTGGTCCTGATCAGTGGTTGCGGCTTGGGAACGATCAAGCCGGAAGGGATTGGTAGCGCCAGTTCCATTCGCCGGATTCAGATTTGGATTGGCGTTCAGCAAGCCGTTGCCGAGGCCGTTCACGGTCGGGGTTCCTGCGGCTGCGTGGAACGGCGGTTCTCCCGAGGGATTAGTGGCGTTGGGATAGGTTCCAAAATAGTGATCAAAGGAGACATTCTCCTGGAAGATGATCACCAGGTGTTTGATGGGTGTAGCCGTTTTGACAGTATTGTTTCGCATCTGTGAAATCCGCGGTGCATCGCTCGCCAGCACGGGATTCGCTAGTGGTCCGAAGGTCATCGCCGCCATCAAGGCAGTCGCAAGAATTTGTCGCATAGCACACTCCGTTCGTGGAATAGAGCCCTACTCTCCACTTTACGGAGTCCACATCAATCAGTGGTGACTCTAACTTCAACAAACCATGAATTAATATCCGGCGACTTTAGGAAGAGCACTACGAGTCTTTTCGCAGACTTGGACGAAGCGAGCAGAAGCGAGCGATGTCGTAGCGCCGCCTGCCGATTAGATCTGGCTGTGCACGATATGAAACGTAACCGTTGACGCCGTCACTCGGCTGCGGCCGTAGTAGAGGAATAGCAACACCCAGCACGCTTGCAAAACAATGACCACAAAGGTTGACGCAGCTTGCGTCAGCCCCGACGCCAGATTGGGGAGCGGACCTTCGCTGGGAACCAGGATCAGTACCCACACCAGGTACAAGACCGCGATCAAGGCCATGACCTGGTATACCGAAATGCGTGAGGTTCCACGATAATCGGCGCGCAGAGTTTCTGAGATTGCCCGCCAACCCCAGGTCGCAACGACCGGCACTATCGCCGCTACTCGAAAGTGTCCGGCAAGAAAGGCCGCAACTCCAATAAGACCGGCCAAGGCAAACACGACCGACGTAATCGGCTGCACGGGGACTAAGGGTTCCTCCGCCAATCCCGAAGCATATGCAGCTTTCTTCGTGTTGCCATGAAATACCAAATGGTGGCGCCTGAACAGTCTAGCCAATCGCGGACTCGCGTCGCGCAGCGCAACACCGTAGCAGCATCCGAAGCTCAGACACGCGAGCCTGCCGATCGACTCCGACAGTGCGTAGCAGACCGCCGCCGCCGCCAGTAATGGCAAAACATAAACGGAAATGTTGAACCACGTACGCAATATATGCTGAAGTGCCCAAACCGCGGGAGGCAGCACTAGCGCTGCCACGAAGGCCGCGCCGGCAATTGTGAAAGTGTGACGCTTGCCCTCAACAACTGACGCGATGATCGTTGACGATGGTACGCAAATCAGCATCATCCCCAAGATCAGAACGGCAGCAGCAATTAGCGGAGTGCCCACTGACGACACCAGCACAATCATCAGAGTGATACCAAAAATGTTGGCAGTGGCACTGAAGAAACCATAAAACGTGAAGTTGACGCCTTGCCACAGGCCGTCTGAAGTCTTCACGATCGGCACCGCTGCGATCATTTGCCACCGTTCTGAGGGCAACGTCTTGATGCCCCAAATCAAGGCGACCGACAACAGAACGACAAGTCCAATCAGAAACACGATGTTAATCATGGCCCCCCACTTCCAATGGATATGCGAGCGTCGAACGCACCATCACATCGGTTTCTATCGTCGGATGCCCGAACCCGGCGGTGTACCTGCTACAAACTCCGGTTTTCTGCTGGTTGGCTACCAAGTCTCGCGCGAAACGGATTCGCTCCGGCTCGAACAGCAGCACGACGGTGCTGCTTCCCGGCCGGAACAACGCCTTCGGTGCTCCTTTACAAATAAACATTCCCTTTTCGATCGGACGGGGATCGTCGTAGCGTTCTTCGCTATAGCGCTGTTCGATCTGGCCCACCATGAGCGCGACCACTTCGATCATCGCCACGTAGCCAATGTGTGAGCCACCATCACAGTCGGTGTCGAGTATGGTGATCACTCGGCGGTTCTTCGAATACGGCGTCAGCAACTGCACGGCGGCGTTCGGATTACACGAGTGGTACCGCCCCTGTATCGCGTAGAAGTCGGCTACGCAGCCCGCAACCGGTGCGTGCGTATAGTGATACTTCTCCGGAGTGAGGCGAAACATTGCGTAATCGCCGTCGAGAAACCGACGATACCATCGCGAACCTATTCCACCCAGAAGTTCTGGGAACTCGAATAATTTACCTTTGATGAATAGCGCCGACGTCTCCCGGAACGATCCGACCATGGCGCGGGAATCCGCTGGACAAACCACGCACGTGTCTGGTTTGGGGAGTGGACGGTATTGCCAATATTTGATCTTGCGCTCGAATACTTTACGCGGAGTGTCGAGTTTCGCAGCATCGTCCACCAATTCGCGAGAATTAATGCCGCAACTGCGAAGAAAGCGTTGCATGCCCGACAAGCGGGAGGACAGTGCGTTGTCGTAGTTCAGGTAGCCGAGCACCTCCGACATGTAACGACTCGATGCCAGCCTCGACAGTAAAGAAGCGTCTTCGAGCTTCGCCGAGTACAGCGTACGAATGAATCTGTCCGCCATCAGGCGTTCGTCGGCCACCGATCCTGTGGCGCGGTCGATGTATTGATGTGTAAGGTTGCTCATTTGAGGGATTGCCGGCTGCTTCGCTCACTTACTGCGCTAAATACAAGCAGCAGATTCAACACGGTGGTTACTTCCTGCAGCGTCAAGTCGTCACGCACCAGCCGTTCGCCAATGCTCTCAAGGAATCGCACGGGGTCTTGCACGCGAACTCCGTGGCGAATCAATTCCCGCATCTCAGGCATGTCGCTGTTTTGCGCCTTCACAGTGTCTTCGCACAGATCCCGATAGGCTTCGCATAGGTTTTCCTGGCGCAGGTTCTCGCGATAATATTCCTCGGCTTGGCGGTTGAATTCGCGAGCGCTCAGCTTCAGAGGATCGCTGTGACCGGAGTGTCTCATGACGTCGCTTACGATCCGATGGCTAGCCTGGTGGCTGGTGTCTGCCAGACGCGCGCGCAAGTCTTGCACCGTGTCTCCAGCCTCTGATCGCTCGATGGACTCGACTTGCCGTTTCACTCAGCCACGACAGCAACGCATCACGATAATCGCGAATCGAAACTCGAAAGTAATCCGGATGCCGCCAGCTCGAACGAACGCTTGTGGCGTGCTGCAGGATTTGCTTCAGCAGCCCGTTACCCGAGTTCTTGTGCACATAGAAGGCCGGTAACCCCGCTGCCGCGAAGAAGAACGGCTGCCGTCGCTCGCTCTCGGATGTCGGATCATCAGGGATCTCGTCGGCGGTAACGGTACCCTCTAGCGCCATCCTGTAGGAGATCATCAGCAGCAACTGTTGAAAGTCAGTCGCCGGAGCCATATCGCGGCCGTACCTTGGGAATAAGCTGTAATAGCGGCCTTCAAAGCCGGAGAATCCGAGGCGGCCGAATTCCCTCAACCTCAGTGGCATGTAAAACGAAAGCCGCCGATCGACGATGCCAAGTTCGTCTAACTCGGAAGTCAGTCGAGCGACGTTCCCCATCGTCCCATCGAGCGCTGAGGACTGCTCGGTCGCCAACCACGCGACCGGATAATTGATCAGCCTCTGGTCCGGAACCAAGTCGCCGCGAAGTCTAAACATGCGGGCGAAGAAACTATCGATCCCGTGTGGCCCGCAGGGCGTTACGGGACGTCCGATCACGCTCATCTGTGCTTTTTCCTTCCACTCACGCCACATCAGCCGCAGGTGTGTGAAGTCCAGCTCGTGTGGCAGGAACGACAACATCCTCTCCGGGTGAAATTCGGCGAAATCGATGCGGTACGGCGCAGCGGAATAAGTACCAACGAACAACGGCAGAAAGTGTTCAAAGATCTTGATTGCAAGATCGCCCAGTCGCTTTTCTTCCCGCTCAGCTTCATGAACCTCCAAAGACCCGAACGCCTGCGAGAGTGCGTTACTTCCCATGGTGATGTGAATTCCGTTGTTCGCGAGGCTGACATTCGACAACCTCGGTAACACGATGAGATTGTTGGAAATGATGCCCGCCTCGCGCAACTTGGCTACCGCGTTTAACTGGCTTCGGCTCAGTACCTGGTGACACAAGTGCATGTAGTCGGCCTTCGCCTCGCCGTCGTCCCATCCCGATAGACACGGGCTCATGAAGAGCTCTCGGTAGAACGAATCGGAGATGGAGGATGCCAGTTCCGTCTGCCGGACCGGCGGATGCGGTGCGTGATATACCAAGGCCCGCTGTCCCGATTTCAAGCAGTCCGAAGCTATGATTGGCCCACGACATCAGCAGCGACGTAAACAGAAAGCGCCGGGCCGACTCCCGTGCAACCTGTTTCCCGACTAGCTTGCATCCCTGCGGTGCAACGATGTGAAAGGAAGTGGTCTCCGGCGAGGTGTTGTCGTTAGAGAAATGCCGCAGGAGTCGCTTTGCCTCCAGACCTCATTCTATCCGGCATGTGAGGCTGCGTTCCGACCAGGTCCGCCAGCGCCAGCTTTAATGCATAGCTGATGGGAATTCGTAGCCACGTTTCCCCACCTCGTTCAAACGTGAACTTCACGGAGTCTGAGCGGCGGCGCTTCAACTGCCCGCGTTCGCCGATCTTCAAGTCTGCGAGGAAGGTATTCAGCGCGTGCGGGCTCAACCGCCGTTCCGGAAAACGAATCCAACTATTCTCCCATACTTCTTCGGAGTCGCTCAGAAACTCCTGCAGTTCAAGATAGTTTTTTCGGGGGGCTTCACCACTGGAACTACGACGAGCAATGTTTCTCAGGAAGCGGGAGTCACGAATTGTGATCGGAAGGTCACAGGCGGCAGCATTGCCGATCACCACAGCTTGAAGTTCGTCCTCGCTGCCTGCAGTGACATCGCCAGGACTGAAGGGTAGATCCCCAAACTCCAACTTGGTTTTACATCGGTGGTTCGGTGGTCTGATTAATACTTCATTGCGAATCGCCATTCGTAAACGACCTGCTACGGCACAGTGATATACGTTCGCACTGATCTGATTATGACCGTGGGAGCTAACGACTTAATAAACCTGAAGTGAATAGCGGGTGAATTCGATAGCAGAACCCAGGAAATTACCCCTTCTCGCGGTCCCGCTACCGTGGTCTTGGACGGAGAAGAGCGTGAAGGCGCACTTCGTGCGCCGGCCTTGCATTAGATTCAAATTCCGTAGTGCAGATGGCGGAGGGCGTCCTTGTACTCGTCTCTTGCATGTTTGGCCTTGTTTTGAGCGTCCTGCTCCGCAAATCCGGCCGCATCCCACCGCTCCATCGCAATCTCGGAGTGGTCAGGTGTGACCAGAGCTTCCTCCGCGCGGATGGCGGTTACCCACTGATTGACCGCCTGCTTATAGGCTAGCTGGAGTTCATCAAGCTTCGATTTGTCCATTTGTGTTGGATGGTATGGCAGCAATAAGTATCGGTCAATCGTTGTGCGCAACCATTCATCCAAAATTAATCTCTTTCGTAACCTAATGGCCCGGTTCTGGCGAGTCAGTCTCGTAACGCGATATTCACCATTCCTTCAAATGCCGTTAATCATGTCGGGCACCCTCGCATAGTAGGCTACCGCGCACGGGCGCTCGTGGCCTGCAAATCATAGCCATAAAAAGGAAAGTCCATGACGACTGCAGCGACGCCGCTATCCGCTCCCCCGCCGGGTGAACCCGTTACCGCCGCGGTGCACGACAAGATCAACAAAGGTCCGCATAAGATGGCGATCTTTATCTTTCTGGGTCTTTTTTCGGTCGGAATTGTTTATGCGCTTTCCAACCTGATCTCCGACGTAAGCCACGTTCACCATCCGTCCACCTCTGCTTTCCTGCTGCTGGGTGTTGCGTTGTTGGTCGCCCTGGGCTTTGAATTTGTCAACGGTTTCCACGATACAGCCAACGCAGTGGCGACCGTCATCTACACGCATTCGCTCGATCCTCACATAGCAGTGGCATGGTCGGGAATGTGGAACTTCTTAGGGGTGCTGCTGTCGTCCGGTGCGGTCGCCTTCGCCATCGTGTCACTGCTGCCGGTGGAGTTGATTCTCCAAGTAGGCAGCGGCGCCGGATACGCTATGGTCTTCGCCCTGCTAACGGCTGCCATTATCTGGAACCTGGGAACTTGGTGGCTTGGGCTCCCGGCATCAAGCTCGCATACCCTGATTGGTTCGATCATCGGCGTCGGCGTTGCCAACCAGTTAATGAATGCGCGCACCGCTACCAGTGGCGTGGACTGGGACCAGGCGCTGAAGATCGGCAAATCGCTGGTGTTCTCGCCGATAATCGGGTTCGCGGTGGCAGCCCTGCTGCTGCAATTGTCGAAGGTGTTCATCCATGATCCGCGGCTGTACAAGGCGCCCGAGGGCGATGCGCCCCCGCCTTTCTGGATTCGCGCCCTGCTGGTGTTGACGTGCACCGGCGTGAGCTTTGCCCACGGCTCCAACGACGGACAGAAGGGCATGGGTCTGATCATGTTAATCCTGATCGGCACGGTGCCCACCGCTTATGCCTTGAACCACGCGCTAACCTCGCAAGACTCAGTGGACTTCATCGCGGTATCGCAACAGGCGGCCAACGTGCTCGACAAGTATGTCAACTCGAACGCTGTGGTGGGCGATCCACGAGAAGACTTGAAGGAATACGTGCGAACCAAGGACTTCACGTCCAACACCATGCTGGCCCTGCGCACCACGGTGAACGATGTGGGGACGGAAACAGCGAACTTTAAGGAACTGAGAAATGTTCCCGAAGACCAAGTGAGAAACTTTCGCAACGACATGTACCTGACCAGCGAAGCGTTGCGACTTCTGAAGAAGTCAGGTGCGGCGAAAATCTCGGACGCCGACTGGGCCGTGCTGAATAACTACAAGAAATACATCGACAAGGCCACCAAGTTCATCCCGACGTGGGTGAAGGTCGCCGTCGCGCTGGCGCTGGGGTTGGGTACCATGGTCGGCTGGAAGCGCATCGTGGTTACCGTCGGCGAGAAGATTGGTAAAGACCACCTGACCTACGGGCAGGGCGCGGCGGCGGAAATCACCGCCATGATGACGATCGGGGCGGCCGACTATATGGGACTGCCGGTGAGTACCACGCACGTGTTGTCGTCTGGCGTGGCCGGCACCATGTGGGCAAACAAGTCGGGCCTGCAGATGTCAACTATCCGCAATTTACTGATGGCGTGGGTACTGACCCTGCCGGCGTCAATCGGCTTGGCCGCAGTGTTGTTCTGGACGTTCAATACCTGGATGGGAAAGGGGTAGGAAGAAGCCGCATAGCGGCTCTGAAGTTCCGCGTGAACACGGGCTCGCGTCGACGTCCCCCGAAGTCATCACACCGCGCCGCTGCAGAGCACCATGGCAAGGGCGATCACGAAGCTGGCACCGACATTGTCCGCCGTAGGGGTCATTCGTCCGACGGTCTAACCGTATGTCACCTCGAGCCACCCGACTTTCGACAGGGCCTCATACATTGACACGGCTTCGTCCTAACGATCATCACTCGTAGCGTAGCGCTACCAGGGGGTCTACCCTGCTGGCTCTTCTCGCTGGCACATAACACGCCAGAAATGCCACTATTCCCAGGACTAACAATACCGCGGCGAAGGTGATCGGATCGTGGGGGCTGATGCCGAACAATAAGCTGGCGACAAAACGCATTAAGATCAATCCCGCAATCAAGCCGAGCAGTAAGCCGGCCGCGGCCAAGCGGAAGCCCTGGCCCACAACCCAGCGCAATACTTCGGCGGGACGCGCCCCCAGCGCCATGCGTATGCCAATCTCACGCGTCTGTTGCGTGACCGAGTAGGAGAGCACGCCATAGACACCAATGCCGGCCAGCACCAGCGCGATCACACCAAAGAGCGTGAGCAGCAATGCGGCCATCCGGGGCGCCCATAGCCCCTGGTTCAACACCTCCTCGATCGTCTGAACATTGGTGATCGCGAGATTACGATCGAGGGCCTGGATTTGGCTGCGCACCGTGGCAACCGCCGCTCGCGGGTCTCCTGATGTGCGCACTTGAATCGTTGCCGCCGGGGCGTAATCCTGACTCAGTGGCAGATAAGCCAGCGGCTGAGGATCTTCGCCAATCTGGTTGATCACCGTATCCCTCACCACGCCTACTACCTCAAGCAGTCGCGTTTCACCGAAAAAGTGGAAGCGCTTTCCGACTGCGTCCTGGTCGGGCCAAAAATGTTGTGCCATTGCTTCGTTGATCACGACGACAGGTGTCGTGTCTTTCTTGTCAAGATCGGTGAAGACCCGGCCTTTCTTCAGGGGAATCCGCAGCGTGTCGAAATATCCGGGTGAGACGTCGTCGAGCTGCGTCAACGTTCCTCGGAACCCAGAGACCTCGTCCTTTCCTTCCGGAAACACCGTGCGACTGAAGCCCCCGCCTAACGGTGGGTTGGATGCCACCGCCGCTGCCTGGACCATAGGTAAGTATGTGGCACGCTGGATAGAATCGCGGTAAAACTGCTGGCCATGTACTTCGTCATAGTGCAGAGAACCCAGGTCGAACGCCATCACCAAGAGCTGCTTCGATTCAAAACCGACATCGATCATCTGCGCATTACGCATACTTCGAATGAATAGCCCTGCTCCCACCAGTGTGATGAGTGCAAGAGCCAGTTCCGAGATCACCAGAATGCTGCGCAGCTTGCCTCGCGTCCAGGTGGCACTCCCGCTTCGGCCTCCCGCGTTCAGCGTGCCCGCCAGATCAGTTCTCGAAGCTGTGATTGCAGGAGCCAGACCAAAAAGAATGCCAGTCAGCAGCGCCAGTGCAAAAGTAAACAGCAGAACGTGCGAATCGAGGGAAAGATCGAGATCAGTTCTCTCAATGAACGGCGGCCGATTGGCCCATAAGAGTTGCCGGCCAGCGAATGCCAGCGCTAACCCCACCACTCCTCCGATAAGAGATAAAGCCACGCTCTCCGTCAGGAGTTGGCGAAGCAGCCGCATACGGCTCGCGCCTACCGCGGTCCGAATGCTGATTTCACGCTGACGCCGCGCTGCCCGCGCCAACAGTAGATTGGCCAGGTTCACGCAGGCGATCAGTAGGATCAGCCCAACCACTCCCATCATGAGCGCGCCAGCCACTACAAACTGACCGTGCTGATTCACACCGACTGCCCCGTCTGCAAGCGGCGATACCGCAACGCTGCGGCCACCGTTTTCCTTAGGGTAATCGCGCTCCAGCCGTGACGCGATCGTCTTGAGCTCCCCTTCTGCTTGTCCGAGACTCACTCCTGGCTTCAGGCGCCCGAACACGAGCATGTCCAGAAACCTGCGTTCATTGAAATTGTCTTTGAAAAAACCCGCAAGCGCCTGTCCGTACATGCTGACCGGAATCCAGACGGCCTCCGCCGGACCGATGGTGAACGTCCCTTTGAATCCTTTGGGCGCCACCCCGATAACGGTATATGGCACGGCATTGAGCGTCAGGGTTTGACCGACGACGTTGGGGTCCGAACCCAGTTTGTTGGTCCAGAGCGCGTGGCTGACGATGACGACATTATTGCCCCCGGGTTTGGTGTCTTCGTCGGGCAGAAAGAAGCGTCCCAGTGACGGTGTAACACCCAAGACGTCGAAATAATTCGCACTCACCAATTGCCCCGCAACTTGTCTTGGTTCCGCCTGTCCACTCCAGGTCAGTGTGTTAAAGGCAATGCACGAAATCCCCGTGAAAACCTGGTTCTGCCGTTGGTAGTCCTGACAATTGGGATACGACATGCCTAGCTTGGTGGCGTTCGCTTGCGTCACCTTGGTTTTGCTGTCGACAGTATCGATCTCCACCAGGCGCGAGATGTCGGCGACCGGTAGAGGATTCAAGAGAATAGCGTTCACCACAGTGAAAATCGTCGTGTTTGCGCCGATGCCCAAGGCCAACGAAAGCACGCAAATCAGGGCGAAGCCCGGGTTTTTGCGCATCGATCGCAACCCGAATCGAAGGTCTTGCGTGAAGCTCTCCATATTGTTCATGCCACACCATTGGTGGATTCTACTACTCTGGCCGCACATGGCTGCACATTTGGGATGGACTGCTCGTCACTGCCGCCTATCGCCAGAGTCTGGCCCATGACGAGCTATCGATTAGCTTCCCGAGTGTGAAGACGCGATCGGTAAATAAGGGTCAGTCGGGATAACGACATGGCGGACCGGCAGTAAGTGCGGAACCCTCCCAATTTACTGGGACCGTGAAACTTTGCATTTGTGTGCAGAAGAACTCTCGGCTTTTTCGCTGTAATCTTTAGATTCCTTACTGTGGCGGATATGTGTACCCCTACCATGAGGATCATAAGTGGTATAGCCAGCAATCGTTGGCCGCACGTTAGTCTAAGGTAGAGCCATGACAAGAGGGACACAGGCGCAGAAACTGAGAGGGTCTGTCTTAGGCGTGATACTCCACGACGTGTGCGAGGAGATTAGGCTCGAGCAACTGCGCGAGATCCTCGGCGCCCGCCGCACCGAACCGAGCTTCAAGCACGCCACTCCGGAGTATGTAAGGTTCGAGAACCCTCCGGTAATCGAGGCCCTCGATCCCGTCGTGCTGAGCAGCGGGGAGACGGTCCATCCCCAGATCAAGTATTACGACTACGGCGTGATCAGCGTATTGATGAGCCTTCCGTTCGAAGGCGACTGGGAATCGCTGTCGAACCTCGCAGCGCGGTGGGTCCCCAGCGCTGAACTTGAACAACAGGCGGAGAAGATTGTGCGCAGCCGCATCGAGCGCATTGCGCCCGCAATGGTTCGCCCCTACAGCCAATGGCTGGGAGAAGACTACTACGTGTTTCTGCTCAGCCAGGTTGAGGGACAGCCCTTCGGCACCGACCTACTTCGCGACTACGGATCGGAGATTGCCCAGATCGTGCGAGGCGAACATGCGGAGTTGGCGCAATCCGAAAAAGATGATTCTCTGAATGCGGCGCTTTCGTACTATCCCAGAGACCTCATCGTGATTGGGTGGAACGCCTCCCTGATCTATGACACTCCCGCCGGCGCCGCGACTTCCGTGCAGATTCTTGAGTACGTCAATTCGCAGCTGCTTGAGTTTCGTCACTACGACGAGCTGCTGACACGGGAACTGGCCGCGGTGTACGAGTCACTGAAGCATCGTGCTGGGCCTTTGAAGCGCTGGCAGAGGCGCCGAGAAGCCTCACACCTTACCACGGTGACGGTCGAAGTAACAGAACTGGTGGAACGGGCCGATACGGCCATCAAGTTTGTCAGTGACATGTTCTCGGCGAGGTTGTATCGGCTGGCCGCAACCAAGGTCGGCGTTCCGGAGTACAAAAATCTAGTTAACGAGAAGCTCAAGACCGCCGATGGCCTCTACCACTTCCTAATCGAGGAATTTCATCAGAGCCGAGGATTCATTTTGGAGCTGATGGTCGTTATCATCCTGCTGATTGAATTGGTGTTCCTGTTTCGGGGGAAGTCCTAGCCGAAAGCCTGCTTTTCTGCTCCGTCGCAGTTTCCATTTGATTTCGCGCGGCCGTTAGTGGAGAATGGCCGACACTCAGGCCCTGGTGGTAGCGTCCGCACACAGAGTGCGTGCGCTGGTGGGGATCGATGGAGATCTCGTCGCATGATGTTCTTCTGGTGGGTGGGGGAGGCGCGGGCTTACGCGCCGCCATCGCAGCCGCCGAGGTCAATCCCAAACTCAGCATCGCAGTCGTCTCCAAGGTATACCCGATGCGCAGCCACACGGTGTCCGCGGAAGGCGGAGCTGCGGGCGTGGCGAAACCGGATGACAGCGTGGACGAACACGCCTACGACACGATTTCCGGCGGCGATTGGATGAGCGACCAGGACGCCGTCGAGGCCTTCGTGAAGGAAGCTCCGCAGGAACTGCTGCAATTGGAGCGATGGGGATGTCCGTGGAACCGCGAGCCAGATGGCCACATCGCCGTGCGCGCATTTGGCGGCATGAAGAAGCGGCGCACGTGGTTTGCCGCAGATAAGACCGGCTTCCACATGCTGCATACGCTGTTCCAGACCACGCTGAAATTCGACCCAATCACGCGCTACGACGAATGGTTCGTCACCAAGTTGCTAGTGGACGATGGGCGCGTACAGGGCGTAGTCGCCATCGAGCTGATGTCGGGGAAAATTCAGGCGATCACCGCCAAAGCCGTGATTCTGTGCACCGGCGGCTGCGGCCGGATATTTCCTTTCACCACGAATGCCAACATCAAGAACGGTGATGGCATGGCATTGGCGTATCGGGCGGGCGCTCCACTCAAGGACATGGAGTTTCTGCAGTACCACCCGACTGGCTTGCCATTCACCGGGATTTTGATCACCGAGGCAGCGCGGGCCGAGGGCGGCTACATGCTGAACAAAGACGGCTACCGCTACCTGCAGGACTACAACCTGGGGACGCCAGAGGCTGAGCCGGTGCTGCGTTGCATGGAACTGGGCCCTCGTGATCGGCTGTCGCAGGCTTTCGTCAAGGAAGACCAGAAAGGCCGGACGATTCAGACGCCGTACGGATCGGTGGTTCATCTTGACCTGCGTCATCTGGGTGAGAAACTGATCGACGCCCGACTGCCGTTCGTTCGGGAGCTTTGCCTGAAGTATCAGAATGTCGATCCGGTCAAGGAACTGATTCCGGTGAGGCCAGTGGTGCATTACATGATGGGCGGAGTGAGTACCGACATCAACGGCGCTACACCTCTCGCGGGACTGTTTGCGGCGGGCGAAGTCGCGTGTGTGAGCATCAACGGCGCGAACCGGTTGGGATCGAATTCACTTCCAGAGTGCTTGGTGTTTGGCGCGCGCGCGGGCACAGCGGCGGCCCAATACGCATCGCAGCAGCCCGCTCCGAATGGAAAGACCATGGCGCTGGCCAATGACGAACGCCAAAGGCTCGAGTCGCAGTTCCTGAATAGGACCGGCGGTAAACAGCGGATTGCGGCCATCCGAAACGAGATGCAATCAACCGTGGAAAAGAGTGCGGGGATTTATCGCGAGCAATCGCTGCTTACGGAAGGTGCGGCGAAGTTGCGCGAGTTGCAAGAGCGCTACAAAGACATCAATCTCGACGACCACAGCCACACCTTTAACACTGAGCTGGAATCAGCATTGGAGCTTGGGTTCATGCTGGATGTGGCGGAGTCGATCGTGGAATGTGCGCTGCATCGAACAGAGTCGCGCGGAGCGCATCAGCGCACCGATTATCCGGCCAGGGATGACGAAAAGTTTCTTGCGCATTCGTTGAACTATCGCAACTTCGACGGATCTTCGCGGGTTGAGTACAAGCCGGTGACGATCACACGCTGGCCTCCAGGGGAACGAGTTTACGGGCAGCAGACATCGACGCAAAAGCAGGAGCATTAGGCAGAGCCGACTGACATGGCGGAAACCATCATTCTCGAGATTGCGCGCTACTCACCCGAGCGAGATTCGGAGCCGCACTTCCAGAGCTACGAAGTGCCCGTGCACAAGGAGTGGGTGGTGCTCGACGCCCTGAATCACATCAAGGACACCACCGACGGCACCCTGACTTATCGGTGGTCGTGCCGCATGGGAATCTGCGGCAGTTGCGGCATGATGGTGAACGGCGAGCCCAAGCTCACATGCGCTACGTTTCTCACCGACTATGCGCAAAAGGGAAGCAAGATTCGAGTTGAGCCGTTGCGCTACTTTCCGGTGGTCCGCGATCTGGTTACGGAGTTGAGCGATTTCCTGGCGAAGCTGAAGAAGGTGAAGCCATGGCTGATTCATCCCAACCAACCGCCGCTTTCGCAAGGCGAATTTCTGCAAACGCCGACACAGTTGGATCGATTCAAGCAGTTCAGCATGTGCATCAATTGCACGTTGTGTTATGCGGCGTGTCCCGTGGTCGGGCTGGATCCGACATTCGTGGGTCCGGCGGCATTAGCGCTTGCTCAGCGCTACAACATGGACTCACGTGACCAGGGCTCAGCGGAACGAATCGATGAGCTGGCCCATCCCGATGGTATTTGGGGCTGCACGTTTGTTGGCGAATGTACGCGAGTTTGCCCCAAGCATGTGGATCCGGCGGGAGCGATTCAGCAATACAAATTGACAGCGGTGCTCGAATGGCTGAAGTCGTTTGTGATGCCGAGAGGTGAAGAGACGAAAAATGTCAGCAGCGAAACCGGAAACGATTAGCGCAGCGACACGGTACACGGAATTTCATCCGCGATGGTACAGGCAGCGTGTGTCGGTGTACTGGTGGCTGGGCCAGCGGCAATATCTTAAGTTCATACTGCGGGAACTGAGCAGCGTCTTCGTGGCGCTCTTCGTGGTCGAAACGCTGTTCCAGTTGGCGGCGCTAAAAAACGGACCGCAAGCATACCTTGATTTTCAGTCGTTCATGGAGTCTCCCTTCGTCATTGCTCTCAACGTGGTCGCATTGCTGTTCGTTATGTTTCACGCGATCACCTGGTTCAACCTGGCGCCAAGTGCCATGCCGGTTCGCCTGGGCGGGAAACGCGTGCCGGGGTTTCTGGTGGCGGCTCCCAGCTATGTCATGTGGGTAGCAATATCGGTGTTCGTAGGCTGGATGATCACACGGTGACCGCCAACGTGAGGTAAGGATGGCTAAACAATCCAACGAAGCGTTCTTCTGGGTGCTGTTCAGCGCTGGCGGAGTCGTTGCGGCATTGCTCATCCCCGTTCAACTGTTTCTATTTGGAGTAGCGTTTCCGTTGGGTTGGCTGTCGGCTCCGAGTTATGGCACTTTGATGGCGCTCGTCAGCCAACCCCTGGTACGGCTGTATTTGTTTGTGCTGTGTTCGCTATCACTGTTTCACTGGGCGCATCGCTTTCGTTACACGCTTTACGACGGTCTCCGGGTCAAGCACTTAAACGAAGTTATTTTTACTCTTTGTTACGGAGGCGCTGTGGTCGGAACGGTGATAGCAGGTTATCTGCTGTGGACCATCGCTTAGCGCGGCATCGAGGAGACTGTTCGAGTGGCATTCGTTTTTCGGATGACAAGTAGCAGGCGCGAGCCAGGTTAGGAGAAACCCAGTGGAATACAAGCTGAAGACAATTGCGCAAAGCGGCATCGACGGGGCGCTGTTCAAGGCGCAACTCTATCGATACCTCAACGAACCTGAAGAATCGGAATCCATCTGCCAGGACATCTTGAGTGCCGATGCGGAAAACCAGGCAGCGCTGAGGTTGTTAGGACTGGCGGTCACGGACCAGTTCCGCGGGGTGGCGTCGGACCGCTACGCGGAAGTCGAGGCCACATTCCGGCGTCTCACCGATCCCTACAAGCAAGAGTATTATCTCGGGATTCTGTGTGAGCGTCGTGCCAAGGCGCAGTCGCGAGCCGGACGGCCTTCGCATGTGTGGGTGCCGTTGTTCGAGGAAGCAATGAAGCACTTCGAGGCAGCGGAGAAAATCAAGCCCAACGACAACGAAGAAGCTGTGTTGCGGTGGAACCGTTGTGTGCGATTGCTGCAGACTGTTCCTTCGATCAGCCGGGAAGAGACGATCGGCCTGGAGGACGAAGATACCGCTCCGGTGGAATTCGCGCGACGTTCGGTCAAGGCGGCGCGCTAATCCGAGCTACTGGCGGAAGGCTTTCTGCACCAGTGTGAATCTGGCTGCGCCGATGAGTCCAGCATCATCGTTGAGCACAATCTTGATCGGTATGCCCTCCAGCAGCGATTTCATGCGGCCCTTGTCGAGAAAGGACTCCATGAAGGTCGGTTCTTTCATCTTGGGGACAATCTTGCCCGCGATCCCTGCCACGTAGATGCCGCCGGTTCCCATGAATTTCAGAGCGCAGTTTCCAGCTTCGGAGCCGAAGACGCTGACGAAAATCGACAACGTTCGGTCGCAGATCGGGACCTTCTTGGTGAGGGCCAATTCCGAGATCAAGGCGGGAACGTCGCGGGCCGAGGCCAACTGTTCCGTCAACCAGGCGGGTTCTTCTTCTTTGGAAGTGTCCCTAAGAAATTCATAGACATTCCTGACGCCGGGTCCCGAAAGGATCCTTTCGTTGCTCACGTGCTGGTGTCCGTACTTCTTCATCAGGTACTGGAGTAGTTCAACTTCGAGATCGTTCTTTGGCGCGAATTCGGTGTGTCCCCCTTCGCACGCGAATGGGTGGTGACGAAATCCGTCCCAGTAGAGTCCTGCTTCTCCCAGACCGGAGCCGGCGGAGACGACCGCCATGTTGCCCTCGGCATCACCTGAACCCTCGCTGATCGTTACGAAGTCCTTGGAGTCCAGGGCGTCGATGCCATAGGCGAAGGCTTCGAGGTCATTGATCAGGCCGACGGTGCGAAGCCGGAGTTGCGTCGCAAGTTCGCGCGAGTCGATCACCCACGGCAGGTTGGAGATCTTGCTGCGGCCGCCACGGACTGGGCCAGCGACTCCAAAGCAGGCAGACTGCGCCGGAATGCCTTCGGTCTTCACGAAGTGGGAAACAATCTCGGGCAGTCCGTTGTGCTCTTTACTGGGATAGACCTTCTCCACGACGCATTGCAGACGATTGCCTTCGGTCTCAAAGGCCGCCAGTCGAGCATTGGTACCGCCGATATCGCCCGCCAGAATCATTCGATTTTCCTCCAGTGCCGGCCGTCGCGTTCCATGAGGTCATCCGATTCCTTGGGACCCCAGGAACCAGCGGCGTAGTTGGGGAAATTGCGGGTCGGCAGCGCTCTCCATACATCAATGACCGGGTCGAGAATTCTCCAGCCTGCTTCCACCATGTCGGCACGCTGAAACAAGGTTGCGTCGCCGATCATACAGTCGTAGAGCAAGACCTCATAGCCGGTGTAAGGATCAGTACCAAAATACTTCGAGTATTCAAAGCTCATTTCAACCGAACCGAGACGAAGCTGAGGGCCGGGGATCTTTGCGCCAAAACCGAGAGACATGCCTTCGTCGGGCTGAATTTGAATCACCAGGCGGTTGGTCTGAAGTTTGTGGACCGGAGTCTGACGAAATAGTTGAAACGGCGCACGTTTGAACTGAATTGTGATTTCAGTATGCCGCTTTGCCATGCGCTTGCCGGTGCGCAGATAGAAGGGAACACCGGCCCATCGCCAATTGTCGATGTTCAACTTCATGGCAACGAAAGTTTCGGTTTTCGAGTCGGTAGAGACGCCGGGCTCGGCGCGGTATGCCTGCATCTTTTCATTCGCCATCGTGCCTGCCCCATACTGTCCGCGGACTGCCTGGTGCAACACATCTTCGGAGCTGAGCGGCTGGATGGCGTTGAGTACCTTGGCCTGCTCGTCGCGCACGGCGTCGGCGCTGAATGACGCGGGAGGCTCCATGGCCGTGAGACTGATTAGCTGCATCATGTGGTTGGGTACCATGTCGCGCAGAGTGCCGGCGCTGTCGAAGTAGCCGCCGCGCAGTTCGACGCCCACGGTTTCGGCATTGGTGATGGCGACGTGGTCGATGTAACGCCGGTTCCAGATCGGCTCGAAGATTCCGTTGCCGAAGCGGAACACCATGATGTTCTGCACGGTTTCTTTCCCGAGATAGTGATCGATCCGGTAGATCTGGTTTTCCGCGAGCACAGCCTTGATGTTCTGGTTGAGGGCCATCGCTGACTCGAGGTCTTGCCCGAACGGCTTCTCGATGACCACTCTGCGCCACTGGCCATTTTCCTGTTTGGACAAGCCGGATTTTCCGAGTTGCTGCACGATCTCACAAAAGAACTTGGGTGCGGTCGCCATGTAGAACAGATAATTTCCGCCGGTGTGACACTGCTCGTCGATGCCCGCCAGCACCTCGGCCAGCTTGGTGTAGGTCGCCGGAGTTCCGAAGTCGCCACGCAATAATGGAGAGATTGCTGAAAGCGTTCCCACGCCTCGACGCCGTGGTCTTCGGCCTGGAGGAATCGGGTGGCTTTCTTGCGGAAGTCGTCCAAACTTAAATCATCGAAGGCCACGCCCAGGACAGCGAACTCCTGCGGCAGCAGGTGCGCCTTTTGCAGGTTGTAGAGGGCCGGAACCAGCTTGCGCATGGTGAGGTCGCCGGTAGCGCCAAAAACGACCATGACGCATGGTCCGGCGGATTTGCCAGTCTGTTCGAAATCGTCATCAACATCGGTGACGGAAGACAGCGTCATGAGCACCTCATCACAGTGGGCGCTAACAGTAAAACGGGCTGCAAAGAGCTGTCAAGTGAACGCGAAGCCAGAGGTTGCGAACAGGTTACAAACCGCAAAAATGGCCGAGATCTTTACGCCTTGGCCGGTCTGTACTACTATCTCCCTAATAGTTCCGGGTGGCACATGTTACGGGGTTACATACTGATCCTGCTGGTTTCGATTGCGTTCGCGCAAGCGCCGATAGGAAACTCCTGCGCCGCCAGCTGTGGGCGAACTTTCTATCCCTGCAGAACTCAAGACCACGGTGAAAGCCGAAACTGCCCATCGGGGTGATCCGGTCGAGTTCAGGACACTCGAAGCGGAACTGATCGCCAACGGCGTGGTGATGCCCGCGAATGCGAAATTGATGGGGCGAATCGTGGGCGCTGCGCCGCAGCAAGGCGACAAGCCATCGTGGCTAGTCTTGTTGGTCGAGCGGGCCGAGTGGAAAGAGGCAAGCATTCCACTGCACGCGTTCATCGCGCGCCAGATTGCCATCTCGGTGAACCCACTGAACTCGCAGAATACCGACGCGATGACCAACGCCAATTCCCGGCGCGTCGGCCGGGAAAGCGCTCGCGCGGCGGTGCATGATGGCCTCGATAATTCGTCGTCGACCAGGATGCCGCAGGATGCGAAAGATCTTTCACCACCGACCGCCGGCGCGAAGACTCCACCCATCAAGGACCTGCGAATCGTTCGTGACAAGGATGGAATTGCCTACTTGTTCTCGGCGAACTCGAACGTGAAGCTTCCAAGTGGCACGCTCTTTGTGCTCCAAAACCAGCCGCCGCAATCCCAGGCCACGCCCGGGCCAGCGAATGCGGGCGATCCCAAGCCGGAACCGGTCGCCGCCCCACCACAGCGATTCACTAGTCCGTAGCAACCAGGAATGGGAGTCCTCGCCTTGCGTCTGGCGCAAATGCCTGCACTCTCCAGACTTCCCCCAGCGAGTCATTGCCAAACTGCAAGCTATTGGCTAGAAAGGTATACTTTTACCGAAATAGATTCAGTTCAGCAAGTGTGTCCGGCGAGCCCGAGGAGTGTGCCCATGCAATTCATACCTGAACAACATCCGGTTAAATTCCAGCAAGTTGAAAATCTGCGGAGGCAGTCGGTTTCGCGGCTTTACCGCAGCGCCGCCTACGTGGGTACCGGTCTGCTGATGCTGCTGTTGCTCAGCGCTTGCGAGAAGAAAGAAGAAAAGCCGCAAGCCGGACCTCCCGAGGTGCTGGTGGCGGAGGTCGCGCAGCAGAACGTGCCGATTTTTCAGGAGTGGGTGGCGCAACTGAACGGCTCTGTCAATGCCGACATCACGCCCAAGGTGGAAGGATACCTGCTGCGGCAGGATTATCAGAACGGCTACTCTGTGAAGAAAGACCAGCTCCTATTTGAATTAGATCCCCGCCAGTACCAGGCAGGGGTGGACCACGCCAATGCCACGTTAGCCGTGACACAGGCGAAGTGTTGAACGCTATCAGAATGACGTTGCCCGCGACACGCCGCTGGCGGCGCAAAACGCGATTCCTCAAAAGCAACTCGACAACGACATTGCCAGTCTGAATGCTGCGAAGGCCCAGATACTGGCGGATAAGGCCGCTTTGCATAACGCCAAGCTGAACCTGGCCTGGACGAAGATTTATTCCCCGATTGACGGCATCGCCGGTGATGCCAAATCGCAAATCGGCGACCTAGTGGGAACCACCACAAAGATGACCACCGTCTCCCAGGTGAACCCGATCTGGGTGAACTTCAACATCAGCGAGAGTGCGTACCTGGGGAATGCAGCCGCGATTTCGAGACTAATTCGAACCGGCAAGCCTGGCACCGTGCCGGTGCAGTACATCCAGGCGAACGGAGAAGACTACCCGCGTACAGGGCGGGTTATCCAGGTGAATCGCCAAGTTACGACTGGAACGGGAACCATTCAGATTACTGCCGAGTTTCCCAACCCAGATGCCATCCTGCGCCCCGGCGGCTTCGGACGGGTCCGCATCCAGACGGGCGATAACCCGAGTGCGCTCGCTGGTTCCGCAGCCGGCGGTGATCGAAGTGCAGTCGCTTTACCAAGTGATCGTGGTGTCGCCCGACAATAAGGCCACGTTCCGCCCGGTAAAGGTTGGGGACCGGGTAGGCACGAATTGGATCATCACGGACGGGTTGAAACCTGGCGAACGGGTGGTGGTTGAAGGCATCCTGAAAGTACAGCAATTTGCAGCGGCAGCACCTCAGTTGGTGAAAGAAGGAATTCCGGTCAGTCCTAAGCCTTACGTGACTCAAGCTTCCGCGGGGAGCAACTGACCATGTCGAAATTCTTTATCAACCGGCCAATTGTCGCCATTGTAATTGCCATCTTGATGGTGCTGGTCGGCGTAGTTTCGATTCTTAGCCTGCCTACCGCGCAGTTTCCCAACATCGCTGACCCAATGATTCAGGTGAAGGCCACCTATCCCGGAGCCGATGCCCAGACCATCGCGGAGTCGGTGGCGACGCCGATCGAGCAGCAGATGTCGGGCGTCAGCGGCATGAACTACATGTACTCGCTAAGCGCCAGCTCCGGCGGCGGCATGACGCTGTACGTGGATTTCGAGCTCGGGACCGATATCAATACCGATCAGATTCTGGCGCAGATGCGGCAGGGACAGGCTAACTCACAGCTGCCCGCCGAGGTGACGCAGCAGGGAGTGATCGTGCAACCGGGCACGACGGCGCCTTTCATGCTGCTCGACCTGTACTCGCCAGGTGGGACGTACGACAACATTTTCCTGGCGAACTACGCCACCATCAACTTGCAATACGCGTTGACCCGGCTGCCGGGCGTTGGACAGGTGCAGATATTCGGCGCCGGGCCTTATGCCATGCGCATCTGGGTCAATCCCGACAAGCTGGCGAATCTTGGAGTGACGGTCACCGACATCACGAATGCCGTCAAAGCTCAAAACAAGGTCAATCCCGCCGGCCAGATAGGCGGAGAGCCGGTCCCCCAGGGACAACAATTCACCTACAACGTGCGCGCCCCGGGGCGACTACCGACTGCGGCGGACTTCGATGAGATCGTGGTTCGGGCCCAGGCCGACGGTTCCATTCTGCGCCTGAAGGACGTCGCGCGAGTGGAAATGGGTTCCCAGTACTACTCATATAACGCCCGATTGGGAAAGGCTCCTGAAGAGGGCAAGCCTGCTGCGCCCACCGGACCGGCGGCGCTGATCGCAATTTACAACACACCCGGAAGCAACGCTCTCCAGTCACGCGCAGCCATTCTCAAGATGATGGAAGAGGCCAAGGGACGATTTCCGCAGGGACTGGACTACGACGTTGCGCTCGACACGACCCTGGCAGTTAGTGAAGGCATCCACGAGATTTACAAGACCCTGGGAGAGGCCATTGTCCTTGTCATCATAGTGGTCTTCATATTCCTTCAGGGCTGGCGCGCCACCTTGATTCCCTTGCTTGCTGTCCCGGTGTCGCTGATTGGAACCTTTGTCGTTTTCCCGGTGCTTGGCTTCTCCATTAACACTCTGTCGCTGTTTGGACTCGTGCTGGCAATTGGTCTGGTCGTGGATGACGCCATCGTAGTGGTCGAGGCGGTGGAGCACCACATCGAGCACGGCATGACGCCGCACGATGCGACGATCAAGGCGATGGAGGAAGTCTCAGGGCCGGTAATCGCGATCGCCCTCATTCTGGCGGCGGTCTTCATTCCTACGGCTTTCGTTCCCGGCATCACCGGACAGCTTTACAAGCAGTTTGCTGTCACCATCGCTATTTCCGTGCTGTTCTCGGCCTTCAACGCGCTGACGCTCAGCCCCGCACTGTCGGCCATGCTGCTTCGTCCAAAAAAGAAATCACGCGGTCCTCTGGGCATGTTCTTCGGTTGGTTCAATCGGGTATTTGGTGCCGCCACCGATGGGTATACGAATTGGTGCAAGCACTTGATCCACAAGGCGGGATTCGCATTCCTGCTTCTGGGCTTGTTGACCTTCGCAGCCGGATTCTTCGGCAAGAGAGTGCCGGGGAGCTTTTTGCCTGACGAAGATCAGGGCTATCTGTATGCTGGCCTGCAGTTGCCGGATGCGTCGTCGTTGCAACGCTCGTCGGAAGCCGCCCGGGTGGTGGAAAAGGCCATTCTGGAGACGCCGGGCGTCGACAAGGTCAGCTCGGTCATGGGCTACAGCATGCTGAGCGGCGTTAATGCGACCTACAGTTCGTTCTTCTTTGTTTCCCTCAAACCATGGGAAGAACGAAAGACCCCAGAGACGAGCTACGTAGGAATTAAGGCGCACCTGCAGCGCGCCCTGTCCCAGATACCGTCCGGCATCGCGTTCTCATTTCCACCCCCGGCAATTCCGGGCGTAGGAACTTCCGGTGGCGTCACGTTTGTCCTGGAAGACCGGTCAGGTAGCGGCATCGACTTCCTCGGGAAGAACACGCAACTGTTTATGGCCGAAGCCCGCAGGCGGCCCGAACTCGCGGGCGTGATGACGACTGCCCTTTTCGGCGTCCCACAGGTCGGCGTCAAGGTAGACAACGCCAAAGCGATGACCCAGCAAATCCCGCTGAATGATCTCTACCAGACCGTGCAGACGTTCATGGGCGGCTCGCTGGTCAATTTCTTCAACCGTTTCGGCTTGCAGTGGCAGGTGTACGTACAGGCCGACGGAGACTATAGGACGAAAGCCGAAAACCTGGGCAAGTTTTACGTGAGGAACCTTGCGGGCGAAATGACCCCGCTGAGCACCTTGACCAGCGTTTATCCACGCAGCGGCGCGGAGTTTGTTATGCGCTACAACCTGTTCAATTGTGTGCAGATCAACGCCTCGGCTGCGCCCGGATATAGCTCCGGACAGGCCATCGCCGCCATGGAGGATGTCTTCCGCAAAACCATGCCGCAACAGATGGGCTTTGACTACATGGGCATGTCGTATCAGGAGGTGAAGGCGGCGCAAGGTGTCTCGCCAGCCACCATCTTCGGGTTGGCGTTCTTTGTGGTCTTCCTGATCATGGCGGCCCAGTACGAGAGTTGGACGCTACCCTTCAGCGTGCTACTGGGAGTGCCGATCGCGGTTTTCGGTGCGTTTGTTACGCTCTACCTTCGCAAGCTCGATAACAACGTTTACGCGCAGATCGGCCTGGTCATGCTAATCGGGCTCTCGGCGAAAAATGCCATCCTGATCGTTGAATTCGCCAAGATGGAATACGACAAGGGTGCGACCCTTATCGACGCCGCCCTGACCGGCGCAAAACTCCGATTGCGTCCCATCCTGATGACCTCGTTCGCATTTCTTTTGGGGTGCGTGCCGTTGTGGACAGCCACCGGCGCGGGCGCCATTTCGCGCCGCGTCCTGGGCAGCGTCGTGATCGGCGGAATGCTCGCGGCATCGTTCCTGGCGATTTTCTTCATCCCGGTGAGCTTCGACGTTGTCGAACGTTTCGGTCATTGGATTGGTGGTGACAAGAGGGAGAAGCCACCCGGAACGGAAGGCCAGATCACGGCCCCGGAAGGAGCCGCCCATGACTAGGATCCGAGACATTGGCTGCCATTCTGTTAGCGCTTTCGCTCACTGCCTGCAAAGTCGGTCCCAATTACAAGCGTCCTGCCACGTACCGTTCCCGATCAATATCGCGGCCTGGCTCCGAGCGCCTCAACGCAGGCCCCGCGGTCAGCCCATTGCCGATACGCCATGGGCCTCCGTTTATCAGGACGAGGTTTTGCAGGCCCTGATCAAAGAAGCGCTGGCCAACAACTACGACATGCGCATCGCGGCGACGCGAGTGCTGCAAGCCAATGCCAATCTGGGCATCACGCGCGCCGACCAGTTCCCGATCGCTCAACGGTTCGGGCTCGGCATCATCAACGAACGTAATCAGCTCACGAATCTCACCAGCGAAAGTCGCCGACCTTCGACACCCTCGCACTGTCCCTCAACTACATTGTCGACTTCTGGGGACAGTACCGCCGCGCCACCGAGTCAGCCCGTGCGAGCTTGCTCGCCTCACAATACGCCCAGAGGTCGTGCAGATTACGTTGATTCGATTCTGTGGCGAGCTGACTATTTTCTGTTGAGGCAGTATGACGACCAACTGGAGTACTCGAAAGAGTACCGTCGAGGCCGACACCGAGATCCTGAAGCTCAACCAGATCAAGTTCAAGGGCGGCGAAAGCGCGATCACGGACGTCTATCAGGCCGAGACACTGTTGCAGCAGGCCGAAGCCCAGGTGATCAGCACTGCAACAATTCATCGAGCAAACCGAAAACAACATCAGCATTCTGCTCGGCAGAAATCCCGGACCGATCGCTCGCGGCCTGACCGGTTCAGCAGCAGCCACATCTGCCCGATGTGCCAGCCGGATCTGCCTTCGGCGCTTCTCGCAGCGCCGTCCGGACGTGCGTGGTGACGGAGGAGAACCTGGTCGCGGCGAATGCTAACATCGGCGTCGCCAAGGCAGCATTCTTCCCGCAGATATCGCTGACTGGTATCTTTGGGGCCCAGAGTACGGCATTGACCAGCTTCCTGCTCGGCCCGGCAACCTTCTGGGCGGTTGGCGGTCAGGCCCTGCAACCGCTGTACCAAGGCGGCCGGATCAGGAGCCAATATCACTTGGCCTGGGCGCAGCGCGATGAAGCGGAATTGGTCTACAAGCAGACCGTGAACCAGGCTTTCGGAGAGGTATCCAACAGCTTGGTCGGCTATAACCAGTCCCGGTTATACCGCATGAAGATCCAGCAGCAAACGGATACCTACAAGCAGATGGCAGACTTGGCGAACGTGCGCTTCCAGGGTGGTGTCACCAGCTTTTTGGAAGTTCAGTATTACGAACAGCAGTATTTTCTGTCTGCGTTGAGTCTTTCGCAGGCCTGGTACGTCGAGCTGCAGAACTACGCCGCGCTCTATCAGGCGCTGGGTGGAGGCTGGCAGCCGTAGCCGATCGCGAAATGAGTTTTAGCTGGGCCGGTGAAAGTCAGTTTGTGGGACGGATGTCGCTGCCATCGTCGTTGACGTAGTAGCCACCGTAGCGATTGTTGTCGCGGAAGAGGATCCGTACGCTATAGCGGACGGCTTCATCGACCACCTGTACGAATTCGAATTCGATCACCTTTCCCACCTCGAGTTGAGCGGCGGCTTCAAACCCGATTCCGCCCCGACCCAGGTTTCTGCACACCGCAAAGTAACAAACCGGGTTGCCATCGACCAGAAGAATGCGTATCGGCAAGCTGGTGTTGACCCGATCTTGCGACCTGCGATCCGGGGCGATGGGGAGTCGATTTGTACGAACGCCTGATTCGACCGGGTTAGACATGACTGCACCACTCATCGGCAGCGCGCGAGAAACCCTTTAGTCGACTCGAAAAAGGGATCCCGAGCCGAGCAACCGGGGTTTCGAGACGTTTCCTTGTCAGGGCACCCTTCACGTGCTAGTGAAAAACTCGGATTTGCCGAGGTTTTGAAGGGGCGCGACTTTAGCTGCGCCGTTCAAGTCCTTTATTTCTTTTTCATTTCTCATAGCGGACTTTTGTCGGCGTGGGACTCTTTTCGCAGCCTCTTTAGCTACTATCGCTGCGCACCTTCTCGCTCACGATACACTAACGGGCGACTTGCCGAGTCATCGGGAGGGAGACCGTTTGCCGAACCGCCGGGCCGTACCACTCGACCAACTGGAGTCTATGAAGCGCAGTTACGGGCCAGGTTGCGCGGAAGAATGCGAACGCCTGCTGGCTGGGCTGCGTGGGGTCAGGATTCCCGATGTCGAGGCGCTCATTCGATTTCACGACACACTGCTTTTTCTGGATGCTTTTCCCCAGAGTGCAAGAGTGGTGGAACTCGCTCAAGAGTTGCTCGCTGCGGTCGAGTCCCAAGTGGCGAAGTTTAGCGCGGTGGCAGCGGCCGCAGCCGCTTTGGACAACGAATCGGTCTCGGGTGTCGCCGGTACCACCATCAGGAATACTTGGACGTATGAACTGGCGCGCTGGCTGGTGGAGCACCACGCACCCGCGATCAAACTCGAGTGGGACGTTGATGAGCAATACCGGCACATGGCGACAGTCCTTCCGAGCTTCATGCCACTACTTGAGGATGACTCGTTTGTCGAAGCGGACACTCCTTACTTGCGGTGGGTGGAAGCTGCGGCGGGAGCTAAGGATGATAAAGAGCTGCGATGGTTGCTGCGCAGCTTTGAAAGACTGCCTGTCGCGCGCCTCAACCGAACTAGCCTGTACGATGCGCTGGGTGTCAATCTTGCGTGGGACCTGAGCGGTTCATCGGCGAGCCGTACACTCGCTCGCAGGCCAGTATCGAGGTACTTCTTTCATGATGCTCCGCTGCTGCAGCGCAAGCAGGTGTCATTGGCCGACGAGCTGGCTTCGGCCCCCCTTAAGTTGCGAAAATTGAGCCGGACGGCAGGCGCGAAGATTATCGACATGGCGCGTGACGCGCTGGCAGTCCGCTATCGCGAGTTGCATGGTTCCACCCAGGCCGATCCGAGCTATGCCTTTGAAGCCAACGTCGGTCGAGGCGTCCAACTCTTCATCTGGGGGCTCGACGCGGAGTGGCGGCTTCCGCTGCGCGCTTACTATGCCGGGTTCACGCTGAAGAACGGCGTACCGGTCAACTACTTCGAAGCCATCGGATTGTTCGAGTGGATCGAGGTCGGTTTCAACACGTTTTACGCCTTCCGTGAAGGCGAGACCGCGTGGATTTATTCCAAAGTCCTGCATCTACTGCATCAACTGGCGGGGGTGACGTGCTTCTCGGTGTATCCGTATCAGATCGGCCAAGACAACGAAGAGGCGATCCAGTCGGGCGCATTCTGGTTCTATCGCAAACTGGGGTTTCGGCCAGGGCGCTCTGATTTGCTGACTATTACCGAGAGGGAAGAGAAGAAGATCGCCGGCGATTCCAAACATCGCACCTCGGCGCGAACGTTGCGCAAGCTAGCGGAAGGACACATGTTCTTTGAGTTCGGCGATTCGCCCAGTGGTCGTTGGGATTCGTTCTCGACGCGAACTCTGGGACTGGCCGTTCAGCGCAAGATGGCCGCCAATTTCGGCGGCGATGCAGAAAAGATGCGACGGGCCACGACCAAATCGCTCGCGAAGTCATTGAGAGTGAATCTTAAAACGTTGAACGCTCGCGAGCAGTTGGCATTCAGCAATTTTGCAGTCATGCTCGCGCTCACTCATGGCGTGGCGCAATGGACGCACGCTGAAAGACAATCGCTCATGGCAATCATTCGCGCCAAGGCCGGCCCCAGCGAGGCTCATTACCTCCAGTTGCTGCAGCGACACCACAAGCTGCGGGAAGCGCTGCTCCGTGCCGGTGCCGACCCCGCCTAGTCTGTCGCAGGTTTCGTTGGTGCCGCCGTCGTTTCCTCCGAGGGCATGTTCAACTCGGGATTCGGAATCCCCATCAGCCACTTATCGAACCACGCCAGAATGTAGTCGAGGCGTTCGACGCGGTGCCACGGCTGTCCGGAGCGCGACAGTTCATGCGACTCTCCCGGAAAGTGCACCATGACGGTCGGCTTGTGCATAAATTTGAGCGCGCGGAACATTTGCTCGCCGCCGCTGGCCGGAGGCGTTCGATAATCGACATCGCCCAGGATGAACATCATCGGCGTGTCAACATTCTTGATGTAAGTGATCGGCGAGCGCTTGATGTAGTCCTGCGGGTCATCGAACGGAGGCGCCTTGAACCAGTTCGGCTGGAACAGCGTGAAATCCGCGGTGTACCACCACGAGGTCCAGTCTGAGATATCGCGTTGCGCAACCGCCGCGTGGAAGCGATGGGTTTGGCCGACCGTCCAGTCAGTGAGCAATCCGCCGCCGCTGCCGCCCGTTACGCCCAGCTTGGCGGAATCAACGTACCCCCGTTTCAGGACTTCGTCGACGCCGACCATCAAGTCCTTGTAGTCGTCGCCGGGATACTTGTACTGGATGATGTTGCCGAAATCCTGCCCATAGCTGGTGCTGCCCCGAGGATTGGGATAGAGAACCACGTAGCCCTTCGCGGCCATCCACTGAAATTCGTGATCGAAGATCCAGCCATACGCCGAGTGCGGACCGCCGTGAATATCGAGGATCAGCGGATACTTTTTCGCCGGGTCGAAATCGGGAGGCTTCTGAATCCACGCCTGGATCTTCTTGCCGTCGAAGCTTGTGTACCACATCTCTTCCGGCGCAGTCAGGTTCAGTTCGGAGAATAAAGCTCCGTTGATGTTGGTGATCTGTCGCTGGGAGCCGTCAAGGTTCAGTGCGAACAGCTCATCGATCATCGTCGGCGTCGAAACTTTGATCACCATAACTTTACCGTCTTCGGAAGTAGTGAACTGTTCGACCGCCTGGTCTCCATGCGAAAGCTCTTGGACCTTTCCGCTGGTCGCGTCGAACGAGACTAGAATCGCGCGACCTTGTTTGGCGACTACCTCCAGCAGGTACGAGCCATCTTTGCTCCACACTGGCGAGAGGTGACCGGGAGCTCTCGGCGCAGAGTTGTCGCCTCCGACTCCGCTGTTCACGTCAAAGTCGTAGCTGGCGGTCAGGTTCTTGGGAGTTGCGCCCGGCTGCAAATCGAGCACCCAGAGGTCGGGTTGAGCATACGAACGGACCGGCTCCTGCACGGCTCCGACGAACGCGAGGCGTTTGCCGTCGGGCGAAAGCGTCATGCCCCCGATTCCTCCCAGCAAGCCTCCAAATTTCACTTTGGCCAACGACTGCTCCGGACCGCCCGTAACAGGAACGGACAGTATTTCGCTGGTCGTCAGCTCGTAATACGGCTCGAGACTGTGGTTGGAGTGAAAGATGATGCGGCTGCCGTCAGGAGTGAAGGTAGGCTCCTCTTCGTCGAAGACGCCTTGCGTAAGTTGTTTCGGCGCGGCCTTGGCATCGCTGGTCGCCGGTACGTCGATGATCCAGATATGACGGTGGTGCTTGGGATCAAGGTAGCCCTGCCCGTTGAAGCGATACACGGCCCGCGTGATTACCTTGACGTCGCTCTCATGCTCAGCTTCGCCAGGAGGTTCTTTCTTCTGTTTCTTTGCGAGGTCCTCGGCATTGGCGTCGCACAGGAAGGCGATGTGCTTTCCGTCGGGCGACCACACTGGAGCGCCAACGCTGCGTGGAATGTCAGTGATCACCCAGGCTTCACCGCCGGCCAACGAGAGCAGCGCAAGTTGCGATGGCACAGGTTTACCGTCCTTCGGCGGTTCGCTGCTTCCACGCACAAAGGCGATCCATTTGCCATCGGGCGACCAACGCGGCTCAGAATCGCGCTTGCCGTTCGTCAGACGAACAGGGGCATCGGAGCCCGTAGTCGGAACCATCCAGAGCGCGGTGTCGTAATTGTCTTTCTTCTCGTTGACGCTCACTCGCACAAAAGCGATGCGCGAGCCGTCAGGAGAAGCCTGGGGATCGCCAATCCACTGGAAGCGAAACAGGTCCTTGTCGGTGATCGAGCGTTTGGTCTGAGCGAAACCCGAAATCGCCAGCACGAAGACGACAGCAATTGCAACAATACGACGCATCAGCAGCAACCTCGTAAGGAGTTGGATGTCAGTTATAAATGCCGAGTGCGCGATTGTCGAGGAGCCATGTATCAAGTGGCGGCCACTGGGACCAGCCATACGTAGCCCCAGGATTCGATATGATTCACTGCGAGTCCACACCAGTATTTATCGCGATGAGGAGCATATGGCATACAAAAAACTAGATCTGTCCGGACGATCGGCCGTGGCGATCGGAGGAACCAGCGGCATAGGCCGCGCGATTGCCTTCGGTCTTGCGGAGGCGGGCGCTGACGTTGTGCCCACCTCGAGGCGAAGCGACCTCGTGGCCCAGACGGCGAGTGAGATCGAAGCACTGGGACGGCGTTCGTTGCGCTGTCCTTCCGATGTGCAGGATCGCGCCAGTCTCGACCAGGTTCTCTCCCACACAGTCGAAGCTTTCGGCAAGGTAGACATTTTAGTCAACTGCGCTGGTCGCACGAAGCGCGGTCCGACCCTCGACTTCACCGAAGAAGACTGGAACGCCATCCTCGAAACCAACCTGACTGGAATGCTGCGCGCAGCACAGGTTTTCGGCCGGCACATGCTGCAGCGCGGCTACGGCCGCATCGTTCACATCGCGTCTGTCGCCAGTTTCGTGGCGCTATTCGAAGTCGCCGCCTATGCCGCAAGCAAGGCTGCGGTGGCCTCGCTTACTAAGTCGCTGGCCCTGGAGTGGGGGCCGCGCGGCGTGTGCGTCAATGCCATCGCCCCGGGTGTGTTTCCCACGGACCTTAACCGCAGCTTGCTCGAGGGAACGGCGCGGGGCCACGAGTTTCTCTCCCGCATTCCTATGAAGCGCTTCGGCGATGTGAACGAGCTTTGCGGGGCGGCGATTTTTCTGGCCTCGGAATCCGCGAGCTATGTGAACGGAGAAGTGCTGGTAGTTGATGGCGGATTTCTGGCCAGTGGAGTGAACCAGTAGATGTCCAGACGGCATATTTAGGAAGCGCCGGTACCACGCAGCCGGTAGAGGACTTCGCCTGCGCGCGGGATCAGCTTGATGCCTTCGGTTTCGCGGTCACGCCAGCTCGCGAGATCGACGCTCTTGGGGTCCAGGTAATTCAAGTTGAGCTTGCGACATCGCTCCTCCGAAATACCGGTGGCGAGCGTTACGGTAATGCGCGGAGTTTCCGAGCTGGTCTCGGCGTCGTAAGTTCCCTTGCCCTTCAAGTGTGTAGAGTGCGCCAGCACGCTGCGGGGCGCGTCCTTGAATTTTTCCCACTGCTTCACAAAGTAGTCACGGCAATGGTAGCCCAGCTTGTCGATATCGGAGCCATGAGTGTAGCTGACCTCGGTAATGTGCGGAGCGTAAATGATGACCTCGCCGCCATCGGCGACCGCCGGCTCAACCTTATACATGCCCTTGGCGGCCGTCCACAGATCATCGTAGAGATCAGGCATCACGGAAAGAACGCGCTGAAAGGGGCGATCAACCCACACGATGTGCTTTTGTGCTGAGAGTTCCGCCGCCGCTCGCCACGCCTCTTTGGGCGCACCAAAGTACATGCCTGAGATTTCTTCTTCCGTGACGACTAAAGCCAGGCAAGCGACCGGGACCTTTACCAGGGTTGCCGCTATGTCGATGATTTCGCGCACCGGCGTTGCATACGTGCCGATGAGTTCGTAACTCCCCAGAAGCGCCCCCAACCAGTGGGTCCAGCCAATAATTTCCGGGCCGCCGATTCCGGGGAACAGGTACTTGTTGCCGCCGGAAAATCCGACAACCTCGTGGGGAAACACGGGGCCACAGATCAGCACCTGGTCGTAATCGAAAACCATGCGGTTGATGCGGACCGGAATCGGCTCTTCCAATAAGCCGCAGGAGACGCGCGTGACTTCTTCGCTGGAAATCCTCCCCAACTCTATGAAAGTCTCGGGCAGGTCCCAGCGGTGATTCAGGGCCTTCGACGGACCGCACGTGCCGTTGACGACTGGCTGACCGATCAGCGATGACAGCTGCGCATCGCGCATCAGAGGATGAGTCCCGAGTGCGACCAGATAGTCGCAGGCAGCCGCTCGAGATCCCAACTCCTGCTGAAAAAGTCCGAACATGAGCGCCATGGGCATGGTGCGGGTGCCGTCGGGAATGATGACCAGGACGCGCTTGCCCTCGATCTGCAGTTCATTGGCGGCGTTGCTCACAATCTGGCGAACTTCGTCCGTCGTGAGCGATCGATTCGCGAATCCGCTGCCAGCAACCATTTGTCCTGTTTCCCCGCCTGTGTGCTGCAAGAGTATTGATTAGTTCTTGTATTGTCGCATCCCGTGGGCGCTCGGTGCAGTCTCCTGGTTGGTTAGAAAGCGACGTGGGGGGCGAGAGTAGGGGCATGTTTTGACCAATGCACTCCCGAGTTATCTGACCCATTGAACGCGGCGTATAATTCCGATGAGTCTCGTAGCGCGCGCTTACGGCCGCCAACCTTGGTTTCGACAACCTGCAACAGTTTCTGCGAGGTCATTATGGATCAGAAGAACGCCGGGAATCCCTCAGCCAAGAACCGTCGCGAATTCTTGAAAGCGTCTGGTGCGATCACGGCTGGACTCGTGGCACAGGCGGCGATGCCCGCGTCGGCCACAACCCTGCCGTCGCTGCCTTCCAATCCCGCGACACCGAACGCCATGCCCACGCGCAATCTGGGCAAGACCGGCTATAAGGTCGGCATCTTTAGCCTCGGCGGTCAGGCCGCCTTGGAGCGCGCCGACAACGAAGCTCTTGCGGTTCCGATCATCGAGAAGGCGCTCAACCTCGGAGTAAATTACATCGATACATCGTCGATCTACGGTGGCCCGCAACGCTGGAGCGAGCGCTATGTCGGCCAGGTCATGAAGAAGCGGCGTTCCGAGGCGTTCCTTGCCAGCAAAACAAAGGAGCGCACCAAAGCAGGTTCCCTCGAAATGCTCGAGCAGTCGCTGAAGCTGCTCAACACCGACCACCTCGATCTGTGGCAATTGCACGACATCGGCACAAACAATGAGATTGAGCAGATATTCGCCAAGGGTGGCGCGATGGAGGCCCTGCTTGAGGCTCGCGACCAAAAAATGGTCCGCTTCCTCGGCATAACCGGACATTTCCGGCCCGAGCCGCTGATCGAAGCGATCCATCGTTATCCGTTCGACACTATCCTGATGGCGGTCAATGCAGCCGATCCGCATCACTTCAGCTTCTCCGAGCAACTGCTGCCGCTTGCGGTGGACAAGCAGATGGGCATCATCGGAATGAAGGTACCGGCGCGCGGCCGCATCCTCAGTACGTGGACACCACCGCCGATGGAACAGCAGAAACATTCCTGGGAAGGCATGGTGCTGGCGCCGACGCCGGGAACACTCGACATGCGGCAGGCGATGTATTACTCCCTGTCGCTTCCGGTCTCAACCATCATCATTGGCTGCGATTCAGTCGAGCAGTTGTCACAAAACGTACAACTGGCGCGTGAGTTCACGCCATTCAGCGGGAAGCAAATGGCATCGCTCGTCGAGAAAGCTGAGCCGGTGTCGAAGCAGGCGCTGTTCTTCCGCTTCTACGATCATGCGTAGCGGTTGAGCGCAAGCTTAAACGGAACCTAACTCGTTGGTTTATCTCGGGGTGGTTGCGAGGCGAAGAAATCCTGCCTGAAGCGCTGCGCGTACTCGTGAATCAACTGCTCGATGCGCGCCGGGTCCGATGAGCGCACGATCAATCCGACGTGGTGCTTCTTCTCCATGCGCCAGACAATCTCCGGGTCCTGAAACCCAGATATATCGGGATGTTCCTGTCTCGCCAGTGAGATCAGTAGCCCAGCGAAGTCATGGCGCGCTGGTGGTACGTGATATGGCGTCTTTCCTCCGGCGATCTCAACTTTCGCCCATTCCGCCCATAAGTTGATGCCAGTTGCGGCTTCGACCAGATCGGCAATATGGGCCCCGCCCACCCGTGCCGCGGTCTCCAGAAAATATAGCTTCCCGTCGCGACCCTGAATGAACTCGCTGTGTGACACGCCGCGTACCATCCCGAACGCGTTCAATACTCTCTGGTTGAGGGCGCGCAACGCGACTTCATCGGGCGAGCCTTCAGCCAGGGTCCGGGTAGTGAAGATGTCTCCCTCGTGTGACACGTCCATGGGAGGCCGTCCATACTTGCTGGCGGTGGAGAACAGCAATTCTTTCTCGGAGGTGATCGTGTCCACATGGAAAATGTCTCCCGGGACATACTGCTCTAACAGGTAGAAGGACTGCTGATCACCCAGGCGGTCAACGGCTGTCCAAAACTCATCCTGGCTGAAGATCTTTTTAACTCCAATCGATCCGGCCAGTGAGCGTGGTTTCAGCACCCACGGCGCGGGTACACGCTGCATAAACTCGTTGAGCCTCTGGTGATTCAAGACATGAATGAACTCCGGTACCGGCAGCCCTTCATCGCGGGCCGTGGTCCGCATTGCGAGCTTGTCGCGGAAATAGCGCGTGGTGGTATCGCCCATGCCGGCGACGCGCAGATGCTCCCGTAGGGTCCCCGCCGTCTCCACATCGAAGTCATCCAGCGGAACGACGCGATCAATGACCTCAGTCTTCGCCAGGTGGCTGATTCCCAGCAATACGTCTTGCAGCTTCCAGGTCTTGTTTTCGTCGGGAACGTAAAAGATGTTGTCGAGGGACTCGCGCGGCCACTCAGCGTCACTCAGGCTCTGGGAGGTGAGCAGCAAAGTGCGGCAACCCTGCCGCTTGCACTCCACCATGAACTCGGCTCCCTTGAAATAACTGGCGAGGCAAAGAACGGTTAGCGGCCTCGTTGGCGCGGATTGGAGTGCAGAAGAGTCCGGCAAGGCAGCCTCCTTCAATGTAGGTCAATAAGGTATCAGAGCCATCAGTTTTCGTCTGTATTCGGTTAGCGTCTACGGGAATGGTAGTAGGTACGCGCAATCCGTTAGTTTCACAGGAACGCGTCCGCTGCCGACAGGTTCTGCTTCCTTGCCCCGCGGTGCCGCAACACATTCTCCGGAGGAATGGCTTCGTTATGCGTCTTGAATCATGGAACAAACTATCTCGGTTAGGAGCGGTGCTGGTAGCCGCAGGCGCCATTTCGCTGTTCCCCATTACGGGCTATTCCCAGAGTCCGGCCGGAACCTTACAAGGCGAAGTACAGGACGCAACGCATAGCCGGATTCCCTCCGCCACCGTAGTCGTGCGCTCCCTCGGTACTGGAATTGAACGTCAGGTCACGACGGACAGCCGGGGTGAGTTTCGCGTTCCCGACCTTCAGCCCGGAAACTACCGCATGCTGGTGAATGCGAAGGGCTTTGCGGAAGCCAGTTCCGATGTGTCCGTGCAGGTAAGCAATGTGCGCGACGTCCTTGTGACTTTGCGGCCGGCTGGCGTTCAGCAGACCGTGAATGTAAAGGCAGAGCCTTCGTCCATCACCACGCAAGCACTCGATACGACTGATGCCGTCAACGGAGGTGTGGTCAGCCAGAAAGATTTGCAGGACATTCCTCTCGCCGCCCGCAGCTTCGCCAACATCGCATACATGGTGCCGGGCACGGAGCCGGTCGAACCTTCCGACCCAACCAAAGCCCGCATCACCGCGGTATCGACGGGCGGAAGCTCGGGCCTGAACAATCAACTGACGGTCGATGGCGTGGACAACTCGGACGACTACATCGGCGGCTTCCTGCAGAACTTTTCCCCCGATGTGATCCGCGAGTTCGCGGTCCAGACGTCGCAGCAGAACGCTGACATCGGGCGCACTACGGCCGGCTCGGTGGTCATCAGCACCCGCAGCGGAACCAACGATTGGCATGGCGGCTTTGCTGTGTACGAACGCGCGGCCGCGCTGAATGCCCGCTTTCCCATTGAGAATCCAGCCCCCGAACCCAAGCAACCTTTTTCTAGGCAGAACTATGTGGGTACTCTGGGCGGCCCGATCGTGAAGGACAAGCTATGGATCTTTTCCGGATTCGAGATGGTGAACGAGCACGCCAGCATCAACTACAGTCCCGACAGCCTGACCCAGTTCAACGCATTAAACCAACTGGCCCAGGAAGGGTTAATTCCCGACACCACTTCAATTGCAGTGCCTCCCTACGTTCGCGTTCCGTTTCAGTCCTACCTGGGTATGGTGCGCCTCGACTGGGCGCAGTCCAAGCGTTCGCAATGGTTCATACGCTACGCGCTCGATAATTCCACCACCAACAATGCGCTGGTGCAGCAGGCTACGCTGCCCTCCACCGGAGCGATCGCGCACTCCAATTATCAGAATGGCGCGCTCAGCAATACATTCACCTTCAGCCCCAACTGGCTGGGTACGTTCACCTTTGGTACGAGCTATCTTCACGGCACTGCCCAGCGCAACCAGTACTTGGGATTCGCGCTGGCTTTCCCCTTCAGCTCGACGTCCAAGACAATTTCGGGATTCGAGACCTATGGCGACAACCAGTTCGTCACTCCTATCACGGCCTTCCCGGTAGTTCGAAACCAGGAGAAATACCAGTTCCGCTATGACGTCAGCGGCTCAGTTGGCCGGCACGCGCCCAAGTTTGGTGTGGACTTCATTCACGAGCCGGTTCTGAGCGGAGCTTTTCCGGGACAAGCCGAAACCACGTACGTCCTCACTGAGAACCCGACCTACTATCTAGCCAACCCTGGCCAACTGACAGCCGAGCTGTACTGCCTTCCGCCATTCGACGGCACCAACTGCCAGACAACCGGCACGCCCGCCGGGAACGGAAGCTTCTCGCAGAACGTTCAGCGGCTCGGCTTGTACGCTATGGATGCTTGGCGCGTGACGCCGCAACTGACCGTCAACTACGGTCTGCGCTGGGACACTACCTATGGACTGTTCCAAGCCTCGGGCGTGAGTCAGCTTTTCAATCCCGGAGTGCAAACCATCCGGGGACTGGACCTGCCGCTGGCCACCGGAGTCCCGCATGACTACCGCAAGGCCTTCGCCCCCCGCCTGGGAATTGCTTACTCCCCCGACAACGTCGAGGACCTGGTTATTCGCGCGGGCATCGGACTCTACTACGACGATCTGGCCCAGAATGGCTGGGCCACGGCGTTCCAGGCTGTAAACACTCCCTCGGCGTTTCAGCCCTGCACCCAGCCTGGCGATCCCGGCTGTCTGCCGGGTGCAGCCAATGGTGGCGCGGGAGTGGTAATCGATCCCAACTATCACACCCCGTACGCGCTGCACGTCACCGGCGGCGTGCAGTATCTGTGGCATAAAAACTGGACGTTCAGCGCCGATTACGTCCTCGAACAGGGAATGCACGGCTACCGGCGGTATGAGTACACCGCAGGCTATACGTTGTTCTCCCCGCTGTTCCCGCAAGACGTCGCCAGCCAGATGGCCAACGTGCCCAACTTGTCCGTGTTCAAGTCAGATAACCGCTCCAGCTACAACGCGATGATGCTCCACGTCCAGGGCAACGTCTCCCGCCGCTTCAACTTGACCGCGAACTACGTGTTGTCGAGCGCCAAGACTTGGGGCTGTGTTCTTGGCGAGCTCTGGGATTATGTGAACGGTGTCTGCAACCCGCAGAATGCTTTCGCTCCCGGCGACTACGGTCCGTCGGGAGAAGATGTCACCAGTCGCTTCACCCTGGCGGGAATCGTGTACATCCCCGGAGGCTTTCAAGTGACGACGCTTATTCAAGCCGAGACTGGCCGCCCGATCACGCTAACCACTCCAGTGGATGTAAACGGATTCGGCGACCCGACCAATGATCGCGCCGTCATCAACGGTGTCCAGACAACGATGGACCAGTTCCGCGGAACACCCTATGTGCAGGTTGATCTCCGCGTCATGCGGCCGTTCCAGGTCAAAGAACGTTGGCAGATCATTCCGTTCATTGAATTCTTCAACCTCTTCAACCGCAACAATCCCGGCGCCAATTACGTCACCGACATTTCCGCCCTGCCCATTCCGGTAGACAATCTCTACAACGCTACGCACCTGTGTCCGACACCCGCCTGTAGCGTGCCCATTACCAACCCGAACCAGCTCCTCGTTCCCGCAGGAGCGCTCGGCGATTTCTTTGGACCAGGAACCACCGTGGGGATTCCGTTTGCGGCGCAACTTGGGGTGAAGGTGAACTTCTAGATCGCGAGCCCTGGCAGAAGGTAAACTCCAGGAGGTGGCTGGCTCGTGAGCGCCACGCTGGCGCGCCGCCGCCGCGAGACCGTCTCGCAGTTTACTTCGGGGAACACCATGCGCACGTTGATCATCATCGTGATCGGTTTCGTGATCTGGGGAGTGTGCCTCGGACTGGCCAAACTGCTAGCCAATGCGAGCGCTGCGTCCATCAGCATTGCCACTGCCGCTGCAGTTTTTGTTGTGGTGTGGTTCCTGATCGCAGCAGCCAACCTGTGGATGGGTGTGGCCCGCGCAGGATATTCGTTCAGCGATGAACTGCCGATCTTTCTTCTGATCTTCCTTCTGCCGGTCGCTGTAGCCGCCATTGTGAAATGGAAGTTCTTCTAGCTGGCGCGATTGAGCCCGCCCGTCTGCTTCGCAATGCACTCGAATCGTGTTACCCTGACTGGTTTTCAGGCCAGATGCGCCGATGAAGCCAAGCTCCCTTTTCGCACTTTTCCTTACTGCGATACTCAGCCTTCCAGCTGCAAGTCTCGGGCAAGACGCCAAACCGCCTGAAAACCCCGATCTTGTAGCCGCCAATCAGTCCTTTCAGTCCGGCAATTTCGCGGATGCAATCGTCATGTATCAGCACGCGCTGAAGACGGACCCGAAACTAATTCAAGCTCAGGCCGGGTTGGTTCGCGCGTATTTGCGAGACGGCCAGATAGACACCTCCTTCGATCTCGCCAAGAGTTCACTGGCCGCACAACCGAACTCGGCGCTTCTTTTTGCTGCCATGGGTGCCGTGCAATATCGTCGCGGAGAAATTCCGGACGCTGAAACCTCGTTTCTGAGCGCCAGGAAAGCCGATCCCAACCTGGTTCAATCGTACTTGGGACTCGCGCGCCTCTATCGGACCGCCTTGCTCTATCGTCGCGCATACGACCAGATCAAGCGGGCGCACGAAATCGCTCCTCAAGATCCGGAAGTTCAGCGGGCCTGGTTGGCTATGCTTCCACGCCGCGAACGATTGAAAGCACTCGAGGCGTACTTGGCCTCTCCCCACCCGGACAACCCCGAAGAAAATGCTTCTTTGCGTGCATGGCTGGAATACCTGAAAGCCACGAACGATCAACCGGTGCACGCCTGCAAGCTGGCAAACAACATCGAAAGCACTCAAACCCAGATGCAGATTCTCCTTCGTGATTCAAAACACGTCGCGGGGTACGGGTTGCTCGTCAAAGTCAACGATCGCAACCAGAGACTGCTGCTCGACACCGGCGCCAGTGGAATCTTGATCAACCGCAGGGCCGCGGAAAAGGCTGGTCTCAAGCGAATTTCGGCGGTTCAATTTACCGGCATAGGCGACAAGGGGCAGCGCGACGCCTATTTCGCCGTCGCCGACGACGTACGAATCGGCGATCTGGAGTTCAAGGATTGTGTCGTCACCGTTTCCGAAAAGTCGATGGGACTCGATGAAGACGGTCTGATCGGCGCTGATGTCTTCAGCTCTTATGTTGTCGATATCGATATACCGGGCGATATGCTTCGACTTACACCTCTCCCCAAGCGCCCCGAAGACACTGCCGTCAAAGTCTCTCTCGCCAGCGAGTCCGATCCCGACCCCGATTCGCAGGAGCGGGATGTAGGCGCTTCGACAACTAAGCCCGATGACAAATCGGTTGCCGACAACAGCAGCGCCGCTGCAACCCCCGAACGATTGCCAAAAGACCGTTACATCGCTCCGGAAATGGCAAAGTGGGCCAGGATTTATCGCATCGGGCACGATCTTCTGATGCCGACCCATGTCAACGATTCCAAAGCCATGCTGTTTGTGCTCGATACCGGCGCCTTTTCCAACATGATGTCCACTCGCGCCGCCCGCACCGTGACCAAGGTCAGTTCCGACGAGTCGATCAAGATCAAAGGACTCAGCGGCGAGGTCGACAAGACTTACAGCGCAGACAAAGCGACGCTGCAGTTCGCCAACATCCGTCAGCCAAATCAGGACATGGTGTCGATCGATCTCACCGGCCTCAGCAAGAACCTCGGAGTCGAGGTTTCCGGCTTCCTGGGCTTTTCGACCTTCCGGCAATTAGAAATGAAGATCGATTATCGCGACGGACTTGTCGAGTTCATTTACGATCCCAGCAAACTTCCGCCAGCGCTTCGGCCCTGAGTCGCGGGGGTCATTAACCGCTGCGCCCGCCGCTCTCACGAAACAAGTGAAGGTTCGTGCGCAAAATAACTCCCGGATTCAGGTAGTGGGAGTGCGCCAGCTCTGCATCGTGGAACAGGTGTTCGGCAAGGCTACGGACCGCAAGTTGGCCCTGGCGGTAAGGGCGTTGATGCATGGACGCGTCAATCGTTCCATTCCCAAAGTAGGGGATCATCTCGCGGAATAAGTCGGTCGCGATCAGCCGGACCTTGCCCGCGCGTTTGGTTGCCGACAGCGCGCGACAGACAGGCAGGCAGTTCACCGTGTTGACGTAAATGCCTGCAAGATCGTGAACGCGCTTCAGTAACATCCGCGTTTTGTCGAAACTTTCTTCGGGGTCTTCGTGGGCTTCGATCGTCGCCACCACCGACCCGCCATTGCAAAGCTCAGGAAAACTTTTGCTGAAGCCCTCAACCTTCTCCCGGTGATCCACGGTCTTCAGCATGCCCGTGATGATTCCCACCTTCGAGCCCGATGGCACGAACTTCGACATAAGCTCGCCGGCAATCAAGCCATTGAGCCGGGGTTCCACGCAAACGATGCACGACCTCTGGCTTCCGGGCGCGTCAGTCGATACGCACACAACGCGAATTCCGTTGTCTTCCGCCGCGTTGATGAGCGGCGCTATTGCGTCGGGACTTCCGGGGGTCATGACAATGCCCTGCACGCCCGAATCGACCAGCCCGCGAAATGCCGGTCGCTCGCCTTTCCCCAGCTCGGGGATGGGGCGGAACACGAACTCGACTCCACGATCAGCGTAGCGGTTGGCCTCGTCGTGAATGCCTTCCCACATTTCGTTGTAGAAGTAACGGATTTCCTGTGGAACGCAGACTCCAATGCGAACCTGGCGCCCAGTCGAGAGCGAACGCGCCGCCAGGTTGGGCCGGTATCCAATCTTCTTCGCGATGTCGAGCACTCGCTGGCGGGTCTCGTCGTTGATGCCGGGACGCCCATGCAGCGCGCGGTCCACCGTGCCGATTGACACGCCGGCAAGCTCTGCGATTTGCGGGATACCGCTGCGTTTGGCTTTCATAGCGGACCTTGCCTTTGTCTTACGGCGTTACTCCAAATGTCCCGATCTTCAGATCTCCGAAGACCGCGAACGGGGACAATTTGTGCATTGCACTGCGCCTCATTTTATATCACCGTTAACGTACACGATTTAGCTTTTATTTCATCCTGTTCCGCGTAATAATCCTAGGGGTAGGGTTGTGGCAGTTCAGTCTCGCACTAGCCCCTCCTCGCCAAAGTCATCCGCTCTTCGGATTGGAACCGCATCCATGCCATCAAGATTGTTGGGAATTGACGTTGGTACAGGTGGCACGCGCGCCGTCCTCATCGATGGTGAGGGAACAGTCGTAGCCTCCCGCACCGCCGAACATGTTCCGTTTGCGTCTCCAGAAACCGGCTGGGCTGAACAGGATCCCCACGACTGGTGGCGCGCGACCTGCCAAGCTATCAAGCAAGTGATGGCCTGCTCCGGCACCACCCCTAACGAGATCGCCGCAGTTGGTTTCTCCGGACAGATGCATGGTGCCGTTCTTCTCGACGCTAACGGTGAAGTCTTACGTCCGGCGTTAATCTGGTGTGATCAGCGCACCGCTGACGAAGCTCGCGAGTTGACGTCGCAACTGGGTGAGGAGCAGATCATCGCGTGGACATGCAACCCGGCGCTGACCAACTTCACACTCACCAAGCTTCTATGGGTGCGCAAGCACGAGCCCACACTCTTCGAGCGCTTCCGCACGTTGCTGTTGCCCAAGGACTACGTTCGCTACCGTCTTACCGGCGAGCTTGGCATGGACATGGCCGACGCCTCCGGCACGCTGATGCTCGACGTCGCCAATCGGCGCTGGTCAACCAACATGGCCCGCGCCACCGGTATCGACCCAGCCTGCCTCCCACCCCTTTTCGAATCGCCAGACGTTTGTGCACGAATCTCTGAATCCGGAGTATCGGCAACGGGCCTGTTAAAGGGAACTCCTGTCGTCGCAGGCGCCGGCGACCAAGCCGCGGGCGCAGTCGGACTCGGCATCGTTCGTCCTGGCGCGGTTCACGCTACCATCGGCACCTCCGGCGTGGTGTTCGCCGCAACCGACAGCCCAGCGCTCGATCCGAAAGGACGCCTGCACACTTTCTGTCACGCCATCCCCGGCCGCTGGCACTTGATGGGCGTTACGCAGTCGGCGGGTCTATCGCTGCGTTGGTTCCGTGACAACTTCGGCACGCTCGCCGAAGACTCCCGCGATCCGTATGAGCACCTATCCGAAGAAGCTGCGGCCGTTTCTCCCGGTTGCGACGGCGTACTCTGGGCGCCCTACCTGATGGGAGAACGTACACCGCACCTCGATCCGCACGCGCGAGCTGCGCTGGTTGGCCTCGCAGCCAATCACGGACGCGGCCACATCATCCGCGCCATTCTAGAAGGCGTTGCGTTCAGCCTGCGCGACTCCTTCTCCATCTTTGCTGAGATGAAAGTGCCAGTCACAGACATTCGTCTTGGCGGCGGCGGCGCGCGCTCCCTGCTGTGGCGTCAAATTCAAGCCGACGTGTATGGTCACTCCGTCGAGGTAGTCGCGGAAGAAGAAGGCGCAGCCTATGGTGCGGCCCTGTTGGCAGGCGTCGGCGCCCGAACTTGGTCGAACGTCGACGAAGCTTGTCAGCGCACGGTCCGGATCGCAAAGCAAGTCGATCCCGACCCAGCCACCAGCGCCCTCATGAATCACCAATACGAAATGTACCGACGCGTTTATCCCGCGCTAAGACAGATCCAGCGCGACTCAGATTTAGCGCAGCCGTCATAATCCGAAAGTTACTGGAGAACTCATGTCACAAAATCAAACTAAAGACAAATACGATCCGCGCCCCGAGCACAAATTCTCTTTCGGCCTGTGGACACTCGGCAATCGCGGACGCGATCCCTTCGGCGACGCCGTCCGCCCCACCCTGCCACCGAACGACATCGTCGCCATTCTGGGTGAGCTCGGTGCCTGGGGCGTCAACCTGCACGACAACGACCTGGTGCCCATCGATGCAACTCCCGCCGAGCGCGACCGCATCGTGCGCGGGTTCAAAGCCGCCTGCAAAGAACACGGTGTCACCGTTCCTATGGCGACGGTCAACCTGTTCTACGATCCGGTATTTCGCGACGGAGCCTTCACCGCCAACGATCCCGCGGTCCGTTCTTATGCGCTCCAGAAGACCATGACCGCCATGGACCTCGGCGCGGAATTGGGCGCCAAGATCTTCGTGCTCTGGGGAGGCCGCGAGGGAACCGAGACCGACGCCTGCCGCCGTCCCGACTACGCCGTCAAGCGCCTTCGCGACGCGATCAATTATTTGTGCGAGTATAACCTCGACAAGAAGTATGGTTTCAAGTTCGCCATGGAAGCCAAGCCCAACGAGCCTCGTGGCGACATCTACATGGCAACCACTGGCGCCTATCTAGGATTCATCCCCACTCTGTCTCATCCCGAGATGGTGGGCGTCAACCCTGAGGTCGCTCACGAACACATGGCCGGACTGAACGCCCTCCATTCCGTTGCGCAGGCGTGGGAGTGCGGCAAGCTCTTCCACATCGACCTCAACGACCAGAATCCCGGCCGTTACGATCAGGATTTTCGTTTCGCGTCGGCCACCCCGAAAGCGATGTTCTGGCTCGTTAAGTTTCTGGAGGACGTTGGCTACGACGGCCCGCGCCACTTTGACGCGCACGCCTACCGCACCGAAGACGTCACAGGCGTAAAGGACTTTGCTCTCGGCTGCATGCGGACCTACGTCATCCTGAAGGAAAAAGCGCGGCAGTGGAACGCCGATCCAGACATTCAGGCGATTGTGAGCGAATTGAACGCAGGCAACGCGAGTTCGTTTGGCGCATACGCCAGAACAGGCGCTCAGAAGTTGTTGGCGACCAGCTTTGACCGCAACGCGCTAGCGCAAAAAGGCCTGCAGTACGAGCGCCTCGATCAACTCACCATGGAACTGCTAATGGGAGTTCGATAGAGTTGTCGTCCAGTAACGGAAGCCGGCTGGTCTCTGGCCGCCGGCTTCGATCTTCCTCGCTCCCCGCTTGCAAACTCGCTGGCAACTCTTACAATGTTTGCGGAATCCAATGGATCGTCCACCGACGACCCAACCGCCCGCCTCATAGCGATGGCAAGGAGAGTAGAAATGTCAGCTTCAGTTCCTGATAGCCACAAAGACCTCTTCCAGAAACCCGCATTCGGCAGCTTCACCACACTGATGCCCGACGGCAGTCCGCAGACAACGCCGGTTTGGGTGGATTTCGAGAATGGAAAAGTGATCGTCAACACCGCCCTTGGCCGTCAGAAAGACAAGAATGTACGCCGCGATCCCCGCGTTGCGATTACGCTGATTGACCCCACAAACCCGTATCGCTACCTCGAGGTGCGCGGCAAGGTCGATGAAATCACGCAGGAAGGCGCCGAGAAACACATCGACAAGATGGCCAAGAAATACCTCGACAAAGACAAATATCCGTTCGCCCAGCCGGGCGAGCAACGGGTACTGATCAAAGTCACGCCGGAGAAATTCAGTACGATGGGATAGCTCCGTGCATTACTCTGGGTTAAGAAAGCGGGCGCGATGCCCGCTTTCTTCTTGCGCTGCCTTCGCGTCGTCGCATTGCTCAACGGAGGATTCGCGCTCGAACCCGTAGGGGCAATGCCTGCATCCCGAGCTGCAACAGTAGCCGCGATCGCGCAGGTATTGCGCGGTAAACACCATCAGCCCATTCTCAAAGTAATAGTCAACGCCCTCAATGAGGTCGCGATCGATCATTCCGCCCCAGCTTCACGCAACAGGGCGCTGCGTTCTTCGGGATCGACCGCCACGCCATCACGAAATTTCACATACCTTCCTGAGATCGCCGGTACCCGTTCCCCAGGAACGATGAATCCAACCAAGTTCATCGGATCGGCGGCCGATACCACCAGCGTCTCTCCCTTCGCGGGCAAGTTCCGCATCGCGCGCAATGATTCCACGGCCTCGGGTAACGCAAATTGCTCGCCTAGAAATCCGCTGACAAACCGGCCACCACGCACCTCGCCCCGGTCTTCCAGTCGGCGGAACGCAATCAGCAACTCTCGCCACTTCGGCAGGTTCGACTCGCGTGCCAACACTTCTCGAAACACTACGCCATAGCGCCGCAGCAGCATCTGACACATTGCTTCCAGCACCTTGTTATGGTCCGTCACCTCTGCCGCGTACAGCAGCGACCAGCGCCCAGTCGAGTGTCGCGGCTTGGCGAGCTTTGGAACTCCCGGAGTCGCACGCCGGTTGGGATTGATCAACGATCGCAGGTTTTCAAAGCCATCGGCTGTCACGATGCCAGCAGCGACAAGTTCCCAAAGCGCGGTCTCAATCTCTGCCTTGAGTTTGCCGGTACCCCGGACAATGTCGGCAAAAAACGAGGCCCCGCGCCGCCGCAGAAAATGGGCCACGGTTCGCGCGCTGTCGCTAAGAACCCGTTCCTCGTTCTCAGTGTCTTCCGGATTGCGCGGCTGCATCCAATCCGAGTCTTCCCGCACGAAAAACGTAATCGGAGCCACGCTGGTCGGAACCACGCGCCTTCGCCCGCTGCCGGAGTCTTCCAGTGTCGCCGGATGCGGCGAAACCCGGCCCCATCCCACCGCGCCAGTCAGGCATAACTGGTCCAGCACCGCCGGATCGTACGCTCTCAGGCGCGGCTTCAGAATCTGCTTCTCCCACGCATTGGCGGGAATCTCAAAGCCCTGCAACTGCCGGATGACCTCCAGCAGTCCACGCTCGCCAGTGGCTTGCGCATTCGCAGCCAGATGCTGCCAGCGCAAAAGCCAGCGCATGAATTGCGCGGCCGTGACCGGCTCTACCTGTTTGCGGAGCGTCGCAACCGTCAGATGATGGATGCGCGCCAGCAGCCTCCGATCGCACCATTCAGCAGTGTCAGGTTCGTTGCCGGTGGCGTGTCCGGTGAAGTTGCCGCGCAGTACCGAACCGCTGGCCTCCATCCGCAACAGCGCTCGTGCGACGTCTGGGGCCGGAACACCCAGCAGAAACGCCAGCGCTGCAGCGCTGGTCGGACCCGAGTGCATCATCCAACCCTTGATCATACCCAACAGAGCATCGTCCCTTGAGTCCGCGCTCGAACTCAGCTCAGGAGGCGTGACTTCGAACTTTGCATCCGGATAGATGAGCGCGAACTCCTTGGCACGTTCGGACGTTACGATGTAGGACCTCTCGCCAACACTCGCCCTCACCACTCGCCAGCCCTCCATCAGTTCGGGCAGGAAACGGACCCACGTGGCCACCACGCCCTGCCATTCCGGATCGGCTATGTCTTCTGGCAACGCTACCAGCGTCTGCAGGGCATCGTGCAATTCGTCGGCATCGCGCACGTCCGGACGCGCTTCTTCCCGCACCCGCGCAATCGCCGTTTGGTCGAGGCGGCCAATCTCATTCAGCACTGCCTCCGGCAACATGCGCCGCATCGTTACCGCTCGCGCCCGGCGTTCTTCCAGCGGAGCGTCGTCGAGGAACGCATACGGGTTCGCATTCAGAATTTCGTGCGAAAACTGCGAGGGCACAGGCGTGTCAACCGCAATACAGCGAATCGATCCATCGCGAATGCCTGTCAGCAACTGACGCAAGCCGTCGATGTCCATCGCCTCGGTCAGCACGTCCTTCATCACCTCTTGGATGAGAGGATGATCGGGTATCCGGATGTCGCCCTCGATGTTTTCCTGGCAAGCCGAGACGTCTGGAAAGACTGACGCCAGAAGATCGTCGCTGCGGATGCGTTGAATGTAAGGCGGGACTTTCTTGCCGCCCTGGAAACGCAGCAATGCCAGGGACCGGTTGGCATCCCATCGCCACCGCGTACCAAAGATCGGCGATGCGCACGCCGCCTGCTCAAGAATCCCCTGCACCGTTTCCGCTTGCAGGTAATGAAAAACGTCGCTGAGTGGGAAACTATGCTGCTCAGCCAGCGCGATATTCAAGCCATTGTCCGTCGCGGCGGCCTGCAATTCAAAGTTGAACGACCGGCAGAAGCGCTTGCGTAGCGCCAGCCCCCAGGCTTTGTTGATGCGTCCGCCGAAAGGCGCATGCAGGATCAGCTGCATGCCTCCGCCCTCGTCGAAGAAACGCTCGGCGATGATGGTCTGCTGTGTGGGAACCGCGCCCAAAACGGCCCGCCCCTCTATGATGTATTCGACCAACTGCTCCGCCCCCGAGTCATCGAGGCCGCATTCGTTCTTCAGCCACCCAACCGCACCTTGTACTTCCGGACTGGACTCGAGCCCACGAAGCCGCATGCGAGCCTTCGGCTCTGAAGCGTCGTCTTGTTCTACCGGAGGCGGCGCAGGCAGTGGCGCGGTGTTGGGCAACATCGTGCTCACCTGTTCACGCAGGCGCGACACGTACTGCGAAAGCTCTGCTGTTCGAGAAGGTGCTTCTCCCAGCCAGAAGGGCACACTGGGAGGTGCGCCATGGGCGTCCTCCACCACCACCCGTCCGGTCTTGCCTTCGACCCTGATAATTCGCCACGAGGTATTTCCCAGCAACATGATGTCGCCGGCATTACTTTCAACCGCGAAATCCTCATCGACAGTTCCGATCGCGACTTCCTCTGGCTGGACCAGGACTGTGAACAGCGCCGTCTCAGGAATCGCCCCACCACTCGTAATCGCCGCTAGCCGCGCACCGCGCCGCGCCCGCAATTTTCGGTTGACCATGTCGCGATGGAGATACGTGCCATAGCGCCCTCGCGAGGAAGCGATCCCTTGCGACAGCATCTCCAGGATGCGCTCAAATTCATCGGCCGTCAGATCGCGATACGGATAAGCGCGGCGCACGCAATCGAACAACGCCGCTTCGTCCCAGTCCTCGCAACTGCACATCGCCACGATCTGCTGCGCCAGGATGTCGAGCGGCTTGTCGGGCACCTCAATGCGGTCGAGGTCGCCGTTGCGAATCGCGAGAACAGCGGCAGCACACTCGACCATGTCGTCGCGTGTGGTCGCGAACAGGCGTCCTTTCGGAATCGCTCCGCGCCAGTGGCCGGCCCGTCCGATGCGCTGCAAAGCCACAGCAATCGCGCGCGGCGAATTAATCTGGCACACCAGATCAACATTGCCGATGTCGATTCCCAGCTCCAGCGACGCCGTTGCCACCAGCACCCTTATCTCGCCATTCTTCAGCTTGCGTTCCGCGACCAACCGAAGCTTTCGCGCCAGACTGCCATGGTGCGTCGCGACCAAGTCTTCGCCGATGCGCTCGCTCAATCGAAGCGCCACTCGTTCGGCCAGGCGGCGAGTATTTACGAAGACCAGTGTCGAGCGGTGTTCTTGCGCCAACGTCGCGATGCGGTCGTAAATTTCGCCCCACATCTCATTGCTGGCTACTGGCCCAAGCTCGGAGGCGGGCACCTCCACCGCCAAGTCGAGTTTGCGGCGATGCCCAATGTTCACCACGGCTGGCGCAGGCCGGCCCGCGCCTGTTAGAAAATGCGCCACCAACTCAATCGGCTTCTGGGTAGCCGACAGACCGATGCGCGTTGGCTGATCAGCCAGTAGGTCGAGCCGCTCAAGCGATAACGAGAGATGCGCGCCCCGCTTGTCGTCCGCTACAGCGTGAATCTCGTCAACGATCACGGTCCGTACATCGCGCAGGTTAGCGCGGCTCCCGTCCGCCGTCAGCAGTATGTAAAGCGACTCCGGCGTAGTGACCAGGATGTGTGGCGGCCGCTTCAGCATGTCGCGGCGTTCCTTCGCCAGCGTATCGCCCGTGCGTACGGCCGTTCGGATCTCCGGCATCAACATTCCTAGCTCAGCCGCTCGCGCAAGGATTTCGCTGAGCGGCCCATCGAGATTTTTCTGGATATCATTGCCGAGGGCCTTCAACGGCGACACGTATAAAACTTCGGTTCGATTCACCAGAGTGCCGTCGAGTGCTTTTCGCACCAGGCGATCGATGCAGATCAGAAACGCGGCCAGCGTTTTGCCCGAACCCGTGGGAGCTGATATCAGCGTGGTACGTCCAGCGAGGATTTCCGGCCACCCCTGCTCTTGTGGTTCCGTGGGCGACCCAAACTTCGCCACGAACCACTCCGCCACCAGCGGATGCGCCCACGCTAGCGAGACCGGAATTTCACTCTCAGGCATGCTCGACATTCTAGACCGCTTTCGATACTTTCGCCAATTGTTCGCTGTAAAAACATTATTATAATAAAAGTTATAACAGCGTTCTGAAAGACCGTAAATCCCGCGCCCCATCAGCGGGCCAAACTCGGCTGTTAAGATGACGCCATGTCCGAAGAACGCGCCAAAAAAATTAAACTGATAATTTTTGACGTTGACGGAGTCATGACCGACGGCACGATTTTTCTGTTTCCTGCTTCCGGAGGGGCCTCCGGCGCCGGGACCCAGGAGCACCGCGACCGAATGGCCGACAAGGTCGGTTTCGGTATCTCCAGCTCCACAACAATTGAAGCCAAAGGATTTAACGCCCATGATGGCACCGGCTTCTCGCTGATGCGGCTGGGCGGCATCAAAGCCGCCATCATCACCAAGCGGATTTCCGAGACGGTCGCCCTCCGTTCCCGCGACCTGAAAATCGAGCATGTCTATCAGGGTCAACAAGATAAGGCCGCCGCCTTCTATGAAATCCTGAACAAAGAAAGCCTGCAACCCGATGAAGTCTGTTATGTCGGTGACGACATTATCGACTTACCTGTGATGCGTTTGTGCGGCTTGGCGATTGCTGTGAAAAATTCTCGCGAAGAAGTTTTGCGCGAATCCCACTACGTTACGCCGCACGAAGGCGGCAAGGGCGCGGTGCGCGACGCCATCGAGTACATCTTGCGGGCGCAAGGCTCATTACAGCGAGTAATTGACGATTACATTTACTCGCGCAGCCAGGACCCAGGCGCGCAAGTCCAATAGGCATACGGCTTTCAGGCAAAAAGATCCCTCCGATGCACAGGGGCGAATTGCACATCGGAGGGTAGTCGTTTCCACGACTATTCTCAGGGTTATTAACGGGTCAAAAACACTCGCGATTCCGGGAAGTTTCGCAGCTCCAACAAAGTTTTTTGCTTCCCAAATTGCTACTGAGCGTCGCAAGGTTTCGAAACGGCATCCGAATCGCGGGGAACCATGATTGCTACGCGAACCCAGTAAGTAATTGTGGTAATTAATAAAAGGTGTACAACGCAGATCGGTTCGGTTATCTTTTGGTACTCGTTCCCGAATGCTGTGCAAGAATAGTTAAGTCGTTCATAGCGGACGGCTTTCGGGAATATGGCTTTTGTTTTCGCGCGCGACACTCGGTTGAATTCTGGGTTTGAGTCAGGGTCTTCTTAATGATGAATTACTTGGCCACTTCTAGACGCCTTATAGTTTTTGGCGTTTTGCTGTCCGCGACTTTTACCTCGGCCGCCACCATCGCTCCGCCCAAGAAGTCCCACACCAAGTCGCGCCACGTGACTGAGAGCCCAGCGGCGCAGAAGAAAATGGCCCGCATGAAGCACAGCAGCCGCACGGCTGCGAGCAATAATCAGTCGAGCCATGTTGTGGTGGCCAGGAAAACCGTAGTCAAGAAATCAAAGTACTACGAGCGCTTTTACGCTAGTTCTTTCGCCAGCGACCAAGTCGATGGCGACGTTACAACCGGAGAGGACCCCATAGTCCGCGCTGCCGCGATTGACGCGCTTGGCAACATGAATGGAACCGTTGTCTCGATCGATCCTGACAATGGACGCATCCTTGCGATGGTGAACCAGAAGCTGGCGCTATCGGCAGGCGCCCAGCCCTGCTCCACCATCAAAGTAGCGGTTGCACTGGCGGCACTGAGCGAGAACGTCATCACCAAGGACACCGAGATTCCCCTTGGCAAGTACTATCGGATGGACCTGACCACCGCGCTGGCCCATTCCAACAACGCGTATTTTGCTGCCGTCGGGCAGAAACTGGGCTTTGAGAAGGTTAGCTTCTACGCTCGCCAATTTGGATTGGGTGAGCTGGCGGGTTGGCAGATTGCCGGCGAACACCTCGGTACATTTCCGTCCACCGAATTGGACGCGAAGCTGGGCGGGGTAGGGAAGATGTGTTCTTTCGGCGAGAGCATTTCGCTGACTCCGTTGCAACTCGGTGCCCTGATGGCTGCTATCGCGAACGGCGGATCGCTGTACTACCTGCAGCATCCCACGACGCCGGAAGAAATCGCCAACTTCACTCCTAAAATGAAGCGCAAGCTGGCCATCGGGCCGATCATCCCCGAACTCTCGGATGGCATGTCGGGTGCCGTTGAATACGGCACCGCGCGGCTTCTTCGCAGCAATTTTGTGGAAGAGCCTGTACTAGGCAAGACCGGAACGTGCTCCAAGAATGGCACGCGATTTGGCTGGTTTGCCTCGTATGCAAACACCGACTATGGCCGGATTGTCACGGTAATTTTCCTCGAAGGCGGGCGTCCAACCTTTGGCCCCAAAGCCGCCGAACTCGCCGGACACTTCTACCGAAATCTCTACGACCACGACTATTTCACCGCCAAGACGTCCGGCGTGCCCCGCAGCCACCGCAACCTCAGCACAAGTAGCGCAATAGCGACCGAATCGGCAGCATCATGCCTCCGGCAACAGAGGCCTTTTCCATTAGGAAGATCGCTGCCGTTATTGAGTAGGTTGAGGCGATTTCGTCGGCTGCAAGTCTTGCACGGCGTGCTGGTAGGTCAGCTTTAAGACTGGGTCCTGAGTTTCAGCGAGCTTCTTATTGAGCCATTGCAGGATGGACGCTCGCGAAGGATGCGGATAACTGGGTTCTACCTCAGTGATATGCCACTCGCCGTTTACTTCCGCAAGGACAAACTGCACGTCCTCTACCGCATTCGCTGAGGTGCTGGAGTAGCCTTCTGCCAAATCGTAGCGCCCGAGCAGACGATAGTGGACGTTGATTGAGTATTTGCCATGTTCCAGAACCGGCTCTTGATCCACGTCGAAGCGCGAGGTCACCATCATGAGCGGATATTCTGGATTGGATCGCCAGGCCACGAGTGGCTGGAGTTTTGGCCAATCCGCTGGATTCAGCCTGGCGCCCGCATAGTCCATCCGGCAATAACGCTCGACCAGTTCACGCGCCGTTGCGGACTCCAATTTCGGGTCATTGCGGGCGAGCGGCACCCCAAACTGGGCCTCGGCACTGCCGAAGCCTGCTACCAGAAAAGCCAGTGAAACAAATGCCAAGCGCGCCAATCGAAGCACGTCAAACCTCAGAGCAACACGTTCCAATGACAGCAGAATACCGCTTGGAGGTCACAAACGCGAAACGCCCGGCAATGTTGCCGGGCGCCGCGCCACAAATCACGTTACGGCTAAGCTCTTGCAGTCTTTTGATCGCTGAAGACCTGGCCGTCCTTGATGTGGATAATGCGATGTGCGTACTCAGCAATATCGTGCTCGTGAGTCACCAGGACGATGTTGTTGCCCTGCTGATGCAACCGGTCAAACAGCGCCATGATCTCCACGCCAGTCTGGGAGTCCAGATTGCCGGTGGGCTCGTCAGCCAGGATGATCGACGGCGTATTGACCAGCGCACGAGCGATTGCGACTCTCTGCCTCTGGCCGCCTGACAGCTCATTAGGCTTGTGGTTCATGCGGGCTTCCATACCCACGGAAACCAAAGCTTGCTTGGCGCGCTCAATGCGTTCCTGAGCAGGCACGCCGGCATAGATCAGAGGCAATTCCACATTGTGTAAGGATGTGGCTCGCGCCAGAAGATTGAACGTCTGGAAGACGAAGCCGATCTCCTTGTTGCGAATGCGCGCCAGTTCGTCGTCGTCCAGCTCGCTGACCAGTTGGCCGTTCAGCCAGTAGTTGCCCCGGCTAGGAGTATCCAGGCAGCCAATCAGGTTCATCAGTGTCGATTTTCCGGAACCTGACGGGCCCATGATGGCGACGTACTCGCCCCGCTGGATGCGGACGTTCACACCGCGCAGCGCCTGCACTTGCTGCTCCGAGCCCATGTCGTAGGTCTTCCACAGGTCTTCGGTACAGATGATGCAGTTTTCCGGCGGCGCGCTCAGTTGCGGCTCCGTGAGACTCACCAGTTCGGTTGCCATTCTCTGCTTCTCCTCAATTGCTCGCTCGTCAGGGTTGCTCATGCAGCGGATCCCCGTGCTTTTTCCGCCGGCATCGCCGGCCGCGTCAGGTTCAGGACTCTTCCTTCTTGGACCCTGTCGTATTGTCGATCTTCACGCTGGCCCCATTGCGCAGCGTTCGGAGGACCTTGTAGCTGCCAGTAACGATCTCGTCCCCTTCTTTCAGGCCGTTGGTGACTTCGATATCCGTGGTACCGCTAATGCCCGTTGTGACTGGTACGAAAACCACTTCCTTTTTGTTCTTGAGGACAAAAACTCCCTGCAGTTCTTCCTTGGGGTTTCCCTTAGTCAGCGAGGCCGCTTGTACCGCAGCCTCCTTGGATTTCTTCTCCGGCTCCAATTCGCTGCGCTGGCGGATGGTCAACGCTTGGATGGGAATGGCGAGTGAGTTGCCGCGCGCTGCCGTGGTGATCCGGGCGGTCGTCGAAAGTCCCGGAAGCAGGTTCGGCGGTGGATCCTGAATGGTCACCACCACTTTGAAGTCTTTGGCTTCCTGGCTGCTGGAGGTCGACTGCGCCGTCGAAACGCCGGTGGACCGAAGGATGGCATTGTTGCCGATCTCGGTGACGATGCCCTTGAACCGTTGTTTTGGAATCGCGTCGATCGAGACTTCGGCTGTTTCGCCGAGCTTGACGTTAACGATGTCGGTCTCATCGACCTTCACTTCGGCCGTAATTACTGACACGTCAGCGATGGTCATCAGGGTGCTTCCGGGCGCGTTCTGGATGCCAATTACGACCGTTTCGCCTTCGCGGACTGGCAGGTTCGTGATGACGCCGTCAAAGGGAGCGGTGTATTCCGTCTTGCTCAAAACGTCTTTCACACGCCGCAGGTTGGCGGCGTTTTGGGGAATCCGGCGCTGGGCCGAATCCAGTTGGGATTTGGCTTGCGCCAGCTTGGCTTTGGTCTGGCCCACTTGCGCCGCTGCCGTTCCGTAAGCGGCTTTCTTGGTATCGTAGTCTGACTTGGCGATAAGTTGCGCTTTATACAACGCGTCGCTGCGGTCGTAATCCAGTTTGGCGCGCTCGTATTCCGCTTCGGCCTGGTTCTGGTCCATGGTGGCGGTATTAACCGCCGCCTTCGCCGCGTCTGCGTCCGTTTCAGCCGCGCTCAGCGCGGCCTGATTGGCTGAAACATCCGCTGACGACTGTACGTTTTCCAGGGTCGCAAGCATCTGTCCCGCTTTGACACGATCGCCCTCTTTTACGTAGAGGTGCGTGATTTTGCCGAACGCATTGGCCCCAATATTGACGTAAACCTTGGGCTTGATTTCTCCTGACGCAGTCACTACCGACGTGAGGTCTTCGCGAACCACCTTGCCGGTTTGCACGGCGACCACGCCTTTGCGGCTCTGCTGGACGGTGAAACCCACGATGGCCAGAAGTACGACTACCGCTCCGACGATGAGTGCAAATTTCTTCCAATTCTTCATGGGGCCTCGGTCAGACATAACTGCCACTCATCCGTACTTAAATCTGCAACTTAGTACGAACTGAGACGGCGGAAAGTTCCTTAGGAAAGCAGCGATTCGGGACCTGTTCGACAGCCGCGACGAATCCACGGCGATTTGGGCGTAGCTTGAATCTCGCGGAGGATCCGGGACTCTCCCGAATCCTCCAATTATAGCCGCTTTGCCCGTTCTAATCGACAGGCTTTCTGGGGATGTGCCGGGGCAGGAAACGCAAACGAGCGACTTTACCAGCCGGAACGGGTTAAAACACGCAAGGCTTGGGGGCTTGGCCGACGGCTGCAGGGGGACGGCATGAAATCTTGCTTTGCCCACTATAAAAACATACAATTTAAATGCCCCACGTGTATCTCCAGGAGTCTGTTGGTTTACATGAAGTCTCGCATTTTTCTAGCTGGGTTTTCGTTGCTCGTCGCCGTCTTTTTGGCAGTATCCGTCGCCGTCGCGCAGAGTTCAACGGCAGCAGCGCCCGCTGACAATTCCGCCAAGCCGGCCAATCCCCCGGCGGGCACCGGATCCGACTCCGCGGTCCCGGCCCCCGCGCCCGCGGCTGACGCTCAGGGTGACCCTCTCAAGCGGCCGCTGACCGACAAGCAGAAGAAGGCCAACGCCAAAGCGTTGAAGCAGGAGTTAGGTTCGAGCTACAAAAAGTGGCTCAACGAAGACGTGCGTTGGATTATTACTCCTGAAGAGCTGTCGGCGTTTAAGCAACTGTCGAACGACGAAGAGCGCGATCAATTTATCGAGCAGTTCTGGTTGCGCCGGGATCCGACCCCCGACACCGTGGAGAACGAGTACAAAGAGGAACATTACCGCCGCATTGCCTACGCCAACGAGCACTTCGCCGCCGGCAAGGCAGGTTGGCGGACCGATCGCGGCCGCATCTATATTGTGTTCGGTCCCCCCGATGAAATTGACGCTCATCCCTCCGGCGGCCAGTACAATCGGCCCGTCGAAGAGGGTGGAGGCGAGACTTCTACCTATCCGTTCGAAACCTGGCGTTATCGCTACATCGAAGGTCTGGGCGACAAAGGCCAGGAAGTCATGATCGAGTTCGTCGATACCTGCATGTGCGGCGACTACCACATCTCAATCGATCCCAACGAGAAGGACGCGCTGCTTCATACACCCGGCGCCGGCCTGACGACTAGCGAGCAGATGGGAATGTCCACCCAGGCAGACCGCATCACGGGCCAGTGCAACTCCTCAGGCTCGATGCCTACTGGCGCCATGGATTGCACCAAGCAGTTCGATAAGCTCGACCTGCTTGCAAAGCTCAATACCGCGCCCCAGGTGAAGTTCAAGGACTTGGAAGAAAAGGTCAATCACAAGATCAATGTCAACCTGATGCCCTTCGACATTGAGACTGACTTTGTGAAAGTCACCGGCGATACTGTGCTGGTCCCAATTACCATTCAGGTCAAGAACAAAGACATTACGTTTGTGAGCAAGGACGGCATCCAGCGCGGAACCGTCAATATATTCGGTCGCGTCACCAGTCTCACCGGCAAGATCGCCCAGACATTCGAAGACACGGTGCAGGTCGACGTGCCCAACGAGTTGCTGGAGAAGACCCAGGAGCACTCGTCCCTCTATTGGAAAGCGATTCCGTTGCGGCCGGGGCGCTATCGCTTCGACGTCGTGGTGAAAGACGTCAATGGCGATCGCGTAGGCACTTGGAGCCATGGCGTACTGGTTCCGGAGTACAACGAGGACAAGCTGGCCTCATCGTCCCTGATCCTGGCGGACCACATGGAAAAGGTTCCGGCCAAGAGCATCGGCGCCGGGAATTTCGTGATCGGCCAGACCAAGTTCGCCTATCCACATCTGGAACTGGCGGATGGCAAGCCCGCGAGTTTCAAGCGCGACCAGCGCATGAATCTGTGGCTGCAAGTTTACAATTTGCAGGCCGACGGGAAGACCAATAAACCCTCGGCCAAAATTGAGTACGAAATCATCAATGTCGCGAATAACCAGGCGGTCCTGCATTCGTCGGAATCTACCGAGACGATGGGAAACCTGGGCGATCAGATGACCCTGGAAAAGAGCCTGGCGTTAAGCGGCTTTCAGCCTGGGGTGTACAGGCTGACCGTGAAAGTGGACGACAATATCTCGAAGCAGCAGATTGCGCCTTCCGTGCGCTTCGCTGTTGAGTAACTGTGCTGTTGTACCGGTCGGCGGGTGCTGGTTTCGGTCCGCTGCGTTCTTGAACCCGGGAATCCTTTGTTTGGGAGAGTGGTGATGACCCGAATAGTGGGATGGTTGACCGTAGTGATCTCGCTCAGCGTCGGCGCCTGGGCTGGGGTAGATCAAGGTTCGATTTCGGGCTCGGTCAAGGACTCTTCCGGTGTCGCGCAGATGGGCGCGGTGGTTGAGATGCTGGCGGTGGGCACGGGACAGCGCCTGCTCGCCTATTCCGACGTGGACGGGCACTTCAGCCTCGGCGGATTGCCTCCTGGTAACTACGATCTGCGAGTCACAGCTCCTTCGTTCCTGCCAACGGTTCGCGAAGATATCGCGCTTGCCGCAGGCACCACCAAAGTCGTCAACATTACCCTGAATACGCTGTTTGAAGCGGCCCGGATGATGCCTACCCGGAAGCGCGGAAACGATGACGACGACAGTTGGAAATGGACACTTCGCTCCATCTCCAACCGTCCCATACTTCGTTTTGACGACGGCATCCCGGTAGTGGTGGAAGCTGGACAACAAGATCATGCGCTGAAGGGCTCATTGGCATTCACAGCCGGCGGCGCGAACGAGGGTTACGGTAGCTCGTCGGATCTGGGCACCTCATTTACCCTCGAGCAGTCGATCTTCAGCACGGGGACCCTCGCGTTCGACGGTAGCGTGGGTTACGGCACCGGCGCTCCGGATGGCATCTTGCGGGCTTCCTACGCCAGCAGCGGTGGCGAAAACGGGTCACCGCACGAGTTGGCCTTTACTATGCGCCGCTTTTCCGGCCCAGATCTATTGGCACATCGCGGTTCTCTGCAGGCGCTAGCCGTGTCTTCGGCCAACACGTTTTCGATTGGCGACGTGCTGGACTTCCAGTATGGCGGGGAGTTGCAAACCATACAATTCCTGGGACGCGCCAACGCATTCCGGCCCTACGGATCGGTTGATTGGCATGCTGGCGAGAACACCATTGTCGAATACCGCTACGCGACCAATGAACCTACGACTCGCGGCGCCAAAGGCTTCGACTCCGCTCCCGCAGACTTCAGCGAGAGTGGACCCCGCATGACCTTGTTGGACGGTAATTCTCAGCTGGAAAATGCGCACCACCATGAGATTTCCATTTCCCAGCGGATGGGCGATAACCGCCTCCAACTCGCTTATTACCGTGACCGGATCAAAGACCCTGCGCTCACCGGCGTCGGGGATATCGCGATCGATACCGGAGATGTCCTTCCCGATGTGTACTCCGGAACCTTCAGTTATAACGGCGGTGCGTTGAACGCCCAGGGAGTTCGTGTAGTCTTTCAGCGCAAATTCACATCCGAGCTGACGGCGACGCTGGATTATGGGTACGGCGGGGTGCTCGAACTTGAGCAACCAGGCGTTGAGTGGGACGAGGTTCGGAGCAACTTGCACCGTGCCTGGATGCATTCTGCTGCTATCAAGCTGAATGGCACGGTTCCGCGCTGGAATACCGAGTGGATTGTTTCCTACAGGTGGACGAGTGGCGCCGCGCTCACTCCAGTGGACATGTTCAACGCTTCGGCCGGACAAACCGACGGGTTCTTCAACCTGTTCGTCAGGCAACCCATGCCTCACGTTCGTTTCATGCCGGGCCGCATGGAAGCCCTGATAGATCTGCGAAACCTGCTGGCTCAAGGTTATGTTCCGGTTATCGCTCCCGACGGCAGTACGGTGTACCTGGTGCAGTCGGCACGCAGCGTGCGTGGCGGTGTTGCGTTTACCTTCTGAATTCGGGTTGAACGGCTTTGGATTTAGACGACAAGAAAGCCCGCTCGATGAGCGGGCTTTTGTGCTCGATTCGCTTATATCGCCGACTTGTTTCCCGTAACCAGTCGTACCACCCAGGTAAGGATCACTGCGCCGATTACAGCGACAATGATGGTGTAGATCATTCCACCGCTGCCGGAAAAGCCGACCAGCCGCATCAGGTAGCCGCCAATGATGGCGCCCACAATCCCGAGGATGATGTCCATCAAGGCTCCGTATCCACCGCCCTTCATGATCTTTCCCGTAATCCAGCCGGCAATCAGGCCCACAATGATCCACCAGATCAAATCGAACATTCTCTCTCCTCCGCTAGTGAAGATTTACCCACGCGGGCAACACATTGCGATGCATAATACTCCATCGAGGCCGGTTCGGGGAGGAATGCTGCACCGCCACCAGCTACCGCTGACCTGGATACGAAGGAGATGCGTGTCAGCACGCGTCGCCCTCTCGCATGGCGTCGTCGACTTCACTCAGCCAGGCGGGAGGTTTCCGGTCCGTGTCCGTCTGCGTTAGTCTATGCTCGCTCTGCTCTTGAAAACTGACTACCCACAACTCTCCACCCTCGACTCCCTATCACACTCAACCGTGACCCGCGCCCTACTTTCACCTCCAATTGGTGCTTCGACCGTGAAAGATCACGATCGTTTAGGATTTTCCGCTCATCTACCCGCCAAGACTCCCGTCCATTCCCCAGAAATTACAGCCTAAAGTCATTATTTATCAATCATGTAAAAGTAACTTATTTGTTTCCGGTGCTTTGCTTGGGAAATCCATCGTACCTACGACAAACAAATGTATTGGGGGGGTTACAAAAACCCTACGGGCTTCCCTTTTTGGGAAACGGCCTCTACCGCATCGCGTCTTCGACTTCGCTCAGCCAGTCAGGACGTTTCAGCAGCTCTCGCGGCTTCGGTCCGTCAGCAGCGCCAACGATTCCATCCCGCTCCATGAGGTCAATCAGGTGAGCGGCGCGGCCGTAGCCGATCCGAAGCCGGCGTTGCAGCAGGGAAGTCGACGCCTTTCCGTATTCCAGCACGATGCGAACCGCGTCCTGAAACAGCTCGTCGTTATCGTCCTCAGCCGTGCCGTCAGCGGTGGAGCCACCACCGGGCTCTCCATCTTCGCGCGGAGCCTGCAGGAACGCCTCCTGGTACTGTGCCGGGCCCTGCGCCTTCCAGAACTCGACAACCGCCGCAATCTCTTTCTCGGTGACGAATGGAGCATGCACGCGATGCACCCTCGCGGAGCCATTCGGGAGGTACAGCATGTCGCCGCGACCCAGCAGGGCCTCGGCGCCGTTGGCATCGAGAATGGTTCGGGAATCGATCTTGGTCGCCACTCGGAACGACATGCGTGATGGGAAATTGGCTTTTATGAGTCCGGTGATCACGTCGACCGAAGGCCTTTGGGTCGCCAACACGAGATGTATTCCGACGGCACGCGCCATCTGCGCCAGGCGCGTGATTGACGCTTCCACGTTCTGGCCGTCAAGCATCATCAAGTCAGCCAATTCGTCGATGATGATGACGATGAAAGGCAACGGCTTGGCGTCGCTGCCTTCTTCGAACAGGCTGGGAGTGCCACTATCAAACAGCTTGTTGTACTGATCGATGTTGCGGACACCTTTTTCCGCCAGCACCTTAAGCCGCCGTTCCATCTCGCGCACCGCGTTCCGCAGCGCGTTGGACGCCAACTTGGGCTCCGTGATGATCGGGGTATGCAAATGCGGCACGCCCTCATAGTTGCCCAACTCCAGGCGCTTGGGGTCGACCAAGATCAGCCGGACTTCTTCGGGTGTCGCCTTGTACAGCAGCGACATGATGAAGGCGTTGATCGCCACACTCTTGCCCGACCCCGTCGAGCCCGCAATCAGCAGGTGAGGCATGCTGTTCAGATCGGCCGTCACGATGCGGCCGTTGATGTCTTTTCCCATCGCCAGCGTAAGCTTTGACTTTGTGCCCAGGAACTCCTGCGACTCGACAACCTCACGCAGCCAGATGGTCTCACGTTCGCGATTGGGAACCTGAATACCGACCGTAGACTTTCCAGCCATGCGCTCGATCAGGATGCTCTCGGCCCGAAGCGCCAGGCACAGGTCGTCGGTCAAACCAGTGATGCGGCTGTACTTGATACCGGCTTCGGGCTTGAATTCGAAGGTCGTGACCACCGGTCCTGGATTGATCTGCGTAACCTGTCCGCGAACATCGAACTCACCGTACTTTTCCTGCAGCACTTGGGCCGTTACCTTGAGTTCCTCTTCGTTGATGGCGCTGTGCTCGTCAGGCCGCCGCAACAGAGCAGTAGATGGAAGCTTGTAGCCTCCCGCCAATTTCGGCATCGTGGTCTTGCCGTGACGAGTGTCATCGGCTCGGGACGTGACGGCGATCGGCCCTGCTTCGGACACTTCCAGTGGTGGAGTTGTCACAGCACCCCTCTCGGTCAATTCCTCGAAAGGCTGCGCTGGCGCAGGATAATCGGAGTTGCCAAATTCGGCATCGAACATCCGCTCGATTCCGCTCTTGACCGCGCCCGAACTGGACGGCACTGGCACTTGCGTTGGAGTGAGTGGCCCCGGTTTCTCACTGGATGTTTCAGCCCGTCGTGGCACGAGTTGCGCAGTGACAACCGGCTTGGCATTCGCTGTCGCCCGCTTCTTCTCCAGTTCCTTGGCCGCTTTCTTGCGCTCTCGTTCGGCGCGCCAGTCAGCGAGCCGGTCTAGCGCTGCATAGGCGAACGAGAACCGGGTTTGCGACCAGACCTGCACCGCTCCGAACGAGAACGCAGTCGACAGATACAGCGCCACTGCGATCATCGCCACGCAGATCAGGTAGGCGCCGACGACGTTGAAATAGTGGATGAGCCCATCGGCAACAATGCGGCCCAGCAATCCTTCAGCAGGGAGCGCACCCATCCAACGAAATTCCCAAGGAGGCAATCCGAGCAATCCCGCGCCGAAAATCAGCAGCGCCAGCGAGCCGATCGTCTTGGCATAGGGAGAATTGATCGGCCTCGATCGGAACCACCGGACGGAGTACATCACGAGATAAACGGGAATAAGAAACCCAGCGACGCCGAGAACCTGCAGCGTCAGGTCGCTGGCGACCGCTCCAAAGACTCCGATCCAGTTGTGAGCCGGACGGCCCGCGGGCGGCGCGGCCGCAGTATTGAACGACGGATCTAAGGGCGAGTACGAGACTAGGGCGAGGACCAGGAGGAGCGCGAAGACCAGCACCAGAAAGCCGATCAGCTCATTGAGCCGCCGGTTGGCTGTCGGAATAAATGCGCGTGACAGAACTGTCATGTTGGCGTTAGGCCTGCCTGCAGTTCCACGTCGTTTCTTTGGACTCATCCCACCTGCTCGATCCAGCGCAGGCAGACACCACCGCCACACGCGCGACGGCGTTATAAACGCGCGAATCCGCGACTTGCCCGAAGTACGCCAGAGCCAGAATGATTATGACAAAAAGGGAAGGGATGACGACGGAAATCAGGGGGACAGGTGTTGCCGATCTAGTCTCCCCCTGGACGGGCAATTATCGATCACCGCGGGCGCAGAGTTTGTCATCGCCGGGTTCATTGGCACTTGAATCCTATCCAGAGAACCCAGCGAAGTATCCGAGACAAAGAACGAGGAGTCCGAACACGATTCGATACACGATGAAAACCGTGAGCGTTTTCGTACCCAGGTATCGGATGAACCAGGCAATCGTTGCATATCCTACGACCGCTGAAACCGCAATCCCCACCAGGAACGGTGTCGCCATACCAGGAGGCAACCCCTCCTTCATCACGTGATGGAGTTTGAGCAACGCGGCTCCCGCGATGATGGGAGTGGAAAGCAGAAAACTAAACCGCGCGGCGGCTTCGCGGGTGAGATTGCGAAAGAGTCCACCGGCGATGGTGATGCCCGAACGCGAGACGCCGGGCACGACAGCAAACGCCTGCAACACTCCGACGGTCATAGTGTCGCCGAAGGTGATCTGTGGTAGCGGCTTCTTGAACTGGCTGACGCGCTCCGCCAGCCACATCACGATTGCGACAATGATGAGCATGGAGGCCATAAGCAACGGCGAGCGGAAGCTCGTCTCGATGCGTTTTTCGAGCAGAGCGCCCGCTAGGCCCGCGGGAATGGTCGCTGCAATCATGTACCACAATAACCGTCGTTCGCTGCGCTCTTCGTCCGGCGTGAGATTTCGCTGCGAGTCGCTGGTCTCGGAGAAACGCACAACCTTCCCGCCGAACGCCGCACTCAAGATCTGAAGCCAGGTCCGCCAGAAATACACGAGGATGGCAATCAGCGTGCCGCCGTGCAGCGCTACGTCGAACGTAAGCCCCGGATCGCTCCAGTTAGCCAACCCGAGTTTGGTAGCTAGCCATGGAGTCAGGGCCAGGTGCGCGGTGCTGGAGATGGGCAGAAACTCGGTCAATCCCTGAATAATTCCGAGGACAATTGCTTCCAGAATGGGCAAACTATTCCACCGTGATCCCAAATGTGGGCATGTTGTTCCGAACCATGTATAGCAGACGCTCCGCGCGCGACGACCAGTCGGTGTTGTCGGGGAACTGCGACATGACCCTCTTCGCCACCGACGTTGCCCGCGCTAATGAATCGGCAGCCTTCTTGCCGTCGTTGTTGCTCTTGTAGATCACGATCAGCGCTGAATATCGCCATGCCGCTTTGTAGAGAGCCTCCGGGGTCTTTGGCGACTGCGCGTGATCGTCGGCGTACTTCATATAGAGCGACGCCTCCAGTTCGGGGCACTTTGCTTCGGCTGCCCACTCACCGCAGGTCTTATTGTCGAGCAATCGATATGCCGCCAGATCCGCCCACTTGGTGCCGGGAAACTTCTTGATTACCTTTTTCATGTACTGATCGTCGATCTGGTACTTGAGAGAAGGATCGCTCTGTTTCGACGAAGGCCGGGTCGATGCGTCAATCGCTTCGATCTGCCAGCGAATGTCAGCCGAACGGTACGCCGCTTCTGCAGCTAGCGGTGATGTTGGGAAGTACTCCGCCAGACGTGCGTACAATCGCATGGCGTCTTGCGCGGCCCCTTTGCGGCCTCCGCGACGGCTGCCTTCGGCCTCGGAATCCACGGCTTCGCCGAAGATAATCTTGTCGCCGTCGGGTGTAGTGGTCGTAATCACACCTTTATCGACGATCCACCCGGTCACGTTGCGTTCGGTCTCCTGATCGGGATCGGTTTCAACCGTGCCCACAACATTTGCCCAGCCAGGGGAGCGCTCGATGACGGCCACTTCACGTCCGCGACTGATGTTCGACAACTTGGCTGACGTGGGGTCCGGTGACACGTAGATAATGCCTTCCCGAATGATGATTCCGCGTTCGATCGCCGCCATGCACGCGATGGACGTGGCCGAGACCAAGGCACAGGTTGCGATTACTCGTTTGACCAACACCTTGCTACTCCTGTTTCTGTTGAAGATGGCGCTGAAGCGGCCGGTCACTTGGTGGCCGCAGCCTCCGACAGGATTTGCGCCAATAACTGCGGCTCGATGTTCCCGCCGCTCACCACAGCGACTGTCTTCTTTGACGGCGGCAGTTCGTCACGATGAAACATCCACGCAGCGTAGGTCACTGCTCCGCTGGGCTCCGCAAGGATCCGAGCGTTGCTGACAATTTGTCTCACGGCGCTGCGGATTTCATCCTCGGTCACCGTAATAATATCGTCCACAAACTTCCGGATGTGCTCGAAGTTCAAAGGCCCCACGGACTGAGTGCGCAGGCCATCGGCGAGTGTGCTCGAAACCCTTTCGGCAGAGAGTTGAACAATCTCGCCCTTGCGAAAACTCTGCTGCGCGTCGTTGGCCAGTTCAGGTTCAACGCCGACAACCTTAGCGGTCGATCCACTGAGTTTGAGCGCGCTGGCTATTCCGCTGACGAGGCCACCTCCGCCTACCGGCACCAGAACCAGCTCGACGTCCGGGCAGTCCTCCAGAATCTCCAAGCCAGTTGTTCCCTGGCCGGCAATGATGGATTCGTCGTTGTACGGAGGCACGATGGAGTAACCGTGTTGCCGGGCGAGTTTCTCCGCCTTTTGCATGCGTTCTGCACTCGCTGGACCGACGATGACGATTTCCGCCCCCAGGGCGGCGGTGCTGTCCATCTTGATTTTCGGAGCGTTTCGGGGCATCACTATGACCGCCTTCACGCCCATGGCCCGCGCAGCATACGCCACGCCCTGAGCGTGGTTGCCGCTGGAGTACGAAATGACGCCGCGCTGCCGCTCTTCTTCCGAGAACGACGCGACCTTGTTGTAGGCGCCGCGTAACTTGAACGATCCGATGGGCTGGAAACTCTCCGGCTTGAACCAGAGCTGCTCATAGCTTTCGGCTGAACTTTCTTCGCCCTTCTTGTTGGCTTGAGGAAAATAAGGAATCAGTGGCGTGCGTGCCGCGATTCCGCGTAAGCGTTCCTGGGCGGCTTTGATTTGATCGAGCGTAACCATGTCAGATTTCGAGGATGACCGGCATGATCAGCGGCCTACGCGAAGTGTTCTTCACGATGAAGCGTTTCAAGTCCTGGCGAATTTTCTCTTTGATCACGCCATAGTCTCCCCGTTCTTCGTCGCTCGATGCGTCCAGCGTATTCATCACGGTCAGCCTCGCCTGGTCGAGGAAACCGTCTTCGTTGGTGCTGGGCGAAAAGCCGCGCATTACGATTTCCGGAGACGTCTCAACTTTTCCCGTTAGCTTGTTAATTGCGATGATGGGCAACACAATGCCGTCCTCGCTCAGGTGACGACGATCGCGAATCACCAGGTCCTCGACGACGTCGCCCATCGAGTTGGAATCGATGCAGATGCGGCCGACAGCCACGCGCCCGGCCTTCTTCGCGCCCATTTCATCGAACTCCAGGATGTCGCCGCTTTCGATCATCATGACTTTGCCAACCGAACCATGCATCGATCCCGCCAACTCTGCGTGCAGCTTGAGCTGACGGTACTCGCCGTGAATCGGGATAAAGTACTGCGGCTTCACCAGATTGATAATGAGCTTCAACTCTTCCTGGCTGGCGTGACCGCTAACGTGCACAGGAGGCGTGGAGCCATCGTCGTAGATGACATGAGCATCGCGCCGGAAAAGGTGGTCGATCACACGATAAATCGCCTTTTCATTGCCAGGAATAATGCGCGACGACATTACGACAGTGTCGCCTTTCTGAATGCGCGCGTGCTTGTGGTTGTCTACCGCGGCGCGAGACAGGGCCGACATGGGTTCGCCCTGCGTGCCACTGATCAGGACGCAGACTTTTTCCGGCGGCAGGTCGCGAATTTGCGCTGGGTGGATGAGCGTTCCATCTGGAACATCGATGTACCCCAGGTCCTGCGCAATTTCAGTCGACTCCATCATCGAGCGGCCGACCAGTGACACCTTGCGCCCATTCTCGACCGCCTGCTCAATTGTCAGTTTGATTCGATGGATCGAAGACGAAAAACATGATACGAACAGGCGGCGTTTGGTGCGGGCGAAAATCTCTTCAAACCTCGCCCGGACTGCGCGCTCGCTGGGCGTATAGCCGCGGCGCTCCACGTTCGTCGAGTCCTGTAATAGCGCCAGCACGCCCTGCTTGCCATATTCCGCAAAGGCGTGCAGATCGAACAGCTTGTTGTCGGTGGGCGTGGGATCGACTTTGAAATCGCCAGTATGAATCAGTACCCCTAAAGGGGTGTGGATCGCCAGTGCCACGCAATCGACCAGGCTATGCGTCACCTGGATGGGATTGATCGTGAAAGGGCCAATCTTGAAACGTTCGCCCGGCTGTATCTCGTTGAGTTCCGCGTCATCTAATAAGCCGTGTTCTTCCAGCTTTCCTTCGACGTAAGCCAGCGTAAACTCGGTGCCATAAACCGGAACATTCAACTCCGAGAGAATCCACGGGAGTGCTCCGATGTGGTCCTCATGACCGTGCGTCAACACGATTGCGCGCAAGTGCTCGCGGTTCTCCATCAAGTAGGTGATATCGGGAACGACGATATCGACTCCGAGCAGTTCGGCTTCAGGAAACATCAGGCCGGCGTCGATCACGATGATGTCGTCAGCCCAGCGAATGGCCATGCAATTCATGCCGAATTCGCCGAGTCCACCCAAGGGTACAACTTGTAGTTTTCCAATATGCATCAGCAGTTTCGATGCTAGCACAGCAACGCACGCGGGATTGTGGGTGGCCACATCAAGATGACGGAAATTCCCTATACTGAATGAAGCATGAACACAGAGGGCAACAGTGCAGGAAAGTCGCTAGTTAGGCGGGGCGTCGAGGGCGCCATTCGAACTGCTTTTATGAAAGCCTACGCTACCGTAAAGGTCGATCCCAACAAGTACCTCGAGCATCTCCGCATCGCGTACAACCTGCCGGCGCTGACTTACGACGGCGTCTACTCCGTCGACGTCGACGTACTTGATCAAATCGCCGACGAGACCATACGCGGAAGCATGAAGATTGCCGCAGCAGAAGGCGCCGGATTTGGCATGGGAGGCCTGTTTACCATCATTCCGGACCTCGGCATCCTGGCGGCCATCACCATTCGCATGATCCAGAAGCTGAGCCTGATTTACGGCTTCGCTTACAACACTGAACAAGAAGAAGCGGAACTTTGGGTCGCAGCGGCCAGCGCCGCGGGCGTCGACATCAGCCGCGATCTGGTCGAGAAGAGAGTGGTGTCGAAGTTCATTCCGCGCGTGATCCAGCGTATCGCAGCCAGTGCCAGCGCTGAGATGGTTGAAAAGTGGACGGCGCGCCTCATCCCGGTTGTCAGTTCTGTGCTTGGGGCGGGGCTTAACTACTACTTCATGCGCGTTTGGGGACGACGAGCGGTGGCCCACTTCCGCCAGCGGCATCTGGAGCTGCGAAAGCGCGGTTTGGCCGCGCCCACGTTGCCTCTGATTTCAGAAAGTAATCCAGTGCGCTGGCCCTGAGGGGAGAAGGGTACGTCATTGCGACACGGCGTCCAGCGGTACGGGCGCGACGGTAGCGTTCTCAAACTCACCCTCCAACCTCGCCATGACCACCGTCGCGAGACAGTTGCCCAGAACATTGACGGCGGTTCGTCCCATGTCGAGCAGTTGATCAACTCCTAAGAGCAGGAACACTGGTTCTGTCGGCAGTCCTGCCGAGCTAGCCGTTGCCAGCAAGATTACCAGAGCCGCTCGAGATACCCCGGCAACTCCCTTGCTGGTGAGCATCAGAGTGAACATCAAGACTAACTGCTGCACCAGGCTGAGATGGATTCCACCAACCTGCGCTACGAAAATCGCTGCCACCGAAAGATACAAGGAGCTTCCGTCGAGATTGAAGCTGTATCCAGTGGGAATAACGAAGGCGACGGTCTGCCGCGGCACGCCGATAGATTCCATCGCTTCCATGGCGCTGGGAAGGGCGGCTTCAGAACTTGAGGTGGCAAAGGCGATCGTTACCGGTTCGATGGCCGCCTTCACAAAGCGCTTCAGCGGGACCTTGAAAAACAGCGCGATCGGCAACAGCACTCCGAAAATGAACACCAGCAGCGCGGCGTACAGCGTGAGCACCAGCTTCAGCAGGCTTTCAACAATTCCGATTCCGGTGTGAGCCACCGTGTAGGCGACGGCAGCACCCACACCAATCGGGGCCATGTACATGACGATGTTAGTGAACTTAAACATCGTCTCCGCCAGGCTCTCGCAGAAACCCAGCATGACCGCGCGCTTCGGCTCGCTGACCATGGCCAACGCCACTGCGAAGATCAGGCTGAACACCACCACCTGCAGAACCGCGTTGTCTGCCACTGCTTTGGCAATGTTTTCCGGAAACACGTGCAGAATAGTTTCTTCCGCACTGAGCCTGGCCGGTACGCTATCGGCGACCGGGGCAGGAGGCAACTGCACTCCCACGCCGGCTTTCGTGAGATTGATCGCGCCCAGACCGAGAAAAATTGCGATCGTCGTGACAATTTCGAAGTAGATGATTGAGCGCAGCCCCAGGCGGCCCACCTGACGCAGGTTCGAGTGCCCAGCGATGCCCACCACGAGCGTCGCGAACAGCAGCGGAGCAATGATCGTCTTAATCAGTCGCAGGAAGATCATCGCCAGCACGCGAAGATTGGTGGCTACGTTAGGGAGGTCGTGGCCAATCTCGGCACCCAGCAGCATCGCGACAAAGATCCATGCGGTTAACGTGCGCTTTAACAAGCCGTATGCGGTTAACGCTGCCAATGCTGTCCAACGCAGAACTGGAAACATCAGGGACGAGGAGTCACCGGCAATTCGCCAATACGCGAGAGAGACGCACCCTAAAGCCGCCGCCGTGACGAGGGCGATCTTTTCGCGTTGGGGTTCCGTTTTCTTCATGAAAGGCTGAGTGTCTAGCGCAGAATGTCTTCCAATTCCACGCCGCGATCAGTACGCTCGTCGCGATACTTCACGATGACCGGCGTGTACAGCGACAAGCCCCATTCTCCAGCTTTGCCCTTGGTGATCGCGCGCGATCCCGGCACGACGACCGCACCGTCAGGTACTCGTAGAGGTTCGGTTTCGCTGGAGCGATGGATCGTCCCGTTCACTACGTCGAACAGCGGCGTCGATCGTGTCAGAATCACGCCCGCGCCCAACACCGCTCGCTCGCCAACCTGCGTACCCTCGTAGACTCCACAGTTTCCGCCGACGAGGACATCGTCCTCGAGAATGACGGGCGACGCGTTGATCGGCTCGAGCACGCCGCCGATTTGCGCCGCGGCACTGATGTGCACACGCTTTCCCACCTGAGCGCACGATCCCACCAGGGCGTGCGAGTCCACCATTGAGCCTTCGTCGATGTAGGCACCAACGTTGATGTACATCGGTGGCATGCACACGACTGAGGGCGCAACGTACGCGCCTGTGCGAACCGACGAGCCTCCGGGAACAATGCGCACGCGATCTTCCGCGGTGAACTGACGAATCGGATATGTGTTTTTGTCAACGAATTGCAGCACGTTAGGATCGCCGCTCTCCACCAACGCGCCAATGCGGAATCCCAACAGGATGCCCTTCTTGACCCATGCATTCGTGTGCCAGGTTCCGTCGACTTTGTCGGCGGACCTGATCGTCCCCGCCGTCAACGCGTCGCGGAACCGCTCAAAGCTGGTGCGGGCATCCGGGTCGTTGACCGCTTCCGCACCCTCTGCATATAGTCTTTCGATGATGGCTTGAAGGTCGTGCATGTTGCGGGCAGTATATATGCTCGCTGGGGGACGCTCCAGTGCGAAGCACCAGGCCAATCGCTGATGATGCGAAGATCAACCCTATTGCACTGTGACAGAATGCGGCTGTAGCAAGCCCACTTCGGTAACGACCTTCTCCAGCTTGGCGCGGTTTTCCGGCCGCATCGGCACGATTGGAAGCCGATAGACTTCTTCGATCCGCCCCATCATCGACAACACGGCTTTCGCGGGCCCGGGATTCGACTCCATGAAGTTGGCCTGCATCAAGGGAAGGTACTTGCGGAAGATCAGTCGCGCCATGTCCCATTTGTTAGCCAGGGCGGCTTGGGTCAAGCGTGTCATCTCCGCAGGAATTTCGTTGGAAACCACCGAAATGATTCCCACTCCGCCCAGTCCGATTACTGCCAGAGTGATCGCATCATCGCCGGAGAAAACAAGGAAGTCCTCAGGAACGGTCGCGCACACTTCGGCGATTTGCGAAATGTTACCGCTGGCTTCCTTCACGCCAACAATGTTGGGGATTTCAGCCAGTCGCCGCAGCGTCGGAGTTTCAATATTGGTGCCGGTGCGGCCAGGGATGTTGTAGAGGACTATAGGCTTTTGCGACGCTTCCGCAACCACCCGGAAATGCTGATAAACGCCTTCCTGCGTGGGCTTGTTGTAGTAGGGCGTGGCGCTTAGGATGACATCAACGCCTCGGCGCGCCGATATTTCTCTGGTCTTGGCCACGGCATCCCGCGTGTTGTTGGAGGTGGCCCCCGCCATAATTGGCACGCGGCCTTCCGCCGCCTCGATCGTCACATCGATGACGCGCAGCCACTCATTGTGGCTGAGCGTAGGAGTTTCGCCGGTCGTCCCGCACGGCAGAAGAAAGTCGATGCCTGAATCGACTTGCCAGCGCACCAATTGTCGCAACGCCATTTCATCAAGGCTGCCGTCTTGCTGGAAAGGTGTGACCAGGGCTGTCCCGCATCCACGCAGTTTCATGTTACTTAAACTACCTCTGGCAAAATTGTATGGCCTCTCACCTGTGCAAAATCAGAGCTCGCTAAAAATATCCTTGAAGTCGAAGAATCCCGCTTTGCCCACGATCCATTCCGCCGCCAGCACCGCTCCTTCGGCAAAAGCGCGCCGCGACCTGGCATCATGCGTCAGTACCATCCGATCGCTACCCGACGACAGTTCCAAGGTGTGAATTCCAGCGACATCCCCTTCGCGCTCTGAAGTAATCTCAAGTTCAATACCCGACGCCTGCTTCAGCACACGCTGTAACGCCACGGCCGTTCCCGACGGCGCATCTTTCTTGTGAATGTGATGGTGCTCGGTGATGTGGCCAGAGTACCCGTGATGCAAGGCCGGAGCCGCCGCCCGGGCGATCTGGAAGAACAGGTTCACGCCATAAGAAAAATTCGCGCCGAAGACGAAGCCTGTGCCTGCCCGCTCGATAGCCTGCCGCAGCCGGTCCAACTCGCTATACCAGCCGGTCGTTCCCACAATCATGTTTTTCTTAATCGCCAGGCAGGCGGCGACGTTCGCCAGCACGGCTTCGGGCGTCGTGAAATCAATAACAACGTCAACGTCTCGCAGGTTCTCCGCGGTCAACCATGCGGCGCCAGCATTCTCCGCCTCCGTCACGACCCGTGTCTGGTGCCCGCGTTCCGCCGCCACTTCAGCTACCAGAGACCCAGTCTTTCCATGTCCTAGCAGCACGAGATGGAGCGAGCGCGTGCTCAATCGAATACCTCGGGATCCACTTCCGAGAAGAATCGCGTGTGCAGCCGCTGAATAGCGCCCGGTACATCGGCTTCATCGACGACGAACGACATGTTGATCTCCGATGCACCCTGCGAAATCATGCGCACGTTAATGTCTTTCACTGCGTCGAAGACCTGCGCGGCGACTCCGGGCCTCTCGCGGATGCTCTCGCCTACCAAACAGATGATCGCCATGCGCCCCGAGAACTTTACGTACGCCAGCTTTTCCAGGTCGGCAGCGATTGCGGGAATGGCCTCGTTCGAATCCACCGTCACCGAAATGCTGACCTCTGACGTGGATACAATATCCACCGCGCAGCGATGCCGCTCGAAAATCTCGAACACCGCCGCAAGAAAGCCGTGCGCCATCAGCATGCGCGCGGCCACAATTTCGATAATCGTAATGCGCTGTTTCGCGGCGATTGCCTTAAACAGCGACTTCGATTTCTGCGTGCGAGCCACGATTCGAGTGCCTTCATTCTCCGGATTGCGAGAATTCAGCACCAAGACTGGAATGTTCTTCTCCACGGCAGGCAGCACCGTTGCGGGATGCAGCACCTTCGCTCCGAAGTAAGCCAACTCGGCGGCTTCGTCGAAGCTGATCACTTTGATGCGGTGTGCGGTGGGGCAAATCCGTGGATCGGTGGTCTTCATGCCGTCAACGTCGGTCCAAATCTCGATGCGCTCGGCGTTGAGCCCAGCGCCCACCAGCGCCGCCGAGAAGTCGGATCCGCCGCGCCCAATCGTGGTCGTGATGCCTTCGTGTGTCGAACCGATGAACCCGCCCATCACCGGCACACGTCCGTCAGCGATCAGTGGTTGCGCGTGGACTTGCAATTTGTGATTAATCTTGTCGACCTGCGGAATAGCCCGTCCGTGCTGCCCATCGGTGATGATTACCTGGCGCGCATCCACCAGCGTCGCAGGAATTCCGCGCGCCACGAATGCGGCAGTAATCACGACGCTCGATAGTCGTTCGCCGAACGACACTACATAGTCTGACGTTCGCGGCGTGAGTTCTCCTACCGCAGAAATGCCGCGCAGCAGTTGTTCCAGCGCATCAAATTCGGCCTGCAACTCGGAGTGAAGTCCTGTAAACAGTCCCGTGCCAAGCAACTCTCCAGCCGTGTTGAAATGCCGCTCGCGCACCTGCAGGCACAGGTCGAGGGCCTTCTCTCGATCGCCTCTTCCCGCAGCGGCGGCCATCGCCAGCAACGTGTCTGTCACCTTGGACATGGCGCTGACTACCACGTAAGGTCGCTTCGCCAACCGTCCTTTGACGATGCCGGCGATGCGATCAATCGCGGTGGCATCCTCAACTGAGGTGCCACCGAATTTCATTACGATCACGGTATTACCACCGTCGAGGTTGCTGGAGTCACGTCGTGCATCACGACAGGTAGCCCTGTACTTTGAGGAGTTCGGCGTTCAGCAACGCAGCGCCAGCTGCGCCGCGAATCGTGTTGTGCGAAAGCACCGTGAACTTGTAATCGAGTACACCGCAGGGACGCAGCCGCCCCACGCTGACTGTCATCCCATTGCCGCGGTCAAGATCAAATCTTGGCTGCGGACGGTCAGGGGTCGCGTCGTAAATCAGCGGCCGCTCCGGCGCGAGCGGACATCCCAGTTCGTAGGGTATCGATTTGAAGTCGCGGATGGCGGCTAGAACCGCCTCAATGTCCGCCTTCTGCTTCAGTTTTACCGACACCGACTCGGTATGCCCGTCTTCCACCGCGACACGATTGCAGTGCGCCGTCATGCTGAAGCCGGCATCCTGCACGTGATTGCTGTTCAATTGCCCGAGGAGTTTCCTGGTCTCTTCCTCCATCTTCTCTTCCTCGTTCTTGATAAAGGGAATCACATTTCCCAGAATGTCGAGCGACGCAACGCCCGGATAGCCCGCCCCGCTGACCGCCTGCATCGTCGTCACGAACAGCGATTCCACGCCAAATTTCTGGTGCAACGGCGCGAGGGCGACCACTAGGCCGATCGCCGAACAATTAGGATTGGTTACGATGTATCCGCGCGACTTCTTGCGCCAGCTTTGCTGTTCGATCAGCGCGAGATGATCGGGATTGACCTCAGGGATAACCAGCGGCACGTCTTTTTGCATCCGAAAAGCGCTGGAGTTGCTGACTACAGCGCATCCTGCCTCGGCGAACTTCGGTTCGAGATCTCGCGCAATACCAGCATCCAGCGCGGCGAAAATCACACGGGGAGCGCCGTCGGGCTCGGCCGCCGAAACTGCCATCTGGCGAATCTTGTCGGGGATTGGTGTTTTCAGGCGCCAGCGCGTCGCCTCTCCGTAGGTTTGTCCGGCCGAACGATCAGACGCGGCGAGCCATCCCACCTCAAACCACGGATGGTCTTCGAGCAGTTGAATGAAGCGCTGCCCGACAACTCCAGTGGCGCCGAGAATTCCGACGGGTACTTTCTGCTGTGACATCGTTTATGAAAATTAGTTTACATCACTGTGGTAGCTGCAATGATGTCGTGTTCTCGACTCGCAACGCGAGAAAAGTTGGCCGCTACACTGCGGGAAAGTGCACCGCTCGGCTTCATCGCCGGTCGAAAAGATTCAGGTGTTCGGCTATCTCGCTTGCAACCACCTCAACCGTCTTGCCTGACGTATCGATCGTCAGGCGCGCGGCCCGGTACGAGGGCAACCGCAGTTCATACAACCTACGAAATTCGGCACTATCAGCCGCTAGCGGACGCGGGTTCGCAGCATCGGGCACATCCTCCACACCGCAGCGCGTCAACATCTCATCCACCGGAGTTTCAAGAAAAACCGTTTGTGCCTCGCGCGCAGTCAGTAATCCCACGTTGGCGGACTGAACGTACGCGCCTCCGCCCAGCGCCAGCACCGTCGGGTTCGAGATCCGCGCGAGGCATTCGCGCAAAGCCGTGTGTTCAATCGCGCGAAATTCGACCTCGCCCCTTTCCCGGAACAACTGACGTATCGGCGTTTGCTTCTGGCGTTCAATCTCCTCGTCAAGGTCGACGAACTCCCATCCCAGCAATTCCGCCAGGGCGCGGCCGGTCGAGGTCTTACCGCTGCCCATGAATCCCGTGAGCACGACAATACACGGAGATTCGGAGCCCACGAAATGGGAGGATGTGTTCACGGCCTTTTACGCAGCATCTTTCGTTTGTTCCACAGTCGTTTCGTCATGCCAAGTTAGCGTGACCCTTAAGTAGTACATTAACCGAACCAATGGGGGATTTTGCAGGCCTATTAACCGTACTATTCTTCCGCCCATGCAACTCATACAAATTGGTCAGACTCCCGCCAAGACAATTCTCCAGTTGATCGAAGAGATGTCTGCCAGCCAGTTCGCCGAAGTCGAGCGACTGAAGCAGTCTGCGCTCGAGCGGCAGTCCGCCGCGCAGCTCCGCCGCACTTCGACGGCCCGTTCCCAGCGGGTGCGTTGCATTCGGTCATCGGCCCGGATGGCAGAGCGCGCCCTCGCGTAGCACCGCGATCGTAGTGCCCCTCGGTGCTCAGACCCCTTGCACCCACTACGCTTGTCGGCGCTGTCTTAACACTCGAGTCTCCGATAGAGCTCGCTTACTAGGTTTATCCGGCAACTGAATCGTGATAGACGGAAACGCGATCAAGAAACCAAACCCCTACTGGTTTCAGTTATGTGCGAACGAATTTCTTCTTTCGCGGCGGTAACACGAGTTCAAATCCCGACGGGGACGCCAAATCTGCCTGCTTTTCCGCAAACCCTTGAGAAAATGAGCTGCTAGCGGCGGTTTCAAATTCTTCACCGCCAGGCGTCACTCCCTTTGGCAAAGAACTCAACAATCTGCAACCGCTGGGTGGCCGAGGGCTCAGGAGTTATGGCATGATGGCTCGAAGTTTTGAGCATATTTAGATGCTGATGTTTTCTTCCTGAGTTCATTGGAGTTCAATATGTCGATCCGACCGGTTAAGCGTCTTATCAAATCGAAACCAACGCTCGAAGGTGCCGGAGTCCATCTTCGCCGAGCGTTCGGTTTTGGAAACACGAAAGATTTCGATCCGTTCCTCCTTCTGGACGACTTCCGCAACGATGTTCCGGAGGACTATCTGGCCGGTTTTCCGTGGCATCCGCATCGGGGAATCGAGACAATCACGTACGTGCTGGCCGGAACCGTAGCGCATGGAGACAGCATGGGCAACAGCGGGGAAATCGGCGCCGGGGATGTGCAATGGATGACTGCGGGCAGTGGCATCATTCATCAGGAGATGCCGAAGGGCGATCACGCAGGGCGCATGCATGGATTCCAGTTGTGGGGAAATCTTCCCTCGTCGCTCAAGATGACGTCGCCGCGTTATCAGGAAGTTAAATCGGGCGAAATACCCGATATCACCGATGACGACGGCACGCACGTGCGAGTTGTCTGCGGAACCTTCTGGGGAAAGAAAGGCCCGGTGGAGGGAGTTGCCGCCGATCCCATCTATCTCGATGTGTCGGTCTCTCCGGGCAAGAGAAAGACGCTTCCGGTCGAGACCGTTCGTCATGCTTTCGCCTACGTGTTCGCAGGGAGCGGGAAATTCTGCAATGCCTCGGGCCCGCTTGAGGTGCCGACTGAGTCGGTTAAATGGCTTGACACCAATCCTCCCATGGAGGCGGACAATCGCTCTCTGATCCTGTTTGATCGCGGTGACGAAGTTACGGTTCAGGCGGGAGACGATGGAATCCGATTTCTGCTCGTCTCGGGAAAGCCACTGGAGGAGCCTGTCGCCTGGTACGGTCCAATCGTGATGAACACCCAGGAGCAACTGCGACAAGCATTCACTGAGCTACAAGAAGGGACCTTCCTGAGAGAAGGTACGAAACCAGATAGCCGATAAAGACCTGCCTTGGAGCGGGCGGAATTGTTGTTTGGAGGTCCTCGTGCCCATCCTTCGAGCCTGCGAGTCTTGCGGTCGCCAGAACCGCATTCCCGCTGAGCGTCTTGCGAATACGGGACGGTGCGGAGCTTGCAAGACGCCACTGAATCCCGTTGGTGAGCCGGTGGAAGTCGATTCTCAGTTGTTCGACGAGATCATCGAGAAGGCTCGAGTACCGGTGCTGGTCGATTTCTGGGCCGCCTGGTGTGGCCCTTGCCGCATGGCAGCTCCAGAAGTTTCGCGCACGGCTTCAGAGATGAGCGGCAAAGCAATTGTCCTCAAGGTAGACACGGAGCGGTCCCCTGACCTCGCCCTCCGCTTCAACGTGCGTGGCATTCCAAACTTTGCGGTTTTCTCCCGTGGTCGACTCGTCAAACAGCAAGCGGGCTTAGTGGACCACCGGCAAATGGAAAGTTGGCTAGCATCCGCTGCTCAAGCCCCTGTTGGCTAGCTTCGTTTTGGCTAGTTTCATTACAGTCAAGAGATGAATCGGCGTTCATTGAACTGACCTCGTCACCGCCAAGTCTATGGGTTCAACGTGCTGAACCGTACTCGGATCACACGGCATCCGTAGTGTTGATGAAACCGCCTTGCGACCACGGTGTAATCGGTTCAGGTAGGAGTGCAGCTCCGTGCGCTCCAGAAGCAAGAACGTGGATACTTGCCGCGACCATTATCGGCTCAAGCATGGCCTTCATTGACAGTACGGTTGTCAATGTTGCCCTGCCTGCTCTGCAAACCAGCTTTCATGCAACCGTAGTGAATGTGCAGTGGGTGGTCGAATCTTACGGACTGTTCCTGGGAGCGTTGATTCTCGTCGGAGGATCACTTGGCGATTTGCTGGGACGCCGCTTGATCTTCGTGCTGGGAGTCGCGATTTTCGCCCTGGCTTCCGCGAGTTGCGGGGTGGCTTCAAACATCGATCTGCTGATTTTTGCCCGGAGCATTCAAGGCATCGGAGCTGCGCTCCTCGTGCCGGGAAGCCTGGCGATTATCAGTAGTTCGTTTGATGAGAAAAGCCGCGGTCAAGCGATCGGTACGTGGTCTGGGTTTACCGCGATCACGACGGCTGGGGGCCCCGTTCTGGGCGGATGGCTGGTTGAACATGCTTCGTGGCGCTGGGTGTTTTTCATCAATCTCCCACTTGCGGCGGTGGTGATCGCTATTTCGCTTTGGCGGGTTCCTGAGAGTCGCGCCGCCCCCGGGGGCCGCATCGATTGGCTCGGAGCCGTAGTGGTCACTCTCGGATTAGGGGGCCTGGTCGTCGGGTTCCTCGAATCGGTGAGCTTAGGTTGGCAACATCCTTTGGTGTTGGCCAGCCTGGTGCTGGGCTGCGGTTGTCTCGGTCTGTTCCTCTACGTCGAAACTCTCACGACTTCACCCATGGTGCCGCTGTCGCTTTTTTCATCTGCTGTGTTTAGTGGATCGAACCTCCTTACATTGCTCCTCTATGCGCCCATTGGAATCTTCTTTTTCTTGTTTCCATTGAATCTGATCCAGGTCCAAGGATATTCCGCGACGGCCACGGGCGCGGCTGTGCTGCCAATGATTCTGCTGGTGTTCCTCCTTTCCCGCTGGTCAGGTGGGCTGGTGGCGCGTTATGGCCCAAGACTTCCGTTAATCATCGGTCCGCTGATTGTTGCGTTAGGATTTGTTTTGTTCGCGGTACCCGCAGTCGGGGACAGCTACTGGAAGTCGTTTTTTCCTGCGGTGGTTGTTCTTGGGTTAGGTATGGCAGTCACTGTCGCTCCGCTCACGACGGTTGTTATGAATTCGGTGGAGGAGGATCGTGTCGGAACGGCCTCCGGAATCAACAATGCAGTCGCGCGCATCGCTGGTGTGCTCGCGATCGCGGTGTTAGGGATTGTGATGGTAGATGCCTTTAGTTCTCGTCTGGGTCACAGCTTGGCGCGCCTCTCGCTTCGGCCGAACATTCTCGAGGTGATTCAGTCGGGCGAGATCAAGCTTGCCGGTTTGCCGGTGCCCACTGGACTTAGCTCGAGCACCCAAGCCTCGATCAAGCAATCGATTGGTGAAGCATTTGTATCCGGATTCCGAATCGTAATGCTAATTTGCGCTAGCTTGGCCGTCGCGAGTTCTGTCGTGGCATGGTCGATGATCCCGAAAGACACACGCCAACCTCTGGTTAGCCGCTAGCGGTGGTCGCGTTAAAGATCAGGGTGGGGTTCTTATCTCGACTCTGCACGAAGCAAAAAAAGGGCGCTCTGAAGAGCGCCCTTGCTGCAGCAAACTGACGGCGGCCCACCCCATTACCCGAGCGGCCGTCAGCATGGTTAAAAGCTGAGCCGCAGACCAAACTGGATCTGCCGCTGATACGCCGAGGTGGCACTGGTCACGGAACCAGGAAGCGATCCGAAACCAGCGGCATTGCTGGTATCGAGTAAATCGCCCGAAGGATCGCCGAACTGGTCGTGGTTGAAGAAGTTGGTGAACACTACCTGGAATTCGCTGCTCACGCGTTCTGTAATCTTGAAGTTTTTCTTCACGCTTAGATCGACGTTCCAATAAGGCATGCCGCGATAGACGCCAAAGCCGCCGTCACGAGTGTCATAGCCGAGGATTGGCTGGCGGATGTTATTGAACGCTGCCTCCGGGTTTGCGAATATGTTTGCTCCGCCCAAACCGGAAGTGCCAACGCCAGTGCCACTCACAAAGTAACGCGAGCCTTGCCCGAGGTTCGCAGGACTGAGCGGGATTGCGTTCTCCGAGACTCCGTATCCGACGAAGTTCACGGAGTCCCCCTCGCCAAAGGCCTGGCCGCCACCGTTGATGGTGGCGAGAGTCATTGGTAGACCGGTGCCGGTGGTGAAGACGGGTGCGATCGTCCAGCCTCCCAGCACGTGTCCCAGGAAGCCCGACTGCGATTTGTAGAAGTGAGGCTGATACACGAAGAACAAGTTGTAAATAAACCTGCGGTCGAAGGCTTGGTAGCCATAGCCTGTCTGCAAGTTGAAGGGATCCGGCGGTGTCGCGGCACTCGTCGCCTGGACTTCAGAGCCAGTTCCCAGTGCCTTAGACCAGGTGAAGTTGGACTGCATCGTCACGCCGTGCCAATCCTGCGACTTCAACGTGATGAACAGAGCGTTATAGTTGCCGTAGCCGACGCTGGCGTTCATGCCCACGCCAGAGGTCAACTGACCGCTGCAGCCGATCTCGCTTCCAGTCGGGCAGTTGAGCGGCGTATTCATCATGCTGCGTGGGAAGTTGAAACCACCATTGTCCAGATCACTGTAGAGACTCCAGACGTTGGCGATGCCCAGATTTCCCGTACCATTTGGACCCACGCCTTCCTTGTCCAGAACGGCTTGGGTGCAGTTGGCGTAACCGTTGCAGTATCCCGTCCCCGAGAGCGCCGCCTCAAAGAAGGGTTGAGGTGCAACTGCTGCTGCATTGCCGATACAATTCCCGCCGCCCAGATTGTTGACGTTTCCGTTACCGCAGTACCCAATTACGGCATTGGCGTAGGCTTTGGCAAACGTTTGACCGCCCTTGGTCATCATGTAAGGAACGGCGTTCAGATTTATGGGAAGGAACTCGTTGTGGATGAGGCGGCCAATGTAGCCGACCTCCAGGCTCATCTTAGTGTTGAGTTGGCGGGCGAAGGTGAGAGTAAAGGTGTCGATATTATTGGGGCGGAAGTTCGGATCAAGCGCCGAGCCTGCTCCAGCGGCCACGCCATTCACGCCGGGGTATAGCGGTTGGGGCAATGTTGGACTTGCGGCCGGTATCGGTGCCACCAGACCGTCCGGACCAACCCGAAACGCGTTGTTCGGGCCGGGGGACGTGGTCCCGCAAGTTCCGTTCGACATGGCATTGAAGCACTGCACGGGTTGGATGAGGCCGGTTCCGAGCAGAGGAACCAGTACCAAGTCCACCCCGTTGAGCCGTCCGTAGGTGCGGCCGTAGCCACCGCGCAGCACCGTGCGTCCGTCGCCGAATATGTCCCATGCCGCGGCTAAACGCGGACTCCACTCACCGTAGAAGGGATTGTAAGGATATTTGGAGGGATGCGCGGTATTGCCGACCAGCGAGAACCCGACCTCAGGATTGAACACATTGCCCTGTAGGGCAGCCGTTGAGCGAGCTTGCAAGTACTGTTCAGTATTGATGGGATTGTTGTCTGGGCCCACGAAGATGACCTGCTTGCCGGTCGCTTCCGTAGGAGGCATTTCCAGCGTCCAGCCTAGGCCGTAGGTCAGGGTGAACTTCGGAGTCACGCGCCAAGTGTCACTTCCGTAGAAGTTGTAATAAGGAATGGTGACCTTGTCCTGCGCAGGGGTGAGCGGCGGATTCAGCGTCAGGTTGTCGCCGCTTCGGGTGTAGGCAACTTGTGAAATCGACACGATGCCAAGCATGGCAGCGTAGTCGCGACCCCAGTTCTTGGTGGAGCTGACGTCCGCCGGGATGTATCCGCTCATGTTGATTCCCGCGCCGGCAGTGGTCCCCAACTGATACACGGGGTAGTAGTTGATGCCGCCGCCGTTGTCGGTGCGTTCGTGCCAGTTGAAGTTGTGCTGGTACATGCCGCCAAACTGGATCATGTGCTTCCCATGGAGCCAGGTCACATCGTCGCGGATCATGTTGTCCTGACCGTCCCAAAAGCGGGTACGTGTCTGTTGGGTATTCACGTTAAAGGGCTGCACCGGCCCCTGGTTGGGGGAGTTGGTTTCGCCAAAGGGCTCCAGAGCGCCGCCGAGACCGGGGAATTGCACAGGCGCTCCGGCTCTGCCCCACTCCCACCAGTTGCGCAGGTAGCTGTAACGAAGATCGTTGGTAATGTTGCTGGTCAAGTTGGCGGTGGCCCCGACTACGAGGAACCAGGGTTGCTGCGGGTTGTTGGACAGAGACGCAGGAACGCCGAGCTTGTCCCCAGGGAAGAATCCTCCGATGTCCACCTGTTGATTACTGGCACTCGTGAGGTTGTAGTAGCGGTAGCTGCTCATGAAATGCCACTTGTCACCGAAGTCATGATCGAGTCGAGCCACACCGAAATTGGAGGACTGCGGAGTGGCCATATTGGCCGTGAACCCGACCACATTCAGTCCGTCGCAGCGCGATTGGCCGCAACCAGTCTCGTTCGACGCAGGCTCGTACTTGTTCCACATTTGCTGAATCAGCGGATTGATTCCGATTCCTCGCGGATCGCAAGGACCGGCCGGGCACTGCGCCGGCATGTAGGTGACGCCGTTGTAGGTAACGGGCGTGGGGTTGAGGTTGTAAACCTGTACCGCGCCGCTCGCGTCTGGGAACTGCAACAACCCAAGCCGCATGGCGGCTGAAGGCACCGCCTTTTCGATGGTGGTGGCTTGCGGAAAGCGGAACCCCTCATAGTTTGCAAAGAAATATGTTTTGCCGCCCAATACTTTCTTGGCAATGATCGGTCCGCCGATCGATCCGCCGAAGCGGTTGTAGTGGAAACTGGGATTGGGGATGCCGCTGTAATTGTTCTGCCAAGTGTTGGCATTCAGGTTGTTGTCGAGGTAATACTCGTAACCCGTGCCATGCCACTGATCGGATCCGCGCTTAGTTACGATCTGCACTTGTGCGCCGGCAGAACTGTTGAAGTCGGCGCCCATGCCGGCGACATTTACTTTGAATTCTTCCACGCTGTCCGCCGGGGTTGGCATAACTCCTGTCGCTCCTGCAGACAAGCCATTACTCTGGTTGGCCGCGCCGCCCGTGGGATCGCCGGCATACGTGGGCGTATATACGCTCATGCTGCCGTCCATGTCGTTGGTGTTTTCGCCGCCATCCAGCTGGAACGAACTCTGGTCTACCGCGGCCCCGGCCACGCTGCCATCAGGGCTAATGCCAGACTGCAGCGTCAGGAACGTGCTGGTGTCGCGAGCAATCGTCGGAAGCGACTCAAGCGCCAACCCGTTGACCGTGTTTCCCACGGTGGCGTTCAGAGTCTGCAACTCGACTCCGGAACTTTCGACTTCAATCGTCTGGGTTTGGGCTCCAATCTTCAGGACGGCGTTTTCGGTGGATACCATGCCCACCTGAACGATGTTCTTGGGAATCGAAACCGTCTGGAACCCAGCTTTGGTGACGGTAATGTCATAGGTTCCCGGAGGGAGGTTCACGAAGACATACCGCCCAGCAGTGTTGGTGTTTACGGTTCGCGCCTCACTGGTGGCTGTATCTTTAACAGTGACGGCTGCGTCGGGAACCACCGCATTGCTCTGGTCCGTTACCAGCCCGGTGATCGTGCCCATTGAGGTTGTCTGCGCCCACGTGGGGAGCGCCACCGAACACAGCAGCACAGCCAGCATCGTGGAAATGAAAACCTGAGACCACAGGAATCGAACGCGTGTCATCACTCACTCCCTGTTCAAGATTTGCAGGCTCTTCTGTAATTCCCAGCCGATACTTTGGCTGGTGGTCTGAGTGGAGCAATACTGCTGCCATCCGGAGGCGAAGAGCTAGAGATGACGCCAACGCATCCGCTTCCGTTGCGAGCTACGGAAATCGAACGACCGATTGCAGGTATGGGCGTCCCGAGGGTTTAGCTTTGGATAATCGACACCGCAATGGAATCCGTTTCGTCACTGTACGAAGCGGGGATCGCTGTTCGTCATGGGATGAAGCGATGCTGGCTCGCCGCGCAGGAACCTAAAGCGTCCGTAGGATTAGTTTGCAGCCAGAGTAACGTGGCCAGTGAATGCGCGCGCGAGCCTCGCGCCCGAAGCTTTTATGCGCTGAGGCGCTTTCCTGTGGCGTCGAAGCTATCGACTTCCGTGCGGTAGTTCGGGCCGACGGGGATTTCCGTTCCGTTGCTTAGGAGAACGCAGATCGCGGCTCCTTCCTTGCGTCGAACGCTGGTTACATGCGCACGATTGACGATGAAAGACCGATGCACTCGGGAAAACTGCGCAGGGTCGAGCTTGGAGGTCATGCCCGACATCGTGTCCCGGATTTCGTGGACGTCGGCGCCCGTATGGACGCGCACGTAATTGCCATAAGCCGCCATGAAGGTCACGCGTTCTGCCGGAATTTCTCTTGTTCCGCTATCGTCCACAGCAACCGCAGTGAGATATCTTTGGATCCCCTGCGAGAAGTTCATGTACCGCTCCAGCAAAGCAGATAACTCATCCAATTTTCTGCGGTAGATCTCCGTGCGCATCCGTTCCAACGCGGCACCTAAAGAAACAGGACTCGACGGGACGTCGATGGTCTCGAAACACTCTTCGAACGTGCCACAGGTATCTTTCCGTCTCAATCCTAAAGTGACCGGGAATATGGAGTCGCCTGATGAACCGGCGAAATTCGCAGGCGTAAGGCCGATCCGTGCGATCAACAACTCGGGGACGTACATACTCAGCAGAGCCACGCAGTCGTTCCAGTTTTCCGACGTCCCAACCAGATTGAATCCCGTCAGTTGAGCCAATCCGGCCTGCAACATGCCCCGTGCTTCCGGGTTTGGCTCCAGGATGACGACCCTGATACCGCCCCGATGCGCTTGCTGCTCTGGCACCACATGTGTTTCCTGCGCGCTGCCCATTCTTGCCCCTCAGCCATCGACAGGTGCTCGACTGGCGCTTAGACGGAACCAAGCCACAGTCGATACCACGAGAAAAACCTGGTTGGGACGAGCGTACGTGGTATCGGAACAGAAACAAGTATCTCTGGGACGCTTGCACCTTTTGGAGGGACGCTCTCATGGACTTCCGCTGGGCCCGATTCCAGAATTCCTATGGAACGATTTCGCCCAGACTGCGTATCTCATCCCCAACGGACGAGGGAAGCTTTGTCCAAGCGTTAAAACGGGACAGCGCGGCGCGGAATAAGCTAAGCTGTGGCGCAACAGGCGCCAAGCTGAATCGGGCGAAATGAGTGCCGTGGTATTCGCGACAACACTAATTTTGTTGCAGGGGAGACTTGAGTATGGCAGTGCAGGTAATCGACACGCTCATTGTTGACGACGAAGTGCTGGCCCGCAAGAAGCTCTGTGTTTTGCTCGAGCGGGACCCAGACTTCCGCATAGTAGGCGAGTGTGCGACTGCGGCCGATGCCATTCGTGCGTTGCGACAACTTCGCCCAGCCTTGATGTTTCTCGACATTCAGATGCCGGATGAAGATGGTTTCAGCGTGATTAACGCCATCGGACCTGATCTCCGCCCCAAGATCATTTTCACCACAGCCTATGACAGTTACGCCATTCAGGCGTTCGATGCCGAAGCAGTGGACTATCTCCTTAAGCCGTTTGACGAGGAACGTTTTGCCCGCGCAGTAAAGCGCGCCAAGAGCGAGATACTGGCGGAATCGTCGCCGCGCCCGGACCGTGATGGTCGTGCCGTGGCCACCGGCACGCAACACGCTTTGGAGCGCTTCGTGGTGAAGTCCGAGGGCCGTATTCTCTTCTTCACCACCGATGAAATCGATTGGATTGAGGCCGCGTCCAACTACGTCAAGCTTTACAGCAACGGCAAAGGACACATGGTGCGACACACCATGAACGAGATGGAGCGGAAGCTCGATCCCAAGCAGTTCCTCCGCATTCACCGGTCCATCATTGTGAACGTAAAAAAGATCCGCGGAGTCCAGCCGTGCAATAGCGGTGAGTTCATTGTGACGCTAACAAGCGGCAAGGAGCTTCCCTCCAGCCGGGGCTATCGCGAAAGTCTGGGTTCACTGCTGAAGTCGGCCCTGTAGCGCAGATCAGCGAAGGCCGTGTATCGCTTCCAGGTCGTAAACCACCGGAACCTCGCCCACGCTAAACGGTAACTGAATGCTGACGGTCGTCCCCCGGCCGGGAGTGCTATGAATGTCGAAGCGCTGTCGGCCGCCGTAGAATACCCGTAGCCGCTCGCGAGTGGCATTCAATCCCAGGCCATGCTTGGCATTCCAGTCAGGATTGGGCGTGAACCCGGGCCCGTTGTCGCCTACCTCGATGCGAAGCTCGTCATCCTGGCGCACCGCTGTAATCCAGACTTCTCCGCCTTTAGCACGACGTGACGCGCCATGGCGGATCGCGTTCTCTACCAGTGGCTGCAACAGCAAATGCGGCACTCGAGCGTCAAGGGTATCGGGATGAACGTCGCAACGCACCTGGAGCCGGTCGCCGAAACGCATCTTCTCGATTTCCAGGTAACCATTCACGAACTGTATCTCGCGGTTCAGCGTGGTCTCCTGCACGGTGTTGTCTTCCAGGCTCATGCGCAGCAAGTCGCTCAGGCGGACCAACATACTGTCGGCCGCCTGCACATTGGTTAACATCAAGGTGGAGATCGAGTGCAGCGTATTAAACAGGAAGTGTGGCTGCAACTGGCTCTTCAATGCCTTCAGCTGCGCCTGCGCCAGCCGAGTCTCCAGCTGTGACGTCCGCAGATCGCGATCGCGAAATTCGTTGTAGTACCACAAAACGTGGGCAATGGCCACGACCGGCAGATATACAGCAACGGCATCGTCGAGAAAGTTATAGAGGAAGAGCCGCCCAAACAGTGACCATCCGACAGGAAACGCTTGCTTGGTCATGTTGTCGATTACTGGGTAAACCAGCATGCGGACGAGTGCGTGTCCGCTAGCGAAGACAAATGCGCCTGCGCAGTACAGCAGGCTCCGCCAACGCCAGTTCGAGCGCTCGATGGGATAGCGCAAACTGATCTGCAGTAGCACCGGCGTGAACGTGGCAAAAATCAGATAGTTAATGAGGGGGAGCCGAACCTCGTCCCAGAGGCTTGCCGAAGGCTTCCAAAACAGCAGGTTAAACCGGTACATGGAAAACCCGGCCATGAAGGCGAGGAAGATCCACACCGTATAGCTGATCAGCCAGACCATCCAAACGGATTTGCGCGCGCGAAGTTGCATCAGGGTTGAACTCGTCGATTGGCGACGGGCGCTTTCGTCAGCACATTGAGTTCCGGCAGCGAACCTTGGAATGGCTTGCTCGAATGACATGGCGGACTTGTATTACATCACGATGATCGACCAATGCAACTAGCATTCGTCCCTGGTTGACTGTTAGTCGCACCAGAAATCAAGTTTTTGGTCTCAAAATGCGCGGAAATCCTGAAATTGGTGACCGCTGCCGTCGCTCTACGGCACGTGAGGGCTGGGGTCTGGAAACAGTCGGCGGTATGGTGTCTGCTTACCGCTGCCCGGAAAAGAGATCGCAACGGTGCTGGTGGTCAAAGCTCCCCTGTCGAACATTGTGGTTTAGTAGGGTTCGTACAAAGCGCGCGCACCCACCCAATTGACTCCCCCTCCCGTGCGCCCTATCATCAGCCATCGCTTCGTCTCTTCCGCATGATAGACACAACCATCTCCCACTACCGCATCGTGGAAAAGCTTGGCGGCGGCGGCATGGGCGTCGTCTACAAGGCCGAAGACACCGATCTCGGCCGTTTTGTTGCCCTTAAGTTCTTGCCCGACGATGTGGCCGATGATCCTCAGGCGCTCGAACGGTTCCGCCGCGAAGCCCGGGCAGCCTCCGCACTCAATCATCCGAGCATCTGCACCATTTACGAAATCGGCAAACACGACGGCCGATCGTTCATCGCCATGGAATTTCTCGATGGCATGACACTGAAGCATCGAATTGCTGGCCGTCCTTTGGACACCGATCTTGTCCTCTCCTTGGCTATTGATATTGCCGACGCCCTCGACGCCGCCCATACCGAAGGTATTGTCCACCGCGACATCAAGCCAGCGAACCTATTCATCACCCGGCGCAGGCACGCCAAGGTTCTCGACTTCGGTCTTGCAAAAGTCGCGAACCAGGCTGGTTCTGGCTCCGACTCCGTGACTCTAGCCGCCGATTCTGAGGCGCAACATCTCACCAGTCCCGGAGCCATGCTCGGCACCGTCGCCTACATGTCTCCCGAACAGGTTCGCGCGAAGGAACTGGATAGCCGCACCGATCTGTTCTCCTTCGGCGCAGTGCTCTATGAAATGGCGACCGGCAAGTTGCCCTTCGAGGGCGCAACGTCCGGCGAAATTTGTGGAGCCATCCTGCACCAGGCGGCTCGCCCCGTCTCGCAGCTGAACCCACAGGCGCCGCCGCAACTGGAAGCGATCGTTCACAAGGCATTGGAGAAAGACCGCCAGCTGCGCTATCAGCACGCCTCTGAGATGCGAGCTGACCTTTCACGGCTGATGCGCGATTCCACCACTGAAAGCAGCGTACTTACGGAGTCCGGAAAGTTCAAACCTGCTCCTTCGCGATCCACGTTCCAGAAAAACTGGACCCTCGCGACAGTTGCCAGTGTTGCACTTCTGCTTGCTCTCTCCTTTTATCTGTTCCGTTCGAAGCGTCCTGTATCGGAATCTGTCGGTGCATCGCCCCAGACAGCAGTTGCGGTCTTGCCGTTTCAAAACGCCGGTTCCGACAAGGACATCGACTTTCTCCGGCTGGCTCTGCCCGACGAAATCGCTACCTCCCTGAGCCGTGTGAAGTCGTTTTCTGTCCGCCCGTTCGCCACCACCAGCAAGTACAACCAGCCGGATATCGATTTACAGCAAGCGGGTCGCGCCATGGGTGTCAGTTCCATTGTCACCGGCCACTACCTCTCCGAAAGTGGACAGTTAGCGATCACTCTGGAGGCGGTGGACGTTGCCACCAACCGCACGGTCTGGCGCGATCAGGTTCATGTCGTCGCTGCCGATGGCCTTGCCATGCGCGAGCAGATTACCTCCGCCGTCCGCCAGGGACTGGTTTCTGCTCTCGGCGGAGCTTCTGCTGCCAGCGAGGCTGGGACTCGTCCCAAGAATGAACAGGCTTATGACTTGTATTTGCGTAGCCTTGCCGTTTCCCACGATGCGGCTCCTAACAAGCAGGCAATCGACATGTTGGAGCGGGTTGTCGCTATCGATCCTGCCTACGCGCCCGCTTGGGAGGCATTGGGACTTCGCTATTATTTTGACGCTCAATACGGCGGCGGTGGCGAGGCGATGTTCCAGCGCTCGGTTTCGGCGTATGAACGCGCTTTGGCCCTCGATCCGAACCTGATACTTGCCGCCACCCAAATCGTCGCCAACCGTACGGAGCGCGGCAACCTCCTGGATTCCTACGCCGAGGCGTTGGCTCTGGTCAATCGCTTCCCGGACAGTTCTCAGGCCCACTTCACCCTGAGCTATGTTCTGCGCTACGCAGGGCTCTTGGATGAGGCAGCGCGCGAGTGTGACACTGCTCTGTCTCTCGACCGGACTGATAGCCGCCTTCGTTCCTGTGTCTGGCCTTTCGTATGGCTCGGCCAACCCCAGAAGGCCATGAAGTTCCTGGAGCTTGATCGCGGTTCAGAGTGGGTCGCCAGAGTCACCCCCTCCATGCTTCTTGCCCAGGGAAAATCGGCGGCGGCGCGAGAAAGCGTCAATAACATGCCGCCCGGTGTTGCCTTTGGGAGTGATTTCTTGGAGGTTTGCCTGAATCCCGCTCCGTACAATCGCCTGGACAGCGCCGCCAAAGACTACGAGTCCGCCGTCGGCTCCGAACCCGACCCAGAACGACGCTACATTGCCGGTACGTTTCTGTCCTATTGCGGCCTGCAAGATGCTGCCGCGCGCATGATCAGCAGCGCCATCCAGAAAAATTACTGCGCCTATACTGCGCTGCAGCGCGATCCACTGTTGGCAAAACTACGAGAGTCCCCCCAGTTTGCCCAACTGCTCGCCAACGCCAAAGCCTGCCAGGACGACTTTCTCGCAAAACGCGCCCGCACCGTGCCGTGAAGAGCCGCACCCGAAAGAGCGTCACTTTAATGACGCCATTGCCTTCTTCGCCTGTTCGACCCCGGCACTGTCCGGATTGAGCTTCAGATACTCTTCGTAGCTTTGCCGCGCGGCGTCATCTTTGCCTAGCTTCTGTTGTGCCTGCGCCAGGCCGACCCACGCTGCGGCTGCGTCGGGCTTGAGTTCCGCCGCTTCCTGCAGTCGCGACTCCGCCGCCCGGTAGTTCTTCTTGTTCATGTAAAAATAGCCAACCTCGATGTCCTCCGCAGCTTGCTTTTCCTTCTTCTGTTCTTCCGTCAGCACTTTGGTCTGCGGCGCCGCTGGCGACGACCAGCAGACGTGAAAAATCACGTCCATGCAGTGCGGGTCGAACTTGTCCGCAACCTTCTTGGCCTTCGACGGTGGCGGCGGACTGGTCTGCTGGCCGAGATCAGGCGCGGGAGCATCGGGAGGTGTGGGCGCGGTTGAAGGCTGTTCGCGCGACGAACTTTCCTGTGGAGGCGGTGACGTAGGACTCTGTGCCGGCGCAAGAATTCCCTTCAGGCAGAACAACAGACCGATGGCAAGAATTCGATACATCCTACCAGTAGGATTGTAATGCGAAGGCAGCCCACAATCTCCCGCCACGTTTGGCAATTATGGGGAATCGCATACTCGTCCCTATCACACTGCACCTCTGCGACCGGCGTTCTTTCGCGCTCCTTTCCTTTCCCTAGAATCGTGGCACAGCAGGGATCGTGGGATTATTGCCCCCACTCCGTCCCCCGACCTCGGCCAGCCCCGAGCGGGAGCCTAAGTTCTTTGAATTTAGTATTTTGCCGATAAGCATCGTGAGATGAATGTTTTGCGGACTTCCGCCTTTCGCCCCTAATGTTTTCAATACTTTGCAGACCATAGCGGAGGGGGAGGGGAGTAACTCAATCATAAACATTGAAGCAGTTACTCAAATTCCTTCAGTTCATTCGGATGGCGCTTGAGCTGCCAACGCCAGAACGCATAGAACGGCGCGCCTAGGAAGACGATCCCAATTCCCACCAGCGTTTCCTTTGGTCGTGTCACCACGGAGTTCAGCGCCCACGCTCCAGCCATTAGGAGGTAAAGCGCAGGCAAATACGGATATCCAGTGCAGAGGTAAGGTCGAGCGACATCCGGTCGCTTGCGTCGCAGGACAAAGAGTGCAGCGACTCCGGCAACGTACGACAGCACCATCATGAACATCACGTACGTATAGAGCTGATCGTAGCTGCCGCTGAGCGCGAGCACGATGGACCAGGCTCCAATGGCTGCCAGGCTGATAGCAGGAGTTCTGTATTTGGGATGGACGCGTCCCATGGAGTGAAAGAAAGCGCCGTCACGAGCCATCGCGTAGGTCACACGGGCGCTGCACAAAATTGCGCTCGAGGCGGCGCCGAAGCACGACAGCGCAATAGTCGCGCCCAGCCACTTGGCCGCGCTTGACGAGAACAGTGCTACCGCCGCGGCTTGAGCGATCGTGGTTTCGTTGGCGACCTGCGTGATTGGCAGAGCATACAAATAAACGACACTGACGCTTATGTAGATGAAGCCCACCAGCAGAATGCCAAGCAGCAGAGCGCGCGGCAGAACTCGCTGCGGGTTTTTGATCTCGCCTGAAACCCAGGTGATGTAAACCCATCCATCGAAGGCCCAGAAGACCGCGATCAGAGCGACCCCAAAGCCAGAAATGACATGCGACAGCGAAGCGGGCTGGTCAAGCGGCAGGCTGGTCGCATAATTCGACCACGAACCCTTGCCGATCGCGAGGCCGAGTAGAACGAAGATGCCGATGGAGGCGAACTTGGCCCAGGTTGCTGCGTTGACCAGTGCGGAGCCGCGCTTGAGCCCGAAGACGTTGATGATAGTCAGCAGGATGATCGCACCGGTGGAAACGAGGTGCCCGCGAGTGAGAGCGAAGCCGAGAAACGTCGCGACCGGCTTATGCGCCGAGGCAAACGGCAGAATCGCGCCGAAGTACTCGGCAAATCCAACGGCTAGCGCGGCAATGGTACCGCTTTGCCCGACGGTAAAGATCATCCAACCGTAAAGGTACGCAGGAAATTCGCCATAGGCTTCGCGCAGATAGACGTATTGGCCTCCCGCTTCGGGATACATCGCGGCCATTTCGGCGAAGGCGAAGCAGGCGAGCAGTGAGATCAGCCCGCCGACGATCCACACACCTAGAAAGTAGAGCGGCTTGTGGACGGCGGTCGCGATCTGTCCGGCAGTAAGAAAGATGCCTGAGCCGATGATGCCTCCGACCATCAGCATGACGGAGTCGAGCAGCGAGAGGCCGCGAACCAGCGTGGGTCCGTGATGTGCTGTCTGGGTCGTCGCGCCGGTTTGCACAGATTGCGGCATGATCAGCCCATTCCCAAGTCTTCCGCCATCTCGAGCGGTGTTCCGCAAACGCGGCAGATCACGGCGGAACAGTCGCCACACGTTAGAGGGTCAGTTACCTCGCGCGCGCAATTAGCGCAGTACAGTGGTGATGAGACTTTGGCGGAGTTGTATGCAGGCTGATCGGGAGTTTGGGGCATGAGTTTCCGAGACTGTAGCATAGAGGTCTGAAATCCGCGAGGGAACGATGAGCGACAGAAGGACGGCATCCGCCGACGAGCAGTTACGCCAGGAGTTCAACCAATGGGCCGAACAGGGCAAAGGTGAAGAGATGGAAGCCCACCACATCAGCATCACCGAGCAAACTTTGGCGCTGATGAAGCTTAAGGCGGGCGATCGCGTGCTGGATTTGGGCTGTGGCGCCGGCTGGGCGAGCCGATTGATCGCCAAAGCGGTTGACGGCAAGGAACGAGCAGGACAGGTGATTGGCCTCGACGTATCAGACGAGATGATCCGGCGCGCGCGCGCGGCTTCCGTCGATTACGACAACCTGATGTTCGTGGTGGGTTCGGCGCAGCAGGTTCCATGGGAGGAGAACTTCTTCGACAAGGTGCTGTCGGTCGAGTCGTTTTACTATTACGCGGACCAGGAGCGTGCGCTGTCCGAGTTGTTTCGCGTGATGGCGCCAAAGGGCGAGTTGTACATCCTGATCAACCTGTATCGCGACAATCACTACTCGCTGCGCTGGGTGGAAGAGTTGAAGGTGGCGGTGCAGGTGCACTCGGAGCAGGAGTACATCGAGATGTTGGAGCGGCATACCTTCGAGGATGTGCGAGCGGTGCGGGTTCCCGACCTCACGCCGACTCCCGAGGAATACAGCGGTCGGTGGTTCAAGAATGCGGAAGAGTTGAGGGATTTCAAGAGGATCGGCGCGCTGTTGTTGATTGCGAGGAAGCCGGATTTCGAGTCGCCTCCGCCGGGATATCAGTTGTATTGAGGCGTGAGAAACCCACATATCCCAAAATCGGGGATATGTGGGCCACCCGATCGCAAAAGGAGTGGATGGTGCTTAGTGGATAGTGGATAGAAAAAACCTGGCCATCGAATACATCCACCTGTTCCCACAATTTCGTTCGTCGCTGAATAATTTTCGGCCGCTTGGAACTTTCTGATGGGGTTGTCGTATTCCAGTGTAAGGAGAGACGTACCCCATGATTCGATTGGAGAACCTTTCCAAGGAATATGACGAAGTTGTTGCGGTGCGCGATCTCACGCTCGAGATTCCCGAGGGTGAGATCTATGGGCTGATCGGCCCAAATGGCGCCGGCAAAACCACCACCCTTCGAATGTGCTGCGGCCTGCTGCAGCCGACGACTGGCCGCGTGCTGGTGAACAACGTCGATGTGCACAGCGACCTGGAACTGGCGCAGTCACAGATTGGCTACCTCGCCGATTTTTTCTCGGTCTACGACGACCTGAAAGTTTGGGAATATCTCGATTACTTTGCGCGGGCGTACAAACTCGATCCGGCCGCGATTCCGGCGCGAGTGGACGAAGTGATCGAGGAGATTGGCCTGGAAGTGAAGCGCGACTCCATGGTCAAGGGCTTGTCTCGGGGCATGAAGCAGCGGCTCGGAATTGGCCGTGCAGTCATCCATCGGCCCAAGCTGCTGCTGCTCGATGAGCCCGCCTCGGGACTCGATCCCAAGGCGCGTATCGAGTTGCGCCAATTACTGAAGCGGCTGCGCGACAATGGCGCGACCATCGTGGTCTCGTCGCACATCCTGCCCGACCTGGAAGACTTCAGCACATCGATCGGCGTGATGGAGCGCGGCGTGATGTTGCGCAGCGGCCGGGTGCAGGAATTGCGTGACGAAGTGGATGCCGGCGACGCCCGTACCATCGACATCCGGTGGCTCGGGTCTTCTGCAGCGGTGAGCGATTTCCTGCGCGCGCATGAAATCACCCAGCACGCGTTGCTAGACCGCGAGGGCGCATTCCAGTTCCGAGGAGATGATCAAGCCGTGGGCGACCTGCTGGCGGAGATGACGGCGGCGGGGATCCGGCTCACCAGCTTCCACGAAGTGAAACAGACGGTCGAGGAACTTTATCTCAAGCTGTCACACGGGCAGGTGATGTGATGATCGACATTAAGAATCCTGAATTGCTGCGGTACGTGCGGTCGGAACTGCGTCCGGCGCGCGTCGCGACCATTATCGGAGGCACACTGTTCGGTGCGATTCTGCTGGCGCTGATCGTGTCGATCAATGCCGATCACCGCTTTCTGAGCCGAGTTACGTACTGGCGGGAAGTGTATACGGCAGTGTTCATCGCGTCGACAGTGGTGCTTGTGTTGTGGACGCTGCTTAACTCGTCGCAGGCAATTGTAGGCGAGCGCACCCATCGCACCTTCGATTTCTGGCGCACCACGCGCTTATCGCCGCTTACGCTGGTCACGGGCAAATTGTTTGGCGCGCCAATCGGAGCGTGGCTGCAATATGCGACGGCATTGCCGATTCTCGTATTTACCGGATTGCTGGGCGGGTATCACGTCACCACGACCATCGGGTCGTATCTGGTGCTGGCATTGTTCGATGTGGCGCTGGGCAGCGTGGCCTTGTGCCTGTCGATGCGAGCGCAGGATGCCCGCCGGTCGACCATGCTGACGTTCCTCATCGCGCTATCGTTCCTTCCCAATGTCAGTTTTGGCCTTGGAGGATCGCAAGCTGGAATGGGACTTTTCAGCGCATGGAGCGCGCTGAATCCCGCGCGCGGCGTGGCGGCGTGGCATGACGGTTACCCGATGTGGGTGATGCTGTTCGGGCACTCGGTTCCGTCACTATTGTTGTCGGTTGCACTGTCACTGGCGGTGATTGCGTGGTGCATGGCGGCCCTGGTTCGTTCCGCGAAAATGGAACCCGAGCAGCGCTCGCTGTTCTCGCCCCTGCAGGTGGTGGGTGTGTCGGCGTCAATATTGCTGTTTGTTTATGCAGCCTACCGTCCATTTGCCTTCGGCTATGACGGAGTGGATAGCCAGCGCAACCTGAGTGAACTGTTCGCAAGCGGGCTTGTGGCCACGATGTTGTGCCTGTATTTCACGCTGGTATCGACGTTGTACAGCCGCGACGATCTTCGCCACGAGTTGCGGAGCATGAATCCCGGGCAGATTGTATCAAGGCTGGCGAGGCCGTGGGTCGCCACCGGGATGATCGGGTTGTTTGCCGCGGCGTTAGCGTTGGTGGGATACCGTCATGCGTTTGAAAGCGTTGCAGTACCGTGGTCCGGAGTGATCGGCACGTTTCTCGTTATCACCGCGTACGCGGTCCGCGATGGAATGTTTCTGCAGTGGATGATCAGCCAACGGGTGAAGATGCCGGTGCTAAAGGGCATGGTGCTGCTTGTCTGCTACTACGTGGGAACTGCTGTAATGGCGGCGACGCTGGTGGGACCGGAGCGGATGGGACAGATGCTGCGCTGGCTGGCGCCGATTTCCAGCGATCCGAGTCGTCCGCAGGAGGTATCGCTGTTGCTGGGGGCGGCGACGCTGGTTCCTCCGTTGGCTACCGCAGCGCTGCTTGCTAGTGGCGTGTTTCGTAAGATGCAACGGGCGGCGGTCCGGGTCGCGGGTACGGTTAACGCATGAAGCGGCTTCGGCACGAAGATAAGGCGCGGTCCGAGGATCGCGCCTCTTTAGTGTGATGTGGTCTCAAGTGGATTGAAGAACGTTGCCTCTTTGCGCTGAAAAGCAGATTCCCCGCGGACTGAAGTCCGCGGGGACTGACGAACCATAAGCTAGAGAGATGCTATGGCGCAGCTAAAGCTGCGCCCCTTCGGGAGTTCTACAGATTGCCAACTCCGGGGCCGATACGCACGGCGCCGTTCACATTGCTGATCTCGACGCGAGTGCCGCCGTTGCCGAGCTTTCCGTCGAGGTGATGTCCCATGAATTTACCCTGCACCTGCAGCGGATAATCGGTGGTGATGCCGCCATTCACGGTGGAAACACTGACATCGGCATTCGGAGAGGACGGCAAGCCGAGGTTGATCGATCCGTTCACCGATTTCAGACGGATGTCTTTCACGTTGTCGAGCGTCCGGAAACTCGCGACGATGGCTCCGTTGACAGCCGAAATGTTGAGCCGGCCGGAGAGGTCGCGAATGTCGGTCTTGCCGTTCACCAGCTCGGCGTCAATCTCCCCGCTCACCTGGGATACCTGGAGCGAACCGTTTACCAGGTCGAGGTGGTCGAGGCGAGCATTGCGTGGCACGTGCAGTTCGTAGGTCACGGTCGCGGGATTGTTGTTATGGCCGTCGGGATACTTGGTCTTGATCTGGACTGAATCGCTGCTGGCGTCAACTTCGATGCGCGCTTCGTCCAACTTCTGCTGATCGCGTGCTTTCTTTACAGCGTCGATCTGGACTTCGTTGCGCTCCCATCCGGTGATGGTCACGTTGCCGTTGATGTTTTCCAGTGAGACACGGCCGGTGGAAGAGAGAGGAACGGTACGGTGAAAGTCCTCGGTGAGCTGTGCCGCGGCGGAAATGGTGAACGCCGAAACCATCAGCGCCCCCAGGGAAACCGCCCAAATAAGAGATGGTTTACGGAAATGATGCATAACTCCTCCTGTCGTTGGTTAGACGAGAGGATGTACGCGGGGTTAGGGGAAATAGTTCAGACTGTGTGCGGCGAGCGGGTGCCGCTCAGCAACTAATCTTTAAAGCGATAGCGGATGAGGTCGTAGAGTGCCTTATAGCCATCGTGCCAACTGATTTTCTTGCCCTCGGCATAGGTGCGGCCGTGGTAGACGATAGGCACTTCGTAGACGCGGGCGCCGAGCTTCGCGACTTTGACGGTCATCTCGGTTTCGACGCTGAAGCGGTCGGAATGCAGGTGCATATTCTCCAACAACTCACGGCGGAAGGCTTTGTAACACGCGGTGACATCGTGAATCGCAATACCCGTGAGCAAATTGCAGATGATGGAAAAAAGGCGGTTCAGCAGGAAGCGATAGTAACGCTGAACGCGGTGGGGCCCGCTGTGAAAGCGGTTGCCGAAAACGGCGTCGGCGTGACCTTCGAGGATGGGCGCGAGCAGGATGGGATAGTCGCCGGGATCGTATTCGAGATCGGCGTCCTGGATGAGGACGATCTCTCCGGTGGCTTGCGCCAATCCTGTGCGGACGCCCGCACCCTTGCCCTGGTTCTTGTCGTGCAGGGCGAGCTTCACGGTGTTCTCGCCATTGCTTCCCAGTACATCTTGGAGATTGGTCTGCTGCAGAAACTCGCGGGTGCCGTCGGTGGAGAAGTCATCCACGATGATGAGCTCTTTGCGCAGGCCGACCGGTTGGCGGGCTACCTGCTGGAGGAGCTGCATCACGGTCTTTCGTTCGTTGTAGACCGGAATGATGATGGAGAGTGTGTGAAACTGAGGAGCGCCCGCGTCGTCAGTCGGCATGGCGAGGCTGGGTTGCGCCTTTCAAACGCGGGTTGCGCGGGCTGACCTGGGTGAACAAATAGACTCCGAGGATCACCAGTTCCGGATCGATGGGATGCCGGTAACGGGGTTGCGGGAAACTTACATAGTAAACCAGCGGATAAAAGATCAGCAGGCTGGCGAACAGGAAGACGCCGTGGACGCGATTCTTGATGGCGAGGACGAGCCCAGCGATGGATAGGAGGGAAGAAGCCAGGAAAAGGGAGTTCTTGAACTGCTCGAGCGCCTGGATTTTGGAGAGACGCGGAAGGCCGTTCCAGTAGAAGACGAACTTGCGAAATGTGACGATGGCGAACTGCTTTGGGTTGTCGGCGATCCACTGCTTCGCCAGTCGCGACTGTTCGGCCGAGTAGGCGGCCTCACCCATCTCCTGATATTGGCGAAAGAGGATTGGGTTCTGGCTGGGGTGATACATGCCCACCCAGATGCCTTCGGCCAGCGGATTGTTGCCGCAACGAAGTTCGACGCCAACGTTGTCGCGCACGAAAACAGGCTTGTGGAAAACTTCGTAGTTGCGGACGAGCCAGGGCATCATGGTCATCCAGAAAAGGATGGCGGCAACGATTGCCGGAAGCACAAATGGCTTGCCACAACGGTAGAGCCGATATGCCAGCCAGCATCCGGCGAAGGGAAGAAACGAGAGCGTTGAGGGATTGGTAAGGCCGATGACTCCCCAGAGTACGCCGTAGCCAATCCACGAGGTGATGCGGCTGTCACCTTCCATTTCGACGGTAAGCATGAAGGCCACGCTTAGCAACAGGGCGGTGAGGCTGGTTTCCCAGATCCAGCGCACCGACCAGTAGATGATGTAGGGCAGGAGGGCCCAGATCCATCCTGACCAGAGGGCGACTTTCTCGTTGAGGACGGTGCGTGCCGTGCGATAGATTGCCCATGCCGTTAGAGCCGAGCACAGGCTGTTGAAGGTCAACAGCACAAAAGACGCGGCGTGCGAGTAGGTTCCGAAGGCGCGAAAGGCGAGTGAGACGATCCAGGGATAGACAGGGGCGGTCCAGGCGGAGGGGCCGGTGTCGCCGCCGAAGGGCGAACTGAAACCGTGCCCGGTAGCGAGCGAGTAGGCGATGCGGCCGATCTCCCATCCAAAGCTGAAGTTGGCATCGGTGGTACGGAACTTGTACGAGTGCGCGATGGCGATGTAGAGAACGCGAATGACGAAACCGATGAGGACCATCCAGCCGGGCGAGTGGGCAATGTGCTGCCATCGGGAGCGGGGCATGGGCGGGGATGAGTTGGATAGTGGCGCGGACTGCGCCGGTTGGGGGTCTAAGGGCATGCGGGCAAAGAAAATTGTACCTTACAGTGTGGCGCATCCTTACTCTGACAAGGGGCGCGGAAGCATCTGCTTGTACGCTCCGTCTCGCGAGCCTAGACTAAGGCTGTGCTTGTGATGGCTATCACAGCCCCAAGCGATGGCTTTCGGCGAAGATGGATAAGGCGACAAACGCCGCAAGAAGAGGGTTTCATGGGTTGGATCAACAACCGGTTCGAGAAGAATTTTCTGGTTACGACGGTCGATTACGTTTTTAACTGGGCGCGCAAGTCGGCGATCTGGCCGATGACGTTCGGCCTAGCGTGCTGTGCGATCGAGATGATCGCGGCCTCGACGTCGCGGTTCGATATTGCGCGGTTTGGCTCCGAGGTGTTTCGTCCCAGCCCGCGGCAAAGCGACCTGATGATCGTCAGCGGAACGGTGACGCTGAAGATGGCGCCGGTAGTGAAGCGGATCTATGAACAGATGCCCGAGCCCAAGTGGGTGATGTCAATGGGGGCATGCTCGTCGGTAGGAGGGCCGTTCAACACGTACGCAGTACTGCAGGGCGTTGATCGCATCGTGCCGGTTGATGTTTATATCGTAGGTTGTCCGCCACGTCCGGAAAACCTGTTTTACGGGTTGCTGCGGCTGCAGGACAAGATCGACAAGATGAGTATCGCCAAGAAGCCAACTGAAGTGCGGCTCAAGGAAGAAATGGTCGATAAGTTCAAGGAACAGATCCGGGTGGCCCAGGCAAATTTCGCCAATCCGGAGCAGCTTGTGCGGCCGGTGGAAACGACGATCGTCGGGGGCGGGCGGTAGCACCTGGTTTTGCCGATCAAGGACGCGCGCCCAGAGCGCGTCCTTTTTCATTTCCACTTGAAGCGGCGCCACCTTGCAATATGCGGCGAACGTTTACTCGAAGAGTTGTTCCCTAAACACCTTTTGACCGCCAAGCGCGGTAAAGCATCCCCAAAGGGCGATGGCGACGACAGTGGCGAGCACAAGCAGCGAGCCACTCATATACCAACTTGTAGGGTTAGTGGTGATTGGGACGCTGAGCAGAAGATCGACGACGAAAATCCCGGTAGCCAGTGTGATCAGGCCAAACCGCAGAACCATGAACGACGCCACGCCGTAGACGACGAGGTATGCTGGCCCATTCATCATCCAGTGAGGGTTCCCTAGCAGCTTGATAGCCATCCAGATGGCCACGAACGCAAGGGCCGCGAGCCAGGGCTTGCGCAGCAACACACGAAGAACGAACATCATGAAAAAGAACGTCAAGGTGGCCTGCAAAGAGTTAGTAAGGTGCCACAACGAGGTTCCAATCACCCGCCGAGTACCGAGCAGGAAAACCGTCGAACCCAAGCCTGGGGGGCTGCCCTGGCGGATGGCTGCAAAAGAAGTTAACTCGAAGACTATTGCCCAGATCAAACCCAAGATGACTCCGTAAAGCAAATCGCGACCCACCAGCGGATCGCGCAGCTTACCCGCCAAGACCCGGCTCCACGAGATGATGGCATGCGGCCAATGCCGACGCACGTAAGGCTCAAGCGCGAGATACAACGTGCAAGTGATGCCCGCCAAGAACAAGGCCGAACTCAATGCCAGAAAGAAGAGGCCGAGGGTGCTAATGCTGGGCACGAAGTGGGCCTCGAACAGCCAGATGGCCAGCTCCAGGCAGAAGATGACGACTCCGAGTTTCCAAGTGCCCTGCAAGTCTGTCTTCTGGCGAACGTAGTTGCGCCATGCGATCAGGCATGCGCCTGACAGGAGGAGAAATCCCAAGACCGCCAATGTCACTTGCGTGATTTTGTCGCTGGCGGAGGGGCCGGAGGACGCCATGCGGGAGGGCTTGGTCCAATCGCCAATCAACTTGAAGTAGACCGACTTGCCTCGCCATGCGCCGGCCTCGACCCTGAGGGGGAATGATGTTCCAGGATACTTTCCCGTCCAGGCTACCCGGGTGTCGGCGGAAGCCAGAGAGTCCCACAACGGCTCGGCCGTCTGGAACGCGGCCAAGTCCAAGCCAGCGTCGCTAAACATCGATTTCCAGTCCGGCGGCGAAGAAGGCGTCGCACCTTGTTCCTTCTCCAACTCAGGCGGTATCGCTTCCAGTTGGATTAGTTTGCCCCGCGGGTCCAGGACAATTTCTACCATGCCGGAGATGATGGGTGGCGGATCACTGCGGTCGACGATACCGGGAACCAGCAGATTGTCTTTTGGCTCCTCGGCAACCAACTCCTTCGGGCTGAAGCGGAGCCAGTATCGCAAGAGTGCGGGAGGGCCTTTGAGGACCTTGTTCCAATCCTGCGCCGGTGTGTTCTTTCCCTCCAAGTACTCGACGAAATCGCTGTCATAGTCAAATCCGTCGGCGCTGTCGACGGTTTGGGAGGGATAACCGAGTTGCTGAACGAGGTCTCGAGCCTTCTGCGCGAGCACCTCCTGGCTGTAGGGAAGATCCATGCGACGAATGCCGCTGATCGAAACGCCAAGGGCGTAGAACACGACCAGCCCAAGCATGGCGGCGGCGACCCAAGTCAGGCCTGCAGCGATGCTGAGGCCGGCCTTTTCTCCGGCTGCGGCCACCAGTTGGGGCGACGGGGTCTCACCGGCTGCGAGAGCTGCGGCCAAGGGATCCCCACCGGGCAATGCCGCCGCAACGGTCAGCGCAGAGTCAGGACGATTGGCCGGATCGGTCTCGAGACAGCGCAAAATGATTCGTTCGACAGTGGGATCCAGATCCTTGACCAGAGAGCTGGGGCGGCTGGGGGCGCGATCGCTGCGGAAGCGCACGATTTCTTCCAAGGTACGGCCATCGAATGCGGGCTTGCCGGTGAATACCTCATATAGCACGAGGCCTAGCGAGTAGATATCGCTGCGCTGGGTGACATCGTCGCCGGCAAGCTGTTCTGGCGCCATATATGCCGGCGTCCCGCTACGGAAATCCCGGATTTCATGGGCCAGTCCCGCCAAGCCGAAGTCCATGATGAGGATCTCGCCGCGGCCATCGAGCATGACATTGGCCGGTTTGAGATCGCGGTGAAGGACGCCTTTGTTGTGCGCCGCAGCCAGGCCCGCACAGATCTTGCGAGCAATCTCGGATGCCTTGTCGCCCGGCAAGCGGCCGATGCGCCGGAGCAGGGATCCCAAATCTTCGCCATCGATATATTCCATCGAGAAAAAGACCTGGTCGGCGGTCTGTCCGATGTCGAATACACGGCAGACATTGGGATGAGAAATGCGGCGGGCGGTGCGGACTTCGTTGCGGAAGCGCTCCAGTACCTCCTCGTCAGTCGCCGCTTCCGGGAGAAACTTCAGGGCTACTTGCTGGCCGAGGCTGAGGTCATCGGCGCGATAGACTTCGCCCATGCCTCCGCGCCCCAGCAATGCAATGATACGGTAGCGTCCGGCGACGAGCGTGCCGGGAAGGAACAGGCCTTCGTACCGGGAACTTTGGTAGGAAGAGCCGGACGAAGGTGGCCGTGAAGGGCGAGACCTGGGAGCAGGAGGCACTGTCGGGGTGTCGGAAGCCATGGTTTCGACGGCGTCGCCAGGCACAGGCGTTCCGCAACTTGCGCACGATCGCGCGGCCGAGTCGAGTTTTGCTCCGCAACCTGGACACGTCGACATGCTGGGCTCCACTACTGGCGCGGGGAATATCTTACCGCGTTTCCGCGATGGTCTGTTCGTATCACTCGGCCGGTGGAACCAAGCCGTAGGTCTCCAGATTCCGGGCGCGATCCTAAAATAGTTCGCAGCTCAAGTTTTGGTGCACAATATAAAGATGGTCATTTATTTCCTGCGGCATGCCAATGCAGGCACGAAGCACTTCAGCGACCCTGTGAAAGACGAGAAGCGCCCGATCGACAAGATTGGGGAAGAGCAGTCCCACGATGTGGGACGAGCCCTGGCGGCCATCGGCGTGACCGTCAACGTAATTATTTCCAGTCCGCTTACCCGTGCCATACAAACCGCGGCGATTGTGTCGCAGGAAATCGGTCACGAAGAAAAGCTGATGCTCGACGACGCCCTGCGGCCCGAGGCGACCCTTGAGAAGTTCAAGGCGTTGCTCAACCGCTACAAGGACAAGGCCGCCATCATGGTTGTGGGCCACGACCCCAGCATGACCGATTTTGTAAATGGGGTGCTTTCAAGCGGCAGCCCGCTGGCTGCGATCGAAATGAAAAAGGCCGGCGTGGCCAAAGTGGAGAAAGACCTGCGCAGACCCGCCGTGCTGAAGTGGTGCCTGCCTCCCAAAGTCGTGCAGAGGATTCAGCGAAGCTCGGCGAAAAGGTCGCGTCCGAAAACGGACTTGAAGTAAGCCTTTTCCTGTTCAATCGCCCACAGTTCCAGTTCAACGCCCTCGGAAGAAGCGGCAGTTAGAAACAGTCGCACCGGTCCGTCCTGATGGATGCGGACGTGGAGCTCACGCACTGCGCTGCGGCGTCCCTGGTCGAGTGCTCGCGCCAAACGCAGTAGCGCGACGGCCTTCGGCACCTGGGACTGATCAGCCCGGGGAACTATCTGCAATACGGCGTCGCTCGCACCAGGCAGGGAATTGCCCACATACCTGGCAATTGCCGCGATGATTCGCCGTTCTGCCAGGGTGTAACCGAAGAGCTCCGACTGGGAAATAATGTAGTGGGAGTGGCGACGGCGTCCCGAACGATTTATGTAGGAGCCCACTTCGTGCAGCATGGCGGCGGCTTCCAACCAGTCAGCATATTGCGGCGGCAGACGATGCACGGACTGCAAGCGGCGAAAGAGCTGCAGGGTGAGGGCGCGGATCCGTCGCGAAAACGCCAGGTCGGCGCCATAATGCTTCGCTACTGCCAGCAACGCGTCGTGGCGCTCGGACTCGACACGCTCTTTCATGGCAGAGCTGTCGCCGTAGTCGGCCAGCATCTGCGCCAGAAGTCCGTCGCGCAGGCCAAGGGGCAGGTAGCGGAAGTTGCGGAGCGAGCACATGTCCATCAGCTCGGCAAAGACCATGGCGCCCGCGATGATGATCTCCGCGCGCCGCGGCCCGATGCCAGGGAGTGCTTGTCGCTGTTCGAGGTTGCGCTTGGCCAGGTCCTTAAGGATTTTCGAGACTGCAGGATAAGGCACGGTGTGTGGCTTGGACTCGTCATAGCCGCGGACCTTGGCTTCAAAGAGACCCGACAATGCTGCCGGCGTGCCCGAAGTGGCGACGGCGGTTTGCACCTTCGACTCCCGGATGCGTTTCTGGATACGCGAGATTTCGCGCTGCACGAATCCCCGCATCTGCTCGAGCTCGTTCTTCTTGGGAGGATCGTGATGCAGGAACGTCTGGGTCAGTCGAATGGCTCCGATCGGCAGGCTGACCATGTCTTCGATGTGACCGGAGACCGTGAGCGTCAGCTCGCAACTGCCACCGCCCAGGTCGATCAACAGAGCGCGATTGTTTGCGATGCGCGCACTCGACAGGATTCCGAGATGTATCAGGCGTCCCTCTTCAAGGCCCGTGATGATCTCGGTCTTCCATCCGGTAGCAGAGCGTACCCAGTCGAGAAAGGCGCGGCTATTGCGGGAGTCGCGCAGCGCGGCGGTAGCGACGACCCGGACCCGGTCGGCGGCATAGCTCTGAACGGCGCGATGAAAGCGCTGCAGAACTTTGATGGTGAGCGACATGGCTTCGGGGTCGAGAGAGCCGTTGCCGAAGACGCTCTCGCCCAGGCGCGTGACTTCGCGGTCCTGGTGAAGCGTCTGCAGGCGCCCGCGGACCACTTTGGCGATCTTTAAGCGGACGGAGTTCGAGCCGATGTCGACTGCTGCGAAGGTGGGCATGGGTCAGGACGTTAGCTGCTTGAATTGCGTCATTGGCGCACTCGTTGGCACGATAGCTGCAGGGCGAGCGGATGGCAAGCAAGCCAGCATCGGGTGCAAGCCAGCATCGGGAGGCCCGAGGAAAGTTTGCCGTATTCTAAAGAGGACGCCCGCACGAAGACGAACGGCCCGCGAGAAGCAGTCAAGTGAGTTGGCGCATCCAATAAACTTATGGCTCAAACTGACCCGCCAAGCTCGGAATTGAAAGCGATTTACACCGAACTGAAGGAGGAAAAGAAAGATCTCGCTGTCCCCGGGTCGCCGCGGTCGAGAGTGGCAACGGCCGTGCGCGCGCTGCGGCATCGCAACTTCCAATTGTTTTTTGCCGGCCAGTTGATCTCGCTGGTGGGGACTTGGATGCAGACGGTCGCCCAGTCGTGGCTCGTGTATCGCATGACAGGATCGACGCTGTTGCTAGGGACAGTGGGTTTTGCCAGCCAGATTCCGGTGTTCCTTGTCGCCCCGATAGGCGGAATCGTGGCCGATCGAGTGAATCGCCATCGCGTGGTCATCGCAACCCAAAGCAGTTCGATGATTTTGGCGTTCATTCTTGCGTTTCTCACGCTGACCCATCGAATTCAGGTCTGGGAAATTATTGTGCTGGCGGCGGGACTGGGCGTTGTGAATGCGTTCGACATTCCCGCGCGACAGGCGTTCCTGATCGATATGGTTGGCAGGGAAGACCTGATGAATGCCATTGCGCTGAACTCTTCGATGTTCAACGGTGCACGCATTTTGGGCCCAGCGGTTGCGGGCATTCTGGTGGCATGGGTCGGCGAGGGATGGTGCTTCTTTGTGAACGCCGTGAGTTACATTGCGGTGATTGTCGGGCTGCTGCTGATGAAGATCGAGCACCCCGCGAAGCTTAGCCATGAAGGGTCGCCGCTTGAGAACATTCTGGACGGGTTCCGCTTTGTGCGGGACGCGGCGCCGATTCGAGTCATTCTGCTGCTGTTGGGCCTGGTGAGCCTAGTGGGTATGCCCTATTCCGTGCTGATGCCGGTGTTCGCGCGCCAAATTCTGCATGGTGGAGCGAGGCAGTTAGGAATCCTGATGGGCGCGACTGGAGTCGGCGCGTTGCTGGGCGCGCTTAGCCTGGCGGCAAAGGTGGGCGTGAAGGGACTAGGACGGGTGATTGCGATTTGTGCCGGCGGTTTCGGCGTGAGCCTGATCCTTTTTTCGTTCTCACGCGTTTTCTGGCTGTCGGTGATCTTGCTCGTGCCAGTAGGTTTCACGATGATGGTCCAGATGGCATCGTCGAACACGCTGGTGCAATCGATGTCGCCTGACCAACTGCGGGGACGGGTGATCGCGGTTTATTCGATGATGTTCATGGGTATGGCTCCGTTTGGGGCGTTCTTTGCGGGAGCGATCGCGCACCATATCGGCGCGCCGTGGACGGTTGCTATGGGCGGCGTGGCCTGTATCGCGGGCGCTATTGCGTTCGGAATGCACCTGCCCAACATCCGCGGTCAAGCGCGTGAGTTGATACTGGCGCAGGCCATGACGGGAGGGTCTCCGGCGGAAGAGATGACGAGCCGGGGATTATCGTAGCGCGGCAGACCTAGCGGATGGGTATACGTCCAACCGATATTTAGTCTGTCATCGCTATTAGGAGTGGGGCTTCTTCGCTGGCGGCGGAGTTGCCGTACTGACTCCGAGACGCTTGAGCCGATCGCGGGCCTGCGAGGCCTCGATGGACCGCGGGTAGCGAGCGATGAGGCTGTTCAATTCCCGCACTCCGGCTTCACGCTGGCCGAGTTCGAGTAGAGCGTAACCCTTCTTCAACTGCGCGGATGCCGCTTTGGTCCCTCCGGGATACTCCTCAAGCACCTTGTCGTAGTCCTTCACTGCGGCCTCGAAGTTGCCCTGCCGATAATCGATATCAGCGAGGTAGAACTGCGCGTTGCCGGCGAGATCCGTAGTGCCGTAGTACTTGAGGTAGTCGCTGAACTCCTGCGACGAGAGGTCATACTTTCCGGCGTTGTAGTCGCGTAGTGCGTTGTTATAGAGCGCATCCTGGGGAGGCGCCGAGGTTGCGGCAGGCTGATTTCCCGACGCCGGAGCTAGGGGCCCCGATCCAACCGACGCGGTGGGCTGTCCCGCGGCGAGGTTCTGGCCGCTTTGCTGCATGTCGTCAAGTTGCTTGGTGATCTTGGCGAGGCGCGCCTTTAGCTCGTCAACGGTGTCGTGCAGCGACTGAATCTGTCCGGAGACCTGCTCGAGCTTGCTGTCAGTGTCGGCTGACTGGGCCTGTGTCTTGCGCTGCAGGTCGGTGACCGCGACGCTCATCTTGTTGACGCTGTCGGCACTCTGCTCGACAAGGTTGCGCATGATGCCCAGTCGCTCGTCGATGGATTGCTGCATGCGGGAGACCTGGTCAGACAATGTCTGTACCTGGGTCTGAAGCTGAATGATTTCCTTGCTCACACCGAATGCAGGGTGCACGCAGGTGAATAAGACAGCGAAGATGAGCAGTGCGGATAGGTTGTTTCGAACTCGCATAAATTCAGTTCCTGAGGCGAAAAATGCCGTTGAAGAGACTAATGGAGCGGCGCGATTCGTGCCGCCGCCCCTGTAATCGTTAACGTTGCGACCTCACTTCGAATATGCGAAGTGAGCGCGGCGGTTCTGCTGCCAGCACGACTCCGTGCTCTCGGTGCAGAACGGTTTTTCCTTTCCGTATGTAACCGTTCGCATGCGGGTAGCCGCAATTCCTGCTTGCACCAGCGCAGTCTTTGCGGCCTGTGCGCGATTCTCGCCCAATGCCAGGTTGTATTCGATCGAGCCGCGCTCGTCGCAGTGGCCCTCAAGCACAAAGGTCATGCTGGGATGCTGTTGCAGGAAGCGCGCGTCCGACTGGATCGTGGCTTGGGCCTGTGATGAAATGTCGTAGCTGTCGTAGTCGAAGAACACGTCTTTCACGTTCTGCGAGAACATGCGGGCGTCGCTTTCGTTGCCCGTAGAACTGCTGGTTGGGGGCGGAGCCGCTGCGGGCGTTACCGTGATGCGCGCGGTGGCTTCCTTGGTGCCCGTATCATTCTTCGCGACCAGGTGATAGGTGGTGGACTCCGTCGGCGTGACCTTCATTGAGCCGCTGGGGTCAACCTTGCCGATGTCGTCGATAGTCACGCTGGTGGCGAAGTCGGTGGTCCATGTCAGCGTAGCGGCTTGGCCGGCTGTGATTGTATTGGGATTCGCGGTCAGCATGGCTGTGGGTGCAGGTGCCGGCGGCGGTGGAACCGGCGTGGGTGGCGTCGGTTTCTTCTTGGCGCAACTGGCCGCAGCCATGACCACGGCCAGCGCAAGCACAACCCTGATCCATTGAATCCGTTGTAGTTTCAATTTTGTCCCTCCATCGCGAGAGCACTCGCTTCATTTCTGTTGCAGGGCGGAGTGTGCTCCTCCGCTCGTAAGACGTAGTGGGCCTCTGAATCTACTTAAAACTCCAATTGGGCTGCGAATTGTCGCCAGCGTTGGTCAACTGTCGCGCCTGACTGCCATCCGCCAGCATGCTCCAAATCTGTGTCTTGCCGGTACGGTTTGACTGAAACACAATGTGCCGGCCGTCGGGCGACCACGAGGGGAAGTCGTTGCGCCCGCCATCATGCGTGAGTTGGACCCACTGCTTGCTGGCGACGTCCATCACATAAATGTCGCTGGCGCCGGGTTCACCCGGGCCGTAATGACGAATCCAAGCAAGGGCGAGGAACTGTCCGTTGGGCGACCACGAGGGCGAGACCGCATAGCCTTGGTCAGTCATGCGCACGACGTTGGTTCCGTCCGACGCCATGGTGTAGATCTGCGGCAGACCGGTGCGTCCGCTGACCCAAGCGATCTGGGCGCTGGTTTTCGGATTCCATGTGGGCGATACGTCGGGACCCTTGGTGTTGGTGAGGCGGCGAACTTCGCCGCCGGAAATATCGACGGTATAGATTTCGGAATCCCCGGAGCGAGACGACGAGAACGCGAGCGTCCTTCCGTCGGACGACCAGGCTGGCGAAAGGTTCGTGCCCGCAAAGCGCGTAAAGTTCACCGGTCGGTTCAGCTCCAGTGAATACATCAGGATTTGCCACTCGGTGTTGGAGATTCCGGCATATGCGATGCGCGAGCCATCGGGCGAAACGTGAGGAGACAGGGCAATCGTGCCGAGATGCGTGAGTTGCTTCTGGTTAGCGCCGTCGTAATCCATCTGCCAGATTTCCTTGGAGCCGCCACGGGTGCTGACGAAGTAAATCTTGGATTCCGCAATTCCTTGGATGCCTCCACCGAGTCGAAAGATGATTTCGTCGGCGAAGCGGTGAGCGATGAGGCGGGCGTTGTCTTCGGTGGCCGACTCGCGATACTGCTTGCCTAGCACCTGCGGCGACTGTGTGTTCTTGACGTCAAACAGCCAGCCCTGCACCGCCAGCGATCCATTTTGCACGCCAGCGCTGCCGAAGGCGAGCATGTTCGCATTGGGAGGTGGAGATCCCCATTCGGCAAGTTTCACGTCCTGCGGCGCGCCGGGAGCAGACAGCGGGTAGAAGCTGGCTGAGACCATGTCGAAGATGCCGGCAGCTTGCAGATCGTTCCACAGGGTCGTGCTGAAAGTGGTCGCGAGCTTCTTGGAGTCGGCATCGTTGGCCGCGGGCTTGAAGTCGGGGACCGCGATGCGGATCTTCTCGACGCCGAGGCCGGTTCCAGTGCGAATCCAATCTTGCGGGGGAGCGCCGACAGCGGAGGTGGCGAGGAAGAGGGAGAGGATGAGTGCTGCGAGTCGTTTCATCAATGAGTCCAGACTAAACCAATATAGAGTGTTCGAATGCGTTAAGTAACGATCGCCACATGAGTGGCGCGCCGAGAGCCAGTCTCAACGATGTCCAACGGTGCAGTAAGTCGAGTCCCCTCAGCGGCTAAAGCCCGGCATTCCCGGCGTTCTAACGGCTCGGTTTAGAGCCGTGCTCCTTCAAAACCTAATCTTCAGCGACGATAGTCGAACCAAAATTCCACTGCGACATAATTTCCATAGTAACCGGCGGGTAAAGGGCCGAACGTATCGATACGTTGCAAAGCGCGCACCGCAGACTGATCGAGGGAGGGAATGCCACTCGACTGTTCGACGCGAACGTTCGTAGGTTGGCCCGAACGATTGATCTCGAAGTAAACATATACACGGCGTGCGTCGGAGATACGCGGATCGACTTCGTATTTCAGCCAGTTGTCCGAGACTTTGCGACGCACGATGTCCACGTAATACGAAAAGCGGCTGCCGAAGTCGCCCTGTCCGCCCTGAAAACCGAATCCGCCCTTGGTTGCGCCCGAGGTGAATGATCCGTACGGTCCGCTCACAGGGCCGCCTTGTCCGAACGGAACCTGGTTGTCGGGTTCGGCTTTGGCTAACTGTTTCGGCAGCTCTTTCTTGGGAATCGCAGCTTCATGCTGGCCCTTCAGCTTGGCGTCGCGCGCAGGAATCGGGATGGCTTTCGACTCCTCTTTGGGAATCTCTTTCGGCGGCGATTGCGACAGGCCCTTCGATTCGTTCGCGAGAACGTTCTGAGCCTCGGGTTGCGCATTCGGCAGAGGGATGCTGGTGACCAGAGTGGCGCTCATCGCGCCTCCGCCGCCGTTGGTGCCGCCCCAATGCTCGCTGCGTCCGCTGGGAATGATGTTGAAAATAGCGAGAACAAACAACACCCCGTGCAGGGCCACGGAACCGACCAGCGAGAGCCGGGAGACATGATCGTGCGGAAAGATGTCAGCGTTGGCTGCCATTCTTCTCCAGCGGTTGCGTAACGATACTCACGTTAGTGATGCCGGCTTGCTTGACCGCGTCCATGACAGTTGCGAAGGCGCCGAAGGGGACGTCCTCATCGGCGCGGAGAAAGACGGCCTGACCTTCGGGATCGCGAATCTTCTGGCGCAACCGCGCGCCGATCTGGTTGATGTTGATGGGGTCGTTGCCGAGGAACACTCTTTGCTGGCGGTCGATGGTGATTACCAGGCGCTCCTCGGTGATTTCCTTCACCGTCTTGGTGTGTGGCACTACCACTTCAATGCCGGATTGCAACACTGGTGCGGTCACCATAAAGATGATCAGCAACACCAGTACGACGTCTACCAGCGGAGTGACGTTGATATCGGAGAGCGAGGACTGGGTACGCCCCTGGTTGTTGGTGAAGGCCATTACCGGCGCTCCACGTTCTCGGGGACGCTGCGTCCGGCCTTGCTTTGCGCACGCTCGACTTCGTTGACAAGTTCGAGGCCAAAGTCGTCCATGCGAGAGCCGAACTCGCGGATGTGTTGAGTAAACATGTTGTAGGCGATGACCGCCGGGATTGCAGCGAAGAGTCCGGCCGCGGTGGTGATAAGGGCTTCGGAGACTCCTGGCGCGACGGCGCGCAAGGTCGCCGCGCCCGCGGTGCCCAGGCCGTGGAAAGCGTCAATGATGCCCCAGACGGTTCCGAAGAGGCCGATGAACGGTGTGACTGCGCCGGTGGTGGCCAGCCAGGGCAGTCGATTTTCGAGGCGCGTAAGCTCTTCCGACGAGGCGATCTGAATCGCTCGCTGCAAGGAGGGCACGCGGATCGGTTGCGGCGCCTGTTTGCGCAGCTCGCTATATGCGCCGTCAAAGACTGCGATCAGCGGGCTGGGCTTGAACTGCTCGGCCACGGCCGCAACGTCTTGCAGGCGCTCGGACTTGCGGAACATGCGGATGAAGCGGTTGCTCTGGGCGCGGGCACGCCGGAACAGTCCCCACTTGGAGAAGATGATGGCCCAGGACACAAGACTGAACAGCAGCAGAATGACGAGAACGGTTTTGGCGACGAGACCGCTGGTTTCTATGAGACCTGAGATTTCACCGCCGATGGCAGAGGCGAGCAACGGACAAATTACATTCATTGATGGGCGTAAGCCTCGTATTCAGTAGTAAACATTATAGGGGTTTGACGTAGCGGCATTGGATTCGCTGTGCGGGGTTCCTTGAGAGTTAACGACTGCGTAGTGAGTTGGTTTGCGACCGCATTTCACAACTCCGCACCTACTAGGGTTTTCCTGCTACACTGCGGCGTAACTACGCGAGCGGGAACTCATCGTGCTGCTGGAACTGCGGGTAGAAAACTACGCGGTCATCGACAACGTCGCCGTGGAGTTCGCCCCCGGTCTTAACCTCCTGACCGGCGAAACCGGCGCTGGAAAATCCATTCTCATTGATGCGCTGGCACTGCTGTTGGGCGACAAAGCCTCAGCGGATGCCGTGCGCCACGGCACCGAGAAGGCAGTTGTTTCGGCGGTATTTGAAGCCGAGTCAAAGGCGCTCGACAAAGTGCTGGAGGAGAACGGCATTGATTTTGACGAAGCCCAACTCATTCTTCGGCGCGAGATTTCTGCTGGAGGCAAGGGCCGTGTTTTCGTCAACAATCAGCCGGCGACGGTGACCGTGCTGCGTGCTCTGGCGCCGCATTTGGCCGTCATTCATGCACAGAACGAAGCAGTGCTGGCTTTCGACTCGACGTCGCGTCTCGCGCTGCTCGACAGCTTCGCGGGAGTTGATCTGGCTCCCCTCGCGGATGCGTTCGCCGCGTGGAACAGTGTGCGCGACCGAATCGCCGAACTGGAGCGCGACGAGCAAGACCGGCTGCGGCTGCTCGACTTGTGGAACTTCCAGCGAAAAGAGATTGCCGGTGCGAGTTTGCGTCCGGAAGAAGACACGAAGCTCGAGTCCGAGAAGCGGGTACTGGCCAACTCGGAACGCATTCTCGCGTCGGCGATGGGCGCATATGACGCTCTTTACGAAGGCAACGTGTCGGCGTCAGCGTTGATTCGCTCGGCAGCGAAGCAACTGGAAGAGCTGTCACGTTTTGAAGAGAAGTTTCGCGAACCGCTGGCGCAACTGGATTCGGCGCGGATCACCGTCGAGGATATTGGGCAGTCGCTGCGTGACTACGCGGAGGACGTTGAGGCCTCGCCCGAACGACTCGCGGAAGTGGAAGATCGGCTTGCGGTGATTGACCGCTTGAAGCGCAAATACGGTCCAACGCTGGAAGATGTAATTGCACTAGGCGCCGAACTCGAACGCAAGCTCAATGAAATGGAGAACAAGGACGAGGTGCTGCGCAAGCTGCGCGCCGATCTGGCGAAGGCGGCCGAGCGATATCTCGATGGTGGGCGCAACGTTTCGCGGCATCGTTACGACGCAGCCCGCAAATTGGAGAAACAGGTCGAGAACGAAGTCAACGAACTGGCAATGAAGGCGCGATTCAAGGTCGAGGTCAGCGGATCCGATGAGGAAGGGAGCTGGACTTCGAACGGCATTGACGCGGTGCAGTACCTGATCTCGGCAAATCCGGGAGAGCCGCTGGGGCCGGTAGAGGAGATCGCTTCGGGGGGCGAGCTTTCGCGTGTGATGCTGGCACTGAAAACGACCATCGACGCGGCGGTGTCGAAACGAGTGCGGCAGAACGGCGCCAAGGGCGGCGCCGGGCAGCGAACTCTGGTGTTCGACGAGATCGACTCCGGAATCGGCGGACGCGCGGCGGAGGCCGTAGGTAAGAAGCTGAAGCAACTCGCAGCGACCAAGCAGGTGTTATGCGTGACGCACTTGCCGCAGATCGCATCATTCGCGGACCAGCACTACCTTATCGAGAAAAAGGAGATAGGTGGGAGAACCAAGACGTCCGTCCGACAACTCGATACTCAAGAGCGCACGCGGGAGTTGGCGCGGATGATCAGCGGGGCAAAGCTGACGGACACGTCGCTCGCACACGCTGAGCAGATGCTGAAAACGAATCGGTGAAGCTGGTTCACCCAGTTTGTAGCCAACACTGGGAGATAAGGGTGGGGCACCATTTTCTTGGTTCTGGGCTATTTGATCGCGGCTTCTTTTCCTGCCATCCGGCGCAGCAAGCCGATCTGTCCGTTGTGGTAGCCCTCGTGATAGCCCAGCCGAACCAACGCTTGCCCCACTGTGCCCATCAACGGAGGCCGGCGGAACTGATCGGGAACATCGGCTGCGACGGCTTCGTCGCTCAGAGCCTGCAAAGCGGGAATCAAGCGGTGCTGGGTATCTTCGAAAGCGTTCTTCAGCCGGGCAATGTCAACCGCGCTCGCGCCCTCGCGAAGTGCCGCCGAACCGCGCCGGTAGCGGGCCCCCTCGTCCTCGGAAAGCACGGTTCCGTCGGCTCCCGCCAGCATGAGGACCAATCCTCTCCCAGTGACCACGTGGCCGAGAACCCAGTTAACACAGTTCCCAGCGGGTTCGGGGCAAAGCACACTGTCTTCGTGAGTCAAACCGTCAAGATTGCGTTGGATGGCTCCATAACTAAACTCATAGATTTGGGCGAGTTCGCGGCCGGTCATAGTATTACTCCTCGATGAGATTGTACTCGGCGTGGTTGAAGGCATAAAAGTGTGCTTCCCGTTGGCTGCAGAAAAAGAGCCGCAGAGTGCTAAATCTTGCAGTTTCTTGACGTTATGTTATTGGTTCTGCCGCTGCTACAATAGAGTAACTGTGGGGAATCCCGGGTTAATATCCCGTGTAAATCGATAAGGAATCATGACTCAAGCCGACTCCAAAACTCTACTTTTGCTGAAGCCGAGAGGCTTCTGCGCCGGGGTGGTTCGCGCCATCGACATCGTCCGGATCGCCCTGGAAACCTTTGGGGCTCCGATTTACGTCCGCAAAGAGATCGTACACAACCGTTACGTGGTTGACGAATTGACCGCGAAGGGCGCGATCTTTGTCGATAGCGTGGAGGAAGTTCCGGCCGGCGAGCGCGTGATCTATAGCGCGCACGGCGTGGCTCCGGAGGTACGCGAAGCGAGCAAATTGCGCGAACTGCGGGTGATCGATGCGACCTGTCCGCTGGTCACGAAAGTCCACGTGGAGGCGGTGAAATTCGCTCGCGAGGGCTATTCGCTGATCCTGATCGGTCATCACGATCACGACGAGGTGATCGGGACTCTGGGCGAAGCTCCGTCGGTCACCCAGGTCGTGGATGCGCCGGAGGACATCGACAATCTGCACGTGCCAGATCCGAATCGTGTGGCGTACCTGACACAAACGACGCTGAGCCTCGACGAGACCACCCATGTGATCACGGCGTTGCGGAAAAAGTTCCCCAACATCCAGGGACCGCACGCGCAGGACATTTGCTATGCGACGGAAAACCGCCAGACTGCGGTGAAGGAAGTTGCCGACGAATGTGATCTGTTGCTGGTGGTCGGCTCAGACAATAGTTCCAATTCCAACCGGTTGGTTGAGGTCGCGCGCAATATGGCGACTAACTCGCACCTGATCGAGAATTATCGTTCGATCCAGCCGGAATGGTTGGAGGGTGTGAAGACCGTGGCGTTAACGGCGGGCGCGTCGGCGCCGGAGATTCTGGTGCAGGAAGCCGTGACGTTTTTGCAGGAGCAGGGCTTCACCAATCTGCAGGAAATTGAAGTGATGCCAGAGAATGTTCGTTTCGGGCTGCCACCTGAAATTGTGGAAGCCATCGGGGCTGCGCCAGCCCTGGCGGAGTAGAGGAAATAGAAAGAATGGCAGAAGCGTTCCCCCCCAATCCCGGCGAAATGCGATTCGGAAAGCTGGACGATATAAAGGCCCGAGTTGCAGCCGCGATCGACGCGTCTCGCAAGTACCTGTTCTCGTTGCAACATCCCGAGGAAGGGTATTGGTGCGGAGAACTGGGCGCCGATACCACACTGGAATCCGACTACATTCTGTTACACCGGTTGCTGGGGACAGAAGACCAGCAGCGTACGCAGAAGTGTGCCAATGAGATGCTGTCGCACCAGAATGACGACGGTGGCTGGCCAATCTTCAACGGCGGCCCGTCGAACGTCAGTGCGTCAGTGAAGGCGTATTTTGCCCTCAAGATGGCGGGGTACAACCCTGAGCATTCCGCCCTGAGCAAGGCGCGCGAGCGCATTTTGGCTATGGGTGGAGTGACCGAGGTCAACACCTTCACCAAAATCTACCTCTGTTTCCTGGGCCAGTACGACTATGACGCCGTGCCGGCAATTCCGCCGGAGATCGCGCTCTTCCCTAACTGGTTCTGGTTCAACATCTACGAGATTTCCTCGTGGTCGCGTGCCATTCTGGTGCCGCTGTCAATCGCCTATGCAAAGAAGCCGTTCAAGAAGATTCCCGACGAACAAGGAATTGAAGAGCTTTTTGTGGGAGGCCGCAGCAAGGCGAACCTTCGTTTGAAGTGGGACAAGAAGCTTGTCGGCTGGCGTAATTTCTTCCTGCTACTCGACCGGCTGGTGCATTTCTTCGAGAAGGTGCATATCCGGCCATTGCGCTCCATCGCTTTGAAGAAGGCCGAGCGGTGGATGCTGGAACGCTTGGAGATGAGCGACGGGTTAGGTGCGATTTATCCAGGCATTATGAATTCAATTATCGCGCTGCGTTGCCTGGGTTATTCGCTCGACGATCCGCAGGTCATCCGGGCGATGGACGAGTTCGAGAAACTGGGTATTGAAGAACAGACGACCTTCAGGATGCAACCGTGCATGTCGCCGGTTTGGGACACCGCCTACGCTATTTTTGCTCTTGCGGAGAGCGGAGTGAAGGCGACCGACACGCGCCTGGTGCAGCCTTCTGAGTGGATGCTGAAAAAACAGGTCACGCGCAAGGGCGACTGGTGCGTGAAGAATCCTAATGCCGAGCCCGCGGGCTGGTACTTCGAATTCAACAATGAGTTTTATCCCGATGTGGACGACACCGCTATCGTCATGCTGGCCCTCGCCAAAGTGAAGACGCCGAACGAAAGCTATCAGGACAAGTCGGTGCAACGCGCGCTGGACTGGGTCTTGTCGATGCAGTGCAAGAACGGCGGATGGGCCTCGTTCGACAAAGACAACGACCGCATGGTGTTCCAGCAGATTCCGTTTGCCGACCACAACGCTATGCTCGATCCGGCGACAGTGGACATCACCGGAAGAGTGCTGGAGTGCCTGGCGACGTACGGCTATTCGATGAAGGACAAGCCGGTGCGCCGCGCCGTGGAGTTTCTCAAGCGCGAACAGGAGCCTGACGGCTCGTGGTTCGGTCGCTGGGGTGTGAACTACATCTACGGAACCATGCTGGTCTTGCGTGGACTGGAAGCCATCGGCATGGATCATCATGAGCCCTGCATCCAACAGGCTGCGGAGTGGCTGCGCATGATGCAGAATCCCGACGGCGGCTGGGGCGAGACCTGTGGCTCGTATGACGATCCCAACACCAAAGGTGTGGGACCAAGCACGGCATCGCAGACCGCGTGGGCGGTGATGGGCCTGCTGGCGGCCAACGACACGCGTAGCGATTCGTTGCAGCAGGGTGTTGCCTGCTTGCTCAAAACGCAACTTCGCGACGGGTCGTGGAATGAAGCGTGGTACACCGGAACCGGCTTCCCGCGGGTGTTCTACCTGATGTACCACATGTACCGGCAATACTTCCCGCTGATTGCTCTGACAGCGTATGCCAAGGCGTCGGCAGCATCGCAGGAAGAGCAACTCCGGATCCCGCGCACCGACCAGCGGACGAACCGATAGTTAGTCGCGGACAGGGTCGCGGCCTTATCGCTGGGAAGCGGATCAACAGTATGAAATGTTTTGTCGCAGGAGCTACGGGGTTTCTGGGAAGCCACGTAGCTCACCAGTTGCATTCCCGTGGCGCTGAACTTCGCTTGCTAGTCAGACAGAGCAGCCGGACGGAGAACATCGCGGATCTTCCTGCGGAACGCACTATAGGCGACCTTCGCGATGTGGATTCACTCAAGCGAGGTATGGCCGGTTGCGAGTTCGTGTTTCACGTAGCGGCTGACTACCGACTGTGGGCTACCAACGGGCAAGAACTCTATCAGTCGAACGTTGAGGGTACCCGCAACATTCTGCAGGCGGCGAGAGATTCGGGAATACGGCGGGTTGTCTATACCAGTAGCGTCGCTACGATGGGGTTTGGCAATAACGACCGCATGACAGATGAGAGTACTCCGGTCGCGCTGTCGAACATGATCGGCGACTACAAGCGCAGTAAGTTCATGGCTGAACAGTTGGTGATCGAGGCGGCGAGGGGCGGCCAGGACGTGGTGATGGTGAACCCGACGACGCCGATCGGGGAGCGGGACATCAAGCCGACGCCGACGGGACGAATTGTGGTGGATTTCCTGAAGCGCAAATTCCCCGCCTATGTAGACACGGGGCTGAACCTGGTGGACGTTACGGATTGTGCCGAAGGTCACCTCCTCGCGATGGAGAAGGCAAGACCGGGCGAGAGGTACATCCTGGGAGGCGAGAACCTGACGCTGAAGCAGATTCTCGATAAGCTTGCCGCGATTACGGCCCTGCCATCTCCGAGTATCCGGCTGCCGTACGCAGTGGCGTATGCCACGGGCGTGGTCGACACGCTGGTCACGGGTAAGATGCGAAATCGAGAACCGCGAGTGACCCTCGACTCCGTGCGCATGGGCCGCAAGAAAATGTTCGTTACCAGCGCGAAGGCCGAGCGAGAACTGGGATGGAATCCCGGTCCGATGGACGGTGCGTTGCAGCGGGCGGTGGAGTGGTTCCGGGCGAACGGCTATGCCCCGTAAGAGCGCTGCTGTTGTGATTGCCATGCGGCGAGAGTTGGGACAGCTGCTGGCCGGGGCTTACGGTCAGCGGGTGAACGGCGTTGAGTTCTTTGAACTCGAAAACGCGGTAATTGTGGTCGGTGGTATGGGACGAAATGCAGCCCGCAGAGCTGCCGAGGCTGTGATCGAGCGGTACGAGCCGACGATGCTGATTTCGGCAGGGATTGCAGGCGCGCTCACGGCGACGCTGAAAGTTGGAGACGTTGTGCGAGCATCTGAAGTCGTGGACGCTGAGTCTGGCGCGCGCTTCAGGACCATGGGTGCCGAATCCGTGATTGTCACGGCGTCATCCGTAAGCGGGGCAGCGCAGAAACTGGCACTAGCCGCTCGCTACCAGGCTGACGTCGTTGATATGGAATCCGCCGCAGTCGCTGCGGTCGCTCAGGAGCGTGGAATTGAATTCACGGCGATCAAGGCTATTTCAGATGAACTCGATTTTGAGATGCCTCCAGTCTCCGGATTTGTCGATGCGAATGGAAAGTTTGAGACGGCGCGATTCGCGATGCATCTCGCAATGCGGCCGAAGTGGTGGTCGGCGGTTCGTCAACTGAGCGCTAACAGCCGCACGGCCTCAGTGAACCTGAGTCATACTGTGGAACATCTAATAACCAGTTGCGTAATCAACGGGCGCGAGGAGAAAGTCCCGCGGGCTTGAGCGGGCCGGTCGCATGTCAGTAGCAGCTCAGGTGAACGGGACGTTGGGAGATCGGACGATGCCTTCGAGCATGCGCGCCGCCGTCTATCGCGGTGTTAATGATGTTCGATTGGAAGAGGTCCCGGTTCCGGCAATTGCTGCCGGAGAGCTGCTGGTCAGAGTCCACACCTGCGGCATTTGCGGCACCGACCTGAAGAAGATCGCTACCGGGTCGCACTCGGCGCCGCGCATCTTCGGGCACGAGACCACCGGCGTGATCGTCGCCACTGGGCTGGGCGTTACGGACTATCACGTGGGCGATCGCGTGATGGTGTTCCATCACATTCCCTGCGGTGGTTGCTATTACTGCAGGCACAAGGTTTTTGCGCAGTGTCCGACGTACAAGAAAGTAGGCGCGACCGCGGGCTATGAACCAAGCGGCGGCGGATTTGCCGAGTACGTTCGAGTGATGGATTGGATTGTCGGCCGTGGCGGAGTGGTTCGGATTCCCGACGGCGTATCGTTTGAGCAGGCTTCCTTCATCGAACCGGTGAATACCTGCATGAAAGGCATCGAAACTCTGCGGCTGGCGCCGGGAGAAACGGTGCAGGTGATCGGACAGGGCCCGATTGGCATCATTCTGTCTGTTTTGGCCCGAAGGTGCGGTGCGAGAGTAATCACTTCCGATTTGTTTCCGCAGAGGCTTACAATAGGTAAAGCATTCGGCCTCAACGAAAACATCGACGCTTCCACCTCCGACAGCGTCCGTTCCATCAAGGAAATGACGGACGGCCGCGGAGCTGATGCGGTAATTCTTGCTGTTGCTGGTAACGGTCTAATTCGCCCGGCCATGGATGCCACTCGTCCAGGCGGGCGCGTACTGCTATTCGCGCAAACGCAGCATGGGGAAGCCATCATCGATCCCGCCAGCGTCTGCGTGGATGAAAAGAGTCTTTTGGGTTCGTACAGCGCTTCTGTGGATTTGCAGGAAGAGTCGGCACGATTTGTGCTCGGCCGCGAAATGGATCTGGAGCGGCTGATCAGCCATCGTTTTCCGCTGGCCGAGTCGATTGATGCGCTGCATTTGGCTGCCCACCCCAAACCGGACTCGATGAAAGTGATTATTCAGCCGGGCAGCGTATGGAAGGAATCATAGAGTGAACGGAAACATGACAGCTGCGGTCCTCTATGGCAAAGAGGACGTCAAAATCGAGCAAGTGCCAATACCCAAACTGGACGAAGGGGAAGTACTGGTCAAGGTGCAGGTGGCCCTGACTTGCGGTACCGATCTGAAGGTCTATCAGCGCGGCTACCATGCCCGCATGATCGTGCCTCCAGCGCTGTTCGGGCATGAATTGGCTGGCGTGATCCACGAAATCGGGCCCAACGTTAAAGGATTCAAGAAGGGCATGCGCGTGGTGGCCCTGAACTCGGCGCCGTGCGGCATGTGCTTCTATTGCTCGAAGCACCAGGAAAACCTCTGCGACGACCTGCTATTCAACAACGGAGCTTATGCGGAATACATTCGCATTCCGCGACGCATCGTGGAAACCAACATGCTCGCAATCCCAAGTCATGTGAGCTATGAAGAAGCCGCCATGACGGAGCCGCTGGCGTGCGTGCTGCGTGGACTGCACGAAACCAAGATGGAGATTGGCGATTCGGTAGCCGTGATCGGTGCCGGTCCGATTGGACTGATGTTCGTTCAGGTCGCCAAGCTCACCGGTTGCAATGTGATTTCCGTGGTGAAGCGCGACACGCAGGTAAGCGCAGCCCGCCGGGTCGGCGCCGATTTTGCCGTACAGATCACCAACGTCGATGATCCAGTGAAATCGGTTCGCAAATTGACCCTGGATAACCGGGGTTGTGACGTCGTCATCGAAGCAGTGGGACGTCCGCAGGCGTGGGAGTGGTCCACTGAAATGGTGCGCAAGGGCGGCACCGTGAACTTCTTTGGAGGTTGCGCCAACGGAACTAAGGTCGCGCTCGATACCCAGCGACTGCACTACAACGAGCTCACGCTCAAGGCCACGTTCCACCACACGCCGGAGACGGTGCGCAAAGCCTTCGCCTTGATCACGGAAAAGAAGATTAAGGGCGCGGACTATATCACCGGCGAAGCGCCGCTTTCGCGACTGCAGCATGTGCTGCGTCACATGCTGAACCGAAACGGCGACATTAAAACCGCGATCATCCCGGGACAATAAGCCCCGGCGTATATCTACAACTCATGTCTTCTGCACCGACTGACAACCAGATGTATGCGTCCCAGTCGGACGCTACCCCTCTCCACACGAACGCCGCTCGAGGCTGGCAGGCGCTGCCGCCGGAGTACGCGATTCCGGAGCATGGACCGTCGCTCAGCGAGGCGCAGCAGTATTGCGCGCGCCTGGCACACTCACACTACGAAAACTTTCCGGTCGTCACATGGTTTTTACCCAAGCATCTCCATCAGCCCTTCTACAACGTCTATGCGTACTGCCGGATCTCAGACGATCTTGGGGATGAGGTTGGCGACAAGCAGCTTTCGTTGACGCTGCTGGACCAGTGGGAAGCGGAACTGCAACAGTGCTATTCCGGCGAGCCTCGCCATCCTGTATTTGTCGCCCTGCGGGAGACGGTGCGGGAGTTCGATATTCCGCAGCACGAATTCGCCGACTTGCTTACGGCGTTCCGCCAGGACCAAATCGTGACCCGCTATCCACGCTTCGACGATCTGCTGGGATATTGCCAGTACTCGGCCAATCCGGTGGGCCACCTGGTGCTTTACCTGTGCGGGTATCGCGATGCCGAGCGACAGAAGCTATCGGACTATACGTGCACTGCCCTGCAACTGGCGAACTTCTGGCAGGATGTTGCCGAGGACCACAGCAAAGGCCGAATCTACCTGCCGCTGGAGGACTTCTCCTGCTTCGGCGTTTCGGAAATGGAAATCGCTCAACGACGAGCGACACCACAGTTTCTGGCGCTGATGGAATTCGAAGTCGAGCGGGCGCGCGAGTGGTTCCGGCGAGGACTGCCGCTCGCGAAAGCAGTGGACCGGAAACTGGCGCTAGATGTCGAGCTCTTTAGCCGGGGCGGTCTCGCGATCCTGGACGCCATCGAACACCAGGGATATGACGTTTTGACTGCGCGGCCGATCATCTCTACCCGACGTAAGCTCTGGCTGGTGGCGCGCACGACCCTGGGAAATCTGTTGTGAGCCAACACCCGCTGCAATTGCGGGCCGCCTATGGAGTTTGCCGGCACATCGCGCGTTCCGCTGCCAAGAATTTCTACTACGGTTTCCTTGCACTTCCGGAGCGCAAGCGGAATGCATTATCTGCGGTGTACGCCTTCATGCGGCACGCCGACGATATTTCCGACGATGCGTCCATTCCCCCCGAACACCGCCGAGAGCAACTAACTGGTTGGATGAACGCGCTGCGCCGAGTTGTAGACGGCGAACGCACTGACGATCCCGTGCTGATGGCGCTGGCGGACACCCAGAAATCGTTCAACATACCGCTCGAGTTGCTGGAAAAACTGGTGCAGGGCACAGCGATGGATTTGCCGGAGCAGGCTTGCGCAGCCACCGGGAACTCGGGTTTGCATTACGAGACTTTCGAGCAACTCTACGACTACTGTTACCACGTTGCGTCGGTAGTTGGGTTGGTCTGTATTCGAATCTTCGGCTACCGCGATCCGCGTGCTGAAAAGCTGGCGGAACAGACGGGAGTCGCATTCCAGCTCACCAACATCATCCGGGACGTGAAAGAAGACGGCCAGTTGGGGCGCGTCTATTTGCCGAGCGAAGACCTGCGTCGTTTTGGAACGGACGCCAGCGCGCTGAACAACGGCAATGCGGCGAATTCTCTGCGCCCGGTGTTGGAGTTTGAAGCACAGCGGGCGCTGGAGTACTACCGTTCCGCAGAAGAACTGCTTCCTCTGATCGACGATGACAGCCAGCCCGCACTATGGACCCTCGTCGAGATCTACCGGCGGTTGCTGGAGCGCATTGCGGCACGGAATTATGACGTGTTCTCCGAGCGCGTGCGGCTCAGTACCGCAGAGAAGCTCGGTGTGCTGGCGAGAGGATTCGTGCGCCGCCTGACATGAGTTCCGCGAGCAACAACCAAAAGCCGACAGTCGCAGTGATCGGAGCCGGGCTGGCGGGCATCTCCGCCGGAAGCGCGCTGGCCGATGCTGGCTACCGTGTCGAGCTGTTCGAGCGGCGACCCTATCTGGGCGGTCGAGCTTCATCATACGAGCTTCCCGGCACGGGAGAAGTCGTAGACAACTGTCAGCACGTGCTGCTGGGATGCTGCACCAACCTTATCGACTTCTATCGACGGTTGGGAGTTGAGAAGCAGATCCGCTGGTACGACGAGATCACGTTCCTGATGCCCGATGGCCGCGCTTCCACGCTGAAACCGAGTTGGCTGCCTGCGCCCCTGCATTCTGGGATATCGTTTCTGGCTTCGCCCGTACTGGACCTGCAAGATAAACTGGCCATCTCGCGAGCGCTGCTGGCCCTGATGCCGGCGTTGCCCGCCGATAACGGTGAGGACTTTCAGTCGTGGCTTCTGCGGCACGGACAAACCAAACAGGCGATCGATCGCTTCTGGGCCCCGGTGCTGATTAGCGCCCTCAACGATGAACTCGATCAGGTTTCGGTCCGTTATGCGGCGTTGGTGTTTCGTGATTCGTTTCTCAAGTCGGCTGAAGCTGGGCGCATGGGGCTTCCGGCTGTACCGCTGTCGCAACTTTATGGAGAAGCGGCGTCGTACATTGAAGCGCGAGGCGGGCGAGTACACCTGCGAGCCTCCGTCGATTCGATACAAGCCGACAACAACGGTGTTCGCGTTTGTGTCGGTGGAGACGATGTACTCGCGGACTTTGCCATCCTGGCGACTCCGTTCAATCGGGTGACCGAGTTGTTGCCCAACACGCCTGAAATGCAACCCCTGCGTGAACAGGCCGCACACTTCGGGTCTTCTCCCATCACGGGGATTCACTTGTGGTTTGATCGAGAGGTGACTCCGCTCGAACACGCAGTGCTGCTGGAGCGCACGATTCAGTGGATGTTCCAGAAGTCGAAGATCCTGAACACCAGGCGTGAATCGGGTGAAAACGTTAGCTACCTTGAGTTGGTGGTTAGTTCTTCGAAGACGCTGGTGGATAAGTCGCGCAACGAGATTATCGATCTTGCGATGCGGGAGCTGGCGGAATTCTTTCCGTCGCTCCGCGAGGCGAAGTTGATTAAGTCGACCGTGATCAAAGAAGTCCACGCGACGTTTTCTCCTACACCGGGAAGCGATGCAAATCGTCCCTCGTATATAAGCCCGTGGCCTCGGCTCTTCCTTGCGGGGGACTGGACCGCAACCGGATGGCCTTCCACGATGGAAGGTGCAGTTCGCAGCGGATACGGCGCGGCCGAAGCCCTGGCAATAGCGAGCGGAGGACTGCAAAAGTTCTTGGTACCCGATCTGCCGGCTAAAGGGCTAATGCGGCTGTTCGGTTAGCTGCATTTCCTCTGCTCATCCTCATTTACCAACTTACGCAAACAGTTTCATCTGTTCCAGTTCCTGCGGTGGAGGGTAGGCGCGATGGCGACTCTCGCGTGTGATCCCATGCTTCTTGCGCAGCGCTGCCATTAATTCGGACAGCCGCTTGCTATAGGCCTTACTAACGAAGGCGCGGTCGGCATAGCGCTTGCGATAGTCGGCCACAAGGTCAGGGAATTCCTTATCGAGAAACGGCAGAAAGATGTTCGCCGAGCAAGGCTTCAGGAAGAGCGTGTTGGCGGAGATGTATTTGCCTCCAGCTTCCTTGGTTGCGCGAACCAGCTTGTCGAGCGCGGCGGAAGAGTCGGTGATGCCCGGCAACACGGGAGCGCAGATTACGCCCGCGTTCAACCCCGCTTTGATCAGTCGGCCTAGCGCATCGAGTCTCAGATCAGGCCGGGCCGCTCGCGGCTCAAGGACGCGCGCCAGCTTGGTGTTGAGTGTGGTGACCGTAAAGCTGACGGTGAGCGCATTGTGTTCTGCGACTCGGAGCAAGAGCTCGATGTCGCGAACCACTAGGTCCGATTTCGTTACAATTCCGATTTCGAGGCCGCGACGTAGGGCGAGTTCTTCGAGGATGCTGCGCGTGATCTCGAACCGCTTCTCGGCAGGCTGATAGGGATCGGTGGCCGTTCCGATGGCAATCTGCTGGCCGCGCTTGACTTGTTTCAATTCCTGCCGCAACAACCACGCGGTTTGTTGCTTCACGTAGATCTTGCGCTCGAAGTCGAGGCCATCGCGCATTTCCATGAACTCATGGGTGTAGCGCGCGTAGCAGTATTTGCAAGCGAATTCGCAGCCGCGATAGGGATTGATGGTCCATTCGAAGGGGACCCGCTTGCTGACGCAACGGTTGAGCAGGGCCTTTGCGGGCAGGGTGAAATATTCGACTTGGTGACCCAACCTGAGGGACTCGCCTTGCGAGGCGAGCTTGGCGATTCCGACCAACTTAGTGGGAGAGGAGGGCTGTTCGATCGGCAGCAGCGAGGCAGGCATGTGAGGCACCGACTTTCGCCTTTTATTCGCTACTTAAGATAGCCTTTGCGAAGCACGATGTCAACCCTCCCTATCTCGGGACATCTCGGGACAGACCTCGGGAACCCAACCTCGGGACCGAAATGCGGTATTTAAGGGTGATCTTTGCGCCCCCCGCGCGGCGCCGGCGCGCCCGAAGGGCGTGTCATGAGGGGCAGCATCCTTTTGAATGTTGGGGATACGTCTCAGCGTGTAAATCCTGCGTGCCGCCCAATGGCTCTCACTCCCGGAACCATGCCAGGGCAGTATGAAATTCGTTCGTCGCTCGGAGCGGGCCGCATGGGCGAAGTGTACCGCGCGCACGATACCCGGCGCGAAGCTGGAGCGCGTGCGTGATTCGTTCGGTGGCCGGACGTCCGGCCCCGTAGGCGCTGAGCGCCCTGTGTGATTCACGGTCTCGCCACCAATGCAAACTGCCTTTGTGCTAGTCTTTCGGAAAACGCGACACTTTCGCGAACTGCCGGGTTCTTGCAAGTGTTGCTTTTGTGGGGAGAATACCGACACATGGGCCCGGGTATGTGGCAGAAGAATCCTACCTCTTTCTTTCGAGTCACGTTGCTCGGCGCCGCACTCATTTGCGGTCTTTTGCCGGGTTCCTCACTCCTCCTGGCACAGGCGGACAACGTAGCATCTGTGGCCGCGGCGACCGGTTATCCGCAAGAGCGCCCGGCCGATGCAACCACTTCAGCGAGTAGGCAGGTCCAGGACTCGCCGACAACTGGAAGCGTCAGCGGAACCTTGCTGGACACGACGGGTGCGCCGATCTCCGGGGCCAAGGTCAAGCTGACTCGCGGGGCGAGTGCTCCTGCTGCGGAAACCCTTACTGAACCGAACGGCCATTTCTCCTTTGCCAATGTTGCGCCCGGACCCTTCGAGCTGAACATTGCGCTTGCGGGCTTCAAGGCGAGGAAGGTGTCAGGGAACCGGCCTGCCAAAGAGGACTACCTGGCGCCAGCGATCACACTTGAGTTGGCTCCTGTGGTCACCGACGTCAGCGTGCGGCTGACGAAGGAGGAAATTGCCGAAGAACAGATCAAGGTGCAGGAGCAGCAAAAGTTGCTGGCTGTGATTCCCAACTATTACGCGAGTTATGTCGCGAACGCTGCACCCATGAATCCGAAGCAGAAGTTTGAGTTGGCGTGGAAGCTGGCAATTGACCCCACGTCCTTCATCATTGCCGGGATCATTGCCGGAGGCGAGCAAGCAAACAACTCAATGCCCGGTTACGGACAGGGTGCGGCAGGTTATGCGCGGCGCTTCGGAGCGGCGTACGGGGACTTCTTTATCGGCAACTACATCAGCAACGCTATCCTGCCATCGATCCTGAAACAGGACCCGCGCTATTTTTATAAAGGCACCGGCACAATCAAGTCGCGTATTCGTTATGCTTTGACGATGTCGGTGATCACCAAGGGCGACAACGGCCGCTGGCAGCCGAACTACTCGGGCATCCTGGGGAGCCTGGCGGCGGGCGGCATATCCAATTTGTATTACCCCGAAGGCAGCCGCCACGGTTTCGAAACCACGTTGAACAACACTCTCATCGGGATTGGGACGGGGGCGGGGGTGAACCTTCTGCAGGAATTTGTGTTTCGTAAGCTGACATCGAAAACGCCGCCGCCCAAAAGCGGCCACCCGACTACGTAAGCGAGATTTCCACTGGGCCGAGTTAAGGCCGCTTCGGAGCTAGTGTGAGCTTTGAAACATTGCCTCAGCGGCGAGCTGTTGGAAGGCGTGCCGGGAGGTGTGCTCCATGGTTGACACTACTCCTGCGTCCAACTAGGTTTCTGGGGTGCCCACTCTGACGCTCCAAGAGCAATTTGGCCAAATCGACATCTATCTTTTCGACCAGCTTCTGAAAGGCCGCATCACACCGCGAATGCGAATCCTGGACGCGGGGTGCGGCTCCGGTCGAAACCTCGTGTACTTCCTGCGGGAGGGGTACGAAGTCTATGCCGCGGATGCGGACCCGCAGTCGGTGGAAGGGGTGCGCGGACTCGCCCGGATGTTTGTGCCCGCACTTCCGGCTTCAAATTTTCGAGTCGAGCCGATCGAACAGATGTCTTTCGACGATGGTTGCGCGGATGTGGTCGTGAGCAACGCCGTGCTCCACTTCTCGCGTGACGATGCGCACTTCGAAGCCATGCTGCGAGGATCGTGGCGCGTGCTTAAGCCCGGCGGCCTGTTTTTCTGCCGCCTCGCCTCCACGATCGGAATGGAAGACCAGTTCAAGCGCGTCCGGGGACGCCGCTTCCTGGTGCCTGATGGCACGGAACGGTACCTGGTGGACGAAGCGATGCTCGGCCCAATGGCCGAACGGCTAGGAGGGAAACTGGTCGAGCCTTTGAAGACCACCGTGGTGCAAAATCTACGCTCGATGACCACGTGGGTGCTACGAAAGAAACCGCAGTGAAATACCGACCGCATCGCCTCGTTTGAGGCAATGACGCAAGGTGTTAGTTGCTTTCCCGAGAAGCGTGCGTCGGCCGGCGAGTCGCGACGATGATCTCGTTGCTCGTCGGCGAGAAGGGTCCGCCCGTCCAGTCTCCATACCACGCAACGGCCGCAAGACCAGCTCTTGTCAGCAAATGTGCAAGGTGCTCCTGGTCAATAAAACGGACGCGGTTGCGTCCTACCCGATGCACTCCTGTGTCCAGCAGTTGATAATGCTCGCGAATTTCGACGATGCCAGTGGTGGGCTCGAACTGAGCGTCATGAAACAACATGACCCGGCCACGCTGGGGCGACTGGACCGTGCGTCTCGAGTGCTCAGGTGTCCAAGATAACCAAGCCTGGGCGGTAGGATTCCGAGTTTCGAAGACAAACCGTCCATCAGGATGTAGGTGATCTGCGGCTGCTCGCAGCAGTCTGACAGCATCATTGTCCGTCAATAACTGCTGGAACGCGTGGCCAGTCATGTAAATAAAATTAAATCGCTGCGAAAGGCGAAGGCTTTGTCCGTCCGAGTTTATCCAACTTACCTTTTCGCCATCGACTCGTGACCGTGCGACTCGCAGCATGGCTTCGGACGGATCGACTCCTGTTACTTTGAGGTTCTTGGCTGCCAAGCCACAAGCCAGCATGCCGGTTCCGCAGCCGAGATCGAGCACAGGGCCGCCGGCCTCAACCCCGCGATCAAGGTAGAAATCGTCGCTGACCGACCACGAATTGACGCAATCATAGAGCGACGCGAAGAACTCTTCCTCAAAAACTTCTTCAGTCGGCATAGTAGGCGCCCTAAGCGACGGCTCCCGAGGAAGCTGGGTCCCTTACTGGCTTTGGCGTCGCGCCCGCGATGAGAAGCCAGAACATAAACACAATCTCACCAAACATGGCGGGCTGAGAAAAAGTATCTACCTTGCTCTGGTGTTGCGGCAGCAATACGCCCGTGAGGCTCAGGATGACCCACGCAAATCCGGCGAGGATGAGCCAGACGCCCAGGAAACGCGGCAGGAAACGCGACCGGTACACAAGCAGTCCGAGGGGAAAGAGCCACAACCCCCAAAATATCTCGGCGACAACAAGTCCGTAGTGATGCAGATTGAGGAACAGCATGGCCAGAGCATCGCGCTGAGGCTCTTCGAATATGGATAGGAAATCGGCTCCGCGCACCAGGAGGAGGGCGGCGATTGAGTTGACCTCATTCAGAAATGCTATCGGAACCGCGACAACAATCAAGAGCACCATGAGCGCCGCGTGCCGTTGGCTGACTCCCTTGAGCAGATCGTACAAAGCCAGGGCCACGAAGATAAAAGCGGCCTGGCCGATGAGTTGTCCCGCGATGCTGAGGCGAAAGAGCGCCTCGGAGGCCGCGATGTTGCCAGCGGTCGCGGCGGCGTTACCGTGCACGATCAGCTTGCCGGGAACATAGCCCATGGCGAAGAAACCAACAATTGACGTCAGCACATAGAGCAAGCCTGCGAATCTTCCTGGGTTCATGGTGGAAGGCATGTATCCTCGCGGGAAAGAGTTTAGCTCGAGACACCGCGAAGGATGTCAATAAGTTCGCTACGAGCGGCCGTGGCTTGGGTGGGACACACGACATGTTATCTGGGAACTCTTGGTGCCCAGATGGCGTATCTCTTGGAGCGAGGGCGCCTCGCTAACCACAACCAGGAGAACTCATGAGAATTTCGTTCGCTCGTTGCACGCGAATGTTGGCCGTTGCGTTGTTTACGATTACGCTGCCTTGCGCAAACGCGCAATCACCTTCGCCAGCGCCGGCTACACAAGACGTGCTGTATCTGACGGTCGCGGCATTGGACACTAACCTGTTCGACGCGATCAACCGGTGCGATATGAAGGCGGTCGACAGCATGTGCGCTGACGATGAGGAGTTCTACCACGACCAAAACGGATTAATGGTTGGGCGACAAAACATTGTCGACGCCATCAAGAACAACCTTTGTGGCAAGGTGACTCGGCAGCTCGTGGCGGGGGCCCTGGAGGTTTATCCGTTGAACGGCTACGGGGCAGTCGAGATCGGAGTACACCGCTTCTAACATCCCGGCGACAAAGAAAATGTGGGCGAGGCGAAGTTCATCCACGTCTAGCAGAACAAAAGGGACACGCGCAGCCGAAGCGGAGCCAACAAAGACTGCCACCCCGGCCAAAATCAGGCCTGAACGAGGCACCGACTTTTAGACATTTCCGACTTCGGGGATGACTAGTTTTGTCCGCCCGGTCCTTGTTGTCCCATCTGCTCCATCAATGCCTTCGGCGGTGGCGGGATGCTGATGTCCAACTTGGTCACCGTCCCGAGGCCACTGAGCGGCTTGTCGAACTCCGCGTCGTTGCCCACTACGAGCACAGCCAGCTTGTCCTTCTGGATGTATTTGCGGGCAACTTGCGTCACCTGGTCCGCAGTCACTTTGTCGATCTCGTCGCGATAGCGCTCAAGGAAGTCGAGCGGGTAGTGATAGAACTCGTACGCCATTTTCTCGCCAAGCACTTTCCCGGGCGTGTCGAAGCGGAAGATGAAAGAGTTGAGGATCTGGTCTTTGGCGCGCTTCAGTTCGTCTGCGTCGGGCGCTTTCTGCTGCATTTTGTCGATCTCTTCATATAACGCCTCAATGCCCGCCGCGGTAGTTTCGCTCTTGGTCTGCATCTTGATGTTAGTCATGCCGGGATGGCTGAAGCTGGTTCCGACACCGCCTCCCACGCTGTAGGCGAGGCCCTTGGCGGCTCGAACGTTGTTAAACAGGCGCGATGAAAAGCCGCCGCCAAAAATCTCGTTCATCACTGACACCGCGAAGTAGTCGGGATTGTTGCGAAGAATGCCGAGGTCAACCATGGCGATGGTGCTCTGGTTGACGTCGGTCTTCTGCACAAAGTAATAGCCGGGCTTCGGTGGGGTGAACTTGATGGCGGGGTCCTTCGCCTGCGGCCCTTTTGGCCACGCCTCGAAAGCCTTGCGAAGCGTGGCTTCTATGGCGGTGGGATCGAAGTCACCGCTCACGCCGAGGATGATGTTATTGGGCTGAACGTACTGCTGATGCCAGTTCACCAGGTCTTCGCGCTGCACGGCGAATACCGTGGCATACTCCTCGTCCCGGGCGTAGGGATTGTCTTTGCCATAGGCGAGGTCCGCGCTTTCGCGGCCCACGATCGAGCCGACGTCGTCATTGCGACGGGCAATGCCGGTGTACGCCTGCTCCTTGGCGAGCTCGAGCTTGTCGCCGCGGAACTCGGGATTGCGCAGCAGATCGAGGTACATCTCGAAGACGGGATCGAAGTCTCCCTTCAGGCAATTGAGGGAAATCGAGGTGGAGTCGGAACCGTCGCCGGTTTCAATCTTGGCGGCGCGGGCTTCGAGAAAATCGTCCATCTGATCGCCGGTTTTGGTCTTGGTACCACCGGTGCGCCAGACTTCTCCGTAGAGGCCGACCAGTCCCACTTTGGCCGCGGGCTCGGAGATCGAGCCGCCACGGATGCGAGCCGTGACCGAGACCAGGGGCAGCTCATGGTCGGGCTGCAGGAAGATGATCATGCCGTTGGAAAGCTGGATGCGCGTGGGCTGTTGCGGGTTGAACGCTGGCAGCGGCGGGAACTTCAGCTGGTTCCACGGCGTGATTTGCGTGTAGGCGCAGGCTGACGCCAACAGCACGAAAGAGAACAGCACTTTCACGAAGCGCGATTTCTGAGCTCGCATTAGTTTGCTCCCCTTCCAGCTGCGGCAGAATCCATCATCGTCTCGATGGTTCCGACAGTGCGATTGCTGTCCTGAAACGCCTTGTTGGCCACGCGGCGGATGTCAGCCTTGCTGACCTTGTCCACCTTTTCAAGTGAGCGGAATAACTCGCGCCAGTCACCGTAGCGGGTCTGGTAAATGGCGAGTTGTTGGGCCAGTCCTTCGTTGCTCGCGAGTCCACGAATGAGATCAGCTTTTGCGCGGGTCTTGAACATTTGCAACTCGTCGTCAGTGACGTCCTGCGTCTTCAGCTTGACGATCTCGGCCTGAATGGATTTCTGCATTTCCTGGTTGGTGTGTCCGGGAAGGGGTACTCCGTAGAACGCGAACAAGTGCGCGTACTTGTTACCGGGAAAGCCGGAGAAGCCGCCGGCGTCAGCGGCGATTTTCTGGTCACGCACCAGCGAGCGAAACATGCGCGAGGTGCGGCCATTGGACATGACATCGCCGATCGCGTCATACACGGCGTCGTCGGGATCGAGGTAGCTGGGACGATGGTATCCCTCGACGTAGATGGGTTGCGCCTGGTCGTGCAGCTTGACCTCACGGACGGAGTTCTGCGGCGGCTCCACGGTAGTCAGCTCGGTAGGCTTTGGCTTCGCCGGCAATTGGCCAAAGTAGCGCTCCACGATCGGCATCACCAGCGCAGGGTCAAGGTCGCCAACGAGCGCGATGACCATGTTGCTGGGCACGTAATGCTGGCGGAAGAATCCCGCCGCGTCGGTTGCCGAGAACGACTGCAGATCGGACGGATAGCCGATGGTGGGCCGATGATACGGATTGGCGGCAAACGCTGTGCCGAGAAACTGCTCGATCAATCGGCCCGTCGGATTACTGTCAGTGCGCATGCGGCGCTCTTCCATCACTACGTTGCGCTCTTTGTAGAAGTCGCGCATCACGGGATTGGCGAAGCGGTCGGACTCGATGGCCGCCCACAACTCGATCATGTTCGACGGCATCGAGTACATGTATCCCGTCTCGTCATAGTTGGTGAAGGCGTTCATGCCTACTCCGCCGTGACTCTCGACGATCTCGCCGAACTGGTTCTTGATGACGAACTTGTCGGCGGCGGCGATGGCGTCCTGCCATTCTTTCTGCAACTGCGTGAGCTTTTGGGGATCACGTCCGACGCGCTTGATGCGCTCGGCATCGTAGGCGGCGTAGGTCTGCTCAACCTTGGCGAGGGCCATCTTCTCCTCGGCGTAATTGGTGGTGCCGATCGTAGGAGTGCCCTTGAAGGCCATGTGCTCCATCATGTGGGCTAGGCCGGTCTCGGAGAGGGGATCCTGCGCCGAGCCGGCGTCAACCATGGTGAAGAACGAGAACACCGGGGCCTCGGGGCGACGGAGGATGAGCACCGTCAGTCCGTTGGGCAGGGTCTTGACGGTCACTCGCTTTTCAAAGGATGCCAGGTCCTGCGCTGCCAGCGGCAGGGCTATTATCGCCAGCAACAGCAATGTTGCCAGCGCGGTGAAACGGCGCTTCATCGTGCCTCCGAATAGTAGGAAGACGTTGGAATGCTACAACCTTGAAAGTTACGCAGTATAAGACGGATAAGTCAAACCGAGGAAAGCGCTGGGGCGGCGGGACTTCGGGTAGACGAAGGCAGCAGGAGTGGCAATTGAACACCCGTCCCGGTAGGGACGACATATCAAAATCCACCGTTTCAACGGTGGGGATAGCTGGAGCGATCCCCGTTACTTGCTGTGCCGCCCATCGTATAATCGCAAGCGCCCGAAAGCTGCAAGGCAAAATCACAATGCCCCTCACCGACTTTCGCTGCATCGAGCGCTTCCGCGTCCCCTACCATGACGTTGACATGTTGCAGCACGTGAACCACGCTGCCTATCTCGTTTGGGTCGAGACGGTTCGTTGCAACTACTTCGTAGCGGTGCTCAAGGAGCCGCTGAACGGCCTGAACGGCATGATCCTGGCGCGCCTGCAGTTTGAGTACGCTCAGCCGCTCGACTACCGCGAAGAGATCGCCGTGGCCTGCCGCGTCTCGCGCCTGGGACGCAAGTCGTTTGACTTCTCCTATGAGATTTGGAGCGACACTCGTCAGCTCCGAGCAGCTCACGGTATTTCGACCGTGGTTGCGTACGACTATCGGGCCCAGACTTCCGTCGTCGTGCCCGAGCAATGGCGTAAAATTATCACCGCCTACGAGGTCGTCGCGCCAGCATAGGTCTAACGACGATGCCAAAAACCTCATCCCCACTTTACGTCGGCACCTCGGGCTGGGCTTATCCGATTTGGAAGCCCGAGTTCTATCCCAAGGCGGTTACTGCGAAGAATTTTCTCACGTTCTATGCAACCAAGTTGAACGCCGTCGAGGTGAACTACACCTTCCGCCGATTGCTGTCGGAAAAGGCGGCGGAAAATTGGATGAACGACGCAGGGCCGAACTTCAAGTTTGTGGTGAAAGCCAACCAGTACATCACCCACATGCGGCGGCTGAAAAATGCCGAGGAGTCGCTGCAGCGATTTCTTGGTTCGCTGGAGCCGCTGTTAAGGCGCAAACAACTTGGTCCGATACTTTTTCAGCTCCCGCCCAACCTCAAGGCTGAAGTAACAGTGTTGAGCGAATTCCTGGCGCTGCTGCCGCCGGTGGTGCAATGCGCATTCGAATTTCGGCATGAGTCGTGGTTCAACGACGAAACCTATCAGGCTTTGAAGAAGCGCAATGTCGCGTTGTGTGTCGCGGAGACGGAGTCGATCACCACTCCCGAGGAGCGAACCGCGAAGTACATTTACTTTCGCTTCCGCAAACCCGGCTATGATGCCACCGATCTCAGAAAGTTGGCCGATCGCGTGGAGCGTTGCGTGGCCGATGGGTTGGAAACCTACGCCTTCTTCAAGCACGAAGAAGACCCGCACAGTCCGCTCAATGCTGTCGAATTGCTGACAGCAGTGCAGAAGAAGCTGGCGGGCTGAATCTCGCTTGTTATTCCTTAAGAGCGCGACGCGCGCCATACTCACCTTGTGCACAGTGCCGATCCCAATTTGCTGCTGCTGAATTCGTTTCTCGACTATCTCAAGGTCGAGAAGGGACTGGCACCGCTCAGTGTTTCGGCCTATCACTCCGATCTGGAACAGTATTCAGAGTTTCTGCTGAGGCGGAAGCGTGCGCCGCTGGCTGCCCGCAAACAAGATGTTCGCGACTTCCTGAACGCGCTGCTGTCGAATGGCGTTGACGGGCGCAGTGTGGCGCGCAAGCTGTCGGCGTTGCGACATTTCTATAAATATCTGCTGCTGGACCGGTACATTAAGGCCGATCCGACGTTGAATATCGACAGTCCGCGGCAGTGGAAGATATTGCCGAAGTCGCTCGCAACGGACGAGGTCGAGAGCGTGCTGCGGGGGCCCGCGCGCACCAAAGACGGCCGCATGTCGCCGGCCTTAGGGCTTCGAGATCGCGCGATCCTCGAAGTTTTTTACGCTGGGGCGCTGCGGGTGTCGGAGGTTATCAACGTGAAGCTGGAAGACCTTAAGCTGGAGCTCGGTTACGTGTTGGTGCGAGGCAAGGGCGACAAGGAACGGATAGTTCCCCTGGGGCGCGCGGCGCAAGGAATTGTTCAGCAATACTTGCGTGACGCACGTCCAGTGCTGGCGGCAGGGAAGGCGTCGCCAACATTGTTTATTGCGCGAGGAGCAAAACGAATCACTCGCCAGAGAGTGTGGCAGATCGTGGATGCTGCGTCTGTGGAGTCGGGACGCCACGCCAGCCCTCATATGTTGCGGCACAGTTGTGCCACACATATGGTCGAGAATGGCGCTGATTTGCGTACCGTACAAACCATCCTGGGGCACGCTGACATTTCGACGACGCAGGTGTACACGCACCTGGCGCTGGACCGCCTGAATAAGGTGTACAAGCAGCATCATCCGCGCAGCAAGAACAGGATGCCCGCGGCGAGTGAGACGAGCGAGTGACGAAGGCTAGCGCAACCATTGTCGAGAAAGCGGTGGCGAAATTCGTCCGCGCACTGCAGGAGCGCAATGCTTCTCCTCACACCATCAAGGCTTATACCACTGACCTGGCGCAGTTCGCGGCATACGTTGGGCCTCAGGGCTGGGGGGGCATCGATCACGTCCTGATTCGCGGCTACCTGTCGAGCTTGTACGAGCGTGGACTCAGCAAGACTTCGGTCGCGCGGGCGCTGGCGGCGTTGCGATCGCTCTACCGATGGCTGGCTCAGGAAGGTGTAGTGGACCAGAATCCGGCGGCGCTGGTAGCGACACCCAAGCTGCCGAAGAAGTTACCCCGGGTGCCGACGATCGAGGAAGTGAACACCGTACTCGATGCCAAGATGCCGGAGTGTTCCGCATTCAGTGCGCGCGATCTGGCGATCCTGGAATTGCTTTATGGGTGCGGGATACGAAACTCCGAGCTGATCGGGATTAACGTAGACGACATTCGGTGGTCGAATGAGATTGTGTTGGTGCGCGGCAAGGGACGCAAGGAACGGTACGTTCCGCTGGGAGAATCAGCGAACGCAGCGGTGCGGGCGTACTTGCCATTGCGGCAGAAGATTCTGGGTGAAACGAAGCGGACTACCGAGCGCGCGCTGCTCATTAATTTGCGTGGAAGTCGCCTCACAACGCGCAGCGTGGGACGCATCGTCAAGCAGATTGCGGTGGCCAGCGGACTCTCACCCGACGTGCATCCCCATACCCTGCGGCATGCGTTCGGCACGCATATGTTGGAGGAAGGTGCAGACCTGCGGGCGATCCAGGAGATGCTCGGGCACGAGCGGCTCTCGACGACCCAGCGCTACACCCAGCTCACTGTGAAACACGTGATGGAGGTGTACGACCGTACGCATCCACACGCGAACAAGAGCTGAGACCGTTTCGAGTTTCAAGTTCAGACGCTGGAAGTTGTGAGCGTCTCCGGTGTCTCAGCGCCGTGCAATTCATCGTAGGTTTCCATGACACGACGACGAATTTTGGCGGTCATCTCAGCGTATTGCGCTTCGGGGTTGGGGCCGAGCGGCGGGGGATACACCGGATCGAGAAACCGCACTTTCAGATTGGACAAGCCGCGGAACTTCTCACCGCGCGGCCAGGCTTCGTGGAAGCCCTCCAACGCAACAGGCACGACGGGGCACTGGGTGTGAATAGCCAGGATCGCCGCACCCTTCTTGAAAGTCTTGGGAGTGCCGTCGATGCTGCGCTCGCCTTCGGGGAAGAGCACGAGCACGCGTTTTTGACGCAGTCCGTAGGCCCCGGCGCGCATCGCGGGTACAAGGTTTGCATCGGGGTCGATAGGGATTAGGCGGACGAGTTCTCCCAGGCGGCGCATCAGTTTGCTCCCGAAAATTTCGGTGGTTCCGACAGAGAAAACATCCTTCAAGATTTCCCAGGGCAGGCATGCAATCACCACGGGACCATCGATGAAGCTCTGGTGGTTCGGCGAAATGATGAAAGGCCCTGCTTTCGGGAGCTTGTCGATGCCCTCGACCTGCAGCTTGAACAAGTCGCGGAGCATGAGGAGGATGAGCCTGAGGCCAAAAAAATAGATGGGAGCGGTGATGGGGTGATCGTCGTCGATGATGGCGCGCTCGGCGCCTGCGGGTGGTTCGTTGATCACGTCTGCCCAACCCGCAGCAGAACTTTGAGTGGCTCCGCCGGAGTGGGCCAGCACGGCATCGACCAGGTCGCGCACGGTGTAAATCCCGGAAGCGACCGAGTCCGGCACGCTGGCGCCCATTTGCTGGTCAAGTGAAACCAGAAGTTCGACGCGCTCCATGGAGTCCAGACCGAGATCGAGTTCGAGATTGTCGCCGGGGTAGGGCGTGTCTTTCTTCAGCTTGGACGCCGCCTGAATGATGTCAAGGGCTTTGCTTACGGCGGGCTGCTGCATCCATTCGGTTTCTTCGGCGGATAATTCACGCGGTGCTGCGGCCGCGGCTTGCGTGCCTTCGCCGCGCTTCACGCGCTGCTCGACTTCGAACCGCTTGATCTTGCGAGTGCTGGTGCGGGGCAGGTCGTCCCGCCAGATTTCGTAACTGAGAACACGCTTGGTGGAAGGAACCTTGGCCGAGAGACCCTCGATTTCGAAGCGCAGCATGTCGCCAATGTTGACGATCTTGGCGCGACGCAGCGCTTCGAAGTCGGGAACGATGACGGCGTGCAGGCGCTCGGAGAAGGGCTCGCCGGGCGCGCTTTGCAGGCCGATCACGCACACTTCCTTAATGTTGGGTGACTGCTGATAGTGGGCTTCGATTTCCTCGGGATAAATGTTCTTGCCGTTGCTCAGAACGATGACGTCTTTCTTGCGGCCGGTGATGAAAAAGTTGCCGCCGGCATCGCAATAGCCAAGGTCGCCGCTGCACAGCCATCCGTCGCGATACATGGCGGCGGTGGCGTCGGGACGCTTGTAGTATCCGGCCATGATGATGCCGCCGCGGAAGGCGACTTCGCCCACGCTGACTTTGCCGTGCTCGGGCGAGAGGGCGCCGTCGAAGATTTTCATTTCGTTGCCGGGCAGCGGCTTGCCAACCGATCCCATAACGTTGTCGTTCGGCGGGGTTACGCTTGCGGCGCCGCAGGTTTCCGTCATGCCATAACCTTGCAGCAAGGTGAAGCCGAGGGCCTCGAATTGGCGGCCAACCGCAGGGTCGAACCGCGAGCCTCCGGTGACGAGGTAGCGCATGCGCCTGCCCAGCATGTGGTGCACGCGGCCGAAGAAAATTTTGCCGAGATTGACCCCGAACCTGCGGCCGAACCTGGAGACGGCGATCATGGCACGGAACAGGGTCCGGACGCCCGCGCCCTTTTGCTGCACCTCTTTCTGAATGCGCTCGAGGATGAGATAGAAAAACTGCGGCACGCAGGCGAAGACGGTGATGTCGCGCTCCTGTAGGGCGCGCAGGAGTTCGGTGGTGTTCATCGACTCGAGGTACACGATGCGCATGCCGGCGGACAGAGGCAACATGATGTTAGCCATCTGTGCGAGGGAGTGAAACAGGGGCAGAATGCCGAGGATGGCGTCGTTGGGGCCGACGTCGATGACCTGAAAGACGCCTTCGGCCTCGGCGTCGAGATTTCCGTGCGAGAGCATCACACCCTTAGGGTCGCTGGTAGTGCCCGAGGTGTAGAGAATCATCGCGACGTCGTCCGTCCTGACCGGCACGGGTTGGAAGCCGGCAGAACCGGTGGTAAACATGTCAGCGAGCAGCGCCACGCTGTCGATGGGATCGTGGCTGTCGAGGATGACGAGTCCGACCGGCAGGTCACTGGTGGCTTCTCTGGCGATGGCGAGGCGCTGGCGATCACAGAACAGGAGCACAGCGTCGGAGTCGAGAAGCAGCTTGCGGATCTGGTCAGCATGAAAGGCGGTGTCGAGAGGTACGGCGGTGTTGCCGGAGGCGAGCACGCCGAGGTAGGCGGCCATCCACAAGGGGTGATTGGCAGCGAGAAAGGCGCACTTCGAGCCCATTGTGATGTGGGATTGCAGCAGCCAGTTGCCGATCGATGCGGCCATGTCGCGCAACTGGGTGAAGGTGTAGCTTTCGACGGGAGCCGCTCCGGCGGCGACGGCTGAGGACTCACGTTGGAGTTCTACGGCGATCAGGTCAGGGAATTGACGTACCGACTCCGTAAAGCGGTCGTAGAACATGGGCGTATCTTACGCTGTGGGGTTTGGAGAGGAAAGGCTTTCGCCACGGAGCCACTGAGAAGTGGAAAAAGGCGTCCACAGCGGCGCTCGCGATGACAACAAACTGAGATATCCAAAGTGCGACCCAAGGCGGCGGGCGGCATCCAATGTGTTAGCCTTTAAAGTGGCGGCGGTGTGCGTCAAACGGCCGCTGAAGCCCCGAAAATACAGGTGAAACCTCGAGTTCCACAGGGAAGATTGCATTGATCAATAAGTTAATGGCCAAGGTTTTTGGCACCAGCAATGAGCGAGAAGTCAAGCGCATCATGCCGCTGGTGGAGCGCATCAACGCGCTTGAGCCCGAGACAAAACAGCTCAGCGACGAACAGCTCCGGGCCAAGACCGATGAATTTCGCAAGCGCATTCACGAGCGCGTGGATGCGATCGATGATGCTGACGAAAAAGCGGCTGCGCTGAAAGAAGTGCTGGACGAACTTCTGTCCGAAGCTTTCGCGGTAGCGCGCGAGGGCAGTTGGCGCGTGCTCAAGATGCGGCACTTCGACGTGCAGCTTGTCGGCGGCGTGGTGCTCCACCAGGGCAAGATCGCCGAGATGAAGACCGGTGAAGGCAAGACGCTGGTCGCAACACTTCCGGTGTACCTCAACGCACTTGCCGGGAACGGCGTGCACGTGGTCACGGTGAACGACTACCTGGCCAAGCGCGACTCGGAGTGGATGGGCAAGCTCTACACGTTCTTGGGGCTGACGGTTGGCGTTATCGTGCACGACCTTGACGACAAGGAGCGCCGCGAAGCTTACGCGGCCGATGTCACGTACGGAACCAACAACGAATTCGGCTTCGACTATCTGCGCGACAACATGAAATTCGACCTGAATGATTGCGTGCAGCGCGGACACAACTACGGCATCGTCGATGAAGTGGACTCGATCCTGATTGACGAAGCGCGTACGCCGTTGATCATCAGCGGCGCCAGCGAAGAGTCGACGGACAAGTACTACAAGGTGAACCGCATCATCCCGCAGTTGGAGATGGGCGAGGAGATCGACCGGGGCGCCGGTGAAGACAAGGTGCTGACCGGCGATTATGTGGTCGATGAGAAGCACCGCACGATCACGGTTACCGATCCGGGATGGGAGAAGGTGGAGCGGTTGTTGGGTATTGGCAACATTGCCGATCCCGAGAACTGGGACTTGAAACACCATGTCGATACCGCGATCAAGGCGCATTCGCTCTATCGGCGGGATGTGGAATACGTGGTGAAGGATGGCGAGGTGCTCATCGTGGATGAATTCACCGGCCGCCTGATGCCAGGGCGCCGCTGGTCCGATGGACTGCACCAGGCGGTGGAAGCCAAAGAAGGCGTGAAGATCGAGCGCGAAAATCAGACGCTCGCCACCGTGACTTTTCAGAATTACTTCCGCATGTACAAGAAGCTGGCCGGCATGACCGGTACCGCGGAGACGGAAGCGGCGGAGTTCGACAAGATTTACAAGCTGGAAGTAGTGGTGGTTCCGACCAACCGGGAAATGCGGCGCCTCGAGAATTCTGACGTGGTGTATCGCACGGAGAAAGAAAAATACTTCGCGGCGGCGGACGAAATCCTGCGCTTGGCGCAAACCGGGCAGCCCGTGCTCGTGGGCACCACGTCGGTCGAGAAGTCAGAGCGGCTGTCGGACCTGCTGAAGAAGAAGGGCATCAAGCACGTCGTGCTCAACGCCAAGTATCACGAGAAGGAAGCCGAGATCGTGGCGCAGGCGGGGCGTAAAGGCGCAATTACGATCGCAACGAACATGGCGGGCCGTGGCACGGACATTCTGCTGGGCGGCAATCCTGAATTCATGGCTAAGCAGGAGTGCCTGAAGAAAGGCTTGGCGCAGCCACTGAAAGTGGTTGCAGGCGAAGTGACCGCCAAGCCTGACGATCCCAATCTTTCGTACTTCTACTACGGCGGAAACGAGTACCAGGTTCCGACGGCGCAGTGGCAGGAAATCAACGCGCGCTACAAGGCTGAGACCGACGTCGAGCACGAAGATGTAATCGCGCTGGGAGGCCTGTTCATCTTCGGCACCGAGCGTCACGAGGCACGTCGCATCGACAACCAGCTTCGCGGGCGCGCGGGACGCCAGGGCGATCCCGGTGCATCGCGGTTCTACCTGTCGCTGGAAGACGACCTGATGCGCATTTTCGCCAAGGAGTGGGTGTCGAACCTGCTTCAGCGGCTGGGCATGGAAGAAGGCGTTCCCATCGAGTCAGGGCTGATCACGCGGCGTATCGAAGCAGCGCAAAAAGCGGTCGAAGGACAGAACTTCGAGGCCCGTAAACACGTCCTAGAATACGACGACGTGATGAACAAGCAGCGCCAGGCAGTTTACGGCCTGCGCCGGCAACTGCTGGAAGGACTCGACCAGAAGGAACTGATCCTCGAGGATTACGTTCGCGACATTCTTGGTGGCTTGCTCGACAAGTACTGCGGCAAAGACGTCCACCCAGAAGACTGGGACACCAGGAGCCTGAAGGGCCAGATCTTCACGCGCTTCGGAGTTGACGTCGAGACTGAGGGAGTTGAAGCTGAAAAGCTCAATCGCCAGGAACTGGGCGACGCGATTTTCGACAAGCTGAAGGAACGTTACGACGCCAAGGAGCAGTTGATCGGGCCCGATGCCATGCGGCATCACGAGCGCATCATCATGTTGAGTGTGCTCGACCAGCAATGGAAAGATCACCTGCTCAGCATGGATCACCTGCGCGAGGGCATCGGCCTGCGCGGTTACGGTCAGCACGATCCGCTGGTGGAGTATAAGCGCGAGTCGTTCGACATGTTCGAGGCCATGATGGAGCGCTTCGAGGAAGAGACGGTCCGTTACCTGTATCTGATGCAGATAATCGAGCGCAGGGAAGACGGTGGACCCTATTTCTCCAGCGGCGGACCGACTGACGGCAGTACCGGCGGTGGGGTTGCGGGTGGTCCGGGTGTGCCCGTGCCGGCAAGCGGAAGTGACAACGGACAATCGGCGCATCGGCAAAGAATTGCTACGACCATCGACGATATCGAGGCTGATTTCCAGCGCAAGAAGCGCCGTGAACTGGACCAGGCACGGATGGCGGGTGGCGAAGCGCAAGGCGCTGTGCAGCAGGTAGTGCGCGGCGATAAAGTCGGTCGCAACGATCCCTGCCCTTGCGGCAGCGGCAAGAAGTATAAGAAGTGTTGCGGAGCGTAATCAGCTCAGCATGGTAGGTTTCATCCCGTCGCGTGTGCGGCGGGATATTCTTTTGTACGGGTCGCCGCCGTCGGTTGTCGGGGGATTGCGATATGCCGGTTTGTCCACAGTGCGGTGCTTCGTTGGCGGATTACGCGGTGTTCTGCCAGCGGTGCGGCACCCCAGTTACTAAAGCCCGTGCGGATGAAGCGGGGGTGACGAGTCCGCGCGCAACCAGTGAGGCACGGCGGCCCGGAGACACGTCTCGCCTTGAATCTCGCGGCCGACCTTCTGGCGAACAACTGCCCATTCCCGAGAACATTGCCGGGACGGTGGCGTACATCACGATCGTTCCCGCCATCGTCTTTCTTGTTCTGGAGCCGTTCAGACGAAACTTTTTCGTGAGATTTCATGCCTTCCAGCACCTGTTTCTGTGGATCGCCGGATTCGTGTTTGCGATTGTCGCCGGAATTCTCAGTGTGCTGATGCAGTTGATTCCTTTCATGCGGGTGCTGGTGTTCCCGCTGGCCGGACTGATTGGCCTGGCGTGGTTTTTTCTCTGGGTGCTCCTGCTGGTCAAGGCCTATCAGCACGAGTTGTTCAAGCTGCCCATCATCGGTGACCTGGCTGAGCAGAGGGCTGGCGGCTGATGCGCGAGTGCACATTCGGCTTGGATTGTTTCGCCATTTTGCCCACTGCTTGGCGGTTCCTTTCTGAAATGTCTTTTCAAATTACTCTTCCTCGTCAGAAGTCTGTATCCTGATTGATTCAGTTTCGTGGAGCATAATCCGGCGCAGCAGGGGCCGAGGGTTTCGGAAAGGGTCTGTGAAGGTCAGGGTCTTTTACCACGACAAATGTTTTGATGGGGCCTGTTCGGCGGCGCTTTTCTCCCGGTTCTACCGGGAACGCATTCGCGAGCACGCGGAGTTTGAATATGTTGGCCTGGTGCATCGTGCCGGAGCGCTGTTCAACGAAGCAGACTTCACCGGCGACGAGAATGCCATCGTCGACTTCAAATATTCGGCCTCGCCTCGGATCACGTGGTGGTTCGACCACCATCAGAGCGCATTTCTTACGCCCGAAGATGCGTCCCACTTCGAGCAGGACACCAGCAACACCAAGTTCTATGACCCCGACTACCGGTCGTGCACGAAGTTCATCGCCGAGGTGGCAAAGCAGCGCTTCGGGTTCAATCCTGACCCTGTCGCGGAGTTGGTGGAATGGGCCGACATCATCGATGGTGCCTTGTACTCCGATCCGCAGACCGCGGTGGAGATGAAAGAGCCGGCCATGAAGCTGACCATGGTGATCGAGTCGAACCAGGACGCAGGGTTTATTCCAAGGTTGATTGAGATGCTGGCCTACAAGCCGCTGGCCGAGATCATTGCAATGCCGGAGATTGCCGATCGATTGCCCGCCCTGATGGGGCGCCACCGCAAGTCGATTGAAATCCTGCGAGGACGCACTCAGTGCAGAGATGGGACGGTGTTCTTCGATATCACCGATCACGAGCTCGAGGGTTACAACAAGTTCGTTCCGTACTATCTGAATCCGGGCTGCATTTACAGCGTCGGGCTGAGCAAAAGCAGTTTCCGGACGAAAGTTTCGGTGGGCTCCAATCCCTGGGCGCCAATCGAGCCCACGGTGAATCTGGCCAGAATCTGCGAACGCTACGGGGGAGGCGGGCACGCCCGTGTTGGCGCCATCTCCTTCCCGCCGGGAAAATTCGAAGAGGCACGACAGGCGGCGAACGAGATCGTGGCCGAGTTGCGGGCGAGTTATATCGGGCAGGTGGGGTAAGGGCCTTCACCACTGAGACCCGGAGCACTCGGAGCGAGGAAAAGGGAAGCATGGCGGGCGAACACTGTTTGTCCAAGCCCGGATACGCCAGTGCTGAAATGCCCTGGTTCCGACCTTTGGGGGCATCCAGCTGCGAAGATTTCCGATTAGACGCTCTTGGGTGCGATGCGCACGATCTGGCGCAGGGTCACAGGCCAGCCGTGATGTAAACGCTGTGCCAGCTTACTGCCTGTCTTGATGGACTGTTCGGCCAGCAGGGACCGAACCAGTTCCTGATCGCGCTCCTCGCAGGCGCCAAGAATTTCCACCGCAACAAACTCGGGATGGAATTTCTGTTCCTTGACGAAGCTGCCGCTGGGGTCCCAGACGAATGCGAGTCCGCCGGTCATTCCGGCGCCGAAGTTGGTACCCGTCGGACCGAGCACGAGCACGGCGCCTCCGGTCATGTATTCGCAAGCGTGATCGCCGACGCCTTCGACGACGGCGGTTGCTCCCGAGTTGCGAATTGCAAATCGTTCGCCGGCGCTGCCTACCGCGAACAGCGATCCACCAGTGGCTCCATACAGGGCCACGTTTCCAACGATCACCTGCGCCGATTCGGCGCGCGCCAGCTTGCCGCGCGTACGAATCACCAACTCGCCCCCGGACAGACCTTTGCCAACGAAGTCGTTCGCCTGCCCTTCGAGCACCAGCTTCATTCCGCGGCTGGCGAATGCGCCAAACGACTGGCCTGCGGTACCGCGCATGCGGAAGTGAATGTCGGGGTACAAGTCCGGCTGTTGCGCGCGCAGTAGCGCCAGTTCGCCAGACAGGCGCGCTCCCAGGCTGCGGTCTTCATTGCGCACCGTCACGCTGAACTCGAAGGGCTTGCCCACTGCCGCTGCAGAAAGAGCGGGCCGGACCCAAGCATCGTCGATGGGTGGGCGTTCTTCGGGGCGATTGTTGCGGCGGCCTTGCCAGCTCACCGGACCTTCTCCAACCTGGGCCAACATCGGCTTGAGGTCGAGCTTGCCGTCATGGCGGACCTGCTCCAGCAGGTCGGTGCGACCGATGGCGGCCTGCAAGCTTGGTAGTCCAAGGTCGGCAAGCAAGCGCTGCAGATCTTCCGCAATGTTCATGAAGAAGCGCACGACGTGTTCAGGCTTGCCGCGGAACTTGGCGCGCAGCTCAGGCTTTTGCGTGGCAATGCCGGTTGGGCAGGTATTGAGGTGACACTGGCGCGCCATGTCGCATCCCAGGGCAACCAGTACGGCGGTGCCGAAGGAGAACTCGTCGGCACCGAGCAACGCCGCGATCAATACGTCACGTGCAGTAGAAAGGCCGCCATCGGTGCGCAATCGCACGCGTCCGCGAAGGCCGTTGAGGCGCAGCATCTGTTGCGCCTCGCTCAGGCCAAGCTCCCAGGGATTTCCGGCGTGCTTGATGCTGCTGAGAGGAGAAGCTCCGGTGCCTCCGTTATGTCCCGCGATCACGATGTAGTCCGCGTAGGCCTTGGCGACGCCGGCAGCGACGGTACCCACGCCGAGTTGGGATACGAGCTTGACGCCAACCGGCGCGCGCGGATTGATGCGCTTGAGGTCGTAAACCAGTTGCGCAAGATCTTCGATGCTATAGATGTCGTGATGTGGAGGAGGGCTGATCAACGAGACGCCGGGTTGCGCGTGACGCAGGCGGGCGATGAGTTCGCTGACCTTGTGTCCGGGAAGCTGGCCGCCTTCGCCGGGCTTGGAGCCCTGAGCGATCTTGATTTCCAACTCGTCAGCGTGGGCCAGGTATTCAGCAGTCACGCCAAACCTGCCGGATGCGACTTGCTTGATCTTGTTGTTGTGCAGCGAGAGCACACCCACGGTGTTGCCATCGGGCTTATAGGCCGCGGGATCTTCGCCGCCTTCGCCAGTGTTGGAGCGCGCGCCCAGCACATTCATCGCGGTAGTGATGGTCTGATGTGCTTCGGGACTGAGCGAGCCGAGCGACATAGCGCTGGCGATGAATCGCTTCACCAGGCTGGACGCGGGCTCAACCTCGTGGATCTCCAGCTTCGGTCCAGCGGGCTTGATCTGCAGCAGGTCGCGCAGGACGGCAGGCTCGCGTTCGTCCACTGCGCGCGAATAAGCCGACCAAGCTTCAGCGGGCGCGATCGTGGTGGCGGCCTGGGTCGATGCGCGTGCGGCTCCGACGGCAACTTGCAAGTCTCGAGTGCGTTGCGGCTGCCAGGTGTGCGGTTCGGAACGGTCCGCGCGGCGGAAGCGTACCCAACCGTAATCAGGCAATTCAGTGCCGCCTGGTTCCGGCGCCCAGGAGGAGCGGATCGCGACTTCGATGTCCGCAAAGTCGAGGCCGCCCATGGGAGACACCGTGCCAGGGAAGCAGAGGCTGGTGATTTCGGAATCGAGTCCGAGGACGTCAAACAGTTGCGCGGCCCGGTAACTGTCGAGTACGGAGATTCCCATCTTCGACATCACTTTTGCCAAGCCGGAATTCAGGGCATTCAGCAGGCGGGTTTCGCCTTCTTCGCCAGCCAGTGAGCGGGCGGTCTGCAATGCGAGCCACGGACACACGGATCCGGCGCCATAGCCGATCAGCACGGCTGCATGGTGCACGTCACGACAGTCTCCGGCTTCAAGCGCGAGGCCAACCTTGGTGCGCAGGCCAGCCTTGACCAGCGCCTGATGCACAGCACCGGTGGCCATCGCCATCGGGATCGGCAACAGATGTTCGCAGGCGGTGCGGTCGGTCATCAGCAGGATGCAGACGCCGCCGCGAACCAGTTCGACTGCGCGCTCCTGAAGCTCCCTGAGGGACTGCCCGAGCGAACTATCGTCGGCGAAAGTGCAGTTCAAGTTGGCGAGCGGAAGCTCATCGTGCAGTGCATAAGTGCCTTCATGCAGAGCGGCCATCTGCCCGAGCGAAAGAAATGGAGTGGGCAATACGAGTCCTGGCAAAGGCGCGTGCTTGTCGAGCAAGTGGGGCCACGGCCCCAGGCGGGTACGCTGCGAAACCACGCAAGCTTCACGCAACGAGTCGATAGGAGGATTCGTGACCTGCGCGAAACGTTGCCGGAAGAAACCGTACAGCGGGCGCGGCGCTCTCGCGAGTGGCGCGATAGGCGTGTCGTCGCCCATGGACCAAATGGCTTCCTTGCTCTCCATCGCCATGGGAGTGACCACCATCTTTACCTCTTCGCGGGTGTAGCCGAAACCACGTTGCAGGTGCGTGAGGTCGTCTTTATCGAGGGCTGAAACCGGGTTCCCCGAAGGCTCCAACGGGATGTCGTCGATCAACTTCGCGTAGGGAGCGAGGTCGTTGAAGTAGCGGTCGAGTTCCGCGCCTTCGATCAAGCGGCAGCGATCAAGGTCGAGCAGGATCATCTGGCCCGGACCGAGGCGTCCGCTGCGAGTGATGGTGTCGCTATCAACGTCGGCGAGGCCGACTTCCGAACCAGCGACGATCAATCCCGTGTCAGTGATCACGAAGCGACAGGGGCGAAGGCCGTTGCGATCGAGGGCAGCACCGAGCAGGCGTCCGTCGGTGAAGACCAGTGCCGAAGGACCGTCCCAGGGCTCCATGCAGTCGGCATGATAGCGATGGAACGCCGATTCTTTGGGGCCGACAGCCTGAGGCAACATCATACGTACTGCTTCCGCGACGTTGCGCTCGTAATTGGAAAGCATCTCGGCTACTTCGTCGAGACTCATCGAGTCGGAGGCGTCGGGAGTGTAAATCGGATCGCACTCGCGGGGCAGCAAAGCGCGGCGAGCGTCAACGTGCGCGCGATTGCTCCAGATGGTGTTGATCTCGCCGTTGTGCGCCACCATGCGCAAGGGCTGAGCGCGGTCCCACGAAGGCAGGACATTCGTCGCATAGCGCTGATGAAAGACTGAGAAGTGGGTTGCATACTGCTTGTTCTGGAGGTCGGGATAAAACTCATGCAGAGTGCGACCCGTGCACATTGCCTTGTAAACCAATGTCCGGGTGGAGAGCGAGCAAACGTAAGTAGTATTACCGCCGCGCTCGAAGGCCTTGCGGGCCAGAAAGAGACGGCGCTCGATCTCGTCGGCATGGTCCGGCGCATCTTCGGAGGTAGTGATGAGAGCTTGGCGAATCACGGGCAGGGAAGCCAGTGCCAGCTGGCCGAGCACGTCACGCGCTATCGGCACATCGCGCCAGCCGAGCCATTCGAAGCCACGAGCCGAGAGACAAGCCTTAAAACGAGCGGCATCGCGCTGGGCAGCATCTTCGTTCTGGGGCAGGAACAACATTCCGACCGCTAGTGGCTGCTCGGCGCGTAGCGTGATACCCGTCTGACTGAGGAGAAAGCTGCGAGGAACGGCGGTTTGCACGCCAACGCCGTCGCTGCTCTTGCCGTCGGCGGCAATCGCGCCGCGATGAGCAAGACGGCCAAGGGCCGTCAAAGCGAGGCGAAGAATTTCGTGGTCAGACTGGCCATGAAGGGTTGCGACGAATCCCACACCGCAAGATTCGTGGTCGAAGCGAGAGCTTACGAGGTTAACGCCACCAGAAGAAGTGCTACAACCCATAGTCCACTATATAGGCAATCGGGCGGGCAATTGAAGCTCGATTTTCCGTGCCTACGAAAAAAGTTGTAGAGCGTCGCGGCTGCGGGGTTCAGTCTTGTGGCACAGTAGTCTGGCATGGCCCATCGGCAAAGCTCGCAACGAGAAGGGCGAGTAGCGTTTACCTATCCTGGCTTCGCCTACTATCAGGTGGCGCGGCTGTTCACCGTGATGGCGACCGAGATGCAATCGGTCGCGGTGGGCTGGCAGGTTTACGAGATCACTAAACGTCCTTTAGACCTTGGATACGTTGGACTGGCACAATTTCTACCGACCATTCTGCTGTTTCTGGTAGCGGGACACGCTGCCGACCGCTTCAATCGTCGGAACATCGTCACCTTGTGCTATGCCAGCCTAACGCTGGCCTCCACGATTCTGCTGCTGCTGACGCTGAGCGGATCGCGGTCGGTGCATGCGATTTACGGGGCGTTGGTGCTGGTGGGAGTGGTGCGATCGTTTAACGGCGCGGCTGGGCAATCGATGGTGCCGCAACTCGTCCCTGAAGAGCACTTCCCTAACGCGGTGGCGTGGGCGCAGACCGTGTTTAATACGGCCGTGATCGTCGGTCCTGCACTCGGCGGATTCATCTACGCGATCTTTCGCGGGCCAGCTGCTGTCTATGCCAGTTCCATGGTTGCAGGGGCGGTCTCGGTGATCGCGATCAGCCGGGTTCGCCTGAATCCAGCCAAGCGTGAACGCGAAGAGGTGAGTCTTGGTACTCTGCTGGCTGGCCTTCACTTCATCTGGCGACAGAAGCTTGTTCTCGGGACTATCTCGCTTGACCTGTTTGCAGTGCTGCTGGGAGGCGCCGTGGCATTACTTCCGGTTTACGCTCGCGAGATCCTGCACACCGGGCCATGGGGGCTGGGAATCCTGCGCAGCGCACCGGCGGTGGGAGCGGTAACGACAGCAGTGTTGCTGGCGCATCGGCCGTTACGGCGTCACGCGGGAACGACCATGCTGTGGTGCGTTGCAGGGTTCGGTGTGTTCACCATCGTCTTCGGGCTTTCGCGCAATTTGCTGGTGTCGCTGATGGCGCTGCTACTTCTGGGAGCTTCCGACATGGTGAGCGTGATTATTCGAGGAACACTGGTGCAATTATCCACGCCTGATTCCATGCGGGGCCGCGTTAGCGCGGTAAATTCACTGTTCATCGGGACGTCGAACGAGTTTGGACAATTCGAGTCGGGACTGACGGCGCAATGGTTTGGAACAGTTCCGGCAGTAGTGATTGGCGGAGCCGGGACGTTGATGGTGATCGGATTTTGGGCTTGGCTGTTTCCTGAATTGCGAGGCGCGGACCGATTGGTCTCGAAGCTCGAAGTAGTCGAACACGAGGCGCCATGACTGCCAGTAGCGCTTACTATGCCTCGCAACTTCGCCACGAGCTGAGCCTGCGCAATCGCGCTTTCGCGTTGCAGCGACGCCTCTCGCACGTAGAGAGCCTCGGCGGCATGGGGATAACGGTGTATCAGCCACACCCCACTCGCCTCCGGCATGGAAACTTCTTCGATGAAAGCTATGCCGCGATGCTCGCGATTCCGGAGTGGCGCAAGCGGCTCGAGAAGGTACACACCTCAGCCAAGTCGGCATTACCGAGGAGCGGGCGAGGCTGGAAGGAGCTCGACTCGTCGATGAGCTCGGACGCGCTGCTGATGAATATCTTCTGCTGTCCGTATGTTGCGGATGACCCTCGCGTGGTGGGATTGCTCGGCATCGAGGCTGCCGGCTTGCCACAATTCGGATGGCGCGCCCGCGTGCCGCTTGCCAACGGCCTAGCCGATCGCACGGAGGTCGATATGAAATTGAGCAACATGCTGTTTGAAGCCAAGCTGACTGAATCCGATTTCCAGACCTGCACGCCTGCGGTGGTGCGGGGTTATCGCGACTTCGAAGAGGTTTTCGATGCAGCCGATCTTCCGCACGACGGGACGAAGCTGCTGTCGTATCAACTAATCCGCAACGTTCTGGCCGCGTACGCTAGCGATTGCGGATTCTGCGTTCTGCTCGACACGCGGCGACCTGACCTGGTGGAAGACTGGTACGCCATTCTGCGCTGCATTCGTCCGGTGGATCTGCGTGTCCGTTGCAAGATACTGACCTGGCAGGAGTTAACCGCGGTGCTGCCCGAGCCGTTGCGCGAGTTCCTCGACCAGAAGTATGGCGTCGTAGCTCCGGGGCGGACTTCAGCTATAACATTCAACGGCAAGGGCTTGGATGGACTGGAGTAATCTGGCTTGCAGCCCAAGTCTGAAGGCAGGAACCCAGCGCAGCGGCCCATTAGTGCCTCTTATACAACTTGGTACATCATTAACATGTTTTACGCAGCCGTGAAAATTTCTAATTTCTCTCGACGAAGGCCGATCAGTTTAGGTATAAATCACAAATCAGCTATGACAGCGGCCGCCCAAACCCGAATCCGTCCTAACACCGATTCGATCCTTGTGATTCGGCGCCTGGCCCTAGTACGCGTACTCACGCTCGTACTCCTTCTACTTGGGGTAGCGGGCTCCATCGGAGGCGCGGGAACGTAGGCAAACAGAAAATCAGATTCTGAAAAGCCACTGACCCGCTAAGCGGAAGTGGCTTTTGTTTTATATGCGCAACGGTATTCACCGATTCTGAGGACAGGACAGAGATGAGCGAAGACAGTTGCAGGGAGCGAAGCCGGCACATCACCGAAGGGCCCAACCGGGCTCCGGCGCGCGCCATGTTCAAGGCCGTCGGCTTCACCGACGAAGATCTGCGGAAACCGATCATCGGTATCGCTAACACGTGGACGGAAGTGGGCCCCTGCAATTACCACCTGCGCGAGATCGCTGCCGCTGTGAAAGAAGGCGTGCGCGAAGCGGGGGGCACGCCGATGGAGTTCAACACTATCGCCGTTTCCGACGGAATCACCATGGGATCGGAAGGCATGCGCGCTTCGCTGGTGAGCCGCGAGGTGATTGCCGATTCGATCGAACTGGTGGCGCGTGGCCACATGTTCGACGGTGTTGTTGCGCTGTCGAGTTGCGACAAGACGATCCCCGGAACGGTGATGGCGCTGGCCAGGCTCGATATCCCTTCGTTGATGCTCTACGGCGGCTCCATCGAACCCGGTCGCTACCAGGGTCGCGACGTCAGCATTCAGGATGTGTTTGAGGCGGTTGGCAAGTACGCCCAGGGCAAGATGAACGACGCGGAGTTGAAGGACATGGAAGATCATGCCTGTCCGGGCCCGGGTGCTTGCGGCGGACAGTTCACTGCCAACACCATGTCCACGGCGTGCGAGTTCCTCGGCATTTCTCCTCTCGGAAGCAACGCAGTTCCCGCAACCTCTCCCCTGAAATTCGAAGTAGCGAAAAAGGCTGGCCATCTGGTGATGGAGTTGTTGCGACGCGATATTCGCCCGTCACAGATCATGACCGGGGCGGCGCTGAAGAATGCCATGACCTGCGTGGTAGCTTCGGGCGGCTCAACCAATGCTGTTCTGCATCTGCCTGCCATCGCCAACGAGTTGGGATTGAGTTTCTCACTCGAAGAAATCAATCGCATCTGTTCGCGAACTCCGGTGATATGCGACCTGAAGCCGGCTGGCCGCTTCATGGCGACCGACTTCTTCCGCGCTGGAGGCACCAAGTTATTGGGGCACATCTTGGCCGAAGCCGGGTTACTGAACGGCGAGTGCATTACGGTGAGCGGCAAGACGCTGGCGGAAGAAGTCGCGGAAGCAAAGGAGCAACCAGTACAAGAAGTAATTCGTCCGGTGAAACGCCCACTGAGCCCGACGGGCGGGCTTGCGATTCTGCACGGCAATCTTGCCCCCGAAGGCTGTGTGGTCAAGCTGGTTGGTCACGGACGGCGCGAGCATCACGGCCCGGCGCGGGTCTTTGAATCCGAAGAACTGGCCTTCGAGGCGGTGCAGAGCTCGCAGATCAAGTCCGGCGACGTGATCGTGATCCGCAACGAAGGGCCGCGCGGTGGGCCCGGCATGCGCGAGATGCTGGCGGTGACCGCGGCGCTGGCGGCGACGCCGCTGAGCGAACATGTGGCATTGCTGACCGATGGCCGATTCTCGGGCGCTACTCACGGCTTCATGGTCGCGCATATCGCGCCGGAGGCGGCGGTGGGTGGACCGATCGCTGCAGTGCAGGAAGGCGACATGATCACGATCGACGTCGACCACGGCAGGTTGCAGCTTGATGTGTCTGAGGCGGACTTGCGGCGCAGGCTGACGAAGTGGGCGCCGCCGGTTCCGCGCTATAAGACCGGCGTATTTGCCAAGTATGCGAACAGCGTTTCGTCGGCCGCGTTCGGTGCGGTGACGACCCCCAGCAGAGGTCGCGAAGACGCTGAGGCAGTTGGGATCGGTGTTCCCGATTTCGACAGGGCGGGAGCACGAGGGAGATGAGCAAGATGCGGTTGACCGGCGCGCAAATCGTTTGGAAGTGCCTGGAGCGGGAAGGTGTGGATACAGTGTTCGGCTATCCCGGTGGATGTGTGTTGCCGCTGTATGACGCGTTGCAGCACACCCCCAGCATTCATCATGTGCTGGTGCGGCATGAGCAGGGTGCAGCCCACATGGCTGACGGATACTCCCGTGCCACGGGAAAAGTCGGCGTGGCGCTGGCGACGTCGGGGCCCGGCGCGACCAACCTGGTTACGGGTATCGCGACCGCCATGCTCGACTCCTCGCCCATCGTTTGCCTCACTGGCCAGGTCGGCAGCAAGTTCATCGGCACCGATGCATTCCAGGAAATCGACATCACTGGCATCACAATGCCGATCACCAAGCACAACTACATGGTCACCGACGTGAACGATATCGCGCGCACACTCCGCGAGGCGTTCATCATCGCACGCACGGGACGGCCCGGACCTGTGCTTGTGGACATCACGAAAGATGCGCAGATGGCGTCGTGTGATTTCGAGTGGGACTTCGCGATGCCTCGGTTACGCAAGTTGGAAACCTGGGACGCTCCCGATCCCGTGCAACTCGCCGAGGCCGCGGCGCTGATCAACAAGGCGGAGCGTCCGGTGATTCTGGCGGGACACGGAATTCTGATGTCGGGCGCGATGCTGGACCTGCAACTTTTTGCCGAGGCCAGTGATATTCCAGTGGGCCTGACGCTTTTGGGCCTGGGCGCACTTCCGCACTTCCATCCATTGTGCCTGGGGATGATGGGCATGCATGGCGAGGCGTGGCTGAATCACGCGATTCAGAACGCGGACTTGCTGATCGCGCTGGGCATGCGCTTTGACGACCGCGTCACCGGCAAGCTCGACAGCTACGCCCAGAACGCGAAGAAGATCCATGTGGACATCGACGCGTCTGAAATCCATAAGAATGTTCGCGCCGATGTGGCGATCGTTGGCGATGTGAAGCAGGTACTGCCCAAGCTCATTCCGCTGCTCACTCCCATGAAGCGATCCGCGTATTGGGCGGAGATCAACGATGCCAAGGGAGCAGTCGCGGTGCGCGATATCCGCAACCTCCCTGACACCGGGCATCTGTACGCTGCGCACGTGATTCACGACTTGTGGCGCGAAACCAAGGGCAACGCGCTGATCGTGACCGATGTTGGCCAGCACCAGATGTGGGAGGCGCAGTATTACCACCACAGCGAGCCCCGTTCACTAATCACGTCCGGAGGCCTGGGCACGATGGGCTTCGCGTTGCCGGCGGCGATTGGCGCTAAATTCTCGCGTCCCGATGCCGACGTCTGGGTCATCGTCGGCGACGGCGGTTTCCAGATGACCATGGCGGAATTGGCGACCATTGTGCAGGAAAACATCAAGGTCAACATCGCCATCATCAACAACGGCTACCTCGGAATGGTGCGCCAATGGCAGGAATTCTTCTACGAGCGCAACTACGCGGCCACGCCGCTGGTGAATCCTGATTTCACCAAGATCGCTGAGGCGTACGGCATTCTTACGTTTGCGGTCACGCATCGCGACGAAGTCGCTTCGACGGTGCAGAAGGCGCGCGAGCATCCCGGGCCGGTGCTGATTGATTTCCGGGTGGAGCAGGAAGATTCGGTTTATCCCATGGTCCCTGCGGGTTCAGCGTTGCACGAGATGATCCGGAGACCCAGCGCCATTGTGGAGACGGCAGACGAGTAGATCTTATGAATATGACTTATTTGTTGGATGTTGCGAATCATACGGGCGTGGTGACACGCATTTCGCTGATTTTCCGGCGGCATGGCGCGAACCTGCAGTCGCTGTCGACGGCGAAGACGGAGCACCCGTCGATCGTTCGCATCGTGGTTACGTCAGACCTCGAAGGCAGGGCGGCCCATCGCATCAAGGGGCAGCTCTCGAAGCTCATCGACATCTTCAAGGTGGACATGATCTCGAATGAAGAGGGCACCTTCCGTGCCTTCGGCATGATGAAGATCGCATGCACCCTGCAGACGCGGCCGCAGATTTTGCAATTGCTGGAGATCTTCAACGGGCGTGTGCTCGAGCTCACCACCGAGTGGGTGCTGGTCGAGATGACAGGCACTCCGGAACAACTCGAGGGCTTGCTGCAAGTGCTACAACCATATGGAATTCTTGAGGCGGTGGAGACCGGACCGATCGTCATTCGACGCAATTCGCCACGCAACGCCGCTCGTCCGCAGCCAACCTGGGAAGTGGTTCCTGGAGCGTTAGCTGCGAGCGTAATTTCAACTTCTACTTCAACTTCGAATTCGACGCAGGAGAGGAAACGCAATGGCACAGATCTTTTATGACAAGGACGCCGATCTTTCGCTGGTGAAGTCCACCAAGGTCGCCATTATTGGGTACGGATCGCAGGGCCATGCGCACGCGCTGAATCTGCGTGATAGCGGAGTCGATGTCTGCATCGGGCTGCATCCGGGCAGCCGTTCGCGTGCACGCGCCGAAGCCGCCGGACTGACGGTGAAGTCCGTGAGCGATGCTGCGGCCTGGGCTGACACGATCATGATTCTCGCGCCTGATACCGAGCAGGCGAAGATCTATCACCGCGACATCCAGCCGAACCTAAAAGCGGGCAAGACGCTCATGTTCGCTCACGGCTTCAACATTCGCTTCGGCACGATTAAGTGCCCCGCCGGAGTGGACGTCAGCATGATTGCTCCGAAGGCGCCGGGACATCGCGTGCGCGAAGTGTTTGTCGAAGGTGGCGGCACACCTTGCCTTGTGGCGGTCGAACAGGACGCGTCGGGCAAGGCGTGGCAGTACGCGTTGTCGTATGCGAAGGGAATTGGCGGAACTCGCGCCGGGGTGTTGAAGACGACGTTTACTGAAGAGACCGAGACCGATCTGTTTGGCGAGCAGGCCGTGTTGTGTGGAGGCGCGAGCGCGCTGGTGAAAGCCGGATTCGAAACGTTGGTCGATGCTGGCTATCAGCCCGAAGTGGCTTACTTCGAGTGCCTGCACGAGCTCAAGTTGATCGTCGACCTGATGTATCGCGGCGGGTTGAGCTACATGCGCTACTCGGTCAGCGACACCGCTGAGCACGGCGACTACAGTGCCGGCAAGCGCCTGATCACTGACGAAACTCGCAAAGAGATGAAGCAGATTCTCGCGGAGATCCGCAACGGCAAGTTTGCGGCCGAGTGGATCAAGGAAAACGAGACGGGGCGGAACAACTTCATCGCCGAGCGTGCAAAGCAGCGCGAGCACCTGATCGAGACCGTGGGTGAAGGGTTGCGCGAGATGATGCCATTCCTCAATCCGGTGAAGGTATCGGATATTGAGGCGCCGGCGAAGAAGGAAGAACCGGCAGTCGCGACGACAGCCTAGATTTGGGTAGATCTGGCCCTCAGGCCGGCGTAACAGCGCACTGTTTTGAAAGGCACGGCTTCAGCCGTGCCGTACCTAGTTACTTAATTTCCCCTCGCGGAGTTTAGTCCGCGAGGGATTTCAAACCAGGGGACTTCAAGATGGCCTTTTTTTCTGAGAGCAAGTGGGTCTGGAAGAACGGGAAGATCGTTCCCTGGGAAGAAGCCACGATCCACATGTCGGCCCACGGCCTGCACTACGGGACCGGCGTCTTCGAAGGCATTCGTTGTTACAACGCAGCGGACGGGTCAGCGGTGTTTCGTCTCGATGCTCACCTGGGTCGGATGTTTGGTTCGGCTCGAATGTACGGCCTACCCATTCCATACTCTCTGGAAGAACTGACGCAGGGCGCGATCGACGTCATCAACGCCAATGGATTCTCGGATTGCTACGTGCGCCCCATTGCTACCTACGGCAGCGCAAGCCTGGGGGTGCATCCGCGGAACTGTCCGGTGGAAGTCGCGATGTTGGCATGGCCGTGGGGCGCGTACCTTGGCGCCGATGCGTTGGAGAACGGCATCCAGGTAACCGTTTCACGCTGGAAGAAGTTCAGTTCACTGGCCATGCCGGCGACTGCCAAAGCCTGCGGGCAGTATCTAAACTCGATGCTGGCGGTGCAGGATGCGGTGCGCTGCGGCTTCGACGAGGCGTTGCTGGTAGATGAAGAAGGAGTCATTGCCGAAGGTTCGGGCGAGAACTTCTTCATGGTGAAGAACGGCAATGTTCTGACCAACGACGAACGCGACCACGTGCTGATGGGAATTACGCGCGACTCGGTGATTACCCTGGCGCGCGATCGGGGCTACAAAGTGTTCGTCGGCCAGATGCATTTGGAAGAACTGGAAGTTGCGGACGAGGCGTTTTTTACCGGTACTGCAGCGGAGGTGACTCCGATCAGCGCGGTGGATCGCAAACCGATCGGCAATGGCAAGCCCGGACCGGTCACATTGGAGTTGCAGCGGGCGTTTTTTGCCGCAACTTCAGGACGCGATCCCAAGCACCAGGACTGGTTGACTCCGGTGGCGGCGAAGAAGGAAGCGAGGGAGGCTGTCGAGAGCTAGTGCTCAGACAGCATCAGGTAACGTGAGCCCGGGGCCTGCGAGACCGCGCTGCAGGTTTTGAGAAACGCTTGACCAGCATGCGAGAGAACGGTTCCAGTCCGGTAGACCAGACGCAGCTTGCGCTCCATGGCGAGTTCGGGACAGGGCACGTGGACCAACTCCTTGCTGGCGATTTCGTGCTCGACTGCAATGAGCGGGACCAGGGCGACACCGTTCTCCATGCGGACGAACTGCTTGATGTCTTCGATCGTCGGCAGCTCGACGTTCATGTGCAGCGGCGTGTGGTGCTTCTTGAATGCCTGGATTACTTTTTCGCGATACGGGCTCAGCACGCTGTGGGCGATGAACGATTCCGCGCCGAGGTCCTTGATGCCGACGGTCTTGGCTTTGGCGAGCGGGTGGCGAGGATAGACGATCAGAGCCAGTTCATCGCGGTAAAGCATATGGGAAGTCAGTTCGTTGTCGTCAGTGCGAAACGAAACGACGCCGAATTCGACGTCGTGGTTCAGCACCTGGCCGGGGACTTCGCGCGCCAAGGTGCGCATGACTTGGATACGGATCATGGGGTGCATGTGGTGATACATATGCAGCACTGGAAGCAGGTAGCGCGCGGTGAATTCGTTGGCAGCGATGACCAGCTTGCCCTGGTGGAGCATGCGTAGCTCTTTCAGGGAATCGCGGGCTTCTTCGCGAACATTCAGCAACTCTTTGGCATATGTTTGCAGGACCTGGCCGGCGTCGGTAAGCGAACCGTCGCGGGAGGAGCGGTCGAAGAGGCGCTCGCCGAGTTCGTCTTCGAGTTTGGAGATGGTCTGGCTAACGGCCGACTGGGTGCGGTGCATGCGGGCCGCCGCCCGGGAAAAGCTTTTTTCCTCGGCCACGGCAAGAAATGTCTCTAGTTGGAAGAGCTCCATGATTACCGCCTTTCCTGATCCGGGAGGGGATAAGTGATTTAATCACGATGGCTAATGATTATGCAAGATATATTATTTTGACTAATCGTTGATGAGTAGGTAACCTTAAACCATCGCACCTTGGAGGTGAATATGCAGCGAGCCCGCGTATTGGTATTTGATACGTCGCTCCGCGACGGCGAGCAGGCCCCCGGATGCAGCATGAACGGGGACGAGAAGCTCCTATTCGCCAAAAAACTCCAAGTGCTGGGAGTTGACATCATCGAGGCCGGCTTCCCGGTCGCTTCCGCGGGCGACGCCGAAGCCGTGCGCCGTATCGCGACTGAAGTTCAGGGACCGGTGATCGCCGCCTTAGCGCGCTGTGTCGAAAAGGACATTGCGGTTGCGTGGGAAGCGGTTAGCCGCTCCATGCGACCGCGCATCCACACGTTTCTGGCCACCTCTGACATCCACCTCGCCTTTAAGCTGAAGATTGGGCGCGACGAGGCCCTGAACCAGGCCCGCAAGATGGTTGCCTATGCTCGCTCATTGTGCACCGACGTGGAATTCTCTCCCGAGGATGCAACCCGGTCGGACGTAGGCTTCCTGTGCGAAGTATTGCAGGCAGCGGTCGATTCCGGCGCGACAACGTTGAACATCCCTGATACGGTGGGATACACCACCCCGGGCGAATACGGGGATCTGATCCGCACCATTCGCCAGCGGGTCAAGGGCATTGAGAACATTACCATCTCGGTACACTGCCACAACGATCTGGGTCTGGCCGTAGCGAACTCACTGGCCGGGGTTGAGGCGGGTGCCCGGCAGGTGGAATGCACGATCAACGGCATCGGCGAACGCGCGGGGAATGCCTCGCTGGAAGAGTTCGCGATGGCACTGCATGTGCGCGCCGACCGCTACCAAGTCGAAACCGGCATCAATCATCCGGAGATTTTCGGGGCCAGCCAATTGCTGTCAGAGCTGATTGGTTTCGAGGTCCAGCCGAACAAGGCTATCGTCGGCCGCAATGCTTTCGCGCACGAAGCCGGCATCCATCAGCATGGTGTGCTGAATAATCCGCTGTGCTACGAGATCATGACGCCGGAGACGGTTGGCATTCCGGCCGAACGGATCGTCCTCGGCAAGCACTCGGGCCGCCATGCTCTCGTTTTCAAGTACCGCGAGCTTGGCCATGAACTGTCGGGCGAGGAAATCAATCGGATATACCAGGACTTCACCCGCCTGGCTGATCGCAAGAAGAACATCTACGAGCAGGACCTGCTGGCGATGCTGTTCGCCCATCGTGGCGGTATGCACGAGACCAAGGGCCCCTCGCCGGAGATACGGCCCGCATGAAGTTGCGCATCGTCGTATTGCCGGGAGACGGGATTGGCCCTGAGGTAACCAAGCAGGCAGTTGCGGTATTGCAGGCTGTCTCGGACGTGTGCGGCTACGAGTTTCGTTTCGAGTCGCACCGCATCGGCGGAGCGGCCATTGAGCAGGATGGAAAGCCGCTGCCGGAGAGGACGTTGGAAGCCTGTCTCGAGGCCGACGCAGTTCTTCTTGGCGCCGTGGGTGCCCGCAAGTTCGATAGTCTCACCGGCGAAAAGCGTCCCGAAGCTGGATTGCTCGCATTGCGGCAAGCGATGGGCGGATTCGCCAACCTGCGCCCCGTAAAGGCCTACGAGGCGGTTGCGGACTGCTCGCCTCTGCGCGAGGACGTGACCCGCGGGGCCGACATCTTGATTGTTCGCGAGTTGTTGGGCGGCTTGTATTTTGCGCAGCCGCGAGCGCTCAATGAAGACGGTCTATCGGCGTACAACACCATGCGGTACCACGTGGACGAGATTGAGCGCGTGGCGCATGTGGCCTTTCAGGAAGCGCGTCGCCGCAAAAGACTCGTTACATCAGTAGACAAGGCCAACGTGCTGGAGACCTCGCAGCTTTGGCGTCGCACCGTGACCGCGCTTGCCAAGGAGTATCCCGACGTTCAACTGGAGCACGCTTACGTCGACTCGTTCGCGATGCAACTAGTGACGACGCCTTCGCGCTACGACGTAGTGCTCACAGAGAACCTGTTCGGCGACATCCTCTCCGACGAAGCGGCGGTAATCAGCGGATCGCTTGGCATGCTGGCGTCGGCAAGCGTCGGCGGCAAAGTTGAACTGTACGAACCGGTTCACGGTTCAGCGCCCGACATCGCCGGTAAGAGCATGGCTAATCCATTCGGCGCGATTCAGTCTGCGGCGATGTTGTTACGCTACACCGCCGGGCTCTACCATGAGTCAGACAAGATCATGCAGGCGGTCGATCGCACGCTCGCTCGCGGACTGGTCACCCCAGATCTGAGTGGACGCCGCAAGCGCCCGGCAGTTCCAACCGATACCATCGGTCAAGCAGTCGTCGAGTCGGTGACCGACCTGCTGCAGATGCAGATGGCCTACCACGCAGTCTGAGGCTCGGATGCAGAAGCCGCAATCACTGTTTGAAAAGGTGTGGGACTCGCACGTAGTGAGGGCACCGGAAGGTGAGCCGACGCTACTCTACGTCGACCTTCACCTGGTTCACGAAGTCACCTCGCCGCAGGCCTTCGAAGGCCTTCGCTTGGCGAACCGCAAATTGCGCCGTCCTGACCTGACGTTCGCGACCATCGATCACAACGTCCCCACGACCTCCGACGAGCGCTTTCAGATTAGAGATCAGGTTGCCGCGCAGCAGATTGCGACATTGCGCAAGAACTGCGAGGTTGCCGGTGTTCCACTGTTCGACATTGGATCGGGGCGGCAAGGTATCGTGCATGTGATTGGCCCTGAGTTGGGCTTGACCCAGCCTGGCAAGACGATCGTCTGTGGCGACAGCCACACCAGCACTCACGGGGCATTCGGAGCCTTGGCATTCGGCATTGGCACCTCAGAGGTGGAACACGTGCTGGCTACGCAGTGCGTCTCGCAAACCAAGCCGCGCAGCATGCGCATCTCGGTTTCTGGAAAGTTGCCTGAGGGCACGGCCTCCAAGGACCTGATCCTCGAGATCATCCGAAGGCTGGGAACGGACGGCGGAACCGGTCATGTCATCGAGTACGCGGGTGAGGCGGTTCGCGGCCTCACCATGGAAGAGCGGATGACGATGTGCAACATGAGCATCGAATGTGGAGCGCGCGCCGGCATGGTCGCTCCCGACGACACGACATTAGCCTACATGCAGGCGCGTCCTTATGCTCCGAAGGGAAGCGCTTGGGACGAGGCGGTCGTCAAGTGGCGGCAACTGATCACCGACGAAGGCGCAGCGTTCGATTGCGAGATCGTTATCGACGGCGCGAAGTTGGAGCCAATCGTGACCTGGGGCACGAATCCCGGAATGTCTGTGCCCGTGACCTCCTGTATCCCTAATCCTGCAGACGCGCGCGATGCGTCGGAGCGGGCGGCGATGATCTCAGCGCTCGAATACATGGGATTGAAAGCGGGCACTCGCATCGAAGACATCACGCTGGATCGGGTTTTCATCGGATCGTGCACTAACGGCCGGCTGGAAGACTTGCGGGCCGCGGCGAGAGTCATTCAGGGACACAAGGTGCATCCGGATGTGACTGTGCTCGTTGTACCGGGTTCGGAAGCCGTGAAACACGCTGCCGAGCACGAAGGACTCGATCGTATTTTTAAGGACGCGGGCGCGCAATGGCGCGAACCCGGATGTTCGATGTGTCTCGGCATGAATCCAGACATCCTGGCGCCGAAGCAACGCTGCGCCTCGACCAGCAACCGCAACTTCGAAGGACGCCAGGGTCGAGAAGGAAGGACGCATCTCGTCAGTCCGGCGAGCGCCGCGGCCGCGGCCGTCGCTGGACGCTTCGTTGACGTTCGCGGCTGGGAGTACAGAAACTAGCGATGGAACCAATTCGAAAACATCGCGGGGTGGTGGCACCGCTCTTTCGGGAGAACGTCGACACCGATCAGATCATTCCCAAGCAGCACTTGAAGCGGATCGAGCGTACGGGATTTGGCCAGTTCTTGTTTTTCGATTGGCGCTACCATCCCGATGGCCGCGACCGAGAAGACTTTGTGCTGAACCACGAGCACTTCCGCGACGCGACCATTCTGGTGGCTGGAAAAAACTTCGGTTGTGGCTCCTCGCGCGAGCACGCGGCGTGGGCGCTCGGAGAGTTTGGATTCCGCGTAATCCTCGCGCCATCCTTTGCCGACATCTTCCGCAACAACGCCGGTAACAACGGACTGTTGCTCGTCGAACTCGCAGAGCCCGTGGTTCAGCGCATCGCAGAACACGCCGACAAACATCGTCCCTATTACCTGCACGTCGATCTGGAGAACCAGACCATCACCGATGATTTCGGCCTTTCGGAGAGCTTCGCGATCGATGCCTTCCGCCGTCAGCGACTACTAAATGGTCTCGACGAAATAGGCCTGACACTGGAGCATGAGGCCGACATTACGCGGTTCGAAGAGCGCCGTCAGCCGCGCGCGACTTAAGCGTGGCCGAAGAGCTCTACGTCTACATCTCCGCCAGCACCCGGTGTACCAGGTGTACCGAAATCGATCCCTCGCCCACCGCCGATGCCACGCGCTTCATATTGCCCGACCGCGCGTCCCCGACAGCAAACACACCCTGAAGGGCTGGTTTCGAGTAGAAACTGTGGACGCGTGCCGGACCAATACGGCCCGTGCGAACCATTCCGGTCCGGGTCGTGGCCTGTCAGAATGAAGCCCTTGTCATCAAGCGCCAGACAATTCTTCAGCCAGTCTGTGTTCGGCATCGCCCCGGTCATCAGAAAGACGTGGCGGATTGGCTTCGTCTCGACCTCACCGGTAATCTTATTGCGCCACTGCACTTGCTCAAGGTGCGATTCACCTTCCAGGGCCACCACCTCGGTGTTGTAATGCATGCTGACGTTCGGATGATTTTCGACGCGATCGATCAGGTAGCGCGACATGGTGTCGGAAAGTCGTCCGGAGCGCACCACCATGTGAACCCTCGTCGCGAATTGTGACAGGTACACCACTGCCTGTCCGGCGGAGTTTGCGCCCCCCACCACGATGATTTCTTCTCCGCCGCACAATTGCGCTTCCATGTTGGTTGCTCCGTAATACACTCCGACGCCCGCAAATCTCGCGAGGTTCGGAATGGATGGCCGGTTGTACTGTGCGCCTGAGGCGATCACGACCGTCCTGGCGGTGAGCTTTTGTCCGTTGTCCAGTTCGATTTGATACGGTCTGCGTTCGCAATCGAGTCGAACCACTCCATGGGCGATCATCAATTGCGCTCCAAACTTTTGTGCCTGGTTGAGCGCGCGGGTTGCCAGTTCCATGCCTGATATTCCAGTGGGAAATCCCAGATAGTTCTCGATCTTGGAACTCGACCCCGCTTGTCCGCCGGGAGCGTTGGTCTCAATGACCAGTACGTCGAGCCCCTCGGAAGCTGCATAAACCGCGGCCGCGAGGCCAGAGGGACCGGCTCCCACCACGATCAGGTCTCGCACCTGAGACTCGTCAACCGGGTTGTTGAAGCCCAGGCAGTCCGCCACCTGCTGTACCGTGGGATGCCGCAGCACAACCGTTCCCCGGCAAATCAGCACCGGGACATCTCCAATCGTCACGTTGAATCGGTCGAGCAACTCCTGAGACTGCTTGTCAGTGTCGAGATCGACGAAGGTGTAGGGGTGTCCGTTGCGCCCGAGAAACTCGCGCAACCGCAGTGTGGCCGCACAATGCATGGAGCCCATTACAATCACATCTCCGAAGCCTTTGGTGATAAGGGCCAGCCGGCGGAGAATGAAGGCGCGCATGAAGATCTCGCTCAACTCCGCGTCCTTTGCGATCAACGAGCGTAGGCTGTCCGGGCTAATTTCCAGGAATTCACCGGCCTCTGTTACGCGGCCTCGCACGATGCTGCGTCGACCCGAGATCATGTTGATCTCGCCGGTAAATTCTCCAGGATCGTGGACGGCCACAACTCGCTCGCTGTCGTTCGTTGGCTGCACGATTTCCATCCTTCCCGAGAGCATGATGAACATTGAGATCCCCGTGTCGCCGACGTCGAAGACGATGTCTCCGACGGCGACCGGCCTGACTTTACCGAAAGGCCGCGCCCGATCTATCTGCGTAGGAGTGAGTTTGGGGAATGCCTGGGTAAGAGGATCAAGCGCGCTGACTCCGGCGGGCAGTGGTAAAGCTCTTTCTGACATGGGGTCCTCGGATTAACCACTCTGGGGATTCGATCGTCACTAGATGCAGCGGGATGACAGAACGAATCACGACACTTCGATCTTCCAGCCCGTTCTCGAGCTTGTTGGTATAACTATGCAGGAATCCTGCAGACAGATCCTGGAGGCACGAGGATGGTCGACGCTGGTATGCCCGGGCGATGGCGTAGTCTCTCCGCCGTTGTACTGCGCGATGTTCATTTCTGGATCCCCGTGATCGTCTTGCTGGGCGGATTGGCGGTGTTACGTTGGATCAGTTGATCCGGACCGCATCAGGGCCGCACCCCGCGATTCTGCCGCCGATCCATGTCGACCGGCTCCGCCGACTGCAGTCCCTAGGAATTCTTTGCGGATTCGGTGCCGGAGCCTGGTTGGGGGCCGCAGAGGCTCCAACCAAACTGGTGAGCGTCGGAATATCCCCAGTCGTAATTTCGCTACTCATGGTCGCCGGGGTGTTTCTTGCGCGCTGGAGTCTACCTGCGTTAGTTCGCGGCACCGGGCAGATCGGGTGGGACTTGCGGCAGGCGCCACATCTGGCCGTCTGGGGTGTACTCGCCGGTTGCCTGTGGGCTGTCGCCAACACGCTGACCATCTTCGCGATTCGCGATGTCGGCCTCAGCATCGCATTTCCACTGTGGAACATGAACAGCCTCATTGGCATCTTGTGGGGCATCGCGTTGTTCAATGAATTGCGCAACGCAGGCGCGCTCCGTTGGCTCAGCGTGGTGGGTGGCGCGCTGTTGATGTTCCTCGGCGCTTGCCTGCTGGCGTACGCTTCGGCATCGCAAACTACACCCGAACACGCCTTACGTGGCATTGTCGCGGCTTTGGCGGCCGGAGTGTTATGGGGAACCATGTACGTTCCTTATCGCAAGGCGTACCTGACAGGTATGAATCCCCTATCGTTTGTAGCTCTCTTCACGATTGGCGAGCTTGTCACCATGACGATCCTCGCGATCAGCTACGGCGGCGGCGCATCACCTCTGTTACGCGAACTAGCCAAGGCAAAAGAGGTACTGTTCTGGCTGTTGCTCGGAGGATTCGTCTGGGTCATCGGGGATGTATTCCAGCAGTACGCCGCCAAGTATGTGGGCATCAGTCGCGGCATACCTCTGTCGAACACCAACCAACTGTGGGGGCTGGCGTGGGGCATTCTCGTTTTTGGGGAACTTCGCGGCCGCGGCTTTTCGCTCTATGCGTTGGTGATCGGAGGCTCGCTCTTGATGGCAGCCGGCGCAGCCGCCATCGCGTTCTCCTCGGTTACCGGGAACGAGCATGGCCGATGGCATGAAGCTGCTCATCGTGAAGGCAAGCGCTACGGCGTTTCCGCTGAATACGTCCAGGCAGGTCTCGCAGGAGAAGACTCAAACAGCGGGACCACAGGTAAACGCGACCGTACCTGGCTGGATTGGAGTATCGTGGCGATCGCCACTGCCGTGTTCATTGGACTGGCGGCCGTGTCCCGGGTTCCCGACATCACCTTGAATTGGACTGCGGTCTCAATGCTGGCGGCGATTTTGCTGGTCTTCCTGGGAGCATGCGGAACGGCTTTGTGGCGCGCGACTCGTTTCAGTTAGAGTGCAGCACCACTCCGCTGCTCCATCGGTCCACGAGTAGCCACCACAGGTAGCGCTGCCACTCGGAGTAACTGGTTTTCGCCCATTCCCGCGTTGTCCACCAACGGGTGCCGAAGAAGTAGGGATCTGGCGCGGCATAAAACGAGAAATGGTACTGCGGAAGACGCTTTTCCAATATGCTCATCGCTCGCCGCGTGTGGTAGTTGGACGTGACGACTAAGATCGACTTCGCGCCGGAACCAGCCAGACATTGCCCCAGGGACTTCGCTTCTTCGTAAGTTGAGTTGTCCGCGAGCGAGCATACGGTGGACTTTCCAGGGGTCGTCCGAGTCACGAAGTCGCGGGCGAGATCGACATCCATATTTCCAAAGGTTTCGCCTTTCGAAAACACATCCAGAATCAGGCGGGGCGCGTAGCCCTCCTGCATAAGCCTTACGCCGTTCCAATAGCGCAAGTCGTTGTTTCCTCCGCCCAACACAACGATCACGTCGGAATGCTCAGGATTGTTTACAACCAGGAATGAGGCGGCGTACCGCAAGAGGAACATCAGGAGGGCGGCCAGCACTGTCAGGACGACGATGCGCTTCAACATGGTCGCCTTGATTCTATCCGAACGAATCCTGCAGACATCTGTCGGCCTTATGAATCGGTCCCGACCGCACGTGTAGTCCGCACTCAGCAGGGCGCAAGGATGGCGGTGCTTATACGTCAGAGAGGGAAGGTCGGCTGCGATTCCGTGTGCAGACGAGATCTATGCACGGAAATCTTGCAGCCGGCGCATCATCCCTCGCTACTTGCCTAAAATGTTCTTTCCAAAACTGAACTTCGTTCCAATCGTGACGCGCACGCTGTTACGTCCGCCATCCAGCAAGTTCGAGAAGAAATTGTAATGAACAAAATCGCTGGCTACGCGAATCCCGAAGTGTGGAGTGGCTTCCCAGGTTATCCCACCACCAAAACCGTAAAACACTACCGTGTCAGATTGCGAGGTACTTCCATTGAGCAGGCCGTTTACAATCTGTGCGATGTAAGGGTTGTTGGGCTTGGCGGTGAAGCTGGCGTGCAGTGCCCCGAGCGCGGGGCGCGCAAAGAAGGTTACCTTCTTCAGTTTGCGGTAATTGAATTGCGGTCCCGCTTCATATGTATAGGTCGCGGAGTTGTAAGGAACTGCTACTGGGATCCCCAGCTGTTGGAAGATCGGAAGATACGGCGCTAACTTTGCCTGCGTGGCCGTATTCAGATCATTCGGCAGCAAGGTGGAGTGGCCGCCAGCGTAGCTGAAATCGCCACCCAGCGTCAGCCAGGAGCGAACGTTGATGCCAAAGTCGCCATCGAATCCGCGCTGTGCCAGATTCAACGAAGGCGTGCTGAGGTACGAAAAAGCACCATACGTGCTGTACCTGCTGATGTAGGTTTGCTGTGCGAGGCAGGTGACGACAGACAGAGAGAGTAAAACGGGCAATAGGATAAAAGCTGAACGCCGCATCGGGCTGCTCCTTGCGAGCTTATTTGAATTCGGATCCCGTCGGATTCGGCGAGCGTGTGTTGAGTTGCCACCCAAATCGGGAATTTTAATATCGCCGAACGAGACGTCTTTATTCTCTGTCATTTGCAAGCCGCGCCGACAGCAAATTTGCCACTAACGTGGAATACTTTCCCAAAACGGGAAAAAAGTGGGGATCCTATCGTCTCCGTCTGGCAAAAGAAGCACGCCAGAGTTCTCCTGCGGTTGCGGCGCGACGAACGCCATCATTTGGTCAACTTAGCACTCGTGCCGCGCGCTTGGGCTAAACGGTTGGCGATGATGGTATAGGCCGACGAGTTGAACGAGAGGCCGATGTGCGTTCCGGGGACTTCAAAGTCGGAGTTGAGGTTCCCCGTCAAACAATAGCGCCAATCCACGATGCCATCGTTGCGCGTGTAGATGGCGGTCTCCAGTACTGAGTCTGGGACGTTGCGGCGAATTGAGTCCAGGAAGTTGCAGGTGCAGCGGCTGGTATAACAGGTTGGCAGCACTCCCGAGCCATGCTCTTTCAGGATGTGCTTACGCACCGCCTCCGCCGCCTGTAACACCGTGCGATGCGCGACGGTACCGCGAAAGGGCGAAGCCAGCGTGATCACTGACGCCACATCATCCGGCTTTTGACTGGCAACCGAGCGGGCGATGATTCCGCCCAGGCTGTGACCGATCAGGTGGATCTTCCGCTTCGTCTCAAATAGCGCCTTCCCGATGCACGCATTGAGCCGCTGTTGAATCAGGATGTTCGGGCACTCAGCGTTCATACCGATGCCAGAAAAGTAAGCGCGATATCCGATACGTCCGAGCCAGGTGTGGAGCTGTGTCAGGTAAGCGTCAGTGCCCAGAAACCCGGGAACGAGAATTACGGCCGACCCGTCACCGTGGGGCACACCCAGACCGTAATAAACCGGAGAGGAATGAAGTAGCAGAATATCGGCGGCGAATAGCGCTTCTTTCCAAATAGAAATGTTCGCTTCGGCCTGATCTTCGCGAAAGTCGTAGTGCCGTGGGCCCGTCGCCAATATCTACTTCTCCCTGGGAACCAGATGCATGTAGATCGCCCACGGCCACAGGAATTTCCCTTATAGACCAGCGAAAACGACCCCACGCCGTCCCCGGGGAATCAATATAGACGTTTTCGTGAAAGTTGCCAAAGGCTAACTTCGAGGCTAACTTCGGGAACTGTAGGACCGGATCCAAAGTCAACTTACTGCAGCCACTGCAGCAGTTCCGTGGTAGCCTCGGATGCTGCAGCCCAGCATGAATGATACTGCAACTTTCTTGGCGTAAGATCGAGACATACTGACCGAGAATTGTGCGTTGCAGCAGGGAGGCGCTTCCATGGGTCCAGCCACAATCGTAATCAAGAAGTACCCCAACCGCAGGCTCTACGACACTTCCGCGAGCCGCTACATCAATCTTGAGGACATTGGCGAGATGGTCCGCAAGGGGAAAGACGTGCAGGTGGTGGATGCGCAAACCGGAGCGGATGTCACACGTGTAACGCTGACCCAGATCATCGTGGACGATGCCAAACAGCAGCCTACCGGGCTGCCCCTCGAACTCCTCCGCCAACTGATTGTCTCCTCGGATGAAGTCGGCCGGGAGTTCATCATGTGGTACTTAAAGTCCGCGTTCGATGCCTACCAGGGCGTTCAGAACAAGTTGCACAACGGGCTGAGCGAGATGCAATCAGCAGCGATGTCCCCGATCAGCATGCTCAAGACCTTCATGCAACGGCAGCCAACTGAGGGTCCGGTTCCAGAGGCAGGAAGCGATGCTGGCACGGAACTACAACAGTTGCGCGAGCGCATTGCCGAGCTTGAGGCGCGGGTCGAGAAACCCAAGCGGAAGAAGGCTGCAGCCACACGCAAATCCGCGAAAAATAAAAAAGGCGTTAAACGTCCTTCCGCGTGAGCAGGACGGCATGGCCGTTACTGAACACTGACGGCTGCCTGTTCGGCCTTGTCGTTCCATTTCGTCTCTGACGCCGGAGGGATGTAGCTCATCGCGCGCTCCGTCAGGGCAGTAATGGTCAAGCTGGGATTGACTCCAAGGTTTGCGCCGATCACCGACCCATCGCAGATGTACATGTTCTTATAGGCGAAGACGCGGTTGCGATGGTCCACTACGCCGTTCTCCGGCGAGTCGGCGATAACGCAACCTCCGAGGCAATGGGCGGTGCCAGGGATGTCGAACAGTATCTCCGGCAACATGCTCATGGCCGTGCCTCCGGCGGCGCGTGCCATCTTCTGCGCAAACTCATTGGCCTGTGGAATGAATGTCGGTATGCGCTCGCCCCGGCTGACCAGCGTCTTACGGAACGGCGAGAACACGGAGCGTTTCCAGCACATGTCGATGTGCCCCTCGAGTGCTTGCATGCACAACAGGATCACCGACTCGCGCGCCCAGCCCGAAGGCTTCATGATGCGAAATGTCTGGATGGGATGAAATATCGCGGAGGACAGTAGGTTCTTAAGCCACAGACCAACCCGTCCCGGTCCAGGCCGTCCTCCCGTCAGGATGGTTGACCACACTGACATCGCATCCGATCCGCTGGGATAGCGGACGGCTTCGATGTGGGTATTCTCGTCGATGTAGACGCCTGAGCCGATCGCGACACCTTTTGACAAGTCGTCAGTCGTCCCGGGCACTCGCACGCCAATCAGCGACTCAGAGTTGGTACGAACATATCGACCCACCTGGTTGCTCAGATTGGGAAGAGATCGCCTATCCTTCAGCCGGAAGAGCAACTCCATGGTGCCGAGCGCTGAGGCGGCGAAAACAACCGCCCTGCAAGTGAATTGTCGCGGGTGGCGATTTAGCCACGCCGTCGACTTCAACGTGGAAACACGGTACCCATCGCTGCCGTCGCTTGCACTGTCGATTGGCTGAACATCCGCTACGCGCGTTTCGGGAAAAACTTGTGCGCCGTGCTTTTCGGCGAAGTACAGGTAGTTCATGTCGAGGGTGTTCTTTGCGCCGTGGCGACAACCCATCATGCAGCCACCGCATCCCTGGCATGTGGTTCGCTCCGGTCCCTCACCGCCGAAGTACGGGTCGGGGACTGTTACTCCCCCTTGCACGCCTTCAGGCGCCTGGAAGATGGCGACGCTGGTGCGATAAAACGTGTTGCCTATTCCGGCGGAATCAGCGACTCGCCGCAATAACTTGTCTGCGGGGCCTAATATCTTGTTCTCAGTGACGCCCAGCATTCTTGAGGCAGTGTCGTAGTGCCGAGGCATCTCGGACTTCCAGTCGTCCAGTCCTTTCCAGGAGCCACTGTCCCAGACTTTGTCGGGAGCACGCAACATGGTGCTGGCGTATGTGATCGACCCGCCGCCTACCGCGCAGCCGTGGAGGATAGTGACGTGCCGGAAGAAGCGCATGTTGAAGAATCCGCGTAGGGCGATACCTGGCCGCCAGAACCAGCGGTGGAGCGACCAGCTGGTTTTCGGCAGGTTCTCGGGCGTCCAGCGGCGTCCCATCTCCATAACCGCGACGCGGTAGCCCTTCTCCACCAGCCGGTGCGCGCTGACACTGCCTCCGAAGCCGGAGCCAATGACGATGAAGTCGAAATCGAATTCGTTATTCTGACTAGCCATTCGAAGCCCCATGCTAAACCGGCACAGCCTTCTTTCGAGCGACTTTTGCAGCCGCAAGAACTTCTTGCGGCTTCGGCATTCCCCTTCGCGCATAACGGATCACACCGTCCGGACCAATCATGTACACCGTGCGATTCACCATACCGCCATCGGAGTTATACAGGGCGGCAACCTGCTGATCCGCATCGACCAGTAGGGGGAACGGCAACTGGTACCTCTCGCGAAACTCGCGATGACTTTCTGCGCTCTGCGGATTGATTCCGAAGACTTCGACATTCAGTCCGCGAACCTCCGGCCACGCGTCGCGAAGCTCGCATAACTGCCGGCGACAGATCAGGGTGTCATCGCCCGGATAGAAGACCAGCACGACATTCGTTCCCCGCAAAGAGGAGAGTTTGATCTTCTTGCCGGCTTGCGTGGGCAGACTGAAGTCGGGGGCCTTGGATCCGACCGGAAGCGGATCGCGTGGCAACCAAGCGAACATTAGTGGTGCCTCATTTTGTCGTACCAATCCAAAAATTGCTTGTTACGCTGCTGTATAGAATCATTGATTTGGCCCGGGAATTGTATCTATGTCATTGAAAAAATAGATAGTTATAGCTATCCATGTCACACATATAGACTTAGCGATGTTCCGTTTTTCGCCATCTGTTCGCTTTCAAGCTACTTTGTCCGCGCCGCCGCTTCGGCCTTCCGAATCGCCTTTTCGTGAAGATCATAGGTGGCAAGTGCCTTGCCGGCTCCCTCGCGCGCCATGTCGGTACTCATCCGGCGCTCGCCTTCGGCGAAGGTATCTTCCGCATCAAGTCGCATACGCTCCGCTTCTTCGTCCGCCTCCAGTACTTTCTGGGCGATGGCCAGCACCTCGGGATCGCCGGGCTTGGCGGCGGCCTTGGACTTGGCACCGTGCTTTCTGTTAGATGCATCGCCGTTCTGGGTGGCCAGATAGTTGTAGGCCCGCTTCAGCTCGTCGCTCCAAGTGGCTTTCACTTTGTCTTCGGCATCGTTCAGGGCGGCGGTGGCTTTGTCGGCGATGCTGCGCACTTTGCGCTTTTCCATCAGCCACTTGAACACCCCCCATTCCAGACCCTGCGTCATGATGGCGCGGGCTTCTTCAACAGCTTCGAGTTTTCGCATAACCGTAAAATCCAATATTAGGAATTCAGTGCATGGCGCAGCGCTCGGCGAACAGGTCCATGCCGACGAATGCCGTCGCACCACGTGTCATTGTAGGGCGGCGGTCTCCGATTCCGAGGTGATCCATGCCACAGGGCGAGCAGCTATTCCCAATTTGGGAGAGACACTGCCGTTGCAGCTTGTGCGTCAGGGTGCCTGACGTCGGAACGACCCAATCTTGCGGCCAGCGTACAATCGTTCTTCGTCACTTTTTGGGAGGATTCATGCGCAAGTTGTGTCTTGTTTCGGCAGTCATGCTCCTGGCAATAATTGCAGGCGCGTTTCAAATGAGCGCTCAAGCCCCAACCTACACACTGACCGTCGTGGTTGAGGGAGTGAATGAGAAAGACGGAAACATCGGAATGTTGGTGTTCAACTCCGACAAGGGATGGCCCGACGATCGCAAGGCCGCTTTCAAGGACATCGCGGTGCCGGCCAAGCCCAGTACCACCAACACCATCGAAGTTCCCAACCTGCCGGCAGGCACTTACGCTGTTGCGGTCATCCACGACGTCAACAAAAACCACAAGCTCGACAAGAACTTTATGGGAGTCCCGACTGAGCAGTGGGGGATGTCAACGAATCCTTCGCACGGACTCAAAGCTCCCTCGTACGATTCGGTGAAGTTTTCGCTCTCGGGCAACCAGGAAATTCACATTAAGGTCCAGTGAAGAGACAGTGGCTGGTGGATAGTGGATAGAAAGACGCGAGCAAGATCCAAGACTGCGGCGCCTCCGGATGAGTCCGGAGGCGCTGTTGGTTTTATGGTGTTCGGTTAGTCTCTACGGTTAGGTCCTCATAAGCGACGCTGGTCAGGAACTCCTGGTACTCGCCTTTCGACATGTTGGTAAACAACTCTGCGGCGCGGTCAAATCTGTTGTCCTTCGGCGTCGTCTCTGCCGCCTTCAGCCGCTCCACAACTTCCCGCAAGATCGCGTCGAACATCTCTGGCGTAATCGCTCGTCCGTCGTCCATCTTGGCCTGGTAGCGAAGCCACTGCCAGATCTGCGAACGCGAAATCTCCGCCGTCGCCGCGTCCTCCATCAAGTCGTAAATTGGGACACAACCGTTGCCGCGCAGCCATGATTCCAGATACTGCAGGCCGACATCGATGTTGCGACGCAGACCGGCTTCGGTAATCGCGCCTTTGGGCAATTCCAGCAGATTGGCGGCGGTGATTGGCGAAGTTGCGCTGGCCGGTGGTGCAATCTGATTGGCCACTGGCATGTACTTGTCGAAGATGTCCTTCGCGATCGGAACCAGACCGGGGTGCGCGACCCACGTGCCATCATGCCCGGCACGTACCTCGCGCAGCTTATCTTGCCGCACGCGCTCCATCGCCTTTTCATTGGCCTCGGGATTATTGCGGATGGGGATTTGCGCGGCCATGCCGCCCATGGCATGGATGCCGCGGCGGTGGCAGGTGTGAATCAGCAGCTCAACATACGAGCGCAGGAACGGCTGCTCCATGGTGACCACGCCGCGGTCGGGCAGAACGTGGCTCGCATGGCCTCGAAATTTCTTGATGAAACTGAAGATGTAGTCCCACCTTCCGCAATTCAGCCCAGCCGAGTGATCGCGCAGTTCGTAGAGTATCTCGTCCATCTCGAAGGCTGCCGTGATGGTTTCGATCAGCACGGTTGCACGAATCGTGCCCTTGGGGATGCCCACGTATTCCTGCGCGAACACGAACACGTCGTTCCACAAGCGGGCTTCCTGGTGGCCCTCCAACTTCGGCAGATAAAAATACGGACCGGTGCCTGACGCGATTTGCGCCTTGGAGTTATGAAAGAAGAACAACCCAAAATCAAACAGCGAACCGGAAATAGGTGTGCCGTTAATCGACACGTGTTTTTCGTTAAGGTGCCAGCCGCGCGGCCGCACGAACAACACCGCAGCCTTAGGGTTCAACGTGTACTCTTTGCCCTCGGGCGAACGGAACTCGATGGTGCGTGCGACGGCATCGCGGAGGTTTTGCTGCCCATCGATGCAGTTGGTCCACGTCGGCGAGTTCGAGTCCTCGAAATCGGCCATGAAGACGCTGGCGCCTGAGTTGAGCGCGTTGATGATCATCTTGCGATCGGGTGGACCGGTAATTTCCACGCGGCGATCGAGGAGGTCGGAGGGGATCGGGGCCACCTTCCAGGAGGCCTCCCGGGTTGGACGAGAGGCTTCCAGGAATTGGGGCAACTGGCCGGCGTCGAGGCGTGCCTGACGATCTTTTCGTTCCTGTAACAGTGCCTGGCGCACCGGTTCGAAGCGCGTATGCAATGCCAGCAGGAATTCAGTTGCCTGCGGGGTCAGAATGCCGGGTTGGGCATTGGCTTGGGGTCCCGCAATTCGGATCGCTTCAGTCTGAGTAGTCATGCATCGTCCTTTTACTGAACAACGAAACGGCAGCGGTAATTGCGCACCGCCTCGCCGTTCCGTCCGATGCAGGCCTCAGTCGTTCGCAGCAGCGCTGGGTAGCGGCAGTGATTCGAGCAACGTATACAGATGCGGCATGGGAGTGCGCTCTGTCGCTTCCCCATCATTGTAGTCCTCAGTGTGCATCTCGAACTGTTCGGTTTCCGTCGAGTCGGGCAAAGCGCAGGTGGACGTCTGTCCGTTGCTGATGGTGTTTGCGACCGCGTCAAAATAACCGGTGCCTACGAAGCGCTGATGTTTCACCGCCGAGTAGCCCTGGTTCTCCGCTAGCTCGAACTCACGCTGTTGCAGTTGCGAGTAGGCCGTCATGCCGGAGCGGGCATATCCTCGCGCCAGTTGGTACATCGACAGATTGAGCGCGTGAAAGCCGGCTAGCGTTACGAACTGGAAGCGATAGCCCATGGCCGCCAAGTCGCGTTGGAAGCAGGCAATGTCCTCCTCGTTCAGCTTCGACCTCCAGTGGAACGAGGGGGAGCAATTGTAGGCCAGCATCTTGCCAGGGAACTGAGCATGAATAGCGTTGGCAAACTGGCGCGCCTCGGCGAGGTTCGGCTCCGAGGTCTCGCACCACAACAGATCGGCGTATGGAGCGTAAGCGATTCCACGCGCAATCGCCGCCTGCAGGCCTCCGCGATAGAGGTAGAAACCGTCGACGGTGCGCTCGCCGCGGACGAACTGACGGTCGCGCGCGTCGTAGTCGCTGGTGATGAGTCCGGCCGAGTTGGCATCGGTACGCGCGATGATCACCGTTGGCACCCCCATGGTGTCGGCGGCGAGGCGCGCTGCGATTAGTTTCTGTGTGGCTTCCTCGGTCGGCACCAGGACCTTGCCCCCGAGGTGGCCGCACTTCTTGGCGGAAGAAAGTTGGTCCTCGAAATGGACGGCGGCGGCTCCAGCTTCGATCATGGCCTTCGTGAGCTCGAAGGCATTGAGGTTTCCGCCGAAACCGGCCTCGGCGTCAGCGACGATGGGGAGCATCCAATCGAACTCGGGACGTCCCTCACTGTGGGAGATCTGGTCGGCGCGGAGCAGCGCGTTGTTGATCGAGCGCACCACGGCGGGGACGCTATTGACCGGATAAAGGCTCTGATCGGGATACATCTGTCCGCCGAGGTTGGCGTCGGCAGCGACCTGCCACCCGCTCAGGTAGATGGCTTTCAGTCCGGCTTGCGCCATCTCTACTGCCTGGTTGCCGGTGAGCGCCCCCAGCGCGGCGATGTAGGGCTCGGTGCGCAGCAACTTCCAGAATTTCTCTGCTCCCATGCGAGCCAGGGTGTGTTCGATGTGGACGGTGCCTCTGAGCCGGTCGACATCCTCAGGCGTGTAGGAGCGGGTAATGCCTTTCCAGCGAGGTGAATTCCAATCGTGATCGATCGTGTTTTTGGGTTGCGTCATGATGGCCTCCGAGTGCTGATCGCCAGACGATTAAACGACGAGATACGGCGACGCGCAAGGGGTGCTAGCCCGTTTCGGACTAGTGGATAAAATGGCCTAGCGTTCGACTGTGGGTCATTTATTTTTTATAACCCATTTACCTACATCAACATGAATCAGATCATGTTCAGCAAGCGGAGCCGCTGGAGTGCCTCAAAAGCATGACTAGACCGAATTGGATTGTCGACCTACAATCCCGTTTATGCCCCGGCAGTCTCACTTCATAGTCGAACTCGACCATGCCCTCATGGAGCGGCAGGTGGCGCAAGGATTCGCGCTGCTCCACCGGAGCAACTCGTCGCTCATCCGACTAGAGTCTTCGCAGGAAGGTGCCGCGGGCATCGTAGTCCGCGTGGCGCAATGGGTCGACCTGGGTTACCGCGATGTGGAATTTCTTCAACAACTATTGATGAAGTTTCCGGCTGACTCGCGGGGAGCGATGACGCTTACCTCATTTCTTCAGCTGCTGATGGCGGAGGCGTTTTGCGCGCTGGGGGAAGAGAGCCTCGATCGCGCAATTGAGTTGCTGGATTACGTGCTTCGAGCAGAATCCGAGCTGGGCGATCAGCGGCTGGCGGCCATCGCGCATTTCTGGAAGGGACGGGCGCACCGCAAGAAGGGCGAGTACGACGCGGCCATGGAAGATGTAGTCAAAGGCCGCCGCTTGATGCAGGCGATCCCCGCACCGAAGTTGGCAGCAGTCATTCAGATCCAGGAAAGTTGGTTGTTGTTTCAGAAGGGACAGTTGAGTGATGGGCTGCGACTGCTGGAAGAAGCTAGAGAGCAATTGGCAGGTACCGACGATGTACTGTCTCTAGGCAACATCGAGTCTGCCAGGGGCCGCATGGAACGCCACGGGGGGAAATACGCCGAGGCGCTGGATCACTTTGCCAAGGCAGTCCAGTTGTATGCCGAAAGAGATCCGAGCCATCGCAACCTGGCGCGTGCGTTGGTCAATGCAGCCTCCGTCAAGCGGCTGATCGCATTGCAACTGCGCAAGCATATCGACGCCCAGGCAGAATCGTCGAAGGGGGGGCGTCGCGATGTCTCTTCGCGGAGAGCGCAGGGGCAGTTGGCTCGATACACAGAAATCTGCCGTGAAGCCCTGGAGGAGTTGCAACGGGCGGGAGAAATCTATGCTCAGCATCGCTACTATGGTGGAATCGCCGCGGTGCTAGAGAACACCGGCTATCTGCACCTTGACAGCGGAAATATCGAGTTGGGAGCCAGCGAAGCGCTGAAAGCTTACGAACTGGCACACGACAGGAACGATCACATTCACATGGCCCGCGCCCGCACTCTGCAATGCATCGCCGAGAATGCCCGCGTCGACGAGCAACTCGGCGAGGATGCAGACGCCGCCGTTCATGCTGCCAACGCGCGCAGCTATGCGGAAGATGCCGTGCACTGGGCCGAACTCACGCAGAACCGACGGTTGACCGCCGAGGCTTACGTAGCGCGCGGCATGACCTTTGCCAACGACTTCTTCCAGGAGTGGGAAGAAGCCAAACGTTGCGCTGATCGCGCTGCGGCGTTGCTCGCGCCGGAAGATCGCGATCATCTGTGGGAGGACCTGATGGCGCTGAAGACGCGTATTCTGCGCGCCTCCAGCATCGACGAGACCTTGCGAGCGTGGTCGGAGGGAATTCTGGGCGAGAAGACGTTTCAGCAGGTCACGGAAGAGTTCGCGGAAATCGTGATCCCCAAAGTGTGGCAGCGGGAGGGAAAGAAAGTGTCGAAGGTTTCGGCCCGACTCTCGATCTCGCCGAAGAAAGTGCGGCGCATCCTGCGAAACGTCGGATTGCTGGAGTAGGAGACGGCCAGTAAGGCGCATCAACACACGTTGTCTGAACCTCATACCGGCTATTCGCCTCAGTGCCGGCTGAAATACATGTTGAGCATTAAGCCTGCCTGGTTGTACTGCTGGTTCGGGATCTTGCCGGTGGTGTTCTGGTGCTCGTAGTAGGGATTGAGTTCGAAGTGTTTGCCAATGGGAAACAAGCAGCCCGCGTATAGCGCAGTGGTGGCCCACTTCTGGTATTCACTCTCGTAAAAGAACTCGGCGCTGGCGTAGGGCGACAGGTGGTACGAACCCCATTTGAGGGTCCGTTCGAGCTGGATCCGATTGCGGTAGCGCCAGGTGAAGGTGCCACCTTTCCAGTCCAGGTCAGCGCGGTTGCGGTCCGACAGAAGGAAGTTAAGCCGAGGCACTGGATAGTTCAACGTGAACAAGGGTTCCATGCGGTTCGTTGGAGGGTCGCCGGGGGTCGGCAGATAGCGGTATCCGACCGAGATAACTAGGAAGCGGGATTTCGAGTCGTCCAAATCGAAGGCCGTAACGTTTTCAAACTTGAGCGGGGACTTTACGAAAAAATCCAGGCTAGGACCGATCTCGGCCGTGACGGGAACACCGGCTTCGTTCGTCTCCTTCGCCTGGAACCAGATACGAACGGGAGATGTGATCTTGTAATAGGTGTCGATCTCGGGCAAAAACTGGTCGACTTGCGCACCGGCCCGCGAGGTAAGAGCAAGTACCAGGAGGATGCCAAGCCAGTAGCATTTTCCGGAGTGCGCAATTCGACGCATACAGTAGGATGAGGCAAAGCAAATCCTACACCACGCCCGCTGCCGTCCTGGTGTCCGGCGGAGCGTGGAAACTCGATAGAGGCGTGCTCCGGCATGAACATCCGAATCGTACTTATCAGCTGTCTGCTTATGGTTGCGCCTGTGTTGGCGCGGGACAGCACCGACGTCATCGTGATGAAGAATGGCGATCACCTTACCGGCGAGATCAAGGGTATGTCGCAGGGTGTGCTTTACATCAGCATGAATTACATTCTCGGCACCAGCCAGGTGCAATGGTCGAAGGTCGACCATATCGAGAGCAAGCAGCTCTTTCTGGTGAAGGCGGAGGACGGGACAGTATACACGGGGACGCTGTCAACGGCGGAAATAGCGAAGGGCCAGCCGATGACGATCGAGGTGGTGGAGTCGTCGAGCAAGCAGACGACGCTGGAGCGGCAGACGGTAGTGGAGATGGACCAGACGTCGGACCATTTCTGGCAGCGGTTCAATGGGCAGATCAATACCGGAATCACGTATACCAAAGGAAACCAATCGACGCAGTACAACCTGAGCTCAGAGGTGAGCTATCCGCGGGAGCGATGGCAGGCTGTGGCGTCGTTCAACTCGACGCTGTCGACCAGCACGGGCGTGACGGCCACCACACGCAATCAGGTGAACCTGGGAGCACAACGCCTGCTGCGCTGGAACAATTGGTTTTACTCGGGAGAAGCAGGGCTGCTGCAAAGCTCCGAGCAGGGCATTAACCAGCAAGGGAACATCGGCGGAGGTATCGGGCGCTACCTGATGAATAGCAACCGTACGAAAATCTACTTGCTGGGCGGCTTCGCGTGGCAGCAAACGAATTATGCGCCGTCCGTCTTCGTCAGCGGCGCCCAGAATGTGGCGACTGGATGGTTGTCCGGCGGACTGAAGTTTTATCGCTTCAACAAAACCACCATCGAATTTACGGGAAGTGTTTTTCCCGCCATCTCCCAACCCGGGCGGGTGTACACGAACATTAATGCCTCGTACTACATCAAGCTGTCGGGAAGTCTGTCGTGGAACGTGTCGTTTTATGGGGACTGGGACAGCCAGCCGCCGCCGACATTTTCGGGCAGCGATTACGGTACGAGTTCGGGGCTGAGTATCACGTTCGGGAACAAGTAGAAGGGTATTGACCACGGATGCACGGAGGACACGGAGAAGAGGAAGTCAGGTACGGTCCGCTATGGATATGAGATTCCACGATGATCCGTGCGGGAATCGCAACACCGCGCTGAGCGTTGGTGTTTCCTCAGAACTGCTGTGCCGTGATGGTTCAAAGCAGACTGAATACTGCCTAACAACAGGCGACCCTGCTGTATGATTTCCTGTCACAAAATCGTTACTGTGCAATTGCTCCCCGAATGCGACAGATCGCAATCGATCTGGGCGAAATCACGAGGACATTCATGAAGCCATCTCTGCGGTTGGCGAGCGGGTTCTTCTCTCTCATGGTTATTACTTCGTACGTGGTGCCGATGGCGTCGGCGCAAATTGTACCGACGAACGATCCACCGGTTTATGGACCTTACAACGCGGTGATCTTGCAAGGAGGCGACGGCGTTCACAAGAAGATGGTGGAGAAGGACACGGTGTTGCGGGCGGATTCGCCGTGGACGATCTACGCGTGGGTGAATACGGATGCGCCGATTGTCGCTCCTACGCTTGTAGCTGGTTATGGCGATGTGACTGCCGAATATTCGCGATACTTCGGATTCGACTCCGGCAAATTGATGTTGTGGATGGGAACGGATAACAGCTTCAGCGCGCCCGCGACCCTTACTCCAGGGAAGTGGCAGTTCGTGGCAGCGACGTTTGATGGGCAGTCGGTGTTCCGGCTGTACAGCGACGGGATGCAGGTAGGACAAGGAGTGTTGGTGCTGGGAAGAGCAGCACCAGTGGTGCAGATTGGGCCGCCGGTACCGGTAGCAAACCCGATGATGCCGAGTTTCACCGGGCAGCACTTCGGCGGGAAGGTCGCTGGGTTCACGCTTGTGCGCGAGGCGTTGACGGCGGAGCAGATCAAGAAGCTGGCGGGAAGTCCTCCGAACTTTGGGTTGGTCGTGTATGAGGAAGGCGCGAAGCCGTGGCCGGTGCAAACGCGAGGGCAGGCGGGATATCGCGCTCCGCAAGACCCCGCGACGTATCCGAAGAGCCGCGCGCCGTATTCGGCGGCGGTGGCGAAGCCGCTGCCCAAGGGGCCAGAAGTCGTGGCGGAGGGCGATAATCAGTGGCAACTGGCGAGCGGATGGCAGATGGCCGCGGCTCCGACGGTGAAGGCGACGGCCGCCGAGATGGCTGCGGCGAGATTCGACACTAAGGGCTGGCTGGCGGCGACCGTTCCGGGCACGGCGCTGACCACGATGATCGATCGTGGGGTGTATCCGGATTCGGACTATGGGTTGAACAACCTGATCATTCCCGAGAGCCTGAACAAGCAGGACTACTGGTATCGAAATGAATTCAAGGCTCCGACGCCGAGCGCTCGGCGAATGACACTGACCTTTGAGGGGATCAACTATGCGGCCGAGGTATGGCTGAACGGGCAGTCGCTAGGGAACATCAAGGGCGCGTTTATCCGCGGAGTGTTCAACGTGACGGATGTGTTGAAGCCGGGACAGACGAATGTGCTGCTGGTGCGTGTGTCGCCGCCACCGCATCCGGGGATTCCGCATGAGCAATCGGTCTTGGGCGGGCCGGGCGAGAATGGCGGCGCGATGGTGCTGGACGGGCCGACGTTTATGGCGACGGAGGGATGGGACTGGATTCCGGCGATTCGCGATCGCGATACTGGGATTTGGCAACCGGTGACGCTGACGGCGACAGGCGTAGTGAAGATCGGCGACGTGCAGGTAATCACGAAGCTGCCGCTTCCGGATACCGGCAAAGCCGACGTCGAGGTTAACGTGCCACTGGAGAATGCCTCAAACAAGCCGGTGGAGGGCACGGTGCGCGTCGCGATTGAGAGCGTGACTGTGACGAAAGATGTCACGGTCGCTCCCGGGAAAAGCGAAGTGAAGTTGGCTCCGGCGGAGTTTGCGCAGTTGACGTTGCAGAATCCGCGGCTGTGGTGGCCGAACGGTTATGGCAAGCCGGAGCTCTACACGGCGAAGGTGGAGTTCAGCGAGAGTGGCGTCGCGAGCGACGCGAAGCAGGTGCGGTTCGGCGTGCGCGAAGTCACGTACGAAGTTGGTCTGCTGGACAGCAACGGGCAATTGCGGCGGGTGGAGGTTTCGCCGACGACGGCACGGGCGCGGGGCGAGCAGGTAGTGAACCTAACGCATGAGGGCATACGGCAGATTCCGGCGCCTGATGCGTTTCCGGAGTTGCTGCCGAAGGAGTGGAAAGATTATTGGCTGGCATGGGCAGCGTCGCTGACGCCGGCAGGGGAGACGTCTCCGGCGGTAACGCCGGCGAACGATCCGGCGATGCAGCACTACCTGGTGCTGAAGGTCAACGGAGTGCGCATCGCGGCGCGCGGCGGAAGTTGGGGCATGGACGATTCGCGCAAGCGTGTGTCGCGGGAGAAACTGGAGCCATACTTCCGGCTGCATCGCGAGTCGAACGTCAACATCATCCGCAACTGGATGGGCCAGAACACGGAGGAGACGTTCTTCGAGCTGGCTGATGAGTACGGGATGATGGTGTGGAACGACTTCTGGACGACGACACAGGACTACAACACCGAGCCGCTCGACATTCCGCTGTTTCTCGACAACACGCGCGACACGGTGTTGCGGTTCCGCAACCATCCGTCGATCGTGGTGTGGTGCGGACGGAATGAGGGCGTGCCGTCGCCGATACTGAATAAAGGGATCATTGAACTGCTCGATAAGTACGATGGCACGCGGTATTACTCGCCCAGCTCGAACCAGGTGAATCTGCAGAACAGTGGGCCGTACAAGTTCCAGGACCCGAGGCTGTATTACACGTTGTGGAACCACGGGTTCTCGGTGGAAACGGGGACGGTGTCGCTTTCGACGATGGAGTCGCTGGAGGCGTGGATTCCGAAGGAAGACCAGTGGCCGATTGGCGATGCGTGGGCTTATCACGACTGGCACCAGAGCGGGAACGGTGAGATCGAGCCGTTCATGAAGGAAGTGGAGACGGAATTTGGCGCGGGCACCAGCCTCGCCGACTTTGAGCGAAAGGCCCAGATGCTGCAGTACGTGACGCACCGTGCGATCTTCGAGGGCATGGACCAGCATCTCTGGGCTCCGAACTCTGGACGCATGTTATGGATGACGCAGCCGGCGTGGCCGAGCAACATGTGGCAGATTTTGAGCTCGGATTACGACACGCAGGCGTCGTTCTACGGCGTGAAGAAGGCTTGCGAGCCTCTGCACGTGCAGCTGGATTTGTCGGACTACAGCGTGGCGGTGGTAAACACCACGACTACAGCGCACCCGGACATGACAGTGAAGGCGACGGTGTATTCGCTCGACAACAAGCAACTGCTGCAGCACGAGGAGAAGAAAGACGTCGCGGCCAACGATGTGACGGGGGGATTCAAGCTGGACCTCGGGCCGGTTATGGGGATGAACGTGGTGCTGGTGAAACTGGAGTTGAAGAATGCCGCGGGGCAGGTGGCTTCAGACAATTTGTATTGGCTGGCGGCAGCAGTACCAATCTACCGGCAACTGACGCGTCTGCCAGCGGAGTTGCTGGCCACTTCGGCAACGTGGCGTCGAGGCTCCGATACTGGCAACGTACATGTGAAGCTGGAGAACAAGGGAACTGCGGCTGCCCTGTCGAACAAGCTCACGCTCGTAAATGCTGACGGATCGCGGATTTTGCCCGCGTACTACAGCGACAACTATGTGTCGCTGCTGCCGGGCGAGACGCGCGAGGTTGAGATTGAATATCCCGGATCGGCCGCGAAGGGTAAACCGCAGGTGAAGCTGCGAGGGTGGAGTCTTGCGCCGACGACAGTCCCGATCACGGAGAGTAAATGAGCTAGGCGATCATCTCTTGCTGGCCGCACTCATTGTTTTCGAACGCGCCTGGTATGTCGGAGTAGGAAATCTCCAGCCAGGCGCAAAGCCTGGTGAGAATCACCAGTCTCCAGACGGGCAGCGACAGATCAATCAGCACCAGGTTTCGTCCGGTGTCGGCGGCCCAATTCTGCAACTCGACGAGCAATCCCAACCCGGTAGCGTCAACCTTTTCCACACCAGCCAGGCTGAGCCGTACGCTCGATTCTGGTCGTGACTGCGCCATCGCGCGCAAGGCTTCCGCTTCAACACCGAAAACTACGCGGCCGAAGCAATGGAGCGTGGCCACGCCGTTCCATGACTGAATTTCAATTCGCAACATTTGTTCTCTCTATAGTCTTTCCGCTTTTATCGTCCGGAAGTTCCGGAACGTGATTGTCATTGATTACGGTGATCGCAATTTGGTTCGTTCGCCCGTAACTCCATCATGCATAACTTTCATTGCGGAGAGATCAATTGCCGGGTAATTGTTAGATGTAGTCGAGTTGATAACAGCCTCCGAGGCGAAGCATGTTCACAGACTTTTAATCTGTATTTCGCTTTCGGTGCTGGCGAGCGGAGTCGACTGCCCACATAATGCAAGGAGTGCCACTCACGCCCAATGCGAATGACGAAGTTCAGATCCCAGGCTGGAATTTATCGGATTCGAGTGAGGCAGGGGTTGTTCCGAAGAACCCTCACAGTGAACGGATGCGGGATGCCGACGAAGCTTCGGCGATCATCGCGCGCCAGGAATTTGAGTGTCCTGGCGATCTGGCATCGGTAGCGGAATCGCGCGAAAGAGTAATGCAATTTGTTTGTGGGCACTGTCCTGATGAGGAAGACCAAATCGACATTCTGGTTGCTCTGCAGGAGGCGCTGGCGAATGCGGCGCTGCACGGTTGCGGCGACAATGCCGCGAAGACGATTCATTGCGTGGTAGAAGCGAGCGCGGCGGAGATCACGATTTCGGTTCGCGATCCCGGGCAGGGATTCGATCTTGCATTGGCTGATGCTGATAATTTCGCCGCCGGTACGCAGAGCAATGGACGCGGGATTTGCCTGATGCGAAGCTTGATGACGGAGGTCGCCTTCGCGCGTGGAGGGTCGGAACTCAAGTTGCGCATGCGTCTCGAACGCGGCTGATAGAGGGTTGGGTAACGGCGCCAAGACCCGTTTTGGGCAGATTGCACAAAAGTCGCTGCAAAACCGTGAAACAGCGCGGAGATGCAGTTGTTCCGCCGCCATCGTTCGTTCGATAAATTCCGTCAATATCAATCATTAACGCTTTTAATTGGCGGTGTTAAATGGCCAAGCTATACCCTCAAGAGTGATCGCCAACAAATCCAACTTCACCGTGGCGGTTCCAAATCCCCATCCTGAGGAGATTCATGTCAAACGAACTTCGTAATTTCCTGGCACTTCCGTATGACGAACTAGAGGAACTGAATCTACAGGCGAAGGAACAGCGCCTCAAGCGCGTGGCCACCCACAAGATTCAGGAAGAACGCCTGAAGTATCTCACCGACGAAAAGCGCATCAAGGCCGTGACGTTGCTGTTCAGCGACCTCGAAGGCCGTCTGCACATGCTCGACTATGACAAGAAGTTCCTGATCAAGAGCTGGGACAACATGACGTTCGACGGCTCGTCGATCCGCGGGTTCACAGCACAACGCGAGAGCGACTTGCGACTGGGCATCGACTGGAGCGCTTTCTACTGGGGGCCGGCCGACGTGTTCGGGCCGGGCAAGATCCTGGTGTTCGGCGAGGTCATCGACAAGGGCGGGTCTCCCTACGGGGCCGACATCCGTGGCGTACTAAAGGGATTTGCGGCGGACTTGTACAAGAAGGAAGGCTACACGCTGAATGCCGCCAACGAAATCGAGGGATTCCTGTTCGCCGGGAAAGATGCTGAGCGGCATTACGACGAAACCGGGAAGTTCGAATACGTCAACACCGGCGGTTATTACCACTCGCTGCCGGGAGATACGCTGCGTACGTTCATCGATACGACCGCCGAAGTGCAGCGGGCGATGGGCTTCCAGAACGAAAAAGACCACCCCGAAGTGGCGCCTTCGCAGTTTGAGATTAACTACGGCTACGGCGAGGTTGCCGCGGCAGCGGACCAGATCCAGCTTTACAAGCTGATCTGCCGCCAGGTGGCTACCAACATGGGGCTCACCGCCTCGTTCTTGCCCAAGCCGGTTGTAGGGGTGAACGGCAGCGGTATGCACACCAACGTGTCCATCAACAAGGCTGGCAAAAACTTGTTCTGGGATCCGAAAGGCGAGGAAAAGCTCAGCAAGATGGGATGGCAGTTCGTTGACCGCTTCCTGACTCACGGCAACGATACTTGCCTGGTGTTTAACTCCAGCGTCAACGCCTATCGTCGTCTCGATCCGCACTTCGAAGCGCCCAACCAGATCAAGGCATCGGCGGTCGATCGTGGCTCGATGATCCGTATCCCGATTGGCAATGAGAAGAGCATGCGTGTTGAGGTCCGCTCGGTTGCTCCCGATGCGAACCCCTACCTGGTCATGCTAACGGTGTTTAAGACCGGTCTGTTCGGCGAAACCGCGAAGATCAAGAACCTTCGCCAAGCCGAGCGGTATCTGCCCGACAACATCTATGACGCACTGGACAATTTCCGTAAGTCCGAATGGACCACGAAACTTCTGGGTGAGGATGTGAAGGGGCGTTTTGCTGACTTGAAGCAGGCCTCCGCCGATCGTTGCGCTCGGCTGCTGGGGACTTTCGTCAAGGCGCCAGAAGTGCAGTATCACCACGACGTTTACAACCAGTACCTCTGGAATAAGTTCTAGAGTCCAGACGATACTGGAATCAATCTTAACGAACGCAGGCGCCCCGGGTTGTCCGGGGCGTTTGCATGTTGTGGGGTAATCGGAAGGGAATTGGATCAAGGCATTAGGCGTGCTGATGTTACATCTTGTTCATCATAGGAACCAGCCGAATTACTCTGGTGCAATGGGGTGTCGGCGCCACCATCGGTTATGATTATTTATTACCAAAATCAGATGTGGGAAGGCGTCTTCTTAACATGAGAATCCTGCTCGGTCTCGGCCGCGGGCTCGCATTCTTGTATCTCGTGTGGTTCGGCAGTGCGGCATTTGGCTGCGATCAATTGCCCGCGGGCCAGGCAATGTGGATTCGGCTCGCCGATCCCGTTTCCACCTACACAGCGCAGGTTGGCGATCGTGTGCGAGCCGTCCTGACGCAAGAACTTACTTGCGCAGGCGACGTTGTGTTTCCCATGGGCACCCAGATCTCTGGCGTGGTGCGTAGCAAACGCAAAGTGGGATGGGGCATTCGACATGAGACCGCCGCCTTGGAACTCGAGTTCGATGAGGCCGCCTATGAAGACGGATCGACGATTGCATTTTCGGCGCGCGTCGAGGAAATCGAAAACGCTCGCGAACAGGTCAAACACGGCGTCATTCAAGGCGTGTTGAGCAGTGACACTTTCCAGGGACGAATCAACAGCCGGTTGATTCACCTGCCGACGTGGAATCCATACTCCGACCTGGGCCTGATTATTTACAAGGCAACTTTCCCGATATTTCCCGAGCCGGAGATTTATTATCCGGCGGGAACCGACATTCGTCTCAAGACAACGTCGCCGGTGTCCTCGCTTCCTGCGGTAGCGAAGGATATTCCGGAGGTCATTCCTGCCGAGACCTTGCAGCTCGACGCCTGGGTGCAACAGATTCCGCAGCGATCGACCACAAAGAAATCGGTCAGCGCAGATTTGTTGAATCTGGTGTTTCTGGGATCCCGCGAGCAGGTGCAGGCTGCGTTTCACGAGGCCGGGTGGCACAACAGCGATCCGGTGTCGAAGCACTCGTTGGAGCGCAATTTCTATGCCCTACTGAATAACAGTGGATATGCGCAACAGCCCATGACGACTTTTCTGCTGGATGGCAAACCGGAGGACATGAACTGGCAGAAAGGTCTTAACAGTTACGGACGGCGCGACCACCTGAGAATCTGGGAGTGGACACCCGAAGGCGCAAGCGATGGTGTGTGGGTGAGTTCGTCCACGCACGATACCGGCGCAGTGCTTTCGGTCAAGTACAAGGGATTTGTGCACCACATTGCTCCTGATATTGACGAAGAGCGGGCGAAGGTTGTTCGCGACCTGAATTTCGCCGGATGCGTTAGGTCGGTCACGTATGTTTCTCGTTCGGGCTTATCCACGACGACGCAGAATGCGACGGGGGACGTGATGTTTACCGATGGCTCGATCGCCGTCATCCAGTTGCAGGACTGTCAGCCGGTCAGCCCAGGGCTCAATGCAAATTCCCCGGCTGCCAGCTTTAAGCCTGGGAACCACGCGTTCCGGTACCTGCGCCGGGAAATCCTCACCTTCCGCAACGACATTTGGCGTGCAAACATCATCTACGGCATCTATGCTGTCGGACGCATGACCGTCAACGCGCTGCGTCACCAACCGACACGTGTTCCGCCGGGGGCGATCCAAACTGCAGTTCCCGCGGTAGCGCGATCGACCTCGATCGAAGTCGGGAACTGATTTAGGCGTTCGACACCGAAGAATTGTGTAGCAGTAAGGTCTTGAATTTCGGCCCAATGGCACGGGTGCGTCCGAGTCGTGTGCTGACCTTTGATACGCTGAGTGCTTCGCATGGCATCCTCCGGCGTCAGCGTTTCCAACTATCTTCGACTTGTCCACGAAAACCGCAATTTTCGCAGGCTTTGGATTGCCCAGATTGTCAGCGAAAACGGAGACTGGTTCTACACCGTCGCCATCTACAGTCTGTTGCTCGACCTGACGGGAAAGGCTTCCTCGGTTGCATTGGCGCTGGTGCTGCAGGTGTTGCCGCATACGCTGCTCGGCCCGCTGGGCGGAATAGTCAACGATCGCTTCAGTCGCCGCAAGGTGATGATCGTGAGCGACCTTCTGCGGATGATCATTGTGGCCTGCATGTTGCTGGTGCGGTCGCCCGGTACAGTGTGGATTATTTATCCGCTGCTGTTTCTTGAAACCGTGATGGTGGCGTTCTTCGAGCCGGCGCGCAATGCGGTCATACCTAGCGTCGTTGCGGAAGACGATGTGATCGTCGCCAACACGCTCTCCTCCGCCACCTGGTCGTTCGACCTGGCAATTGGGTCGGTGCTGGGAGGGTTGGTGGCAGCATGGCTGGGGAGAGACGCGGTCTTCGTGCTGAACGCACTGTCGTTCGCAGTTTCAGCAATACTGATCGGTCGCATGCACTTCGCCGAATCGCATGCTGACGAGGCGAGCAGGCACCCGGAAGACCGTGTGGCCGGATGGTCGTCTATACGCGCAGGCATCGGCTACATCGCTCGCGACCCAAAACTGGCAGCCGTGGTTTCACTTAAAGGCGGAGTCAGCATTCTTGGCACATCATGGGTGCTGCTGCCCGTAATGGGAGAGCGAGTTTTCACGGTTCCAGTCGCAGGCCTGTCACATGCGCGCGCAGCCTTGTTCGGAATGAGCTTGTTGATGGGCGCTCGCGGGGTAGGCGCTCTCCTCGGACCGCTGTTGGCGTCGCGCGTGACGGGACAGCGTGAGAGCAATCTTCGGATAGGCGTGTTGTTCGGGTTCATTTTTGGCGGCATTGGATATCTATTGCTCGGTACTGCTCACAGCCTGTGGTTTGCGCTCGCAGTAATCGTCTTTGCGCACTCGGGGACGTCAACGGTTTGGGTGTTCTCCACGACCCTTTTGCACTTGAACACTGAGGACCGCTTCCTGGGAAGAATTTTCGGCGCCGACCTGGCGATTTCCATGTTCGTGCTGGCGGCGGCTTCCTGGATTGCTGGTCGGGCGATTGACGCAGGCTTCTCACCCCGAACTATAGCGGTTGCCACGGGTGTCGCGATGTTCTTGCCGGCCGCTATGTGGGCCTTCGCGTTACGTCTTTGGAGGCCAAGAATCACCTGAAGCGTGAGCTCTATAGCACTTAGGTGCGTAGCCGGAAACCAACCTCTGTGTTGCCTGTGCCGATAACCTTTTCAGTGGCCTGTTGACTAGTATTGACATAGGCAGAATCCGCAATCGAGAACTCCGAAAGCACGCTATACTGCGAAGATAACTGGCCCTTGCGTGGGGTGGATGCTAGGGTCAGTTAGGCAACACGCACTGTGGGAAAAATGCCAGACGACGCGGACCGAGCATTTCGGAGAGCGCAAGAGGGAACTGCTGTCTCCAGCGGAGAGAGTTCCGCTGCCATGCCGCAGCCGGCTCTCGACTCCGATGCGATGACGGCCGCTGGCGTACCGCTTCCAGACATCACCATGGCGGAGCCGGCGTCTCCTGCCCCGGCAAAGTCCGGCGCGTCTCCTGTACCGGTCAAGCGCGATTCTTCCAACGACGCCACAGTTGTGCCCACGAAGAAGGGGCGCGATGCCAGTTCGGGCACGCCTAGTCCGATTTACGCTGCAATCGGAGCGACAGTCCTCGAGATCGGCACAGTCCTCGGCGGTCGATACGAAATCCAGAAGCTGCTGGGCATGGGCGGAATGGGCGCGGTGTACAAGGCTCACGATCTTGAAGTCGACCGCACAGTCGGGCTCAAGGTGATTCGACCCGACTTGGCAGGCAATCCCGCGATTCTTGCTCGCTTCAAGCAGGAACTGGTGTTGGCACGACAGGTCACGCACAGAAACATCATTCGCATTTACGACCTGAACGAGGCCGATGGTGTGAAGTTCATCACCATGGAATTCATCGAGGGTGAGGACTTACGCACGATCCTGACGCGCGAAGGGAAGCTGCACCCGAAGGAAGCCGTCAACATCATGCGGCAGTCGTGTTCCGGATTGCTGGCAGCGCACCAGGAAGGCGTCATCCATCGCGATCTGAAGCCCAGCAACATTATGAAAGACGGATCGGGCCGCGTAGTCATCATGGATTTCGGATTGGCGAAGACCGTCCAGAGCAACGGGATGACGCAGACCGGCATGATGATCGGGACGATGGAGTACATGTCTCCCGAGCAGGCGATGGGATCCGAACTGGATGCCCGCTCCGACCTGTTCACCATGGGCCTGATCTTTTACGAACTGTTGACGGGAAATATTCCGTTCCGTGCCGAGAGCGCCATTGCGAGCCTAGTGAAACGGACCCAGGAACGCGCGGTTCCGCTGGCGGAGGTTGACCCGACCATTCCGCCGGCATTGAGCTTGATCGCCGCCAAATGCCTGGAACGTGACCCGAAGGCCAGGTACAACAGTGTTCAGGAACTGCTCGACGATCTGGATATCTTTGAGGGCAAGCGCACTCGATCGAGCAGTACTGGGCGTTCTGTCTTAGGCTCATCGGTTTTTGGGAATCCTGTGATCGGTGCCGGCGCGTCGTCCGCTGCGGATTCCGCAGCTGCGTTGCCGAAGCGTTTCTCCATGAAGTGGGTGGCGATCGGTATCGCTGGGTTGGTGCTGGCGGTGGGTGTTGGGATCGTTGTCAAAACGAGAACCGGCGGCCTAGTCGGAGGGAAGACTGCGCAGACTGCGGCGCTGTCACTGGCGATTGTTCCGTTTTACAACTCATCCAGCGACCCGAGCTTGAACTGGCTGGCGTCGAGCCTTTCGGAGACGCTGAGTACTGATATCGGACAATCCCGCACGGTGCGATTGGTTTCACCCAGCCGCCTGCAGCAGGTTTTGCGCGATCTTCACATTTCGCCCCAGTCGCAGCTTGACTTGTCGATGCTAAAGCGCATTGCTGATTTCACCAACGCAGACACCATCGTGTACGGGCAGTACCAGAAGTTTGGAGATCAGATACGGATTAATGCGACGGTCTACGACCTGAAGCACGATCGCAACTTTGAGCTCAAGACGGATGTTCCGAACGAGAAAGAGCTTCTCGGTGGACTGGACGACTTGGCGTCGCAGGTGCGCGCCAATCTGTCGACCGATCCCGATGTTCAAAAGGAGCTGAAAGGTCGCGGGCAATATGTGCTAACCAAGTCGGTGCCGGCGCTTCGGGCTTACGACGAAGGTCTCCAGCTAGCGCGTTCGGGGAAAGACCGGGATGCCGCCAAGAAGTTCGAAGACGCCATTGGCGAAGACCCTAATTTTGCGATGGCCTATTCAAAGCTGGCGCTGTCATACCACAGCCTGGGTTTCGACGACAAAGCAGAACAGGCGTCACGCCGTGCGGTGACGCTGAGCGATACCCTGCCCGCGCAGCAGAAGTACCTGGTGGAAGCTAACCACGCTGTGATCATGAACGATACGTCGAAAGCGATTTCGGCGTATGAGAAGTTGACGCAGGGAAACCCCGACGATGCTGAGGCGCAACTTGCACTGGCTGGCCTATATGAACAGGTCAGTAACTTCGACGAGGCGCGGAAGCGGCTGGCCCGGGTTCGCTCTGCCGACTCGAAGAACGGAGACGCGCTGCTGGCCAGCGGCAAGGTGGAGATTGAAGCGGGAAACCCACAGGCCGGGTTGGAGTTCCTGAACTCCGCATACAGTCTGGCTACGCAAGTTGGCAATGATGAGTCGAAGGCCGCGGTCGAGCAGCAGATGGGCGCCGCCTATCTTGATTTGAACAAGCTCGATGAGGCCCTGAAGAACTTCAGCGATGCTTTGGACATCCGCAAGAGACTTGGCTTGGAGAAAGGCATCGCCAGCAGCCTCAACCAGATTGCGAGAGTGCAGGTCAAGATGGGCAATTCCGCAGAAGCCCTCGCGCATTACACAGAATCCTTGTCGGTCTATCAGCGTATCGGGGATAAACGCGGCACTGCGACGGTCCTCATGAACCTGGGGTCGTATTACGCAGACCATGCCAAGTACGACGAGGCGCTGAAGAGTACTACTGACGCTTTGACGCTCTACCGCGACCTGGGCGACGAAGCGAGACAGGCGTTGTGCCTGAACAACCTCGGCTCGATCCGTAGTTACATGGACAACTTTCAGGATGCGCTGACTTCCTATCAGCAGGCGTATCAGATCCGCGAGAAGCTGAAACTCACGGACGACATGGCACAGTCGCTGCAGAACCTGGCTGAGGTTAACGTTGACCTGGGGCAGTACGACACGGCCGTAACGCAATATCTCAAGGCGCTGGAGATTGGAAGAAACAGCGGAGACCTGACTGGTGTAGCGGTCAACTCCAGCGGCTTGGGAGCGCTATTCACCGAGCAGGGCAAGTATGCCTCTGCGATCAGCGCGCTGCAGGAATCGCTGAAAGACTTTGAACAGACCAAGGACCAGACCTGGCTCATGGTGGAAGCGACGGGCCGTTACGGCAATGTGCTTTCCGAGGTCGGCCGCTGGGATGAGGGCCAAAAAAGCCTGGAAGATGCGGTGAAGCTTGCCACCGACGTTAAGAACGACACCGTGCTGGCGGCTGCGCTGAACTACCTCGGGGACAGCTACTTCTACCGCGGCGATTACACTACGGCACGGCAGCAGTACGAAAAGGCGTCGCAGGTGGCCACAAGGTCGAAGAGCCGCCAGTTGCTGGCGGTGACGCGGTTCAACCAGACGAAGCTGGATGTGGTGCAAAACCGGTCGGCTGCGGCCATTCCCGTCTTGAAGCAATTGGTCGAAGAGGCCGACTCGCTTGGCTTAAGGGCGCTGTCGGTGCAGTCATCGATTTACCTGGCACAGGCGCTCATCGCGAATAAGAAGATGACGGATGCGCAGCAGGAACTGGACCGAGCTATGAATCGCGCAGAAAAGCTGGGTCTGTTGGTCGAGCAGGCCAGGGCCCATTACCTGTTGGGCGAGGTACTCAGTGAGGGCGGAAAGACCAAGGAGTATGCCCCGCAATACCAGGAAGCAGTACGGATTCTTGAATCGATCAGCAAGGAAAACGGCGTTGGCCGCCTGCTGGATCGCTGGGACCTGAAGGACGTCTATCGCGACGCAGTCAAGTCTTACCAGGGCGCAGCGTAGAGCTTACCTCGCTCTGTCCCGACCTGGCCATCCCGTAATGAAAGTGTTTCATTTCAACTTTCACTCACATTGGACAAAAAACAACCCCGGCCGAAACCGGGGTTGTTCAATCCGCGATTGCACGATCAAATTCGTGCCAGGCCGCTTCTTGCGCTAAGGCTTTATAAGCGCCTTGAAGGTGGCCACGAAGTCCGAGGAAGAGCCTCCGGTACCAGTTGTCTTGCCGTCAAAGGTATTCGGATCGTAGCTGACGAAGATACTCACCCAGTTGTTCGTGCCGATGGGATCAGCCTTGAGGTAATCGGCATTCTGTTGTGTGAGCGGATCCGCAGTATAGAAGCTGGTGTTGAATGTTATGCAGTTCAGCGTGTCGCCGAGTGTGGTGCAGTTAGGAGCCACGGGACAAGCCACGGGGCCCTCGTTATTTTGGCACGTCACAGAATAGACGATACAGTTTCCGCCAGTTTGCAAGTAGGTCACGCAACGCTCATTGAGGAACTGAGTCCCCAACAACCGCGTGTTGTAAAACACCTTGGGCGTGATGGGAGTTGCCGAAACCGTCATCAAGATCGGGTCATTGGGGTTGTTGGCGAAACAACCATTCACGATATTGGGATTGCAGTAGTAATTCACGCCCATATGGTGACCGCCGAAGACGTAATCCGCCTCGGTGCCACCCGGCGGGATGACCTGCGTCACCTGCGCTGGAGCATGCGGAGTGAACTCCCAAGCCAAGATGTCGTGCGCCTCTGGAACGTTCGGCTGGTCGGCGGTGAAGCCTACCCATCCAGAGGTGCCGCCGGTGAGCGAAATTCCCTGCGGGTTTTGAGCGCTGTCGATGTTATACGGGATGTTGATGGCGGCCACCGCGGCAACCGGACAACCCGGGATCGTGGTGTTCGGGCACGGAGTGTGAGTCCCGGGAATAAAGGGCTGATCGATATAAACCATCAAGGTCCCGTTGCCGATGCCGCTGGCGGGCGCAGTGTATTCGATAACAGCTTCGTGAGGTACGCCGTCGGCGCAGGTTGAAGTGCCACAGGTGACGCCCAAATGGGGAATGGTGGTGCTATTGATCCCCGATCCCACCAGACAACCATTAGGCGGATTAAGGTGAATGGGCGAGTTGGCTTGGGTTCCGCAGCTCTGCACGGCCACGTGATTTGCGTTTGGGTCGGAATTGGAAGCGTCCAGATGAGTATCAAACTCGACCGCCAGGCTGTTGGGTATCCCTGCGTACCCAATTCCTCCGAAGCCGCTGCCAAGGGCGGTGGAAGAGGAGGTCTGGATGACGAAAGCAAAGCCGTCACCTGGGGCGCAACAAATCGCGGCGGTATGGATCTGGAACTTGAAATAGGTGGTAAATCCTAAGTTCACCACCTGCTGCCCCACGTACGGGTTGGGGCCCGGTATTTTGAACCAGGTCGACGCGGTTTCGGGATGGGTCGCTCCGACTCCCGGATATCCGTCGGTGAGACGGAGTACAGCCGCCGAGTGATAAGTTGCAATGTGCGCGCTGCCAGTCATCTGCAGATTACTGGCGCCCGTCGAGAAGTCCGGAAAATACCGAACCTGCTGCGCTGAAGCCGGGGGAATACACACCGCGGCCACCACAACCAGTAGAACCATTTTAGATATCGTTCCAAAGCGCATTGAATCTTCCTTCCGAGGCTTGGTTTGCCCGTTCTGGGCCGACAGAATCCTATTGGATATGTCGACAACGTGTTGAGGGAGGAGAATCGGCATCGGCCGGGGAGTTGCCCGATGGGTCCCAATTCTCGAATTTTGCTGTCGCGTTGGTTATATGTCAAGTAATAACGGGCTTAATCGACAACTAGACTTACAAAATCCCGTTTCATGGCGGATTGCAACACACAGAGGTGCTTGGTCATGGTCCAGAAGCATGTGCTATTAGTGCTAGCCAGGTAACCCGACGACGAAATCACAGGTTCGGACCGTGCATGCAGGCTCTTGGAAACCAACTGCACTGCGGAAATCTGTGGCAGAGCAGTTCGCATAGCGAGCCCAGCATTTTGTCACACGGCAATGTTCACCGACTGTCCACGAAGCGTGACGCAAGAGTATATTTTCCATATCGGCCGGAGATCGCGCGCAGGTTGCGCGATCAGGTTCAAACAGTTACATCGATCGGAGAATTTATCATGTCTTGGCGAAATTGTACGATTTGGTCCGCCTTCATGCTTTTCCTCGTTGTTGCGATGGTTACCTTACCGAGCTCTTTGAGTGCCCAGGGACAGCCCGCGGCTACCGCAGCGCCACCGACCTCCCCCGAGATCCACGCGGTCCTGGAAAAGGTTGTACATCCCAAGAAAGTCAGCGTGGGAGACGCCGTGACGGCTCGCTTGACCGAGTCCACTAAGCTCAAAGACGGAACAGAACTACCGAAAGGAACGCACATCGTCGGCAAGGTGACTGAAATAAAAGTAAAAGCGGACAAGGAAGGGCCGTCAAAGTTGGGCATCTTGTTCGACAAGGCGCAAATGAAGGACGGAAAGGAAGTTCCGCTGACGATGGCGTTGGTTAGCGTCGCTCCTCGCTGGGAGCCAGGCGGAGTTGACCCGGTCGCTGCCGATAACGGAGCGAACTCAGCCGGGAGGGTGTCTCAGATGTCACAAGCCGCTGGAAGGTCAGATGGCAGTGCTGGCGGCGACACTCTCAGCAAGGGGCTCGGAGTGCGGGGTGCGACTTCGGTAGCCGAAACCGCAATGCACCCGGGGGTTTGTTATCTCCCGGAGACCACAATCGCCAGCTACTCCATGGGCGATCCGGGGACGATTTTGCAATCGGCCAAGAGCACCGTGTACCTGGATTCCGGCACCCGGCTGCTGTTGCTGGTTCAATAGCCGCTTGTGAGCAGCACGCTAGTTTTGCCGGCGAAATGACTTGCAGGCCCCACTCAGGCTGACCCGCATCGCGCGAGCGGGTACGCAATTCGCGTGGCTTAACGGAGAGGTCAGCCGGGCCGCCGTCATGGAGCCAACTCAATTGGTGTATAGTTGAGTTGCGTGTGTTTGAACGGCGCGTCAGCAGTCATCCCTCCCTCAGTACGAGCGATTCCTGCCTGTAACCTACCGATCCCGCAGCGCAAGATCAACACGAAGGACATTCAAGAATCAAATGGAACAAGGAACAGTTAAGTGGTTTAACAGCGACAAGGGTTTTGGCTTCATTTCACGAGAGAACGGCGAAGACGTTTTCGTTCACTTCTCGGCCATCCAGTCGAACGGCTACCGTTCGCTGCAGGAAGGTCAGGCGGTGAGCTTTGACGTGAAGCGCGGCCCCAAGGGCTGGCAGGCAGAAAACGTACAGGTTCTCTAAGAAGAATTACACGATGGAGAGCGGGCATCTGCTCTCCGTCGTGTTTTACCCGGCTATGCGAGTTGCAAGCTGAGTCAACAAACGTAAACACCCTAACCAGCGGCCGCGCTGCGCCATCGATCCCTGATCCGCGAAACGGCCTCCCATTGGAGAAGTGAGGCGACTATGAAGAATATTTATGTCGGGAACCTGCCGTTTGATGCGACAGAGGAACAGCTTCGCGGCTTATTCGAAGCCTACGGCCCAGTCGACAAGGCGAGCATCGTAACGGATCGAGACACCGGCCAGCCACGCGGCTTCGCGTTTGTCGAAATGACGGACGACGACGCTGCAACCAAGGCGATGGAGGCGTTGAACGGCACCAACTTGGGCGGCCGCAACCTCAACATTAACGAAGCCCGTCCCAAGACCGACCGTCCTCGCGGCGGCGGTGGCGGCGGTGGCCGCGGTGGATTCGGCGGCGGCGGCGGAGGTCGTGGCGGCGGCGGTGGCCGTGGCGGATCCGGTGGCGGCGGCGGAGGCGGTTGGGGACGGCGCTAGTCTCGCAGCCAGATTTCGGATTAAGGGTACCTTCGGGTGCCCTTTTTGTTTTGTGCCACTCTAGCGACAACGCCTACGCGAATGCCCCGCGAGAGAGTTCTGATACGCTGATGCGAAACGCTGGTCACCGCGGCTATTTTCGATCGAGATGAGCGATACCTCCCACAGCGCGATTGAGTTTCGTGGCGTCGAATACAGGCTCCCCGCCGGGAAAGTACTGCTCTCGGATTTGAACCTGCTGGTGTATCGTGGCGAAACTCTGATGCTGCTCGGGCGCAGCGGCTCGGGCAAAACCACCTGCTTAAAGCTCATTAACCGGCTTCTGGTCCCGACGGCCGGCACCGTGCTGGTGGAAGACAGGTCGAGCCTTGCGTGGGATCCGATCACCCTGCGCCGCGGGATTGGCTACGCTATCCAAGACGTTGGCCTCTTTCCTCACTACACGGTTTGGGACAATGTAGCGCTGGTGCCGAAGCTGGAGAAGTGGCATGAGCAGAGAATTGCCGACCGCGTGGAGGAAGTTCTTACACTGGTTGGGTTGCCCAGCCACGATTTCGCTAAACGCTATCCCAACGAACTCTCCGGCGGCCAGCGGCAGCGTGTCGGGTTAGCGCGCGCGCTTGCGGCCGATCCGCCGATCCTACTCATGGATGAGCCGTTTGGCGCGCTTGATCCAATCACACGGGCCGAGATCCAGATGGAATTCCTGAGGTTGCAGGAAAAGCTGCGGAAGACTGTTGTCTTCGTGACCCACGACGTGGGCGAAGCTCTGATGCTGGGCGATCGCATTGCTTTGATGGAGTCGGGGAGAATGCGGAACATCTATACGCCAGAAGAATTTCTACGACCCGACGATGCGCTGGCCCAGGAATATGTGAAGGTGTATCGAACGGCGGGCGAGTTATTTCGAAACTGAGGCCGGATGCTGCGGAGTGTTTTACAGGTCTGGCGCGCGGACGGCAGGGTCGGCAATCGAAGGACTTGAGCTGTGAACTTCCTGCTCACTCACAAACACGAAGTCGCAATGCTGGCTGGCGAACATCTGTGGCTAGTTGGCGTATCGATGTTGCTTGCGGTTGCGGTAGGGGTTCCGCTGGGAATCCTGCTAACGCGGAAGCCGAAACTAAAAACCCTGATTCTGGGTAGCACCAACATCATTCAGACCATTCCCAGCCTGGCGCTTTTTGGACTGCTCTTGCCATTGCCGTGGCTGGGCGCTCGCGCAGACCGTCTCGCGATCTTCGCGCTGGCCCTCTATGCGCTGCTCCCGGTGGTTCGCAATACCTACGTGGGAATCACCGGAATCAGCGATCCGGTTCGGGAGGCAGCAGTCGCTATGGGCCTCACCTCACACCAACTGCTCTGGCAGGTTGAATTGCCCCTTGCATCGCCGGTAATTCTGGCTGGAATCCGGGTGGCCACCGTGATCACGATCGGTGTTGCAACCATTGCCGCAGCGATCGGAGCGGGCGGGCTGGGTGAGTTCATCTTCCGTGGCATCGCCATGGTCGATAACGGAGTGATCCTGGCTGGCGCAATTCCCGCCGCGCTGATGGCCTTGCTGGCTGATTTCCTGCTTGGTGGCGTAGAAAAACTGCTCGCCCGCAGGCAGCACTGACATGCTCGACCGACGCGCATTCGTTTCCGGAATGGTGTTGCTGGCCGCTGCTTGCACGTCACGAAAGCCGGACATCGTTGTCGGTTCCAAGAACTTCACTGAGCAATTGATCCTAGGGGAACTGGCGATGCAGCTTCTCGAGCGATCCTGCCAAGCACGAGTTGGCAGCCGCTTTTACCTTGCCGGTACCTACATCTGTCAGCAGGCCATTCTTGCCGGCCGCATAGACGTCTTCCCGGAATACACGGGAACGGCACTGGCGGCCGTGTTGAAGGAGAGTGCGCAAGGCGATTCTTCGGGGGTTTACGGAGAAGTCAAGCGACAGTACCGCAGCCGTTTTGATCTTGATGTGTTGCCTCCTCTGGGCTTCGACAATAGTTTTGCCATGTTGATGAGAGGCGACGACGCCCGTCGCTTTGGCCTTTCGAAGTTGTCACAACTGGAAGCCGTGGCGCCCCAACTGAAGTTGGGTGTGGGCTACGAGTTTCTAGAGCGGCGTGACGGCTATTCGGGGCTAGTCCAAACCTATGACCTCAAATTTGCGGAAGCCCCCCGCGTGATGGATTTGGGGTTGCTCTACCGCGCATTGGAGAACCATTCCGTTGACATTGTGGCTGGGTCGAATACCGACGGCTTGATCGCGGCGTTGGGACTCGTCGTGCTCGAAGACGACCGTCACTACTTTCCACCCTATGATGCCGTCCTGATCGTGCGACCGGAAATGTTCCAGCTGTGCCCATCTGCGCGCGCCGCCCTGAATCAGATTTCCGGGCGCATTACTGCCGACGAAATGCGGAGAATGAACTACGCAGTTGATGGCGAAAAGCAAGACGCCGCCGCGGTGGCACGGCGATTCCTTCAGCAAGAGGATCCCGCCGGCTGAAAGCTGGAGCAGTTCGGCGCCAAACGAGCCTCCCAGCAGCTGTCCCTCCAAAGTCCCGGAGAAATATTTGATCGACACAGCGTCGCCGGGGCCCAGCAGTTTGTATTAATATGCATAAAGATGTATATTTATGCCATGTCGAAGTTGTCACGCCATTCTGCCATACGCGACTTGGTCAGCAACCAGGACGTAGCCAGCCAGGAGGAGCTCCGGCGGCGGCTTTACCGGCGTGGGCATCGGGTGACGCAAGCGACACTTTCGCGTGACGTGCATGAACTGCGGCTGGTGAAAACCCCTAACGGGTATAAGTTTCCTCAGGGCGAAGTTCCCGACGCGTTTCTGCCGTCGATCGAGCGCTTAATTCAGGAGTTCGTTTACGAGGTGAAAACTGCGCAGAACCTGGTGGTAGTGAAGACCAGCGCGGGCAGCGCTCAACCAGTATCGGCCGCAATTGATGGCGAGGAGTGGGAAGAGGTCGTGGGAACCATCGGCGGCGATGACACGATTCTGGTGATCGCTCCTGATAACGCCACGGCGGAGAGACTGACCAACCGCATACGCGGGTATTTTCGGTAAACGAACAGATGGGACAGTCCATACAACCCGCGGTATTTGGAGCGACCGGTTATTCCGGCTTCGAACTGGTGCGCCTGCTGGCGCGGCATGGCGACGTGAAAAAGCCGCTCCTGTTCAGCCGCAACGGTGACAGCGCGTACAAGGACTTGAGCGAGGCCTACCCGCAGATTGCCGGTAACGGCGGCTTTCCGTTCGAGAGTTTTTCCTGGCAGCGGATGAAGGACGCCGGTGTGGATGTACTGTTTCTGGCGACACCGCATGAGTTTTCACGCGAGTTGGTGCCGGAGGCAATTGGCAGGGGCTTTCGCGTGGTCGATCTGAGCGGCGCATGGCGGTTGAAAGAGGCCGGCAATCGTGCCGTGTACGGATTTAATGATGATGACGCGCAATCGGCGGCGGCACTTGACGAAGCCGCGGTATACGGATTGCCGGAGTTGCACGCGGGCGAGATTAAAGGCGCGGCCTTGTTGGCGAATCCAGGATGCTATCCCACGTCAATCATTTTGGCGCTGGCGCCGTGGCTGCGGGCGGGCCATGTCGACGTTGCACACGGCATCATTTGCGATTCCAAGTCGGGCGTGTCGGGAGCAGGGAAGTCCCCCACATCGAAAACTCACTTCGTTGAGGTGGACGGAGATTTTGCGGCCTATAGCGTATTTGGCCACCGGCACACCGGAGAGATGCTGGAACAGCTTGGCCTAAGCGGCTGTTCGTTGCAGTTCACTCCGCACCTGCTGCCGATTCCGCGGGGAATCCTCTCGACCATTTACGTGAAGCTGACAAAACTGGTGACGGCAGAAGAGTTGGAACAATCGCTACGCGAGTTTTATGCCGGGAAGCCCTGGGTACGGATTTTCGGCGCAGCCAGACTGCCGCAGATCAAGTTCTCTCTGAACACAAATTACTGCGACATCGGTTTCAAGCTTGCGCCGGATGGCACGCGTGCGGTGCTGGTGTCGTGCATCGACAATCTCTTGAAGGGCGCGGCTGGGCAGGCGGTTCAGAACATGAACCTGATGTTCGGCTTCGACGAGAAGGCAGGTTTGCAGTGAAACTCGTCATCAAGATTGGTGGGGCCGCGCTCGACAGCAAGGAACTGGTTCAGAAATTCGCGAAGACCATTCCGAGCCTGTGCAGAGAGGGGCACCAGATTGTAATCGTGCATGGCGGTGGGGCCGCGCTCAGCCGAACATTGAAGCAACTCGGATGTGAGACAACCTTCATCGACGGGTTGCGGGTGACCAACGCGCAGACTCGCGATGTAGCGATCATGGTGCTTGCCGGTCAGCTCAACAAGCAGTTGGTTGCGGCCCTGGGAGCCGCCAGCCAACCCGCCGTCGGACTCTGCGGCGGCGATTTGGGGATGTTTCGTGCTTCGAAGAAGCAGTCGCCCGACTTGGGATTCGTGGGCGAGATCCGTTCGGTGAACATCGAATGGATCGAGCGGCTTTGGACGACGGGTATCGTGCCGGTGGTATCGAGTCTTGCGCTCGGCTTCGACGGCGAATATTACAACGTGAATGCCGACCAGATGGCGTCGGCGTGCGCGATCGCCTGCGGTGCACACGCGCTGATTTATCTTACCGACGTGCCGGGTGTGAAGGACGCCGAGGGCACCGTCATTCGCTGGCTCGACGTGAAGGCCATTGCGCAGATGGTACAGAAGGCGACCGTCAGTGGAGGAATGCTTCCGAAGTTGGAGGCCTGCACCAGCGCTCTGAAGAAGGGCGTCACTCGCGTTCGCATTCTCCCGGCCGATCATGCGGAAGAGTTGCCGGGATTCTTTACCCATGCCATCGATTGCGGCACGGAGGTAATTGCATCATGAAGCGGATTGCCTTCGACCGCGCTCTCGAGCGACGCGAATAGAACTCGCGCGCGAAGCATTGTCCCATGACATCTTGTTCTTCTTTCCCATCTGGTCGAACCAGAAGGAGGTATGACGTGATTGCAACAACGATTCCTGCAGGCCCGAGCCCAAGCCTCTACACGCAACGCAGTGTGACGGGACGGGACCTGGTTTCGATTCAGGACTTCCAGCCTGACGAGTTGGCCTGTGCACTGGAGCTCGCGGCCGCGATGAAGATGCGCCCTGCGGACTACCGGGGGACGCTGGTCGGAAAGCAGGTGGTACTGTTTTTTGAGAAGCCGTCGCTCCGGACACGACTAACCTTTGAGGCCGGCATCAACAGCCTGGGCGGCACTTCGTTTTTCGTCGACCAGACGCAGTCGCTCCTGGGAGCCCGCGAGAGCCTGAGCGATGTGGCCCACAACCTTGAGCGCTGGATCGACGGCGTGGTGCTGCGGACCTTCGCGCACGAGACCGTCACGGAGATGGCAGCGCACGCCTCGATCCCGGTGATCAATGCTCTGAGTGAACAAGAGCATCCGTGTCAGGCGATGGCCGATATGCAGACCTTGCAGGAACAGTTCGGCGATCTTCATAATGTTCGTCTCGCGTACGTGGGAGACGGCAACAATGTGGCCCACTCCCTGATGCTGGCGGCCGCGAGCCTGGGGGCATCGATTTCGACTGCGACCCCCGAGGGATACGAGCCGAGCGCGAAAATTGTCGAGGCGGCCGAGCAAATCGCTGCATCTACGGGATCGACGATTCGGGTCGGCAATGATCCAGTGGAGGCGGTTTCGGGCGCCGACGCTGTATACACCGACGTTTGGGCCAGCATGGGCCAGGAAGATGAAGCGGCTCAGCGCCGCAGAATTTTTATGCCGTTTCAGGTGAACCAGAAGTTGTTCTCGCAGGCCGCCAAACATGCAGTGTTCATGCACTGCCTGCCGGCGCATCGCGGGGATGAAGTGACCGCGTCGGTAATCGACTCGCCGCGCTCGGTCGTGTTCGATCAGGCGGAAAATCGCTTGCACATTCAAAAAGCCATTATGGTATTGCTGCTGGAAGGCGGTGTTCACCGCTTCCCGCCGAGGAGTGCACATGCGTGAGAAAGTTGTTCTCGCTTATTCGGGAGGCCTGGACACCTCCATCATTATTCCGTGGTTGAAAGAAAATTATGACTACGACGTGATCGCCTTCGTGGCCGATGTTGGGCAGGGCGACGACATTGACGCTGTCGTAGAGAAGGCCTACAAGACGGGCGCGAGCAAAGTCATCGTGGAAGATCTGCGTCAGGAATTCCTGACCGATTACGTGTTTCCTGCGATCCAGGCGGGCGCGGTGTATGAGCACAAGTATCTGCTTGGCACGTCGCTGGCGCGGCCGATCATCGCGAAGTATCAGGTGGAGTGCGCGTTGAAGGAAGGCGCCACCGCTGTTTCCCACGGCTGTACCGGGAAGGGCAACGACCAGGTGCGCTTCGAACACGCCTATCAGGCGCTGGCTCCGGAGCTGAAGGTCATTGTGCCGTGGCGGGAATGGACGCTGAAGTCGCGCGAAGACTGTCTGGAGTATGCCGAAGCGCATGGCATCCAGGTCGCGCAGAGCCGGGAGAAGATTCACAGCCGCGATCGCAACCTGCTCCATGTCAGTCACGAGGGCGGGGAACTTGAAGACCCCAACAATGCACCTCTGCCGACCACGTGGACGTGGACGAAATCTCCGCAGGACGCGCCCGACAAGGTCGAGAAGGTCTCGATCGAGTTCAAGCGCGGCCTGCCAATTGCAGTGAATGGGGTGGTGCTGGATCCCGTAGCCATCGTGGAGGTGCTGAACGAAATCGGCGCGCGTAACGCGATTGGCCGCATCGATCTGGTCGAAAACCGGTTCGTGGGGATCAAGTCACGTGGTTGCTACGAGACGCCGGGTGGTACGTTGCTGTTGACCGCGCATCGCGAACTCGAGGCTCTATGTCTCGACCGTGAACTCGAACACTTCAAGCAGCACATCGGGCTGAAGTATGCCGAGGTCGTCTACTTCGGGCTATGGTTCACGCCGCTGCGCGAATCGTTGCAGGCATTCGTGATGAGTTCGCAAAACGACATCAATGGCACGGTGACGCTGTCGCTCTACAAGGGCAACATCGATATCGCGGGACGCAAGTCCGAGACGTCAATGTACCGTCCTGACGTCGCCAGCTTCACCATGGGGACGAGCTACGACCAGAAGGACGCGGAAGGATTCATTCGCATCCTGGGCCTGCCCGCTCGCTCGCGTGCGCTGATTCATCAGAAGACCGAGGTGGTGAAGTGAAGATGTGGTCGGGCCGCTTCAGCCAAAAACTGAATGCGGAATTCGAACAATGGCAACGGTCGTTTCCGTTCGATCGCATCCTGGTGCCCTATGAAGTGGCAGCGAGCGAGGCGCACGCTGCTGCACTGGCGCAGGCTGGCGTCTTCGACAGCGTTGAACTGGCGTTGACGCTCAAGGCGCTCGATCAGATCGCGAACGAGGGGATTCCCTCAGCCGACGATTCGTCTATCGAGGACGTGCACCATTATGTCGAAAAGCGGCTGGTGGAAATTGCCGGCGCGGTGGGTCTCAAGTTGCACACCGGCCGCAGCCGCAACGAACAGATTGCCACCGACCTGCGGCTGTACGTCCGGGCGCAGATTGACTCTATCTCGGAGCTGCTCGTCGAATTGGCGGACCAGTTTGTTGACCAGGCTGAAAAGGCGGGCGATGCCGCAATGCCGTCCTACACGCATCTGCAGCGGGCCGAGCCAGTGCTGTTTGCACATTGGCTGCTCGCATATGTCGAAATGTTCGTGCGCGATTTAAGCCGGCTGGCGGACTGCCGCAAGCGCGTGAATGTCTGTCCGCTGGGATCGGGTGCGGTGGCAGGAACGATCCTGCCGCTGGATCGGGTTGGAATTGTGAAGGCACTCGAGTTTGATGCTGCGACGGCCAACAGCATTGACGCAACCAGCGACCGTGATTTTGCTATTGAGTTTGTGCAGGCGCTTTCATCTGCCGCCTTGCACCTGAGCCGTTGGGCGGAGGAGTCAATCCTCTTTGCGACCACGGAGTTCGGCTTCATAAAGCTGCCGGAGGCGTTTTCTACTGGCAGCAGTGCGATGCCACAAAAGAAGAACCCGGACGCGCTGGAGCTGATCCGTGGCAAGGCGGCGAAAGTCTTCGCGGACGCTGTGACACTGTTCGTCACAATGAAAGGTCTCCCGCTGGCCTACAACAAGGACATGCAGGAGACCCAGCAGCCGGTTTTTTCCGCCGCTCAACAGATCGCGAGCATGGTGCAGGTAGCCACAGGCTTCATGACGAACGTGACGTTCGACTTCGCGCGCATGCACGAGGCAGCGACCGGTGGCTTCATGAATGCGCTGGCAGGCGCAGCCTATCTTGTTCGCAGCGGTGTGCCGTTCCGCCATGCCCACGAAATGATCGGCAAGGCGGTCCAATTGTGCGTTGAGAAGGGCTGTGAGCTTGAGCACCTCTCGACGGAAGAACTTGCGCTCTGCGGCATTCAGGCTAATCAGCAGTTCTACGACGCATTGCAGTTGCAACAGGTATTGGAGCTACACGACGTACCGGGTGGTACTGCTCCCCTGCAGGTTCGGGCGGCGTTGAAGAAAGCGAAGGAAACACTCTCGATGTACGCAGGAGCCGCCCATGTTTGCGCGTAACGCTACACTGCCCGACGCCATCGCGATCGAGCAACTCATCCACATCCACGTCGATGACGGGACGCTTTTGGGTCGCTCGTTGGCTGAAATCTGTGAGAACATCCGTGACTTCGTGGTCATCGAACACGAAGCCGAGGTAGTGGGATGCGGTGCGTTGCATCTTTATGGAATGCACCTGGCCGAGGTACGCTCCATCACCATCGGAGAAAAGGCCAAGGGCCACGGCGCTGGACGCATGCTGATCGATGCTTTGCTCGGCGAGGCTGCACGCCAGAGCGTGACTTGCGTGTGCCTGTTTACGCGCATCCCGGACTTTTTCGGCAAGATGGGATTTACTACGGTGGACAAAGAGCTGCTTCCCGACAAAATGTACAAAGACTGCCTGCGCTGCCCGCGCCTGCACGCTTGCGACGAAATCGCCATGTACGTGGGTGAGTTGCCGGAGAAGACGGTGCTGTCGACTTCGCCGCACGCCGCGCGCTTCTACACGCAGCTCGTGGCGCTTGAGTCTTAGGCGGACTCGACGATTATTGCAGCTTCGCACCGAGCTTGGATTTCCGCCGAAGCAGTAGTCCCAGCACTATCCATAGCAACAATGCGATCCATTCATAGATGCTGAAGTGACCGGGCACGGTAGGCAGAACTTTCATCGCGAGCACGAGAAGGGTCACTACAATCCCTGTGGCAGCTGCTACCCGACCGAACGCGCTTGGCTTCAGCCGCAGGTACGACGCGCACGCCGCCATCCAACCCAGCGCTGACGCAAGTGAACCCACTTCAGCGATCGGTACAAGAATGGATTCGCCGGCAAACATGCACATCGCAGTGAACAGACCGATGGAGACGACCGCGACAGCCGGAGTACGGTTACTCGGATGCACATAACCCAGGCGTGAATTAGCCAATCCGCGGCGGCCTAGCGCAAACAGTAGTCGCGTGGCAGCGACGAAGTTTCCGTTGAAGACTTCCAGCAGCGACAGCAGGGCAGCGCCCATGATGACGCTGACAATCCACCGCGTACCGACGGCGCGCTCGAAGGCCACTGCTGTCGCGAAGCGTTCATGGACCAGGCTCTGCCATGGCGCAACGTATGCCGTTGCGGCGATGACGCACACGTAGAAACCGATCCCCACGACCATCGCTGTCATGATCGCAAGCAAAAATCGCCGGGGCTGAAATTGCGAATTGGCTTCCTCCGACGCCTTGCCAATCGACTCGAAACCAGTCATGAAGTACGGCACGATTTGCAGCACTAGAAGGATCGACAGCGGAGCGGACTCGCTGAACAGTGGCTGAAGATTCTGTGTCGAGCCGTGTCTGAGTCCAGCCAGAATGAACGTGGCAACGAGCGCAATCGCTCCAAACGTGGTGACATTCTGGAAAGTCGCGCTCATCCGAATGCCGCGATAGTTCATGACGGTGAGCAACGCTGTCAGTGCCAGGCCGATTACGAGATGAGGCAGGAATACGGGCTTTCCGGCAACTCGATAGAGTTCAAACGAGTTCATGGCGGGGAAGATGTAGCTGGCAATCCGTCCGGTGGCCACTGCCTCCCAGGGACAGACGATGTAGTAAGCCAGCAGCATCATCCAACCAGTGGCGAAGCTGATGGACCGTGGGAAGACTGCCGCGGTGTAGGCGATCTCGCCGGCGGCGTCGGGCATGGCGCGAACCAGTTGCCCGTAAACGTAGCCGATGGGCAATAAGAAAGCCCCACCTATCGCGAAGCCGAGCATGGCTCCCAGCGGACCGCCGCGTCGCAACCAGTCGTCCATCACGACGAGCCAGCCGACGCCGATCATGGTGCCGAAGCCGAGCGAGAAGAAGTCGGCCAGCCGGAGCTTGCGAGCCAGCGAAATCATGGATGTGCGAGAGTACCCCGGCTGCGGCCGAATTGGGAAGACGCGATGGGGATTATCCTTTCAGATAAGGCAGCATCTGCTTGAATTGCGCGCTCCCCGACGAACGCAGCAATTCATAAATCATCATCTCGGTGGTGGAGATGACGGCGCCGGCAGCGCGCATGCGATCAATGCCGATGTCCCAGTTCCAGCGCACGCGCGAGCCGATGGCATCAGTCGCCACGTGCACCAGGTAGCCGTCGTTCAGTGCACCGAGCGCTGTCTGCATCACGCAGATATGGGTCTCCATGCCGCAGAGCAACAAAGTGTTGCGGATGCCGAGCAACGACTTGAGCGTCGACCGGAACTCGTTGCTTGCGAAGCACCCGAACTGTAATTTGTCGATCGGCTGAGCGTTTCCCAGCAAGGAAGCTATTTCCGGAACGACGGGACCGAGTCCCTGGCAGTACTGCGTGGTAACAACCAGTGGAATTTCGAGGATCTTGGCGGCTCGGATCAGCAATTGCGAGTTCTTAATCAGATCGTCTTTGTTGAAGATCGGAGGCAGCAATTTCTGCTGAATATCAACCACGACCAAAGTGCACTGATCCGCCACGAGGGGTCGTCGTGCGACATCAGTGGCTTCGGCAGTAGGATTCAAGGTGGATGCCATGGATTCCTCGCAGAGATGATGATGCCCATTCTAGCGCGGACGCCATTGTCAATGTGGCAAAGAGACCGGTAATCGTTTTCGCTGTCTAGAGGCCCGGCACGTTTGGTTGACGCTCCCGAGCAGCAACCAATACAATCGTTATGCGGACTCGACAACTGCGCCAGCAGTTACCGCCAGCGCTGCCCCTTCGTTCAACGGTAGGACAGCCGCCTCTGGAGCGGCATATCGGGGTTCGAATCCCTGAGGGGCAGCCAATTCAATATTCAAGAGTGATCTATTCCTCCGCCGCCCACGGCCTCGTTCATGAATGGAAATGTCGCACCGTCGCCTTACATTCCAGCCGCCATTTCTGGGACGCGAGAATCGTCGGCCCAGCAAATCAGTCCTGGTATGAAGCAGGCCGACATATCGGGATGATTCGGTCGCACGCGTACTGTATAGCCGTGCAACCCACTTCTAGCAATCGAGGTCTCAACCTCGTAGTCGTAGTTGCCGTCAGAATCCGGGTGGATGACCGCATTGCGACCGGCTCGCTCTCCACCAGATCCCCGTGCATGTCGGTGGCAGGTGTCGAGGATGGCCCAGCCGACACCATCTCGGCAACTAGCGCCATGCCCGTTCGAGCCAAGGTGCATCTCGGTCGATTGGACCCCGAGGACGTCGTGGACATTCCCCAAGGCCCGCATATTCGCATCCCCGACTTGTGGGACTACGCCGGACTCGGCTGATAGAGTGTTTGTGAGGGTGCGGTATCGCCTCGGCAGGAATTATTGGTTTGACGCTATCGCTATGTTCTATTCGACAGACGACTTACGCATCAAGTGGACAAAAGTAGTTTTACCGCCGGTTTTCCTGGACGAAGAGCTGCCAACCACGGAAGCGGCGTCGGCTACCGTCCATGAAGCCCGCGATCGCATTACCAACACCCTGCGGAGCAATGACGAGCGCCTGCTGGTAGTGGTCGGTCCCTGCTCGATTCACGATACGAAGGCAGCACGTGAATATGCCAGCCGGCTGAAGACTGCCATCGACCAGCACTCAGAGCACCTCCACATCGTCATGCGCGTCTATTTCGAAAAGCCGCGCACCACAATCGGTTGGAAGGGCCTCATCAACGATCCCTACCTCGACCAGTCTTACAAAATCAATGATGGATTGCGCCACGCCAGGCACTTGTTGCTCGACCTGGCGGAAATGGGAGTGCCCGCCGGAACTGAGTTTCTCGACATGATCACGCCTCAATACCTGGCGGGATTGGTGAGTTGGGGAGCCATCGGCGCGCGTACCACGGAGAGCCAGGTCCATCGTCAGCTAGTGTCGGGACTTTCCTGTCCGGTGGGATTCAAGAATGCTACGTCTGGCGACGTGCAAATTGCGATTGAAGCTGTTCTCTCTGCAGCGCATCCGCATACGTTTCTGGGACATACTAAGCACGGACAGTCCGCTATCTTTGCGACCACCGGCAATCCTGATTGCCACGTGATCCTGCGCGGCGGCGGCAACACCGTGAACTATACCGTTGAGGCCGTCGCGGACACCTGCAGCAAACTCGAGGAGGCCGGCCTGACGCCCAAGGTCATGATCGACTGCAGCCATGCCAACAGTAACAAGGATCATGCTCGTCAGGGCGCGGTCTGCCGCGATATCGCGGGCCAGATCGCCGGCGGCGATCGGCGAATTGTCGGCGTCATGCTGGAGAGCAATCTGGTTGCCGGGGCGCAGAAGTTGGAACCCGGCAAACCGCTGATACCCGGACAGAGCATCACGGATGCTTGTATCGGTTGGGACGAAACTGTCGGATTGTTCGCTGAACTGGCGGACGCCGTCCACGCCGGACGACCACGTCATGCGGCGAAGCCTGTCAAATCCTAAATCTCCGCCCGGTAGTGTAGACTTTTGCGGCACAACCCTGCGACCTATTTTCAGCAAGAAACGTGCGGTTGCGACCTTGGGTGTCGGCTAACGGAGTTGATTGATGAAAGTACTCACCATCGATGTGGGCGGCACGAACGTCAAGATACTGGCTTCGGGGCACGAAGCGCGCCGCAAATTTCCTTCCGGCCCGGCGCTTACGGCCAAGCAGATGGTCGACGATGTACGGAAGATCGCCGCCGACTGGCAGTATGACGTCGTCTCGATCGGGTACCCAGGTCCCGTTCTGGACGGCCGGCTTTTGGCGGAGCCGCACAATCTTGGCAAGGGATGGGTTGGCTTCAACTTCGAAAAGGCTTTCAACCGCCCTGTAAAGGTCGTCAACGACGCGGCCATGCAGGCCTTGGGTAGCTATAAAAGCGGTCGCATGCTTTTCCTCGGACTCGGCACGGGCCTGGGCTCAGCGATGATCATCAACGGAAATCTACTCCCAATGGAGTTGGCCCATCTCCCTTACCGCAAAGGCACCTACGAAGATTACGTGGGGCTGCGGGGAATGAAAGGCTTCGGCAAGAAGAAATGGCGTCGCTACGTGGAGGATGTAGTCGAGAAACTCACAGCGGCCCTCGAACCGGATGACGTCGTTCTCGGCGGCGGCAATGTTAAGCATCTGAAGACCATGCCGCCGAAATGCAGAGCAGGCGACAACGCCAATGCTTTCAAAGGGGGCTTTCGTCTCTGGGAGGATGCTGCCGAACAACCCCAGGCTCCCAAGCTGCATCCCGTTTCTGCGGGTGGAGGTCGTCCCTCGGCAAAGCGTCGAGAAAAGACGGAAGCGTCCTAGAATGGAGGCCGGCCCCGATGTTTCAACCACAGCGACTCCGGCACCTGATCTGAATGCGCTGATCGAAGAGGCCTGTACCCGCATTTATGGATTGGTGCAGCAAACGCCAGTTGCCCTTTTACCGCAAGATTCCCACATCGCCCCCAGCACCCGCGTATACGCGAAGCTGGAACAATTACAGCCGACTGGTTCCTTTAAGCTGCGCGGGGCGACCAACAAGATCATGGGACTTTCTTCTGAGGAGGCTGCAGCAGGTGTAGTCGCCTCGTCGACCGGAAATCATGGGCTTGCTGTTGCCGCTGCGGCGCGGCATCGGGGCATCGAAGCCGAACTTTACCTCTCATCGCAAGTTCCCGAAACGAAGAGGAAAAAGATCGAATCTTACGGGGCCCGCATACGAATCGTAGGCGGGAACCCGCTGGACGCCGAGGTCGCGGCTCGGGCCGCCGCCGAGGCTTCCGGCCGGGCCTACGTGTCGCCCTACAATGACTGGGAAGTGGTCGCTGGACAAGGATCCATCGCCGTGGAACTCATGCGCCAAATTGAGAATATCGACGCCGTTTTTATCGCGACCGGCGGTGGCGGCCTGATTAGCGGGGTCGGCAGCTACTTAAGAAAGCGGTCTCCGTTGACCAAAATTGTCGGCTGTTGGCCAGAGAATTCGCGAGTGCTTTATGAGTGCCTACGGGCGGGCGAGATTCGTGACGTTCCAGAGGCTTACACGCTGTCCGAAAGCACCGCCGGCGGCGTGGAGTCCGGCTCGATCACGTATGATTTAGCGCGCTCAGCGATCCACCACAGCGTGCTTGTGTCCGAGAGTGCGATTCTCGAGGCGATGAAATGGACACGGGAAAGGAACTGGACGATCGAAGGCGCCGCTGGGGTCGCGCTGGCTGCTTTTTTCAAAGAGGCAACGAGATATGAAGGCAAGACCGTGGTGGTGCTGTTCTGCGGCGGCAACCTGTCACCCGAGGTGCAGGCTCGCATGCAGTGACATCCAGCGAAGTGGCAAAACCGAGACCCCAAAGCAAAGGATTCGATTTGTTTAAGCGCGCCATCGTTCGCCCACCAGCCAGCAACTTCGCAGACGGCCTGACCACGGCCCAACTCGGCAAACCGGATGCCGTATTGGCGCTGCTGCAGCACGAGGCCTATTGCCGAGCGCTCGAGAGTTGCGGATTGCAACTGGTTCGGCTCTCCGCCGAGGTCGATTATCCTGATTCAACCTTCGTAGAAGACACGGCAGTATTGACCGGCCACTCGGCAATTCTCACTCGTCCCGGTGCGCCCACGCGCCTGGGAGAGGTTTCCTCCATCCGCGAGACGGTTGAGCGCTTCTACACCTCAGTTCATGAGATCACGGCCCCGGGAGCGCTTGACGGTGGAGACGTCTGCGAGGCCGGATCGCACTTCTTCATCGGAATCTCACATCGCACCAATGAGCAGGGCGCGCGACAACTCGCCGGGTTTCTTGCCGCCGAAGGATTCACATCCTCGCTGGTCGACATTCGGCAGGTGAGTTCGATCCTGCACCTCAAGAGTGGCATTTCCTACTTGGACAACAATAACCTCGTCGTGATGGACGAGTTGGCCAGCCGGGAAGAGTTCGCTGGCTACAACCTCGTTCGTGTGTCGCTCGCGGACAGCTACGCCTGCAATTGCGTGCTGGTCAATGATTGCGTGCTGACGCCTCTGGGATTTTCGCGATTGTTCGATGATTTGAATCGAGGCGGATACACTCCACTTCCGCTGGATATGTCGGAGTTCCGCAAAATGGATGGTGGGCTGAGCTGCCTGTCTCTACGGTTCTAAACCTATCGCGACGAAATCGTGGCCGGCAAGCCTCAGATTTCCCTGCTTAACTTTCGCCTCAGTAGTATGCCAGTTCGCGACCACGCCGAGTCCCGCACCGCTTCCGCGGCCACCAGCAACTGCCAATTAAGCGCCCCCAAGTCTCGATCAACTCGATGAGGAAATTCGACTTTCGGTTCCTCCGAATTTATAAGTATGCTACCGGTTCTGGCGCTTCCCCCGTTCCACAGGCGCAGACCGTATAATCGAAGCTTCCTTCCATGAGTTATCAAGTCCTGGCTCGCAAATATCGACCCCAAAAATTCTCCGATGTAATCGGTCAGGAACACGTCACGCGCACCCTGAAGAATGCCATCGAGCAGCAGCGTATTGCACACGGCTACATCTTCAGCGGCCACCGGGGCATCGGCAAAACCACCATCGCGCGCATTCTGGCGATGGCGCTGAATTGCCGATCCAAAGATCATCCAGTACCTGAGCCGTGCGGCGTGTGTGACTCCTGTGTCGAAATCCGCCAGGGAAATGCTGTTGACGTGATCGAGATCGACGCTGCCACCAACCGTGGTATCGACGAAATCCGCGAATTGCGCGATGCAGCCCGTTACCGTCCGGCGCGCGACCGCTACAAGATTTGGATCCTCGACGAAGCCCACCAGATTACCGATGCTGCCTTCAACGCGCTTCTGAAGACGCTGGAAGAGCCGCCCTCGCACGTGATTTTCATGATGGCGACCACGCAGCCGGAAGACATTCCGCAGACCATCCGCTCGCGCTGCCAGCACTTCAGCTTTCACGCTGTCAGCTTCGACGACATCGTCGGCCAACTGCGCGACATCGCCAGGCAGGAGGGCATCTCCGCGGACGACAACGCGCTCGCCATGCTGGCCGAAGCCGGCGACGGCTCCATGCGCGACGCCCTCAGCATCATGGATCAGGCCATCGCCAGTTGTGGCGACACGCTGAGCGCAGATGCGGTGCGCGGGCTGGTCGGCACCGTCGGTTCCGACATCCTCGAAGATGTGATGGACGCCGTTGCGCGCAACTCCAGCGAAGACGTGCTTCGCACCGTCGACCGCCTGCTGGTCGAGGGACAGAGTGCGCAGCACTTTGCCCGCCAGATGATTGCCTTCCTGCGTAATACGGTCGTAGCCAAAGTCGCAGGCAGCGATTCTCACGTTCTGCAGATCTCCTCCGACGAACGCGCGCGCGTCTCTCGCGTTGCCGAACGTTTCAGCGAAGAGGACCTCACACGTTTCCTGCAGATCATGCTGCGGACCCACTCCGATCTTGGCTACAAGCAGGAGCAGCGTTTTCACCTCGAACTCGGCCTGCTCAAGCTCGTTCACGCGCAGCGACTGCTTCCGCTGGAGCAGCTTCTTAGCGGGGAAGCGCTCAAGCCGGGCACGGCACCTGCACCACGGCCTGCTGCGCCATCATCGGGCGCAAGTGCACGAGCGACAGGCAGTTCGGCTCCCCCTGCGCCATCACGAGCCTCCATTCCTGAATCGCCAGGGTCGCGCACATCGGCCGCGTCTCCGTTCAAGGGGCCGTCTCCGTTCGAGGCTGATCGCAGCCGCAAGAGCGAGCCGAAGGCCGAATCGCCGCAGACTCCCAGCGTTTCTATGCCCTCCGATACGCGTGCGTATATAGGCGAATCCATCGACGCGATGCCCGCGGCCAGCTCAGCTTCCGCCGTCGCTGTCGCCGAGGCGCCGGCTTCGGAGATCTCTGCCGAGGTGACTCCCGAACTGGCGCGCAACGCCGTTCTCGCCGCCCTCGAGGATGCCAACCAGCAAATGCTGGCGCACAACCTTGAGTTAGGAGAATGGAGTGTGCGTGGCATCGAGGTTTCTGTCAAAGTCGCAATGTCACAGATCATGGTCGACGTCGCTCTGGGTGACGGCCCCAAGCGCATCGTGCACGAGGCACTTACTAAGGCTGCGGGTAGGCCTTTGAAGTTCAAGATGGTAAGTGGAGGAGCGCAATTCGCGCCCAAGGCGCCGCCTTCGCCCCTGCGTCCATCAAACGGAGCAGGCGCCCGCAGTCGGGCCGCTTCCGACCCGATTGTGCAGCGCATGCAGGAAAAATTTGGCGCCGAGATTCGTTCCGTGATTGACCAGAAGGATCGTGGCTAGACAGTTTGAAAGGGCACGGCTTCTGCCGTGCCGAACATTGCTTTCTTGATTTCGAGCCGGCTTCAGCCGGCGGCACTGCGGTACCGGAGCATTATGGGTGGATTCAATTTGCAGGAAATGCTGGCGCAGGCGCGCCAACAGGCCGAAAAGCTGCAGGAAAAAATGCAGCAGACCGTAGTCGAAGCCTCTTCCGGAGGAGGCAGCGTTACCGTCAAGATGGACGGCCAAAAGCACATTCTCAGCGTAATAATTGAGCCCGACGTCGTGAAGTCCGGCGACATCGAGATGTTGCAGGACCTCGTCGTCGCTGCGGTGAACGCCGCCGCGCAAAAGGTCGAAGATGCCATGAAATCGAGCCTGGGCGGCATGTTCGGTGGCATGGGCCTGCCCGGAATGTGACACGCTGAGCCTCGAGACAGTAGCCGCTCTGCCGCGACATTTGTGTTAGCCGCGGGCGTAAGCCAGCGGTCGGAATGGTTAAACGATAGAGCCGCGTAGCCGCGGCAGAATTACCGACGATCCCAACGAGGTCACGTTGTCCAAGTTTGCGGAGCCTATGGCTCGCCTCATCGACGAACTCAAGAAGCTGCCCGGAGTGGGTGGCAAGACGGCGCAGCGCTTTGCTTTTCACATCCTCCGCTCCAGCGACGAGGATGCCGAGGTGCTCGCCGACTCCATTCGCCTGCTAAAGGCCAGCCTGCACCTCTGCACAGTCTGCAACAACATCACCGACGTCGACCCGTGCGAGTATTGTTCCAGCCCCAATCGTAACCAGCGCCTGGTATGCGTCGTCGAGGAACCCACCAACATTGCGGTCATCGAGAAGACCCGCAACTACAGCGGCGTGTATCACGTGTTGCACGGCACACTTTCTCCGTTGCACGGAGTCGGGCCCGATCAGTTGCGCATCGCCAGTCTGGCCCGCCGCGTCGAGGCCGGAAACGTCGACGAGTTGATCATCGCCACCAATCCCACCGTCGAAGGCGAAGCCACTGCGACCTACATCTCGCGGCTATTCAAGTCATCCGAGGTCAAGGTCTCGCGCATCGCCACCGGAGTTCCCGCCGGCAGCGACATCGAGTACGCCGACGAAGTTACCATGCAGAAGGCTATGGAAGGCCGCAGGGAACTCTAGGCAGAGGCCAAAGAGTACGCAAACACCGAAACTGCTTTGGCCGATTCGGGTTCCGAAAGTAAGGAAGGTGCTATGCAGAAGTCCGCGGCAGCACTCGTCGTGTTGTTGCTCGCATTATCGCAGTTTGCACAGCCGTCAATTCCTCCTCGCCAGTTTGTCATCTCTACGCTCACACTTAATGCAAGATCTCATCTCTCAACCGCAGACCTGCAGTCCATCACCGCGGAAGTGCAGGGTAGCTGCTGCTTCCGAAGTCAGAGTGAGGAGATCAGGCAACGCATACTCGATGCCTTTGAAGAGCGCGGCTAATTCAAGGCGACAGTTGACCAGATCGACGTCACCCCACTCCGGCAGGTCGGTAAGGATCAGTCGGTTTCAGTTTCCGCGAGCGTGAGCGAAGGCCAGCAATTCCGGCTGAAGGACATCACCTTCTCGGGCGGCAAGGCCTTTCCCAACGATCAACTGCGCCGCCTGTTCGTGATCGCGAATGGTGACATCTTCAATACCCAAATGATTCGCGTCGGCCTCGACGACCTGCGCGAACTGTATTCGTCTCAGGGCTACATCGATTTCACCCCCGTTCCAAATACGGACGCCGGCGACGAGACTCTGACCGTCTCGCTCAAGATTGACTTGGACGAAGGCAAACAGTTTCATTTCGGTCAGCTCGTCATCGACGGCGAAGAGCCTCACTCTGGGACCGGCGCCCGCCTCGTTGCTGCCTGGAAACCGTATGAGGGCAAACTCTTCAATCCCGAACTATTGGACCAGTTTTGGGACGAGATCGAGCCGCTGATGCCGGCCGGGACGAAACAGGAGAAGGCCATGGGATTCACGGAGCTTCCCGAGTCCGCCCTAATACTTCCAGAAGTCGCATTTCCCACTGCCAAGTGAGGACTAACGGGGATTCGCGGCTGCTCTGGCTTTCGACAAATACCCGTTGATTGCCTCCTCCCACTCCGGTCCGCTCTTTGCGTCGCCTTTTGCAAGATGTGCGACATGGTCATTCGCTTCCGGTTTGAGCGCCGTTCGCTCGTAAACCACCGCGACCCGGGTCTCATCGACTCCCGCTTTTGTCAGATGAATATCAACCAGCGTGACCAGCACATCGGGGATCACGTACACGTACTGCACATGCTGGTCCGCTGCGTCAAAAGCGGTGTTCGTCCATACGCTCCGCATTCCTCCATGCTCAATCGTAAAGACCATCCCAGGCTCGTCGCTGGGCGTTGTTGGATAAACGAACTGCGGATCCCAACCTTCCGCCCATTTCTTCTCTTCCCACGCCCCAAAGAGAGGGAAGGCCCGTTCATACGATGCCTTCGCCATGAACGTAAATTCCCTACGAGTGTGTGTTAGCGCGGATGTCGGAGTGTCCTGTGCCTCCCCGGATTTCGGTTTCATAACTCCGGCCAGCAATGCCATCACGGTCAACATAAATGACAGCTTCATTTCCTCTTCTCCTTCAGCTGATGGCTGTCTGTCGCCTTCAACGTCAGCCCGTAGATGCTGCGCAACTTCTCGATTTCCTTAAGAGTGTTCTCAGAAAACGGGGCCTTGCCCTCAAACGCATGCAGCACGATACCTTCCAGCAGGTCACCCAGGGACATGTCCTTCAGCTCAGCCAGCCCCTTCAGCACTTTCAGCAATCGCTTTTCCATGCGGACACCGGTTTGCACCCGCTCCACCACGATAAGATGTTCGGTTTGTTCCTTCATGGTACAAATGTACCAATGTACTAAGATAGCGTCAAGCAATTTCCCTGAACCGGTTTTCTCCCGCAGTGCGCTGCCTCACAACAGCTCAGTGACGCACGTCACCGCTTGGATGGTCGTGAAATTCGTACAGTGAAAGTGGCGGAAGGACCGCCAAGGCTGCCGCCGGAGAGGCGGGCAGACACAACGGATCGGAGAATCGCAATCATGGCATACACAATCACTGACACCTGTACCAAGGACGAACTCTGCGTGGAAGCTTGCCCGACTGACTGCATCCACCCCAAGAAGGACGAGGAGCAGTTCGAGGCCGCGCCCCAGTTGTACGTCGACCCCAACGGCTGCATCGACTGCGGCGCCTGCGTGCCCGTTTGCCCGACCAACTCGATCTTCCCCAACGATGAGGTTCCGGTCGAGAAGGCTGAGTACATCGATAAGAACGCTGCGCACTACGCATAACGACGTTTCCGCGACCTCTGGCATCAGGCCGCCGTCGCTCGGGCCGCGCATTGTGGTGCTGCCCATCATCACGCCTGGAAAGTGGCACATCCGCGAGGATGTGCCTTTGCTTTCGAAATTGCCTGTTTGACTCCCCCAGTTTCGGATTAGACTGTCCTCATTCACTCCGACCGAATTAAGGAGCCAGTGTGCGTGAAATCATCCAACGGACGTCCGTCTTCATCTTGATCTTGCTGACATTCACCGCCGTGGCCTCGCAAGCCCAGTGGGTGGCGGTGGCACGTGCAGTTTCCGGGCGCATCCAGCACATGCAGCAGCAGAGCGCCGATGGCAAGGGCGGATACGATGTCGCGACCGTGGTGATCGAGGCCAACGCGCAGAAAGTATACGAGACCGCGTTGCAGCGTATTCAGGCACATGGCAGCGAGGTCAAGCTCATCCGCAACGACGCCCGCACCCGCACCGCAGCATTCACCAACGGCATGCAGACCGCCAGCCTGCAGGCCAACACCCTGGGTGACAAACTCACGCAACTGGTCGTCGCCTCAACCCTCGACCCTTCCCGGAACAGCGCCACCCCGCTAGTAGTCGAGAGCGTCCAAAACGTCTGCACCGAGCTGAAGGTCGAGTGCACCTTGCAAACCGACTAGGCGCGTTTACCACCACGTCTCCCCCTGTACGCCGAAGTTCCAGCCCGCGGTTTTGTTCTTGAACGCTGGTCCGCCGACAAATCCCTCCAGCCCTGGCGACCAGTTAGCATACGTCACGAAGGCCCGCAGTACGGGACGACTGAAGAACTTTCGTCCGGCTCCGATCTGCGGTGCGAGGGTAAATTTCCGCAGCCACCCGTCATACAGCCCAACGCCGCTGGAGGTATGGTCGAAGCCCGCCTCGAACGCCAACGAAACGTGGTCCGTGAAGAACCATACCGGCCGCGAGCCGAGCGACACCCAGGTGTTAGTGCCATTTGCAGGATTCCCATCGGCCTGTGACTGGTAGATGAATACAGGTTGAACTGCAAATTTGTTATTCGGCTGAATGACCGCGCTGTCGGTAAACCGGAAGGTATGCGCGTTTGGTAAGTACACCGTCGGCTCGTCGATGCCGGTTGAGAAGTTCGCCGCATTGCCCACGCCGTATTGCAGCGAAATCCGGTTATAGCCCCCGAGCCATTCCTGGAGCGTGTGACCGACACCGACAGCCCAACCTCCTGCGGATGGCACCGTGCTACCGTCGGCAAGCGTGCCTCCCTTGGAGTAGGAATAGTCGTACCAGAACCCTAGCTGCCCGACAGGTGTTTTTATGCCGTACAAACGCACATCGAGAAGGCTCTTGGGATATATGCCGTTGTTCGTGATCAGGTCATCTTTCGCTCCGCCGAGGTAAGCCACCGACATCTGGCCGATCTTCACATCGACGTTCTCAACGCCTCCGCCGTAACCGCTGGTATCGAGAATGTAGAAATCGTTGATGTCGATGTTGAGCCGCCGGTAGTAACGTTCTCCTGCCCAGAATTGGGCCGACGGGTTCGAGTCCAGCACGTTGCCGACTTCGACGAATGCCTCGCGGAAGCGAAACTGATCGTTGCTGGCATAGCTCTGCGATTGCGTAGTATTGGCTTCTACCAGTACCTCCGTCTTCATCCATGCCTTATCAGGATCGCGGCTGGGATTGATCCAGTTGTTGACGAAGATCATTTCCCCATAAGTCTCCGCCTCGTTACCCAGGCGATATTTCGCCGGCGCTCCCGGAGCCTGGAAGCCCACCATCTGCCCGCCCTCGCTGTTCAGTCCTTGCCCTGAACGCATATAGCCATGGAACTCGAACGCCTTGACTTGCTGCTTCAGTTCCGCAACTACCTGCTCGGAATCCTGGACCGTGTCGTACTGAGGAGTATTTGCCAGTTCCGTCTGTTCGATCTCGGTCTTCTGCGCGCGGCTCAGTTTTGGCTCTTCCCGTGCTGTCACTTGTTTTTCCACCTCGCTGTGGAGGTCCGTCACGGAAACCGTGTTCTCTTGAGTGGCATGCGCAACGGCGCGGTTCGCCTGTTCCAGCGAGGCGATGCGTCCCTCCATCGCAGCTATCTGCTGCTCGTACTGCTGCTTCATTTGCTGGATCTGCAGTTGCAACTCATGCGTGGTCTGCGCCTGCGCACGACCTGAGGGAAACAGAAACAGCGCAGCGGTGAGAAAGAGTGGCATGGCCTTGGGCAGCAAGCACAAAAACGAAGGAGAAGGCTGATGCGAGCGGTCTGTCGAGACGAGCGGCAATATCGCAAGTTGTCTCATGAAAGCGTGCTCCTGAGTGAGATGAGCGTGATCGCGCGGATTATTGCACCGCTTGCGCCGTAGCGCTAGGTAATCCGTCGCCCCCCAGTTGCTAACACAGATCCTGTGACTTGCTGGCTTTCTCATTGCGTACGCCAACAGCTATAATCCGGCGTCATGCATTTCTCGATTCGCAACTCCTCACGGCTCTCCAGGGAGTCTTTGATCTGCGCTGTACTCCTCGTCTCCTGTACGTCGCAGGCCTTCGCCCAGGCCAGGACGACAGCTCCGCCGAATGGTCCACAGGCAGTCGCAGCGCCGCAACAGAGCATTCTGCCTTTCATTAAGGATGCCTGGAACACTCTAGGCCGCTCGATGAACGAGTGCTCGTCGATCTCCGATCCCAAGTTCGGCGTCGGCGCGACTTCTGTCATCTATTTGCCTTTTGGCGTGACGCCTCCCGCACCAGTAGCCGCCCTTGGCAAGTGTGGCGTGAAGGTCGAGAACCTGCCCAAAAAAATCACTGGTCTCGGTACCATTCCGGTCGACCAGTTGAACGCCCATGGCCTGCTTTACCTGCCAAACAAGTACGTCGTCCCCGGAGGCCGGTTCAACGAGATGTATGGCTGGGACAGCTACTTCATCATCGTCGGCCTGCTTGAAGACGGCGAGCGTGATTACGCGCGTGGCATCATCGAGAACTTCTTCTACGAGATCGAGAACTATGGCGCGGTGCTCAACGCCAATCGCGCCTACTACCTCACGCGCTCGCAGCCGCCGTTTCTGACCTCGATGATCATGGCGCAATACGCGGCCGACAAGAAAGCCGGGAAAGCCGATAACAAATGGCTCGCGAAGGCCTACGACTACGCTCAGCGCGACCACGACCTTTGGATCAAGCCTCCCAAGCTCGCGGGCGATACTGGCCTCGCGCGCTACTTCGACGTTGGCGAGGGCCCGGTGCCGGACATCGCCGACCATCCCGAGTACTACGCCGCCATTGCCGACTGGCTGCTCAAGCATCCTGAGGCCGAAGCGCAGTACGGGTACATCGCGGCCACGCTCGAGCAGGGAATCGGCCCCGAGTTGCAGGTCCCGCTCTGCGACAACAAGGCATGTCCCAACGCCCACCCCGTGAAACTCACAGCCGACTTCTATCAAGGCGATCGCGCCATGCGTGAGTCGGGCTACGATCCGTCCTTCCGCTGGGGCCCGTTCGACGGATCCACACACCACTTCGCGCCCGTGTGCCTCAACAGCCTGCTCTACAAGGCAGAGATGGATCTCGCCGAGATGGCCACCATTCTCGGTCACCCTGCAGGCGCCAAGAAGTGGCGAGCAGCAGCCGACACCCGCAAGCAACTCATCAACAAATATCTGTGGAACGCCGACAAAGGAATGTTCTTCGACTGGGACTTCATGACCGGCAAGCAGTCCACCTACAACTATGTGACGGCGTTCTTTCCATTATGGGTCGGGCTGGCGACGCCCGAGCAGGCCAAAGCCGTCGTGAAGAACATTGGTATCTTCGAGCATGAGGGCGGGCTGGCGATGAGCGACCAGCAAACCGGCGTGCAGTGGGACCTGCCTTACGGATGGGCGCCCAACCACCTGATCGCCGTCGAGGGGATGCGTCGTAACGGTTTCACTTCCGACGCCGACCGCGTGTCCGTGAAGTTTCTGGACACCATCCAGTCCAACTTCAAGCGGACCGGCACCATTCGCGAGAAGTACAACGTGGTCACCGGGAGCGACGAGGCTCCGGTACTCGCGGGCTATCACGAAAACCTTATCGGTTTCGGCTGGACCAACGGAACCTTCCTGGCGCTCTACCACGCGCTCCCGCCCGACCAACAGAAGCAAGTGCTGCCGGGAACGGGAACCGCCACTGCAAACTAAGTCCGGGTTTACTCAGGATGGGGTCGCGTGTGTTGGCGGCCCTCATTTTTGCGTCCGATAATGCCCAGAATGCATTTTAACGACAGTTTAGAATCAATGGGTTGGGAGGGCGACAATATCCGTTGAGCTCCTCAGACGTTCTGGAACAAGATAAAAAGTGATAGGGCCGCGGGAGAAGGTGGGAGTAGTGCGCCTCCAGGAGGCGTGTACGACGACCCTTTCCGGAGGCACGATGAGCCAGTATGACCTCATACACTTAGAGTCCAACTATCAACAGTGGTTGAACACCAGAGGCATGGCGCTTCCTCCAAAGCTAGAGCCATTTAACTACTACTGCATCGAGCAGTTCATGAAACATTTCGACTTGAGCGACGAGGAGATACTCAACGGTATTACAGACGGCGGCAATGAAAGGGGAGCAGACGCGATTTATTTCTTGGCATTGCTGTCCAAGTTAGGTGAGGGCCCAGTTCGGCGCTGCTGAAAACGGGAGACATAGATATTCTTTTCCCGCTTCGCACAAAAGCAGGTTGACCCCTCGAAGGTCGATCACGCACATCAAAGACCTATGGGCCCGGCACCCGGGTTTGCGCCCTTCCTCTGGGTGCTAACTTGGAATTCAAAATCGCTCCCCGTCGGCAGGCGCGCCAACATGGCCGGTTCCACGGCATACATTCGATTATGCTTCATCTCCAGCAATCTCGCCGGACGCAGTCTCGTTCGGATAGTTGAAGAAGAGCTGATTGCCGTCGGGATCATCGACCACCAGCAGCCGGTAGCCCCACGAACCCTCCTTGACCGGAACGCCCTTGGCCTCGAGTTCCGCGCGCAACGCGTCCAACGCGGCGGCCGCGGACTCGCGCGTCTGCGGCTCGACGTTCAGGGAAATGAACATCAGCCCCTTGCCAATCTTCTCCGGCCACGAGTCGGCCAGGATCAGCGCGCAGCCCTGCCGGTCGACCTGTGCGACGTGCGCTCTGCCGTCCTCGTCGTAGCGCCAGGGGCTCGTGAAGCCAAGCTGGTTAACGTAAAAGCGGAGCGAGGCCTCAACATCCGCTACGTGTAGGACGGGGCGTGCGAACCACTCTGTCATAGGCTACATATCCTCAAATTCGAATCAAAGATAACTTCTTTCTGGATCAGTTTCAAAAACGAGCTGTCACCGTTCTGACTTTGCCCCGGAGCCCGCCCCGGGTTCGCGCTCTTCTAGTTTTCAATGGTCTACGGTAAAACAGAAAATGCTCTAGAGAGAGGTGTCTCTACCGTACCGACCTCGGTAAGTGTGCGCCTGGCTCTTTGACAAATTCAGCTGAGGGGTAGTCTGGGGCATGGCTGAGATGGAAGACTGGCAGATCTTGCTGGCCCTATTCCCCCCGAGTGGCAGCAGTTGGGCAGGGGCAGCGGAGCGGTGAAGCGATTGCGCGGCTTTCCGTCGTTGGAAGCTTTGCTGCGCACGCTGCTGTTGCATGCGGGTTGCGGCTGGTCGCTGCGCGAATCGGCGGTGCACGCTAAGTTAGCAGGCATTACTGCAGTCTCGGATGTCACCTTGTTAAATCGGGCTCTGAGCGAGAATCTGTAACGCACGCCGATTTTATGAGGGTTTTGGTTTTTGGGAACTCTGGTTACACTCCAGAGGATGAGGGAATCCGATTGGAGCAAAGTACTGGGGTGGCCTGGGTATAAGGTCTACCGACACGAAGTGAACGAACCCTTGAAAACGCTGAAGCTGTGGGTTCGGCGCAAGCGTGGGAACCGGAAACTGGTGTGCTCGGGCTGCGGGCGCAAGCTGGCCGAAGCCTATGACAGCTACGAGCGAGAAGTGCGGGACCTGCCCTGTTTCGAGTTTCGCACGACGGTGGTGGTGGAGTTGTACCGGGTGCGTTGTCCGGACTGTGGGGTGAAGACGGAGAAGGTGCCGCAGTTGCCGAGTAAGGCGCCGTTCAGCAAGCGCTTCGAAGATGCCGTTGGGTTGGCTTGCGAGAGTGCAGCCGTGCGGCGTGTAGCCCGACAGTTTGGATTGGCCAGCAGCACGGTGCGAGCCATCGATCTGCGGTATCTGCAGCGCTGGGCAGCGGGGCGAAGGAAGCCGGCGTTGCGGCAGATGGGGGTGGACGAGATCTATCTGGGGAAGAAACAGAAGTTCCTCACGGTGGTGAGCAATCTGCAGACGGGGGAGCCACTGTGGTTGGGGAGGGAGCGGAAGCAGGAAACCTTGGACGAGTTTTTCCAGACCCAGCTGAGTGCTTTTCAGCGCAGCGCCATTCAGGCGGCCTGTGTGGACATGCACGAACCGTATCGGATGAGCCTGGAGCAGTGGGCACCGCAGTGTCGCCTGGTGTATGACAAGTTCCACGTCATGAAGCATGCCAACGAAGCGGTTTCCGAGGTGAGGAAAGCGGAATTCTTTCGCAAGGGTGGAGCGGCCCGGGATTTGATCAAGGGAAAGCACTGGCTATTACTGACCCGCTGGGTTCATCTGAACACCAACAAGAAACGGCAGCTCAATGCACTGTTCGCCCTCAACCGCCGGGTGATGAAGGCTTATCTGTTGAAGGAGAGCTTGGATCGGCTCTGGAGTTACACCTATGAAGGAGCCATGCTGCGCTACCTGCAGAGCTGGATCGACCAGTTGCGCTGGCAGCGGCTCAAGCCCATGGAGAAACTGGGGCGGATGCTATTGAACCATCTGGAGGGAATCTTGAACTACTGCAAGACCAAAGTTCCTCTGGGTGTGGTGGAAGCGATTAATGGAAACATTAAAGCCCTATTGCGTCGTGGTCGTGGCTACCGCGATCTCGACTACTTGCTGCTGAAGGCGCAGCGTGTGGCCGCCACCAAGACCGAATTCGTCGCTTTCCAGAAAGCCGCCTAAAATGCGCACTTCGTCAGATTCTTGTACAGAGCCTTAAATCGTTTGCGGGACGCCGAGGACTGGCTGCGGCAGTTGTGCCAGCAATTGTGGAAAGACAACGGAGTGGATTTGCAGCCTAGCTTGTATGGGCGAAGCGTGCGACTGCTGGACGCCACAGTCGTCAAAAAACCGGGTAAGACAGGCAGCGAGTGGGGGATTCATTACAGCCTGCGGCTGCCCACGCTGAAGTGCGATTATTTCCGTCTCACCGCTACCCGAGGGGTCGGCTCGGCGGAGCGCCTTGGGCATTTTCGCTTTCAGGCCGGCGAGGTGGTGCTGGCCGATGCGGGCTATTGTCATCCCGTCGGAATCACCGGGGTGGTGCAGCAGCAGGCAGAGGTGTGCGTGCACATGAATCCTCACGCACTGCCGCTGTGGGATGAGCGGGGCAGGCCATTTTCCTTACTGGAACCCTTGGTCGGATTGCGGCAGGCCGGGGAGTTAGCCGAGTGGCCGGTATGGATTCATCCCGGCCAGAAAGAAGTCGCTGGACGGGTCTGTGCCATTCGCAAGAGCCAGGCGGCGATCGAGCGGGCTCAGCGCCGACTGAAGCAAAAGCAGCAACAGGGAAAGAGTGTGGGTCCCGAAACTCGGCAATACGCCCAGTATGTGCTGGTCTTCACCACTCTTCCGGCTTCGGCGGCCAGCGCCGAACAAATCCGGGAGGCCTATCGGCTGCGATGGCAAGTCGAGCTGACCTTCAAACGCATGAAATCCATCGCACAGATTGGACATGTGCCGAAACACGATGACCAGAGTAGCCGCGCCTGGTTGTACGGGAAACTGTTCGTAGCCTTGCTGAGTCAGAAGCTGGCACGAGTGGGAAGCACGATTTCCCCCTGGGGCTACCTCCGGACCGAAGCCATGCAGTCCCAGTCCGTGGCGTGAATTTCAGTTCGCCTTCCATCAAGGCCTCGCAGCCATCACTCCTACTTTACCTTTCCAAGCGGTAATGCAACGTTGGAATCAGGTGGCTGCCGCCCTTAGCGAACCAAGTCGCAAACGGAGACCGCAGCTTGAATCCTTATCTTAGCGTCTATGGGGGTACCCTCGCGGGCTTATCAACCTTAATCGAACCTTATTTGCAGCCAACTCCTACTGAGCGTGCGCCGCCGCCTCTTCGATCAGAGCCGCAACTTCTTTCGGATGGGAAACGTAAACCGCGTGGCTGGCACCTGCAACTTCGACCGTGTGACTCTTGGCTCGTTTGGCATACCACCGCTCGAGATCGGGGTTGATAGCGCGATCGCTTCCGGCCACCAGCATCGAGCTTGGCTTACTTTTCCATGCCGCTGCGGTGATGACCGCCTGGAAATTGGCGGCCAAGTTGAACACTTGCGATCGCGCCATGAAGGCGGCTTCTCCAGCGGGCAAGTCAGCCGCGAAATACTCATGAAACTGGGCGGGATCGAGGTAGGTGAAACCGTCAGGCGTCTTTTTGATCGCAGTGGACTTGCTGAGATCGCTGGGGAAGCGCTTTCCGTCGTCAGCCTCGCTCTCTCCTGCGTCTGGCATGTGGGCTGCAATGTACACCAAACCGACAACCGACGGATCGTTTCCGGCTTCCGTGATCACGGCCCCGCCGTAGCTGTGAGCGACAAGAATGCACAGTCCATCTTGCAGAGCTAGCACGCGCTTCGTGGCGGCCACATCTTCGTTAAAAGTCGTCTCCGGCTCCTGGACGATGCTCACGTTGTAGCCATCCTTCACCAGAATGTCGTACACGCCTTTCCAGCCGGACCCGTCAGCCCAAGCGCCGTGGACGAGAACAATGTTCCGCACGCGATGCTGTGGGTTTTGGGCTGAGACCGCACCGCAGGTCAGCAGCAAGAGTGCGGCGCAGAGATACCCAGAGATAAGTTGCACTACGCGCAGAAACGCAGTTGAGTTATTCATTTTGCAGCTCCTTCCTGAGAAAGATTTGTGATTTGTGTTTCGGGATCCCGAGGAGACGTCGATTTAATGCTCCATGACTTTCGCCGCTCGAATCAGTCCGACTCCGAGACTGTAAGACCGCGCCGGCGAGAAACAACGCCCCAAGTACGCGAGATTGATCAATCCGTTTGGTTCCTTTGCCGAGGGCGAAATAACCGACAGGAAGAACGCGGCGGGAATCAGAATCGCCGCAATCGGAGCAGCCGCTCGTGCGAGCCATTTCCAGAAAGGCGAGAGCAGCGCCTCGTCAACGTGGCGCAGCATGACCAATGACAGCACGAGATAGACTCTGGCATGGGCGTGTCCGGCGCTCCACATATCGTGCCGCAGCGGATTGTCGGCATACCCGGCCACTTGGGTGGTCAGCATCATGAGAAGAGTCAACCCGCCAGACATCACGGTCGAAATAACAACCAGGAGGACTCCCGCCAACATTCGCGATTCTCGCGTCATGACTTCCTTCATCAAACCGCGCAGTTCTGGCATTGTCGAGGTTGCGTTAAGCGGCGCGGCTTGGGGCTCCGAATCTGCGGCCCAAGTATTTTGCCACTTGGACCGCCTGAATGGCGTGCCAGTTTCGCTCGCGATTAGCAAGGCTGCTCGAATCCATCTGGTCGAACAAATCAGCGGCCTTTGGATCGTCCTTTAGGACCACTGCTGACGTCGGGGACGTCTTCGCCCAAGGCAGTCGCTAAATCGATCTGATGGTCCTGCTCTTGCATGAGGATCTGGCGAATCTGCTCTGCCATCGCATATTCTCCGAGCGCTTCACACTGGCGGACGCGATCGCGGTAATTGCGAATGGTTTCGTTTTCGTTGTCGAGATCGAAGCGAAGCATCTCCTTCGCATCTTCCGAAGTGCGCACAGGCTTAGGAGTTACCGAGGGCATCTTGCCCAGGTAGTCGATCTGCCTCGAGAGGGTCAAAGCGTGATCGAGTTCCTGCTTGGCGTGTATTTCCAGTTGCGCGGCGATATCCATATATTGCGCGCCGCTGAGCACCTGCGAATAGACCACGTATGCGATGATCGCTTGATATTCGCGGGAGAGGTCTTCGTTCAACAGTTCGGCAAGGCGGTCGCGTGAAATGTCAATTTCGCTGGTGGATTTGGTATCAGCCATGTGTTTCCTCCTTTAGATTGAAAGACGGTTGAGACGACTTTTGGGGAAGCTCGAGCGAGTCGCTCACGATGACTTCGCGAGCGCGAAACCGCGAAACGGTCAGATCTCCGATCCCAAGCGACTTGAGCTTAGCATTTTCGATCTGGACGCGACGGATCGCGGATCGTCCGATGGCCAGTGCGCCGATGGCGAATGCTCCCACTGCAATCGCGCCAATCCCTGTGGCGATCATCGCCAGGGCGGGCAGCGAAGGTGACGATCTGTAATTCATAGGGTCCGCCTCCTTGGGGAAAATGCGGGCCGGTGCTCTCTTGGTTTGTAGTCCACTACACCGGCGCCGCGTTGACCTGCCACTGCCGGCTCGCTGGCCGAGTCAAGTAAGAGACCAACAGCAGTGCCAGCAACACTAAAGGAGCGAGTGCTACCGGGCCGTCGCCCGCCAGGTAATGCGCGACAACCGCCGCGATCCAGGCGAAGGTGAATCCGGCATAGGCCCACTCTTTGAGCTTGGGCCAGCCGGGGATGAGCAGGGTGATCGCTCCGAGTAGTTTCGCGATGCCCAGCAGAACGCGCAGTTGTTGCGGATAACCCACGTGCGTAAATCCCTCGACCGCCTGCGGACTTCCCGATAGATATGCGTAGCCTGCAAATAGCGTCAACGCTGCCACGATTCCAGTGCTTACCCAGTATGCAATTCTGCGCCCCATCACGCTCCGTACCGCTTCGTACCAATAGAGAGCAAGGGTTCAGATGCCAGGTGGCGCGATTGTGATTCACGGCTTTTCAGATCGAGCACCAGAACCATGGCCAACAGTGGGCATGCGCAAAAGTTCCGGAAGACATCCGCGATCTGCGGAATTATTACCGATCGATTAAGTATTTCACCTTATGGCGGGCGGTCTTGCGATCTTGATAGTCTGCTTTTAAGACGAAGTGGCGCAATGGGGATCCGGACGGAACGAAGCAATTGTTGGATCACTCACTCGTGAGTGGTTTGGCAGGGCCCAGTTCCCAAGGGTCCCCAGAAAATTTTGCAGCCCTGTCAAAATCTAATCTTTAATCGCGGTTAGAACGGGATATCTTCGTCGGTAATCTCTCCGGCGCTGTTTGCTGGGGTCTCGTCGGGCTCCGGGACGCGTTGATCGAATCCGCCTGACGCTTTGGCGCCTCCGGACTTCCCACTGTAACCGCCTCCGCCTTCGCCCCCGTCGCGCTGGCCGCCTACTAACACCAGTTCGTTGACGATAATCTCGGTCTTGTACTTCTTCTGCCCGGTCTCTTTGTCATCCCAGGAATCGGTGTGCAGGCGGCCTTCGACATAGACGGTCCGGCCCTTTTTGAGGTACTCGCCGGCTATTTCAGCGGTGCGGCCGAAGGCCTTGACGTTGTGCCACTCGGTCCTGTCCTGCCAGTTGCCGTCTTTGTCTTTCACTGATGAACTGGTGGCCAGCGAAAAGGTGGCAATCGTCATGCCGCTAGGTGTGGACTTCACTTCCGGGTCTTTGCCCAAGTTGCCCATCAAAATCACTTTGTTGACGCCTCTTGCCATGAGTAGTACTCCTATGTGCTGTGGGGATTGCAATGAACTGCAAAGGATATCAGAAAAGCGGCGGCCGGCTACCTCACGAAAATCTTGTACAACATCACGAAAATAACCACTCCCGTAACCGACACGTACATCCAGATCGGGAAGGTGTAGCGGGCAATCGCCTTGTGACGGGCAAAAGTGCCCTTCAGCGCGCGATAGAGCGTTACCAGGATGAACGGCACGACCACAACAGCCAGGAACGTGTGCGAAATCAGGATGGAAAAGTAAACCGGGCGCCATACGCCCTCGCCCTTGAAATGGGTAACGCCAGCGCGCAGCACCAGGTGGTAATAAAGGTACGAGATCAGGAATAGCGTCGATGTGATGAACGCCGTGATCATCGTCCGCTTGTGCGCCTCGCGGCGTCCGCTCTTAATGAAGTAATAGCCCGTGCCGATGAGCACGGCGCTGGTGCCATTGAGAAAGGCGTTCAGGGCAGGGAAGAAGGTCGGCGAGATCTGCATTAGCTGCCGCCCTTTGATCGGATCCACACACTGAGGAACGCTATCCCAACACTTACGCAGTTGGCCGCGCCCAGAACCCAAAGGCGTCTTCGAATTAGAGCAACTTTGAATCCCCAGCGAACTACCGCGGCCTCGATCGCAGTTGTCACGAAAACAGCAATTGCAATTGTTGCGACCCAAGTCCCGGAATTGAATGTTCCGACATGGAAGAGCTTGTGAATCACCTGGCCCGGCAGGAGTTCCCACACGAGGCCAAGGGCGGGTATGAGTACCGTTCCGACCGCGGCCGACACCGCATTCATTGCTACATAGACGACTGCGGCCTTTTTCCACGAAAAGCCAAAGCCACCGAACCATAGCGCCATCCACTCGACAATGAGCCCCGCGGTAATGGGGATGGCGCTCAGGAGCCGTTGTTCCAACAGCAACGCAGGCCAGACCACATCGGCTGACAACGGCGTAAAAGAAGGGAAAGTCGGAACGATGGCCAAGATTTTCCTTATTGCAGACGGTCGGGAGCCCTCAATCGAGGCGCGCTTTTTCGGTGTGATGGGCGCACGTGCGAGCTCATACGCCGGGCTTCGTGCTGCGCCGGTTGGCCACGAAGAAACACGGGCTGAACATCGCCAGCGCGAATCCCGCCAGCACAATCAGGTTCGTCCCGAGCGGCAGGTTGGTGGCGAGTTGTCCGGGATACAGCAACATGCGCAACGCATCCGTGCCATACGTAAGTGGATTAATGCGCATCAGCACACGAATCCAGAAGGACGCGCCCGACAGCGGGAACATCGATCCCGAAAGCAGCCACAGCGGAATCAAGAACAGATTGATCACGGCGTGGAATCCCCCTGTCGAATCCATCGGCCACGCGATGATGAAGCCGAGCGCGGTCAGCGAGAATGACACCAGAAAAATGACGAGCACGGTCAGCGCGAAGCTCACCAGCGAGAAGCGAATGCCGAGCGCCGGCGCGAATACGAGAAAGATGAGCCCCTGCAGCGTCGCCAGCGTAGCTCCGCCGAGCACTTTGCCCAGCACAATCACCGAGCGGCTGACGGGCGCGACCAACACCGAGAGCAGGAAGCCCTCTTTGCGGTCTTCGATTACCGACATCATGGTGAAGATGGCGGTAAACAGCACGATCATGATCAGCGCGCCGGGAAAGAAGTAGTCGAGGTAGTGCTGGCCGCCCGCGCCGCTGGAGCGGAACGACGTGCCGAAGCCCGAGCCGATCACAAGCCAGAACAGCAGCGGTGATGCGACCACACCGACCACCCGGCTGCGCTGCCGATAGAAGCGGACGATCTCGCGCCACCACAGCGCCACTGATGGCATCACGATGCCGACACGTGCTGGAGCGGCAAATCCTGCTACAGGTAGAGTTGCGCTTCGAGTAGCCATTACTTCGCCGCCTCTTGCTCTTCCTGCTCGGTCCAGAAGCGGTGTCCGGTCCTCCGGATAAAGACGTCTTCCAAACTTGGCTTGTGGACCGACACGCCTTCGATTTCGCCCGGGAAGGCCTCGACGACGTCGGTCACGAAGCGGTGTCCACTCTCAATCTCCAGACGCACGCGGTTGTCGATCACGGTCGCCTGCAATCCGAAGCGCTGCTCGATGTGTTGTGCCAAAGCGTCGGGCTCGAGGGCCTCAAGCAAAATCACGTCGCCGCCAATCTCGCTCTTGAGCTCTGCCGGAGCCCCCAGCGCGACTACGTTGCCTTCTGCATAAATCGCGAGCCGGTCGCAGCGCTCGGCCTCTTCCATCAGGTGTGTGGTGACCAATACAGAAACGTGTTCTTCGTCGCGCAGGATCTGCAGATACTGCCACAAATCGCGGCGCGCGCCCGGATCGAGGCCCGTTGTCGGCTCATCCAGCAATAGCACGGACGGACGATGAAGCAGGCCCTTGGCCAGTTCCAACCGTCGCTTCATGCCGCCCGAAAACGTCTCAGCTTTCTCTTTGGCACGGTCCGCGAGACCAACTCGTCCCAGCATTTCCGCTACACGCGCCTTCAACACCGCGCCGCGCAATCCGTAAACATGCCCGATGAGCATCAGGTTCTCTTCAGCCGAGAGCTTGATGTCGATGCTCTGCTCCTGGAAGACGACGCCGATCTGGCTGCGGACTCCGCCGGGGTCTTTTGCGACGTCGCGCCCCATGATCAGCGCGCGCCCTCCGGACGGAATCATCAGTGTCGAGAGAATGCGGAACGTTGTAGTCTTGCCGCTGCCATTCGGTCCCAGCAGTCCGAAGATCTCTGCCGGACGCACATCGAATGACACGCCAGCCAGCGCCACACGGTCGCCGTATTGATGGCGCAAGTCCTGCAATTGAATGACGGGTGAGGTCATCGACACGCGGGGTGAGGTGGCTTCTGGGTTCTCGACTTCGGGTAAAGCTGTACTGGAATTCACGATGTTTCTATTCTATGCTGCGCGGTTGATCATCATCAGCGCAAACAGCAGCGGCAGGTAAATAACCGTGGCTTGCAGCAGATGACGCGCGCGCAATTTTGACGCAGAAGCGACCGGCGCGAGCTTCATGGTCCACATACGCAGGCTGAACCACAACAGTCCACCGCCCAGCATCAGCGCACCGGCGAAGTACGTCCAACCGGTCATGCCCATCAGTGTGGGAGCGAGCGTGACCGGCACCAGGGCTACCGAATACAGCAGGATCGCCCGGATCGTCGAGTGTCCGTCGCTCTCCACCACCGGCAGCATGCGGACGCCGGCGTTCTCGTAGTCTTCACGATACAGCCACGCGATGGCGTGGAAGTGAGGGAACTGCCAGAAGAACATGATGGCGAACAAAACTACGGCTTCGGGATCGATGCGCCCGCGCAGCGCAACCCATCCCAATAGCGGAGGCATGGCGCCGGGAAATGCGCCGAGGAACGTGCAGATGGGATGCACCTGCTTCATCGGCGTATACACAAGGAGGTAGCACGCCGAGGTCAAGCCGGTCAGCAGCGCCGTCTGCCAATTCGTGGCAAGCCACAGATAGATGATGCCGCCGATGGTCATGCCGAATGCGACCATCGAAGCATGTACCAGCCCCAGGCTCTTGGTCACCAGCGGACGCATCGCCGTGCGCCGCATACGCGAGTCGAGGTCGCGCTCCATCACTTCGTTGATGGCAGCGGTTCCACCACTCACCAGGCCGACGCCGAGCAGCGCACTGAACACCGTCCAGGAAAGCGCCGGTACGCCAGATTTCAGCGCGGCGAAGTACGCGCCACACCATGTTGTCATGATGATCAACGTGGTCACGCGCGCTTTCACCAACACCGAATACTCGTGTGCCAGCGCGCCGATACCGGTGCGGGGAATCGCCAACGGTTGGGTCGCGGAGCTCATGCCGTAGCGGCCTTCCGCGATGATGTCGGCATCACCGCTTCGCTGCTGTGGACGCTAATCATACGCCTCGTCTGGATCGCCAGCATAACGCTCGTGGCCAGCACCAGTGCGCCTCCGGCAACGTGCGAAACGGTGCTAATCACCATCTCCGCGAGCGGCTGCACGGCGTCCTTGCCCCACTGTAAGCGCGTGAGATATGCGAAAAATCCTAGGCCTAATTGGATCATCAGCAACGCCAGCACGGTTTGCGCCGGCTTTCGCAACTGCGCGACATTGCCATAGCGCGAAAGAACGCGTACTACCGTCCAGCACAGCATCGCGGTAACCACGCACGCGCCGATCAGATGCGGCAGCAACTTGATGCCGGAGTGCCGGAATGCCGCGCCAAGTATCAACTGCACCCAAACGCACGCCGCCGTAATCGCCGTCAGAGTTGGCGTCGTTACCGTCAGGCCGTGTTCCGCAATCGGCTCCGAATCCTGCAGCCAGCTTTTGCCGGTGAACAGCGCCATCGCAATGACCACGCAAAATATGGTTTGCGCCAGCGTGGCGTGCGCCGTCGAAATCGCCCAGGGCAGGTAAAACAGCACCGTCAGCCCGCCCAATACCCCTTGTCCGATCACGGCAGCCAGCGCGATCCAGCCCAGCGCTTTCATCCACTTGCGCTGTTCCACGCGCTGCGTCCATACCGCCATCACAATGATCAGCAGGCCGATAAACTCCGCGAACATGCGGTGGCCATGCTCATATTTCACCCCGCCAACCATCGGTGGAATCTTGTACAGGGAACCGAACGAAGTCGGCCAGTCAGGAACCGACAACCCAGCATCGTTGCTGGTGACCAGCGCGCCAAGCACGATCAGCGCCAGCGTCCCTCCAGCGAGAAACACTGCAAAGCGATGGTAGGCATGGTTGTAAGGAATCGTCCGTGAGGTCAGACCAAGCTCCTGTTCAACGTTGCGGCCGCGCGGTTCAGCGAGGTCGTTGCTAAGGTTCGAGCCCATTTAGGAGACGAAAAACGGCTCAATTGCAGTCAAAGAAACGCGAATCCTCGAGTGAGCGTTCCGCCGATATTGTAGCAAACGGACGGCGAGGCATCGCGACTGCCTCCCAAGACGGCAGCGAGGCCTATTTCTTGTTCGCGAGATACCGCTTGAAGTCTTCGATGGCTGCCGGACTGTACTGCCCGACCTCAATAATGTAGCCATCGGGATCGCGCATGTAACAGCGCAATTCCTCCCCGTGGTTGTCGAGCCGCTCCGTCAAGAACTCTGCGCCCTTTGCCTTCCATTCTGAGTAGCAGGCCCAGATGTCTGCCACTCGAAGATTCAAGAAGCAGCTCACCCGGTTCAGGTTGGGGGGGCTAGAATGACTTCCGGCTTGTCGGGTGTTGGCCCGCCACCACTGTTGAGAATGATCCACGAATTCGCCAGCTTGACATAGCTGGGGTTCAGCTTTTTTCACCGTTCTCCCGCCAAGAACGCCAACATAGAACTCAATCGATCTCGCCTGGTCGGCAACAGTCAGAAAGTGAGTGACGAAGAATCCCTCTTCGGCGATTGGGGCGTTGGGTAGGGTCATGCGAGCTCCTTGTCACTAATCAGGGCCGGAAATCGAACACTACGGCCCGCTTGTCGTCTTTTGGGCCCACCGTGATCTTCATTTCCTGCTCGCCGTATTTCTCGTGCACCGCCGCGATGGTGTAGGTCCCGGGAGGCAGGCCCTTCAACTCGAAGCTGCCGTCCTTGCCGGTCACCGTGAAGAACGGATCGCTCATCACACTCAAATACATCTTCATCCAGGGATGCTGGTTGCACTTGATTGGAATCATCACTTCGGGAGTGGTGAAAGTCTTCGCGAACGCGCCACCGTTCGGCATCTGCGACTGGTTCCACTCGCTATTGTTCTTGGGCATGGGATGAATGTTATGCAGCGTATCGTCTTTGTCGAGGAACTCGACTGGCTGCCCGACCATCGCGACGGCGACATGTGGCCGATAGCGGCAGCCTTCCTGCGCAATCGTGATTTTCTCCGGTGGAGGCGCGAATGTGCGTCCGCCCAGTCCGTCTCTCACGTAGACCAGCACGTTGGCGAGGTGGCCATCATTTACCACAACCGCTTCCGACTGGTTCTGCCCTTTGCATCCTGAGTCGGCCGACATGTCGATTTTCTGCGGCGCGGGGGGCATACCCGCGAGATGCACGGTTCCGCTGATGGATGCGGCGGTTGCAGGATCGATAGGCGTCGAGGGCGTGTGCGCGACCGGTGCGGATTGCGAGATCGGAGCGGTGGGCTTACTACAACTTGCGAACGCCAGGACTATTGAAACAATGATTGCAAGAACATGTACACGAATCGGCATCACAATCCTGCGCTTACAGCTCCGGTTCTTTCGCCACTGGCGCGGGCACAGGAATCGTGTGTAGCGCTTCGATCACGGCGTCGGCAAATTCGGTGGTGCCGGCCGATCCGCCTACATCGCGCGTCACATGCTTTTTCGCGGTGTACACGTTCGCCAGCGCAGCGTCGATATGCAGGGCCGCAGCGTGCTCGCCCAAGTGATGAAGCATAAGCACGGCCGAACGCACCACCGCCGTCGGATTGGCCATGTCTTTGCCAGCGATGTCGGGAGCCGATCCGTGCACGGCTTCGAAGATCGCGCAATCAATGCCAAAGTTGGCGCCCGCAACCAGCCCGAGCCCTCCGACGAACGCCGCACACAAATCCGAAATGATGTCGCCGTAAAGGTTCTCCAGCAGCAACACATCGTACTGGTACGGATTCATCACCAACTGCATGCAGGTGTTGTCCACAATGTGCTCGCCGTAGGTGATCTCGGGATACTCCTTCGAGATATTGCGCGAGCAGCGGATGAACAGCCCGTCCGACATCTTCATGATGTTGGCTTTGTGGATGGCATGGATCTTTTTGCGTTTGAACTTGCGCGCATACTCGAACGCGAACCGCGAGATGCGCGTGGAAGCTTTCTCCGTAATGATCTTCAAGCTCTCGACCACGCCCGGCACGACTTCATGCTCGATACCTGAATACAGCCCTTCAGTGTTTTCGCGCACCACAATCAGATCGACATCGGGATACTTGGTCGGGACTCCCGGCAGATTAATGATGGGCCGGAAGTTGGCAAACAATTCGAACTGCTTGCGCAGGGCCACGTTGATACTGGAAAACCCCCCGCCGACCGGCGTGGTCACCGGGCCCTTCAGCCCGATGTGGGTACGCTCGATCGACTGGGTCAATTCCTTGGGGATGTACTCGTGGTACTTCGCGTATGCTTCGGCGCCCGCGGCGAAGCTCTCCCACTCAAACTTGATGCCGGTCGCTTCTAGGATTCGGACTGTCGCCTTCACCACTTCGGGCCCGATGCCGTCGCCCGGAATCAACGTGACTGTATGTGCCATACCCTCTCGCGCGCTCGCTGTCTAATTCACTGCTTTCGATTTGGAGGCTGTAGTTTCTTTGGTATCCAGAAGTTCCTTCAACTCTTCCATGAACTCCCGCACGTCCTTGAAATCAAGGTACACCGAAGCAAACCGGACGTAGGCCACCTTGTCGATGTGCTTAAGGCGGTTCATGATCAGTTCGCCAATTTCACCAGCGGTGCGCTCCCGTTCGGAGGAATCCACCACCAGTCCCTCGGCGTCATTGACGATCTGTTCCAGCTTGCTCATCGAGACGGGACGCTTTTCGCAGGCCCGCAGCAAGCCGTTCAGCACCTTCTGGCGCTCAAACTTCTCCCGGCGTCCGTCCTTCTTGATGACCATGTAGGGGATTTCGTCGATGCGCTCGTAGGTGGTGAAGCGCTTCTCGCACTTCAGGCACTCGCGCCGCCGCCGGATGGATTCGCCTTCCTTGCTCTCGCGCGAATCGACCACTTTGTCGTTTTCAAAGCCGCAGAATGGGCATTTCATGGATTGTAGAAAAGACGCGCGAATCGCGCCCGCCCTTGATTGTAGCAGGGGAAAAACGGTCTATGTCTGTTGCCTGGGGCCTGCGGAGCCGCCTCACTCCGCCAGCGCGGCTTCAGCCTTTTCTTCCGCTTTTGCCACGGCGCGCAACGACAGCCGCTCGCGGTGTGCCAGCAGCAGTCCCAGGGGAATCACCGACATGAAAGTGGCTGCCCACAGGACCATGCCGCAACTCACCGAGATCTCGTTGGGTATGTGAAAGACGTTGTTCAGCAGTGCGATGGTGGCAAGTTGCGATCCTCCACCCACACCCGGAAGCTGGATAAGTGATCCAAACATGCTGACCACCATCAGCAGAAGGATGCTGGGCATGCCAAGCAGCGCAAGCCGGCCACCGTAAGACTGCAAGACCAGCCAATAACAAGCCGCCACCAGCAGCCACATAACGAACGAGAGCAGGAGGATTTGCGCGAACGAAGGGAAGTCATGAATCGTTTTCAGCCCCTCGGTGAAAGCCAGGATTTTCGACCTCGTTCCGTGGGCTAGCTTGGGGCTGCGCGGCGACAGTTTGCTGTACAGATAGTTGGCCACAGCCTCGCCCGAGAAGCGGAGGACGATCGCCCCAACCACCAGTGCAACAATTCCTGCCAGGAACAGGGCCGCGGACCATTCCACCGTCACGTGCAGGGTTCGGCCGTGGTACAGGGTCGAGGAACGGGTGTCATCCCACAAGGGATCGCCGATGAATCCCCACAGCACGAACATGATTGCGACCGATGCCATGTCGAAGATTCGTTCCACAAACCAAACTGCAAACTGCGAAGAGAACGTGACATTCTCTTTGCGCGCAATAAGGTAGGGCCGGATCATCTCCCCCGGTCGTCCCAGCAGTGCCAGCCCTGTGAATCCAATGAATTGCGGGCCAAGCAGGCGGGCCGTGGTGGTTTCGCACAGCGGCTTAAGGAAAACCTTCCATCGCACCGCCCGCATGCCATAGAGAAAGTATGTGATCGCAACCGCACCCAACACGTAAGGCCAATAAACATGGTCTGTGGTCGACCAAAACGTATGCCAATCAAACTTCGTCCAAGTGCGTATCTGTAGATAGACCAGCCCGCAGAACACTGCGAGCACTCCAGCCGTCACCACTGCATTTTTTCTATTCATGGAAGGGTCTTGAAAGGTCAGGCTGCACCCAGCGACGCGCAGTCGGGAAAAGGAAATGATCCGAGACGGCGGCGCAGACTTGCCTATTCATCCCCAGCGGTCCGTGGTTGCCGCTTTTGCGCAATCGTTTCGATCTTGCTTGATGTCTTGGAAGTTCCTTCACTCGCCGGCCGTTTCTTTTCTGCCAGCTTCTTGCGGTTGTAGTCGGTGATCACTCGCGCCACGTAGGCATACGTCTCGCGGTAGGGAGGCACGCCGCCATACTGCTGCACTCGCAGTGGGCCCGCGTTATAGGCCGCCAGCGCCTTCGCGGCGTCTCCGTTGTAGCGCAGCAACAGCTCCCGCAGATAGCGCACGCCACCATCCACATTCTCGGCGGGATCGAAGCTGTTCGTGACCCCTAGATTGCTCGCGGTTGCGGGCATCAGCTGCATCAACCCGCGCGCCCCTTTGGGCGAGACAGCATGAGGATTGTTGCCGCTCTCTGCCCGAATCACACTGGCAATGAAATCCGCGTCAATCAGGCTGCGCGCGCTGGCATCGCCGATGATCTTGTTGAGGTCCTGAGCTCCGCTAGTCGGTGCAACGGCCTGAGTTTCGTCGGGCGGCGCCGCCTCGAATCCGACAATCTCAGCAGTGGAAACATCGACATAACCACCGTTCGACTCGTTACCCAGGTATAGGCGGGTGGTCTCGCCCAGCGTCTCGTGGCTTTCATGCCGGATGCTGAACCCATTGCGCAGGTTGGCCATCTCGGCCGCCGGAAGCTGCACGGTTGCGAAGATAAACAGTAACCCGAACTGTAAGGCTCTACGCATTCAAGATTGCCGCGTTCGACTCCAGCACCTGCTCAATGGTGGCCGCCACTCCATGGGCATCATGATGCAGCGTCACGGTCCAGCCATTCTGCTTCAAGTCGTCCGACGCGTTCCCCATGATCACCGGATGACCGGCAAAGGTCAACATGTCGATGTCATTGTAATTGTCGCCGATGGCCATGACCTCGCTACGATCGATGCCGCGATGCCTTGCCCAGCGCTCCAACGCATGGCCCTTCGAGCATCCGGCGTTCAGCAGGTCCACGATGCACAGGTCGCGGAAGTCATATTGTGTACGCACCGCCGTAAAATCGCCGCTGAACCCGCATGCCGCAAGGTCTTCCTGCGCCTGGTCCATCAATTCGACAGGTCCGCAAAACATGGCCTGGATAGGGTCCTCGGTCAGGGAATCTTCGATCGGGCTGACATACTGGATAAACGGTGCGTTTTTCTCCATCCAGCGCTGAATCACGCCATAAAGCTGGTCATGATTCTCGCAAACGATAGCACCCATGCCGGGACGGTCGAAGGTGAGCACCATATAGTTGCGATACTTGCGCATCGCTTGCGCCAGTCTGGTTGCGGTCTCCTTAGGCAGTAAGTCGCGATGAAACGTCTCGCCCAGCGTTGAGCGTGTGACAGCGCCATTGGAGCTCATCATCCACAGGTCGAAGCCCAGCGACTGGGCAATCGGCAACGCGAAGTCGTGTCTCCTCCCGGTTCCCAGCACAATCTCAACGCCGGCCTGGTTGGCGCGGCGCAGTGCATCGCGATTTTCCTGCGGCAACTCGACCTTGGAATTCAACAGAGTGCCATCGATATCAATGGCGATAAGGCGGATGGGACGAGACACGCCTCCATTCTAACAAGGAACGATCACAGCCAGTCCGTCCGCGGGATAGTCGTTTTACCCAGGGTTCACATAACGTCTAGGCAAAACGCGAATAGTGACAATAGAAAAAAGCGAATTGCCCTGTACCATCCAGCAACGTAAAGTAACTAGACGATGGAACTCCGCAAGGATCCAATCACCCGCTCGTGGGTCATCACCGGCGACGAACCCGACAACGATCGCGGCAGTGATTATTTGTGCCCCTTTTGTCCGGAGTCGGGTCAGCAGTTACAGGTGGTCGCCTCGATGCCGACCGTAAACGGCAATCCATGGGCCGCTCGCGCGGTGGTCCATCCTCATCCTATTTATCGGGTGGAGGGCGAGCCGGGCCGCGCCGGTAACGGCTTGTATGACACCATGCAGCCGGTCGGCGCGCACGAGGTCATCATCGAGAATGCCCGCCACGATCGCCACCTGTGGAACTCTGACGACCGCGAGATCGAAGAGTACCTGAAGCTCTGCGCCCTGCGCATCCACGACCTAAAGAAAGACGGCCGCTTCAAGTACGTCAGCGTGATTAAGAATTTCGGCAGCAACTCGGGCCAGGAGTTCGACCACCCCACCTCAGAGGTAGTTGCCACGACATTCGTTCCGCGCCGAGTGTTATACGAACTGCGCGCCGCGCGAGAGCACTACCGCATGAAAGAGCGCTGCGTCTTCTGCGATATATTTGCCCAGGAGATCAAGCAGGACAAGCGGGTGGTCGAAGGTCGCGGAGATTTCCTCGCCTCGTGTCCTTACGCGTCACGCAGTCCCTACGAGACCTGGGTTGCGCCGCGCATTCATGAGGCCTACTTCGAGCGGCTTGCCGCAAAACCTGGCGCGCTGCGCGACCTCGCCGTGCTGCTGCGCCGCACCTTGTATCGCATTCGCACCATCGCCGACGGCTTTCACATGGTGCTTCACACCTCGCCCAACACGCTGCATAAATCCGAGACCCTCGGATATTGGAAAACCATAGAAGACGATTACCACTGGCACATCGAGATACTTCCCATCCTCGGACCGAAAGCCAAGTCGTACACCTTCAAAGAAGTGTATTCGTCGCAGGTGAGTCCGGAAGCAGCAGCCGCGCGGCTGCGCGAGCGCCCTACCGAGTAAGAAATAAGGCTCAAGTTCCAGCGGTTAACGGCTTTGCCATGGCCTGTCGGTTGAAGGGCACAGACCATTCGGGCTGTTCGGGGTTGTATCGCAACGCGAACTTGGCTGCCACGGGATAGCACATCTTCACAACATCTTCGACCTTGTCCTGCGACTTAAGGTACATGGTCGCCCACGGGAGTTGTGGGTTGAACTCGCCCGAGTAGAACTCGTCGGCGGCATTGTTCGAATAGACGACGAACCAGGTTGTACTGTAGTGGCCCTTTTCCCACCGGTACGACTCGACCGTGGCCTCCGCCATCTCCCAGTGAGGGTGTCCGCGGGTCTCCATCGTTTCCATAGCCAACGACGAAGGCGATGACTGCAACACCGGCTTAGAAAATCGTCCAAAGAGGTTCACGTCGTCGAACTATGCCATGCAAAGAGACTGAGAGCCTGTCTAGTGTACGGCTCGAGGGTTCGAGCGCAGCACGAGATCCGCCGCGGGCTACAATGTCTCAGGAATCCTGATGACCGTTCGTCGACTGAAGACCTACACGGCGCAGACCGGTTACGTTTACGAATACTACTTCGTCGGCAAGCGACCGGCACTCCACGATGATCCGCTCGCTCCCGCTACCGAATACATTTTCGACATCAGCTGCGATCGCAAGACCACCTGCGCCATTAGCGTGTTTCTCGCTCCGAAAGTGGTGGAGGCTTACACCGCGAGTCGCGGCCGCATCCTGAGCGAGCCGGAGCAATATGCAGCAGTCAAGATGCGGCTCCTGCAAGCCCTCGACGAAATCACCGACATGCTCCAACATGGCCGCCGCCTCACGCTCGATACCGAAATCCTCTCCGCCCTCCTCGAATCCGTGGGTATTGATTAGTTCTTCCTTCGCTCACCTACCGGCGTAAAATAAGTCCAATCTGCAGATGGGTGAGGCAGGCGCGTGTTCACAGGACTGACACCGACCAATCGCAAGCGCTGGGACCTCGCGCTGCTGATTTCGTTCGCGGCGCATGTCGTGGTTCTGCTGGTGCTCACCCACCGACCCACGCCGCTCTTCATCATGCCGTCCGATGTCGCACTGGGCACGCCCGGATCGTCTGGCAGACTCATCTATCTGGCGCCGGTGGGAGGTGAGGGCGCCGTAGCGACTCCGGAGAAACCAAAGCTCAAACTCAGCGCTGCGGTCCCGAAAGTTCCGCCGCCACCGACTCCGAAGCCTCGTGATAACCCGAACCCTGTCGACTCCTCGAACCTCGAAGCCACGGCTCGCGGCGGTTCGCTTTATGGCGCTCGCATTCCGGGCGCGCCACTCACCGGTCACGAAATCGTTCCCGCGCTACCGCAGGTATTTCCCGACCCGGCGGTCTCCCGAGCTGACTTGCCACCCGGCGTGCAAGGTGACGTGATCGTCGAAGTCACCATCGATGAGCAAGGGAACGTCATTGAAACCAAACTGATGCGCGGCATTGGCTACGGCATCGAAGACCGCGTGCTGGCCACGCTGCGGCAGTGGCATTTCCGGCCGGCGTCCAAAGATGGTGTCACTATCGCCTCGCAACATATCGTGACCTTCCACTACCCCAGTTAGGCGCAATTTCGGGCCAACCCAACCCTTTGTGACGCAGATCACACCTTGGTGTGATAAGCGCTCTCGGCTCTGCCGCGCCCATGTTTATACTGGGTCTTACACGAACGAATCAGGACCTATCCTGTCAGGTCTGTGGGGTTTATGCCTTTAGTCTGGCTTCGAGTTGCGGTGGCTTTTTATGCTGTCGGGCTGGTGTATTCCCTGCTTTTGCTGGGCAAGCGCGGGAACCTCCTCGCCAAAGTTGTGGAACCCGCCGTTGGCTTCGGGCTCATTTTCCACTTCGTCTCCCTGGTCGAATACACCGTCCTCATCGGACACCTTTCCTGGGCCTCCATCAACTACTCCGAGTCGCTCTTGGCCTTCGTCGCCATGGTCGTGTTCTTCATTTTCTTCGTCGGCTACCGCTCCACATCGCTCGGCATCGTCATTTTCCCCATCGTGTTCTTATTGACATTCGCGTCGGCGGTCGGCCAGCAGCCCGTAACATTTGCTTCACCCGCGCTCCGCAGCAGTTGGATCTTCGTTCACGTAGTCATGATCTTCACTGGTTACGCCGGACTGTTTCTGAGCTTCGGCGCCAGCCTGCTTTACCTCATGCAGGAGCGCGCACTGAAGGCCAAGAGCGCCGACGGTTTGCTGGCAAAGTTGCCCTCGCTGCAGACCATCGATGACATCGGCTACAACTCGCTGCTCTTCGGCTTCCCCTTCATGACGTTCGGCCTCATCGCGGGCTCGGTGCTGGCGATCGAAAAGTACGGTCCGCTGTTTTTCGCCGATCCCAAAATCCTGCTGTCGTTCATCATGTGGATCGTGTACATGCTGCTGTTGTACACGCGCTGGAATTCAGGCTGGCGCGGCCGTCGCGCCGCACTGCTCGCGACCTTCGCCTTCGTCATCGCCCTGGGCGTGTGGGCGGCCAACAGCCTCAGCCGGGTTCACAGGTTCCCGACGCTATGAACCTCACCGTCATCGGCGTAAACCACCAGACCGCTCCCGTGGAAGTGCGCGAACAGTTCGCCATCTCCGAGGCGCGTCTGCCGGAGGCGGTGAAATGTCTGGCGGCTCAGCCTGGCATCGAGGAGGCGATGATCGTCTCCACCTGCAACCGGGTTGAACTGATTGCTCGCTCTAATGGCACCGACGCCGATCTCCAGGCGTGCATACAAAAGGTCTACGGATTCGATCCAGCACCGTATCGTAAGTATCTCTACGAGTACCACGAGCGCGATGCGATTCGGCACGTCTTCCGCGTTACCTCGAGTCTTGACTCAATGGTGGTGGGCGAGCCGCAGATCTTGGGCCAGGTGAAAGAAGCCTACGCAATTGCTCGCGCTGTTGGCGCCGTCAACTCGCAACTTGACGCACTGTATTCACGCGCCTTTGCCGTCGCCAAGCGCGTGCGTACTGAAACCGCTATCGCCATGTCCGCGGTTTCGATTGCTTCGGTCGCTGTCGACCTCGCCCAAAAAATCTTCGGCAATCTTGAAGGCAAGAGCGTTTACCTTGTCGGCGCGGGCAAGATGTGCGAGCTTGCGGCCCGACACCTGCTGGCTCACGGGGCAACGAAGATATACGTTGGCAACCGCACCTACGAACGCGCTGCGGCATTGGCCAAGAAGTTCAACGGCGAAGCTATCGTCTTCGATAAACTTTACGACACCGTCGATCGCGCCGACATCGTCATCACATCCACGGGCGCGCCTCACACCATCTTTCGCAAAGAGCATGGTGAAAAGTTCCTGAGCCGTCGCCGCAATCGTCCAATGTTCTTCATCGACATTGCTGTACCGCGCGATGTCGATCCGGAGATGAACAAGCTCGACGGCATCTTCGTGTACGACATCGACGACCTGCAGCAGGTCGTGGCGTCACACATCTCTGATCGTCGCGTTGAGGCCGATCGCGCCGAAGCCATCGTCCAGCTCGAGGTCGACAAGTTCCTGGCGCGGCTGCAGACGCTCGATGTGGTTCCCACGATCGTGTCGCTACAGGAGCATCTGGAAACCGTCAGACAAGCGGAAATCGATCGCGTACGCGGACGTCTTGGAGCGCTGACTCCTGAGCAGGAGTTGGCGGTCGAAGCACTCTCTCGCGGGATCATCAACAAGATCATGCATACACCTATTACGACCCTTAAGAGTGCGGCGCGCGAATCGTCGGAGTCGACGACGGTCATAGACTTGGTCCGCAAGCTCTTCAATCTACGGGACACACGTAAAGCGGATGCGGAAGACGAAGCCGCATACAGCGAGAAGACCGGAGAGCGACGCTGATGGCGCGACTCAGAATTGGTTCCCGCGGATCGCAACTCGCATTCTGGCAGGCCAACCACATTTCCGCGTTACTGCGCGAGCGCGGGCACGAGGTTGAGCTGGAGATCATCAAAACCACTGGCGACAAGATCACCGATGTTGCTCTCGCACAGGTCGGCACCAAGGGAATGTTCACCAAGGAGATTGAAGACGCGCTAGCGGAAAGCCGCGTCGATCTCGCGGTGCACAGCCTGAAAGACCTGCCGACAGAATTGCCCCTGGGATTCGAGTTGGTTGCCATCACCGAACGCGTGAATCCACGAGACGTGTTTCTGTCGGTTAACTTCGATTGTCTCGACGCGTTGCCCAAGGGCGCAAAGGTCGGGACCAGCAGCTTGCGGCGTCAGGCGCAGTTGAAGGCATTTCGCGCCGACCTGGTGGTTCATCCGTTGCGAGGAAATGTCGATACGCGCGTGCGCAAGCTGGAAGAGGGTGAATACGACGGAATCATCCTCGCCGCCGCAGGCCTCACGCGACTGGGCAAGACACAACTGGTAAAAGAGTATTTGTCCGAGGAGTTCATGTGTCCGGCAGCAGGTCAGGGAGCATTGGGCATCGAGATCCGCGAAGGCGATGTTGCTATGCGCAAGCATCTTTCGTTCCTCAACGACGCTGACTCGCGCGCTGCGACCGTCTGCGAACGCACGCTGCTCAACAAACTCGGTGGAGGATGTCAAGTTCCGATTGGTGCCTTCGCCGAAGTGAAAGACGGCAAGTTGCAACTCACTGGAGTTGTCGCGCGTCCAGACGGATCTGAAGTTCTGCGCGAGCAGCAGAGCGGAAGCGATCCTGTCGCGCTCGGCGAACTGGTCGGCGAAGCGCTGTTGAAGCGCGGCGCGGACAAGATACTCGACGACGTTTACGGGGCCGCGACAGCCGCGGTTCCGCAGCAGCCGTAAACTATGGCGAGCCAGAAGCCACTCTCAGGATGCCGCGTGCTGGTTTCACGCGCCACGCAGCAGGCTGGAGCGCTGTCTTCGGCGCTTAAGGAGTTGGGCTGCCAGGTCATCGAGATCCCATTCATCGAAATCCGCAAGTCTTCGTCATTCGCGGCGCTCGATATCGTGCTGCACAATCTCACCAACTACGACTGGCTGATTCTCACCAGTGTTAACGGCGTGGAAGCGCTATTCGAGCGCATGGCGAAATACAGGCTTGGCAAACCTGCGTTGTCTCACTTGCGGATCGCAGCAATTGGTCCGGCAACGAAAGCTGCGATCGAGAAGAACGGGTTGCGCGTAACTGTTATGCCGAAAGAGTATGTCGCTGAATCGGTGGTCGCATCCCTGCACAAGCGGGTGAAAGGGAAGCGCGTGCTGCTGGTAAGAGCAAAAGTCGCGCGCGATGTGATTCCACGCGAATTACGCAAAGCCGGCGCGACAGTCGATGTGATCGAAGCTTACGAAACGATTGTTCCCAAGCAATCGAAGACACGATTGCGTTCAGCGCTTGCGGGAAAGCGCAAACCGCATGCGATTACGTTTACCAGTTCCTCGACCGTTAAGAACTTCGTTGCACTGTTAGGACTGCGTGGTGCGCGAGCGGCATTGAAAAAACGCGAACCGAATCACGGAGTTCACAGTGCGTCGATTGGTCCAGTGACTTCATCGACGCTACGCGAGTTCGGACTGCCAGTCGATATCGAAGCGAAGAAGTTTGACAGTCCTGGACTGGTGGCGGCGATCGTCGAGCACAAACAAACTATTCGCTAGCGCAAGGAAATGCAGGTCCTTCGACTCCGACGGCAATTGTTCTCGCCGTCCTCGCTCAGGATGACAACACTTGATGAATAGCCCAACCGTTGGTCCATCTCAACTCTTCAAAGATCCACTAACATTCGCACTTGGCGAAAAGCGAACATCGAAAAACGTTTACCTACTCATAAATCGAGCAGCCGCAACCGGGTGAGGGCACACGCACTTTCAGGAAATCCGAAACGCGCTGGTAGGCGTCGATCTGGTTTTCTATGCGCGAGAACTGATGGCCTTCGTTCTCGTAAATCTTGATTTGCACAAAGCCGCCGTTCTTCTTAATGGCCGCAGCGACCTGCTCAGATTCGCCACGCGGATCGCGTACGTCGTTGCCGCCGGCGATTAACAGGATCGGCGCCTTGATGCGGTCGATGAAATTAATGGGCGAGCGGTCTTCGTAGAGCGCCTTGTTCGCGACCGGATCGCCCATGATCGAGATGTCGTATTCACGCAGGGCGGGATCTTCGGTGGCCAGCTCTGTAAACCAGTTCGTGTAAGGAACGATGGCGACGCCCGCGCCCCACATGTCGGGATACTTGGTGACCGCCATCATGGTCATGTAGCCGCCGTAACTTCCGCCCATAGAGACTAGTTTTTTGGGGTCAACGAATCCGCTTTTCGCAATCCACTGGGCGGCGTCCACGATGTCGTTCAGGTCTCCGCCGCCCTCATCGCGATAATTGGCGCGCATGAACTCTTTGCCGTAGCCGGTGGAACCGCGGAAGTTCGGGGCGATGACGAGATAGCCCTGGTTGACCAGGTACTGAATGGAGCGATTGAACGAATTGACGAACTGGCTGGTCGGGCCGCCGTGAATGTACACGATGGCGGGGAATTTGCCGTTGCGCGGGATGTTGTTGGGAATGTACGCGAAAGCCGAGATCGTCCATTTGCCGTCGCGGCTGGGGAAGTGGACGAGTGACGGCTCGACCATGTCGGCGCTGCGAATCCCACCCGCCAGCGCGTGCGTCACCTGCTGTGTGGACTTACTCTTCAGGTCATAAGTCCAGGCGTCGTTGGGAGCGGTCGAGCCATTGTGGTAGTAGAGCAGCTTGGATCCATCGTGCGAGTAGGCCGTGGGATTGCCTCCCAGCGAATTGACTCCGGCGCTCAAGGGCAGCAATTCGGCATGTTTGGCGGTGATGTCATACGCGTAAATATTGGTGTTGCCGTCCACGTTGGCGGCCCAGGTCAGTGAGCTGCCATCGGGCGAAAACGAACCGGCACTGATCTCCCACTTGTCGCTGGTCAGCCATTCGATCTTCCGTGTCGCGATATCGAGCAGTCCCACATTGTCATACCCGTTATGCGCGTTGGAAGTGATCAGTACGGTCTTGCCGTCGGGCGAAATGTCGGACGCGAAGTAAGTTTGCTCGCCCTGGTGTGGGGTGAGGTTTGTGATCTTGCCAGTCGCCAGGTCAACGACGAAGACGCTGGCGTTTTTGTTGCCAGCGTCGGCCTGGGTATGGACGACCAACTTGCCGTCATGCGAGAAGATCGGCGAAAAGTTGTTGAGGCCCTTGGGCGTGTTCTGCGTGAGGTGCTTGACGTGGCGGGAGTACACATCCATGAGATCAATTTCATAGCTCGATGAAGACTGGGGCTTGGCGGTGTAGGCGACTTGCTTGCTGTCGGGCGACCAGACGGGCGATTCCTCGGAGATTTCCTTTGTGGTCGTGAGGTTCACGACGTCGCCGGTCTTGGGCGAGACGAGGAAGATGTCCCATTGCTCGTTGCCGTCGTAGTCGGAGGCGTAGGCGATCCAGTTGCCGTCGGGCGACCAGGCGGGAGAAACCTGGCGCTGTTCGCTGACGGTGAGTTGCGTCGGCCATCCGCCAATGCAAGGTACCAGCCAGATGTTATTGCGCCCGCTAATGTTGGAAACGAAGGCGATCTGCCTGGCGTCGGGAGACCAGGTGGTGCCGCCGATAGCGCGCGTCATGTAGAGCTTCTCGATGGAGAAGTTCTGCATGTTCTCGACGTTCTTGCTCTGGAGCTTGGTGGGGTCGGTGACGGCCTGTTGGGCGGGGGCGGCTCCCGTCATCAACAGGACTAGGATTCCCATAAGGGAGTTTCGAGTTTCAAGTTTCAAGAAACCCACCGTCGAATCCTTGTTTTCAATGAGTTACGACAAGATTCCGTGCAAAGTCGTGCAGGCCTGGGAGTTACACGGAAAATCCTGTGTAATAAGGACTTAGCGGTGAACATGACAGCTTGAGGATATGTCGGAGGTTGGGAGGTTGGCAAGAGCGGCCGTTGCGTTAGTGTCTGCATGCGGACTCGTTGGCGAGGGACACGAATCCCCCGTCCTCTTCAGTGCGCGGTTTTAGCAAAGCGGCAAGGGCGGCGAAGGACGTGGGTCAGGTGTGCGTGTGATAACGCCGGGTTCAGGATTTGGAGCGGGCGGCGATGGTTTGGCGCACAGTATCGCGGTTGCTCAGAGCCAAGGCGTAGTCGGGCTCGAGGCGGATGGCCTCATCATAATCCGCGAGTGCACCGTCCAAGTCGCCTTTCAGCAGGCGCGCAGTGCCCCGGTTGATGAAATTAACAGCAGCATCGGGCTTGAGGTGCGCGCGATGCCCCGTTGATGAAGGCTTCAGCGTAGTCGGCCTTCAGGCGGACGGCCTCGCTGTAGAAGGGCAGCTGCTCGTCGGGATCTTTGGTGTTTAACCCGCGCTCGGCCCACTGCTGGGCCGTTAGCTCCTCTTCAGCCACTGGCGGGGCCTTTGCGACGGCTGCCTTTTCCTCCGTGGTCGCCTGGGCCGCGACGAGGGATGCGGGTTGCACAACGGTTTCGAGTGCCACGTTCAGGTACTTATTGCGCAGTTTTTCCATCGCTGCATCAAAGTACTCGGCTGGCACACCGATAGCGTTGTACTGCTTGAGCGCAGCCAACTTGCCAGTGAGCTGGTTCGAAATTGAGGGCAAGCCGAAGTCGAATCCTTCCAGCATGAGTGGCACGATGTTGCCCTTGCTTCCGAGGGCAGCTTCGATCTCGCGGCGCAGCGCCGGGATCGCCACAGCGCTCTAGCCCCGAGGGGGTCAACACTACAAGAAAATGCACCCCCCGCGTGGATGTTGTCGAGTATGACGCTCTCGAAGTCGCCGCTGGCGAGGCCGGTGAAGTCGAAGAAAACGTCGAATCCGTGATGGGTAAGATTCTGACAGATGGCCTGCGCCCACGGGACGTTGGTGCGGCGATAGCTGACGAAAACGGTTTTCTCGATGTGTGCCATGGTCGAGCCGATGCGGGCGAAGGTGGGACAAAACGACAGCAGAAGGAGGCTCTGAGGAACACCCAGAAAGATGAACGGGAGATGTTTCGCCAACAGAAAAGCCGGCGCTCGTCGCTCCAGCTTTTCTATCTTGCGTGCGAGTCGTACTCGAGAGTCTCTGATCAAGTCAGAGGCAATTCCCCCGGCGGCTGAAGAAGCTACCCAAAAAGTTGAAAAGCAGATTCCCCGCGGACTACGTCCGCGTGAATTACAACAATAAACGACTTAACGGCACGGCCTGAAGGCCGTCCCCTGGAAAAAGGGCGGCCCAATCACGGCTTTCTTAGCGCCTAAAGACCGCCCGGTCCAAAAGGAGGACTTCCCTAGCGATTGAGCTTATGGCGCAGCGTGCCTCCCAAGGCTACCCGGCCCGACGCGAACATGAGCGTGCCGGGTTCAGGGGTGGGAACGAATTGAAGGCCGCGAGGACTGATGCCGGCCGTTGGCCTAGATTTTGTACACCGTGTTTGCACTGACGTCAGCCATGATGAGGTATCCGGATTTGGCGGTCACGAAAGCCGTGTCGTCGGGGAATCCGTGATGGTTTGGCCGTTGGTGCCCTGAGCAGCCAAGCTCTGGCTTTATGAAAGGGGACTTCGGCGCTGGCCGCGCGCAATAGTTCGACGGCCAGACAGCAGATTCCGCTGGCTCTGGACATTACGCGCGTCCGCTGGTGGCGAGGAGGCGCTGGCGACCAGGTCCACTACAGCACTTACCTGATGGCTTGACGCATGATTCGGGTGAGAGAGTCGTTGCAACCGGAAGGGGGACTGTTGGACATGAGAATCATGCCCAGAAGCATAGCGTTGGTTGCGTTCGTCGCGTGTTGCGTTTTGGTTGGAGTCGCACAAGAGGCTACCGGCTCGCAGGAGCAAACCAATCACCCGCAGATGGCGCAAGTTTCCGCGTCAGCCTTGAGTGGAATGGTGGAAAGCAAGACGTTGCCGCAATATCCCAAAGAAGCATTGATGAAGGGAATTCAAGGCGACGTGACGTTTAAGGTGGTGGTGGACGAGACGGGAAAGATCGTTAGTGACAAGGCGATCGAAGGAGAAGCGTTATTGCTGGCGGCCAGTACCGAAGCACTTCACGGTTACCGCTTTTATCCCTACCTGGTCAACGGAACGCCGGTTTCGTTCGAGAGCGAGGTAGGGTACCGCTTTACGCTCACCCACACCGGAGATGCGACCCACGGAAAAGTGGAATGCATGACCACGATCCCGTGACGAGTTGGGTTGAGCGATCGATTCTGCTCAGGGCTTTGCCGACTTGTGAATGTCGACCGTAGACCAGGTTTTGTCGGCGGCGTGGCATAGGTTTTCGAGCGGACACTCGGCGCATTTCGGCTTGCGCGCGATACAGATGGCGCGGCCGTGATGGATGATCTGGTGGGAGAAGGCGATCCACTTGTCTCGCGGGATGATCTTCATTAGGTCCTGCTCGATCTTTGGCGGAGTATTGCTCTTCGTCAGCTCCAGACGGCGGGAGATGCGCTGCACGTGCGTGTCAACCACTACGCCTTCGGCAATGCCGAACCATGATCCGAGAACTACGTTGGCGGTTTTGCGTGCCGCCCCGGGGACAGTGAGGAGGTCTTCCATGGTGCGCGGAACTTCTCCGCCGAAGTCGGTGATGATTTTGCGGGCAGCTCCGACCAGGGATTTCGCCTTGTTGCGGAAGAAGCCGGTAGAGCGGATGTCGGGCTCAAGCTCTTCGGGCTGTAATGACGCGAAGTGTGCCGGTGTTGGATATTTCTCGAACAAGACAGGGGTGACCATGTTGACGCGTACGTCGGTGCATTGCGCGGAGAGAATTGTTGCGACGAGAAGTTCCCACGCGGAGTTGTGATGCAGCGCGCAGCGCACGTCGGGATAGCGCTGGTCGAGGCGCTTCAGGATTTCGGCGACGCGCGCGGGGACGAGGGGGTTGTAAGGCTTCGCTTTGGACGGCTTCGGCGCGTGGGATTTTGCGATGGTCGCTTTAGGCTGTTTGGCGGTGGACGTACCCCGCCCTATCGCCAACTGAAGGCGGTAGAACGGGGCACCCTGCGTGGTCTTCGCGGGCTTGGCTATGATGCGCGTAGTCTTCGCTTTATCTTGACGTCCGGCCTTCGAGGGCTGGCGGGTGATGGGAGCGCGGGGCATCGGTCAGTCTCTCCGAATTGACAGATCAGTTTATAACGTGGGTTTCGGTGCAGCAGGTACATATCGCACTAACCCAGGTTAGCGCCCAAAAGCAGGGCGCGAACCTGGGGTACCGGCTAGCGCTGTCGTCCCGCGAGGGGGACTGGAGCGTTGCGGTGCGAGAGGGCGAAGAACCCCGCCTACCGCCAACGGAAGGCGGTAGAGCCAGGCACCCGTATGGGGTGACAGCGCGTCGAAGTCTGGGCAGATTACAATGAAAAAGACATCATCATCACATTTACTGATTGCGGGGTTTGCGAATGGCTTCGAAGGCCGATGTACGTGTGATTGCGACGGAACTTCCGGCGGTTCCGCTGACACTGGAAGGCTACAGCGTGCTGCATCAGATGTTTCGATTTAAGTGGGCCGAATGGCGGAAGCTCGATGCGGCGCGACGGGCGGAGATTGCGCGCGAAGTGGCGGCGGCGTTTGCGGCCAGCGAAGAAGCCGGGCAGTTTGCGGCGTTCTCGATGCTGGGCCATAAGGGCGACCTGATGCTGGTCCACTTTCGCGATTCGTTCGATGATCTGAACCGGGCGGAGTTGTTGCTGAAGCGGACGGGCCTCGAGGAATTTCTGGAGCCGGTGCATTCGTATCTGTCGGTGATTGAGCTGGGATTGTATGACTCGAGCGTGAAGCTGTTTCGGCAGTTGACCGAGCGTGGACTGGCGCCGCTCACCGAAGAGTGGAACAACGAAGTTGCGGCGACGGTGGAACGGCAGAAAACAGCCATGCATCCGCGACTGTTTCCAAAGATTCCGGCGAGCCGGTATTTGTGTTTCTATCCAATGGACCGGAAGCGCGGCGAGGACAAGAACTGGTACTCACTGCCCATCGAAGAACGCGGACGACAGATGGAAGAGCACGGCGCGGTGGGCCGGCGATATGCGGGCAAGGTGCAGCAGATTATTACGGGGTCGATCGGGTTCGACGACTGGGAGTGGGGTGTGGATTTGTTTGCGCCAGAGCCCTTAGTGTTCAAGAAACTGATTTACGAGATGCGTTTCGACCAGGTGAGCGCCGAGTATGCGCTGTTTGGTCAGTTCTTTGTTGGGTTGCGGATTCCACTGGCGAAGGTGGGGGAGTGGGCGGATGGGGAATTGCCGAAGTAACCGGTCACCGGTAGCTAGTAATTAGTGATTAGCACCTAGCAATTAGCAACTATCTAGCAATTATCAATTAGTTGACGCCACATTACCAAAAACTTCTTTGTTGTCGTACCTGACTTTTAAACCTGGATATCTCTTACAACTCATGATCGCTCACATTATCGAAATTGTTGCTGTCTGGATTACCGGTGTGATCTCAGCCATGGGCTATGGCGGGGTGATGCTGCTGATGGCCATTGAGTCGGCGTGCGTTCCGTTGCCGTCGGAAATTATCATGCCGTTCTCGGGCTACCTGGTTTATACTGGGCGCTTTTCGCTGCTGGCGGTTGCAACGTGGGGAGCGATCGGGTGCAATGTCGGCTCGGTGGTGGCGTATGAGATCGGCTACTACGGCGGACGCCCACTGGTCGAACGTTTCGGCCGGTACGTCTTTCTCAATCAGAGTGAGCTCGACGTTGCTGACCGTTTCTTTCAACGACGCGGAGCGATTGCGGTGTTGATTGCGCGATTGCTGCCGGTCATCCGGACATTTATTGCGTTGCCGGCAGGGATTGCGCGCATGCCGCGGCTGAAGTTTCACCTCTACACCTTTCTCGGTTCGTGGCCTTGGTGTTTTGTGCTGGCATACGTCGGCATGCGATTGGGTGAGCAGTGGGAGAAAGATCCGCGACTGAAGATCTGGTTCCATCGTATGGACGGAGTGATTCTCGCGGTCCTGCTGGTGGGGGCGGCTTATTTTGTGTGGTCCCACGTCAGGCACGGGGTGCAAGATAATTCCGAAGAAACGGCGGAGTAGACGCAATAACCCCGCCCTTCTGTTCACTGACGCGAACGGTAGAACGGGGCACCAGAGATCGGCGGATTCAGTTTGTAATGACAAGCTCCGGTAATCCTACACGTCGATTTTGACGAATTTGGCGACCATGCGCTCGTAACGTCGCCAAGGCATGAGACGCTTGAGCCAGATTTGGATCTTGGCATCGGTGCCGATCAGGTAGCGGAGCTTGGGGTTAGGATTGTTGGCAATGCGCAAGATGAGCTGCGCAACTTCGCGGGCGTCGCGACGATTCTTGGAGCTTCCTTTTACAAACTCGGTAAAGCGTTGGCTGCGATCCTTGTTGGGCGAGTTGGGGTCGAGCGCACCCTCAGCGACGGTGACATTGCGGGTCCAGATGTCAGTATCGAACGCACCGGGCTCAACCAGCACAACTCGGATGCCGAGGGAGTGGGTCTCAATGCGCAAGGACTCGCTGAAACCTTCGACGGCGTGCTTGGAGCTGCAATAGGCGCTGAGCAACGGAGTGCCCACCAATCCTGCGACGGAGGCAACCTGAATGATGTGTCCGGACTTCTGACGGCGCATGGTGGGTAGTACGGCCTTGGTCATGGCGATGTTGGCAAAGAAGTTAGTTTCGAACTGGTGACGATATTCGCTGAGCTTGAGGTCTTCGCCGAATCCGGCGACGCTGAAGCCTGCATTGTTGACCAGAACATCGATGCGGCCATGGTCGTCCAGGATGGCGTCAACCACTGTAGGAATGGTGTCGAACTCGGTGACATCGAGACGGCGGAAGTCGAGCTTGTCGCGCACTCCTGCTTTTTGTGCGGCTTCTTCCAGGCGGTCGCTGCGGCCCAAGTCACGCATAGTGGCGACTACCTGATAGCCGTTCCGGGCAAATTCGATTGCGGTTAAGCAGTCCAATACCGCTGGAGCTTCCGGTAATTAGTGCGATTTTTTGTTCGGTCATGATTTCCGCCAAATCCTTGCAATTGCCAACGAAGGGCGAAATGGTTCCATTCAGATATCGGGGTTTGCCAATCCGCGTTTGAATACGAGAAGATAGCAGGTTTGTACACACTTCATGAAACGGACTGATACGTATGCCAACAGGGAACACGCAGGACAAGAGCACGAGTGGTAAGAATGCGGTAGCTCCCGCCAAGGGCAAGCTGGGGATCATGATTCCCGGTATGGGAGCGGTGGCGACAACGTTTGTAGCGGGCGTGGAAGCCGTGCGAAAAGGGATTTCCAGCCCTATCGGGTCGCTGACCCAGATGGGCACGATACGGCTCGGGAAGCGCACCGACGGACGTTCGCCGATGGTCAAGGATTTTGTGCCATTGAGCACACTGAATGACCTGGTGTTCACGGGTTGGGACATTTTTGAAGACGACATGTACACCGCTGCCGGAAAAGCTGGCGTTTTGGATCGTTCGCTGCTGGAGCAGGTGAAGCCGTTCCTGTCATCGATCAAGCCGCGTAAGGCCGTCTTCGACAAGAACTACGTGAAGAAGCTCGATGGGCCCAATGTCAAAAAGGGCAAGAACAAGAAGGAATTGGTCGAGCAGTTGCGCGAGGACATTCGCGACTTCAAGAAGTCGTCGAAAACTGAACGGCAGGTGATGATCTGGTGCGGCTCGACGGAGAGTTTTATCGAGGCTGGTCCCGTTCATCAGACAGTCAAGTCGTTCGAAAAGGGATTGCTCGCCAATGACGAGAACATCGCTCCGTCAATGATTTACGCCTACGCGGCCATGCAGGAAGGCGTTCCGTTCGCCAACGGCGCTCCGAACTTGACGGTGGACATTCCTGTGATCCAGCAACTGTCGAAGCAGAACGAAGCGCCGATTTGCGGCAAGGATTACAAGACGGGACAGACGCTAATCAAGACGATCCTCGCGCCCGGATTTAAGGCGCGCATGCTGGGACTGAGCGGATGGTTCTCGACCAACATTTTGGGCAACCGCGACGGGGAAGTGCTGGAAGATCCGGGCTCGTTCAAGACGAAGGAAGAGTCGAAGCTGTCGGTGCTGGAGCACATTCTGCAGCCTGAGTTATATCCTGAACTGTACGGCAACATTTTCCACAAGGTTCGCATTAACTATTATCCGCCACGCGGGGATAACAAAGAGGGTTGGGACAACATTGATATCTTCGGATGGCTGGGCTACCCAATGCAGATCAAGGTTGACTTCCTGTGCCGCGACTCGATTCTGGCGGCGCCGCTCGTGCTCGATCTGGTGTTGCTGCTCGACTTGGCGAAGCGGTCGACGGAGTTGCGCGGCATTGGCATCCAGGAGTGGCTGAGTTTCTACTTCAAGTCGCCGATGACGGCGCCGGGGCTGTATCCGGAGCACGATCTGTTCATCCAGTCGATGAAGTTAAAGAACACGATGCGCCACCTCATGGGCGAGGAGATGATCACGCACCTGGGGCTGGAGTATTACGACTAAGCGGATTCCTGTTTCTCAAGTCTCATCTTTCTTAAGTCTCATCCAGCCGACTTTCCGAACTCGAACACTGCACTGATAACAACAAATCAGTGCAGTTTTTTTCCTTCAACCTCGTGGTCTCGCTAAAGCATCCGTTGCGTTGACGCCAGTTCGAAACGCAGCCTAGCATGGAGCGACGTGAGGGGACGCTTTGATCGGTCAGCTAGTCGGCCATTGGCGAGTTGTGGCGAAGATTGGCGAAGGAGGCATGGGGGTTGTCTATCGCGCCCATGACGAAGTGCTGCACCGCGATGTGGCGCTGAAAGTCGTCAAGAAGGGATTTGGGCTCGACTCCTCGGGAAGCCAAAATCTGCTGAGCGAAGCGCGTGCTTCGTCCTCACTGTCGCATCCGAACATCTGCACAATCCACGAAGTTGGCGAGACCGACGGCGAACTCTACATCGTAATGGAGCTGGTCGAGGGCAAGTCTCTGCACGCGATGAGTGCTGACCAGGGACTGCCGTCGGACGCGGTGCTTCGCTATGGGGTGCAGATAGCCAGCGCACTGGTTCGCGCGCACGATCGCGGCATTGTGCATCGGGACCTGAAGAGCGCAAACATTCTGGTCACGCCCGAGGGGTTGGTGAAGGTCCTCGATTTCGGGCTGGCGAAACATGTTGGCGCCGATGTATTCGAGGGCGCGACCAAGTCGTTTGCGACGGTGGAAACAGCCTCCAGCGTGAGCGGAACGTTGCCCTACATGGCGCCGGAAATCTTCCGCGGCGAGCCAGCCGACTACCGCAGTGATCTATGGGCCTTGGGCGTCGTGTTGTATGAAACGGCATCGGGGCGCCTGCCGTTCGCGGGACGAACCGGCTTCGAAATCAGTTCGGCGATTTTGCGCGAACTGCCTCAGCCGCTGGGTCCTCCAGTACCGCCGGGACTTTGGTCGGTGATCCAGCGCTGCCTGGCGAAGGAGCCAACCCAGCGCTACCAGCGCGCCGGTGAAGTGCAAGCCGCATTGGAGGCGGTTCAGTCGGGAGCGATTGTTGCAGGAAATCCCAATCCGGAGCGAGTGGCCGTGCCCAGAGCCACGATTCTGCACAACGTAAAACATATCCGCGTCCGAAAGGGTGACTTTCTGCTGCTGGTGGGAACGACAAAAGGCGCGTTCCTGCTGAAGTCGAACAGTCAGCGGACGAAGTGGGAAGTGGGTGGCCCGTATTTCCACGGATACACCGTTTATTCGTTAGCGTATGACGATCGCGCAGGACGGCGTCGGATTTGGGCGTCAACACATAGCTATTGGGGCACGCTGCTGCGTTCCACTGACGATTTCGGGAGGAGCTGGACCACTCCGCAGGAGGCGACGATTCGATTTCCGGCTGATACCGGGCTTTCGCTGCAGAACATCTGGCAGATTGCGCTTGGACGTCCGGACGAACCTGGCGTGCTGTATTGCGGTGTGGAACCGGCTGCGCTCTTTGAAACTCGCGACGAAGGGGAGACGTGGTCGCTGGTGCGTGGGCTGTTCGATCATCCGCACCGTCCGCGATGGATGCCGGGCAACGGTGGTCTTGCGCTGCATACGATTGTGCTCGATCCCAACGAGAAGGGGCGCATGTATGTGGCAATTTCGGCGGGCGGCGTGTACCGCACGGAAGACGGCGGATCCACGTGGACGGCGCAAAACCGTGGCATCCGGTCGGTGAACACGCCCAACAAATACCCGGAATTCGGTCAATGCATCCACAAAGTCGCGATGCACCCGGGGTGTCCCGAGCGGCTGTTTCTACAAAGTCACTGGGGCTTGTATCGCTCTGACGATCACGCCGAAAACTGGAAGGACATTGCCAACGGAGTGCCATCGGACTTTGGTTTCGCCATGATCATGCACCCACGGAACCCGGACTGCGCGTACATCGTTCCGGTTGAGTCGGATGAATTTCGTTGCACGTGCGACGGACGATTGCGGGTTTATCGCACTCGCAACGCCGGCGGATCGTGGGAGCCACTGATGCGCGGCCTGCCGCAGAAGGGAGCGTACGAAACTGTGTTGCGCGATGCGCTCGCGGCAGATTCGCTGGATCCACTCGGAATTTATCTGGGCACTCGCAGCGGGCAACTGTTTGGCTCGCGCGACGAAGGAAAAACGTGGGAAAGAATACTGGAAGGACTGCCGCCAGTGCTCTGTATCCGAACTGCCCTGATTGAGGACTCCCCAGGTCCCGCGGAGGCGAGTAAGCCGCGCGCGTCGCTCGCGACATCGTCCCGGCGAGCGAAACTTCCGGCGACGAAAAAGTCGCGCCGAACAAAGAGGTGAGCATGCCGCTGACGTTTCATATTCCGGGCGTACTGCGCGAATTCACCAGCGGGCGCGGTGAGGTTGAGATCGAGATCGCACCCTCAAACTTGGCAGACGCCTTGGCTGCCTTGTGGACGCTCTACCCCGGGCTTCGCGATCGCATGGCAACGGAACAAGGCGAGATTCGCGAGCATATCAACGTTTTTGTCGGCGAAGAAAACATCCGATATACCGGCGGGCTCATGACTGTAGTCCCTGCCGGATCGGAGATTTCTATCCTTCCCGCAGTTAGCGGCGGTTGGTCCAGAGCGGGTTGATGAGCGAGGTGTCTGGAAATTTTGTCTAGACCTTAACCCGCCTCCTGGCGAGCTAGCGCCCACAAGCCTCCCCACAGAGCTATGGCAATCAACAGGCTGGACCATTCGTTGGGATTCCGCTGCGCCCCCGGAATGCCGTAGAGTCCAAGAACTCTGGGGAGGTGCAGGGTGAAAACCCAGATCGCGAACATCGATCCCAGGCCTGCAGCGCTCCAGCGAGACAGAAGGTTGAAGCCGATACTCAAGCCGGTGGCAATGAAGGCAACGCCGAAAAATGCGACCCAGAAAACGTGGAACGGGATCCAGTGCGGAATCAGGCTTGCGATGAAGATGAGCGCGAGGAAGTGGTCCACACCAAAAATGATGAGAGAGAATGCGAGCAGATAGCGGCTAACCAGTAAGAGCCACCGTGGCGTTTGCTTTGGATCCGGCATCAGCCAGGCGAGGCAGGCGAGTGAAAGTGGTTCGAAGACGCCGGTCCGCAACGAGATGTTGCCGATGTCGGCGAGGTTTTTCGGGACGTCAAGAATGAGCGTGCAAACGAACAGCAGAGCACCCAGGGACATCGCCGCGGCTCTTATGGTGTGCGTCGATAACAGACCGAGCGCGCAGAGCACCAGGACCGCGCCGAAGAGATACGCCAGCCAGGGAATCGCAGGAATCCAGGGAATGACCGGAATGACCTGGTATTGTGCGCCAAGCGATCGAGAAACCGCACGAGCACACACGATGGTCTCGGCGCCGAGTCCAGCGATGGCGAGCGCGAAGATGGCGCGGCCCAGACTCGACAGCGCAGCCGGCAAGAGTCGAATTTCATACCTCGGGTGGGCTTTATACATCTCGGTTAAGAAAGAACACGAGAAATACTATCAAGTCTCCGCCGAATCATGCGCTTTGAGTGGAGAACCTTCCCGGGAAACCGTCGGCGGTCTCCAGACCGTAGCGCTTCATTAGCTTCCCGCGTTTCGCGGGCTGGAAGTTGACGCGTGTGGGGTCGGCACCGACGGCTCGAACGAGCAGCGGGTCCATCACGAGATACCAGAGCGGCGGGAAGTATGCCAAGGTGAACATTCCGAAGTAGCCGTTGGGCAGCGTCGGCAGTTGCTCGAAGTGGCGCAGCGATTGGTAGCGGCGGCCAGGATACGTGTGGTGGTCGAAGTGGCGCTGCAGATGAAACAGCACCCAGTTGGAGAACATGTGGTTGCTATTCCAGCAGTGGTGAGGCTGGCAGCGCTCGTAGCCGCCGTCGGCGAGTGTGCGACGCAGCAGTCCGTAGTACTCGAGGTAGTTGGCGCTGGTGAGCTGGAAGTTGGCCCAGAGCGCGGACAGGATGAGGAAGGGAAGCACGCTGATTCTCAGCCACGCAATCATTACAGCGTAGAACATAAGTGTGAAGAGCAGCGGTTGTAGTATTTCGTTGTGCAAGCTCCAGACGGGTTGCCGGAAGCGCCTGAGGCGATTTGTTTCCGGGCGCCAGGAGCGTGCGATCGCTCCCGGCATTTCTCGTAAAGCGAACTGCCAGAGACCCTCTCCCATGCGGGCCGACGCAGAGTCGCCGGGCGTCGCAACATCGAGATGATGTCCGCGATTGTGCTCGATGGTGAAGTGACCGTAACCGGTGGGAGCGAGAATGATCTTCGCCAGCCAACGCTCCAGCGTGGTCTGCTTATGTCCCAGTTCGTGACCGAGGTTAATACAGAATCCGCCGGCGCTTCCGGTAGTGAGAATGACAGCTAGCACGCCGTACCAGGGAAGCGCATAGCGTCTGACAAACCACGCCGCGAAGATGTAGGTGATCCAAAGAACCGGGACCACGGCGTATGTAATGTAACGGTAGTAGCGGTCTTCTTCCAGCGCTTCGATCGCGGACTCGGGCGGGTTGCTACGGTCCTCGCCCACCAAGAAATCAGCCAGCGGCATAACGATGTAGTTGAAGGCTACAGGCAGCCAAAGCACCAATACGTTGTGGGAGGTCAGGTAGAGCAGGAGGCCGGCATTCATGAGCGCCGAGACAAAGATCGAAAACAGCCAGAAATAGCGCTTGCGGTCGTGGTAGTACGCGAGGTCGAACGACGAAACACCTGGATTCATAACCTCACCCTCCTCTGGTGTTGAAGGATGATGCCCGACTTCGGAATATCTTGACACCGTCTGGTGTGACAAGTGATCGTCTTTTAGTGACAATCGTGATTATCCCGAAAGGCTAGCGTGCGGAGCGATCCGTTGACCACAGCTTCAATCACGATACCTCCACAGTGGCGCGAGCCTGCGTTTCATCCGACCTACACGCGTTTGCTCTGTACGGTGTTGCGCAACTCAGTTCCGGACTCGAAGGTACTGAGTGTTGGCGAGTTGAACGTTGCGCAGTTGGCAACTCAGCAGATGTTCGTGTCGTTTGAGGTGAGTAGCGGGTTGATTTTGGAAGTGGTCCGACTGACAGGGCGCCCCTGGCTTGGCATGGAATTGGGAGCCATGACCCAGGTGTCTGCCCACGGTCCTTTGGGGTACGCAGTCGCTTCCAGCCGGGACATCATGCAGGCGCTGGAGACAGTTTCGCGCTTTGCCGGGCTGCGCACACGCGCGATGGAGTTCCGGCTGTCGCCGCACGACGGAAACACTGACATCGTGATTCGAGAGCGCTTCGATTTCGGAGAGGTGCGGGCGTTCATTCTCGAGGCCGTCGTCGTCATGCTGGCGCGCATGATCGAATGGCTGTCAGGCCAGTCGCTGGAGCGAGCGGAATACCAACTCCCGTATGCGCGTCCGTCGTGGGCGGAGAAGCACGCGGGGGTGCTGAAGGGAAGGCTTCGGTTCGGAAGCAGCAGCCTGCGGATCCGCATACCGAATGACATTCTTCACACGCCGTGCTTGAGCTCCGACCCGGTGGCTTACGCTTCAGCCTGCCGTGAATGCGAACAAAAACCGGCAGTCTTGGAGAGCGAAGATAGCCTCGCACGGAGTATTCGCAACCGCCTGCGCGAGAGGGGGAGACTATCCCTCGCTGGAGATCTTGGCGTACGACCTGCACGTTTCGCCGCGAACCTTGATCCGGAAGCTCAAACAGGAAGGCGTGAGCTACCACGGGTTACTCGAGGAAGTGCGCAAGGATTTGGCGGAGTGGTACCTGCTGAACTCGTCCGAACCCGTCGAAGCTATCGCCGAACGTCTCGGCTACATGGACACGTCGAACTTCAGCCGCACGTTTCGCCGCTGGTTTGGTGTGTCACCAGGAAAATTTCGGCAAGCCGGAAACCGCACTTTGGACATGAGTTATTGAGGGCACTGCAGGCTCCGCACCATACAAACAGAAGAAGCCGAGCACGAAGCCCGGCGCTTCGTGTCCGGCCAGATCTTACTGCGTTGGCGGCGGAGTTGATTTCTTCGGCGTCGTCGTGCCTGTCGTGCTCTTGTGCGCAGGTGTGGTAGTTGTCTTCTTTGCCGGTGTAGTCGCCGGATGGCGCGAGTCGATGATCTTCACGTGCACGATCTTCGGCGGATTGAAGGGGCGATCGTTGGCACCGGTCGCGAGGCGCGCAATCTGCTTCACCAGTTCGTTGTTATCGCATTGTCCGAAGATGTTGTAGTGGCCGTTTAAGTGCGGCGTGGGAACCTCGGTGATGAAGAACTGGGAGCCGTTAGTATTAGGGCCACTATTGGCCATAGCGAGGCGCCCGGCAACGTCGAAGGTGAGGTCGCTTTGTTCGTCGCGGAAGCTAAAGCCTGGGCTGCCGGTCCCGTTGCCCAGCGGATCGCCACCCTGGATCATGAAGTTCGGAATCACGCGATGGAAAACCGTGCCGTCATAGAGCGGCCGGTTGTGCATGGTCGCACCGTTGGAGGGGTTCTTCCAGTCCTTCTTGCCGGTGGCGAGTCCGATGAAGTTGTCGACCGTGATGGGTGCTTTGTCGGGGAACAGCGTGCAGGTGATGTTGCCCAGACTAGTCTCAAGTACGGCCTGCACCAGCTGAGGCGAGGCTGTGGTAGACGCAGCGTGCGGGCTTGGCTGCCGTGGGTTTCGGCGCAGTCGTGCCGGATTGGGCAGTGGCGAATCCGGTGAGAGCGAAACAAAGAATTGCGGTTAAGACGTTACGCATAGTACCTCCGAAAGTTACTTGCGAATTGAGCGAAAGCATATGCTGTCCCTGCGGGACCAACTTCTGTTCTCGCCTGACCTCAGCGCTGAAGCGCTGGGCTTTGATGTGCCGTCCCTGCGGGACGGGAAGTTCAGGGAACACGCCTTGGTAATCCTCATTCATTCTCGGGCTGCGCGTTGGGAGCGACTTCGTCGGCGCGTGTCTTGATGAGCTTCTTCGGCTCGAATCACTTGTGCTGTTTTCTCAACCTCTGCGAATACGCGCATTAAGTTGCCGCCCAGAATCTTCTGCAGGTCGGCCGCCTTGTAGCCGCGCTGATATAGGGCTTCGGTGATCTTCGGCAGGTCGGCGACCGAGTCGATGCCTTGCGGCGAGCAGCTGATGCCATCGAAGTCGGAGCCGATGCCAACGTGATCGACACCGGCGATCTTCACCATGTGGTCAATGTGGTCGATAAGGTCGCTGAGAGGAGGGCGCGGCAGCTTCTTCTCCAGCACGGCCTCTGCCTCGTAAAGTTGCTGCGTCATCTGCGGAGTACGCTCACTCATGAACAGCGATTGCACCCGCTCGTAATCCGGGTCCTTGGCCGCCTTGAGTTCCTTGTCGCGGTCCAGCCACTTCTGCGAAATGAAACCGCAAAAGAAGTTGACCTGCGCCACGCCGCCGTTGCGTGCCAACGCGACCAGCATGTCGTCGGTCATATTGCGCGGCGCGTCGGTAAGGGCGCGTGCGGACGAATGCGACGCGATAACCGGAGCGCGGCTGGTGGTCAGCGCCTGGTAGAACGTGCGATCGGCGACGTGCGAGATGTCGACCATCATGCCCATGCGGTTCATCTCGCGGACCACCTGGCGTCCGAAATCCGTGATTCCGTCGTGGTGCTGGACGCTCTTGTCGTTGAGGTCGCCGCTGGAGTCGCCGAGTTCATTGGTGTTCGACCAGGTGAGCGTCATGTAGCGCACGCCGAGCCGGTAGTAGTCGCGCAGCACGCGGATATCGCCCTGCAGCGCGTGCCCACCCTCGACTCCCATGAGCGCGGCCAGCTTGTGTTGACGATGTGCCGCCAGAATGTCAGCGGTGCTGTAGGCCATCATCATCTTGTCGGGATGCAGGCGCGCCTGTTCGTAGACCGAGTCGATCATGTCGAGTGCGCGCTTGATTTCCTGTCCCTTGAAGGCTTTGGGATCGACCCATATCGACCAGAACTCCGCACCCAGGTTGCCAGCCTTGATCTTGTTGAAGTCCATATAGCCCTTGCCGGCGTCGTGCGAGAGGTCGAAATTCTCGTCGACAAAGCGGCCGGGCGTGTCGGCGTGGGTGTCGATGATGAGAGCGGAGTTGTGGATGGCCCGTGAGCCGGTAGCGACGCCGTTGGGAGTAATGGTGATGGCTTTCGCTTTGGGCTTGAGCGGCGCTGGCGTTGTCGGTGGAACGGTTTGAGCGAAGGAAATCGATGAAAGCAGGATAGCCAGCGCGATCAGGCGGGACCAGTAGGCCATGAAGAGGAATGGGCTCCAAACAAGAATGATGATTCGATTGGATTGTAAATGAAGCGGTGGCATCCCAAATAAATCGAGGCCCGAGAATGGCGAGCCTCGAAAGACAATTCACCGCAATCCTAGGTTCGGAACAAATCCTTCACAGCCTGCCACATGACCTGGCCGCCGACGTCGGCGATGGACTTGGTGAGCGGAATGTCTTTGGGACAGACCTCAACACAGTTCTGCGCGTAGCCGCACTCCTGGATGCCGCCGTCGCCCATCAAGGCTTTGAGCCGATCGACCTTCAGCGATTTGCCGGTTGGATGGTTGTTGAACAATCGCACCTGCGAAATAGCGGCCGCGCCAACGAAGCCGGTGTTGTCGTTGAACTGGGGACACGCCTCCATGCAGCAGCAGCAGGAGATGCATCGAGACAGTGGATAGTTTTCTTCCTGTTCAGCGGCCGTTTGGCGGGGACCTGAACCGAGGTCGTAGGTTCCGTCGGTTGGTACCCACGCTTTGACCTTCTTGAGGTTTTCGAAGAGTACGCTGCGGTCGACGGAGAGGTCGCGCACCACAGGGAATTTGGAGAACGGCTCGAGCCGAACCGGTTGTTCGAGCTTATCAATCAGCGCCGAGCACGCCATGCGGGCCTTGCCGTTGATCAGCATGGCGCACGAGCCGCAGACCTCTTCCAGACAGTTGGAGTCGTAGGTCACCGGCGTCGTCGCCTTGCCCTGCTTGGTTACCGGGTTGGCGGCGATGTCCATCAGCGACGAGGTGACGTTCATGCCGGGACGATAGGGAAGCTCGAACTCTTCCCAGTAAGGTTTGGAGTCCGGGTTGTCCTGGCGCTTGATCTTGATGAGTACGGTTTTAGAATTTGCCATTTTCGTTCTTCTTTATGCCAGCGGCCGGAAGCGTCGCACAGGCTTCGCAGCGGCCGGCTTGAGCAAGCCAAAGTAAAAATGTTCCGGCTAACAAAAGCACCACAATCTGCATCCACGAAAGGACGTCGTGCGTAACCCACGCGCCGACAATCAGAACGACCCCAAGAACAAAATAAACGATTCTCAGCGGCTTTCCGATATCGCCTGACAGTTGCAAAGTCTCTCCAGCTAAAACCTATGTCGCTGCGTCGTAACGCCGCGGACGGGGCACAATCAGCGAAGTGTCAACGCTGTCGAATTCGAAGCGCGGTTCGTCCGCGTCGGCCGCGAAGTACGCTTTCGTTGTCTTCAGGAAGTTGGCATCGTCCCGCTCGGGGAAGTCCGGCTTGTAGTGCGCGCCGCGAGATTCGTTGCGCCACGCCGCTCCCTGCGCAATCACGCGCGCCAGTTGCAACATGTTGTAAAGCTGTCGCGCGAACACGAACGACGTGTTGGCCCACATGGTGCGGTCGCTCAGGTTGACGTGGCGATAGCGCTCCAGCAATTCGACTAGCTTTGCGTCCGTCTCCTGCAAATTCTTGTTGTAGCGAATGACCGTGCAGTTCTTGGTCATGGTGTCACCTAATTCGCGCCACAACAGAAACGGGTTTTCGGCGCCATCGTTGTTCATCAGGCGGCTGTTAATTTCCTGCTGCCGCTTCTTTTCGGACTCGTAAACGTTATGGCTGGGCGTGTGGCCGCTCTTGATAACGTTGCGAGCGTACTGCACTGCGCCGGGGCCGGCGATGAATCCTCCGTAGATGCACGACATGAGCGAGTTCGCGCCCAGGCGGTTCGCACCGTGAATCGAGTAGTCGGCCTCGCCGCACGCGTATAGACCTTGGATGTTGGTTTTCTGGTCGAAATCAACCCACAGGCCGCCCATGGTGTAGTGCATGCCCGGAAAGATCTTCATGGGCACATCGCGGGGATCGTCTCCCACGAACTTCTCGTAGATTTCGAGGATGCCTTCGAGCTTGCGATCGAGCGTGGCGCGATCGATATGCGTCAGGTCGAGATAGACCATCGGCGAGCCGTCGATGCCCAGGTGGTGCTCGAACACGACCTTATGAATGGCGCGCGTAGCGATGTCACGAGGTACAAGGTTCCCGTATTTAGGGTACCACTCTTCCAAGAAGTACCAGCGCTCACTTTCAGGAATGCTCTTGAAGTCGCGCTTGTCGCCTGGCTGCCTCGGCACCCACACCCGGCCACCTTCGCCGCGGGCCGATTCGGACATCAGGCGCAGCTTGTCTTCGCCCGGAATGCAGGTCGGGTGTACCTGGATGAACTCGCCGTTAGCGTAATAAGCACCCTGTTGGTAGAGGGCCGACTGCGCCGAACCGGTACAGACCACCGAGTTAGTGGACTTGCCGAAGATGGCCCCGTTACCGCCAGTCGCGATGATGACCGCTTCCGAGGGAAAGGTAACAACTTCCATACCGCGCAGGTCCATGGCGCAGATACCGCGGCAGACGCGGTTTTCGTCGAGCACCGCCGAGAGAAACTCCCAACCTTCGTACTTGGTGACCTTGCCTTCGGCTTCGTAGCGCCGCACCTGCTCGTCGAGCGCATATAGAAGCTGCTGTCCGGTCGTTGCGCCGGCAAACGCGGTGCGGTTGTAAAGCGTCCCACCAAAGCGGCGGAAGTCGAGTACGCCTTCGGGAGTGCGGTTGAAGGGCACACCCATGCGGTCGAGCAGGTCGATGATGGCAGGCGCCATGTCGCACATCAACTTGACCGGCGGCTGGTTGGCGAGGAAGTCTCCGCCGTAGACCGTGTCGTCGAAGTGCTGCCAGGTAGAGTCGCCCTCGCCCTTGAGGTTCTTGGCAGCATTGATGCCACCCTGGGCGCAGACCGAGTGAGACCGCTTGACCGGGACGATGGAGAAGAGGTCAACGTGACCCCCCATCTCGGCAATCTTGATGGTGGCTGAAAGTCCGGCCAGTCCACCACCTACCACGATGATCTTAGGATGAGCCATGATGATATGTACGCAACTTCAATTTGCAGCCGCAGCCGCCTCGATTAATGCAACGAAGTAGTTTCAAACGTCTGGACCGGAGTCGGCTCCGGAACCAGGGGAGAGCTGATGAAGGCGCGGATAGTGACCAATCCGATCGCGATGAGCGCAACCGCCAGCCCGAGACACAAATAGCCGAAACGCCTGCGCGCTTGCTCGCCGACGGTGATGCCCCACTTGGCGGCAAACAGCCATACGCCGTAGGAGAAATGCCACGATGCGGCGGTGATGCCGATCACGTAAGCCGCGACCGCCCAGGGATTCTGGAACTCATGCTGCACCTTCCAGAATGCCGCGTTGTAGCCGCCGTTCATGAGGTGCACACCGGTGAAACGCATGTAATAGGTGTGGTACAGGATGTAGAAGAACGCGATCATGCCGGTCCAGCGCTGCGAGGTGTAGAGCCAGTTGCCGGTCCAGGGATATTCACCCACGTTCGACTCGCCGCGATACCAGATGTAGAACCCGTACAGCGAGTGATACAGCAGGGGAAGGAAGATGAATCCCCATTCCAGCACTGCCACGAACGGCAAACTGGTCAGGAACTTGACTTGGTCGTTATAGGCGAGTGCTCCCTTGGTGGCTTCCGAGTTCGAGATGAAGTGCTCGATCAGGAATGCGCCGATGGGAACGATACCGGTGAGCGAGTGCAACCTGCGCAACAGAAAGGAGTTGCCCTGTCCGGCGCGCAGCGAAGGGACGCCCTTGGCTACTTCGATCGTACTCTTACTGATAGGACTGGCGGATGAAGCCACGAGGCCTACTCCTTATACAAATAACGATTCGCGGGATGATAAGGCGAACCTTCCATTATCAATTTCGTAAACTGAGTAAGTCAAGAAACTGAACAACTAGCTTTAACTGCGCGCAAGTTGCGCCTGGCACGGCACTGTAGCGCATCCCACGATTTCGAACGCCCGTTCAGCATAGCGGAGCAGGCTAGCCAACGCAGGGTGACGAACGTCACTGAGCCGTGTGAGGATGCAACTCACCTAGGTGGTCCGCCCATTGCAGAAATTGGCTGAAGGCCGCGCCGCGATGGCTGTACTTGGCTTTTTCCTGCGCGGTAAGTTCGGCGAATGTCTTTTCGATCTGGGGAAAGAAGAACAGCGGATCGTAGCCGAAACCGTTGTTTCCCCGCGGCGCGTGCAGGATGATGCCTTCGGCCTTGCCGTGAAACGTCGCCAACGTGTGTCCGTTCCGCGCCACGGCAATCAGACACACGAACCGCCCGGTGCGAAATTCTTCCGGTACGTCATGCAACTCGCGAAGCAGTCGCGCATTATTGGCTTCATCGCCCGAGTTACCAGACTCTTCGTGGGGCTTATGCTCATCGGCGGCGTAGCGGGCCGAGCGCACACCCGGAGCACCCTTGAGAGCATCGACCTCGAGGCCGGAGTCGTCGGCAATCACCAACTCTCCCTCGCTGTAATGGCTGTAGTGCTCGGCCTTCTTGCGGGCGTTGGCTTCGAAGGTGAGACCGTCTTCGACCACAGACGGCAGCGCGGCGAAGTTCGGCAAGGTGGCAATTTGTATGGCATGGGCGACGGCGGCCCCTACCAGGTCGCGAAGCTTGCCTACGTTGGAGGTGGCGACGAGAACGCGCTTCATAGATGAAACAAAATTTTCCGGGCAGTTTGACCGGCCTGTGCCTATTCCTTCAGGCGTGCGCATGGATGCGGTCGACGTGTTCGACGCGGTTATGCACTTTCAGCGAGTGGTAGATCTTCCACGATGTCAACGCCAGGGCGCCAGCAAACACCAGCAGGCCAATGTCGATCATCCACATGGAATACTCGAGCGATACCCTGTAGCGCATGATGCCAAGCAGGCCGAACACCCCGCTGGCGATAAACAGCGCTCCGGAAGCGCGGCGAATTGTTGACACGTGGCGGTTCAAGGCCACCGCGAGTCCGAGCAATATCGACGCCAGAAAGAAGAAGGTCCACTTCCACTGGGAAAACTCCGAGATGTCCACGGCAACAGCGTCCGTAAAGGGCCTAAGTCGCATGGTCGATAGGATGGCCCCGTTCTCGAGCACATCGTTCAGGGCGGCGCCAGAGATCAGAATGGCGGCACAGACGCCAAGCACACGCTGTCCCATGCGTCCTGCGAGCACTGCTAGACTCACGAACGTAAGCCAGTAGAGCAGGATGAGAACGTAATCCATGTAAGTGTTGCGCACCACCATTTGAATGTTGTAGGCAACTCCGTCAGTGGCTGTTCCGCGAACGGCCTGATTCAGCGACGCGGCGTCGGACCCCAGTTCCAGCCGCAGCATGCGGTTGGCTTCATAGCCCTGAAAACTGGTGGCGGCCCACATGATGACCACCCAGGTCGACAACGCAAGAATGAGGACCGCGGCCGCTTTTTCAGTCACGCGCATGAGTGTGCCTCCAGACGTTGGCGGTTCGAGATGATGATCGAATCATGGTGCGCTCAGTTGGACAGCAAATGAAGAACGCTTTGGCCAGCGGGTACTAATTTAACATCCCGAGCGACGCCGCGAGACAGAGGGCAATGTCGCCATGCGCCCTGTTGGTCAACAACCTTATGTATTGCGGACGGAGCGCCCGACCACGCAACGCAGACACGTACGACTGAGACTGAGGTGGGATTCTCCCAACGCCCTTGGATAAGTGCTCGATTCGTCGGCACTCTAACTCACGGCTTGTGAAACGTCCCGTAAGGCGATTGCGAGGGCGCCGGCGTATCCGGCGGCAAAACGTGTTTGCGCATCGCTGCGTCGCAAATCGCATAGCCCCAATCGATCAAGTGCTGCTGCAGCGTGGCATCCATGGCTTCGAGGCGCGTGGCGGTTTGTGCCAGTCCGGTCGTGAACTTGAAGTCGCACACCAGCGCATTGTCCAGATCATAGTTCTTGATGTTGGCCTGAATGCCCCAGTAAGTTCCGGTGCGCTCCTTGGTGCAGTACGACGCAATCAGATCACGTTTGCGCAACGCAGCAACCTGGTTGTAAATGGTGTTCAGAACGCGATAGGTCTGACCGGGCCATAGATGGTCTGGATTTGGGTCAGGGGCAATCTTCACACCGCCGTCACTCACCAGGATCTCCGTGTAGTTCTTCCAGGTGGTCTCGAGTCCAAGATTGTCGTACACGCCGCCGTCGCAAAGCACCGCTTTTGAGCGGAAGGGGAGCGTGTTGAACGGCTCCTCGCATTGGATCTTTGGGTCGAAGCTAGCGGGATCGAGGTCAAAAATTGCCGGCGACAGAACGGGCGGAAAGGCGGACGATGCTGCGACGGCCCTGGCAAGCAACACCGTTGGGTTGCGGATCAGTCCAACCTTGTAGTCGCCCATGAATGGCTTGGAGAAGCGCCACAGAACACCAGTCTGCAGGCTGGTGGCGTTGAATACGAAGCGCGGCGCGTCCGGCAGATTCTGCAACGTCGTGTCGGCGAACAGGTATTTCTGATAGTGCTGTGCGACGGCTTCGGAGGCTCCCTCGAAAAATCCTTCGAACACAGCAGGCGTGTCGATGGTGTTGCTGCCCATCTTGCGCAGATGCTGGGTCATCTGCTGGTCGAAATTGGCGGCGAAGCCGTTGGCGTCGAATCCGAGCTTGGTCCAGTTCTGCGCCAACACGCCTGAGGTGATCGATCCGCCGGAGACGCTGGAAATGAGGTCGAGCTTGGGGAGATAGCGAAATTCGTTCAGTCGCCAGAGGCAGCCGAGGTGAAACAGCATCGCCCGGTATCCGCCGCCGGAAAGAGATAGCGCGATGCCCGGTTGCGGCTGATCGGGCTCGCCGAGAGTGTCCTGTACCGGTTGTACGAGCGGTTGTGGGCGGGGCTGGCTGACTTCGTCGGGCATAAGTTCCTCCGCCGGCGCGAATTGGTATTTGGGCTCCGTTGCGACGGAGTTGCCTGTTGGGATTCATCGATTGCCGATTCGTGCGAACTGTATCACCGTTTTGCCGACAGTCAAGAATAAGTCGCAGTCCGGTGCATGTGATTTCCGGAATTGGGATGAAATCAAAGGCGCCAAACAGAAAATGTGCGGGGGAACGCTTTGGCGAATCAGCGACCTTGCATGATGATGTAACGCGTTCGACTAATAGATGTTGCCGCTCGATGACTCCAGCTTGCCGTCGACTGCTGATAGGACGTAGCTAGTGCCGCCAGAACCCGTCCATGATTTCATGTTGAACTTCGCCGAGCTACCGATCTTGTAAACGTCGATGTTGCGGAAGGTCAGCGGCTTTCCCGGCTGGCAAATCTCGGGCTTCTGCGTTGGACTGAAGAAGTAAGCCGCACCCTTGCCGACCAGCGTCGCCGAGCCGTTCTCGTCCACCAGTACGGCATTGCGCTCGTCCACCGCGATCTCGCGTACGGAGGCGGCCATGTCGTCCTGCAGAATACGCGCCATGAATCCCACGGATCGCCCCAGACGGTCGCGTCTCACGAAGTGCTGGTCGGTGAGAATGCCATCCATGTAAGGCACGTGCAGAAAGTCTTTGCCCAACGTGACTCCCTTGTTGTAGGGGTCTGCCAGCGTTTCTTTCGAATATGCCGTGTCATTCATCGCGGTGAAGACGAACTCGCCGAGCACTGCGAGTCCTGCGCTGGTGCCTCCGATGGGAACGCCTTCGCGAAGGCGTTCATTGATTGCGGTTTGTACTGGCGTGCCTTGCCAGAACTTGATGTAGTTTGCCTGGTCGCCACCTGCGATGAAAATCGCTTCCGCACGCCGGACAGTTTCCGCGGAGAACGGATCTTCTGCCGATTGCCGATTGGGTAAAATCAGCGTGGCAACTGAATTGACGTGGCAGAGTTTCTGGACATAAAGATTGTACTCGTCGTCGCCTGTCGCGCGCAGGATGAGGAAGTCTCCGTCATGGGCGAGTTCACACAGCCACTCGAACGCGGGATCGAGATCTTTGCCACCTCCCATGAGCGCTGCTCCCGGCTGCGCGGTTGGGTCCTGAGGTCCTGCTGATTGCCGATGCGAACGTACTGATACGCAGGCTTGTCGGAGTTGGCCAATGTTTGCGCGCGTGCCGCCCCGCGCCCGCTAAAAAGACGGCGAGACATACTGCTGAAAATATTCGAGCCTAATGGAGCTCGTCCGCACTCGTACGTGCCAACCCGAGTGAGCTACGGGATATCCTTTAGAAGGTCGTTCGATGGTGTTCAATTCAGTTTCCTAGTAGTGCACCTGAGCGTTGGCGACGCGCATGCCTCGTTTCTCGCGAAAAATCTCTTAAAGCTGGCAGCAGGGCACAAATCGGTAGTTTATCTCCTCTTGTCACTAGTAGGCGAGAAGTCGCAAATGGTTGAGTTTATTGGTCGAACGCTAACAAATGTGAAGAACTGTAAAATAAACTCCTTTTCTAGATGCAAGCAGCGACTTTTTGGGGGAAAATGCGTCTATAGAAGTAACCCAAATCAGGTGGGCGCCGCAACCCCGACAGCAACCCCAAAAGGCGCCCACCGCCCCCTTCAAATTATCCCGACAATATATTTCAAAACACACTCGTGCACGCGATGTTCGCGTCCAGCGGATGGTAGAAGCGCCACGACTCGTGTTGCACGCGTGCGGCGCTACAATGAAGATGGAGGGCAGTTGTCATGACGTCACCGGTCCACGAAGCCCGATGGTGGGAGACCATGTCCGATGGCCGTGTGCACTGCTACCTCTGCCCGCGACACTGCCACATCGGCGATGGTCAACACGGTTTCTGTTTCATTCGCAAGAATGAGCAAGACCGGCTCGTGCAACTTGCCTATGGCCGGCCCGCTGCTGTAGCGATCGATCCCGTCGAGAAAAAGCCACTCAACCACTTCTTTCCCGGTACGACAGTGCTTTCGATGGGTACGGCTGGCTGCAACATGGGCTGTTTCTTCTGTCAGAATTGGGACATCTCGAAGGCCAAGACTGACCAGGTTCGCTCCGCCGATTTGTCGCCGCAGCAAGTGGTGGAGCTCGCCCTGGATCGCCGCTCACCGCACATCGCCTTCACCTACAACGAGCCGACCATCTGGGGAGAGTACGTCATCGACATTGCGCGCGAGGCGCATGCCGCGGGCATCAACACCGCCATGGTGTCGAACGGCTACATCACCCGCGAGGCCTTCTTCGACATCTACCGTCACATCGACGCCGCCAACATCGATCTCAAGGGATTCACCGAGAAGTTCTATTCGAAGATCACCCTGACGCACCTGCAGCCCGTCCTCGATGTACTGAAATGGCTGCGCCATGAAACTGGTGTGTGGTTCGAAATCACCAACCTCATCATCCCGACCCTGAACGACGACGACTCCGAGTTCAAGCAACTTTGCGACTGGGTCCTGGAGAACCTGGGCGACGACGTGCCCCTGCACTTCACGGCGTTCCATCCTGATTTCAAGTTGCAGGACAAGCCGCCCACTCCACCGGAGACGCTGCATCGCGCCCGCCGCATGGCCATGCAGATGGGCCTCAAGTACGTGTACGAAGGCAACATCTATTCCGACGGCGGCAACACGATTTGTCCGGGATGCAAGCAGGTAGTTATCACCCGCTCGTGGCACTCGGTGACTTCGAATAAGCTGAAGGATGGCTGCTGTTCGAAGTGCGGCACGCGCATCGCTGGCGTGTTTTCGAAGTCCGAAGCGAAGAAGCGGCGAGGATGGGCGAGCGCGATGTCCGTCGCCTAGCGCTATCATGGCCTATGCTTTTTTGGGTCGACAATGAAAACTAATATCCTCCGGCTGTTCCTTATCGCATTTGTCGTCGTGCTGGTCTCGTCACTCCCAGTTTCCGCCCAGGTCACGGTGATCCTGATCCGGCACGCCGAAAAGGTGGCAATGCCGCCCAAGGACCCTCCACTGTCGACTTCTGGGGAGGAACGCGCGAACCAGCTAGCTTCGACGCTGGCAGACGCCGGAGTGGATGCGATCTTTGTCACAGAATTGCAGCGCACGCAGCAAACGGCCGCCCCGCTGGCCGCACGAGTGCATGTGACGCCTAAGGTGATTCCTGCGGCGGACATGAACACACTGGTAAAGGCAATCCGCGAACGAAAGAGCGGCGTGATCGTGGTAATTGGACACGGCAATACTTTGCCCGCTATCATCACGGCGTTGGGCGGCCCTGCGGTGAAAATCGACGACAACGAATATGACAATTTGTTCGTGCTGACGCTCGATGGTTCGAAGAGTTCGTTGCTGCGACTGCGATTCGGCGATCCTTCCCGCGCGCCAGCGCAGGACAACGAGCACACCATGGCTGCTCCCGTGAAGTAAGTTCGCGATCGTTGCCTATCGCTTAACGCTGCGACTTGTCGATCCACTTTTCTGTCGCTGATGCCACGAAGCCGGCCATCTTGTTCAGTAGCCGTACAGGGTCGGAGTCTTCCATCACGAGCCTGCGGTTCTCGTGGCGCAGAAAGCCTTCGCTTACGGCGTGATCAAACAACGCGAGCAGGGGATCGTAATAGCCTTCGACGTTGAGCAACCCGCAGGGCTTGCCGTGGATTCCAAGTTGCGACCACGTGACCACCTCGCAGAACTCTTCGAACGTACCAAAGCCGCCCGGCATTGCGATGAAGCCATCCGAAAGGTCGGCCATCAGCGCTTTGCGCTCGTGCATGGATTTCATAATGCGCAGTTCGGTCAGACCCGCGTGTCCGACTTCCTTAGCCATCAGCGATTCCGGGATCACGCCGATCACGCGACCACCTGTCTCGAGAACGGTGTCAGCCAGAACGCCCATCAGTCCGATGTTCCCGCCGCCGTCCACGAGTTCAATCCCGCGTGCAGCCAATAGCTGTCCCATCGCGGCGGCAGTGCTACTGTACGAGGGTTGATTCCCGTATTAGAACCGCAAAAGATACAAATTCGCCGGAATGTCATGGAACTCTGATCTGCATGAATTAGGCTTTGAGTTTACCGGACACGCGTTACGATCCCATCTCATCTAGTTGTTGACAACATGAATCGTTTGATAATAATTATCATCTGACAAATATGCGCCGGGAGACTTACAACGAGTTTCGCCACTTGTGCCGTGAGCACAACCTGGCAGCGACCCACCAGAGACAAAAAATCTATGAGGCGCTGGTGTCTCGGCCCGGGCATTATTCGCCGGAGGAGATCTACGACCAGGTAAAACAAGACCTGCCGTCGATCTCGCTCGCGACGGTTTACAAGAACCTGAAGACCTTCGTACAGACCGGCATGCTGCGCGATGTGAGTCCCCATCACGGGACTTGGCGCGTCGATGCCAACATCAGTCCTCATCACCACTTGATCTGCACCCGTTGTCATTCCATCTCCGACCTCGATCTCGACCTCCTCGAACCCGTGAAGTTGCAGGGTAAGCTGCCCTCCGGGTTCCGGCTCGAGAAGTTCAATGTCGAGGTACACGGCATTTGCAAGTCGTGCGCAGCCAGCCCGGCCAACGGCAATTACGCGCAGAGAAAAGCCAGGATGGGTTAATAGTTCGTCACAGTTTTTTAACCAATTCGTTTCTTAACTAATTCGAAGGAAGGTAATCCAATGGATAAGACACCCACCTCAGAAGCTCCGCCGCCGGTTCCCACTAAGCAGGAACAGGCGTTGGCGGGCGAAGCCAAGTGCCCATTCTCGAGCGACACTCGCAAACACACGGCGGCCGGGGCCGCGAACAATGCAGGATGGTGGCCGAATCAGCTGAACCTGGAGGTTCTCCACCAGCACTCCGATCTGTCCGATCCTATGGGCAAGGAGTTCAATTATGCGGAAGAATTCAAGAGCCTTGATCTGAATGCAGTGATCAAGGACCTGCATGCACTCATGACTGATTCGCAGGAATGGTGGCCCGCCGACTTCGGCCACTATGGTCCATTGTTCATTCGTATGGCGTGGCACAGTGCAGGTACGTACCGCATCGGCGACGGCCGCGGCGGTGCCGGCTCAGGCGAACAACGTTTTGCGCCCCTCAATAGCTGGCCTGACAATGTAAACCTTGATAAAGCTCGGCGGCTGCTGTGGCCCATCAAGCAGAAGTATGGCAAAAAGATTTCCTGGGCGGACCTCATGGTCCTCGCCGGTAACGTTGCATTGGAGTCGATGGGATTCAAGACGTTCGGTTTCGCCGGCGGCCGCGAAGACGTCTGGGAGCCCGGAACCGACATCTATTGGGGACCCGAGGGCAAGTGGCTTGCCGACGAGCGCTACAGTGGCGATCGTGATCTCGAGAATCCTCTCGCTGCGGTGCAAATGGGCCTGATTTATGTCAATCCCGAAGGACCCAACGGAAACCCCGATCCCCTCGCGGCGGCACGCGACATTCGCGAGACCTTTGCCCGCATGGCGATGAATGACGAGGAGACGGTTGCGCTCATTGCCGGCGGACACACCTTTGGTAAAACTCACGGCGCAGGTGATGCCAAGCTGGTAGGCGTGGAGCCCGAAGGCGCCAGCATCGAGCAGCAGGGCCTCGGCTGGAAGAGCAAGTTTGGCACTGGCCTTGGAGGTGACGCGATCAGCAGCGGCTTGGAAGTCACTTGGACCACAACCCCGACGAAGTGGAGCAATAATTTCTTCGAAAACCTGTTCGGCTACGATTGGGAATTGACTAAAAGTCCGGCTGGCGCGCACCAGTGGACACCGAAGAATGGCGCAGGCGCAGGCACGGTGCCAGACGCGTACGATCCCTCCAAGCGTCGCGCGCCCTCCATGCTGACCACGGACCTGGCGCTAAAAATGGACCCGGACTATGCGCTGATTTCGAGGCGCTTTCACGAGCATCCGCAGGAGTTCGCAGACGCGTTCGCCAAGGCGTGGTACAAGCTGACACACCGCGACATGGGGCCTCTCTCGCGCTATCTTGGTCCGCTCGTTCCCAAGGAGCCACAGCTCTGGCAAGACCCTGTTCCCACTGTCGATCACGAATTGATCGACGAAAAGGACATTGCCACGCTGAAGGCCAAGATCCTTGCATCCGGATTGTCGATCTCACAGCTGGTAGCGACTGCGTGGGCATCGGCCTCGTCCTTCCGCGGTTCCGACAAGCGCGGTGGGGCGAACGGAGCGCGCATTCGTCTCGCGCCGCAAAAAGACTGGGAAGTGAACCAACCGGCCGAACTGGCGAAGGTGCTGCAGAAGGTGGAGGCAATCCAGAAAGACTTCAACAACTCGCAATCTGGCGGAAAGAAAGTTTCGCTGGCTGACTTGATCGTTCTAGGCGGTTGCGTAGCCGTCAAGGAGGCTGCGAAAAAGGCCGGGTACGATGTGAAGATTCCCTTCGCGCCAGGGCGCACCGATGCTTCGCAGGACCAGACCGACGTGCACTCTTTCGCCGTAATGGAGCCCAAAGCAGATGGATTCCGCAACTATCTGCGGACGCGGAACGGAATCTCGCCAGAGGAGCAGCTGGTGGACAAGGCGCAATTGCTGAAGCTGACTGCCCCCGAGATGACAGTTCTCCTCGGCGGGCTACGCGCATTAAATGCCAACTACGGCCAGACCAAGCACGGTGTCTTCACCAAGCGGCCCGAAACGCTGACCAATGATTTCTTCGTCAACCTGCTCGACATGAACACCGTCTGGGAGCCTTCCACAACATCGGAAGGCGTGTACGAGGGACGCGATCGCAAGATGGGCGAAGTGAAGTGGACCGGCACCCGTGTCGATCTCATCTTCGGTTCGCACTCGCAGCTACGAGCGCTCGCGGAAGTCTATGCATCGGACGATTCGAGGGAGGCGTTCGTGAAGGAGTTCGCGGCCGTGTGGGGCAAGGTGATGAATCTCGATCGCTACGATCTTGCCTGAGCTCCAGAGCGTCCGGCAACGCAATCGGTCGGGCAATAAACGTTGCACCGGCTGCGGCGGCGCAGTTTGTTCCGGGAAGACTTAAGGAACGAAACCGGGTGCTCTTCTCGAGTGCAGGTGCATTTACCGGCTAGCGCTCAACCATGAAACGGCGGCGGAGACTTCCGCCGCCATCTTCAATTCGCTACAAAAACCAGTCACGCCTTCTTTTAGAGCGTTACTTTCCGCTCAGGCAACCCTTCTGTCCGCTGCTGTTGGGATAGCCGGTTCCCGCAGTGTAGGCGGCGTTTGACCACTCCCCCTGGAACTTCCATTGCGTCCCATTGGAGAACGTCACGAGGGGAGCACCAAAGGTCCAGGCGCACTTATCGCCATTTTCCTCGCCGCTGGAGTCGTACCATGCGTTCAGACCGGGATCGCTGCGCGCTTCTGACAACTCGTGTCCACTGACATTGGCAATTGCAGCCAATCCCTGCGAATGCAAGCCCGAGGTGTCCAGGGGATCGCAGCCGGCGTCGCCATCAAGCTTGAAGAAGAAGGCAAATTGCACAGCCTTGCCGCCGCAGGTGCCGGCACTGTGCCAAGCGCAGTATCCTGCATTTCCGCGCGGAACATCGGTGTACACGGGATAGTACCCGTTGCCCGTTGAGTCGGGATTCGGGATGACTTTGCAAACTTCGTTCAGAATGGTTGTGGTATTGCACCACCGGAGGCTGTAGTGGTGTCGATGTAGTGACCACCGTAGGTCGAGGTGGGTCCGACCTTACCGTTGGTGCCGGTGTATTCGTCGCTGATCTTTGCGTAGTTGGAGTTGGTCCACCCGGTGTAGTAGCTATCGATGCCGGTGATCTTGTCTCCGGTATAAGTGCCCCAACTTGTCCCCCAAAAGATCGCCGAGATGTTTGCCGTCGGCATGATCTTGCCTCCGTGGTAAGTCATGTTGGGACTGCGCCTCGCAGGCGTAAGCCCCAGGTCGACTTTCCGCGCCCAAGTGATGCCCATGATGGGCGGGTTCGCCGAAAAGGACGCGTCGGTTTGTCCGAACGCGCAGATAGCGGCCATACAAATCAGCATCAACAGCGAGATTTTTTGCACGGATTTCCTCCAAAGTGGCCAAGGCCACTGAATTAGCCCATAGGAATCAGGCAGGTATGAAAAGCGCTGTAGGTAAGGTCGCAGTTGCGAACATTCTCGAATGGTGCGGATATTTTCTGGTCTCAAAGCGGGACATGTCAATTCCATTTAAGAGTAGTTTTTGAGCGTGGGGCTAGATCAGTGGTGCATCACTCACGGCATCTGGAAGAGAATCACAGAAGCGCAATATCACCATTACCAGGTGACAAACGACCAGCTTGTCGGTTCACGGCACACTTTGGTGGATGGCAAATAACATCAATTACAACAGGTGTTTAGGGATGTCTGTAGGGATGTTTTCGTTCTCCTCTGTGGTCTCGCATCACATCCGATTGTGACGTACGCACTTGTTCGGTGTGCGCCATCCGCAGTCTGCTGGAGGGTATCTGGGAGCCTGACCTCGCTGTCTGTAATGAATCGGTTCGTAGATCTGGTCGATGCAGACTGGAATTCGCGATAACCCGTCCGTCATTTCTGGTGATCGAACGCACGGCACAGAATGCGGAGTTGCAGCGGTGAGCGCCAGTTGCGTCAGCTGCGCCGGATGCGCACCGCGGACATAGCTTCGAGATACGCCGTGCAGGATTGGGAGACGTCATGCTTTCACCATATGGGCTGGACATCATTGAGAATTGCCTGACCTGCAAAATGCGGGTCGAACACATTTTTTGCGATCTTCCCGCTACGGCACTGCAATCATTCGAAAACATCAAGTACGCGACCGCATATCCCAAGGGCGCAGTTTTGTTTGTCGAGGGCCAGTCACCGCGCGGCATTTTCGTATTGTGCAAGGGGCGCGTCAAGCTTTCTATCTGCTCCACTGATGGCAAGACCCTCATCCTCAAGATCGCGGAACCCGGCGAAGTGCTGGGACTCAGCGCCTCGGTGAGCGGCAAGCCGTACGAACTGACGGCAGAAACAGTTGACCCGTGCCAGGTGAATTTCGTGAAGCGGGAAGACTTCCTGCGGTTCTTACGCGAGAACAGCGATGCATGCCTGCGGGTAGCGGAGCAGTTGAGCGAGAAGTACAACAGCGCGTGCCGCGAAATCAGAGCGTTAGGGCTGTCGCACTCGGCCGCCGAAAAGCTGGCCAAACTGCTGCTGGATTGGAGCACGAGAAACGGCGAGGCTGCCAAGGCGGAACCGCGTTTGAAACTGGCGCTCACTCACGAAGAGATTGCGCAGATGATCGGCACTTCGCGGGAGACCGTAACTCGGTTGTTTGCCGACCTCAAGAAGCGGCAGATCGTGCAGTCGAAGGGTTCGACTTTGCTGATCCGTAACAAGGCCGCGCTCAGAGCGATGGCGATTACACCGTAGATCGCCAGAATGGGAATTGATTCTTGCTGGCTGCGACTCAGCCACTAATAAGTCCCATCGCCGCGTAAACAGGGCGTCTGATTCACATGGTTGTGCGGTACGGGCCGCGTGGTGTGAACGAGGTCACGAAAATCGGTGACTGCAGTCACTGCGCTGACCAGGGGTTGCAACGTATCACCAAAGCATCATGGAAAGCGTGATGCAGCAAAGTTGTCTTACCTGCGACTTCCGTCCCGACCGGATTTTCTGCGATATGCCTGCGGAATCTCTCCAGTCCTTCGACGAGATCAAGTTGCTGGCGACCTACCCACGGAACACAATCCTATTCTCCGAAGGGCGGCCGGTGCGCGGCATCTACCTACTGTGCGACGGCAGGGCGAAGCTCTCCCTCTGTGCGGACGGCGGCAAGCGACTAGCGCTGCGAGTGGCCGGTCCCGGCGAGGTCCTCGGCCTGGGTGCCGCAGTTTCCAACACGCCCTACGAAATCACGGCGGAACTGTTGGATACGTCGCAAATCGTATTTATTCGCAGAAAAGAGCTAATGAAGTTCCTACGTGAAAATCCGAGCGTCTGCATGCAGGTAGTCCGTATGTTGAGCCAGGACCTGCATGGCGCCTACGAGCGCGTGCGATCGATTGGCACGGTGCGGAGTCGCCATCCCAGAGCGATGGTCCGGCCGCGCGCCTTGCTCGCATAGATTTTGCAAGCCTCCGTTTGGGTCCGCAGATGTTTGCGGGCCCTTTTTCTTGGATTTCGCGGTCACCGGGCCGATTTTAGAACTCGCGAAGTTGTGAGAATAGTCGCCGCGTCAGGTCAGAGCGCCCTTGGCTAAAATCACAATAGTGTTCAATTTTGACCAGACTACCTCTCCGCTTGACTGTTCGACTAATCCGAAGCAGTATCTACAAGCGTCACTGTTTGCAGGTGAATCTGTGGCGCACGTCGATTCTCCCCGCTACGCGGTCCCAAATGGGCTGAGGAGAGAGGATGATTCATCCTAAACGCAGAGCAGTCTCGACGGTCCTGCTGGCACTGCTCTTGGCTTTTTGCATGACAGCGGGAGCGGCCGGGAAGCAACAACCAGCCAATGCGGCTCCGCAATCCTCGGCTGCGCTTCCTGGCGCGTCCGGTGGCCAGTACGCTGAGACTGATATCTGTAAAACCTGCCACCAGGAAGTGTGGGAGAAGCACTTCGCCAACACTCCACACGCCGCGTTGCTCAAAGGGGACCAGCATGGCTGCCAGGCCTGTCACGGTCCGGCGCAGGCACATGTTGAAGGTGGCGGCGATGTCACCAAGATCGTTCGCTTCGAGACGCTGAGTCCGGCACAGACCGCTGCCATTTGCACCAAGTGCCATCAGTCGAGCCTCGAGACGCAGAACTTTTCCAAGTCGGAACACCTCGCCAATGGCCTCAGCTGCACTACTTGTCACAGCCCGCACAAGTCGAGCGACGTGAACTTCATGCTCGTCAAGTCGCAGACGGACCTGTGCTTCGGATGCCACGCTGCGCAGAAGGCTGAGTTCGCGCGGCCCTTCCGCCATCGGGTAGATTCGGGACTAGTGCAATGCAGCGACTGCCACAACCCGCACGGAACGCAGACCGGTCACCAGGTTCGAGCGGCGGCAGGCCAGTTTGCGGTCTGCACCAAGTGCCATACGGACACGATGGGACCGTTCGTCTTCGAACATGCTCCGGTAAAGACCGACGAGGGCTGTATGTCGTGTCACACTCCGCATGGGTCGACGAACCCGCGGTTGCTGCAGGTGAACAACATTAACTTCCTGTGTCTCCGTTGCCATACGCCCAACATGAACGGGGCTGCGGGCGAGCCTATCGGACCGGCGCATAACCAGTCCGCCAAGTATCAGGCGTGCACGATGTGCCATACGCAGATCCACGGTTCGAATTTCAGTCCGGTGTTCTTCCGATAGCGCGAGGCGTGATATGGGTTCCCAACGAAATCGAGGCGCTGATAAGTTTGGGTTCGCAGCGATGCTTCTTTGCCTGTTCCTGGGAAGCAGTCTTTGGGCGCAGAGCACGGGACAAGTTTCTACGCCGGCTCCTGCCGCACCCCCCGCCCCAGATACGTCATCCGCTCCATCGGAAGGAAAGGACATCGGGGGCTTCCACGTCACCCAATCGATCGAGCTGGGCGGTCGGATCTCAGATGTCAGCGGCAGCCAAGCGATGTATGACACGCTCGTAAACCTGCAGTCCGGTGCACGCATCCTCGAGCAGTCGCTCACTATGCAGTCGCTTACGCACCATGACATCTTTGACACGCTAACGTTGAATAGCTTCGGGTGGGGCGGCGATCCCGAGCAGGCTGTGCGGATGCGGGTTTCCAAATACGGCTGGTACAACTTCAGCGGCAGTTATCAGCACATGCAAAACTATTTCGACTACGACCTGCTGGCCAACCCACTGAACCCGTCTGCCGGAGCGTCGCCTTTCATCCCGATTCTCAACTCGCCGCACAGCTATTACGACCGCCAAAATCTTTACAACTACGATCTCGTGATCCTGCCCATGCACCGTATTTCATTTCGGCTGGACTATAACCGCAATCGCATCAGCGGGCCGTCGTTCAGCAGCGTCCACCAGGGTACCGAGTCCCTCAACAACGAGAACTGGGACTCCACGTTGAATGGCTATCGTTTCGGCGCCGACTTCCGCGTCAACAAGAAAACTACGCTGAGCTATACGCAATTGCTGCAGTATTACGATGGCGGACAAAACTATTCGCTGAATCAATTCAACTCTTGGCCGCTGTCCAATGGCCAGCAGGTGACATTCGGGCTGCCATGGTTCAACAGTGGAAGCCCGTGCAGTGCGCCTCAGACCAATGGGATCGCCAACCCTGTGTGCAACGGCTATTTCAATTACGGGCTCTACCAGCATGTCAATACGAAGACTCCCACCGAGCAGCTCAACTTCAAGTCCTCTTCGCTGAGGTGGCTTGATTTTAATGGCCAGTATCAGTACAGTCACGCCAGCTCGAGTACGCCGTTATACGAAACCTTCAACGGGCTAACTAGCCGAAGCAACCTCTTGGGTTATACGACGCCGGGAAGTTCGTCGAACTCGAGGTGGAACTCGTCTTCAGCCGACGTCTCCGCAACAATTCACATCAGCGATCAACTCCGGCTGGTTGACACGTTTCGGTTCCGTAATTTCAGTGTCGCCGGGACCTTTCTGGATCAGGAATTCTCCTATTTCAACGCAGCCAGTCTCGGGGCGGGCTCGCTGCTTAATCCAATCGCGACGTTCCCGCCGACGATACTGACGCATTCTTCCAGTTCGCCACCCGACATCACGAACGAAGTCAACATCAACATGATTGGTCAGAAAACGTACGAGAATGATTTCCAGTTGCAGTACGACGTGCTGCCCGTCTTTGGCCTGCGCGCCGGGTTTGTATGGAGCCAGAACACGATCCAACCCGGCAATATCTACCAGGCAGCACTGGGCGACATCTACTACCCGAACACTCCGAATCGGGGTAACTGTGTCGGAGTGCCACTGAATCCTGACGGCAGCTGCACGTTCACGGGCGAGATTACGCCGTGGGGCAGTCCGACAACCGAGATCAACCGCTACACGGCTGTCTTCGGCGCCTGGTACCGCAATAGCAAAGGCGTGCACGCGAATATCGATGCTCAATTCGGAAGCGCCGATAACTGGGTCTATCGAATCGACCCCACAAGCTTCTTCAACGTCAGAGGCAACATTTCCTATGCGCCTCAGCCCTGGCTGATGCTGGGAGGAAACTTCGTTTTCCAGCAGGGTAAGAACAACGCCGCCGACATTAATTTCAACCAGCACAACTACGTTGCCATGGCAACGGCCACGATCACGCCAGGTAAACACTGGGGATTGGATTTGGCCTACAACTTCGACGCAATCCAGCAGAACACGATTCTCTGCTTCGAAGGCAGCGTGGTTCCGCCCGGGTCAGTCCCTTGCCTAGGGGATAGCAGCCTGATGCAGACGTATGCCACCTACCAGACGCACACGCAGTACGGCTATTTTGCTTTGACGCTGACCCCCATCGAGCGCGTGACTGTCCGGTTGGGTTACAACATCGTCGACAACCAGGGCACCACGACGTCGTTCAACACGCTGCTTCCGTTGGGACCGCTTTCGTCGATTTACCAGACACCCCTTGCGGCCATTGACATCAATGTCTACAAGAACGTGACATTTAAGGCCGGCTGGAATTATTACCAGTACGGCGAAGGGTCATTCGTGGGACCAACGGCCCCGCGCTACTTCCACGCGAATAACACAATCCTAGCGCTGCGTTACGCTTTCTAGCCCCATCCTCGACGCGCGAGGGCCGTGCCCTTAACTGCCAATAGTTGTGTGACCGTCCTCACGGCCGCCAGTGAGCAGCCGGGTTCCATGTGATTGCAGTCACAGGCCCGGGTGAGCACACTCACTGCCCATTGTCAGTCCGAACTGCCATTTTTAAGTGTCACCGTTATCGGTCCGGCGAGTGCCCTACAGTGGCGTTCGGCCACAAGGCAGGGCCCGTACGGGGACGCCAAAATTCAACGGAGGAATTAGCAAAATCATGAAATCCAAGAGTCTGGTTCTAGTTGCGTGTCTGGCGCTGGCGAGCACTGCGTTCGCGGCAGCGGACGGCGCGGCGATCTTCAAGGCAAAATGCGCCATGTGTCACGGCGCTGATGGCAGCGCGAGCACCGGGATGGGCAAGAGTATGGGCCTTAAGCCTCTGGGTAGCCCCGAAGTGCAGAAGATGTCGGACGCCGACTTGACTGCCCTGGTGACCAACGGCAAAGGCAAGATGCCGGCCTCGAAGGGCAAGTTGACCGACGACGAGATCAGCGCCGTCGTTAAGTATGTCCACACCCTCAAGTAGCAGAAGGGCACTGAATAACCAAGCCAGCGCCGGCTTGCGTGGCTGAAAGTGAGAGTACTTCGTGAAGCGTAGCAGTTGGATTGTTGTACTTGCTTTGTTGCTTCCGGCAATGGCGGCAGCCTCCCCCAAGGCGTCCGCCAAAGCCGCGAAGATGAGCAACGATGATTGTCTGGCCTGTCACAGCGATCCCACGCTGGCGAAGGACGAGAATGGCAAGCAGGCCAGCCTGCATGTGGATGACGCGAAGTTCAAAGCTTCGATCCACAGTTCGTTCGGATGCACAGACTGTCACAGCGACATCAAGGCATTTCCTCACGATCCGGCCCCGGCTAAGCCCATGTGCGGTACTTGCCATGCCGATCAGCAGACGGCATATGAGCACGGCATCCACGCCAAGGCTGCGGCTGCGGGCAATCCTAACGTAGCCAAGTGCCAGGACTGTCACGGCAGCGTTCACGAAATACTTCCCGCCAGCGATCCCAAATCGAAGGTCGCGCACGTCAACATTCCCGCGACTTGTGGCGCCTGTCACGGCAAGCAACTGGTGATGGCCAGCAGCGGCGTCAGCTCCGCGCCCTACACCTCCTACGAGCAGAGTGTTCACGGCAAAGCGGTGACTGGCGGTTCCGAATATGCAGCCGTCTGTACCGATTGCCACGGCACACACGACATCATGGAGGGCACCGACCCCAAGTCTCCGATCGCCAAGTTCAACGTTCCTGCGACATGCGGCAAGTGCCATGCTGATGTGCAGACAGTGTTCATGCAAAGCACCCACGGGCAGGCGCTCACGCGCGGTAATTGGCACGCGCCAGTGTGCACGGATTGCCACGGTATTCACACCATCAAGGCGCCTAACGACCCCAAGTCAGCGGTGGCGGCGGGAAACGTGGGCAACACCTGCGGTTCCTGCCACGAGAGTGTGAAACTCTCCAGCGAATTTGGGGTCGAAGGAAATCGGGTTTCTTCCTACCTCGCGAGCTATCACGGCATGGCGTCGCGTGTGGGATCGGCGACCGTCGCCAATTGCGCCAGTTGCCATGGCGTGCATAACATTTTGCCGTCGAGCGATCCGCGTTCCACCATCAATCACGCGAACCTCGCCAAGACCTGTGGCCAGTGCCATCCGGGCGCCAATGACAAGTTCATTGCCAGCACAGTTCACCTCGACGGAACAACCCAGAAGGCGGACGTCGGCACCAAAGTCATTGGACTTATCAGCAAGTTTTATGTGTGGATGATCGTCGCGGTGATTGGCGGTATGGTGCTGCATAACCTGCTGGTGTTCCGCAAGAAGCTGGCACTGCATCGCATGGGCCACCCGCGAATCCTGTTCCGCATGACGCTACTGCAGCGCGCGCAACACCTGACCCTGCTGATCAGCTTCTTTATCCTGGTGCTCACTGGATTTGCATTGCGCTATCCGTCGTCATGGCTGGCTATGGCTTTCATCAACGAGCACATTCGAAGCCTGATCCATCGCATCGCCGGAGTGGTACTGATCGCGGTGAGCCTCTACCATCTGTGGTACGTCAGCACCAATGCCGACGGACGGCAACTGGTGAAGGACATGCTGCCGGATTGGAAGGACGCCACCGATGTTCGCGACGCCATGCTGTACTACCTCGGATTCAGCGATCAGCGGCCGATGTTCCGGCGCTTCTCCTACGCTGAAAAGGCGGAGTACTGGGCGCTGGTGTGGGGCATGTTCGTCATGGCAGGCACAGGTCTGCTGATCTGGTTCAAGATGCTCATTGGAGATCGTGTGCCAGGCTGGTGGATCGACGTCGCCATCGCGGTTCACTTTTATGAAGCGGTGCTTGCCACGCTGGCAATCGTGGTCTGGCACATCTATTCCGTGATCTTCGATCCCGATGCCTATCCTATGAACTGGGCGTGGTTCGACGGCAAGATGTCGATTGAACACTACGAACATGAACACCCGCTGGACACGTTGGCGACCGCGAAAGCGAGCGGCTCTGAATCGGAAGAAGAAAGCGCCGATTCCGAAGAGGAGCCCGTAGGGACCCATAAGTAATTTCGGGCGCGGAACGAGTGTTCCGCGCTCTCTAACTCTCGGTCATAAACAGAAAACTCTGACCTGATTCTGGTTGCGGTAGTGTTTCGTTGTGATAACTTCGGAATCATTTTCAAATTGATCCGAAACAGAGGTTGTTAAATGTCTGCGGACTCGCCGGAAGTGAACTCCCAAAACTCCCATCCTCCCGTCAGCGTAAAGCTCTATAAGAACCCCATCAGCCTGATCGGGATAGCGCTGGCTGCCGTCGCGTTCGCAAATATTCTGTTCCTGTTCTTCCTGGATGCTTTCAGCCACATCTCCAGTCCCTACGTAGGAATCCTCGCCTACATGGTGGCACCCGCGATCATGATCGTGGGCCTGGTTATGATTCCTGTCGGGATGGCCATGGAGCGCCGTAGACGCCTTCACGAAGTGGGCCATCCGCCGCATTTCGCAAAACTTGATTTGAACAATCCGGCACAACGCAGCGCCGCGGCGTTTGTGCTCAGCTTCGTTGTGGTGTTCGCCTTGATGAGCGCAGTCGGCAGTTATAAAGCTTACGAGTTTACCGACTCCGTGCAGTTCTGCGGTCGGCTTTGCCATTCCGTAATGAGCCCGGAGTTCACCGCGTATAAGGCTTCGCCGCACGCGCGTGTGGGTTGCGTGGAATGCCACGTGGGATCGGGAGCGAGTTGGTATGTGAAGTCGAAACTCTCGGGGGCACGCCAGGTGTACTACACCGCGATGGGCACCTATCCCCGGCCGATACCCACGCCGGTACACAATTTGCGCCCGGCGGCCGACACTTGCGAACAATGCCACTGGCCAAAGAAATTCTGGGGAGCACAACTCAAGGTGTTTTCGCATTACGGCACCGACGAACTAAACACGCCACGCGTGCTTCGCCTGCTGATAAAGACTGGCGGCGGCGATCCCAGTCTGGGTCAGGGAGCGGGTGGAATTCACTGGCACATGAATATTGCCAATAAGATGACGTATTTCGCGACTGACGAACAACGCCAGGTGATCCCGTGGGTACGGATGGAAGACTCCAAAGGCAACATCACCGACTTTTTGACCAAAGACAGTCCACCATCGCAGGACCAGATCGACAAAGCCAGCAAGCGTCGAATGGACTGCATCGATTGCCACAACCGGCCTTCGCACGTGTACACACCACCCGACGTCTCGGTCGACCGCAGCATGGCCGCCGGCAGCATCGATCCAACCCTGCCGTTCATCAAGGCGCAGGGAGTTGAAGTGCTGACTGCCGAGTACAAGACGCAAGACGAGGCCACGAAGGCCATTGGCGAGAAGATTCCGAAATTCTATGCGGACAAGTATCCACAGATCGCTTCCGGAAAGGCTGACAACGTCAAGAACGCGGTCGTCGAACTGCAGCGCATCTACAACACGACGTTCTTCCCCACGATGAAGGTCAATTGGAAGACTCACCCCAACAACATTGGACACATGTACTACCCTGGGTGTTTCCGTTGCCACGATGGCAACCATGTCAGCAAAGACGGCAAGGTGATCAGTAAGGACTGCAACTCATGCCATACGTTGCTTGATCAGGAAGAGGGCACGGCGCATCTGGCGCAGATGCAAGCGCAGTCGTTCAAGCACCCGGTGGACATCGGCGATCTTTCAGCGGTGAATTGCGCAGACTGCCACAGCGGGGGGGTAGGACCGTAGAACTCAGATCTTTCAACACAGGGACACGGGGCCTCAGAGGCGACAAGGCTTCGGAACCGGGAAGGCCGGCATCTCGGTTCTCTGCGCCGGAATCTGCCTAACCCTTCCTCGAGTGACGTGCGTCACAGAGCGCTGTGATAAGACTCATGGCTCCCGCTTACCCCTCAATCCTATGGTTAAGAGCAGATAGACGAGTCTGAACCGCACGACTCGCTGAGGAGAGAGCATGGCAGAAGGAAACGGCAATCACCATCCGGCAGCGCCAAAGGAATTCACTCCGCGCCTTATCTTCTGGGAAGTGACGAAGGGTTGTAACCTGCGCTGTATCCATTGCCGGGCCACGGCAACTGAGTTGATGTCTCCCCAGGACCTGCCAACCGCCAAAGCGCTCGACATTATTGACCAGATCGCCAAGTTCGGAAATCCGATCCTGGTGCTGAGTGGCGGGGAGCCGCTGTATCGTCCCGACATTTTCGAACTGGCCGAATACGGCACGAGCCTGGGCCTGCGGGTTGCCCTGGCAACCAACGGAACGCTGGTAACGAAGGACATCGCCGAAAGAATTAAGCACGCCGGCATCAAGCGCGTTTCGATTTCACTGGACGGCTCTGACGCCGCGACTCACGATTCGTTCCGCGGAATTCCCGGGGCCTTCGACGCCGCGGTGTACGGCATGCGCAATCTGCAGGACTTGGGGGTCTCGGTACAGATCAATACCACCATCGCGCGGCACAACGCCCATCAACTGCCTGAGGTCCTGGAACTGGCTCGCAGACTCGGCGCCGACGCGCTGCATACGTTCCTGCTAGTGCCCGTGGGATGCGGAGTCGACATTGCCGCCGAACAAATGGTTGCGCCTGACGAATACGAGCGCATGTTGAATTGGTTCTACGATCAATCATTGACCGGCGACATCGAATTGAAGGCGACTTGCGCGCCGCATTATTTTCGGGTCTCGCGTCAGCGCCGTGCAGCGGATCGGCGCGCCGGCAAACCGATTCCGGCTGCGCCTGTGGCGCACCATCCCCCGGGACACATCGGCGCGACCGAGATGACGATGCCGGGATCGACCGGAATTTCGCTCAAGCCGGGCGGTGGTGCTCCCGTTGGACATTCCGGACACCCGGGCGGCCATCCCAGCGACATGAATGCCATGACCAAGGGTTGCCTGGCTGGCACGGGAGTGTGTTTCATTTCACACGAGGGCGAAGTCTTCCCCTGTGGCTATTTGCCAGCGATCGCTGGCGACCTGCGGAAGCAGAGCTTCGCGGACATCTGGACGAACTCGGTCGTCTTCGGCCAACTGCGCGATGACGACAACCTGAAAGGGAAGTGCGGCTGCTGCGAATTTCGGCACGTATGCATGGGATGTCGCGCCCGCGCCTTCGCTGCCAGCGGCGATTTCCTTGCGGAAGAGCCGTTCTGTGTGTATGAGCCAGGCACCTCGGCGCAGATGGTTCGCGAGATTGCTGAAGCCAACAAATAACTTATGTGTTTTGTCATTCTCCTCCTCCGGGTCCCGCAAAGGGGCCCGCTTTTACTGCATCCAGCTCGATGATCAAAGTGTTGAAGTCAGGTACCCCATGCTTGACCATGGTCTCCGCGGACTTTAGCCGCGGGGAATCTGCTTCCCCGACCCTTTTCCGCGAGGTCCTTCCTTTACACACTTTTCCCGCGGCCTTGACGTCGCCAGCTCGACCGACGGCCCGGAGTTTTCTAGCTGAACTTCATGATTGCAACAACCAGGAAAACAGCTTCGGCTGCCACCAGCGAGATCCATATCTTCTGGCGCAAGCGCGACCGCGAGATGTCTCGCTTGAACTGCATCTCCACCGCCAGCATTTCTGGATTGACTGGAGCGGCCGCCGCAGCGGGCTGAGTCATAAACTCGTGGGTTGCTGAATAGGTGCTGGTTGCTTGGGGCGCGTCGGGCAGATAGACCCTGGGTCCATCAATGAGCGACGACCAATCCATGATTTGCAACCACGTGTCTGCCTCAAAGGCTTTGACCGGCTCCGAAGTCAACTCCAACGGTGGCAGCTTCTCGGGAGCCATCCGGTCCCGCAGGTTCCCGAGCAGGGAAACCCACCACGGGTGCGCGATTTCGTCGCCCAGCAACTCGCCCACATCAACGGAATGCGATTCCAGTTGCAGCGGCGGAAGCATCTCGGGCGAAACCACGTCCGCTATGTTGGTGAAGACCGTGCGATACCACGGCAACTCCATCAGGTCGCCAACCATCAGTCCGACCTCCACCGGCCGCGACGTCAATTGCAGCGGTGGAAGCCGCTCGGGCGCAACCCGGTCGATGACGTTGAGCACGAGCGAACGCCACAACGGCAGGGTGAGCTCTTCTGGAGGTGCGAAATCTAGGTCGTACATCGGATTAGCTCAATGATATCAGGATTTTCCGGGCCGTACGGTCCGCACCTACCTGTTCACCCAGTGCGTTTCAGGTGCCGCACGCCGGTTTCGCTGGCAACTATTACGTCGGTTGCCAGGTCGACAAAAAGCCCGTGTTCGACGATCCCGGCGCGCGCGCCCAGCTTGGTAGCGAGATCGGCCGGGTCAGTGATCGGGCCAAAGTCGCAGTCGAAGATCATGTTGCCTGAGTCGGTGACGTACTGAGATCCGTCAGCGTTCTTTCGGATGTTGGCGCAAGCGCCGATCGACTCCAAAAAGCGCAACTGCGATTGCCAGCCAAACGGGCTCACCTCGATAGGAAGTGTGTGCTTCGTTCCCAGGCGTGGCGACAACTTGCTGTCATCCACAATGATGATTTCGCGATCGCTGGCTTGGGCCACGATCTTCTCGCGAAACAAGGCGCCGCCTCCCCCCTTGATCAAGTTGAACTTGGGATCGACTTCGTCCGCGCCATCTATGGTCAGGTCGATCTTCGACGGCATTGCCTGGTCCATGAGCGGAATCCCCAAATGCTGCGCTTCCTGCCAGATGACATTCGATGTCGCAAAGCCCACGATGTCTTTCAGTGTTCCGTTGCGCAGTAGTTCGGAAATCCGGCGCGTAGCGAAGATCGCCGTTGAGCCGGTGCCGAGGCCAACCACCATTCCCGACTGCACGTATTGCACAGCATATTCGGCGGCCTCCTGTTTGAGTCTCGTTTGTCGGTCATCGGGAACCGAAGCGGCGGGCATATTAATACAGTGTCTCCTGACGTCAGCGATTGTATCGCGGCGGCTTTGCATTCGGAGCCAGTCGCACCAGTCGAATGCCCTACAATCGCTGGTTTCACCAATCGAGCGCAACCACGCGCGTAGCTAATAGTATTGTGGGTTTAAAAGGAGTGTCCAAATGGCGGAAAATCTCGCGGGGCAAGTAGCGCTGGTGACCGGTGCCAATGGCGGTCTCGGAACATTCGTCTCTGACAGTTTGCTGGCTGCAGGTGCAACGGTCGTCGGCATTGCGCGTTCCATAGCTGCGGGCGAAGCTCATGACAGCCACTTTCATCCTGTCAGCGCCGATCTTACCGATCCCGGCGAAGCGCGCAGTCTGATCGTCCGGCTGGCTGCGCAATTCCAGAAAATCGATGTCCTGGTGCATGTGATGGGCGGATTCGCCGGCGGAGCCAGCGTCGCACAGACCGATGATGCCACCTGGCAAAAGATGATCAACCTCAATCTCAACGCCGCGTTCTACGTGTTTCGCGCTGTCGTCCCGGTTATGCGCGAGGCCGGTCACGGCAGAATCGTCGCCATCGGAAGCCGTCAGGCAGTGCAACCGGCCGCAGGCGTCGGAGCCTACAGTGCGTCAAAGGCCGCTCTGGTATCTCTGGTGCAAACCATCGCCATCGAGAACAAGGACAAGAACATTCGTGCCAACGTAATTCTGCCAGGCACGATGGACACTCCGGCAAACCACGCGGCCATGCCGAAGGCCAACTTCGACAAATGGGTCAAACCGCAACACGTCGCCGAGTTAGTTGTTCTGCTTGCTGGCGATGCAGGTGGTGACATCACCGGAGCCGCGATCCCGATCTATGGTCTTGACTTCTAACTCTGTCGGTCCGGAAGGGTTGTATACTCATCCGGACTCGCGACCCAAATCAAGCTCCTAAAAACTGGGGACTCCGCATGCAACCTCATCCGACATCCGGTGCGCCTTTGACGCCTGCGATCGTTTTCGAGAACCTGCAAGCCTTTCAAAAGACGTTCGCCCTGAAGGCGGCCATCGAGTTGGACGTGTTCCGTGCTGTGGGCGAAGGACCAGGGGATGTGGCCTCGATCGCGGGCCACGCAAAGGCTTCCAAGCGCGGCATTCGCATTCTCTGCGACTTTCTCGTCATCAATGGACTGCTGCGGAAAGTCGATGGACGCTATAAACACACCCCTTCAAGCGCAGCATTTCTCGATCCCAATTCGCCGTCATGCCTTTCCTCGATTGTCGGCTTCCTGTCGCTTCCTGAACTGCGCGAGCCCTACGAACACCTCGCCGACATCGTCCGCAACGGCAGGACTGTTCTGCCCGGAGAGGGAACCGTTGAGCCCGAGAACCCCGTCTGGGTGGAGTTCGCGCAGAGCATGGCTCCCATGATGGCTCCCTTGGCTGGACCGCTGGGAGAGATTGTGCTCGAAGGACGCACTGGGCCGATGCGTGTGCTCGATATCGCCGCCGGTCACGGATTGTTCGGCATCGAGGTTGCGAAACAGAATCCGCAAGCGCATGTAACCGGCCTGGACTGGGCGCCAGTGTTGCGTGTCGCGCTCGACAACGCGAAGAAGGCCGGAGTTCAAGACCGCTACGACATGTTGCCCGGCAGCGCGTTTGACGTGCCATTCGGCGGCCCGTACGACGCCGTGCTGCTGACTAACTTCCTCCACCACTTCGACCCCGACACCTGCGTCGGCTTGCTTAAGAAAGTACGCAGCTCGCTTAAGCCGGGAGGCTGTGTCGCGACCTTGGAGTTCGTGCCCAACGACGACCGCGTCTCGCCCCCGATGCCCGCGGCCTTCAGCATGACGATGCTCACGTCAACCGCTTCCGGCGATGCTTACACGTTCCGGGAACTGGCCGACATGCACGCCCAGGCCGGTTTTAACGCGGTGAAGGCGCATCCCATCCCAATGAGCCCGCACACAGTCGTAATGGCACGGGTGTAGAAGCCTGCGAAACGACTAAAGCAGCGGTCTATTCCGATGATCGGGAAATTTATTTTCATGGACGTCTTCTGCAAACACGCGCCGAAGAATTCCGGGCTGACGATCCCTTCGATCTTCTCGATTGCATCCCAGGTTCGTTTTGTACCGCAATAGCAGTCGCCGGAAAAGCCCGGACATTGGTAAACTAAGTCACTTCTTGCCCTACTGATCTGAGGCCCATGGCGGGGGCTTCGGACGAGGTGAAGCAGCATTCCATGACTTCAACTCAAGACCAAACTAACGCAGTGAGGCGATTGTTTCGCAGCTCCTGGGTCCAAGTGCTGGTGGTCTTTGTCGCATATTTTGTGGCCGGCAAGATTGGCCTCTCCACTCCGTTTACCAGTAACAACATCTCACCGGTGTGGCCCGCATCCGGCGTCGCTCTAGCGACGGTGCTGTTTTTCGGCTATCGAGTGTGGCCAGGCATTGCTGCCGCTGCATTCCTCGTGAATTTCGGCACGATTCCCCTCCTTGCGGCCGCAGGACTCGGTTGCGGAAACACGTTAGCGGCTCTGACCGGGGCTTTTCTCCTGAAGCGCCTGGCCCATCTTGACGTTTCGCTGTCCCGATTGCGCGACGTCCTTTGGCTGATCCTCTACGGGGCCCTATGCAGCACCATGGTGAGCGCTTCAATCGGGACAACAGTACTCTTTGCAACCCACGTCCATCCCTGGTCAGGGATCGGTTCAGCCTGGCTCATCTACTGGCTGGGAGATGCCATGGGCATCCTGTTGATGACGCCCTTGTTGCTAAGTCTTCCCAGACTTCTACGATGGCGAGGGGGCGCTCAGTTTGCCGAGCTTGCTGTTTTGCTTGGATTACTCAGCTTGATATCTATCCTGATATTCGATGATCGGATTCTGCTTCCGATCAAGTTGCACGTCCTCGCCTTCGCCGTATTCCCGTTCGTCCTCTGGGCAGCGATTCGTTTTGGAGTAGGCGGATGTGCGCTATCGACGCTCTTCATCGCGGTCATAGCTCTGGCAGAAACTGCCCAGGGATCGGGGCCGTTCGCGCAGGACACTCTGCTCACCAACGCGCTGCTGCTGCAGGCGTTCTTCGGAGTGCTTTCGTTGTCGGGTCTGACGTTGGCGGCCGTCATCACAGAACGCGAGGACCTGGAAACCACGCGCCAGCAACTGATTCGTGAGCAGGTCCAGGGGGAAGCACGGCTTCAACTCGCTGCCGTCGTGGAATGTTCCAGCGATGCCATCATCAGCACCGACATGGACGGGGCGATCACCCACTGGAACCATGGGGCGGAACAACTTTACGGCTATTTGTCAGGCGAAGTGATTGGGAAGTCGATTGCACTGCTGATGCCGCCCGAGCGTTCAGACGATTTCACCGAAATCATGCAGAAGCTCAGGAGCGGCGGGCGAGTCGAACACTACGAGACCATCCGTCAGGCAAAGAACGGAACCCGGGTCGAGGTATCCACCAGCGTTTCTCCGATCCTCAACATTGACGGGAGGGTGGTCGGGACGGCGGCCATCGCGCGTGACATCAGCGGCCGCAAGCAGGCCGAGGAGGCGCTGCGCAAGGCTGAGAAGCTCTCTGCGACGGGACGGCTGGCGGCGTCCGTCGCCCACGAACTCAACAATCCATTGGAGACGCTCCTGAACCTGGTCTTCCTGCTCCAGCGCAACCAGAGCCTCGACTGTACCGCGCGCGAGTGCGTCGATATTGCGGAAGAGGAACTGCGCAGGGCGACGCATGTCACCCGGCAGATGCTCGCGTTCCACAGACATTCTTCCAAGCCTGCGCTTGTCAGCCTGCCCGAAGTGCTTGGCGATGTTACCGATCTTTATGCGCCGTTAATCAGAAGCAACGGTATCTCCGTGGTGAAACGATATGAAGACGACGTTACAATTTGTGCGGTGTCGATGGAGATCCGGCAGGTGATCTCGAATGTGGTGCGAAACGCGATTGAGGCGGCGCCCCAGGGTGGCACGATACTGTTGCACGTATTCGCGTCGCGCGAATGGAACGACCGCGGTCGAAAGGGAGCGCGCGTGGTGATCGCCGATAACGGACCGGGCATTTCTTCTGGAGATCAAGACAAGATCTTCGAACCGTTCTTCACCACCAAGGGAGAGAATGGCACCGGACTCGGTCTGTGGGTGAGCAGTGGAATCATTCAGAAGCACGGCGGCTCGATTCGCGTTCGCAGCAGCACCCGCCGGGGACGAAGCGGAACCGTCTTCAATGTATTTCTGCCGTCGGAGTTCGCCCAAACTCAGGAGCAGACTTCTGTTAGCGCGGAAGGCGCTGCCTGAGTTTGAACTCGCCGGGCGAAGCTTGCGGTAGCCGCCATTCGTATAATGGTTGCCGCTTGCCATGGAGCGGAGTCTTTCGTCGGTAATCCGCTGGCTGTTTTCGCCGGAAGGCGGCCCCAGGAGTCGCGCGCTTCCGCGATGGATTTTCCTGCGCGGCCTCGGCCTCATCTACTTCTCTGCGTTTTACCCGCTCCTGTTTCAGATCAAGGGACTGATTGGTCCCGACGGCATCTTGCCGTCGACCGAATATCTGCAGGCGCTGGTGAAATTCGGGCTGAAGCGCTTCTGGTACGCCCCAACGCTTTTCTGGTTTGCGAGCGGCCCGCACATGCTGATGGCCGTTTGCTGGATCGGAATCGTGGCCGCGATTCTGCTGGTGCTCAACCTTTGGCCGCGATTGATGCTCGCGGTCTGCGTGGTGTGCTTTTTGTCGTTCGTCACCGTGGCGCAAGATTTCTCCGGCTATCAGTCCGACGGAATGCTGCTGGAAGCCGGCTTCATCTCGTTTTTCTTCGCGCCCAGGGGAATACGTCCTGGTCTGGCATATTGCAGTCCGCCGGTGCGAGCAAGCCTGTTTTTGCTGCAATGGGAGTGGTTCCGCATTTACTTCGAGTCGGGCCTGGCGAAGCTGGTCAGCGGCGAGCAGCAATGGCGAAACTTCACCGCCATGGATGAGTACTACCAGAACGGTCCTCTGCCCACATGGATTGGCTGGTATGTGCAACATTTGCCGCACTGGTTTCACGCCTTCGCGACCGGCGCAACGCTGGTGCTGGAACTGGGACTCGTGTGTACCCTGTTTCTGCCGCGACGATGGCGCATCGCCTGCTTTTCCCTGGTGACGATGTGGCAGATCCCGGTGATTCTCACCGCGAATTACACCTTCCTGAACTACCTTGTTCTGCTGCTGGGCGTGCTGTTGCTGGACGATCGATTCCTGAAACGCTGGCTGCCGAAGTGGCTGCTGCAGCGCTTGGACGATCGCCCCGAATCAGACACGGCACCATCCGCCTCAACATTGAAAGCAGCGCCCGGCAGAATCGTCCGCTACGCAAAAGTTGTGGGGCTGGCGATCACCGCCGTAATGCTGAGCTGGATCTTTTATGCCACGACGGCTGAGATGATCTGGATCCTCGTTCCGGAGGCCCCTCTGCCTACGTCGCCGGTGGTTGCGCTTGATCCGTTTCGCATCGCAAACCGCTACGGATTGTTTGCGGTGATGACTCGCGGGCGTTATGAGATCGAATTCCAGGGCTCCAACGACGGGGAGCACTGGGTGACCTACAACTTCCGTTATAAGCCACAAGATATGTCGCTGGCTCCGCGCATCTATGCGCCCTATCAGCCACGCTTCGAATGGAACTTGTGGTTCGCCTCGCTCGGCGGCTGGCGCGAGAACATGTTCGTGGTCAGCGCCGAAGAGCGATTACTCGCCAACAGCGACGATGTGCTGGCGCTATTCACAGGCGATCCATTTGGCGACGCGCCCCCCAAGTTCGTGCGAACGGTGGTTTACCAGTATTGGTTCACCTCGATGACGGAGAAGCGCTCCACGGGCATGTGGTGGCGCCGCAAGTTTCTTGGGCTGTACGGGCCGGTGCTTACCTACGGGCCTGACGGGAATCTAGGCGCAGTCGATTGGCCTCCGCCAGCATTGCCGCGACCGTGAAGGTCAGTAACGAGAACCGGTCTCATAAATGCCCGCGTCAGAGGGCACGGCTTCACAGGCTGCTGAGAAACTCGATCCTGAGTGGGATAAGTCGTTTATTTTCGATTCGCCGAGCGGACGAACCGGAGTCCCCGCGGAGCGCCGTTCTTGCGCTTCGTGGGGCAGTGTTTAGTCCGCGAGGCGCACCCTCTCCATACTTTTTCAGCAGCCTGTTCAGCCGTGTGGCTCCGAGCCCCAAACATTGGGCTTTAGCTCCTGAGGGAATTCGAAGTTCCGCTGGCTCACTATTTATGAGGTCGCTTCCGGTTCTCAGTGCGAAGTCATCAGTAAGCAGTCTCCCCAAGTTAGCGCCAGAGTGAGGGGCGAAGCCGGGACGTGGCAGTTGGAGCCCCTAACGATTGGGGTGGAACGGTTTCTCGCCGCTGCTCTCACTAACAGGCTCGGGACTCTCGATATCCAGATTCACGACAATCGGGTCCTGTCCGCTTCGGACTACAACGGCTTCGCAGGGCGTATCTGTGCGGGCGTTGATTTCCTGATGCGGGACGTAGGGCGGAACGTAAATGAAGTCTCCGGGACCGGCCTCATCGCAGAACTCCAAGTGGTTGCCCCAGCGCATTCGCGCACGTCCTCGGACGACGTAAAGCACCGTCTCCAACTCTCCGTGGTGGTGTGCGCCCGTCTTAGCATTCGGCTGTACGACTACGGTACCGGCCCACAACTTACTAGCTCCAGTGCGCGCGTGTGTAATGGCGGCGGCCCGCGTCATTCCAGGCGTCTGGGGCGTGTTCGTGTCCAGCTCAGTCGCGCGCACGATCTTTACGCCATGCTCTTTCCAGTCCATGTGGTCCTCCGGTTCCCACAGTATAGGTGCGCGTGGGGCGCTTAATCATCAGCGAAGGCAAAGCAGCGGCGGATTTACACTGGATGGCAATAACCCGGATAAGGGGTACAGAGTATGGGCGCACCAGCAGTGACGAAACGAATTTCAGAAGCGTCGCCGCGTTCCAAGGCCAGGATTACCGGCGCGGTTTACTTGGCTTACTTTCTGACGGCAATATTCGCCGAGGCTGTCGTTGGCCGAGGCCGGCATGTCGCCTATGTCGGCGTCAACCTCGTCGCCTACGCGTTCTACATCGCTGTGACGCTGCTCTTTTTTTACATGTTTAAGCCGGTGAACAGGCGCCTATCATCGCTCGCGGCGCTTTTCAGCCTCGCGGGATGCGCCAATGAACTTGTTGGCCTCTTTCATCTCACTCCCTACAAAATCAACTCGCTGGTATTTTTCGGGCCCTATTGCCTGTTGATCGGCTACCTTATTTTCAGGTCAACCTTCCTGCCTCGAATTCTGGGCATTCTGATGGCGTTCGCCGGTGTGGGTTGGCTGATCTTTCTGTCACCGCTCGGAGCTCACCTGTCCACTTACCTTAAGGTCCTCGGCTTCCTCGCCGAAGCCTCGCTAATGCTCTGGCTCCTGGTGAGAGGCGTGAGCGAGCAACGATGGAAGGAACAGGCCAGCGCCGCTGCTTAGCGCCAAAATCCGGCGCGAAGTTCCCGGTTTGCGATAATCGGTGCGCGGCACCTGAGAAAGTGAGGACAACATGCACTCGCGATTGTGGCGAACCATCTTGTGGGTCGTCCTTGCGTTGTGTCCATCATGGGCGTGGGCCCAGCAGGCGGGCCCGTGCGGCGACCTGATGCAATTCAAAGCTCCGGGCGTGGAGATTTCCAAGGCAGCACAGATTGCTGCCGGAACCGCAGAGCCGGATCCGTGGGGCCCGGGTCACAGCGCGCCCCTTCCGGCATATTGCCGGGTCGAGGGCGTGATCAATCGCCGCACTGGAGTTGGCGGCGAGGAGTTTGGCATCAACTTCGCGCTTGCCATGCCCGAGCAATGGAATGGCGATTTCCTGATGCAGGGAGGCGGCGGCGGAAACGGAACGGTACAGCCTCCACTGGGCCGCAATGCCGCGGGCGAGACTCCCGCACTCATGCGCGGTTTCGCGGTGGTCAGTACTGACACCGGACATAAGAGCCATCGAGGACCCTTCGACTTCGACTTCATGAAAGACCAGCAGGCGTATCTGGATTTCGCGTATCTCGCCAACGCCGAGGTGACAACGCTGGCCAAGCAACTCATCGCGCAGTACTACGGAAAACCCGCGGCCTATTCCTACTTTTCCGGATGTTCCACCGGTGGCCGCGAAGGCATGATTTTGTCGCAGCGATATCCGACGGTCTTTAACGGAATCATTTCGGGCGATCCGGCGATGCGCACTGGCCTTTCGAACCTGGCCATCGGCCAGTGGATTCCGATAACGTTCAACCAGATCGCTCCCAAAGATGCAGCCGGCAAGCCAATCATTACGCAAGCCATCAGCGACGCGGACCGCAAGCTGATCACGGATGCGCTGCTGCAGAAGTGCGATGCGCTCGACGGAGTGGCCGACGGAATGATCTCCGATCCGCTGGCCTGCGAGTTTGATCCCGCGGTGTTGACCTGCAAGGAAGGGAAGAGCGAGTCGTGCATGACCCGGGAGAAAGTTGCCGCAATCAAGAAAGCCATGGGCGGCCCTAAGACCTCGGGAGGGCTGCAGGTTTACCCCGGCTTCCCGTACGACACCGGCATTACAGCCAGCGGCCCCATCCGCGGCATTCTATCACCGGGGCCGGGCATTTTCGGACCGGCAACCACCGCGACGGAACTTGACGTGGAAAAGGAAGCTCTGGCTGATGTCCAGCCACTCGTGGACTCGTTGTCTACCAACCTGACAACTTTCTCCTCACATGGCGGCAAGCTGATCTTCTACCACGGCAACAGCGATCCGTGGTTCTCTCCGCTGGACACCTTCCAGTACTACAAGAACATGTCGGCCGCGAACGGTGGGCTCGAAGCCGCGTCAAAGTGGAGCCAGTTCTACTTTGTTCCCGGCATGGCGCACTGCGGCGGAGGCCTCAGCCTCGATCAGTTTGACCTTTTAGGTGCGATGGTAAATTGGGTGGAGAAGGGAACCGCGCCTGCATCAGTGATTGCCACCGGCCAGGCCTTTCCGGGACGCAGTCGGCCCCTGTGCCCGTATCCGAAGCACGCCCAATACAAGGGGCAGGGGGACACCCAGCACGCGGAGAACTTCGAGTGCAAGTGAGCGCAACTATGGACAAATAAGGATCGTGTGCTGCGCCGGGCAGTCGGCTTTCCCAGATCGCCCAAATTCACTTACACCGCTGTTGAACCATTCGGTCCACGGTGGCGGCTAGTCGGCCGCTCTCCTGTTGCTGGCGGAGATCGTCGAGAAACGCATAATTCGCCGATGGCTTCTGCTTGAGAATTGATTCGTAGGCCAGCAGCGTCCCATTCATGCCGGCAAGAAAGGCGGCATTCCAATCGGTTACTTTGCCCGGATTCTCCAGGATATAAGCCCCTGACGAGTAAGTTATCTGCTCGTACAACTCCTTCTCATACTCGTAAGGCTCGTGATTGGGAGCATCAACCAGGTTGCAAGGACGTATCTCGATGTCGGGAATTTGCTCCCACCAGGTAGTCAGCCAGACACCAGCGGCGGAGGCGTCGAGCGACAGCGGGTCCTTCTCCAGATGGCGCGTGAGCAGGATCGCATACGCCCGCTCGTCGGCTGTGGAAGGACCGCGCCAAGGTTGTGGGCCGCGCTCTACCGCAGTCCACTCCTCAACCCAATCCCCAAAACAACGAACTTTCGAGGATTCCAGTCGGACGGCTACCTGCCACCACGACCGCGGGGCACTCCCGTGATCTTGCGAAGCCATCCTCGGCTTGCGCTGTGCGGCCAAATCGTCCAACTGGCGGCCTTGGAGGCTGCGCGATAGTTCAAGTCGATTCGCACCGGATCTTCACGGAGCACCTGCTCCACAGGATCCGGAAGCATATCCTGGCGAAGCAACTCGATACCAGCTTTATCGTGGAGCCCGACATACCAGAAATCGACATCGCTGAGCGACGGAAGCTGATCGCGACCCACGAGAATCGTTGCCGTGAAGTCTCTTGTGCTGCGGATTTCCCAATCCTTGTCGCTGTAAACCTCGGGGTTCGGCGGCGCATGGCCCTCGCGCGTGTAGTCCTGCACCATCCGCAGCTTGAAATTGATCCCAGCGTAATGCTCGTAGTCCGCGAGGCTGCGCGACTTTCCCAATCCGAATTCGCCAAGATTCACCGTGTGCGGTTGCTGCACAAGAAGCCCAGTTATGCGGTCGCCGGCCGCGCTATCTCGGACATGCCACGGTTCAGGGCCTTCGTTGTGGTCGTCCCAATGTTTGCGCCGGTACTTTCGGGTGTACTCGTGCCACACAATCACCTGATGCGGATGGTACAAGTCGTATCCATGAGTGAAGGCGCGAACGGCGATGGTAATTTCCTCACCGAGAAAGTAGAGCAGAGGGTCGTGCTTCACCTCTTCACAGAAGGCGCCGATCGTGAAAGCAAAGTGCGCTGAGTAGAATCGTGCCGGGATTGGCCGCACCAGCTCGCGATAGTTTTCGATGAAACTGGGACGGGCAAGCAAGCGGCCATTCGGCGTGAACTTATCGAAAGCGATCTTCCATGGCACGCTTTTCGGTGGCTTTGCCTTGCGAGGATCGTAGTGCGGCGCATACGCGGTGAGAATCGCCTTCTCAGAATCCAAGGACTGCAGCATCGCAATCAGTTTGGAATCCCACTCGGGAACGAAGCGATGGTGCGAGTCGAGTTGCAGCGTGTACGTCTCGCCAGCATAAAGCGACTGGATTGCATTGCGAGCCCAACACACGCCCTTGCTATCCTGATGGGGAATCGAGATCACTCGAAAACGCGGGTCGGAAAGGAACTTTCCGAGGCTTTCAGTTTTGTCATGCTGCCAGCAGATCCCAAAGCGCAAATTTTCCGGATAGGCCGCCTTCGCGATGCTGTCGCGCAATGTCGGCAACAGCTCGGCATCCCGATAAGACGCGACCTGCACGAAGATAGTGCTCATGCTAGGAAAAGGAATGGTGGAGGCGGCGGGAGTTGAAACCGCGCACCTCCTTTACCACGCTTAAGTTATTGATTTTAAAAAACGTCAGAAACGCTAAAAACGCTCAAAATGCCCAAATGCCCAAGCGAGGTACGCGACGGGTACGCCGCGTGGCCCCACTTCTGTCAGTGTAAACGACTACACAGCTGAGTTTTCGAAGAAGACCAAGAAGTCAACTCAGACTGATTTCAATGAAGGATCAGGCCGCAGTGCGTCGCTTAGGTCCGCCGAGTTCACGAGTTTAAGCGGGTGCGCTTTGAGCTTTTTCGACCCCCATATGTCCTCTCCATGGCGGGAAGCGGCGCATGTCAGCGCCATTCCTAATAGTTTCCAATGACAAAACTTGGACAATTTGTGGGGCAGCCAGTTCTGCAATACACGCCTCAAGGAGAAGGGTGTTGGCCAATCCGGCGGTTTCTAGCCTTGAGGAACTCGATGCTAAGGTATCACTGCCAAGCGGAGTCATTCGCTTGGGCGCCCAAGCCCTGAAGAAGTTGGCGGGTTCTGGAAGAATCGCGCCTTGAACTGTTCGTGGCGCTCCCGCGCTTGGGTCATGAGCGTTTCAAACTCAGGCTGCCCGCGCAGATTACTCAACAGAGGATCGCGTTCGAAGTACTGAGAAGGGAAGAACCCGCCTTCGATAGTTTGGCGGAACACTCGAATCGTCGAAGGTTTATCCCCCAACACTGCATAAGCCTCAGCAATCTTGTACAGGCTCTCAGCATCACTTACGCCGCGTTCTGCTGCCCGCGTTTCCATCGTGTGAAGTAAAGCCAGACCGCTCGCTCGGTCTCCCCGAAGTGAGTAACTCAAGGCTTTTCCCACATTCGCAGGAAGCAACGTGGGATCCAAATCGTAGGCGCGATCAAAGTCACGGGCTGCCCGGTCGTTGTTTCCCAGGTGATATTGACCGAACCCCTGGTAGAAGAGGACATAGGCAGAATCATTGGAGGGCAGGCTCTGCAAAAATTTGCCGTACTCCCCAAGGTAAAGGTAGGCGTTCATAGCCGAGCTATTGATTTTTACTGACGGATTGTTCTGCCGCGCGCGCTCGCCCTCGACCACGGAGTCCTGTAGCATCCCGCCGAACCGGTAGGCGTATCCCAATTCCCAGTGAGCCTCCGCGTAATTGGGGTTTAGCGCAAGAACCTCGCGCAGCAGCGGCACTGCCAGTTCCACACGGCCCGTGTCGGTGAGCAGGTTTGCCATATAGACACGCACATCAATCAGAGCCGGGTCCAGCGTCATCGCCTTCTCATAAGCAGCCTGAGCCTTGGAATATTGTTCGCGCCCGCCGAACTGAAGCGAGGCGTTGGTTGTGTATGCCCGCCCCAGGTGGGCCCAAATGGGCGCGTAGTCTGGATTAATCGCAGCGGCCTTCTCTAGCATCGCAACCGCCGCCGGAAAGTTGTTTAACGCGTACAGGTCCACCCCGCGCAGGTAATATTCGTAGGCGTCTGGATTAACCGCGCGCTCTGACCGCAGTTTTTCCTTCTCGTCCGGGGAGAGTTGCACCTCTAGCCCGGCTAGAGCGCGCTGAGAAACGGTATCCTGCACAGTAAGCAGCCTGTCGTATTTCAGATCAATCGTGTCTCGCCACAAAATCTTGTCAGACTTGGCATCGATCAACTGCGCGTTGATCCGCAAGTCATCGCCATCCCTTAAGTAGCTGCCGGTCAGCAACGAATCGACATGCAGTTGCTCGGCGGCCGCTCGAGGATCTACGGCCTGGTTGCGGAACTTGTCCACGGAAGAAGATGGTCGAACCGTCACTTCTTTCACGTATCCGAGCTTCGTAATGATGGCGTCGGCGAGCGAAAAACCAAGGAAGTCTGTCTGGGGATCGGGCCGCAAATTTCGAAAGGGCAAAACCGCGAGCGTGTGCGACGCTGCGGTGGGTCGCGATTGCGACCATTGCTCACGCAGCAAGGGCGCCAAGCCTACCCCCGCCGCAAGCACCAGCGCTGCCGCGACGAAGGTGATGATTGACCTCTTGGTCCGACTGGACCGAATTGCAAGCGAATTTTTGCCTTGGGCAGTCTCAAGTCGGCCAGTTGGGGCAGATGAACTGATTGAGTTAGGACGATCAGCTTCCGGAGTCGTGTCGCGCCTCCATCCCGAAGCTCGCAACTTTTCCTGAAATTCGACTTCCTCGCGGAATTCCCGCAGGTCTGCCAGCATCTCGCCTGCGGACGGATATCGATCTTCCGGGTTCTTGCGGATCGCACGCACCACGATGGCTTCGAACGATGGCTGCAGGTCCGGCAGCTCAGCGTTAAGAGACGCCGGTTCTTCCTTGAGTATCTCCGCGATTACATCACTCGACGTTTCGCCCCGGAATGCCTGCTTTCCAGTCGCCATTTCATACATGACGATTCCCAGGCTGAAAAGGTCGCTGCGACCATCCAAGGGCTTTCCGCGCGCCTGTTCCGGCGACATATACCGGACCGTTCCCACTACATGGCCGGTCTGGCTGGTGGACAAGCCGGGTCCGGACAGGTGGCGGCCTTCTTGTCCTTCAATTGCTGCCGCGTTCAATTTTGCGATGCCGAAGTCCAGTAGCTTCACAATGCCATCGCTTCGCAGGATCAAGTTATCGGGCTTGATGTCACGATGCACGATGCCCTGGGCATGGGCCGCTGCTAGTGCGCTGACGATCTGAATGCTGATGTCGGTGGTCTCAGCAATCTCCAGCTTTCCCTTCGCCAGACGCTTTTTCAACGTTTCGCCTTCTACGTATTCGGAGGCAATGTAGTACTCGCCTTCCAATTTGCCGAATTCGTAGACCGTGAGGATATTGGGATGGTTCAGCGCCGATACGGCCCGGGCTTCCTGCTCAAAGCGTTGCAGATTGCGCGCGTCACGGGTTGCTCCTGGCGCCAAAAGTTTCAACGCTACGCTACGCAGCAGTTGGGTGTCGCGAGCGAGATAAACTCGCCCCATTCCTCCCGAGCCGATGACCCTGACCATTTCGTAGCGGCCAAACCGGAATCCCTCTTTCGAGACTGGAGGGCGCGTATCCGCCATCATTTGCGACGCGGCATCCTGGATGGGCTTCTCGATCAAGTCTAGAGGTTGGTCCATCGAGGCGATGAGCGACTCTACTTCCCTTTGCATGGCATCATCGCCAGCGCAGCGATCTTTAAGGAACGCCTCGCGCTCCAGCGGACCGAGCGCGATCGCCTCATAGAAAAGGCTCTCCAACCGCTGCCAACGATCGGAAGGCAAGACCATGATGATCCTAAGAAGGCCCTTGAATCAGTTCGCGATGCAAGAAAGCTTTAGCCAACTTTAGCTCACGGTGCACCGTCGCAGGAGATATCTTCAGGGCCGCGGCGGTCTCGTCGTACGTGAGACCTCCAAAGCACAGGAGCTCAATGATTTCGCTTTTTCGCGGATCATGTTCGGCGAGACGCTGCAGTGCGAGGTCCAATTCGATAATGCCGGCCCCGCTCTGCGGACCCACCATGATTGCTTCATCGAACTGCAATTTCTCCTCCCCGCCGCCCCGCTTTTCGGAGCGGTTGGCCTTGGCATGATCCACTAATATGCGGCGGAGAATCCTAGCTGAGATAGCGAAAAAATGAACCCGATCCTGCCAATCGACATTAGCGTCAACCAGCCGCAGGTACGCCTCATTCACCAGTGCAGTTGCGCGCAACGTATGATCCGGACGCTCGCTGCGCAGACACCTAGCAGCTAAACGATGGAGTTGGTCGTACACGAGAGGCATCAAGCCGTCCAATGCCTCTTTGTTGCCTGCGCTCCAGGCCTGCAGGTAACTGGTCACTGATTCTGGCTCGGCTGACATGGTTCGCTTCCTTGATCTTGGAGAGCGCTCAACGCACAAGCGGCCATCCCTAGGCGACGGTTGCTGGTTGATGGCTGCACCCTGTGGTGCCGCCAATGTTCGGCTGCCGAATAGCGATCAAAGTGGCGAAGCTGCAATTCAACTACCAGTAACAACAATTGGTGGAGGCGGCGGGAGTTGAACCCGCGTCCGAAAATGCTGTCAGCCAAGAGACTACATACTTAGTCGCGTTCACCCACCGGTCACCCGGCAGTCTCGCCAGCCGCGCTGAGAACGGACAAGAAACGCGGCCGGCCAGCCTGAAAATTTCGCCTCGCACCCCAGACGTAGGTTTTGAGGCTAGCTCACTGTATGACGCCCTGACTCCAGCCCATGAGCAAAGCCGAAGAGAGCGGCAGCCTAACTAATTAAGCTGCGTATGCCAGGTTTTGATTGGCAATTGTGTTTTTGCACACAGTTACGGACGCATGCACTCCGGTATGCCTCTTAACCGCAATCACTTCCGTCGAAGCCGTGACGCCCCCACGTGGTGAACCGGCTGTTTCAACTCTAGCAGCCGTGGCCGCGATGTCAATCCGCGCGGCAACTTCTATAGATGCTCCGTTCGGGGTGAAGGAACCTGCTCCTTCCCCGTATCGTCCGACTCGAAGATCTCCCAGCCGGGATCTTCAGCCCGAAACACGTGAGCATCAAAACAGAGCCGCCGGTTTGAACCGACGGCTCAAGTTTTCGACAACGGTATCGACTGTTAGAAGGTCATCGCAGACCGAATTCCATCACTCGCGGCGAACATGGACCGAATACACCTGTCCCGAGGCCAGTATGGTGGTCGGGCTCTCGGGACCGAGCTCGCTGGGTCGGGGCGGCCCATGCGAATTCTCATGGGGGCCACAAGCATTTGCCGGCCGCCAGGCTGGGGGGGCTGGCTCGGCTCCTGAGTGAAGGAGGACCTAAGCTGCGGGCAGAATTTATGGCTGAACTCGCGAAACACCTTCCGAAGTCAAGCGGCAGGGAAAGGGCCCGGCGCCCGACGAAATCTACACGTATTTTTGTAACGCCGAGGTTTCAAGCGGCATACGAAGCCGCACTGGCTAACAGACAGAAGTAGCGAGTCACCAGCGCTCAGATCTAGATCGCCGGAAGCGTCTGGTCGCCTTTGCTTTTGTGGATAGGAATCTGTACTTATGCCATTCGAAACCTGTCGCCACGTCAAAGAAGATGGAGTCTATTGAGACTCGCCCGCCTTTCGCGGCCGAAAATACTGCTATTACCACCTCATGCAGCGCGGACGCCGCCTGCGTCTTGCCTTGCCCAGGGTGGCAATGAGCCCCGTCAGCTCATCCTGCCTCCCTTGGAGAATCTCGGCTCTATGAGCGCCGCCCTCAGCGAGGTTGTCCAGGCACTTGCCGCTGGCCAACTCGACCAGCGCTCTGCCGGGCTTATGCTCTACCCCATCCAGCAGGCCGCCACGGTTTCTCTGCGCGTCGCCCAGATGCAAGCAGCCCATAAGCAGAAGTGGAGATGCCAAAGGGGAAACCCCCGCAGCCTGCCCTGAGCAAAGTCAAAGCGACAGCACCCGCCTTCAGGAGTATCCCGAGTTCGAGCGGAAGATCGGGATCGAGCCCGGCGTCGATCTCGATGCCGGAAACCGACCAGGCGATGCGCGCGGCCGAAGAGCAGGCTGCGAACTACTCGGTCGCACCCATTTATCAACCGGGCACCGGCTGCCCTGTTCCCTCTACAGTCCAATACACCCGCGAAAAGGCCTACCAGTCACTGCAGTGGCAGATTCATCGAATGAAGCAGGATATCCGTGCATACAAGGAGGAGAGAAAACTGGAAATAAGCAAGAGGCCGTCCGCCTCGGCGGCGGACGTGCCCAAACCGGCAAGCAATACGGCCTAGCCCACTCAAGCTCGCGCGCTGCTTTTGGCAGAGAGGAAGGGATCTTCTTTATTCGCTTCGCGCTGCGCCGATGGGCAGCTCGTCACAGAATCGCGGGTTCCTGCATCTCGGGCCGTTCAGTTGGCGTGAGCCGGCTGGCGAGATCCCGAGCGAGGAGGTCGCCGCGGCGACCAACGAGTCGAAGGACCCGTGGTGGTTTCTGCATCCCCATGCGTTGCGAATCATCGAAACGTTTTACTGGGCTGATAGTCTGATACAGAATGCGGGGTTTCCGCAGAGCTGTGGTTGAATCGACCTCTCTATGCTGATGAAGAACGCGGCCAACGGTTGTTGCCGGGAGATCAAGGCGTGATTCCTGACTGCATTCCGTTCAGCTCCATCCCGCACACCACCCGGCTTTTCTCCGATTTCCTCGGCTATTCTCCTGAAGTTCGCCAGTTCTTTCCTCATCCTCCGGATGCTTCGCAGGTCGCTGCCCACAGCGCGACGGTTCCGCATGGGACCGAGATCAATGTGCGCGTCGCCGATGTTCTGGAGAAACAGAATCGGGCCTGGGGCGCGTCAGAAGCGGCGTTGAAGAACATCCGGCGGCTGCGCGAAGGTGCCCATGCGGTTGTCACCGGGCAGCAGGTAGGGCTTTTCGGCGGACCACTGCTGTCGCTGTTCAAGGCTGCGTCGGTGCTGGCGCTGGCGAAACAGGTGGAGAGCGCGGGAGTTCCGTGTGTTCCGATCTTCTGGATGGCCACGGAAGATCATGACCTGGCCGAAGTCAATGAGTCGCTGCTGCTGACCAATGAGTTTCAGCTCGCGCCGTTCACGGCTCCGGCGGATGGCAAGCCAGATTCGCCAGTGGCGAACGTACGGTTCGCGGCCGGTATGAACGAAGTGGCGGCGCGGGCTGCGAATTTGCTGGGTGAGTCGCTGGCGGCGGACTATCTGCGCGAGTGCTATCGCGAAGGCGAGACATTTTCGAGTGCTTACGCCAAGTTGTTCACGCGATTGTTTGCGGAGCACGGGCTGATTCTGCTGGATCCGGCAGACGCGGAGTTGCATCGCATCGCGGCTCCGCTGTTTGTCGAGGCGATTGAGCATGCGGGCGAACTGGACAAAGCGCTACTGGCCCGCAATCGCGAAATCAGCCAGGCGCATTACCACGAGCAGGTAAAAGTCACAGAGGAATCGACTCCGCTGTTTGCGCTGGTGGACGGTGCGCGAGTGCCGGTTCATCGTTCGAATGGCGAGTTCACGATCCGGAAAGAGCGGCTTTCGCTGGAGGAGCTGAAGCGGAGGATCGCAGAGGCTCCGGAGAATTTCAATGCCAACGTGCTGCTGCGTCCGGTGCTGCAGGATTATTGGCTGCCTACGCTGGCGTACATCGGTGGGCCGGCCGAGATTGCGTATTTCGCGCAGGTCGGCGTGGTGTATGAGAAGCTGCTGGGGCGGGTGACGACCATTCTGCCGCGGCTGAGTGCGACCCTGATCGAGCCGCGCGTCGAGCGTCTGCTGACAAAATACGGGCTGGAGTTGTCCGAAGTGTTTCAGGGGGAAACGCAGTTGCGCGAGAAGCTGGCTGCGCGCGCGTTGCCTTCGGAGCTGAAGATGGACTTCGACCGTGGTCGGCTGGCGGTTGAGGAGGTCATGCAGAAGATCAGCGAATCGCTGCATCGGCTCGATCCGACGCTGGTGGAAGCGGCAAAGCGGGCGGCCAACAAAATGCGGTACCAAGTCGGACGGCTGGAGAAACGGGCTGCGCAAGCCGAACTGAGTCGCCACGAAATTCTGACGCGACACGCTACCCAGATTGAGAACGCGCTGTATCCTCACCGAGACCTGCAAGAGCGCGAAATCCCAGGGCTGTATTTCTTCGCAAAGTGGGGCCCTGACTTGTTAGAGCGCCTCGTCGAGACCGCGGAGGCGCGCTGCCCCGAGCATAAAATCGTGAACCTGAGTTAGCTCGGGCGAAGACAACGATCAGTCTGCCCACTTTCCTTCTGCTGGTGTAAGCTCATTTTCAATTCAGCACTTCTCTGATTAACCGGGGGGCAAACCGAAATTGCTTTGGGACATCTCAGTCATCGCGGGCTCGGTCGCGGCAGCGCTGGCCTTTCTGTTCCTGGTGACGCGCGCGTCCGCGACGAATTCGCGCAAGGAGTCGAACGACTTCACGGGCGCCGTAGTTGCCGTCATCGGCACGACCTACGCGGTGATTCTCGCGTTCATGCTTTCGGGAGTCTGGAACATGTTCCAGCAAGCCGAAGCCAACGCAGAGCAAGAAGCCAACTCGCTGGTCAACATCTGGCGAGTTAGCTCAAGTGTCGACGTAGCCACAGGCCAGGCCGTGCAGGCGCTGTGCCAGAAATATGCCGTGAACACTCTTAGTGTCGAGTGGCCTGCCATGCACGACGAAAGGCCCCTTCCCAAGGAGGGCAGCGAAATTATCAACGAACTCTGGCGACTGGCTGGACAGAGTCAGGACCGGTCAGGAGGTACATCAATCGCCAGCTATCAGATGATGGAAGAGCTGCGCATGCTTACAGAATTTCGCCGCATCCGGATGATGCAGAGCCGGGAAGAGCTGCCGGGTATTCTGCGAGCCGTGCTGATCGCAGGGGGAATTATCACGGTGGCTGCATCCTGCTTTTTTGGCGTACCGAACTTTCGCTTTCATGTGCTGCAGGTAGTGGTACTGAGCTTCCTAATTGCTCTTGTGCTGGTTGCGATTGCAGACATCGATCGCCCCTATCAAGGGAGCGTGGTGGTCCAACCCGCGGGCTTTACCTTAGCGTTGCGGACATTTCAGGAACGCGGAGAATAGAGGTAGTCGAACGATCTTCTAAACAAAAATGAAGACCGGCCAATGGCGATGGCCGGCTTTCGATCGTTTGGACGCACGTTTACTGCTCGAGGGTTGAGACTTCGATTGGCTGCTCCTCGTTCTCGACTTTGCCGGTGAGGTGATTCATGCCGTACTCGAATCCCTTGTCGAACGCCTTCAGGTTCAATTCGCGAAACGCTTCCGGTACGGAGTCAGCAATGGCGTTGCGTAGCGCGTCGGGATTCAGCAGGTTGGTCACAGCGCCGAAGAATCCCACCATCACGATGTTCATCACCATGCGCTTGCCGAGTTCTTCCGCCAGCCTCGTGGCCGGTAAGCTGTAAACGCGCACGCCTGCAGGTAGCTTGTCGATGCGCACCAGGTCCTGCTCAATAATGAGGATGCCGTCCTCCTTCAGTTGCGGCGCGAAGAGCGTATAGGCTTCCTGTGACATGGTGACTAGAATGTCGGGCTGGGAGACGTATGGATAGAGAATCGGCTCGTTGGAGAGGATGACCTGGGCGCTGCACGCGCCTCCGCGGGCTTCAGGGCCGAAGGCCTGGGTCATAGTGGAGTAGCCATCCTCGTAAATGCATCCTGCCTTGCCGATGACGATGGCTGACAGGATCACGCCCTGGCCGCCAAATCCCGAGAGGCGGATTTCCGTTAGATTTCGCATTCGCATACCTCCGTTTCAACATAGCGGTCGCCCAGACTCTCGACCATCTTGTCGTGCATCAGGTCGCGATAGTCGCTGCGCTCGCGGTCGACGAACTTGCCCACGACGATCTCGCCGGACTTGCTCAGGGCCACTTCGCTGGTGGGAGCGCCATTGCGCACCTTGCTGTGCTCCTTGTAGAAGACCATGGTGTCGAGGCCGTCGCCCATCTTGTTGCGCCGCTGATAGAGCGTCGGGCACGGCGACAAGACTTCGAGGAAACAGAACCCCTTCTTAGAGAACATTTCCTGCATGGCACGGGCCATCTGACGAACATGGAAGGTGGTCCAGCGTGCAACATAGACAGCGCCCGCGGCCTCCACTAGGTAGGGCAGGTTGAACGACGAATCGTATGTGCCATAAGGGTTGGTGGAAGTGATGACCGATCCGGGCGTTGTGGGCGCCGTTTGTCCGCCTGTCATGGCGTAGATCAGGTTGTTGATGCAGATCACTTTCAAGTCCACGTTGCGGCGTGCGGCGTGGATGAGATGATTGCCGCCGATCGCGAACAAGTCACCGTCGCCGGAGTACACCACGACGTTTAGCTTGGGGTTGGCCAGTTTCAGGCCGGTGGCGAACGGCAGAGCTCGACCGTGCGTGGTATGGAAGGAATCCTGATTGACGTATCCGGCAACGCGGCCGGTGCAACCGATTCCAGAAACGATAGCCAGGTTCTTAAGATCGATTTTGGCGTCGATCAATGCGCGGCTGAAGGCGTTGACGCTGGTGCCGATACCGCATCCCGGACACCAGATGTGCGGAATACGGTCCATGCGCAGGAACGGATCAGTGGGATTAGTGTGGATGGGAAGGGTCGTCATCGCGCCACCTCCATGATGGCCTTCAGAATTTGTTCAGGCTTGTGAACGCTGCCGCCGGCGTGTCCTACGAAGCGGACGGGAACTTCACCGGTCACGGAGCGCTCAACTTCGCGCACCATTTGTCCGAGGTTGAGTTCGGCGACCACGATGGCATTGGTCCTCATAGCAATCTCTTTGATTTGTTTTTCGGGGAACGGCCACGCGGTGATGATACGAAACTTGCCAACCTTCACGCCCTTGTCGCGGGCCATCTCGATGGCACGCTGCGCGACGCGCGAGGTGATTCCGTAGGAGATCACGACGACATCGGAGCCTTCGATCTCCGCCTCTTCGAAGAGCACGATCTTGTCGGCGTTCTTAAGGATTTTGTCTTGTAGCCGATGTACGAGTTTGTCCTGGACATCGGGCGTCATATTGGGATAGCCGCGCTCATCGTGCGTGAGGCCAGTGACATGGACGTTGTAGCCTTCGCCGACGCGCGGCATGTCAGGCACCAAGTCTTCGCGCGGTTCGTAGGCGTTGAACTCGCCTGGAGGAAGGTGCGTGTAGCGGCGAGGATAAACGTCGATCTGCTCGGGAGGAGGGATCACGACCTTTTCCGTCATATGACCCACCACTTCGTCCATCATGACGAAGACCGGACAGCGAAACTGCTCTGCCATATTGAATGCCGTGATGGTGAGATCGAAGCACTCCTGGGGAGAGTTGGGGCACAGCGCAATCACTTCGTAGTCGCCGTGCGATCCCCAGCGCACCTGCATCATGTCGGCCTGGGCGGGAAGCGTTGGCAGTCCCGTGGATGGTCCGCCGCGCTGCACATCCACAAATACGCACGGAGTTTCAGTCATGGCGGCATAGCCGATGTGCTCCATCATGAGTGAGAAGCCTGGGCCGGAGGTCACAGTGAACGCCTTGGCTCCTCCCCACACCGCGCCTTGAATGGCGATCGATGCGGCGAGTTCGTCTTCCATCTGGATAAAGGTTCCGCCAACGGTGGGAACGCGAGAGGCGAAACGCTCGACCACTTCGGTGGAAGGAGTAATCGGATATCCGGCAGAGAAGCGCGCTCCGGCCGCTAAGGCGCCCTCGCAACAGGCATGATCACCATCTAAAAAGTGTGAGCCGGTCAAAACGCCGGCGGGATCAGCATGCATCTTTGGCCTCCTCTTGTGCAGTGACTGCGGCCTGCGGCTCGGCAGTTTGCTTTGCCGCTTTGTCGGCTTCATTCTTGAATCCGAAGATGGCGAAGTCAGGGCAGTACATGCCGCAGAGATCGCAGCCGCTGCATTTTTCGGGATGCACCAGGTTGGGTGGGTGATAGCCCTTGGCGTTGAAGGCAGAAGAGAGCGCGAGCGCGTGGCTGGGACAAAACTCTACGCAGAATCCGCAAGCCTTACATCGCTCTACTACGATTTGCACCGATCCTTTAGCCATGCTGTTCTTCCTTAGCGTCGGCAACCGGAGGGTTGGGCAGCTCTGTCTGTAATCTCCCCACCTGGTTCGCCATCGCGGATGGACTTACGTTGCGGTTGAGACATCTACCCGATACCGAACGATAGTTCGATTCTGGGTCAGTCATGGCCAAGCGTTAAGTGACGCCTGTCACATGGTGATGTGAGGGCCGACACCGTGCGGATAAGACGTGATGACTGGTCTTTGCGAACTTACACGGCGCCGCGCCTTGACGCGTTGAGCAGGAATAGTACGATTGAGGAGGCGCGAGCTCATCGCGCACGGCGCGTGATTTCGCCGCGACCTATGCATATTTTGCAGTTTTCTTAAGAGGTAACGTGCCGGTAAGACGGGTCTTATACATGTTGTGTCTGGCGTGGTTGGTTGGCATTTCGTTGCTGCTGTATAGGGACGTAAATGTTGACACGCCAGCGGTTCCGATCGGCCACGTGGTGCAGATTCCAGCGCCGCTGGGTCTGCCGCCGGTCCCGATAGCGGCCGACAATCCTCCGACGGAGGAAACGATTGCGCTGGGAAGGCGCCTGTATTACGACACTGCTTTGTCGGTGAACAGCACCGTTTCGTGCGCGACATGCCACATGCCGGCGATGGGGTTCAGCGACGGTAAGCGGGTGTCGAACGGTGTCGGCGGCAAGGAAGGTGTCCGTAACTCGCCGACCGTGCTGAATGCTGCGTACCTGTCGCTGCAGTTCTGGGATGGGCGCGCGCCGAGCCTGGAGAAACAGTCCGAAGGTCCAGTCACAAATCCGGTTGAGATGGAGCACTCTCCCAAGGGCGTTGTGCAACGGCTTTCGCAGGATCCCAGCTATGTGGCCGCATTCGAGCAGGCTTTTGGTCCCGGCCCCATCACGTACGAGAAGGTGGAGAAGTGCATCGCGTCATTTGAGCGCACGCTGGTGAGCGGAGATTCGGCGTTCGATCGCTACTTCTACGGACACGATCAGTCGGCGATGACCGCCGCGCAAATTCGCGGCTTCGAAGTGTTCCGCAATCCCAAGAAGGGGAATTGCGAGTCGTGTCATTCGGTTGGCGAGAAATATGCGCTGTTCACCGACAACAAGTTTCACAACATTGGAGTGGGATTTGTTGACGGAGTGACCGCTGACAAAGGACGCTATGTCGTGACTCATGATGCGCGGGATACGGGCTCGTTCCGCACTCCGACGCTACGCAATGTGGAGTTGACCGCGCCTTATATGCACGATGGCAGCCTCAAGGACATGAAGCAGGTGATGGATTTCTACATCGGGGCGGGAAATTCGAATCCATACCTCGATAAGGAAATTCATTCGCTCGACTTCCTGACACGCCAGGAGCGCGACGATCTGCTGGAATTTATGAGGGCGTTGAACGGGACCATTCCGCCCAATGTTGGGCCGCCCGACGCAGCAGGCACACAGACGGCCAACTAAGAGACCGGTCGCGTTGATCTAAGCCTCAGGGTGAGGAGAGGGTGCATCATGCCCGAACCCAGTCTGCAAAATCGCTGTTTGGCTCGCGCCTGGATTCTGCTATGCCTTGCACTAGGGCTGCATGTATTCGACGAGGCCACAACCGGATTTCTGGGCGTTTATAACCCGACCGTGCTGGCGCTGCGCGAGCGATTTGGTTGGTGGCCGATGCCGACTTTCGAGTTCCGCGAATGGCTAGCGGGTCTGATCGTTGCTTGTGTGGTCCTGTTTGCGTTGTCGGGCGCGGTGGCTCGGGGCGCAAAGGGCACGCGAGCGGCCGCATACATTTTTGCGATCTTAATGCTGTTAAACGCCGCAGGACATACCCTCGGCACAATCTTCGGGCAGACGGTCGCCAGCGTGACGTTTCCTCGACCGGCTCCGGGATTCTGGTCATCGCCGATCATGGCGGCCGCAGCGATCTACTTGCTGGTTGAGCTTCGCCGGTCGGGGCAGGGAAATGTGGAACTCGTGTAGGCTCTTATTGAAGGCGAATGCTCGGTTTCTACGGGCGTCGTTTAGAATTCAGTATTGGCTTCTGTTGCTACAACCTGCGCCGAAACTTGCGTGTTGGCGAGCGCTCGCACTTCCACAGCGCGTTTCTATCATCCGGAGCTAGATGAGCTGCGTTTTTTTGCCTTCCTGATGGTGTTCCTGCACCACGCGTTTCCGCACGATCCCACGTTTTGGACAAAGCTTGGCGTGCCGCAGTTCCTGGCGCGCATTGTGGCAGGAATCGGCGCGACGGGCGCGTTCGGCGTGAGCCTGTTCTTCGTACTCAGTTCGTACTTGATCACCGAGTTGTTGCTGCGCGAGAAGGACTTGATGGGCACGCTGGATTTGCGCTCGTTTTACATCCGGCGCATCCTGCGCATCTGGCCGCTGTACTTTGCATTTCTCGCACTAGCCATAGGACTGCAATGGATTGTGCCCGGGCAACATGTGACATTGCGTGCGGGTCTTTGGTTTTCGTTGCTGGCGGGCAATTGGTTCATCGTCTTTCATGGATTCCCGTCATCCGTGATCTTCCCGCTCTGGAGTGTTTCCATTGAGGAGCAGTTTTATATCACGTGGCCGGCGATCGTGCGCAAGGTGAACGAAACTGGAATGCTGATTTTCGCCGGTTTGCTGCTGGTGGTGGCGACGGTCGCCCGCATCTATGTAGGCATGCACCACACGCTGGAAGGTGACGTATGGTGCAACACTTTTGTACAGTTTGATCCGATTGCGGCGGGAATTCTGATGGCGGTGCTGCTGAAAGGCGAGGTCCCGCGCCTGTCGAGACTTTCTCGCGTCGCGATGATGCTGGCTGGAGTTACGGCGCTCGCGCTTGGCAGTTTGTATTTCGGGATTAAGAATGACCCGTTGACGACGGCGCGAATTGTTCTTGGCTATCCGTCAGTCGCGATTGGCGGAGTGCTGTTGCTGCTTTCCGTATTGCGAACTCGCATTGGCGGCGGCCACCGAGTGCTCATCTATCTGGGCCGCATTTCTTATGGCCTTTACGTATTTCACGTTCTGGGCCTGCTGATTTCCGATCACACAGTTCCCGATCAGACGGCGAGCCTCTGGCGATATGCACTTCGCGTAGGAGTTGCGCTCGCGGCCACGATCGCTATGGCGGCAGTGTCGTACCGCTGGCTGGAAACGCCTTTCCTGAGCCTCAAGCAGCGCTTCACGCACGTACTTTCGCGGCCCGGCGGCTAGTGACAAATCGCACAGATGTTGGCAAGAACTGAAGTCCCCTCAGGGGCTAAAGCCCGAGGTTAAGCAATTCTTAATGGCACAGCTGTGCCCCTTCAAAACCGATTTATCAGGTGGCTTTTAGTACTTGCGCATGTGGATTTCGGTGCCGTTTCGCTCGAAACGTACCTCATCCATGAGCTGATTGATAAGGAAGATACCGCGGCCGTGGTTGGAATAAACGTTCTCGCCGTGCAGAGGATCAGGGACTTTCACTGGATCAAAGCCAGTGCCGGGATCTTTCACCACGATGAGGAGTCCGTGTTCTTCGTCGCAAGAAACGCAACACTGGACTTTCTTGCTGGAGTCGTTCTTGCAGCCATGGAGAATGGCGTTGGCCAGCGCTTCGCGCAGCGCCGTTTCGATCTCAAATTCCTTGCCGGCGGCGCAGTCCATACGACGGGCCATTTCCATAATGCCCTCGACCACAGGGCTGACAGCGGTCGGGTCGGCGTTGAGCGTAACCTCGATACGTATCATCAGTTGTCGCTATCAAACTCGATCGTCGTACAGCGGCCAGAAGGCTACTCTTGATCCCCATCACGTAGTACTTCGGTTACTCTGACAGGAATGATTCTGGCGGTCAAGCGAGAATCCTAAAGATGCCGGATGTATAGCACCTTTGTACCATTACGACGGTACAGACTGCTGAAAAAGTCAAGAAACAGATTCCCGGCGGACTGAAGTCAGTGAATGACAAGAAAATAAGTGCTCGAGCTGCGCAGCTAAAAAACTGCGACCCTTAAAACCGTGTCAAACGACACTTTTTCAGCAGCCTATTTAGCGCAAACAATTCGGAGAGCCGACCTTTGAATGGCGATGCCGCCGCACTACGATAAGCTGGGAGCGATTCTCGGCGGTGGTGTCGTTGCTGCCTGGTTTTGGGGTTCCCGCGATTTCGATCGAATAAAGACTTATGGTGGGTTTCATGCGCAAGACTCTGGTTTTGCTGATGATCTTCGCGTTCGCGTGGCGCTCCTTTGCTGCCGACGAGATCACCGTCGCGGCTGCGGCGGACCTTAATTACGCGTTAAACCAACTAGCGACTCGATTCGAAGCCACGTCTGGCACGAAAATCAAGATCTCGTTTGGCGCATCGGGCAACTTGTTTTCGCAGATACAGAGTGGCGCTCCCTTTGATATGTTCTTTTCCGCCGATGAGGACTATCCGACCAAACTAGCCGCCGCTGGTGTTGCGGACGCTTCGTCGCTGCGCACCTACGCGCTGGGGCACCTCGTATTGTGGGTGCCAAACAATTCGCCGTTTGATCCTGAGAAATTGCAAATGGAGATACTGACGCAGCCTGCGGTGACGCGCATTGCTATCGCGAACCCGCAACACGCGCCCTACGGACGGGCTGCCATGGCGGCGCTGCAACATTACGGATTGCAGGACAAGATCGCCGGCAAGTTGGTTTTCGGCGAGAACGTCAGCCAGGCCGCCCAGTTTGTGCAGTCTGGCAATGCCCAGGCCGGACTGATCGCAATGGCACTCGCCAAGTCTCCAACCATGGCGTCGGCGGGGAAATTCTGGGTGCTGCCCTCCGGCTCGTATCCGGAATTGAGGCAGGCGGTCGTGATCATTTCCGGGTCGAAGAGCAAGAAGGCCGCGCAAGCATTTCTTGACTTCGTGCTGTCTCCCGAAGGCGCGGACACACTGCGAAAGTACGGCCTCACGCCACCGCCAAAACCACAATGATCTTCCAGGCGCTCTCCCTCACGCTGCGGCTTGCGATCCTGGTTTCCATAATCCTTATGGCGATCGGGCTGCCGCTGGGCTACTGGCTGGCGTCGTCGCGTTGGCGAGGGAAGTTCGTAGTCGAAGCAATTGTGTCGCTTCCAATCGTGTTGCCGCCGACCGTGCTTGGTTTTTATGTGCTGGTCGCGATCGGTCCACTTAGTCCGCTGGGCCGCTGGTATCACGACCTCACCGGAGGCAGTCTCGCCTTCACGTTTTGGGGACTGGTGCTGGGCTCAGTACTCTACAGTTTGCCCTTCGCAGTGCAGCCAATTGCGGCTGCATTCGCGTCGGTGGAACGAAAGCTGCTCGACGCGTCGGCCACGCTTGGCGCTTCCCGATGGCGCACCTTCTGGAAGATCGTGTTGCCCCTCGGATTCCCGGGGGTGCTGACAGGGTTCGTATTGAGCTTCGCCCACACCCTGGGCGAATTCGGTGTGGTCTTGATGATTGGCGGCAACATCCCGGGCGCTACACAGACGATCTCGATTCTGATTTACGACCAGGTGCAGGCCCTGAACTATGCTGTTGCGAATCGGGTAGCGCTCCTGCTTCTCGTCATTTGTTTTGCGCTGCTGATGTTGCTCTACGGATTGCGGCGTGCCAGCAAGTGGGGAATGTGGGGATGGCAGTGAGCGGCGCTGAAACCCAGGCCGTTCCTCACGATCTGAGCGTCAGAGTCGTGAAACGGCTGGGGGGCATGGCCAAGGGTGAAGCGTCGACTCAGCTTGACGTGCGATTCACGATTTCCCCCGGTTTCACAATTCTGTTCGGCGCCTCGGGTGCCGGAAAGACCACGGTACTGGATTGCATTGCCGGACTCCAGAAACCCGACCAGGGCTACGTTGCAGTAGGTAACGCCACCCTCTTTGACTCCGAGAAGGGAATCGAACTTCCGGCGCGCAGCCGCCATATTGGCTACCTGTTTCAGACACTGGCATTGTTTCCGCACATGACGGTGGGGCAAAACATTACATATGGTTTATCTGCTCACGAGCACACTGAACGCGATGCTCGTATCAACGAAATCACACAATCCTTCGGTATCGCCGGACTCATGGTTCGACGACCGTCGGAGATTTCAGGAGGAGAGCGCCAGCGCGTTGCCCTAGCGCGTGCTTTGGTAACAAAGCCTCGCGCGCTGTTGCTGGATGAACCACTCACCGCACTGGACGCCGTCACGAAGACTCGAATTCTTGACGATCTACAGCAGTGGAACGAACGCCACGCGGTACCGATTCTCTATGTCACGCATCAGCGCGAAGATGTCTACGCCCTGGGCGACCGGGTATTAGTGCTGGAGTCCGGCAAGGTGATCGCCGATGGGGCGCCTCAGGCTGTCCTCAATCGTCCGCAACTCGAGTCGGTCGCACAACTCGCAGGTTTCGAGAACGTTCTGGAGTGTTTGGTCACTGAGTCGCACGTTGAATTGGGGACGATGACGTGTCGCCTAAAAGACACGAATGTATCGCTGGAAGTGCCCCTTTCGCGAGTGAATGCGGGGAGCCCGGTGCGCGTAGGCATTCGCGCCGGAGACATCCTCGTCTCGACCGTGCTGCCACAAGGATTGAGCGCGAGGAACGTGATCGCGGGGTCGATCGTCTCTCTGCGGCAGCAGGACGCGACGGTGATTGCCGAGGTTGATTGCGGAGCCAGGTTCACCGTGCATCTCACGCCCGGCGCGCGCAACTCTCTTGGGCTGGAAGTAGGTAAGCAGCTGTGGCTGGTGGTGAAGACCTACTCTTGTCACGTTCTGCAGCAGCTTGAGGCCCCACACATCCGTCAAGACAACCAATAAACATGCGGCTGGGAGAAGCGGTTCATCCCTCACGCTGCGCTGTGATGCTGCTCACTGCGTCGCTGTACATAGAGTTCATACTGGAGATGTTCGTGGCTGCTCCGAGCCAGGCGTGGGAAGGATCCCATCCTGCAAACGAAGCCGATCCGGCGAGTTCAGTTATTACTCCTCGGCTTCCGTGGCCGGCAGCACGTCCTAAGCGGAGGTGTGAGGCAATGCCAACCGTCGTCGATCCGGAACTCAAAGATCAAACCACTACTTCTGAGGCTCCTGTTTATAAAATGCCGGAGCTATTCGCTGCCGAAGTGGAAATGGAGAAGAAGTCCTCCAACTTCGGCCCACTTATCATGATTGCGGCCCTGGTTTTTGTTGTGGGTGGGACTCTTTTCTATTTCCTCAAGACGTCCCGTGAAGTCTTGAGCGTGCCGGTCGCCACCAACTCGGTCAACGAGATATTGAAGTCTGAAGGCGGCGGCACCATCCATTTCAGTACCGGCACGATCGTGTCCAGCGTGAATGAGAAGCCGATGGATCCGCACTACAAGTTGTTGGCGAAGGCCGGCATCCTGACCATCAAGCCAAAAAGCTGGAACTCCATCTACTCGACGATGACGCCCGCCGGTGAGAAGGTGCTGGCGGCGATCAAAGGCGTCGATAAAGCGAAGTCCGCGGACGGCAACACCTCATACATCGTTCCGCTGGCCGAGCGCAAGATCGTCGCGGTCGACAAAGTTACGATGATCAAGCCCCACCTGGCGCGCGTGGACTACACCTGGAAATGGGACGCGAATCGCCTGGGCAAGGAATTTGATGCTTCAGGCGACGCGGTGCACAGTTTCAACACGTGGGACCGGGGAACGCTGATCAAGGACTACGGTGTCGATTTCTACACCGCCGCGCCCACCAAGGCCAGCGTGGTACTGGTCGAAACCAAGGACGGCACCTGGAAGCCCTACGTCGAGTAACTACGAGGCATCGTCAGCCGCATGTATAGCAGGCGAATAGGGAGGGTTTCTAACTTCTCCCTATTTCTTTTTGTGCGGAAACCCACACTGAAAGGAACGAACTCGCACGCCATTTCAGCAAACCCTGCGCCACTGACAGCCCTGTTCGATTGCTGTGACTTACAATAAAAGACAGTTACCCAAAACCATGGATTGCTGAATGGGATTTCTGCAAACCGACGCTACCACTGCCGCTAAGAACCACTGTGTTCGCTGCATCTCGTGCGGCGAGGTGAGTGCTGCGCTCGCGGTCGATTTTCGCTGCGCAAGTTGCGGAGAATTGTTGGAAGTTGAGTTCACCAACTGGTCGGGCGAGTCGACGCCTGATCCCATGAAACTGAAATCGCTGTGGCGCGAACGCAGGACATCGAATCAGCCGTTAGATGCAAGTGGAGTCTGGCGCTTCCGTGACGTGCTTCCCGATCTTGACGACTGGTCGTCGGCGATCACACTGCGCGAAGGCAATACCCCCGTTTACGACTTGCCGCATTGCGCGCGCTCGGCTGGAGTTGACCGTCTCACGGCCAAGCACCAAGGGATGAATCCCACGGGGTCGTTCAAAGACACGGGCATGACCGTGGCAATCTCGTTTGCCCGGCAGAACAAGTTTCACTGGGTGGCTTGCGCTTCCACCGGAAATACTTCCGCCTCGATGGCGGCCTACGCCGCACGCGGGGGAATGCGAAGTCTGGTCGTGATCCCCGATGGAAAGATTGCCTGGGGAAAGCTTTCGCAATCGCTCGACTATGGCGCGCTGACGTGTCAACTCCGCACCGACTTCGACGGATGTGTGCAGGTGTTGAACGAGATCATTCGCCGATACCCAATTTATCTGCTGAACTCGGTGAATCCGTATCGGCTGGAGGGCCAGAAGACTGCTGCAATCGAACTGCTTGAGCAACTCGATTGGCAGGTGCCGGACCACGTCGTGGTTCCCGGCGGCAATCTAGGGAACAACTCCGCTCTCGGCAAGGCGTTCCTGGAGATGGAGCGGCTCGGAGTAGTGCAGTCCGTGCCGAAGATATCGGTGATCCAGGCCGAAGGCGCGAATCCGCTCTATCGCACCGTCCACGAAAAGTCCGGCAAGGAACTTGTAACCGTGGAAGCCGACACGCTGGCAACGGCGATTCGCATTGGCAATCCAGCATCGTGGAGGAAGTCTCTGAAAGTCCTGGAAGCCACCGGCGGCTGCGTCGAGCAAGTAAGCGAAGCCGAAATTGCGGTGGCCAAAGCTGAGATTGGTGCTGACGGCGTGGGGTGCGAGCCGGCTTCGGCAGTCACGCTGGCTGGACTGAAGAAACTGGTGAAGAGCGGTTTTGTGCAGCGCAGCGAGTCCGTCGTGCTCATCCTGACCGGGCATGTGCTGAAAGACCCGGAGTACACCATCAGGTTTCATCGCGGCGATCTCTCGGTTCCGCAGATGGCAGACAACGAATTTCATGCCCTGATAACGAAGCAGAGAAAAGCGCCAATCGTGTTAGACGCCGACGCCGACGCGGTCTTGCGAGCGCTGGAGGCGGAGGAAAAGCGAGATGGCTGATAGCGATCCATCTGCCATGCCTTTTCGCATGTTCCTACCCGCGACGTCGGCCAATCTTGGTCCGGCCTTCGATGCCGCGGCCTTGGCCTTCGACTTCGGCTTGAGGGTCGAAGCGATTCCGGCAGCCGAATTCACCATTGAGGCGCACGGCCGCAACGCCGAGCTGTGCGGCAAGATGCCGGAAAATCTCATCATCGATACTTACTCCCAATTGCTGGAGCGGGAAGGCAAGCACGTAACTTCGCTGGCGATCCGTCTCGACAACGACATTCCTCTGGGGATGGGCTGCGGCTCGTCAGCCGCAGCAGTGCTGGCCAGTGTCGCGATGGCGGCGTGCTTTGGCGGCCTCGATTGGGACGGGGAGCGAATCGTTTCCGAAGCATCGGTGTGCGAAGGACATCCCGACAATGTTGCCGCCTGCTGGCACGGTGGAGTCGTGCTGGCGCGCACTGCATCGCAAGTTCGGAAAGAGGGCGTGCCGACCATAAGCGTTCTCCCAATTCCGGTGGCTGTCGATTGGCCGCTGCTGATTGCGATTCCGGAAAATCCCCTTGCGACGTCGGAGGCCCGGCGCGTTCTGCCTCGTCTCTATAGCCGGGTCGATCTTATTCACAACGTGCAGAGCGCCATGTTGCTGGTGCTCGCCTTCGGCCAGGGACGCGGTGAATGGCTGAGTGAAGCGCTCAGCGATCGTGTTCATCATCCTTATCGCGCACAGCTATGCCCGTTACTTCCCGCGTTGACCGCGCTTTCAGGTGCCGAGGGTGTGAACGGAGTGGCGCTCAGCGGCGCCGGCCCATCCGTGCTGATGTTCTTGCAGGAAGACGTGGATCGCGACGAAGTCGGCGCGAGAGTGGCGGCGCACTTGACGAGTCAGGGCCTAACGGCAGAACTCCGCTTTACTGCAATCAGCGCCATCGGCGCGAAAGATACTTTCCCGATTTCAGCTACCGCCGCTCGGTAATTCCTCGCCGGCCACAACCAATCGCTAGTAGCGCACGAAGCTCAGCCAAATCAGGCCCACGGCCAGTGTGGCAATCGTTACGGGGACTCCCGTCTTCATGTAGTCAAGAAAGCTGATATGCGTCACGGTGCGGGCTTTTTCGACCACGATGATGTTGGCTACCGAGCCGGTGATGGTCAGGTTGCCGGCAAGCGTGCTCGACATGGCCAGCATGAGCCACATGGTATGCGGGTCCGGGAACTGCGGAATCATTCCTTTGAGCAGCATTACGGCCGGAACGTTGCTCACCAGATTGGAGAGCAGGGTCACCATGGAAACAAACACTAGACTCTTGTGGAGGTTCATCCGCTGCGCCGCTCCCAGCATCTCGCTGGTAATTCCAGCCTGTTCCGCCCCTCCAATCACCAGGAACAACCCCAGAAAGAGCACCAGTAGCGACCAGTCAACGTCACCGTAAATTTCTTTCGGATCGCGAGTACGCCGTACCAGCAGCAGTGCGCCGCCAGCAGCCGCAATCAGCGGTGGGTGAACTCCCAGCAAAAAGCCCGCCAGCACTAAAACAGTTATCAATACCGGCCACCACAGGCGGAGGCTCGCAGAGTCGCTGGCGGGAGGTGGCTCGCTCGATTGCGGCTGAGCCATTGTCGCGGGGTCTTCGCCGCGCAGATAAGCCCAATGAAGGATCGCCCAATCAATGAACAGGCCGATCACGGCAATGGGTCCGAGGTGCGCGAGAAAGTGTCGATAAGTGATGCCCGACAGCGAACCGATCAGCATGTTTTGCGGATTCCCGGTGATCGTCGCCACTCCGCCGATATTGGACGCAGTCGCGAGGGCCAGCAGGTAGGGAAGGGGACGCAGGCCCATTCGCTTGCAGACGCCAAGGACGAGGGGCGCCATGAACAAGCAAACGACATCGTTCACCAGGAACGCCGATAGAATCCCGCCGGTAAAGACGACCCCCGGCAGCAACTGGCGCGGGGAGAGATGCAGAATCACCCGCTCGCCGACCCAATCGAAGAATCCCGCCAGATGCAGGCTGGCCACGATCAGCATCATCGCGAATAGCAAAACAAGTGTCCCGAAATCGACACTTTCAATCGCCGACTTCGGCGTCAGAATGCCGAACACGAACATCAGCACGGCGCCGACCACGGCCATCGCGGGGCGGTCGACTTTGGTCCCCGGCAGGCGCCCAAATGCGAAGACAAAATAGCTTGCCAGGAAGACGATCCACGCAGCGATGATCTGCCAATCCGCAAACACGTGACGGACGTTAGCTACCGTCATATTCGGTCCGCCGCATCGCTCCCACGACTCGAATGGTCATGGCTTGCCCGAGACATGAGACCGAGATTCTGCTTCATCGAAACTCCCCAGCGAAATAGCAAACTGGAGGCATTTCAACATCGAGGCTTATGAATTGCAATAAGGCGCGGGCCGTAGACGAAACTCGGCGGTGTCGATATCGCGCGGTTGACGGCTGTCACACCGACAGCGCACACACCGGGACAGCCAGGGCGGTTGCAGGTTTACCAGCTAGAGGGGAGCGACTCCGCGAGTTCGGTGGTGAGCGCCCACTCGACCGCTCGCTGCTGATCGCGCGTCAGCTTCGCCCCTTCGGATGTCAGGTAGAAGACGTCGTGCGCCATCTCGCCTTCGGTATCGATCAGCGCTACCTCGATGCTGCAGTTCTCCGCCGCCAGTGTCGAGCTGATGGTGTGCAGCAGCCCCGGGCGATCTTGGGTTATGACTTCGAGCAGCGTGCTGCCGGGTGAGCAATCGTCGTCATAACGCAGTCGGGTCTCAATCTTCAGCTTGGGCGCCTTGGTGTCCGCGCGCAGGCGAGGCTCAAGCAGGCGATCGAGCGGCGACTCGCCACTGAGGATGTCGATGACCGATTTCTTGAACCGCTCCCGCTCAGGCGGATTGAGTTCCAGGGTGCGAAAGCGGTCCTTGAAATAGAAACTATCTACGATCACGCCGGCGCGATTGGAAAATGCGCTCGACTTGGTGATGTCCATGCCCCAGCCGTACAGAATTCCCGCGAGCGTCGAGAATAGTCCTGTGCGGTCGCTGGTCACCACCGTAAGCTCATGCTGATCGCGGGTAGCACGCAGGCCGAGTTGCACCGGCTCCGCGCTCAGGCGATTCGCCATTTCAAAGTGCGTAATCACCTGCTCCGGCGAATGCGACATCAGGTAACGCTGCGGCAGGCCGTCCAGGTATTTCAGCAGTTGCGATCTTCCCTTGGGCAGCAGCTTCGCGATGCGTTCCACCTGCTCCGTGGATACGTCGGCGCGAAAGCGCTGCTCGTCGACGCTGCGGTTGAAGTAATTGGCGGTGGCAATGTAGAGCTGCCACAGGTTCTCCGCCTTCCACGGAGTGAGCGCCTCCGGATTCACCGCTTTGATGTCGGCCAGCGTCAGCAGTGTGAGCATCTTCAGGCGCTCGGGCGTTTCCATCTTGCCGGCCAGTTCCTGAATCGTCTCCGGATCGTAGATGTCGCGGCGGCGCAAGGTGGACGACATCTCAAGGTGCGAGGCAATCAGGAAGCCGATCGTCTGCCCATCTTCCTTGCTTAGTCCAAGGCGATCGACCGCGGCCAGCGCGAGCTGCAGGCTTCCATGGACGTGGTTCTCGCCTGCCAGCCCTTTCCCAGTGTCGTGCAGGAGCAACGCCAGAAACAGCAGCTCCGGGCGCTCCAACTCCGAGAACAGCTCGGCGAAAGGTTGCAGCCACTCAACGTCGTTCTCGCGCAGGCGATGCAAAACCTCAATCGCCAGCAACGTGTGTTCATCGACGGTATAGCGGTGATAGAGGTCCCGCAGAACCAGCGAGTCGATAGCGTCGAACTCGGGCAGCGCCATCGACAGCAATCGAAGAGAATGCAGGGAACGCAGTGCCTCCGCGGCGTGTGGTTGCACCAGCAACTCGCGCAGATGCGCCCACAGCCTTCGATCCTGCGGCATGGTGTCGTGAAGCGCGCGGCGCGCGTTGTTGAGTCGACGCTCGGTTTCCATGGCCAGCTTCACGCCGTGCCGCGCCATGAACACAGCCAGGCGCAGAACGACCTCAGGATCGCGCGCTCCCGCCGATTGCTGAATATAGACCCGCCGATCCACTACGGAAAACTCATCGTTCGATGCGCGTGACCGCCAACGCCGGAACGAGCGCACCAGGTTCGATCGCACGGCGGTGGACTGATCCAGGAGTTGAGTCGCATTGCGGTAAATCGCCTTGGCATTCCGGAAGTACAGGCGCATCCACTCCGCCGAGGTCAGCGGACCGATGCCGCTGCCGATGCCCCGGCTCGCCAGGTCGTCCTGCGCTTCCCAGGTAACAACGTTCTCGTCGCGGTTGTTGCGGTAGTGCAGGTAGCATCGCGCAGACGACAGAAACTCCATCGCCTCGAGCACATCATCGTCCGCGGAATTTTGCTGGAGGTGAAGCGATTCCGGCCACGCCCGATCAGCTTCCAGCGCCGTGATCAAGGCGATCCATCGCGTGACATGGAAGTCGCGCAGCCCTCCCGGTCCGTCCTTCAGGTTCGGCTCCAGATGGAAGATGGTCTTGCCGTACTTCACATGCCGGGTGCGCGTCACCTCGATGAGCCGCTGAATCAGAATGCCCGACTCGCGCGCCACCAACTGTGGCAGGCTCTTGTCGTGCAGGCGGGCATACAGCTTCGCGTCTCCTGTAATGAAGCGGCAGTCGAGCGCCGAGATTGTGAACTCGACGTTGTCTTGATCGAAGCGTCCGCAATCGTCGATGGTGCGCGTCGTGGGACTGACCCGCAGGCCTGTGTCCCAGAGTTCCTGGCAGATGGCGCGCACCGGGTCTTTCGCGCGGGTTCGCAGGGCCTCATTTTCGCAGAGAAAAAGCAGGTCGATGTCGGAGTGAGGATAGAGCGCTCGCCGCCCGAAACCGCCGATCGCCAGCATTGCGAAACCGGCGCCCGATCGCAGCGCGGCTTGCTGCTCCCACAATTGAACAAGCAGTTTGTCTACAAGTTGAGTGCGGTCCTGCGTGCACGACCGGCCTGAACCGTTGGCCTCGAAGTCCCTGCGGATGCGGTCCGATTCTTCCTTGTAGAAGCTGCGCAACGCGGGATCGAAAGTTGGGGTGGACATGGCTGTTTCAGGATCGGCGATTAGAGAAGCTGCTGGAACGCCCCAGCCGTTCGTTTTGTGCTTGGCGTTGCCAAGAACTATTCGACATAGCTGACGTAGGGCTCCGGATTGCTAAATTTGGTTGCTAAACTCACGAACGATCCAAGGCATCAGCCCGAATCCGAACGGTCCCGTACCCAAACTCAACTCTGAAAAAGAATCACCCCGAAAAATACCAACGCGCCGGCTGCGTTGGCCGAGTGTTTCTGGTGGTGAAATTAGAAATACAGGCTTTTTCGGAAGATGGGAAATTCAAACTATTTATGCCGGGTATTCGCTCTCGTTATCTGCGTCGGAGAACTGTAACAATGCGGGTTTCCCGCGATACAACAGGAGCTTAGCGATGCTGAACTCCGGCGCGGGGCAACGCCGCCAAGCGTTCACAGGCGTCGGCCAGATCGTTGTCTGTCTTCGCGAAACAGAAACGCAAGAGATGGTCGCCGCGGCCTCCCTGAAAGAACGCGTCTCCCGGTACGCTGGCGACTCCTGTGAGATGCAACAGGTTCATGGCCTTCTCGACGCTGTCGCTGCCGGGAACCACGGATGCGTCTGCCAGCACGTAGTAGGCGCCAGCTGGAACGCTGGGTTCGAGCCCCGCCACGCGAAGTGCGGCGCAAATCATTTCGCGCTTGGCTTGATACTCCTGAATCAGGTCTGCGTAAAACGAATCGGGCAAAAGCTCCAGCCCGGCGGTTGCGCCATGCTGGAACGCCGACGGCGCGCACACGTAAGTTAGGTCGTGAAAATAACTGATGGCAGGGACCCATCGCGGAGAGGCGTGCAGGAAACCAACACGCCATCCCGTGATGCTGAAGACTTTCGAGAATCCTGAATTGGTGATCGTGCGGTCGGCGATTCCAGGCAGCGACGCAGGACTGATGTGGCGTTCGCCGTCGTAAACAAAGTGCTCGTAGATTTCGTCAGTGAAAAGGAACAGATCGTAATGGCGGGCGATTGCGGCAACCTGCTCCAGTTCCGAAATCGAAAATACCTTGCCCGAAGGGTTCGCAGGCGTATTCACCACGATGCCGCGCGTCTTCGAAGTGATCGCCGCCGCTAACCGATCTGCCACCAGCGGATAATCGGGCGGATCGAGCGACACCAGCACCGGCTTGCAATACTGACCGACGAGCGTTGCGTAGTGATATCCGTAGTAAGGCTCAAACAGCACGACTTCATCGCCCGGGTTCAGGAGCGCGCGGCAAGCCGAATCGAATCCGCCAGTGACACCCGAGGTGACAAGAATTTCGGTGTCCGGATCGGCGGTGATGCCGTTCTGCCGCTGAAGTTTCCTCGCAATCGCCTCGCGCAACGGTGCGATGCCATCCGCGCGGGTGTACTGGTTGTATCCGGCCTCGATTGCATCTTCTGCCGCGCGACGAACGACGGCAGGGACCTCGGTATCGCAGACGCCTTGTGCCAGATTGACGCCGCCAACTTTCTCGCACTCCACCGACATGGTGCGAATCGTGGATTGCACGATGTGGTTTGCGACTTCACTCACTCCCAACATGCTGGTACTCCAGATCGAATGCTGCCCGCCCCGGAATGTTTCCGCTGCGGTAATTCAGTGTGCCACAGCGGACGAAGTTGAGTGCGGGGCAACGCCGCGATGCCAGGAACTTGCAACACTGAGTCCCTTAATGCCACTTTCATTCCCAGAATCGAACCTTGTGCCGACGCGGAAGTATCGTCACTGCAATGAGTTACGCATGGCCAAGGCTACTTGCAACAAAATTGTTCGGTTGTCACAAGTGGGTGTGACTTTCGTCGTTGCCCCCTGCCGGGAAAGGGATAGAATAGAAAATGGAATTGAAAATGATTTTCAACTTCATATTCGGGCGGAACCAGCCACGCAATCGTGATACCAGGGCGCTGGCCGATCTCCGGGTCGGTGAGCGCGCCATCCTTGGAGAATTGGCGCTGGCTCCCCCTATCGCCGAGCACCTGATGAACCTGGGATTTGTTCCGGGTCTGGAAGTGACGGTCGAACGCAGTGGTCCGGGAGGTGATCCCCGGGTCTATCGGGTCGAAGGGACAGAAGTGGCAATGCGCCGCGAGCTTTCCCGGCATATCCGCGTGTCCCTGGTCGGCGCGCCTGCGTTTGGTGATTAACCCAAGGGGGCCTAAGCGATGACGTGCCATCCCGTGGCGCGCCCTCTGGACGAGGCGCTGGTTACTTCGTATCGGACCGTCGCCGTCGTGGGCCCTCCGAACTCCGGCAAGACCACACTCTTCAATCGACTGACCGGGCTGCGCCAGAAAGTCGGCAATTTTCCCGGCGTCACCGTTGAGCACCACATTGGTTACATCCGCGACCGTGAAGGCGAAGAAGTCGCGCTGATCGATCTCCCCGGAATCTACAGCCTCACGCCGAAATCAGAAGACGAGAAAGTGGCGATCGACGTTTTACAGGGCAACATGCCCGGAATGTCTCGTCCTGATGCGGTGATCGTAGTTCTCAACTCCACCAACCTGCACAGTCATCTGGTGCTGGCCGGACGCGTCATTGCGCTGGGTCTGCCGACCCTGGTACTGCTCAACATGGCCGATGAACTGCATAAGCAGGACGGCGGCGTGGACGTGCTTTCGCTGGCGCGCCAGTTGGGAACGCCGGTCGCTTTAGTCAGTGCGACCACAGGTGCCGGCCTGGAGTCGGTCACGAATTTTCTTTCCGGCACTTCGCCTGCTCTCGAGCCGATGGAGCTTCCCGTGGTCGGCAGCACACGCAGCGTGCGCGAGTGGGCGGTTCGCGTAGGCGAGAACGCGAATTATCGGCGTCCCGCCACGCCGGTTTGGACCACCAGGCTCGATAACGTGTTTCTCAATCGCACTTGGGGGCCGGTGGTTTTTGCGGTCGTTGTGATCGCGGTCTTCCAAACCATCTTCGCGGTGGGCCAGCCCCTGTCGAATTTGTTGCAGAAGTTTCTCGATGTCACCGGCGCGCGCATCGGAACTGCGCTTCCCGACGGCATGTTCCGCTCCCTCCTGATCAACGGCGTGTGGAAGGGAACTGGTTCGGTACTGGTTTTCCTGCCGCAGATACTGCTGTTGTTTCTGGTGATCGGCATTCTCGAAGATTCGGGCTACCTGGCACGCGCCGCCGTCATTGCCGATCGCACCATGTCGCGCGTGGGACTGAACGGCAAGAGTTTCATCCCGCTACTTTCCGCCTACGCGTGCGCCGTTCCTGCGATCATGGCAACGCGAACCATCGAGAGCAAGCGCGATCGCATTGCAACCATCCTGATTGCTCCGTTCATGACCTGTTCCGCTCGGCTGCCGGTTTACACGATGGTGATCGCGGCGTTTCTGCCGAACCGTCGGCTGCTGGGACCGTTTCTTGGAACACGCGCTGTAGCCATGTTGAGTTTGTATGTGCTCGGATTCCTAATGGCCGTCTTTACTGCGCGCCTGCTGAAATCAACTGTGATGAAGAGCAAGGATTCGCCCTTCATTCTGGAGATGCCGCCCTACCGCTGGCCCAAATTTTCCTCGCTGATGCTGCGTCTGGTGGACCGCGGCAAGGCCTTCCTCTATCGCGCGGGGACCGTGATCATGCTGGTTTCGCTGCTGTTGTGGGCGGCGACTAATTTCCCGATGCACAATGGCCGTCCGCCGGATATTCAAGACAGCATAGTGGCGTCGTTAGGCCACGCCATCGAGCCGGTGATCAAGCCGCTGGGTTTCGACTGGAAGATCGGTGTCGGCCTCGTGACCTCGCTGGCTGCGCGCGAAGTGATTATCGCCACGCTGGGAACGCTGAACGGCATCGACGCCGAATCGCACTCCTTCGATCTGCAGAACGCGTTGCGGCACGAGCTGACAATTCCCGCGGCGATCGCACTGCTGGTGTTTTTTGCCTTCGCCATGCAGTGCATGTCCACCATTGCGGTGGTACGGCGCGAAACCAACGGATGGAAGTGGCCCGCGATTCAATTCGCTTACATGACGATCATCGCGTATGTGTCAGCATTCGCCGCCTACCACATTGCCGGACGCTTCTTCAGCTAGACAGTGTCGGTTACGAACCCCGGTAATACTTCGCCCGCCTTACCCAGCAGCACTTCATCGAAATACCCACTGTTCGACGGCTCCTCAGGACCAACGTAGATCGTCCGAGCGCGGTTGCGACGCGCCATGCGCACAAAACTCGCCGCGGGCTCGACCACTCCCGAGGTACCAACCGTTAGCAAAACGGTCGCTGCGTCCAGTTGCTGAAGAATGAGTTCCATCTGAAACGGAACCTCGCCGAACCAGCAGATGTGAGGACGCACCAATGCTCCGCACTCTCTGCACTTCGGAATCTCTGTCCTCGTGCGATAGAGGTTCCTATCAGCATAAGGAGTGGCGCGGCAGAGCGCTCGCGAACAACGTGACTGCATCAGTCGCCCGTGCATGTGGACTACACGCTGTGATCCCGCCAACTCGTGCAGCGAATCGACATTCTGTGTGCAGAGGAAGAACCGGGCACCGAGCCCGCGTTCCAGTTCCGCCAGAGCAAAGTGCGCGGGATTCGGCTGGACCGTCTCGTGCCGCTGTCGTCGCTCGGAATAAAACTGCCAAACTATCTCCGGATTAGCCGCGAACGCTTCCGGAGTCGCAACGTCCTCCACCCGGTATCCGCGCCAGATTCCATTGGCGCCACGAAACGTGGGCAGCCCACTTTCCGCGCTCACTCCCGCGCCCGTAAGCACGAACAGGCGGTCCTCAGTCGAAAGCCGTTCCATCCGTCCTCAGTTCGCTCCCGCTGTTTTCAAATCCTCAGCCTATTTCGATATACTAAGTGGTTTGATTGCCACCCGTATCCGGTTCCGGAACAAGTGGACGCATCGGTCCACCCGGTGGGGAATCTATAACAAGTACATTCCGAAAGCGCAGGCCGGAAATCGCTAAACAGCGCCGCGGCCTTGGAGTTTGCCAGCCTTGTCTACCGTACTGATGAATGTTGACAGCGAGAAGTTGGAGCGCGTGATGGACTCGTTCCGCCGCTGGGGTTATCTGCAGGCCGATCTCGACCCGTTGGGGCATTTCGCCCCACTGTCTCACCCCGAACTCGATTCGTTCGGCGAAGAAGCCGAGGCCGCGCGCCGCATCTATTGCAGCAGCATTGGCGTCGAGTTCATGCATATTCCCGATCCCGAATGCCGTCAATGGATCCAGGAGCGCATGGAATCCGAGGAATCGCTGCCGGTCAACCGCGCGCGCGTCCTCGATCAACTCGTCCGGTCTGATGTTTTCGAGCAGACCATCCACTCCCGCTACATCGGTACCAAGCGCTACTCGCTCGAAGGCAACACCGCGCTGATTCCGCTACTCGACGAGATCCTGAACTCTGCCTCAGAGAACGGCGCCGAGCAGGCCGTGCTCGCCATGAGCCATCGCGGACGCCTCAACGTGATCATCAACATCGTCAGCCGTCCCGCGGCCGAGATCTTCGCCGGCTTTGAGGACGTCGATCCCCGCAGCGTTTTAGGCGGCGGAGACGTGAAGTATCACATCGGCGCGACCGGCATCTTTACCGGAGCAAGTGGCGGAAAGCTGCGTATTCACCTGGTGTCGAATCCCAGCCACCTCGAGGCTGTCGATCCAGTTGCTCTGGGTCGGACGCGTGCCAAGCAAACCCGCATTGGCCGCGACGCCAAAATGAAAGTGCTGCCGCTCCTCATGCACGGCGACGCGGCATTCGCGGGCCAGGGAATCACAGCAGAAACCCTGAACCTGGCCAACCTGCGCGGCTACACGGTGGGCGGGACCGTGCACGTTATCGTCAACAACCTCATCGGTTTCACCACCAATCCGAGCGACGCGTATTCCAGCCGATTCTCGTCCGACATGGCCAAGCGGCTGCCGATCCCGATTTTCCATGTGAACGGTGAAGATCCTGACGCGGTCGTTCGTGTCGGACGCATGGCGCTCGAGTATCGCTACGAGTTTGGTACCGATGTGGTGGTCGATCTGATCGGATTCCGGCGGCACGGTCATTCCGAGGTCGATGACCCAACCATCACGCAGCCAATTCTCTATCGCAAAATCAAGGACCGCCCGCTGCTGTATCTCAATTACGCGAATCGCGTGGGCATGGACCCGCAGCCGTTCGTTGACAAGTTCCAGTCTGAGCTCGACGTGGCGCAGAAGACTGGCAAGAGCATGGCCAAGAAGCCGGTCATGCGGCAGTTGCCGAGTTATTGGGCGCCTTATCACGGTGGACCGTACAATCCCGCGGATGAAGTCAACACCGGCCTTCCTGCCGCAGAGTTGCAGCGCATCACCGATGGGTTGACCAGCTATCCCGCGGACTTCCACATTCATCCCAAGGTGCAGAAGCTGCTGGAGCAGCGCCGCGAGATGGGCTACGGCAAGCGGCCTCTGGATTACGGCATGGCCGAAGCGCTGGCTTTTGGATCGCTCGCGCTGCAGGGAACGCCCATCCGGCTCAGCGGGCAAGACAGCCGCCGCGGCACTTTTAATCAGCGGCACTCGGTGCTGATCGATATCGAGGACGAGAAGGAATATGTTCCCCTGTGCCATCTCGCGCCCGGCCAGGCGAGGGTCGAGATTTACAACTCCGAGCTATCGGAAGCCGCTGTCATGGGGTTTGAATACGGATTCTCGCGCGACTTTCCCGAAGCGCTGGTGATGTGGGAGGCGCAATTCGGAGACTTCGCCAACGGCGCACAGATCATCATCGATCAATTCATTGTGGCCGGTGAAGACAAATGGGACCTGCTGACTGGACTCGTGCTGCTGCTGCCTCATGGACACGAGGGCCAGGGTCCGGAGCACTCCAGCGCGCGCATCGAACGGTTTCTTCAGCTTTGCGCCCGCGACAACATGCAGGTCTGTCAGCCGTCCACCGCCGCTCAGTATTTTCACATGCTGCGGCGTCAGGCCATGCGTAAGTGGCGCACGCCCCTCATTGTGTTTACGCCTAAGAGCATGTTGCGCCATCCTGAGGCCCTGTCGCCGGTGTCAGATCTGGGAAAACCCCGCTTCCAACCGGTGTTGGCCGACGAGACTGCTCTCAACGCCACGCGTGTTTTGTTGTGCAGTGGAAAGATCGGCCACGAGCTCCGCATGGAACGCCGAAAGCAGAACATGGCGGGGCCAGCCATCGTCATGCTCGAGCAGATGTACCCATTCCCGGAAGACGAATTGCGCCAGACCTTGGGCCGTTACTCCCACGCGACTGAATTCATCTGGGTCCAGGAAGAACCGGCCAACATGGGAGCTTTGTCGTTCGTGGCTCCCCGGCTGAAGCGTATTGTCGGAACCAAGCTGCGCAGCATCAAGCGCGCCGCGAATGCCACTCCGGCCACCGGTTCAGCCAAGGCGCATGAACTCGAGCAAAAGACTCTGATCACCCTGGCGCTGGGTACGCCCGACTAAGCTGCTCCAACCTCTCAGGTCGGGTCGCTACCGGCAAGATTGACAGGGCTCTGACTGTCCAGACGGCGGATTTCGGCGCAATTTGGCGCGTCCGACTCACTCACGACTCCATAACCACCTGGTGACTGAGCCAACCCCCGATACGCCGTCTCTACCGCTCCGCCCGCGGCCCGAATCGGGAAACCAGCGTTTGGCGGCAGAATCTATGGAAACTGGAATAGTGGTAGTTCTACACCTATGCAAAAGTATAACTACTACTCGCGTCGGCTCAGTAAGTCACTGAAAGCATTGCAACATTGATTGGCGACCTCCGTGCTCTATCCACTGCGAAGGGTGAACCCAAGGTAGGGTACCATCCAGCTATTCTTCAAACAAACAGCGAAGCGGAGAGAGCCACTTATGAAACTAAGTTCATTACGACTGGTTATGCTGCTCGGTATCCTGCTCCTGAGTTCGGTTTGGCTTTTCGGCCAGGCAGAAACAGGTGTGATCACCGGCACAGTCACTGACACCAGCAACGCAGTCGTGCCGGGCGCGACCGTGACCGTCGTATCGGCGGCCACCGGGTTGACGCGGAGCACGACTACTGCGTCGGCTGGTGAGTATGCCATCACCAATCTTCCACCTACGACCTACACTATGACAGTCGAGCATGCCGGTTTTCAGAAATACAGCCGGCAGGTCCAGGTGTTGGTGGGATCGAAGAACGAAATTTCGGCCCAGTTGAATGTCACCGGGAATTCCACCACGGTGGAAGTGACCGCCTCGGGCGAAACCGCTGCGGTCAATACTGAGACCCAGACGCTCTCCAATGTGGTGACGGCGCAGCAGATCACTGATCTGCCGACCCTCACCCGCAACCCCTATGACTTAGTTGCGACCTCGGGCAACGTCGCTGAGGACACCCAGAGCGCTCGCGGCGCTGGCTACGCCATCAACGGTCAGCGTTCGGCTGACACCGACATCCTGCTGGATGGCGGCGAAAACGTAGATCTGTTCACCGCAACGGTAGGACAGAGCGTTCCGCTGGATTCAGTGCAGGAGTTCCGGGTTGTGACCTCTGACTTCACGGCGGAGTACGGACGCGCGGGTGGCGGCGTGATCAACGTCACCACCAAGTCGGGCACCAACCAGTTTCACGGATCGCTGTATGAATTCAACCGCGTATCGGCACTGGCTGCCAATACCTATCAGAACGACTCTAATGGTGTTGCCAAGCCTGGCTTCACTCGCAACCAGTTTGGCTATTCGATCGGCGGACCGATCGTCAAGAACAAGCTGTTCTTCTTCAGCAGCACTGAATGGACGCGGGTACGCAGCAGCGCCACCAACACCCAGAGCATCATTGACCCGGCGTTCCTGACGCAGCCCGGTGTGAATCCGGCGACCACGGCATTCTTCAGCGCCTACGGCAGCCATCTCCGGCCCGGTATTCAGGTCCTGGGCACGACGGATTGGCAAACCGCCAATGGCGGCAATTGCCCAGCTCCGTTGCCCTGTAACGCTCCGTTCGGCGAGACCATCGCCTATTCGGTTCCGTCCGATTCCGGCGCTGGCGCACCGCAGAACACCTACTCGACGGTCGCCCGCGTGGACTACAACTTCTCTGACAAGACCACCCTGTATGGTCGTTACGCGCTCTATAGCGAAGACGACTTTGCCGGCTATATCAACAGCAGCCCCTATGTGGGATATGACACCGGGCAGACCAACTACAACCAGAGCGTGCTGATCAACCTGACCCACGTCTTCAGTCCGAACATCGTGAACTCTCTGAAGGTCGCCTATAACCGCCTGAACAATCTGCAGCCGCTGGGGACGAATCCTGTGGGCCCGACGCTCTACACCTCGGCAACCGGCCTGCCTAACCTTCCGGGTACCACCGGCGCCCTGGTGTTTCCGGGCTATGCGGAAACCACTCCTGGTAACGCCATTCCGTTTGGCGGTCCGCAGAACGTGTACCAGATCTACGACGACCTTTCGTGGACCAAGGGCCGGCACCAGTTCAAGTTTGGTGGCGGCTACGTCCAGACCCGCGATAACCGCGCGTTTGGCGCCTACGAAAACGCAGTTGAGTCACTGGCGTCCGGCGGCAGCATCTCGGCGGCCGCGGCCAGCCTGGCTGCTGGTACGCTGTATCAGTTCCAGGGTGCCGTGTATCCCCAGGGCCAGTTTCCTTGCACCCGGAATGCGGCGAACAAGTACGTTGTGACGCCTGGCTGCTTGCTGAGTCTTCCGGTGGGCGAGCCCTCGTTCAACCGCAATAACCGTTACAACGATGGCAACTTCTACGTGCAGGATTCGTGGAAGGTGACTCCCAAGTTGACTGTGAACCTGGGTGTTCGCTGGGAATACTACGGTGTGCAGCACAACGCCAACCCGGCGTTGGACTCCAACTTCTACCTCGGCTCCGGAGCGACCCTGTTCGACCAGGTGCGCAACGGAACCGCCCAGATCGCCGACAAGAGTTCGGTGGGCGGACTGTGGAAGCAGGACCTCAACAACTGGGCCCCCCGTGTGGGCTTTGCTTATGACGTCTTCGGAAACGGCTTGATGAGTCTCCGCGGCGGTTACGGCATCGGCTACGAACGTAACTTCGGCAACGTGACCTTTAACGTCATCCAGAACCCGCCGAACTACGCCGTCATCAGCGTGGTCAACGGAACCGACGTGCCGTCGGGAACGCTGCCCATCTACGTGGCCAATAACGGCCCGTTGGCAGGAGCCGGCAGCACGTGCGGTGGCAATCCGCTCGTCGTGCCTGGCACCTCCTGCTTCCCCAACCCGAGCTTGCGTGCCGTGCAGCAGAACATCCCTACGGCGTACATTCAGTTCTGGTCGGGCGCAATGGACTACCAGGTCATGAAGAACTCGGTGCTCTCGTTTGAGTACACCGGTTCCAAGGGCACCCACGAGTACGACATCGCTAACCTGAACGCCGGCGGCTACGGTTCGGAGTTCCTGGGCGATGCGCGTACCGCCAACCGCCTCAACTATCAGTACACCAACATCAACTATCGCGGGTCCGAAGGCTTCAACGAGTACAACGGACTGAACGTGAAGTTCCAGACCAACAACCTCTTCAACAAAGGGTTGTACCTGAACATGAACTACACGTGGTCGCACGCGATTGACAACCTGTCGTCGGCCTTCTCCGACGGATACTCCAGCAGTTATGGTCTAGGCTATCTGGATCCATACAACGCCAACCTGGATAAGGGAAACGCGGACTACGACATCCGGAACCGCTTCATCCTGAGCGGCACCTGGAACCTTCCGTGGGGGAACAGCTCGAGCAACGCCGTGGAGCGTCAAGTTCTCGGTGGCTGGAGCTTCTCGCCCATCCTGAACATCCGTTCGGGACTGCCGTACTCCATCTACGATTGCACCAACTTGGGAGCGACTGGCTACACCTGCCCACGCTGGATACCTGACCAGCCGGTCAGCCAGAACGGAAATGTTGGCAACACCAACTTGTCGGGAGTAGCTCCGAACGTGTTCAATTACCTGTCACTGCCGATCGACCCGAACACCGGTATCCCGGTCAACGCGGGTGACGCGCTGGCGGTCCCGAACTGCCAGTACCTCGACCACGGGAACTGCGTGTACAGCATCAGCGGCCTGCCGCAAGGTCACCGCAATGCGTATCGTGGACCAGGTTTCTGGAACTTCAACTTTGTTGTGGCTAAGACGTTCAAGCTGACGGAGCGCTTTAACATGCAGTTCCGCGGTGAGTTCTACAACGCGTTCAACCACAGCAACTACTACATCCTCAATGGCAACCTCGATCTCGAGGACGGCACCGGCGTCACCTCGGTTCAGGCCGAGAAGGGCGTACCCTACGGTAGCCCCGCGAATCCGACCGAGCGTCGCAACATCCAGTTTGGGCTGAAGCTTAACTTCTAGTTCATTGGTTTGACTTGCACTACTCGGGGAGCCTTCGGGCTCCCCATTTTTTGCGTCTCGGCACGCAAGCGAAATTCGATTTCGGAAGTGCCCAGTTTGCGGTGCAACTTCGAGGAGCAGTTGATTGGGTTGTGGATGCCGTACCAGGCGTTCGCAGATCGTTATAACAAATGTTATGAGTGTCCGCTTATACGGCTCAAATTCCCAGTCTCGGCTGGAGCCCGATTCTGGCAGACTTGTAAAGATGGCTGGCGCGAAAGAGCCAGCAGGCCTACGGGAGGCAAGCGGCGCTTGAGATTTGTGTTTGGAATTTGTCTTTGGCAGCGACTATGGTAAGTGTGTGGTACTTCTAATCGTGTCGCCTGCGTGCTTGAATGCCGCTCGTGAGGCTCGGACCCCATGTAATGCAACCCCTTACCGAGCCTCACGCTGGACCGCAGGACTTATCCCGCAACGCCCGAGCAGGCACGCCGTCATTTCATCTCTCACGGCAACGCCACAAAAAACCGCAACCCAACTACCCAGGTATCTTGCAACTTCGATGCCATAGCAAGATGTCCGTAAATGGTTGTAACCAATGATCGTGACCGGTGCCAATCGCCAAATCTCTCTAGATTTCTGTAGCCCGTGCCACGGTCGCCTACAAGTTCTTGGAGGGAACACAATCGCTCGGATCCACCGCATTGCAGGTACTATGTCCTTATCAGACTCAAACCAACTGCTCCGGGCGAGGTGCCAATTGAGGCGGATTACTTTTTTAGGGCTGGCCGTGCTTCTGCTGGTTGCCACGGGATCGTCGCAGCAAGCCGGTTCGGCTTCGCGGAAGCGACTCTTCGTCGACGGAAAGCTGATCCCAACCAACCGCGTTGTAATCAAAGACGGCGTCGATTATGTCGATGCTTCCTTTCTGGCCGAAGCCCTGGGCGCGTCCCTGCAATCGGCCGAGGGCGGCGTCATGATTCGCTCGGCCGCTAAGACTGATGATTGCGAGAAGGGCGCAGCCGAGGGGCAGCGGTTTTCCCAACAGTTCAGGACCGACGTGGCTCGCGTCGCCGATGAGATCGAAAGCCTTCGCGCCGTGGTCCTGAAGCGCCAGAAAGTCGACGTTGGTCCGAGGTTCGACAAGATCGATGGAGAGCTATCACTGGCGAAGACGCACGTGCAAACCGAGGCCGATTCGGCCGTTTATTATGCCCTGTCCTATGCGAACAATTCGCTCGCCATCGCCTACTTCAAACAGCAGCGCGGCGTCCCGGTGGAAGAAGCGCAAAAGAACCAGATGGACTCGATGTTATGTGCGATGGAAAGCAAGTTTGCCCTGATGAAGGGCGTCTTGCTGCCGGGCGGCTCCTGCAGTGTCTTCCAAAGAATTGAGGGACAGGCGGCCCGAAAGTAGGGCAGCAGTTCATCCAGAGTTAAGAAACGCGCCGGTAGCAGTCTGCCAGACGTATCAACCCTCGTTCCCATCCTTGTCGACCAATCGATCGAAAGCCAAACCGCTTGAGGCCTCGCCCCGCCCCGTCTGCTTTTGAACCCGCAACCAGGTAAAGACCTGACCTTGCGTCCAGCGCGAGCGTGAAAAGTATTGTGTCACCCTTGCTCCGGCGCGCGGCACTTCTTCTTCGTGGAGAAAATAAGTCTGTGCCGGAGTGAGGTCCAGTCCCTGGCGCAGCAGCGAAGTCAACGGCTGCACCTTCTGCGGAGGATTGGCATCGCTGACGAGGATCCGGGGCATGGCTGCGCGCTGCAGTTGAATCTCCCGGTTGTTGTTCGGCACGTGAACCGGGATTAGCGGTATCCAGTTCTCCGGTACAGAGTTCATGGCCTAGTAGCGCACCGCGGCTGCCATTGGTGGAGGCGCGGCTCCGCCGGGGATGAGCCCCTGCAGGTAGTTAAATGTTTGCTTGGCGACTTCGGAACCGGGGCGGCTGACAGCGACGCAATCGTGGAAAGTTCAGAACGGTACAGGAACGAAAGCCGGCCAGCAATGAGGACTGATTTTATGACTCGTGCTCTCCGAACATCGTCAACGGAAGGCAACTATCCAGGCAGTTGACGACCGACGTTGGATTTCATTATCGAAGGAATACGGATTATTTCGCTGTCGCCCAATCTGGGAAAGGCCTCACAATCTCCAGCCGCGCAAGTTCATTTCAACTGACCCAAGGTGTATCGTTGGGGCTATTCTGAATACGTCTTGCAAGGGGCAGGGAATTCGCAAGCTTCGCCCCTTCTTGGTTTTCGATCCATCGTCTGACATGGGGGTCGTCATGGCATTCTGTTCCGCTTGTGGTTCGCAGATGGCTGACAACTCGGCGTTCTGTCCGAAGTGCGGTAAAGCCAGCGACACCGGCATTTCCCCAGTTCCCGCTTCCACCAGCCCAAACGGAGCTTCTGGCTCGCTTCCCATGGCCGAGAACGTGGCGGGAATGCTGGCCTATTTCACCATCATTCCAGCGATTCTGTTCTTGGTGATCGAGCCCTTCAATCGCAACCGCTTCGTTCGCTTCCATGCTTTCCAGTGTCTGTTTACTTGTGGCGCACTGATCGTGCTGCAGATTGTGCTGTCGATCTTCAGCCACATTCTGCCTATTTTCATGTTCGGTATTTGGAGCCTGTTGGGTCTGGCTGAGTTGGCGTTATGGATTCTGCTCGTGGTTAAGGCTTACCAGCACGAAATGTTCAAGCTGCCCATCGTGGGCGACATGGCGGAAAAACAGGCTGGTGCGTAGGCCGACACTTGCGTGTCCTTTTACACGTCACACCCATCAGTGACTCGCCGCTTAGCTTTGCGCCACCAATAAACCAAGACTAATGCTCAAGCGTGGGCAGTAGCCTTCCCGTTACCCAATAGTCGAGTGCCCCACGAGAGTGAGCCATCATGCCCCTCGTATGATGGGTCGGGGAAACGGATGCGGCTTCTGGCCTTGCCCACGCGTATTTGTTTAGCGGAGAGCGGGCGGGGTCAAGTCCAAGGCTTGGGGTGTGCGCAGATGGAGCAATCGTTCCAAGAATCCGGTCGCTGGTCGGAGCTGCTGACGGCAGGTCTGTAGGATACTGACCAATACGCTCTGGGTATGTGCGCCATTTTCGGTACGATTGCCGCCCCAGACCTTGCGAGTGACTACCATGGGACGAATGGCTTGTTCGGCCCGGTAGTTCGTCGCCTCCAACCCCGGGCAGTAGAGGAAGGTGAACATCGCCTCCCGTTCCCTGCGCAAATGGTTGGCGAAGCGTCGATTCGTCGGTGAGCGATAGCTGCGGTCCAAGGTACGGTCCAGGCGCGCTTCCAACTGGCCGCGGGCAATCGCCAACCCGCGTTCACTGATCTGGTTCTGATCCCGACGATCCCGTAACTGCAGGCTGGCTTGGAGAATCTCTTTTACCGTGCGCGGCAACTCCGCCGCCCGGGCCGGGCCACTTCCAGCATTTCCCGACAGCGCCGCAGGAGATGCGCCAAGCAGGTCTGATGGAGGGCGCGAGCAAAACGTTGGTAAACGATCCATCCGTCCCGCACCAGAAACCCGTCAAAGTCAGCCCCCAGGACGGCTATCGCCTGTTCGTATCCGCGGCCCGGTTGAATGGCATAGACCGTAAGGTTCTCACTACAGAAGGCCCACATCCACCATAGCCGTCCGCCCACCTTCCAGCCGGTTTCGTCCGGCGTCACGCTGGGGGAGCCACGAATTTGTTGCACCAACTCTTGGTAGGTGGGTTCGGCTTTCTGCGCTACCCGGTGCAAGGCTTGCGCTAAACCGCCACGGCTCACCTGCAACCCGAAAGCCGTGTCCAATACCGCCGCCGTCTTGCCATACGACAGCCCCAATCCCTTGTTCAACTCGCTGGCCAGCGCCACTGCCCGCGCCCCCAGTTGCGACCCCGCGCTGCCCACCGCATCCGAGGTCTGGCGCGGATGCCGTCCCTGTACCCGTCGCCCGCAACCCTTGCAGCGGCCGAAGTGAATATGAAACTCGATTCGCTCTACCTGGGGCTGGGGGATCTCGGTCTGATACTGCTTCTCGATCTTGGTTTCTTCCAGTTCGCCGCCGCAGTGTGGACAGCAGTCCGGCAGTTCCGCTTCCAGGCTTTGGTCAAACTGCTGCGGAATCGGGCGCCGACAACGGCGACCATACCGGGCCCCCGCTTTCCGCCCAGGCTTAGCAGGATGGGCTTTGGGTCTGCGCCGCGAGAACGGCGCCGCCTGTCGCTTCCCGGCGCGTTGCGCCTCTTCCAGTGCCCGCTGCAACTCTTGCACCCGGCGCTCCAAGCGCTCAATGATGGTCTTCAACTCCACTACTTCTTGCCGCAGTCGAGCATTCTCCTCAACCAACGACTCCATGCGCCCAGATTAGCCACTCGTCGCATTGGCACAAGTACCTTTCTTGAGGAGGCATCAAGACGCTAAACAAATACGCCCACGCTCGGATAGTGATCATGCTTCACCTGCCCGAAGCTCCATTTGCCCAGACCCAATCTTCAAACCAGAGCGGCCACGAGGCGACACGAATATAGCCTTGTCCTCCGTGGAGACCTCGGACGGTCACACCCGATGTTTGGGTTGGAACAGAGACACCACAGAGTAGAATCCGAGTCAGGGGAGACATATCGTGGCAGATCGATTGGAACAGGAATTCGGGGGAATCAGGAACAAAGAACCTGAATTGTGATGCTGCTGATCATTTGCTGAGCGATTGACGCCAACAATTCGGTATCCAGCATGCCTCCTCAATATTTCTGACCACACACCTGCTCCTCCGTGAATGCAATCGAGGTCACATAATCCTTCACCCATAGGACTTACGGCGTATGGGGCGACCCACGTCCGGGGCGCTCACACATGCCCAGTCACGACAAAGTGATGTCTTAGCGTATATTGATGGCGTCGGCAATCGGCATGAAACGACATCGCCGTCATCGGCATCACAGGCGTCACTGGAAACCGACCATCGCACTGGCATCGATACTGCTGACGATGACGTTCGGCATAGCGGCGATGGCTGTTGTCGAGGATCAACCTGCGTGGTTCCAAAAACTCTGCCCGCCCCGTCATGAAACGCTTTCATGCGAGACCGACGATGACGGCACTGAAACTTGCACACTGGATAAGTTGATTCTCACCGAGTACCCTTCGAAATAGTTCAACGTCCCGCCGCTCCCACGAGTTAAATCTTACTTCCAGAGTACCGATAACTTGAATGAGTTCTCGAACGGCCACCTCGTCGCTCAAGAACCAATGTCATCGAGCCCTGATGAAAGAGAACCTGAAGGCAATTTTGAAATGCGAGTGCGGATGGGCATTGGGTGACAGCAGCGTCCCAGAGAGGCGAGCCCGTGAACGACAAAAGCCACCTGATCTCAAACTGTCCTATCACTCCTCGGAAGTTAAGTAATCAACGCCCTGAGCTTCCCTGTATGTGACAGGGAACTTTCCTGCGCCAGACGATTGCCCCATTGTCATCTTCGGTGCCGCTTTATCCTGCGGGAGATCACAGTGGATGTAAGCAGGAATGCGGCAGCTTAGCAACACAGCGGCGGTGTCCAGTTGCAGGAGTTGTTTTGTCACTCGCCATCATTTGCTGCGCGATTGACGCCAACAATTCGATATCGCTCATGGCCGCACCATCCCTGCCTCGCCCGATCAATCCTTCGGCAATAACCCTCAAGCCAAACGAGCACCGCAACATTTGCAGTCGATTCCCGTGAGCGATTGAACCCAATGTGCCGATAAGAATTAGTGCATTCGTGTTCGCTCGAGGATACACGCCAAATTGCCAAGCTCGGCTTCTGCATTGAGAGGTGACTTATGACGAGACTGAGAAACCGCTGCGAAGTGAGCCGCTTCGATGCTAGCTGGGTTCTCATTCTCGCCGTTCTCTTCGTGCTTGCGAAGCAGATCTGCGGGACTCCAGCTTCATGGTGGTGGATACTCACTACCATCCCGCTGGGCATGTTTCTGCAATATCTTAGAGCCGATCTATAGGTCGCTTCGGTCATAAATTGCTGCGCGATTGATGCCAACGGTGCGGTCTCCAGCATGCCTCTCCTGTCTTCAATATTTCTGCCCCTACGCCCTCGTCGTGAACTCGACCAACGGAGACATTTTCCGCCAGGCACCAGCGAAATCCCGCAAGAATCTCTGACCACAAACCTGTTCCTCGGTGAACTCAATCGAGGTCACATAATCCTTCATCTTCAGATCATCGATGAAGCGATGGTCGCAATCGAAACCGCGAGGCGGTCTCGCCAGGCTGTCACCTTCCAACTCCAGTTTCTTGCGGATCGCTCCCATGGCTCGGGCTCCTGCACGATGGCCGTTCGCACTCGGGTTAGGTGGGATTATCTGGGTGCCATATCCCTGCCGCCGCGAAGCAATTCTCGGGTTCGAAGTGCAAATAGAAAACTGGCGCATGGGCATCCTTGCCGCTGGCGTGATGAAAATGAATTCCTACATGCGTCTTGAAGGGACGCTTATCAGAGGAGAACCGAATGTCGCGGTATATGCGAAACAGCGAACCGCGCGAAGGTCGGGCGTCGGCAAGAAAAAATGGGCTCAGCTTGTAGAGGTGTGGTGCAAATTCTGATGAACAGCAGAGCGGGTTCGACCACCAACTCGTGATATCGCGCCTTGTTCTTGGCGAACCACTGCCGATTATTGTGACGCTTCAGTTGACGCAGGAACCCAAACAGGTCTGGCTGAAGATGGCGGTATCAGGCATTGGGGTCTCCCGCGTGAACTCTTCAATTCCTCGGCAACGAACCTCGCGACTGCAACTCTCTCCAAACCAGTACGGCAAGTTGAACCGAGTCGTAAATCGTTGCCTTCAGCTTTGGGCTGGGCTTGATCTCTTCACCTCTGAGTCGGATAGCGGCAATCAGGCAAGCGGCGATCAGGAGGCAGTGATTCCTTAAGGTAGGGTGGCGTTTAGCGTCAGCTCGTTTGTTTGCAGGGTTTTCATCCCGGTTTCAGTTTGACGGCATTTTTGCAAATTTTCGCAGGCCCTTGACTTTGCTCTGTTCTGACACTAATATCAGTGTCATATGAAACCGCCCCACGAACCCGACCTGGAACTGCGCGGCAAACTCATCCGCAGCCTCGGTGCTCTCCGCGAAATGCTGCCCGGCTCTTTTGTCGAACGCAAACGTGCCTGCGGCCGGCCCAACTGTCATTGTGCCGACGGCAAACACCTGCACTCGCAATATCAGATCTCTGTACTGATTGACGGCAAGCCGAAAGCTCTCAACATTCCGGCGGAGTTAGTGGATAAGGTGCGCGAGAAGATCGGGATGCGCCGCCGCTTTGATGCCGCCGCCGCGACTATCTGCCGCGTAAATCTCAAGCGGTTTCTCCAAGAAAGGGAAGAGCGCCAAGTTTGACCCGACACCGGTTCGAGGCGTATCTCGACAAGGTGTTTAGCTTCTCGGATTTGGTGAGCGCTCTGCCCGAGGGACGGCAGTTTCCCCAGCACTCTTGGAAAAAGGTGTTTGACGCCGTCTTCTTGGGTGCCGCAATGCAGATTCCCAGCCTGCTGCAGATCGAGGCCGAGTGTCATCATGGGGCGCTGGCCCAGCGCATCGGACCGGTCAGCGACGACACCCTCGGCTACTCGCTGGAACGACAATCTCCCGAACCCGTGTTCGCGCTCAGTTGTGAAATTGCACGCCGCCTTAAACGCAACGGCGTTCTACGCTCCGATTGGTCCCGAGGGCTGGTGGTGGCAGCGGTGGATGGCATTGAAATCTGCAGTTCGTTTGCCCGCTGTTGCCAGGCCTGTATGGAGCGAGAGATTCAACACAAGGTGAACGGCGAGCTGAAAACTGATATTCAGTATTATCACCGCATCGTTGTCATAGTCTTGGTCAGCACCTCTTTCCCCATCCCCTTGGGGGTTCGCTTTCAGAAGAACGGCGAAGCCGAGGTCTCCTGCGCCCTGGCTCTACTGCAAGATCTGGTTGGGCAGTTGGGCCGCCGCTTCCTGGATGTGTTGGTGGGGGACGCTTTGTATCTGCAAGCGCCCTTCGTCAAGGAAGTGGAACGTCTGGGTCTGGTTTGGGCCTTCACCTTGAAAGAGAACCAGCCCGAGTTATTGCGCGAGGCGGAGCGTTGTACCCAGGATTCTCCCACCGGCATTCAGGCGGACCCGGGCCGGGAGATTCAATACTGGCACTTGCCGGAGGTCGATTGGCCGGTCGCCGATCGCCTGGTGCGGGTCGTCAAAACGGTTCGCACCGAACAGCAGCGCCGCGTCACCCTCCGCGAAAAAGACGCTCCTAAAACCAAAGGCAAGACGGCGATAGCCCAACCCAGCACCAACTTCTACGCCACCAATTTCGAACTGGGCTCGATCTCGCCGCTGTTCATTCATCAGTTCAGTCGCAGCCGTTGGCGAATCGATACCGAAGTCTTTCAGACCATCACTACCGACTGTCACCTCAAACACCCCGCTGTCCACCAAACCACAGCCTTGGTGGTGCTGACCATGATCCGGTTTCTTGCCTATACCCTGTCCCTGGTCTTCTACCACCGCCAAGTCCGTAGCCATGCCCGCCGAAAATGCGAGACCTTTCATGAGCTCGCCAAGCGCCTAGCCTACTGGTTCGTCGCTCTTTCGCCCAATACCAGTTGATCAGGCCGCGCGTGTCCTTCGACCTGTCCGGCAATCTTTTTCGGTGTCCCCTCTGACGCTCTGGCCGCCCTATTTTCTCCAACCCGAAAAATCAAATGCGCCCTCCAGTTTCCTAACGATTTCTCCCGTCCCGCGAGCATTCCAACTTGTCCCAGATTCCTGGTCTGCCCTAACTGATGTCAAATCAATGCCTACCCGATCGGCGCGTGACGCTTTACGGAATCGCTGGATCAGGAGGGCACCACGTTGCTCTTCGTCGTCGGGCATGGTAATATTATAGGCGAACAAAAAGCGAATATCAAGAGCGACGGCGACTCGACGGGCACGAACGCCGCTGAGACCAAAAAGCGCAGATGTGCTGCAAGCGCATCTGCTCCAATCGGCTGCTTACTAACTTTGCACCCCATCGTCACTGGTGCAGGAGGCCTGACATTGCCACATCCAACCGCGAAATTCGACGAAAGCTCCCTTGAATTGACCGAGGAAATAATGCGAGTACGTGCGTATCGGTTTTTCGAGAAACGGGGCTATGAACACGGTCATGACCTCGAAGATTGGCTCCGAGCGAAGGCCGAAATCTTTGGAAAGAACCTCACTCCTGCTGCATGAAGTCCGACCTCGCTTGTGGTCGTCCCGAGTCGGCGGGACACGCGCTTGTGTGCCCCAAGCTCCGACCTTTCAACCGAGACGGGCGCTCTCTGCGTTGCTGTACGATTGGCCAAATTGATGACCTCAGGTTTCCAATGTGCGGGATGTGGCGAGTGGAATGCGACGGTGGTGGATGCTTCCGTGGGGATGAGGCAGAGTTACGTGGAAGACTGTCAGGTCTGCTGCAAGCCGAATGTCCTCAGAATCGAATGGGACACAGAGTCAGGGGAGTACTTGATTTCCGCTGAGTTGGAGTGAGCCGCTGGCAGATGACGACACCTAACCCAATCTGAAAAGATCAGTCACTTACCAAGGTAAATATCTTCGACGACGTTGTATTTATCGTAATGAGCAGCACCCCACTCGTCAGTCCACGTGATTGCTAACCAACGAACTCCCCAAGTCGAACCCAACCTAAAATAGCCGTGGGCACCTTGCGTTATGTTCCTGCATCCGTTTTGTTCACTCGCTATGGCATAGATATGGTCATCCGCACCTATGAGGCTGAAGCATCGCCAGTGACGATTACTGCTTGAACGAAGCGCAGGTGGATTGGCCGAGGGAGCGCCGTTCATCCAGTCGCTGCCTGTACGTAGGGCGAGTTGCATGGAGTAGTCTGCAGGATCGTGCTTAGCAAAGACGGGTGCAGACAGGAACAGGACTAGCCACACAAAACTGCAGTATTGATGCTCATTTTCGTTCTGCCCAACATTTGAGTGAGCGCCTCGTAATTTCGAAGTCAGTGGATTTTAGGTAGATAAAGACCCGCAGGGACTGGCAGAGTAGGCCAGATGTGACAGGTTCGTCAGTCCTTTGAACAGCCTCTGCGGTCTCACGGCGTTGCCCTCCCAAGAGGTCACGTCGCAGCATCAGTCTCATCTGAGTTGGGAGTGAGTGTCAGTGACAGCGAGCCGATCTCAATTACGAAAGTAATCCCGTGGTCACAATCTCTACGGTAGCCGAGGCTGACCAAGCTGGGAGCATCGTGGTTACTTTCGTAAGTAAATCGGTACGTTCTCACTTGCTTCCGATTATGGAAGGCGTAAATCTGGAGATGCGCCATATTCCCGCGAGAAAGATGGTGTTCATCGTCGAGTCTTAGGGAATTGGACTTGGTACGCCGTATTGCTGTTGACATATGTCCCTGACTTGCCTCGCGCCGAGAGCAAGCCAGTTGGCAATACGGGTTGGGTCGTTCTCTTAATCGAGAGAGCGACCCCACAATTCTCGAACCGTGACTTCATCGGCTTAGAACCAAAGTAGGCCAATTAGTGTGGAATTGCATCTGCCCTCAATGTCATCGAGTCCTGATAAAAGAGAACCTCAAGGAACTCCTGAAATGCGAGTGCGGATGGGCATTGGGTGACAGCAGCGTCCCAGAGAGGCGAGCCCGTGAACGACAAAAGCCACCTGTTCTAAAACTGCACTATCGCTCCTCATAAGTTAACTTCTGCTTTATCCGGTCGCTTCAGCAGACCGCTATAGGTTGGGGTTTACCCTACTCAGCCAGGTCCCGCGCGCCGCGTATGGACAGGTACTCCGTTGATTTCCGCGCAGTTCCAAGTCCGAGCAGAGTTTGAAATGAAGCCGCAGGCTGCTTGCGGCGATTGTGCCGAAAGACAAACTCGTCCAGATAAACCTGGAGTTGAGCCCGGCTCACACCGTGGTAGGTGCCGATGAGCCATTGCTTGAGATTGCCAATGGCGCGATCAGCCAAAGGTACCGCCGATTTTGCACCTTTGCTTAGTTCCGATCGCAGCGGTTGAGTGCGACGGCATGG
>CAVRMO010000018.1:0-87500 GCA_963722405.1 uncultured Acidobacteriaceae bacterium
ACAATCTAGACGGCATTCTCGAGGCCGCCGTCGGCGTAATGGTGGCCCGTGGAGATCTCGGGGTTGAAGTTCCGCCGGAGAAAGTTCCGCTCATTCAGAAGTACGTGATTCGCCGCGCCCTCGATTTCCGCCGGCCCGTGATCACCGCGACCCAGATGCTGGAATCGATGACCGACAGCCCGCGGCCCACTCGCGCAGAAGCCAGCGATGTCGCCAACGCAGTATTCGACGGCACCGACGCCGTGATGTTGTCAGGAGAGACGGCCAGCGGCAAGTATCCTCGCGAAGCAGTCGCAATGATGGCGCGGATCGTGGCTGAAACGGAAGCCCACACGTTGAACCCTCTAACGCCCGGACATCGCGAGGCCCGCCATCTTTCTGTTGCCGAAACGATTTGCGAGTCCATGGCCCATGCGGCTAAGGACCTCAGGATCCGCGCAATCGCGGTGTTCACTGAAACTGCGACCACGGCACGAATGCTGTCGAAGTACCGTCCTGCAGCGGACATCTACGCGTTTTCGTCATCGGAAACCGTGCGCAACCGCATGAACGCGCTGTGGGGAACGACTCCACTGATGTGTCCTCCAAAGCTGTCGGTTGAGCGCATGGCCCAGTTTGCGGAAGAGGAATTGACGCGGTTCAACGTTTTATCGCCCGGAGATGTTTTTGGCCTGGTTGCAGGCACGCAGAACACGACGGGCGCGACGAATTTTATGCGTTTGGTCCAGGTCAAGGACGACCCAGAGCAATCGAAACAAGTTGTCGGAAGCTGATCCCCGGAATTGTCCGAATCCTGAATGAGGCTGAGAGGCGTGAACGATGGTGAACGAAGTGGTGTCGGTGGCAGTTCTGGAAGCACTACCTGGCAAAGAAGAAGCGCTGCTGAAAATGCTGAGTGAACTCTATGCCATGATGCACAGCAAGGGCTATTGCAGCGACTTGCTGTACCGCGATAGCGACCGCCCCGACCGGCTCATTCACCTGCGCCGCTGGAAGTCGGCGGAGCTTCGCAGTGAGGCCCAGATCGATCCGGAAGTGCACCGTTACTGGCAGCAACTCCCCAGCCTCTGCGTTATTCCCACCGTTTACGAAAACTTAGACCCGGTGTTCGAGAGCTAGTCGTCGGCCTTCAGTTCACCCACGGCGGCCGAGCGTCGCCGTTCTTCTTTCGGCTATCGCGAGCGGCGGGATCGCGCATGTTGCCGTTTTCGTCGAAGTAATCGTCATGACGATAGTCGCCGCGGTCGTGCTTGCGCATATAGACCTCGAACTTTCGCGCCGCGCGTTTCCGTTTCCAGCGATAGTAGGAGTTTCGCAGCCCATAAAGCCGCTCGGAGCTGAAGAAACCAAATCCCCGCCGCGGAACGAACTTCAGGAAGAGATACCCGAATAGCCCTCCACCCAAGTGCGCCATGTAAGCGGTCGACTGTCCCATGCTGTGGGCAGCCGAGAGAGCGCCATACATCGCCAGAAGGATCAGCCCGATCACGAAGTAGCGGGCCTTGATCATGAATGGGATTGGAAACAGCATGATCTCCGAGTCGCCATGCAGGATGCCGAACGCGATCAGGATGCCGTAAATTCCGCCGGATGCCCCCACTGTCGGAATCAGAGGAGACGCGCCCAGCAGCCCGGTGAAGGCAACCAGGGAAGTCGTGATTGCAGCTCCGATAACGCAGAAGAAATAGAACTGCATGAACAGGCTGTAGCCCCAGTCCATTTCCAACTGCGCGCCAAACATCCAAAGCGCCAGCATGTTGAACAGGATGTGGAACAGACCGGCATGCAAAAAGGCATAGGTAACGAACTGCCAGATCCAGCCGTGCAGCACTGCCAGGGTCGGAACGAGTCCAAAATGAATGTTGGTCCAGCTTGCCGCGTCAAAAGACGTAAACGAGCCTACGACTGCAACCAGGAGGAACACCGCGCCGTTGGCGATGAGCAATTGCTTCACCGCCGGGGTGAATGGGGGAAAGCTCAGAGACATCGTGGTACCGCGTCGCATTGCAAATACTCCGTTCTGACTTCGATCGAGAGCCTACCGCTCTGGCACCGGAACGACGGGCAGGCTCCGATGCCCCTTGGCATCCACGGCCTGTACGGCAAAGACCACGTTGTCTTTCGATAACGGTACCGTCGCCTGCACGACATTACCGAAGACCTGCGCGTGCTCCCAGTCGGGAGAGTCCGTGTCTCGCCATAAAACGAGGTATCCGGTGGCCAACCCGCCAGGCGATGCCTCCCACACTAGAGTGGAATCGTTTACCAGGGCCTTCGTCAACACCCGCACTTTAGCCGGAGGCGCCGGGGCCGAAGCCAGCGATGCTAATGTCGCGGCGTTTACACGCGCGACGTTTGCGACGTAGTCGTAGTTTACGAATTTCGGAAGGTCGCCGTACTCGACGCCATTCTCGGTGCGTACGTTCTGGTGCTGGTGATCGTAGTTCTCGCGATACTCCGTGAACCGTACGGCCGCGAAGCCCTGTTCGTTGAACGAAGTGTGGTCGCCCCCACGTAAATAGCGGTCGCGGCGGAACACCGCAAGAGGATGAAAGTCCTTGGATGGGACGTATTCCTTAGAAACAGCGGCGATATAGCGCGCCAGTTGGCGCGAGGCGCCGTCGTTTTCGCCTCCGAGTGCCCGGATCATCTTCAACTCAGCTTCCGTCGCGTTTACCGGAATGCCCTCGGAGAAAACCCGGACCGTATGCGTATCTTGCTTGGTGTCGCCAGGAGTACGGTCACCTCCGACGATGTCGTTGTTCAGCACGGCCTCGATGTTCCAACCCTGCGCCTTGGCCATCTTCGCGAAGTGCGCGCTGCCATAGAGCCCCTGCTCCTCGCCCGCGACCGTCAGAAAGATGATGGTCGCCGGGAACTTGTGCTGGCTCAGCGCTCGCGCGCACTCCATACTTACTGCAGTGCCGCTGCCATCGTCATTGGCCCCAGGCGACGCAGCCGTCGCATCATTGGTTTCGGAGTTGCGCGAGTCGTAGTGTCCCGTCACCAGGACGATTCGCGACGCATTGGGTACATCGCTGCCGCGCAGGATGGCATACACATTGGTCAGCTTGGTTGGCTGGGGAATACGGTTCCCCGGATCCTGAGTGAACTCGTCGTTCTTGACTTCAAGGCAGCCGCCGCACGCCTTGGAGTAGCTCTCGAACTCGCTTTTGATCCACTCGGCCGCAGCGTTAATACCGTGTCCGGCGGAAGAAGGGACATCTGACGAAAGCGTATGGCGGGTCTGGAAGCTCACCAGCTTTTCGATGGTCTGCTGGATACGCAGGGCGGAGACATCGCGCAGCGCGGCCGCAATCTGCGGATCGGGAGGCGGCGGCGGAACGCTGTCACTTTGACCGGAGGCCCCAACAGCTAGGACTGACAATGTCAACAGTAAACCGGCGGCTTTCGGAAGAAACATTGTAATTTCGGGCATCTTGGCCTCGCAAAACTTATATGGTTTTCAGGTGTCTATTACTTGACGCTGGTAGCAAGAGATTCTAAATATAAAAGGGTGGATGGTGCTGTAATTCTCGTTGCCCCATTTGCGAAGTACATATTGGAGGAAGTCGGCCATGGTGATCTGTCCTGAATGCGAGAGCGATCTGGACATTGAAGAGGATGAAGTGGACGAGGGCGAAGTGGTTTCCTGCCCCGAGTGCGGCAGCGACTTTGAAGTGGTCGCGGTCGAGCCACTGGAACTGAGCAAGGTTGACGATGAAGCCATCGTCGATGACGAGGAAGCGGTCGAAGAAGAGGAAGAGGAGTAGCGTGCGTCCATGGGTGTCTCATCGTGGCGCCGCGGCTTGCTCGGTCCTGTTGCTGATTCTTGCGGGAAGCAGCGGACTTAGCGGGGCCGCGCTTCATTCGGCTGATCCAGGCCCGCAATCCGACACCACACACAAAGACTACGCTCTGATCATGGGGACCGTTTGGGGGCCAAACGACCAGCCGGTCGCCGGAGTCCCGATTAAGATCCAGAGTGTCACCGGGAAAAAAGCCAAGTGGGAACTGGTGTCTGACCGACAAGGTGAATTTGCGCAGCGAGTTCCGGTCGGGCGGCAGGACTACTCGATCCAGGTCGAGGTCAAGACACCTAAAGGTGAGCCGAAGCCCGAGATCACCGTACAGATCGAAGACAATGAGCGGAAAGACGTCAGCCTGCATCTAAAGCAAGTACCGGGGAAAAAGTAGGTTCCCGGCGGGAGACTCCATGAAGAAGTTTTCGGGTTTGCTGGCAGTTGCGGCCCTTTCGGTTGGTTGCATGGCTTGGCAAATCAACCTCCCCATCACTGGCGGGGGACTCGGATCCACCCCGAAGAAGACGAAGCCAACCTCCAAGATGCTGAGTGGTACCGTTCAGGACAAGGACGATCAGCCGATTGCCGGAGCAGTCGTCTATCTCAAAAACATGAAGACACTGGCGGTGAAGACTTTCTTCGCGCAGCAGGACGGCACTTACCGCTTCCCGCAATTGGAGCTCAATACCGATTACGAGATTTACGCCGAGAAAGATGGCAAGAAGGGCAGCGTTAAGACCATCAGCCAGTTCGACGACCGCGCCAGTCCTACAGTGAACCTGCAAATCAATATGAGCAAGTAGCCGATTTCCCCCGACGACACCAAGAGAATGGCCGCCATTGCTGGCGGCCTCCTTAGTTGTGTGCCGAGCATGGTCGACAGCTGGGAGGTGCGAGTCCTCTACCCAACCTGATGGAGGTGAAGGGTTAGCGAAGCGCAAGGGTGAAATAACACTCGCCGCGAGGCGGGGCCTGAAAGAAGCGTGGAGCAAAGACGCGAGCTGATGAACAATTCAACGGATACGAGGCCTACAGTGACGGGCGATCGGGCAACTGACCGCGAAGCCCATATCCATCAAGTGCACTGGTGGTAAATCCGGCGGTTGCGCGTTGAAGGCGGTCGAAATTACCTCGGGAGATCTGCGGCATGTCACAAAACGTGACTGAGGGTGAAGCGATTCACTCTGACCGTGCCGCAGAAGTCAGCAGAGGGCGTATTACTCCAGAAGAGCGGAGAAAGGCCCGAACGGTACCCCGCAAGGGGAATAAAGGGAAGGGCAAGTAAGCAGCGCGACTCATGAGCGGACAGCGGCAGAAAAACCGGCCCGAACAAGGGGTGCTGGCCTTTCCGACGGAGAGTAGGAGTGAAGCTCCGAAGGCCGTGGAGAAAGGGACCGAAACGCTGGTGGCGAAGCGCAGGCCTGAAAGCCTGGCTGAAACCGAACGACTGATGGAAGAGGTCTGCGAGTGGGAAAACTGCAAGCAGGCATTACAGCGAGTCAAGGCTAACAAAGGGAGTGCGGGAGTGGACGGGATGACCGTCCAGCAACTACCGGACTACCTGAAGCAGCATGGGCCAGAAATTCGGGAGCAGTTGCTGACGGGGAACTACGAACCGAAACCGGTCAGGCGGGTGGAAATCCCGAAGCCGGACGGGGGAATGCGAAAGTTAGGCATTCCTCCGGTGCTGGACCGTTTTGTCCAGCAAGCGGTGTTGCAAGTTCTGCAGAAGCGCTGGGACCCGACGTTCTCCGAACACAGCCACGGTTTCCGACCGGGGCGCAGCGCGCGGCAAGCGGTGCGACAGGCACAGCAGTATATCGCCGAAGGGCACCGCTGGGTGGTGGACTTGGATCTGGAGCAATTTTTTGACCGAGTAAATCACGACCGCCTGCTAGCGGCGGTCGCCAAGCGAGTGGCCGACCCACGGATGCTCCGGTTGATCGGAGCCTTCCTGAAGGCCGGAGTGCTGGAGAACGGATTGGTGACGGCGGTCGACGAGGGAACGCCGCAAGGCGGTCCGCTTTCCCCGCTGCTCAGCAATCTGGTGCTGGATGAACTGGACCGGGAGTTAGAGAGGCGCGGTCACCGCTACTCGCGCTATGCCGACGATTGCAACATTTACGTGGGCAGCGAGCGAGCGGGGCAGCGAGTGATGAAGAGCGTAACGCGCTTCATCACGCAACGACTCAAACTCAAGGTCAATCAGGCAAAGAGCGCTGTGGCCCAACCGTGGCAGAGGAAGTTTCTCGGATTTAGCTTTACCAGCGAGCGCGAACCAAGGCGGCGGATTGCCCCCAAGGCCATCGTCCGCTTCAAGGAGCGGATACGGGAACTGACGCGTCGAACCCGAGGCATCAGCCTGCCCAAGATGATTGCCGAAACGGCAACCTACTTGCGCGGGTGGCTCGGCTACTTCGGGGAGTGTCAAACGCCGTCGGTGCTGAAGGGCCTTGAGTCCTGGTTACGCCGCCGACTCAGGTCGGTGGTGTGGAAGCAATGGAAGCGCGGACGGACGCGATTCAAAGAACTTCGCAAACGGGGCGTGAGCAAAGATCTGGCGGCGCAAACCGCTGGGAGTGCGCACGGTCCGTGGCGAATCGCGAACTCCCCGGCGTTAGCCATGGCACTACCCAATGCCTACTTTGCCTCACTGGGACTCCCGGCCATGGTCATACGGTCTTAGCTCAACCCGCCGAACCGCCGTATGCGGACCCGCATGTACGGTGGTGTGGGAGGGGAGGACGGGCGACCGTCTCCCCTATCCCGATTCGGAACTTCGGTTTCAGAACTGCGAAACTTAGTTGTTTTCGTTACTGGCGCGCTTCCACGACATGAACTCGCCAATAGTCGAGCCTGCACCTGAAGATGAAGACGACGACGTTGCCGCCGCCGGCCCCTTGTAAGCCTCCACATCCGCGCGCGTGGCTTCTTCGCCCACTGCCCGAATGCTGAGTCCCACTTTCTTTTCTGCCGGGTTCATCTTGATGATCTTGAAGTCGAACTCCTGGCCCGGCTCCAGCTTGATCTGTGTGCCGTGCGAGTCCACTGCTTCGGAGTTATGGCATAGGCCCTCAACTCCATCGGCAATTTCCACAAACGCACCAAAACTCGCCAGCCGCAGCACCTTGCCGTGAATGACGTCACCCACTCGGTGCTGGTCGAAGAAAGTCTCCCAGACATCCGGCTGGAGCTGCTTCACGCCCAGCGAAAGACGGCGCTGATCGGGCTCGATGGCGAGCACAATGGCCTTCACCTTGTCGCCCTTCTTCAGCACTTCCGAAGGATGCTTAACACGCTTCGTCCAGCTCAGGTTGCTCACGTGAACCAGGCCGTCGATACCCTCTTCGATCTCGATAAACGCACCGAAATCTGTCAGGTTGCGGACCTTGCCCTCAACGATTGCGCCGACCGGGAACTTCTCGATCAGGGACTCCCACGGATTCGATTCAAGCTGCTTCAGTCCAAGACTGATGCGGCGCTCGGTCGGATTCACGTTCAGCACCACGGCATCCACCTCGTCGCCCACGTTCACCAGCTTCGAGGGATGCTTCATCCGCTTCGACCATGTCATTTCGCTGACATGCACCAGTCCTTCGATGCCCTGCTCCAGCTCAATGAACGCACCGTAATCCGTGACGCTGATCACGCGGCCATGAACATGTGCGCCGATCGGATAACGCTCCGAGGCATCGAGCCAGGGATCAGGCGTAAGCTGCTTGAAGCCCAGCGACACGCGCTGTTTTTCGCGATCGAACTTCAGCACCTTCACCTGGATCTGATCACCTACCTGTACCAGGTCGCGCGGATGCGTCAGGCGTCCCCAAGACATGTCGGTAATGTGCAACAGACCGTCGATGCCGCCAAGGTCCACGAACGCGCCGTAGTTGGTCAGGTTTTTCACGGTCCCCGTCAGGATCGAGTCTTCGCTCAACTGCTCCAAAGTCTTGGTGCGCTTTTCTCCCTGCTCTTCTTCCAGCAGCTGTTTGCGCGAAGCCACGATATTGCCGCGCTTCTTGTTCAGCTTGATGATGCGGACTTCGAGATCGGTGCCTTTGAGCACATCGAGATTGCGCACGGGACGAAGATCGACCTGCGAGCCTGGCAGGAAAGCGCGCGCTCCCAGGATGTCGACCGTCAGGCCGCCCTTGATGCGATCGATAATGCGTGCCTTAACCGGCGCCTTATCGTTGTAGGCCTTCTCAATCTCGTCCCAAGCCTTCAGCCGCTGGGCCTTGTGGTACGAGAGGTTGATGTAGCCCTCTTCGGTGTGTCCCTGGTCGCGAACCACGGGAATTTCTTCACCCGGTTGCACCGACACGTTGCCTTCAGAGTCGGTGAATTCGGCGACGGGAACGACGCCTTCGGACTTGTAGCCGATGTCCACGACAACGTACTGCGGCGTGATCTTCAGAACGGTGCCCGTAACGATCTGTTCGTCGTTCAGGGCGGCTTCGGTTTGCGCCTGTTCCTGTTCAAAGGTCTCGAGCGCGGTGGCGAAATCTTCCATTGACGGTTCTTTTTCAGACCGAGGTGCGGCAGCAGCAGCCACTGGCTCGGCGCTAGTAGGATGAGTGCTGGTATGAGTGGTTTGGGCGGTCGGCTGCTGCTCGGCCGTACCGGATTCTTCAATTGGGGTGGTCGGAGTGTCGTTAAGGGTTTCTTCGAGAGACATTGATTTGAGTTCGAGCCCAGCAATCTTGGAGATCGATGGGGAGCCTGGCCAATACGGACTGCTGGCTTCAGTCTTCAGGTGTTATTTCCCCTTCTCGGGGGATGTCGGACAACCCAGCGGCCGGATCCCGGGCAGTAGGCCCCCACTTCCCGAGACTCTTTGACTATAACAATCGCTTCTAAGCAGTGTCAAACGCGTAAGTCCAAGCAGGACGCGATTTTCCCGTAATTTTACCTGCTGTTCAACTGCCGCGTCATCGGCTTTCGTGCCTTCGCGCTCCCCCCACTGTTTGGGGATGCCCCAGCCCTTTGGTAGTCTGCCAGTAGTGGACTACATCTGGACCCCATGGCGCTACGCGTATGTCAGTACCGTTGACCAGGTGTCGGAGTGTATTTTCTGTGTCCTGCAGAATCTGGGCGACGACCAGAAGGCACTCATCGTCCATCGCGGCGAGCACAATTTCATCATTCTGAACGCCTACCCCTACACCTCGGGTCACGCCATGGTCGTGCCCTACGCGCATCTGGATCGCCTGACCAAGCTGCCCGAGCCCGCAGCGAACGAAATGATGGCATTTACCCGCCGCCTGGAGACCGTGATGATCGAGATCTATCACCCCGACGGCGTCAATCTCGGCATGAACATCGGCAAAGCCGCAGGCGCAGGAGTCGCGGGACACATCCACATGCACGTCCTGCCCCGTTGGGTAGCCGACGCCAACTTCATGACCGTTGTGGGCGAGACTCGCGTGCTGCCCGAGTCGCTCGAAGACACCTATCGGCGGCTGAAAGAGAAGTTCTGAGCGTTCCGCAAGAATGCAGTCCCGCTTGGCTGGACGGAAGAAGATAGCCCAGCCAAAATCGGTTAGACGTGGCGTAACAATCGCTCACCCCTTCACCAACTCCGCCATCTCCTTCTCCCCAATGACCGCGACGCCCAACTCCTTCGCCTTATCCAGCTTCGATCCCGCTTCCGCCCCTGCCACCACGTAATCCGTCTTCTTGCTGACCGAACCCGCCACCTTTCCTCCGGCATCTTCGATCAGCTTCTTGGCCTCGTCACGGGTGTGCCGCTCCAAGGTGCCGGTGAGAACGAATGTCTTGCCGGCGAGCGTTGTGCCACGCTGCTTCTTCTGTCCCTTAAACGTCAGACCCGCCGCACGCAGTCGATCAACCAGCGCTACATTCTTAGGTTCGTCGAAAAACTCGCGGATGCTCTGCGACACCCGCGGACCAATCTCATTCACCGCCTGCAACTCTTCTTCGCTTGCCGCCATCAGCGCATCCATCGAACCAAAATGTTCCGCCAGGAACTGCGCTGTGCGTTCGCCTACCATGCGAATCCCCAGCCCGTAAATCACTCGCTCCAACGGCAGCTTTTTGGAATTCTCGATCTCGCGCAGAATATTGTCCGCCGACTTCTTCCCCATGCGCTCGAGTGCTATCAGCTTTCCTTGCGTGAGACCGTAGATGTCGGCAACGCTCTTTACTTCTTTGGCGTCTACCAGTTGGTTCACCAGCGCATCGCCCATGCCTTCGATGTTCATCACCCCGCGCGCTGCGAAGTGCCGAATGGTCTCGCGCAGCTTAGCTGGACAGTTGGCGTTGACACAGAGGTGATTGGCCTCGCCCTCGGCGCGCACGACGTGCCCGCCGCAGACCGGGCACCTCTCGGGCATATGAAACTCGCGAGTGCCGCGTGGTTTGCCCTCGAGCACCTTGACGACTTTGGGAATGACATCACCGCCACGCTCCACCTCCACCCAGTCGCCGATCTTGATCCCCAGCCGCTCGATCTCGTCCATGTTGTGCAGCGTTGCGCGCGTGACCGTTGTGCCGCCGATCGATACCGGCTTCAGCGCCGCCACGGGAGTTAGCTTGCCGGTGCGTCCCACCTGCACCAGGATGTCTTCGATCTGCGTCTCCCCACCGCGCGCCGTGAACTTGTACGCGATCGCCCACCGCGGAGCTTTGCCGGTAAATCCCAACTCGTCCTGCAGGCCGATGCGATCGACTTTAACCACCACTCCGTCGATCTCATACGGCAGCTTGTCTCGCATCACGTCCGTCTCGCTGACGAACTCCATCACCTGCCCGAGATCATGCGCAAGCTTGTGGTGCGGATTCACCTTGAATCCCGCCGCCTGCAACGCCTTCAGTACCTGCGAATGACGGTCGAAAATCGGGCGCCCATCTTTCAGCAACCCGTATCCAAAGAAATCGAGCCGCCGCTGCGCAGTCACGTTCGGCTCCAGCGTCCGCACTGTTCCTGCCGTAGCATTCCGCGGATTGGCAAACACCGGTAAGGCTTGAGCCTCGCGCTCTTCATTCATGCGCTGAAACGCCGCCAGCGGCATCAGCAGCTCTCCTCGCACTTCGAAGTCGCGCGGCAGCCCTGCCTTGTCGAGCGTCTTTTCTGCGATCGTCAACGGCACGCTGCGCACCGTGCGCACGTTCGGCGTCACATCTTCGCCCACCGTGCCATCGCCTCGCGTCAATCCCAGCGCCAGCTTGCCGTTCGCGAAGCGCAGCGCAAGCGACATGCCGTCGAGCTTCAGCTCGCAGACGTAATCCACCTTCGATTGGCCGGTGAGCTCGTGCACTCGCCGCTCCCAGTCGCGCAATTCAGCCTCGCTGGTGGTCTTCGCCAGCGACAGCATTTGGGTCGAGTGCCGCACCTTGGCGAACTCTTCGCTGGGCTTGCCGCCAACCCGCTGCGTGGGCGAATCGGGCGTGACCAGCTCCGGATGCGCGGTTTCCAGCCCGATCAGCTCGTCCATCAGCTTGTCGAATTCGGCGTCGCTGACCTCCGGATCGTCGAGCACGTAATAACGGTGTTCGTGGTAGCGGATCTTGTCGCGCAGCGCTTCGATCTTCTTTTGCAGGTCTTTGCCGGCGGAAGGCATTCGCTAATTATAAGGAGGCTCGCTAAACCCCCGGCGACCGGGCTGTACTCACGTAAAATAGCAGTTCCGCCCAAGGAGAGATTTGAAGCACCTACTAGCTAAGTGGACACACCTAATCCTCGCTCTACTCGCCCCCCTCGGCATCTGGGGCGTTCTAGGCTTTGCCTTCGTTGACGCGTCCTTTCTCGGCATGCCCCTCGACGCCATCGTCGGCGGCTATGTGTACGCCGCCCCCAGCCGTTTCGTGTTGCTTTCGGCCATGGCTGCGGGCGGTTCCGCGCTGGGCAGCATCGTCATCTACTGGATCGGCTACAAGGGGGGCGAAGTCCTGCTGGTCAAGCGCATCGGCGAAGCCCGCTTCAATAAGATCAAAGCCTCGTTCGACAAACACGAATTTCTGGCGATCATGCTGCCGTCGATGCTGCCTCCGCCGACGCCGTTCAAACTGTTTGTGCTCTCGGCCGGCGTGGCCGAGATGCGCTTCAGCCACTTTCTCGCGGCTATTTTCTTCGGCCGATTCCTGCGCTTCTGCATCCTGTCAATCCTAGTGATTCGATTTGGACCGGAGATTGTCGGCTTCTTTGGCAACATGGTCCACAATCACGCCAGGCTCGCGATCGCGATAGTCGCCGCTGCCGCGCTGATCGGCTGGTGGATCTGGCGCATCCGCAAGAAAGCTGGGAGGCGCGCTGGAACCCAGTAGTGCGGCGATTAGGACGGCGGGTGTGCGGCCCTATTGGTTTGAGGTGAGTCGGTGATGTAGTCGACCATAACGCGTAAAATTTTTTATGCACGGTTGTTTAGAATCACTGGCTTGGGCGGAAACTGTTCTCAAGTCATTGATAAACAAAGAACTTATACGTATCCATGTCTGCGCGTGGCACTTAGCTGGCATTCTTGAGCGCTTTGTGGGTGGGCGAAGCCCCGAAATGGAAACAATCAAAGAACGCTGGTACTCGCGCACTGGGCGGGACACGAAGATCCCTGTTCTCACAGACTGGTTCTACTGGGCTAAAGGAATAGTATGCAAGGAGAATCGGCGCGTGAGGAAACCTAAAATAACCAAAGCAGCAAAGGGCCGGACGACCTGTCCGGCCCTTTCACTCGAATCTGAACTGAGACTTACCGCGCGACTGTGACGCTCTGCTCCTGGCGGTGGGTCACCAGGTATCCAATACCGAAGAATGCCGCTGCGAAGAACAGGTCGGAAACTAACGCGTTGCGGAAGAACGGCAACCCCGCAACGTAGCACGCTGCCAAGCCACTCGCGGTCTTCGGATACATGTACCAAACCGCCCACACGGCAAAGTTGCTGACCAAGAAAAACGACACCGAACCCGCCAACGACGCGGCGCCAACCCGAAGCGCGGATGCGTTCTTCGCCAGCATTCCGCCCAGCAGCACCATTCCCGCGTACCACGCCCACGTCACCAGCAGGTCAGCCGAAAACGCATAGGCGTAAACGCTGCGCGACAAGTACAACCCCGCCACGGCCAACGCGGCCACTGGAATCCACATCTCCTTACGTGGCCGGCGCGCACCGAAATACAGCAGCGCAGCCGTCACCGGAGCAAAACTATAGGGCAGGGGCAGAAACCGCGCGTGCACCGCCACGGCAAAGACGAGAAACAGGTACGCCAGCATGATCACCTCAGGAAATGTGCGTTCTGGAAACAGAGCGCCTTTTGATTCTGTACGCCACAGGCGGCTGCGTCAAGCGCGATTATCTGTTCAGGAAAACTCACTTGCTCACGATGACAACCCCAGCCGCCTACTGGTTGTCCTCAACCGACGGTTTCCGCGAGTTCGTACCTTCCTCCTGCACCCGCATGTCAGGACCCACCAGCACCCATCCTGCCAGGTTGCCCCGCCCGCGCGTCTCCGGATACTGGAAGCGCAGGTCTTGAAACCGTACGAGGTATCCCTTAAATGCTCCCTGCAGTTGTTCCGTCTGGGTCAGCGGAAACACTGCCCAATCCAGATACACCCGCCCAAAATACGAGGCCTTGGCCGCCTGTGTCGCAGGAGTTACTTCCGGTTTAAAATAGGTGTGCGCCTCTGCCTGCTCGTCCACCTCCGGTGTCATCGAATTCACCGGTACCGTCTGGAAAAAATTCTCTGTCTCCACCACTCCGTGCCAGCGAAATGGGTTGACCCAGTACGGATACGCCCCCATCTTGACCGGCACCGCACCCTGATAGAGCAACGCGCCCATGGCGTTCAGCGCCCGCCGATGCTGATAGTCGCGGACTCCCCAGATGAGCACCAGGCACACCAGGGCGAAAATCGCTCCCGCGCGTCCGCGCGGCCCTTTGCTGCGCGCCCCGATCTCCTGGTTGATGAGTGCGAACAGCGAAGGCAGGACCAGACCCGTGAGGAGCGCGAGCAGGATAATCGGCTCAACGATGAACACGATATCCCACGAATACCAGTGCCAGTTGAATGGCGCGAGCATGCGGATGCCGTAGGCCGTTGTGTAGTCCAGCAGGATGTGGCTCAAGGCCGCGATCAGCGCCAGCCAATAGAGATAGCCCCAGCGAACGGGCAGCTTCGAACGCAAGATTCGGGGTCTGCCCGACGGTCCTCGCCACTGAAACAGCAGCCAGATGAAGCCCAGGGTCGCCGCAGCCACAAACGGCGCCCCGAAGAACGTATGGGTGATGCCGCGATGATGCTGAAGCGCGGCAATCGGCCCCTTGAGCGCCCACAGGATGTCAAGATCGGCGGCCTCGGCCGCCAACACCATGGTCAGCGTGGCCAGCGCGCTCTTGCGGTTCAGTCCGGCGCGACTCATGCACGCTCCGGTCAGAAAATGAGTGACAGGTTCCAATGCTCTCCTTGCGAAGAATGTTAGAAGTGAAAGTTAGCGCTCGCCGTCCTGGTGCTCCGTCTTGCCGGCGAGAAGGTCGAGAGCATGCGGCAAAATCTCGATGACCGACTGCAGCGAGTCCACTGCGCCGGCGGGACTGCCGGGAAGATTCAGAATCAGCGAGGTGCCCCGCACGCCGCAGACTCCGCGGCTGAGGATCGCGAACTCGGTGCTCCCTAACCCCGCGGCGCGCATTTTTTGCGGTATCCCGTCAATCAGCTTCGAGCACACGGCACGCGTGGCTTCGGGTGTAATGTCGCGTTCCGCGATCCCCGTCCCCCCGGTGGTAACGATCAGCCGAACCTGCTCCGAAAGTTGAATGAGGGTCTGTTCGATCTCGCTCTGCTCGTCAACCAGGGTGCGCTGTTGCGTGACATCGAAGCCGTGCTGCTGCAGGACTGCCGCGGTTGCGGGTCCGGAGCGATCGATACGCTGGCCTCGTGCTACAGAATCACTAACAGTAACTACAGCGGCGGTATGCATGAACTTGTCCTTCCTTTCTCAGCGCAGGTAATCCCCGCTCTTGCCACCCGATTTGCGCTCAAGCCGGACCTCGCGAATCACGATGCCCTTATCGAGCGCCTTGCACATGTCGTACACGGTGAGCGCCGCGACTGATGCCGCAACCAGCGCTTCCATCTCAACGCCGGTGACTGCCGTGGTTCGCACGACGCTGCGAATTTCAATGCCCTCGCTCTTCACGGCGCAGGTTATGTCAACCTTGGTTAGCGGTAGGGGATGGCACATTGGAATTAGGTCCGCCGTTCGCTTGGCCGCCTGGATGCCGGCAATCCGCGCTACTTCCAGCGGATCGCCCTTGGGATTTTGTGGCAGCGCCCGCAGCACCTTCCTGCTCATCGCCACGAACGCGTATGCCTCGGCCTCCCGCAATGTGGGACTCTTGCCTGACACGTCCACCATCGCTGCACGGCCAGCAGCATCGTAATGCGAAAGCTTCTGCCCCTTTGTATTTGTCTTTGTTTTTGTCATTCGCTCTACGACAACAGCACCGTCATCGCTTCTCCCGCGGCAAACTTCTCCCGGTCAGGAGGTACCACAATGTAGCAGTTCGACTTTGACGCCGCCATCAAGTCACCCGACCCTTGCCAGCGCACCAATTCCACCTCGGGCTTTTCATGGGTTCCGCTCAGCTTGCCTGGCAGAAACCGCGTCAATCCCGTTTTGGTCGTCAGCGGATCCTTCAGTGTCGCTTGCACGAACGGCAGCGGCTCCGGTTTGGCTCCCCCCAGCGCATTCAGCACCGGACGCACGAACAACTGGAATGTGACCATCGTGGATACCGGGTTCCCCGGCAGCCCAAGAAACGGCTTCGCTTTGCCGTCCAACTTGACGTGGCCAAACACTACGGGTTTGCCCGGCTGTATCGCCGCCCCGGTGAAGAAGAACTCCGCACCGAGCGAGGCCAGCACCTCTTCCACCAGGTCATACTTTCCCATGGACACGCCCCCGGTCAGGAGCAGCAAGTCAGCCTCCAGCCCTTTGCGCAGCAGGATCGCGAGTTCGCTCGCTTCGTCGCGCGCCACGGGCAGGATCACCGCTTCGCCGCCGGCCTCGTAAACCTGCGCCGCCAGCGAGTAGCTGTTGGAATTGCGAATCTCGTTCGGTCCCGGCGGCAAGTTGATATCAACCACCTCGTCCCCCGTGGCCAGCACAGCTACCCGCGGTCTGCGGTGCACGGCAACCTCGGGACGCCCCGCTGCGGCTGCCACCGCTACCACGGCGTGTTGCACACGCGTTCCGCGTTCGACCATCACATCGCCGCGCCGCGCCTCGGCTCCTGCTGGAACAACATTCTCACCCGCTTCCACTGGCCGCCGAATGGTTACGTTCGCGCCTACCGACTCGGTGTACTCCACCATCACCACCGCGTCTGTTCCGGCAGGTACGGGAGCGCCGGTCATGATCTCCACCGCTTCGCCCGCAGCTATCGTGACGCCGCTGTCCTCGACCGTCGCGCCGGCCTTGATCGACCCAACACATCTCAATTTCGCCGGAACGGCGTGCACATCCGCGGCACGCACCGCATATCCATCCCGTGTGGCACGGGGGAACGGCGGAAAATCGCGGTCTGCGCGCAAGTCTTCGGCGAGCGCCAACCCTACCGCATCCAACAGGCTCGTCAGCTCCGGCTCAGTCGGCTTGAGCCCGGCAGCATACTGCTCGACCACTCCGCGAGCTTCGGCGAATGACAGCAGCTCCGACTTTGTGGAAGCGTTCATGCAAGCAGGTTCATGCGGATTCTACTGGACGGAGCCAAGCATCCCAAATCGACTTGTAGCTCACAACAAAAAAGGGCGGCATAATGCCGCCCCTCGCAGTTCAATTGCAATTAATTCGGTTTCTTCTTCGCCGCCGGAGCAGCTTTTTGCTTACCAAACGTAGTCTCAACGGAAGCGCCAAGGCTGGCCAGCATGTCTTTTGCGGGCTGGGCCAGCGGACCGTCAGGTTTCAGTTCAAGATACTTCTTGAACGCCTCCTCCGTCCCCGCAGGCGCCACGAACTTCCCATCCTTGCCAGTTGTCGCCTTGCTCATCAAGTTGATGCCCTTATAGTAGTAGGCTTCGGCACGATTCGGATCGGTCTGGATGGTCTTGTCGAAGGCGGCGATCGCGTCATCGACCTTTCCAGTATTGGTGAAGATCGCGCCCTCGTTGAAGTAATAGGTCGCGGCATTTGCGGGCTCCGCCTGCGCAGCCGCGTTATACTCGGCCACGGCTTTGTCCGTCTGTCCCGATTTTGCGTAAGCGTCGGCCAGTCCATTGTGATAGGCGCCGCTATTGGGATTGATCTCCAGCGCTTTCTTATAGGCCTCGATCGCCTCAGGATATTTCTTGGCACCACGGTCAGCGTCTCCGAGGTAGGCCCACAACAGGTCCTTCAACGGCTCGGCCGCGGTCACCTCCTGCAGGATCGTGATTGCCTGGTCGTAGTTGCCGGCCTTCTCGAGGTCGCGCACCTCCGCCAATCTGGCGTTCAGGCCCTTGATCTTCTCGTTCTGCTTGGTGGTTTCCTGCTGCTTCTTGAGTTGCTCTTCCGAGGGTCCGGCGGCGCCCTTTGCCGCGAGATCCTTCTTGAGGTCGAAGTTCACCTCTCTCATGTCGCCTACACCAACAGGGATCTTGGTGACTGCATCCACCTGCTTGTCGTTTCGCATCAACGTGACGTCGTAGTTTCCGGGCGTGAGACCTATGGCGGTATATTCGCCGTTCTTGGTGGTCTTGGAGGTTATCTTGCGGCCAGTGTCGGTGTTCGAGATTTCCAGCACGCCATCGGTGATCGGCTTGCCTTCCTGATCTTTGCAGGCACCCTTGATGCCAGTCATTTGAGCCACGACGGGCACCGCGCTGATCCCCAGCAGCAGTACCAGAAACATCGCCAGCCTGATGTATCTCTTCATACTTGCCTCCAGCGCGTGGTTTTGGGCCGCCTCGATCTGCTCACGGTGACCGGTCGCCACGGCATTTCTTAGTATCCGAATTTGAATTCCTGAGGATCAGTGCGGGTTGGCCTGCGATAAATAAGGAATGAGGTCGCTGGCTCCCGCCGCCGCAAAGGCCCGCATCCGCAACACACAACTATCGCAGACGCCACAGGCCCGGTCCTCCCGACTGTAGCATGACCAAGTTAAATCGAAGGGAGCGCCTAATTCAAGGCCAAGTGTCACAATCTCGGCTTTTCTGAGGGCGATCAGCGGCGTCTGGATGCGGATCTTCCCTTCTTTAGTTCCAGTCCGGACGGCTTCGTTGAACGCCGCGTAGAACTCCGGACGGCAATCCGGATAGCCCGAACTGTCCTGCTGCACCGCGCCGACATAAATCCGCTCTGCTCCCAACACCTCGGCCCAACTGACCGCGGCTGACAGGAAATGCGAATTTCTGAAGGGAACATAAGTCACCGGAATCTCCGCCCCTATCTCCGGTCCGGCCTGTGGCACTACGATTTGCTCATCCGTCAGCGCTGAGCCGCCGATGGCACGAAAGAAAGGAGTCTGGAAGGCGAGCCGCGTAGCAATGCCCATGCGGTCGCAGATTTCCTGGAAGGCCCGACGCTCCCGCCGTTCGGTGCGTTGCCCGTAGTCGATGTGTAGCGCCGCCGTCTGCTCTGCCCCGAATTCCCTCACCGCCAGCGCCGCGCACACGGTGGAATCCATGCCGCCGCTGAGGACGACCAGCGCTTGCGCTTTTGGGGTCTTCACCGTCTCGTTCGTGGTTGCACTTGTCGTCATGCGATGTGGACGCGATCGCCAAACTGCGAGTTTACACGCCCTTCAACGACGGCTCCCAGATGAACTTGTGAATCTGCAGCCCCAGCCGCGCCTTCAGCCCGTCGGCCAGCAGCCATTCCGCCAGCTCCCGAGGGTCAAGCAGGCAATGCGACACGTCACGGCTGCCCGTCGCGTCCTTGCGGAATGCCGGGGAGAGAATCACCGATCCCACCCGGGCGCTCAATTCGTGCTCGCGGATAAAATCGCGCGCAAACTCGTAATCACTGCGGCTGCCCAGAACAAACTTCACTTCGTCCCGCGCCGTCAGATACAGCAGATTATCGTGGCGAAACGTCCCGCCTTCTCCGGAATCTGGACATTTCACGTCCACAATCTTCACCACCGGTTCCGGTACCTTATCCAGCAGGCGTTCCCCGCTGGTTTCGAGCAGCACCGTGAATCCGGTGATCAGCAGCCGGTCCATCAACGGGAGGACTTCGCCCTCCTGCAGCATCGGCTCGCCGCCCGTGATCTCCACCAGGCCGCCGTCGGGCGAGAGGCGATGCACCTCGTGGACAATCTCGTCGAGCGTGATCCGTTGCCCACCCTTGAAGGTGTACTCGCTATCACACCACACGCAGCGCAGATTGCATCCCGCGGTCCGCACAAATACGCACGGCAACCCCGAGTACGACGACTCACCTTGCAGCGATTTGTAGATTTCGATGATTTGCATGAGCTTTGAGAGGGCACGGCTTCAGCCGTGCCGCAAGCCCTTCTTGTATGAAGATCCGCGCGGACTCTAGTCCGCGAAACAGCTATTCGCTGTACGTGGCCGTAGTGGTATCGGTTTCCCAGATGGTGATGTCTTTCACCCACACACGGCCGCTGGTCTTGCCCGTCAGGTGCTTGTTGGTCTCGTCGTAGAAATACTTGGCAAGATTCTCCGCCGACGGATTCAGCACGTCAAACGGCTCCAGCTCGTTGATCATCTGGTGGTCGAGATAGTCCACCACCGGGCGCAGTACCTCTTTCAGGTCTCTGAAGTCCAGCAGCAGGCCTGCGTGATCCAGCGTCTCACCACGCAATGTGACGCGCACCTTGTAGTTGTGTCCGTGAGGCTTTTCGCACTTGCCCTTGTAGTTGCGCAGGAAGTGCCCCGAGGAAAATGTGTCTTCGACCGTTACTTCGTACATGCTCTCCGTCCGCAACGGCGCAAATAGGCGTGCTGCGGCAAAGCTCTATTTTAGCTGGAAGTCACAGGAGGCTGCAGATTAGTGATTTCTTTGCCTCTCACCACACGGAGGGCACCAGCCGGTATCTCACTCTCTTCATATAGTCGGAATATCCCGGAAGCCCCGTCTGCAATTCCCGCTCTTCCAGCACCGCGCGAACCATTAGCGTCACCGCGAGCGGAATTGATGCTGCAGCGCCGTACCATGATCCCAGCATGAGCCCGGTCGAAGGAAACATCAGCAACATGCCTGCGTACAGAGGATGCCTGACAACCGAATACGGTCCCGTCGACACAACCTGTTGGCCGCGATCGGTCTGGATTTTCACCACGGCTGCTAAATAAGGATTCTCCCAGCACGTTGCGTACGTGATGTACATCGATACCAGGAGCCCTGCCGCGCCAATCACCTGCAGCCAGGCGGACATCGCAGACCAGCGGTAACGAACAGCATCCAAGCCCATCAAAGCCATCCACCCGATGAACGCGGTGGCGACGATTGGGATCAGAACCTTGTCCCATCGGGGCTGGTCCTTCTGAAAGAGCCCGCTTAATCGTTCTTCGAGCAATGCCGGATCATGGCGGATCAACATGCCTGACAGCACCAACGCGAAGATGAAGAACAGCGCCATGAAAACCCAGCCGGCCCTCCACTGCAGCGTCCCCGCCGTTCCGAATAGAAGCGCGGCGAACACCACAAATTCCGCTCCCAACGTGAGAATTAACTTCGCCTTCATCGCTACTCTTCTTCTGAGTGGCGCTGTTCTTCAGACCACTCCTCCGCCCCAAAAAACCTCTCCACCGCACGGATGTCCGTGGTCCGCGCATACTGCGGCAAGCTACTCAAGAACACTTTGCCGTACTGCTTCTTCAGAATCCGATTGTCGAGCAGGCACAGCAACCCGCGATCGTGCAGCGAGCGAATCAGGCGCCCGAATCCCTGCTTCAGCGAGATCACCGCACTCGGCACTTGGTACTCGAAAAATGCATTGCCGCCGTCCGCATCGATTGCCTTGATGCGCGCCCCGACTACGGGGTCGTTCGGCACTGCAAACGGCAGCCGGTCGATGATCACGCAACTCAACTGCTCGCCCTGAACGTCCACGCCCTGCCAGAACGACGACGTCGCAAACAGCACCGCATTCGGCGTCATGCGAAATTCTTCCAGCAGCGCATTTTTGGGAGCGCTTCCCTGCAGCAGCATCGGGAACTCCAACTCTCCTAGCAGCCGGTCGTAAAGCTGGTTCATGAACGAGTAGCTGGTGAACAGGCAAAACGCGCGTCCGCGAGTGATCTCCAGCAACTGGCGCACGCGTTGCGACGCTTTCTCCACAAACTGTGGCTCACGGGGATCAGGCAAGTCCGGAGGCACATACAGCAACGCCTGGCTGGGATAGTCGAAATGCGACGGCACAATCAGCTCGCGCGCATGCTCCAGTCCCAGCCGCCCGCGGATATAGTCGAACCCACCACCCACTGCCAGGGTCGCCGAGGTCAGCACCGCTGTCCCCAAGTTGTCGAACAGTGTTTGGCACAAAATGTCTGACACAGTGATCGGTGTGGCCTGCAGGAAAACATTCTGTTGTCCGCCGCGCCCGCCGCGCCGCTCGCCTCGACGCTCGATCCAGAACACCGTGTTTTTCTGGTTCGACTCCATAACGAAGCCAAGCTGCACCCGCAATTCTTCTATGCGGCGACACAGGTTGTGTACCTCGTCAGGCTTATCGGGGACCGCCTGCAGTTCGCTGTAAAGATGCAGCAGTGTGTTTTGCAATCCGATGAACTCGTCGCCATTTTCTTCCAGAAACTCCGCCCGGTTCTCAAACGCGATCCGCCCGTCGCCTGGCGGCAAGATCGAAAAGAACAGCTGTGACCGTTCACGCACCCGCGCCGACGCGGCCAACGCCTGAGCCAGCGGAAGGCTCGCCCGCCGCAACGTCTGCTCTACATCGCGCAGGACATCTTCGACGCGCATGTTAGATACCGACACTCCGAAGAAGTTCGTGGCCACATCTTCCAGCTCGTGCGCCTCGTCGAACACCACCACCCCCGCCTCGGGAAGCACTCCCGCATCCGGTGCGCGCTCTGCCGCCGACTTGATGGCCAGATCAGCGCAAAACAGGTGATGGTTCACGATGATGATGTCGCTCTCGGCCGCCCGCCGCCGCATCTCGGTGATGAAGCAGCGGTCGAACTGCTGGCACTCCGCCCCAATGCAGCGGTCGGTGCGCGCGTCGAGTTTTGACCAAAGTTGGCTGCTCTCCGGCATCTCGGCCAGCTCGGCCCGGTCGCCCGTCTCGGTCGTCTTCTCCCAGTCGCTGATGATCTTGAACTGGTTGATCTCTTCCAGTCCGTTGAGCAGCGGCTGGTCCGTGAGGTCGTAGAGCTTTTTGCGGCACAGGTAATTGGCACGGCCCTTCATGTAACACACGCGCAACTCGCCCAGATGCTCCTGTAGAAAGGGAATGTCCTTGAAGAAAAGTTGCTCCTGTAACGTCTTGGTTCCGGTCGAGATGATCACTCGCTTGCCCGAGCGAATTACCGGCAGCAGATACGCCAGCGTCTTCCCCGTGCCCGTGCCGGCTTCAACGATCAGGTGCCGCTTTTCGGTCAGCGCCTGCTCAACGGCCTCCGCCATCTGCAGTTGTCCGCGGCGAAACTCGTACGCGGGATGGCTGCTCGCTAGCACTCCTCCGGGTCCGAAGAACTGGTACAGCGTGGGTATGCGGGCCGCTGAACTCGCTGGGGAGGTCGGCGACGAAGACACGGGCTCAGGAGGAGAAGACACGGCGAAAGGTTTACATCCCTATAATAGAACGTTGCTACCCGCGAAGCAGAAAGAGCCCCGAGTCTAATGTCCCGACGAGTCCATTACGAAGCCCGCGCCAAAACACTTCCGGGTGAGATGCCTATTGCCGGCACACTTGCTATCGTCGGACGCCCGAACGTCGGCAAATCGACTCTCTTCAATCGCCTTGTAGGCTCGCGCCGCGCTATCGTTGGCGACGAACCCGGCATCACCCGCGACCGTCTCTACGGCGAAGCCGAATGGGCAGGTCGCACCCTGCGCGTGGTGGATACCGGTGGCATCATCCCAGAAGACAAGGCGCTGATCCCTGCCGAGATTTTTCGCCAGGCCAAAGTCGCGCTCGAGCAGGCCGACGCCATCGTGATGGTCGTTGATGGCCGCACCGAACTCGCCGCACCCGACATCGAACTCGCTCGCCAATTGATCCGCATGGGCAAGCCGGTGTTGCTGGCGGTCAACAAAATGGACACGCCCAACATCGAACCTTTCGCGCAGGAGTTTCGCCGCCTTGGAATCAAAGAGCTGCTGCCCATCTCGGCCGAGACCGGCAACGGCGTCGCCGAGTTGCTGGAGCACGTGTTTCGCGTATTTCCCCACACCGAGCGCGTCGCCGAAGAAGAAGCGGCTGAGGTGGTTGAAGAAGAGCAGGCCGAGGCCGCAGACGGCATTCCGGTCGAGCCCGGTGCCGAAGAAGACGAAGAGGAAGCGCCCAAGCTATCCAAGGTCGCGATCATCGGTCGCCCCAACGTCGGCAAGTCCACGCTCCTGAACGCGCTCACCGGAACCGGCCGCGCGATCGTATCTCCCATTGCCGGAACTACGCGCGATGCGGTCGACGAGCTAGTCGAGCACGCCGGGCAGACCTACCGTTTTATCGACACTGCCGGAATCCGCCGCAAGGGCAAGACCGAGCTGATGGCCGAGAAGCTCTCGGTCGTCATGGCACGCAAGCATCTCGAAGCTGCAGATGTTGCCCTGATCCTGATCGATGCTGTGGAAGGCGTGACTGCCAGCGACGCGACCATTGCTGGCTACGCCCACGAGAGCGGACGCTCCGTCATCATCGTCGTCAACAAGTGGGACCTGGTCACCACCAACCGCACCGACGGCAAGCTTCCCGCCGACGCGAAACTCTACGAGGCGCGCGCGCGCCGCCACCTGAAGTTCTTGAACTATGCACCGGTTGTTTTCGTCTCGGCCTCAACCGGCAAGGGGCTCAACAAGCTGTACTCCACTCTGGAGTTGGTCGCGAAGGAACGACGCAAGCGCATCGGTACGGGCGCCATGAACCGCTTCCTCGCCAGAGTCGATTTCGAGCGCGCGTCGGTCCCCATGAACAAACGGGTCCGCATCTTTTACATGACGCAGGCCGCCGTGTCTCCGCCAACGTTCATCCTGTTTACCGACCGCGAGGTGAAGCTGCACTTCGCCTACCAGCGATTCTTGGAGAACCAGATTCGCGAGGCGTTCGGTTTCGTTGGCTCACCAATCTGGATCAAGAACCGCGCGCGCCACGAAGACCGCAACAAGAAATAGCGCCGCGGTCAGCCCTACGCAGGCGGAGCTTCAACCGGGCGTTGCGCTTCCAGCCAGCCTTGTAATTCCGCCAGCGCTCGCTCGCACACCATCGCATGCCGCAACTTCTTGTCACGTATGCGTCGGCGCGTTTCCTCATCCAGCGGCTGCAGTAAATCAAACGTAATGTTCGCCGGCTGGAAACTCTTCCCTTCGGCATGGCAGATGTAATTCACCAGCGCACCAAACGCCGTCGCTCGCGGAGGCGCCACCGGCTCCGCCCCAACCGCCATCGCCGCGGTCTGCATGCCCGCGAGCAACCCCGTGGCTATCGACTCGACATACCCTTCCACGCCCGAAATCTGTCCCGCAAACAGCACGTTCGGATGCGACTTCATCTGCAGCGTCTCCCGCAACAGCGCCGGACCGTTGATGTACGTATTGCGATGAATCTGCCCGTAGCGCAGAAACTTCGCGTTCTCCAACCCGGGAATGAGTCGCAACACCTGCGCCTGCTCGCCAAACTTCAAGTGGTTCTGAAAGCCAACCAGGTTGTACGAATCGGCCCGCAAATTTTCCTGCCGCAACTGCACCACCGCATACGGAGTCTTCCCCGTCCTCGGATCGCGCAGTCCCACCGGCTTCATCGGGCCGAAGCGCAGCGTGTCGCGACCGCGCCGTGCAATCTCCTCAATTGGCAGGCAGCCCTCGAAGTAATTCAGCTTCTCCCACTCCTTCGCATCGACCGATTGCGCCTCCAGCAGCGCATCGAGAAACTGGTTGTACTCCAGTGGCGTCATTGGGCAATTAATGTAGTCTGCCGTGCCCTTGTCATAGCGCGCGGCCATGTACACGCGCGACATATCGATGGAGTCTGCCTCCACAATCGGGCTGATCGAGTCGTAGAAGTAAAGCTGATCACGCCCACTCAACCGCAAGATCTCCTGCGTCAGCGCATCCGACGTTAGCGGCCCGCTGGCGACGATCGTGATGCCGTCATTTTCGTCGATGCGCGTAACTTCTTCGCGCACCACGCGAATCAGCGGCTCCCGCTCGATCGCCTCCGTCACTGCCTGCGAAAAGTTCTCGCGATCGACCGCCAGCGCGTGTCCCGCGGGGACTGACGTCTGCGCGGCGATCTCCATCAGCAACGAGCCCGCGCGTCGCATCTCTTCTTTCAGCAGCCATGGCGCGGTGTTCTCGCTGTCGGATTTCAGCGAGTTCGAGCACACCAGCTCAGCGAAGTGCGACGTCTGATGCGCGGGAGTTGTTCGCACTGGGCGCATCTCATACAACTCAACAGGAACGGCCCGGCGTGCGCATTGCCAAGCGGCCTCCGAGCCGGCCAGTCCGGCGCCGATAATGCGTATGGTTTTTGTCATGAGCCCAGCAAGAGCGAGGAGCTAGAAGGTATTATACGGACGAGTTACGAGGAGTCTTATGCCCCGAGTGTCCTACGTCGAACCAGAAACCGCTTCGCCCGAGGTCCGCGAAATTTATGAGAAGACGCTGCGTGGCAAGCCCGGCAGCGTGCAGAAAATTCTCGCGCATCGTCCCGAGCTGTTGAAGAACTTCCTCGCCTTTTACGCCAGCGTCGGACGCTCGCTCGACCGCCGCCTCTACGAGCTGGTGTACATCCGTGTCTCCATGATCAACGGATGCCGTTATTGCCTGCAGCACCATCTCTCGGCCTCCAAGCGCGTCGGCATCACGCCCGAGGAATGGGCCAGGCTCAACGCCGGCGACTATAGCGCCTTCTCCTCCAAAGAGCAGGCCGCGCTGCAATTCGCTGACAAGCTCACCCGCGAACCGCGCAGCATCACAGACGCGGACATCGCGGGTCTCAAAGCCCACTTCCCTGAAGAGCAGATCGTCGACCTCGACATGCTCGCAGGACTCGCCAACCTGACTAACCGTCTCACTGACCCGATGGGAGCCGACCTCGAGTTCGCCGAGGAGAAGATTCCAACCTGACCGCCGCAGTCGTTCCCAAACACGAAGCGCGCCCGTTCGGCAAAGCACCAGTAATGCCGGCCGTGATCGTTCTTTCCGTGCGCACGTGTATAGTTTGTAACTGCTGCACAAGCTTCACCTGAAAACCCCACTAAAACAGGAGACTCGATGAAAACACGCTCCACACTATTGACCCTCGCTCTTTGCCTGTTCGCAGTAGTACTATTTGCAGCCACGAACCCCAACATGGGCACTTGGCAGCTGAACGAGGCCAAGTCGAAGATTGCCCCGGGCTTTGCCAAGAACACCACGGTTGTTTACTCGGCCGCGGGTGACAGCATCAAAGTCGCAACTGACGGTGTCGGCAAAGACGGCAAACCGATCCACGGCGAGTGGACGGGCAAGTTCGACGGCAAGTACTACCCCGTCACCGGCGACCCTTCGACCGACGCGCGGTCCTACGTCAAGGCTGATGACCGGCACATGACGATCTCCAACAAGAAGGACGGCAAAGTCACGACCACCGGCGATATCGTCGTGGCGGCCGATGGCAAGAGCCGCACCCTGACCTCTCATGGAGCCGACGCCGCCGGCAAGAAGGTCACCAGTGTTTCGGTGTACGACAAGCAGTAAGGGCGGGCTTTCACGTCTTTCCAGACATCCCACTCAGGCGGGAGCTTGGGTGGAATTTCTTTCTCGACCGTCCTGGGAATACCGAGGGCGTATAGAACCATGTCTGAATCGCGCCCGACATTGGGTGCTCTATGCTTTTCCTGCGGTCGCCGTTGGTCGGGCTGGGGACGCGGGCGTAGGACCCTTGGTGAAGGCTCTGATCAGCCCTTCCAGGAAGGAAAAGAAAACCTCGACGGCGTATCCCACGAGGAAAGCAACGGCGAGGGGTGAGGCTGAAGCTTGTTGCGAGAAATTACCGAAGAGACCGACTACCGTTCCACCAATCGCGGCGATCAAGAAACGTGCGGAGTTGGCGTGGGACGGGATGAACGTCCGGGTGCTCATTTGGTCTTCGAAAGTGCGCAGGAGGTACGCGCAGGTTCCCAATAGTGCGTAAAGAATGGGCAGAACACAGGAGTTAATTGCCCCGTAAAACGTCGCAATGTCGGTCACAATGGACTGCGCAAAAAACCGCACGTCCTGGTAGGTCTCGGTCATGTCTTGCCCTGCCTTCGCCGCGTTGTCATTGGTGAGGGGCACGGGAAGCTCGAATCTTTGCTTCAGGTACTGGGCTTCCTGGGACCGATCTGTCGTAGGCGGTATGAGTGGTGCAGGGATTTCTACTCGGGGAAACACGTACCAGTTCAGCCGCTTGGCGCGGGCCCAAATTAGCCGGGTAGTGGCTCCGTACTCCTGCAGGTCGGCGACCTTGTCGGTTAGACCGACACCAGTTTGCGCCGAGGGGCCTAGTTCGGTACTGAGTTTGACCGCCAATGCATTGGCTTTAACGATGTCGGTGCGAATAGCCTCGGAGATATTCGAGGTAACGAACGTAACGATCGACGCAGGAATGATGATGGCGGACAGAATGATCGCCCAGATCAGATAAGTATGCATGGTGGGCCGCGTGTCGACGTGATAGGCCTTCAGGCTGGCGGCGGTCACGGGCTTAACGCCGTCTGCGAGGCAGGTGAGTGCGAGAAGCAGCTTCGCGGCCACGTCCTGTGTCCATCCGTCCGGATAGACGGCCCTTGCATTAAGGACAGCGGAGCGCGTTTCGGCGTCGACTTCGATGCCCATTTCAGCCGCGTACTTCAACAGCCGCTCGGAATCTTCTAACGCCTCCTTGAAATAAGGTGGCACTTTTGTTTCGTGGGTCGTTTGGTCTGATTCAGCATGCACCATGGGTTATAAGCCTCCTCGGTCGTGAGCCAGTCATTCGCTTGCGGGAGGCCAATAATACCTCTCACTGTCCCCGGTTGCACAATTAATGTCAGTTGATTACAGAATCACGCGCTCATCCCCCACCCGCTTGGTCACTCGCTCGCGGTCGAGGTATTCCAGAAGGGGAATCGCGTATTTGCGCGAGACGCCGGCGAGGTCTTTGAAGGAGGCGACGTTCAGTTTCGGGGTCTTGGTCTTCTGGGCAACGACCATCTGGCGCAGGCTTTCGAGGGCGTCGCGATGGAAGACCAGGTCGTCGGAGAGCTTGACCAGCACACGATCTCGCAGCAGCAGGGTGACGATCTTCTGGGCGCGGGTTTGGTCGATACGCAGCGACGCCAACACCTCTTTCAACGCCGGGACTTGCAATCCGGCCTTGGCGAAGGCCTGCTCGATTGTCTGCTTGGATTCGGCTTCGTCGTCGCGGAGGACGACGCCGCGTCCTGCGCCGTGCACTTGATCGCCCGTGGCCGCCAGCTTTTTGTCGCGCACGAGCGCGTCGAGCAGGCTGTGGAAGATCTCGGGAGCGACGCCTAGCTCTTCGCGCAACTGCTCCTGGTTGATGCCAGCGACCAGCGGATTCTGCTGATGAAACTTTTCTACGGCTGCAAGAGTTTGTTTTCGCAGATCAGTAAAACGTTCGGAGGTGATCAGAAGTCCGTTGCACAGCGTAACTTTGCCTGCCTTCTGCAACTGGCTGGAAGTTTCTTGTACGCGCGCAGGAAGCCAGCCCGTTTCTTGGACCGCGTCAGCTAGGGAGAGTCCCGCGGTTCGCCGTCGCGCTATCCGCACCAGCAGGATGTTGAAGGGATCTGGTTCCGCTACCGCCTTCACGAAGGCGAGTCGTTCTGCCAGCTTCGTCCTTCGTGCGGGCTCGGAGGCGTCGAGCACAACGCCGCCTCCGATGGTGATAACCGGCGAGAACTGTCGCACGATGAAGCGATCTCCGGGGAGCAAAAGCAGGGACGCATCGAGCTTGAGGCGCGCCAGTCCGGATTGTCCGGGCTTGAGTTGCTTACCTTCGAGCAAGCTCACCTGGGCGATGGTCTCGGCTGTGAAGGCGTGGAGATGCACCCTCGCGCGATCGCGCAGCGGCTTGGCCGACGGCAGCAGACTCAGATTGACGCTTACTCGAGTGCTCGGGCGAAATAGGCCTGCGGGAGTCAGCATCATGCCGCGCGCCAGTTCGCTGACTTCGACTCCGGCGAGGTTGAGCGCCGTGCGTTGTCCCGCGATTGCTTTCTCAGCGGCGGTCCCGTGTACTTGGACACCGCGCACCCGCAAGCGCTTGCCGCCAGGATGGACTTCGAGCTCGTCGTCCTTGCTTACGCTGCCCGAGATCAGCGTTCCGGTGATGACAGTGCCGAAGCCTTTCATGGTGAAGACGCGATCGATGGGCAGGCGCAACGCCGCGCTTGCGTCTTTCGCCGGAGCTTCCGTTGCCAGCCGCGCCAACTCGCGCTTGAGCGCGTCGAGTCCTGCGCCGGTCTTCGAACTCACGGCGACGATGGGAGCGGTGGCGGGATCGAGGAACGATCCCAGGAGATACTCGGCGACTTCCATGCGCACGACTTCGAGGGTCTCGGCGTCGACGAGATCTGACTTAGTCAGTACGGTGATGCCACGCTGTACCGAGAGCAGGCGGCAGATGTCGAAGTGTTCGCGGGTTTGCGGCTTCACTGACTCATCAGCTGCAATCACCAGCAGTACCAGGTCGATGCCGCCGATTCCGGCCAGCATGTTGCGCACGAAGCGCTCGTGGCCGGGCACATCGATGAATCCGAGGCGCAGATTTTCCCCCGAAGCTGCCTTCAAATCAAGGTTGGCGAAGCCGATATCAATGGTGATGCCGCGCCGCTTTTCCTCTTCCAGGCGGTCGGGATCGGTGCCGGTCAAGGCACGCACCAGGGCGCTCTTTCCGTGGTCGATATGGCCCGCGGTGCCGACGATGACAGCCTTCATGCCTCCAGTGTAAACAAGTGTTAATGGAACCCGCGGAGCGCTTTAGTGGAATAACCTAATAGCGCCCTGATATGCGAGAATAGGGGTAGAGACTTGCTATAACCTGCCGGGTTTACTATGCTTGCGCCGTCTCCGGGGGGAGTTTCTTACTTCTTGGGGATCGAGGGGCGCCGAAGTGGTTGAGCTCGTGCGCACTTGATCCATACGGATGTCATCCATCGTTAGTCCGCCAAAAACTCCAACTGGTACTCCTCAACGACGGAGGCGCGAAGTCGCGTCTTGGGAAGAGGCCAGCGCGGGCGGCGACATCCTTGTTCCTCACATCCTGCTTCAGCTAGAAGACGACCTCGAGCGGCAGCATCGTCGCGAGGCGGTATGGATTTCGATCGCGGTCCATTTTTTTGCCATCATTTTTCTGGCGCTGTCGCCCAAGATCTTCGGCTACAAGGCCATCCATTTGCCCACGGCTGAAGACATCATGCGCAACAAGCAGTTGACGTACCTCGACATGCCTCCGGACCTACAGACGCCGCCTCCGAAGGTGCGGCCGGACGCGAATTTGTCGGACAAGAACCGCATTGCCGAGAGCCGTCATCCAGAGATCGACAAGAAGACGCTGGAGGAGTTGCGCAAGGCTGGTCCGCCGAGGCCGCAGGGACAGCAGTCTCCGCCGGCTGAGCAAGCGCCTTCGCCGCAGGGAATCCAGGCGCCGCCTCAACCCACGCAGCAGGCACAGAGCGCGCCTCCGGTTCAGGACCCGAAGCTCGCCTTGCAGCAACAGCAGCAGCAAGCCCAGGGCCCGGTTCCGGATTTCCGTGCTCTCACCAATCAAACGGCCGGCCAGCGGCTCGCCCAAGCCTTGGGTTCAACGGGGCCCAGTCGCTCGGCTGGGTCGTTCGGTGGTGGAGGCGGCGGTGGCGACTACGGTTCAGGCCGCGGAGGCAGCGCCCGCACCGCCGGTAATCTTGAGGTGCTCAGCGATACTCAAGGCGTCGATTTCGGACCGTATCTCTCGCGCGTGCTGCAAGCCGTGCGCATGAACTGGTACAACATCATTCCCGAGGCGGCGCGCCCGCCGCTGCTGGAGCGTGGCAAAGTGTCGATCGAGTTCGCCATCCTGCCTGATGGCAAGGTTGCGGGCATGAAGATCATCTCGCCCTCAGGCGATGTGTCGCTCGATCGCGCGGCGTGGGGCGGTATCACGGCGTCGAATCCGTTTTCGCCGCTGCCCAGCGAGTTCCACGGACCCTACCTGGCATTGCGTTTCCACTTCTACTACAACCCAGCCAAAGGCGATATGCAGTAGCCCCAGCGCGTAAAATGGCGCTGTGGACATTGGGTCGCCGGAATCGCGCGAGCAACAATCCAGAACTCCCGAATGGTACGAGCGGCAGAAGTCGCGCGAACGCGTCAAGTTAATAGTACTTATTCTGGCGGGGATCATTCTGATGATTGCTTTCGTGCGCTTCGGGAAGACCATTCCGTGGGGCGCGCGGTGAATGGCGACGCACTCTCCTACTCCACTTGATCCGCTGCTGGTTGTGATTCTGGGGCCGACGGCCTCGGGCAAGTCTGCCTTGGCTATTGCGCTGGCTGAGCGGTTCTCGGGCGAGATCGTCAGCTGCGATTCAGTGGCGGTGTATCGGCACTTCGAGATTGGCACCACCAAGCCTTCGCGCGAAGATCGCAGCCGTGTTTCGCATCACCTGATTGATGTTGCCGAACCGTGTGAGGCATTCAGTGCGGGCGAATATGCGCGACAGGCTCGTGCAGCACTGAGGGAGATTGCGGCGCGGGGACGTCTTTCTATCGTGGTCGGCGGAACGGGGCTATATCTGCGCGCACTGCTGGACGGCTTGTTTCCCGGTCCGCAGCGGTCAGAGGAGCTTCGCGAACGTCTGCGCGCGCGTGCTGCTGAGCGGGGCTCGGGGTACCTGCATCGTTTGTTGCTGCAGCTCGACGCCCAGTCTGCGTCGAAGATTCACGCCAATGATGTGCCGAAGCTCATCCGCGCGATCGAAGTATGCATGGCAACCCGCGCTCCCATGAGTGAGTTGTGGCAAGAGCGCGGGCGCGATCCGCTGAGTGGGTTCAGAATTCTGCGCATTGGATTGAATCCTCCGCGCGAGAAACTCTATGAGCGTATCAACGTGCGTGCGGCGCGGATGTTCGAGGATGGCTTGGTCCCGGAGACGGAATCGTTGCTGCAGCGCTTCGGGGATGCGCGCGATGTGACTCCAATGCATTCGCTCGGTTATCAACAAACGCGGCAAGCCCTGCGCGGGGAGCTGACGCTTGCGCAAGCCGTCGCAGCCATCCAGCAGGGACATCGCAACTTTGCCAAGCGGCAGATGACGTGGTTCCGCCGCGAACCGGAGGTCGTCTGGCTCGAAGGCTTCGGCGACGATGCAAGCATCGAAGAGCGGGCGGCTGCAATCATTGCCTCCGCACTACACGAGCCCTCTTCGGGCTAGCACTTTCGGTCCGAAGCCTCGGTCTGACGCTCCAGTTCTCTACGTGCTATCGTCTCTGCGTGAAGCTCCGGTGCCCACTCGCTCTGTTGGCAGTTTTCTTAGGCTTTTCTCTGCCTGCGGTTGGCGCTGCCAGGCCTGTGTTCCAGAAGCCAGGTCCCGTTCACCTCGACAAGGCCGGGGAACAATGGGCGCAAAAATCGCTAAAGAAGATGACGCTCGAGCAGAAGGTCGGGCAGGTGTTCATGATCTGGTCGCGGGCGCAGTTTCTCAACGTGCGCAGCGAAGAGTACATCAGCCTGCGAAACACCATGCGCAAATATCACCTCGGCGGCTTTGGTCTTACCGTGGAGTATGAGGACGGCTTCCTCTACAAGAACGAACCGCTCGAAGCGGCGATGATGACTAACCAGTTGCAGAGCGACTCCGAGTTCCCGCTGCTCTTTGCCGCCGATTTCGAACGCGGCCTTGGTATGCGTCTCAACGAGGTGACTGGGTTTCCTCACGCGATGGCTTTCGGCGCGACCAACGATCCCGATTATGCGCGCGATTCCGGCCGCATCACTGCCATGGAGGCGCGCGCTATCGGCGTGCACTGGAATTGGTTTCCCGATACCGATGTGAACTCCAACCCTGACAACCCGGTCATCAACACGCGCTCGTTTGGAGAAGACCCGAAGCAGGTTGGACAGATGGCGGCCGCCTACATCGAAGGCGCGCACGAGTTCGGAATGTTGACTACCGCCAAACACTTTCCTGGACACGGTGATACTGACACCGACTCGCATCTCGCGGTCCCGCTGGTCAAAGGAGACCAGCAGCATCTCGACTCCATCGAGCTTCCGCCATTCCAGGCTGCGATCAAAGCGGGGGTTGATGCCGTGATGGTGGCTCACGTCGCGGTTCCCGCGCTTGATCCCGATGCGAAACACGTGGCGTCCATCTCCCCAGCGATCATTACGGGGCTGCTTAAGCAGAAGATGGGCTTCGCCGGCCTCGTTGTCACTGATGCGCTGGTGATGGATGGCCTGAGGAAGCTGTTTCCCGAGGGCGGGCCAGCGGCCTCGGCGCGCGCGGCCGTCGAGGCGGTGAAAGCCGGCAACGATGTTCTCTTGCTTCCGGCGGACCTCGATGCCGCGTACAACGGAGTCTTGAATGCCGTGCGGAGCGGCGAGATTTCGGAGTCGCGCATCGATCAGTCGGTACTCAAGATTCTGCGGGCCAAGGCCTCGGTCGGTCTCAATAAAGCGCCACTCGTCGACATCAACGCGGTGAACCAGATTGTCGCCAAGCCTGAGAGCCTGCTGGTCGCGGAAGAAATTGCCGACAGCGCGGTTACTCTCGTGCGAGATAACAAGCAAGTGCTTCCCTTGCAGCGGACTCGCCCGGGAACCAACCAGCCTCCCGCTGCGTATCAGTCTGCAGAGGACATGCTAGGCCGTCTTCTGGTGTTGATCTTCACCGACGACAGCCGCTCTGATATGGGGCGTCTGTTGGATGAGCAGGTGCGGCGGCGGGTCCCAGATGCGCGCGTCATGTATGTCGACGTCCGAACTGCAGTCGGAATGACGACGTCCGTGATGAGCGCGGTGGAGAAGGCGCAGAAGATTGTCGTCGCCATTTACGAAGTTCCGGTCGCGGCCAAAATCGTGGCCGGAACTCCTGGCGATGGCAACAGCGTAGCCGTCCAGAGTTCATCGGCGGGGTTGCTTCATAATGTTTTGCAGGCCGCAGCGGGTAAGACGGCTGTAGTGGCCATGGGGAGCCCGTATGTGGTTTCCCAGTTTCCCGAGATACAAACGTACTTATGCACCTATTCCAACATGCATGTTTCGGAAATGAGCGCGGTCAAAGCGATGTTTGGGGAGATACCCATGCCCGGCCATTTGCCGGTGACCATCCCCAACATCGCACTGCGCGGCGCGGGCTTGAACAGCCCCGCACAACGTTCCAGCGGAGGATCGGAATGAAAACTTTCACACGCACAATCGCGACGACCATTGTGGCCGCGGCCCTGGCGATGTTGCTGGCGGCCTGCACGGTCCACGTCGACGACAAGGACAAAGACGCCAAGAAGGTCGACATCAAGACGCCGCTCGCCGACCTCAAGGTCGATACCAGTGAAGCAGCGACCGACAACGGTATTCCCATCTATCCCGGCGCGACACCCAGGCCGGAGGAGAATGGCGACAAGCACCGGGCGAACGTCAACATCGGCGCTATGGGTTTCGGAATCAAGGTCATCGCCGCTGAATACAACACTCCTGACTCACCCGAGAAGGTGAAGGCGTTTCTATCTCGACAAGCTAAAGAAGTTTGGCAATGTTCTCGAATGCAGAGGCACCGGCGGAGACCACGGCACTGACGGGGACTGGAACAGTAATGAGCAAGGCGACAAACCCGTGACCTGCGGGGACGCCAAGGGCGACGGATGGGAGCTGAAGACTGGTACCAATCATAATCAGCACCTCGTCGCCGTCAAGCCCGACGGATCCGGCACTCGCTTCGGTACCGTGCTGGTCCAGATTCACGGTAAAGAAGGCACGCTGTAGAACATTCGAAGTTACGGGGAAGAGAGTGAAAATGCTCACTTCAACATTGGAATTTGCCCAACGACACTGGTTAGGCCTGACCTTGGCGTTGCCAGTTGCTCTGTATGCAGCGTGGATTGCCTCGCTGGTCGTGCCGGAAATCGTCAAGACCGTGGTGCCTGAAGTAGTGAGGGCGGTAACGGGCAGCTAAGCTCCGCGGACGGCACCTCGGACATTCTCGCTAACCAGTAGCCGCTCTTTCTGTTGCGTGCGTTGCGCCACTGCTGCTAACGTCGAACTTCGTGGAACATCCCTGTTACAAGTGCGCGACTTCGATCGACGAGACGCTACCCTTCTGTCCTCACTGTGGCGCGCCCCAGATTCGGGTCACCTCGCCTGAAGAAGACGCGACGCAAACGGCGTCCCAAGGTTCCGACGAATCGCAGAATGCAAGTTCCCCGTCTGCGTGGGCTCCTGGAGCCACGACGTACGCTCCGCAAGCCGCGACTATTCAGTGGGAACTCGCATGGAAAGGCGCGCTTCTTTCCGGTCTGGGCGCTGCCGTACTCACTGCGATTCCTATCGTCGGCTTTGGCTGCTGTTTGTGGCTGCTCGGCGCGGGGGCGCTCTCGGTCTGGCTGTATCAGCGCCGGGTGCCGGGAAACCTGGTCACTCCAGGTATGGGCATGCGGATCGGTGCGGCCGCAGGAGCAATCGGCTACCTGGCAACCACCATCTGGAGCGTGCTGAGCTTTGCGTCCAACAGCCAGGAATTTCGCGCCGCCATGCAGGCGCAGATCGACAAGTCGCTGGCCAACAACCCCGATCCACGCGCGCAGGAGATCATGCGGCAATTCGTAGGAAACCTGAACACGCCGCAGGGACTGGCTACGTTTTTCGTTCTGATCCTGGTGATCATGGCGGTGGTTTTTGTGATCTTCAGCGCCGCAGGAGGGGCGCTCGGCGCATCGATGTTCGGCCGCCGACGCGACCTCCGCTAACACAACTTCGAATCACAACGAATTCGATGCAGGCGTTTCCTGACGGGCGTGTCAGAAGACGCCACACACGAGGCGCTGAACGTGTGTCCGAATGTCGTATGGCCAGTCGCGGATGAGTTCCGCAAAGCGTTCGCCGTTGCGAGCGTAAAGGGCCCGGCTTGCCTCCTCATAGCCGGGCAGATTTCCTGCCATCGCCGAAAGGAAGCGGCTAGCAGCTTCCATCGCCGCCCGTATCTGCCGTTCGCCCGGCTCCCGCTTTCTCGCCTCATCGACGAGCCGGCGAATGGCCGCGGAGGCGCCGTTCGGTTGCTCCTCGAGCCACTCCCAATGCCGCGGCAGCAGCGATACCTCACGCGCGACCACTCCGAGTTTGGGGCGGCCCGGGCGGATGCGCGGTTGGTCAGGCTTTGCACGTTCCAAGACTTCAGCGAGTGTTCCCCGAAGGTCGAAATCCACCTCTCGACCAGTCTGATCTTCAAAAGTCAGAAACAGAGGATTGTCGCCGTGCTCAAAGCGGGACTTCATTGCCGTCAAAACTTGTTCGCGGTCGCCAGAGACCAGTAAGTTATTGCCAACAAAGGCGGTATACGTTTGATCTGTTTCCATGCGCTTAATTTTATCCGGATAATATTCGCTTGTCAATTTGCCCTGGGTAAAATTAATGCATTCGCTTGCTGCTTCTCAGATATCGGCGGCTATCGCCTTCGTCTCGTGTAGAAATTCGCGCGCAGTGGGAATCAGTTGGCGGGCTAAATCGCAGTTGAGATCACGCTTCGAAGTCCTGCTTGAATCGATCGAGAAGTGTCTTGTGGGATCGAACTGAGACGGCGTCGCCCACCGACTTCCTCACTCGTTCGTTCCGGCTGTAGATGGAGAGCGCCTCAACCGCAGCGGCGGCTGTGGGTATGCTCTCGGTTTCGACAAGCGAAACGAGGAAGATGATCGCGTCGTCTAGTTTCGATGCGGCCATCGACGCCAACAGAATCTTCTTCGTTGGCATCCCGGCTGTGCGGGACCATTTCTCTTGCAGCACCTCGAAGCCTGCGGGCAACCGCGACTCGCCAAGCGCGAGCATCGCGGCTTGGGCTATGTCACCGTTTTCGGAGTCGAGGTATTTCGCGACAAACGAAACTGACTTAGCCGGTGATGCTTCGAGCAATCCGGCGAAACATTCGCCTAACACCGCTGGTTCAACGTCGCCCGTCAACACCTTTAACCGGAGTAAGAGGATGCCAGCCTCCCCTCCGTTTACGGCCAGCGCTCGGATCGCGCCAATTCGGGCTGCGGGTTCACGGTCGACGAGCAATCCCGCGACTTCTGACAACGCATCGGAGTGGCGAGTTCGAACCAACCCCTGGGCGCTTACTGCTCGCAACTTTGCCGCTTCGTCCACCGGCGGGCCAAACGATGCTTCCATCTGAACATGCTTGAGCCCCTCCAGGTAAGGAGTGGGTTCTTCGTAATTCATCTCATACAGCGCACTCACAATTTCAGTGGTTGCGGCGCAGCGCTTGTCGAGCCGCGGCGCGTCGGCCATGAGCTTGTCGAAGGCCGCCACCATATCGGGAACAACGGCAATAATCTGCAATTCCCGGGCAACTTTGGCGGCCTTGGCGACAACCAGGTTGCTGCGACTGCGCAGGAATTCGCGAACCTCTCCCACCACCGCTTCCGGCGCGTCGGCGTGGCGCAATTCGCTCAGCCTGTTCAGTGCGCGCTCGATTCGATCGCTCTTCGTCATCTCGTGTTTCCATGCAGCTGGGAACTGAAATTTGCGTCCTTCGGCTACACTACTTTCAAATCTTATGCCCATCGTAACTCGCCGCAACTTCCTGTCGGCCTCCGCTCGCACCGCGGCCGCCCTGACTGCCGGATCATTCCTCATCGTCGAAGGGGCACAATCGCAGACGGACACTGGCGCCCGAACTCCAGTGGACGAGGCACTCGATACGTTCATCGAGTCCTACATGAAGGCGATGAACTCACCCGGACTAACGTTGGGCACGGCCAACCGTGCGGGCACCGTTCGAGTCGCCGGCTACGGCTTCAGCAATCCCGGCCTCAAGCAGCCGGTCGAGCCAAACATGCTGTTTCATATCGGCTCCATCACAAAGTCGTTTGTCGCACTCGTTTGCTTGCAACTGCATGAGGAAGGCAAGCTCGATCTGCACAAGCCAGTGCTCGACTACCTGCCCTGGCTGCCGATCGTTACCAGTTACGGCCCGGTGTCAGCGCACGACTTGCTCACCCACTCGTCCGGTCTGCCGAACGCGTTGCAACTGATTCCCTCCGATCCGGCCACACGATATCGGCAGGCCTGGAAGCCCGGCGAGCGTTTCTACTATTGCAATCTCGGCTTCGACATTCTCGGAAATCTCATCGCGGCGCTCGATGGACGCACCTGGCCCGCCGCACTTAAAGCTCGCATACTCGACCCTCTCGGCATGAAGGCCACCGCGCCGGTCATCACCAACGATATCCGCCCGCGCACTGCCGAGAGTTGGGTGGCGTATTTCGAAGACCGACCTTATCCCCGTTTCGGCCGCCTCGCGCCTGCCGCCAACCTGCAGTTCGACGATGCCGCTGGCAGCATTGCTTCCACGCCCGACGACATGACGCTCTACATGCAGATGCTGCTCAATCGCGGGCAGGGCGCGCACGCGCGTATCGTTTCCCCCGACAGCTTCACGCTCATGTCCAAGCAGTGGATCAAGGCAGCCGAGTTCGGCAAAGACGCGAATTACGGCTACGGCATCGCTGTCGAGACCGTCGACGGTCACACCATCCTTCGCCATACGGGAGGCATGGCTTCGTTTATGTCCGCGCTGTATCTCGATCTTGACGGCGGCGCCGGTGCCTTCTCTTCGATCAACGCCATGCAGGGATACCGCCCCACTCCAGTTTCGCAATACGCTGTGCAATTGATGGCCGCTACTGCCGCAGGCAAGCCCGCACCCACTGCGCCCGTGATTGAAGATCCAAAGGTGATCAAGAACTCGGTCGACTACATCGGCGTCTATTCCTCACCGGACGGCAAGACCATCGAGATCACTGGCGAAAGTGCACTGTTCGCGACCGTTGCCGGCCAACGTATTTCCCTTCAGCGATCTGGCGCCGACTCTTTCATCTCTACTGATCCGCAGCTCACGCTCTCAAATTTCATGTTTAGCCGGGCGAAAAGCGAAACCGCAAAAGAGAAAGACAAGCCTGGAGCTGTCGTCGAACTCATGCACGGCAAAGGCTGGTACACCAATCCGAAATACGTCGGCCCAAAGACGTTCACCGTTCCTCCCGAGTACGCAGCATTCACCGGTACATATCTCTGCTACGGCCCGTTTGAAGGCAACAGAGCCGACATCGTAGTGCTGAAGGGCGAACTTTGGGCGGAGGGCGAAACCTCACTGGAGCGCATCGGTGACAACGAATTTCGCCCAACCGAGGACGCGCCCAATGCCGAGCGCATAGAGTTTCTTTTCATCGCAAACGGCAAAGCCCGCCTGCTGAAATTCAGCGGCGCCGACTTCTTCCGCTTCGAGAGCGATTGATTTAGGTGCCGACCTGTGTCGCCCTATAAGGTGGCAACGTGGGAAAGGCTCATCACCCTCTCCCGTGTTCCTTGTCACCCCTTTGAGTTCCCCAGTTGCCCCTTCCCGCACCCATTTCGTATGATCCGTAGGGCATGACCAAACCCCCAAGTTCCTCTCCTCAGTTGCGCGAGAAATCGCAGATCATGTCTGCGTCGGAAATTGATCGCACCATCGTTCGTCTCGCCCACGAGATCGTGGAGAAGAACAACGGCGCCGACAATCTTGGACTAGTGGGCATCATGCGTCGCGGCGTCCCGTTGGCACAGCGCTTGGCGAAGATCCTCGGGCGCATCGAGAAAATGGAAGTGCCCGTCGGCACTCTCGACATCACGCTCTATCGCGACGACCTCTCCACCATCGGCCACCGGCCCGAGGTGCGCAAAAGCAAGATGGAGTTCGATATCCAGGACAAGAACATCATCCTGGTTGACGACGTGCTCTACACTGGGCGCACTACCCGCGCCGCGCTCGATGCACTGTTCGATCATGGCCGTCCGCGCCGCATTCAACTGCTGGTGCTCATTGACCGCGGCCACCGCGAGCTGCCTATCGAAGCCGGATTCGTCGGACGCAAGGTGCACACCACCGACAACGAGATCATCGAAGTTAAATTTCAGGAAACCGATAACGCCGAAAAGGTGCTGCTGGTCGAGCGCGTCGCCGAGGGGCAATGACGGCAAACCCGCGTTCGCTGCTGGGCACCGATCAACTGACAGTCGCGGAAATTGATGCCATCCTTAAGCTCGCGCGGCGCATGGATCCCAAGCGCCCGCCGCAACTGTTGCGCGGCAAGCGCGTTGTGCTGCTCTTTTACGAATCTTCGACTCGCACTCGCACGTCGTTCGAATTCGCCGCCAAGGCGCTCGGAGCTACCACCACGCTCGTCTCTGCGACCTCGTCCAGCATCGAGAAAGGCGAGTCGCTCATCGACACTGGATGGACCGTCACCGCCCTGGGGGCCGACGTCATCGTCATGCGCCATCCCAACAGCGGAGCGCCGTACCTGCTCTCGCGCTTCGTTCCGGTGCCGGTGATCAATGCTGGCGACGGTTTGCACCAGCATCCCTCGCAAGCGCTGCTCGACGCGCTGACTATCATCAATCATAAGAGGAAACTCGAAGGATTACGCGTCGTCATCGTCGGGGACGTCTTTCACAGCCGCGTCGCACGCTCCAATGCTCACCTGCTTTCGAAGTTCGGCGTTGAAGTTATCTTCTGCGGCCCACCTGACCTCGTACCCGATGTTTCTGCGACACTCGCTCCGGGAGTCGTTGCCTGCCATGATCTCGACGCCGCGCTACAGGATGCGGACGTCGTGATGTCGTTGCGTATTCAGAAAGAGCGACTGGCCGGCAAGCAGATCAGCCTCGAAGACTACATCGCGCAATTCCAGGTCACGCCACAACGTATGAAGCTGGCGCGGCCCGACGCCATCGTGATGCATCCTGGGCCCATCGTGCGCGGTCTCGAACTGGCCAACGAAGTGGCCGACGGCCCGCAGTCGTGCATGCACGAACAGGTCGCCAACGGAGTCAAGACTCGCATGGCAATTCTGGCGACAGTATTGAAGGCGGACCGATGATGCCGAAGACCAAACACAGTGGAGAAACCCTGCTCATCGCGGGTGGCCGGGTCATCGATCCCTCGAGTGGAATCGATCGTGAAATGGATGTCCTGCTGCGCGACGGCCGCGTGGCTCAACTCGCCCCCCCCGGCGTCTTGGAAGTCGCCGCCCGCGAAACCTTCAGCGCTAAAGGCTGCATTGTAGCCCCCGGATTCGTTGATCTTCATGTGCATTTGCGCGAGCCCGGACAATCACACAAGGAGACCATCGCCACGGGCACAGCCGCCGCCGCTGCCGGAGGCTTCACCGCCGTCTGTGCCATGCCCAACACCAGCCCGGTGAACGATTCTCCCGAGATCACGCGCTGGATGCAGGCTCCCGAGCGCGACGCTGTGGTGCGCCTGTTTCCTATTGCCGCTGCCACGGTTGGCAGCCAGGGCGAGAGGCTGACGAACTTCGCCGCACTCAAGAAAGCCGGAGCCGTCGCCATCAGCGATGACGGCCGCCCGATTCTCGACGACAAGCTGATGCGCGACGCCTTACGGACGGCGGCCAAGCTCAATATCGCCGTGGTGCAACATGCCGAGGACTCGCGCCTCACCGCGGGATGCTCCATGAACCTCGGGCCCACGTCGTTCCGTCTCGGCCTGCGCGGCATGCCCAATGCCGCCGAGTCTGACATTGTCAGACGTGATATCGCGCTGGCGCGCGACACCAAGTCTCATATTCATGTCGCGCACATCTCCACTGCTGAGGCCATGGACGCCGTCCGCCAAGCCAAGAAAGCCGGTATCCACGCCACCGCCGAGGTCACGCCGCACCACTTCACCCTGATCGACGAAAATATTGGCGAGTTCGACACCCACTACAAGATGAACCCGCCGCTGCGCTCCCGCGCCGACCGCGATGCTATGATCGCCGGCATCCTCGACGGAACCATTGACGCCGTTGCTACCGATCACGCCCCCCACGCTTTCCATGAAAAGCAGGTCGAGTTCGAGCGCGCCGCCATGGGCATTATCGGACTGGAAACCGCGCTACCCATCGCCATCACGGTGCTGCATCACCACTTCAAGTTGCCGCTGTGGCGCATCGTCGAGCTGCTCTCATCCGGCCCCGCGCGCGTCTTTGGATTGGAAGGATGGGGCACACTCGCGCCTGGTGCACACGGTGACGTGACCATCTTCGATCCCGCCAAGAAGTGGACCTATGACGCTTCGCAGTCCAAATCGAAGTCGCACAACACGCCCTACGACGGCTGGAGTTTCACCGGTTGCGTAGTTGCAACAATCGTTGCCGGCAAAGTTGTGTACGAAGCCTGAAATCGATCAGTAAGCGAAGTACGGCCCCGTCCCACCCGGCGTACTTGCGCCATTGATGGCCGTAAACACTGTGCGGCCGTAGAAGAACGGCAATCCAAAGAGGAAGCCCCCGGTCCGGCCGGTGCCGGGACCTGCCAGGTTCGAGAAAGAAGTATTGCCCGAACTCAGCAGAGTATCGCCGTTGCTCACGATCAGCGACACCGATCCGCTGGTACCGTTCGTGCCAGTGTTCGTTACCGCGACGGTCTGATCGGAACTTGGGCAGTAGTACGCTGTGTTGATGGTGCAAGGGGGATAGCCGGTAATTGCCGAGCTCAGAAAATAATTCGCGTTGGCGCCGCTGCTGATGGCTCCGGGGTAAGCCGTGCTGTTAAAGGTCGTAACAAAGCTGCCTGGATTGAGGCCCGTCGGGGTGACCGCGTATACCGACGCGTTGACCAGGCCGTTATTGGGTTGCGTTCCGATCCCGAAAATCAACGAACCCTGAATGTTGGTTGAACCGCCGCTGAAAACCGGCGGCAATCCAATCAGCGACCCATTATTGTCGTTGGGGAACATGGTGATGGGATTCGTGACTTGCGTGTTGATGGCTGCCAGGATCGCGCCGCACCCGGCACTGGGGCAACTGTAATAGGTGTTGGGAGCAGTGGTGTTGGTCGCGCAAGTATTGCCGCAATCCTGCGCAAACACGCCAATGCCCAGGATGCCGTTCGCCTTGAGCGTACTGACACTGTTCAACGCTCCCCCGGTGGTTTGGCTGGAGCAACTGGCAGGAACGCTGGAGAAGTTTGAAGGTGCGATGACCTGCACTGGTATCGACGACGCAATTTCGCCTGCAACCTGCACTTGCGCCAGCGAAACCGGTCCCCAGGCGTAGCCGGCCGGCTGCACAAAGCACTCTGCCAACGGATTGCTGTCGGACGCAAGTTGTCCCGGCAGCGTCACACTGCCCAGTGCGGACGCCAACACGCGGAAGCCCACTGATCCGGTATCGACCAGCACGTGATCGATCGTCTGGCAAGTGGTTGTCGCCGGTGTGCAGACGGTCACCGTTGCGTACGCGCCGTTCACATAACCCACAGAAACGCCATTGACCGTGGGGCCGCCGTCCACCACGAGCGGCGCAGAGTTGTTCACATTCACCGTAACCCCGGCGGTGGCACTGACGTTGGTTACCTGGGTGGTTGCGGTGATGGTGGCCTGCGTACTGGCTGTGACCTGCGGCGCCGTGAACAGCCCCGAGATCGAGATGCTGCCGATATTGCTGCTCCAGTTCACCAGGATCGTGCTGGAGCCGTTCGCTACCGCCTGGCACTGGCTGTTCTGCCGCGGCTGGATCGAGGTCGGCGAGCAGGTCACGGTGATAGCCGTAACCGGAGTGACCGTAACCGAGGTGGTGCCGGTTTTCGTTGTGTCCTGGACGGAAGCCGCATTGATCGAAACCGTGGTATTGGCAGTCACGGCCGGCGCGGTGAAGACACCGTTCGCGTCGATCGTTCCTTCACTGGAACCCCAAGTGACCACGGTATTAAGTGTGCCCGTTCCCGTGACCGTCGCGGTGCACTGGCTGGTCTGGCCAGACTGCACCGAAGTTGGCGCACACGAAACGGTCACCCCGCTGACCGTCGAACTGCTGGAACCGCCGCTGCATGCCACAATTCCGAGAAGAGCTGTCAGAGCCAAAACCAGAGCGAGAGTACGCAAACCTTCCCCCCAGACACTGCCAGCGCAGCGTCCGCACAGCAAATAAATATCTTAACGATAAACCCTTCGCATGAACACCGGGCGGGTGGCTTTGTTTCGGATTGCATGGAGCTGCAGCTCGCCGCGCCACCTCATTCCGCGGGCTTTCGGTTCACTCGCCTGGCGGCGTATTAGAATTCAGGCATCCCAGCCGGCGCGATGGATGCGCAGACGCCGGCGGGCTTGGTTCCCGAGAGGCAAGTGATGGCTGAGCCCCTACTCATCGCACAAAGTAAAGACCCGCAAGTGCTGCTGCCGCAAATGGCAAATCGCCACGGCCTGGTCGCGGGCGCGACCGGAACCGGAAAGACCGTAACGTTGCAAGTGATGGCCGAGGCGTTCAGCCGCATCGGCGTACCGGTATTTGCCGCCGACGTAAAGGGCGATCTGTCGGGCATCAGCCAGCCCGGTAAGGACAATCCCAAAATCGCCGAACGCGTAAAGAAGATGAAGCTCGAGGGCTTCGCGTTCGAGGCGGCGCCAGTGACCTTCTGGGACGTCTTCGGCGAACAGGGACATCCCGTGCGTACTACCGTGAGCGAGATGGGTCCGCTGCTCTTCAGCCGCCTGCTCAACCTCAATGACACGCAGACGGGAGTGCTCTCGCTGGTGTTCAAGATCGCCGACGACCATCAACTTCTGCTGCTCGATTTCAAGGACCTGCAGGCCATGCTGCAATATGTCGGCGAGCAAGCCAAGGTGCTACAGACCGAATACGGCAACATCTCCGCCGCCAGCGTGGGAGCGATTCAGCGCGGACTGGTGACGCTCGGCCAGGAAGGCGGCGACAGGTTCTTCGGCGAGCCGGCTCTTAACATTGACGATCTCATGCAGACCGATGCCAACGGGCACGGCGTGGTCAACATTCTTGCAGCCGACAGGCTCATGCGCTCGCCGCGGGTGTACGCGACGTTCTTGCTGTGGCTGCTGACCGAGTTGTTCGAGAAGCTTCCCGAAGTCGGCGATCCCGCCAAGCCCAAGCTTGTCTTTTTCTTCGACGAGGCGCACCTGTTGTTTTCCGATCTGCCGCCCATTGTCGCAGACAAGGTTACGCAGATCGTCCGCCTGATTCGCTCGAAAGGTGTGGGCGTGTACTTCGTATCGCAGAACCCGCTCGACATCCCTGAGGCCGTACTCGGACAGCTCGGTAACCGTGTGCAACACGCTCTGCGCGCATTCACTCCCAAGGACCAGAAAGCGGTGAAGGCGGCCGCACAGACGTTTCGCTCGAATCCTAAACTTGACGTGGAGAAGACCATCACCGAGCTTGAGGTTGGCGAGGCCTTGGTGTCCTTCCTCGACGAGAAGGGTACTCCGGCGATTGTCGAACGCGCGTTAGTCGCGCCGCCCCGCGGGCAGATCGGGCCCATCACTCCTGAACAGCGAGCCGAGTTGATGAAGTCGTCGCTCGTCGCCGGCGTCTACGAGAACGCTATCGATCGCGAATCTGCCTTTGAGATTCTGAAGGGGCGCGCGGGACAAGCCGCAAGTGAAGGTGCTCCGTCTCAGCCCGGACATGAACAGCCGTGGTACGCGAACCTGCCAAATCTGGGGCTGCCGGGACAATCCGGCACGGGAGGCCGCCGCGGCGACAGTCTCATCGAAGCTATGTCGAAGAGCGCCGCCCGCACCATCGGCAGCAGCGTCGGCCGCCAGATTGTGCGCGGCGTGCTGGGTTCACTTCTGGGAGGATCGAGCAAGCGCTAGGATGATCGGCCCAACTCCCTCGGGAGGAAGCAAGCATTGGCCACGAAAGCCAAGCCGAAGAAATCCGCGGTGAAGAAGGTCACCACGCAGCAGTCCGCATCATCAACAGCCAGGCAGCCGCGCGCCATGCGTCCTACGGTTCCTGCAGGTTATCGTTTTCCTACCTCACCGAAAGGCCTGCTCGACTGGAGTTGGGCGCGAGAGCGGCTGACCGGCTCGCAGAACTACGTGATTATTACGGTGCGTCCTGACGGCCGGCCGCACGCCATGGGAATGCATGGGCTGTGGCATGACGATGCGTACTACTTCGGGAGCGATCCGGCGACCCGCAAGGCCAAGAACCTGGCGGCGAACCCGCACTGCATCGTGATCAACGAAAATCTCAACGAGCTGGTGATCGTCGAGGGCGTCGCTGAGAAAGTCACTCGCAGCCAGTTACCGGAGGGCCTGTCCGACGTAAGTAAGTCGAAGTATGGGTGGCCCCTGCCATCGCGTACAGACGGATACGTGTACAAACTCGTGCCGCGCGTGGTCTTCGCGTTTCCATTAAAGCAGATCGCCACCGCCGTGACCAAGTGGGTGTTCGAGTGAAGATTGTCGAGCGCGCGACGCAAAGCTGAAGCGTGCCACGGCTCCGACCCGGACCCAGACCGGCGCCGAGCCATCGCCGATCCTATCGGTGATAAACTACTTCTGGCCCTGAAACTCCTCCGGTTGTCCGGAGTGAACCCTCCTTAGTCGGGACGTGGCTCAGCCTGGTAGAGCACTCGCTTGGGGTGCGAGGGGTCGGCAGTTCAAATCTGCCCGTCCCGACCAATTCTCAGTTTTTGCGTGTTCGAAGATTAGATCGAACGGCTTTCTGTATGTAGGCGAGAGACTTACGCCATCCGTGGAACAGTTCAAAAGCACAGATTTCAGCAACTGACCGCGTTCCTCTGCGTTCCGCGTAAGATACAGATAATGCGCGCGCGAGTTCAAAAATCCTTTCCACGCTCAGAACCCTATCGGCTGTAGCACGAACGCTGAGACCGGCTAGCTGTGATTCAAGTATGCGCTCGTGTTCGCGCCATTCACTCATTTTGCGCGTCGAGAACTCTTCATCGATCTTGCCGTCAAGTTTGTCCTCGTACATCTGGTCCATGCGCGTACGCAGGACTGCAAGCCGCTGCTGAGCCTCGCGGCTGGAAACTCGCGCGTACGTCACCGCTTTGATCATGGTTTGGGCCTCCTCGAAGTGGATTTCCATAGTAGCGCAACCAGACACGCATGACAGACATGCGTCTCACCAAGAATCAGGGATTTGGAAGTTTGCTGCGTAAGACGATAACGAGTCCGTTTGATTTGCTCCCCCTCTTGCGCCGATGGACCTTGGTATCCTTTAATCGCATTGCTTTTCCGGGGACCTGAGCGAATACTTATATCGCCTCTTTCACATGTGCCACTCGGGGAGTGTGATTCTGGCGGGCTGCACTTGGGGAAGGTGCAGCCCTTTGCTTGACTGATTTCAAACTGACCCGCCGTCCCCAAGAACCTCGTCATTGCAAGTTTGCCTCACGATCCCAATCGTCAAGTGCTCTGAAGAGTGCGATAAGCGCTGCTAAAGAATTTCCGTCCAGGTCAGTTGTTCCGCTTGCCTCCAAGCGCACGCACTGGTCCGCTCCGGCCTCGGTGCCGTTCGAAGACTGCGGCGCTGTGGAGCGTTTGCTCATCGACCTTCGGCAATACGCTCCAGATCGCTAAGCAGCGTTCGCATGCGTGTTTTTAGAAGTTCTATCGCGCGGAGTTTTTCATCGCTGGGTTGCGACAAGAATCCGATGGACTCCTCGAGTTTTTTCCGCTCGTGCTCCACGCCGCTCAATTCCTGCAAAATCGCGGAGATTTGAAAAAGAGTGCGCGCGTGCGCACGCATTGGAATTTCGCGATCATGCAACGTCTTAATAAGGAGCTGCAAGTTTTCTGCAGCCTGCGGACGACGCACGAACAGTTGCATGCCGCAGGGATTGCAAACGAGATACGGCTTCTGTCTTATTGTTTTTCTTAGATCGAGGTCGTTACCACATAATAAGCACGGCAAAAAGAGCATGTCCGAACCTCCTCAACGTTAACGTTATGAATTCGGGCCGATTCACCCATGGCGGCGTGTCTAAACCCACGGGAATCGTGAGCGAACAAACAAACCCTTCTTTATCCAGCTCAAATCAGAGACCTAACCGCAAGAGAGCTCAAGCAAATAGAAGATGCTGCGCTTGTCCATTACCCAAGTGGTCTCGGTCGGCTGCTTTTCGTTCAAATGAATAGAGCGGCAAGTGGTCACGCGCCGGGAGCGCTCAGGAGCCGACAAGAGCAGTTCTTTAGTAAGGTATTTCGCGAGGTAATGGGCGATGCGGTGAACGTCGACGTAACGAATATCGACTATGTTCCCGCCCCCTAGGGCGCTCCATGAGTCGGAGATCCAGGCCTGCGCAATGTAGCGGTCCACGAGTACGTGCAGATGCGGTATGCCGCTCTTGTGAAACTCCAAGATTGCTATGTACTTGATGGAGTGGCCGTATTTCCTGAGAAGATAAACCCGGTATTTGTTGAACACGGACCGCAGATAACGGGCGGGATCGCCCTCGATCCTGGAGGGGTCAAGTGTTAGGGTCATGAATCGGCTGAGGTTCAGCCGGACCGCAATCGACCTTGTTGCCTGTTTGTATCTCCAGGCCTTGCGAGGACCGCAGTACGCGCACGGCCACGTCTTGCAATCGAGCCGGATGACTCTTTCCGTTCGGCCATCACGCGAAAGTCCGCGCAGCGAACGCATACCGCAGTAGCTCCGACGGCCCCGTTCCTTCAATTCGCGGGATGCATTCGTGTAACGATTAATCTCTAATGAGACAAGAGAAGTAGACTGCTCCGCTTCGCTGCGCAGCCCAGGGCTGCCTGCGGCAGCCCCCAGGAGGCTCTGCCTCCTGGACCTCCGCCCACTTTTATGCTGGGAGGGGGAAGAGTCGGAAGGGCAAGCCTCTGGTGTTTGGCCAGACGTTGCTGAAGCTGTTGGCCCTACTCCCAGCTCCGGACCGGAGTGGTCAACCGGCTGCCCGGAATTGTTTCGGACCGCACTTCGCTTGCCCATCATGCAGGCAATTAAACTTTGGGAGGTAAGAAAGGAACATAACGCCAAGAACAGATTTCTGCTTCTAGCGTTACGAGTGAGAACTTACAACAACGCCCAAGGCCACCAAAAGATCGGGGACAAACGAGAGCTCGTTATCAATCGTAGTTCCTGGATCGCCACATTCGGTGAGCCGTCTCATCATAGGAGTTCCGAAGAGCGGCTCCAATCAATGCCGACGCCTCGGCGTCGTGAAACCCCTCGGTTGCCCTTTTCACGTAGTCCGATACCAGGTACTTAGATAAGGTATCCGTCGAGGCGGCTTGTGTTTTATCTGAAAGCGGTTCAAACATGCCCAGAATTGACGCGTATAGCCTCAACGCTCGAATAGTAGTCGCAGGGTGAGGAACAGGCGCATACTGAGGCCAAACGACGCTCACATCTCCAGGGCTAATGATCTGCCTCCCGAACCACTCCAAGATGTCTCCGTCCAGCGATTCCTTTTGACTGGCGACAAAGATGTCTGCGGAGGAATGTTGCAACCCTTCTAACTCAGCGGCAGCTTTCTCAAGAGCCCGGATCCTCTGCGCTCGGCGTCGTGGAGAACCGGCAATTGCTTTCCAATTTCCCTCAAATGAGCTTAAGCGGCTGGAAGATTGCGATCGTGATCGCAAGGGGTAGAGGTCGGCATCCCAGCTCGCAAAGCGAATCGAAACTGATCTCAGCGGACCACTCCTTAAGCGAGTTCCTCTTCACCATGGCCCACTGATGCCACGTAGTTCGCATGTCAAGACCTTCGTGGGAACGCATTGAACAGTAGGCGTCCCACAGGTTTTGGAGGTCAGAGTACTCCTTGTCAGAACCACCCACGTTTGCCTCGAAAGACGTTGGCTACTAGAGCGACGACGCTCCTCATCCTCATTGAAATTACAGGCAAACAGGGTAACTGCTTTGTAGGCCACCGCACAATTCTTTTGCTTCGTAGTCGTGGAGGGCCCGTTCGCCCGAGGGGCCATTGCGCCGAAACTGTTTTGGAGCGATTTCCGGCAGGCTCAAAGAACGGCGGCGACCGGCCTTAACGTGATTTCACTGATTCGTAACGAAAAGAAATGGTTCGCGAACGGGACATCAGTTCTGCCTCACCGGCAGCATACGTCGATAGCTTGGTCGCCCGGCAGCGGCGACCTATCAGTCAGATCGAACCTCTTGCTCCCACCCTTTCGCCAAAGACGGGCGAAAGGATGGGATATCCGGCTGTCATTGCGTGATCGGAACGCACTCACACGACGGATTGCCAGCAACGGGACAGTGGCAGCTAGGAACAAATCCCGGGTTGCAATTGATGACCGAGAACGAGCAATCATACCCGAACAAGCCGGGTGCGCATTGGCAGTCCCCGGGTGGGCCCCCTGTAGATCCCGTAGATCCTGTACTTCCTGAACTTCCTGTGCCTCCACTGCTTCCGGCGCATGGACATCCGCAATTGCAGGTCACGTTTAATCCAGCAGGCGCAACCCCCGCTCCCAAGTTGGGCGACGAGGAATTGCGGCCACGAAATCGGATGGCGCTCACCATAGACGACTCTGCAGTAAACCCGGGCAATCGAAACCCCTGTAGGGTGTTCACGGCATACTCCTTTCGTAGATGACGAGCAGGGTTAGTCCAAATCGGTGTCGGTCAATCTATGGCCGTGCGACCCTTTGCGTGGTCTTGAAATCGCTCGTAACGCGGCGGCGAGAGCGGTCCTGCGCTGCGTTGCTTCTTCCCGCATCGCATTCACCACCGGTCGTAATACGCAAAAGCTTCGTGACCAGGAACGGGAACTTGTCGGCAACCTCCATTCGTCCGCTCACACTCTTCCGAAAAAGGCGATCGATAAAGAAGGGGGCCCAGCGGGTTTAGGTACAGACCCACCCACAGCGCGTTGGAGCGTCAACTGGCACCGGAATTCCGCCCTCGCATTTGCAAAGGCACTCAAGCTTTGCGCAACCGCTCAGGGTGTCACACCCAGAGCAGTGATTCGGCGGAGGCGCAGCGGCGCAGCTCCAGGTGCAGCTTGGATCGGTACACATGCAGGTTCCCGCCAAGATTATGGGGTCCCCAGTGACAGAAATCTGATGCATCAGTCCACTGGGGCTGAAAGTACCCATGGATTTATACAACGCCGCCTCGGCGGTAAATTGTGGCAAGCTCAACTTATGCCTCCTATTCGTGCTTACGTTCAGCGGTCGGAATTCGGCCACAGCTTCTTGACCAATAACAGAAGCCGTGGCCCACGATCACGCGCACGAAGAACTCCGCGACTGAGCGCCGGAGTCCGCAGTTCCGAAGGGTCGGGGCCGACTTTGCGCGAGCCGGCTCAACGTGAGAAACACTAACCGCGATCAACCGCTACACTGCCTGCACGCGCGGCCTAGAAAACCGCCACTACGTGCGTTGACCCGGGGCCGGGGGACGAGCCGCCGCCGCCGTTCCCTCCCCCACCACCTGTGGCCGGAGGCCGAGGGGGTGGCAAGCAATTATGGTTATAGTAGTAGCACTGGTCGAACAGGATACAGCTAATCGCAGCTAATTCGCACTCAATCCCAGTGAATCGAATGTGAAGTTGCGGCTGGAGGGATCTGGTAGATACCTCAGCCGTATGCCCCGAGGTGACAAGGTAGTGTTTACTATTCTCGCCCAGGGAAGCCTCAGCGGTAAATTCGGGTAAACGCATCGGAATGAACTCCTTCTACCTCTTTCGTTAAACGGTCGCAATACGACAACAACTGCGTGAACAACAAAGCGAAGTGTGCGGTCATGTCCGCTTGCCTCCTCCCACCCTTTCGCCAAAGGCGGGCGAAAGGATGGGGCACCCGGCACTTCACCTGTCCTCAAACACTGCCCCTACCTGAGTACCGGAGGGTGACAAATCGCAGCACCAAACTCACAGTGGCAGCTATACCAAATCGGTACCCACGTGGTGTTGCAATATGGTTTTCCCTCGTAGCCTATCGCACAGCACGTTACTGGTCGTTCCCACGGCCAGTGCCATCCCAGCCATTGCGTTGCAATGGGCGCGCCCTCCATATGCTCCATGGGCAAAACCTCAACTGCACCTGAACTGCCGAAGACGGTATTCCTCTGGTATTGATTGGTCGTTCGGCTAAGCGAAGCTTCCGCGGTAAATCCTGGCACGTTCATTTCGAACACCTCCTCGGTTTGTGGTTATCGATCGTAGTACGGCGACAGCTTGGTCACCAGGAACGGAAATTCGTCAGTTACATCCACCCGGACGAAGCATTTGTCTGCTACATCCGTGCCGCGGTTGGTGTAAGAGAAGACAACGTCCAACACCTTGCGCACGCCGCTGAGCGCCGATCCCTGGACGTACACGCCGGTGAGTGAAGAGTTCCGCGCGAACTCTTCAGCAGCTCTGGCGTAGATGGCCGGGTAGCGCACCGCGAGGTAGTTCAAGGCGCGATGCTCGTCGGTGGCTCCAGAGTTGTCGGTCAACTGCATGATGCGGTCGAACAACTCCTCGGCCGCGGGAGCAAATTCCTTGGCGGAAGTCTTCTCCGGCTTGGGAATCGCCTTGATCAGCGCCTCGCGGTCGAAGGAATAAATCTGGTCGAAGACCACGATGGGCACCATCAAGCCGTTGCACATCTGCGGCGGCGCGATCGGCCCCTTCATGCCAATGACGATATCCAAGTCCCAGGGTTGGGGGGTGGGACGCAGCGCTTCCACCAGCAGGCTGATGTCGGCCGGATCGCGCGGAACCAGAATGTAGGTTTCCAGCCCTTCGATCGTCATGACAAAGCAGAGCTGCCGAACCAGGTAGCGGTTCTCCGGCTTGGACAACACAGCATGCAGCGTTTGCCGGTCGGTGAGCCCCGCAGTCTTGTCGCGTCCGGTTGCTTGAGCGAACTCCTTCTCCAGAGAAATGGACGAGAAGCGTGCTTCAATGTTGCCAATGGCATAGATCCAGGAAGGTGAAGCGGCGGTTCCACTGTTGGCGGCAGGCGCGGTTCCGCAGGTCGAGCAAGCTTGCGGGGAAACCGTCTGGGCGGCAGGCTGGACAGAAGCTGCAACCGGGGCGGGCTGGTCATCCCGAACTGCGGGTGAGTTTAGGGTTGGCTCTTGAACTTCGGTGTGCGCTTGCTCCATCGTGGTCCTCCTTACGAACTAGTTCGTGTTGGCAATATCATCGCGAGAAAGTCATCCAGCGGTTCAGGGCCGCGGCTCGCTTCTCGCATCCGTTGCAGGGCTTGATGCCCATGGCATAGGTCGTTTTCTTGATCACGTCTCCCAGGCCGACTTCTTCTTCGATCAGGAATCCGGGAAGCCGCACGCGATGCGATGCGTGTTGTGGTCTACTCTGGTTTGCTAACGTGCTTTTTCTTCTCGCCACGTCTCCCCCGAAGTTCTTTCATAACCTAGCTCACAGCTTTCCCGGCCCACCGGGCGGATGTTTTATGATCAGGATGCCTCCGCTGACGCAGTACCACCAGCAAACGTAGTTTCTTGGATCGAGCGGGCTATACTTGGCATCGCAGTAGCCGGAACACGCCGATGGGATGCTGGCGGGCGTAACTTTGCCACGCGGGAGACTGCGTTCTTGAGCTGTCTGCGCAAAACCTTCGGTTTTCTTATAGAGCGAAGCTTCCGCACTGAATCTTGGGATGTTGCTCATCGTCATCTCCTTGTTACTGGGCCGACCGGAACTTGAGTGTAGGCCGCCCAGGCATCGAGCAGGGGCGGTGCGATAGTTCGGCGCGGCGGCTTGCCAGCTTGAGTGACCGCTAGCTTAATGTTGGCTGCAGTAGCGTTGGGAAATTCAGACAACAGCAGCGCGATTGCGCCGGTGACGAAGGGCGCCGCGGCGCTGGTGCCCGACGAGGTTTGCGGCTCGTCATTTGGCCCGAGGCTGACTATGTCTTGCCCCGGCGCGGCCAGTCCCCAACGGCCGATGGAGCTGCCCAGGTTCGACTCCGCAGTGGGCCTGCCCTGAAGATCGCAAGCCACAACCGGAATCACCCAAGGGTGGCGCGTGATAGCGGAACTGCCCAGCGTGCCCTGGTTGCCCGCCGCCGCAACTACCAGCACTCCGCGGTGGGCGGCATAATCCAGGGCCTGCTCCAGTTGGTGTTCTCCGCGGGACGACGGCTGGGCAAGCGCGGCGCTCAGGTTAATGACATTCGCGCCCGCGCCAATTATGTCGGTAATGGCGGTCGCAAGTTCTTCCGGACTAGCGCTTGGCATCTGTCCATTAGCTGCGGAGTTTTCGGGGAAGATCGGTCGCACCAGAAGAGTGCAGTCGGGACAGATGGCAGGCGCTGAAGAACCTCGTCGGGCGCAAAGCATACCCGCTACGAACGTTCCGTGCATACAGGCGACACTGCTGGCGAGGGAGCAAGATGCGGAATGCTGTCCGGGAACTTCGCGGACTTGAGCTCCGGAAAGGTCTGGATGATCCATAGACACCGGGCCGTCAATCAATCCGATAACTACCTGAGACCTACCTCTTGACCGCGCCATCAGGCGATCTAGTTTGACTAGCTCCAGCGGCCTCATGCGGACCTTCCTCGATGGCCTCAGGTGAGGGCGCGATGTTACACCCGTTTGCCTCCGGCACAACATTAAGGATTGTAAAGATTTACTGAACTATGCCAGTTTAGATATAAGAGCTGGACGTTATGTCCGTGGCAAGTGCTCAACGCGGCTGGCGAAGTCGAGACATGACCTCACGAGGCTGTCCTGTTCCGCCGCAGATTCGGGGGCACATTCGTGGGCTGTCTCAAGTTCGATCAGAATTGCGCGCCCAGGCGCACGAGCGTTCAATCTTTATGATCAGAGCACGAGAAGCAACTCTCTAGCCTCGCATTGAAATACTTAGAGAACGGGCTGAAAATCTCATAACCATCCAGTTTCGTACCCGGGGTCAGTGTCATCGGCCTGGTTGCACTCGTGTGGAACGCGTGTGATTTTGAACCGCGCTGAAACCGCCGAACTGCCGCTATCAAATCAATGGCGTAGCGTCCGCGCTCAGGGATTGTTTTTGGCACAGTATTCATCCCGTCCTTTATTTGAGGGCGTCTGCGATCATGTGTAGGGAGGTCACGCAAGTAATCAACAGGTCTCTTCCTTGCATGACGAAGGGCAACATCCTATTCACGTGATCCAACGCGTACGCTTCGTCGAGGTCCTTACTCGCAACGTGCGCATCTGCCAATCGCAGATTGTAGATGCCATGTAACGGCGCAAGCGCGGCGTGCGCCCTTTCTTCCCCGGTCGCCGTGGCGAGAACCTTCTCCAGTGACTTCAAAGAACCCCACTTCTCTCCCCGTGGAGGCGCTACAACTTTGTGAAGCGCTGCCGTATCGATGTGCTCGACAACCACGCGCACTACGTCTTTCGCCAATCCATGGAGACCCGACGCGCTCAATGCCTTGAAGCGGTGGCAGGACTTGAATACTTCTTCGGACTCGGTGTACGGGCGAAACAACGCTATCCCGAAGCGCTTTGTGAAGGCTTCGTTTAAAACTACGACGCCAACCGGGAGAAACGGCTCCGGCGGTTGCGTGCATGCGGGTTCTCCCTGTCCTTGCGCCGAGAACAGTTCCTCAGACACCTTACCTTCGGGGCTGACGTTGAAACCGGTCCAGATGCGCTGGAGCCACTCCGGAAGCAGGGCCACATCTTTGGCGTAGGCGTTCACCAACCCAAGGCTGTTGATGCCGAAGTGGACGTTGTAATCCGGTGATCCTTTTACGGCACCCGTTTCGCTCGTGTACCACTCCAATGCTCCACCGCGCCGCTCCATGAGAGCGTGTATCAGCTCGGGTTTGAACCATAACCACCTGCCACTATCGATCAGACTCTTGGCCGTCTGCCTCTTGCCTGCTGCGTCCACGACGAAGGCGACAGGCGGGTCTGGTTCGTCGCGGCAAATGCGGGTACTCGTCTCACCTGGCTCAACCCACTCGTTACGCCAGACCTCACCAACGACGCGATACAGCTTCCGCTTTTCTGACACCTTGCGCGTGAAGCTTGAAGTCGCTGTCTCATCGGAAACTCCAATCTGTGGCACGTCTTCCTCGATGTCGAGGTTGTTCCGGGTTACGCGCATCACCGCCATGGAGCTGCCAAACCGCTCGCCGCCTTCGTGGATTGAGTAAATGCGCCCTTCCCACCGTTCACCGTCCGTGTACGATCCGTCGGGTTTCGGCCACTTGAAGTCTGGCTCTGCATCGACGACCTCTTGCCGCTCTCGGTACCACGAGATGAGCAGCGCCATCTGTCTTGCGCGCAGGTAGTCCTTCAGGTGCTCGGCGCGCACCTCCAGCAGCCTCGGCCTGTTGTCCTCGTCCAGCTTCAGGCGAACGACTTCCATGTAGTCCTCGTCCATTGCAACCCAGACGTTTCCCTCCCGCTTCAGTCCAAGCGTAATCACGAAGTCAGGGTGGATGTGCCACGTCTGTGGTTCGGCAGAATTGCCGCGCTGTGACATCACGAGCCGAACAGCCCCCTGCAGCTGCCTGTCCTCACACTCATCCGCTGCGACGTAGCGATCACGGTCTGCGTTAGCCGCAGTGGTCGTGCGCAAGGCCAAGGTCCATCCAGCCTAGACTGGCGGCGGCATCGCGCTTGCTTAGCGGAACGGCAAGGGTTCCCGCGCCGAAAAACTCGGACTTATGCCCGAGATATCCCCACTTAGCCGTTTCACTTCGTTGGCTTGCGCGAAGCGGAATCCAAACTGCGCTGTCGAATCGGCGCTTGCGAATTTCCGCCATTTCGAACCATTTCTGTTCCATGTCTATATCGTTTATCGCGAGACCAGGCCGCGCTACAACCCTGGGTGCGTACCACCTGGAGTCAGCCGCTGATCCTCGATCGGTCGCGTCCTACGTGGACCTTGATTTCCTGAACTACATTAGACACCTGTACCTTGCCTGTACCAACCCACCATGTATCGGCAACACTTATTTCCAAGACCTCTCGCGTACTGCGCTCGCAAGCTGTTGATTGCTCGGCAAACTCCAAGCGCTCGTTCAGGTTTACAAAATGACTTGGTGTTGGATAGACCGGAACGCCCGATGCGAGCGCTGAAAAAGCAAGTGTTTGTGTAGTAGGCGTACAGGACGTTCTTGGAGCAGCAGGCGGACAACTCGACCCCTTTCGAGTGTGCCGAAAATGCAGCCTGAGCGGGGCGTGTAAGTCACAGGTATTAAGGGCACGGTCTTGGGAAATTGGATTGTGCCAGAAGTACATGATTTTGGCCCAAGAGCACTTGACGCGCGAGATCCCAAATTCCGGTTTGCCCGTGACTCGGGAATAAGGAGTTCAGCTATCGAAATCAACAAGACGGCCTGGACTTCAGCGTTCATGCCCGTGAGAATTTGCAACAAGCAACTCGCTGCATGAGATGTGGCAGTGCGCTGTGACATTCGCGACAGAGTAGACTCGTCTCGGCAACTCAACCTTCGCCCCTGCGGCTGTTGAAGGGTCTGCAAATGCGCGAGAATTCAATTCCGCCAACATCGGATGTCCCGGTGATGATTGTGGGGGCGGGGCCTGTTGGCCTGACTCTTGCAGCCGGCCTGGCGAAGCAAGGTATTCGCTCCATCGTTATCGAGAAGAAACCAAAACTTGACGAGCATTCACGGGCCCTCGCCGTACAGGCCAGTACTTTGGAGCTTCTGAGCTCTTACGGCATGGCGGACGAGTTCATGCAGGCGGGTTGCTTCCTTCGGCATATCAATTTGCATGACGTCGATCGCAACAAAGTTGTTCTCAGAATGAGTTTTGATGAAATTGCCACCGAGACGGCCTATCCCGGAATGCTTTTCCTTCCCCAGGATCGTGTGGAACGGCTTCTCCTCCATCGCGTACTTGAAACAGGGCTCTGCGAGGTGCGCTTCGGCCACCAGTTTGTGTCATACACGGAGACATCCGATCACTTGGTGGTCTCGTTTGCCGACAGTAGCGAAGTTCAGACGACGATGACTGCCTCCTTTCTCGTCGGATGTGATGGGGCACACAGCAGCGTACGACGAGTCTGGGAGGAGGGTCTTGAAGGGACCACATTTCCGATTCGCATATTTCTTTATGACGTTCAGATTCCAGACTCTCTCCGGGACGAGCTACCTTTTCCGAGGCTCCATTTGATGCACTCCGGCATGGTCGGGGCAATCCGATATAAACCATTCAACTGGCGTTTAATGGGCCCCATTCCGGCCGACGAAAGTGAAGAAGAAGCTCTGAGTAGCGAACGCATCTCCAACCTGGTTGCGCGTCTTCTCGGGCCGGGGTCGTTCGAACAGAACTGGGTTGCCGCCTTCTCTATCCATGCACGGATAGCTCCATCATTCCGGAAGGGACGCGTCCTGCTCGCTGGCGACGCGGCACATATCAGCAGCCCGGCGGGTGGCCTAGGGCATGAACAGCGGCATGCAAGATGCCCAAAATCTTGCCTGGAAACTCGCTTTTGCCTTAAAGGGTGGAAACATCGAACAACTGCTCGATTCGTACGATCAGGAGCGGCGCCCGGCAATCGCCTCGTTCGTTCTGCGCGGGCACCACATACCTTACTCGGATTATTTTGACTGCTTCGCAGCGGCGTCTCCTCCCAATAGCACTGTGGGCTGGGGGGCTTGCCTTGCGGAATAGTCAGATTCGACGCGCCGCTGGCCGAGGTCTCGCGATGCTTGGAACGCGCTACAAAACATCTCCGCTGATATTCGGAGAACGGAAGTGGGCTGGCCGCCGCGCCCCTGGTGGGCCATTGCCGGAACCCACCATAATCAGCTTTGGTGCTTCCGCGCAGATCTTGCGAGAGCTTGAACAGGCAATGATCCAGCTAAATAGTGACCGCAGACTGCCAGCGCATCGCGAGCCGCAAGATCGAGGAAACTGACCCGCTATGGCGCCAATGGCAGGCCCGATCCAACCTGGTCGCGTTTGTGCGTCCTGACGGGTACGTAGGATGGGCAGCATTATCACCGACGGCTGCCGAAACGTTGAGTGGCGTCCGTCAAGCCCTCGGGATGCTCATCGACGCGCAACGCGACAGCCCGCAATCAATCTCTGGGAAAGGATGACCAAACAGCGACCTTCGATCACGTCGACGGTTATGGTCCTTGACCCTCTGATCTACAAATTGGGCAACGCCATCGAAACTTGTACGCCATTTGTGGGTCGAGTTCCGGGCGAGTTGTCGGCAACACTGACCTTGGGATTAGTTCACGTTTGCCCGTGACACGACCCACAAGACCTGCAGCACGGAAAACGAATCCAGGCGGCTTTCGGGGTCCTGCCAGAGCGTCCTTCAAGAAAGGCGATCAGCGCTAGGCGCGGCTGGATCTTAACTCGACGGACTTTCAGAATCTCGACGGCTGTATAGTTAAGCCCAAGGAATTCCCTCGGAGGAGGTGTGAAATGAAAAAAGGAGTGACCTTCGTATTGCTACTGCTGTTCCTTGGCCCTATCGGCTCGAATAGAGCAGCTTTAGCATTAGGCGGTGCGCCCGCCGACGAGGAAACTGTTCGATCGCTCGACGACCAGGAGCGAAAAGCCGTTCTGGACCGGAACTACGCCGCGCTCGAGCACCTGTGGTGTGAACAGCTGACGGTCAACTCGCCAGCGAACAACGTGGTGATCGGTCGGCACGATGTCCTAGCCAGGGTTCAGAAATCAGCCGTTTACTCCTCGTTCGAGCGGAAGATCGAATTCATCCGCATCGACGGCAATTTCGCCATCATAATGGGCGCGGAGACCGTCCAACCGATCGGCGATGCCCCCCTGGCCGGAAAGACGGTCCAGCGACGGTTCACGGATATCTGGAAGAAGGACGGGAATACGTGGTGTGTGATCGCGCGCCACGCCAACGTGGTTTCGGCCCAATGAGCCCCTCAGCCCAGCTTAACTACTAACGTTCCAACAAATCGGGGAATGACTGCTTCGCCAGCGTTGGGGCGACCTCGGACAGCGTGTTTCGAGTGACTTTCATCCTTCAGCATTATATTGCCACAACCGAGAGCGCTTACAGAGAACGAAAACAGGTAGTGTCCTAAAGTTTATGGTCGGCAAACGTGACCGCGCTACCACGTATGCGTTTCTCGCCGATCTTCGTGACCGCATGGCGGAAGAGTACCGCTTCCAGATCACGACTGATGGTTTCGTGTTCTACCGCAAGGGAGTCGAAGACGTGTTCGCTGGGCAGGCCGACTTTGCGCAGATGATAAAAATATACGGCGATTATGGGCAGCATGACGCTGCTGGTCGCTATTCGCCTTCGCCGATGACAGAAACGATAATCAAGATACGCGACGGTCGCCCAGACCCGCGCCACATCTCCACCACCTACGTTGAGCGCCAGAACCTCACGATTCGCATGGCAATTCGGCGCTTCACGCGGCTAACGAATGCTTTTTCAAAGAAGCTGGACAATCACAAAGCCGCTTGCGCTCTGCACTTCGCGTATTACAATTTCTGCCGGATACACAAAAGCCTCAGAGTAACGCCCGCAATGGAAGCTGGGATTACCGATCACGTCTGGACGATTGCGGAACTGCTAGCAGCCGAATAGAGTCACATTCCATGGAAACAAAGTGTTATATGGCACATTCCCCGAATTCAGACGTGCCAATCTGCGGATTGCATCAAAAGCCGCTGATTGAACAGAGCTTCCCGACCGCCGATCAGAATCCTCAGGGCTTAGGTAAAGATGTATTGCGATACCACATTACTGTGCTTGTTTGCCCAGTAACTAAGGAAGCTGTAACGCGGCCGTGATTGCTCTGCTCACCTTTGCCCTTGTTTTCTGCCAGCAACATTAAGCCCCCGGTGCCCCGCAAGCGAGGCAGCAACGCAACTTTAGGACACTACCGAAAACACGTCCTTGGTGGCCAGTAACCGAATCCCCTTCCCGGTTTGTCGGCAAGCCGGAAGTTGGGCCAAAACCGTTCCCTTTCGGCACGAATCCGCTCGCAGAACACAAGGCGAGGGGGATCTATTCTGTCAGCTTGCTGGAAATTGTTCCCAGCCCACTGTGACACTCAAAACGAGGTCTTGGGACAGGACCAAAGTTCTGAAATCGTCTGCTAGGGCCGACCAATTCTCTCCTTTGTTTTCGTGGGTTTCCGCTCCTTCGCCTTCCGAGCGGCGGCCTTCCATTTCTCAAATTGTGCCGTAATTGTGACGTGATCCAGCGCCTCAAGGGCCTTCCGCTTGGCCTCCTGCCTAATGTGGGAATAGTGCTCCAGCATCTCCCGGGAGACGTGTCCCGCGATCGCCATGATGGTTTGCTCACTGGCCGGGGACTCCGCGAGCTTGGTGATCGCGTGGTGTCGAAGATCGTGGGGGCGGAGTCCGGCGAGTCCCGCTTCCTCTGTGAGCTTCCGCCATGCACTTCTCCAGGCCCACCGGCTGGGCGGCTCGGTGACGTCGTAGAACTTGCCACTCACGCGGTGTGGAATCAGGTAATGATCAGGGCTGTCTGCGCCCAGCGCACGAGCACGGCTCAACAACTGCTCCATCGCCCAGGTTGCAGTTTGGTTCAAGGGGATTGCCCGCAGCCGGAATCGGTTCTTGCCCACCCGCACATACATCATCCGGCTCGCAAGGTTGATGTCGCCGACTGTCAAGTTCCTGAGTTCGCACCCTCCAGCCGTTGTGTTGGCAGCGACCAACGAGATCCAGAACGCAACACTCCACTCCGGGCGGCCGCTGGCGACGGTAACAGGCGCAGTTCCTGCTCAGGACTCAGCGCCCGGCCAACCTTACGCGACGCTCGTTGCTCTGGTTCTTTGTAGTCGGCGACGTTCTAATGCTTGTTCTCCAGTTGATCGAAGTGCACAACAAGCTTCGGTGCTTCGAAGCCACAAACAGTCGCGCTCCTTTTTCCTTCTTTTCGAGGGCCATTCCCACATCAGGCAGGAGGCCAAGCGGAAGGCCCTTGCCGAACACAAACTCGTTCGCAGACGTACATAAGAAAATCAAGGTTTTCAAGGATCGCATTGCCGCAGCACAAACAGGGATGATCGAGAACTTCGCGAAAGCAAAGAGGCTGAGGAGTCCCAACAACTCCGCGACTTCGGGAGAAAGTAGTCCGCATCAACTGAGTTGCCGCTCGTCATTGCTGGGTGACCGATGCCAGCAGAACAATTTAGGACGATCTCCCACGCCATAATATTTCTGACCGAGAGTCCTCGTCGTGAACTCGACCAGCGGAGACATCCTGCGACAGGCTGCAGCGAAATCCGCAGGAACTTCTGACCGCACACCTATTCGTCGCTGAACGCAATCGATGTAACACAATCCTTCATCTTGAGGTCATCGATGAAGCGGTGGTCGCAATCGAATCCGCGAGGCGGCTTTGCCAACACGCCGTGACGAGCGCCAAGGCTTCTGCTCACTTGGCTCGACTTGTCGATTCTCGTTTCTGACTATATGAAGTTTCTTCTCTTCCTCTTCCCAATGCTTGGCTATACCATCTTTTGCGATAAACGTATCTCTGCTCGCCATAAAGCCGCAGGTGGCTTTGTATTCAGAGATCACGTTCTCCGACAAGCATTTTGGGCACCGTCCATTCTCAAGTTCAACAAAACCGCAGTTTCCACAGAGCCACAAATCAGTCATGGAATGCCTTCCATTCCTCTGGCGGCACTTGATGGCGGCGTAGCGGCGTCACTGTGGGCGGATGGGGCGGCGAGGAGCAATTGCGGCAGGAAGATGAAACCCAACCTATCTTGTGACTCACGCTCCGTCAGTGACGGTTAACACCCGAACCAGTGACGGATTCTGTGCTGCCGCCAGTGTGAACGGGTGAGCCCCTCGGCAAAACGCTGCGGTCTTTTTCAATGAAATCACCCTTGTCAATTTGAGGGTAGAACGACAGCGATTATCACCTAGCACTGGCATCCCCTCTGTAACCATTATGATTCCCATCCTGCGTAAGCATATGGTACTTAGTTGCATCCGTGATTACAGTGATTTGACATCGTTTTCCGCGCTCCTTCCCACAATAGGAACATTGCACTCTCCACCTTCTCATGGCCAGTATTCTCATTCGCCTGATACACCTTCCCCCTAACGGCATGTACCACCTTTCCCATCCGCATAAGAGAAGAGATGCGTCGGGCTCTTCGCTCTCTTGTGAGCATTTCCATGTCGCTCTACTCTTGAGCCTCAAGGGAAGAATGAGGGCGACATGGATAGGCCAGCTAGATACTCCGCCACGAAAGCCATCCGAGAGGACAGACGGAACAATGTGCGGTACCCGATCGCTGGCCTAGTCCAGTTTCAATGGATCGCGGGAGATGGGCAGTGGCATGACGCCATCGGAACTACACGCGACATTGGGAAAGGAGGAGTGTTCATCGAGAGCGACTCAATACCGCCAGTTGCTTCCGTGCTTAAACTAATCGTAACGATACCAGCCGAATCGCAGTCGGATGTGACCCTCCAGCTTGGTGGTGTTGGATTCGTTCGCAATGTGCGACTGGAATCATGCCAGAAGATTGGCTTCGGAGCCTCGGCAGTTTTCCACACCGAGGTGCCGATATTCAAGGCATAACAACCAAAGGAATCGCCACATGATGTGCATGAAATGTAAACGTGACTATGTGCAACAAATCTCAACTGCTCATGACACGCTAGACTTTTGCAGCGCGGAATGTGAGTTGGAGTTCAAGTTCCCCATCATGTGCCGTATGGCCAGCACTGCCACGAAGCTCTGGGCCACTCTGTCGTTGAAACGCACGGCCTGATGCCACGTCACGCTCACCTACTGGGCGATGGATGCCAACAGCGCGGTATCCAGCACGATCCCTCCCGTCAATACTTCTGACCTAGAGCCCTCGTCGTGAACTCCACCAGCGGAGACGTTTTCCGACCCGCAGCAGCGAAACCCTCCGCGCCTACGAATTGAGGTTTTCGTCCAGATTGCCGATAAATAGGCTGAGTTCTCGTACCTCGACTTCGTCGGGTAAGAACCAAAGAAGGCCAACCAGTGTGGTATCGCACCTGCCCTCAATGTCACCGAGTACTGATAAAAAAGCACCTGAAGGAAATCCCGAATTGCGAGTGTGGATGGGCATGGGGTGACAGCAGCGTCCCAGAGAGGCGAGCCCGTGAACGTCAGAGGCCACCTGATCTCAAACCGTCAGATCACCCCTCGGAAGTTAACTAATCAACATCCTGAACCGTCGCTGTATGTGACAGGGAGCCGTCCTGCCGCCCAGACGAATGCCGCATTGTCATCTTCGGTGTCTTTTCGCCTTTCGAGAGATCACGGTGGATGTAACCAGGAATGCGGCAGCAAGTACGACAGCGGCAGAATCCAGTTGCGAAAGTTGTTGTCACTCGCGATCACTTGCTGCGCGATTGACGCCAACAATTCGATATCGCTCATGGCCACACCATCCCTGCCTTGCCCGATCAATCCTTCGGCAATGACCCGAGCGATTGCAACTCAAGCCAAACGGGCACCGCAACATTTGCAGTCGATTCCCGTGAGCGAGTGAACCCAATGTGCCGATAAGAATTAGTGCAAGCGTGTTCGCTGGGGAATACACGCTAAATTGCCAAGCTCGGCTTCTGCATTGAGAGGTGGCTTATGAAGAGACTGAGAAACCGCTGCGAAGTGAGCCGCTTCGATGCTAGCTGGGTTCTCATTCTCGCCGTTCTCTTCGTGCTTGCGAAGCAGACCTGCGGGACTCCAGCTTCATGGTGGTGGATACTCACCACCATCCCGCTGGGCATGTTTCTGCAAAACCTTAGAGCCGATCTATAGGTCGCTTCGGTCATCAATTGCTGCGCGATTGATGCCAACAGTGCGGTATCCAGCATGCCTCCCCCTCCTGTCAATATGTCTGGCGGTACAGCGATCCTCGTGCCCTGTTGGATCACGGAGTCGAGCAATGGCCTGTAGTCTGATTCCAGATTGTTCAACTTTGACCAGACTTCAAGCCCAATCGCAAAGAGAATCTTGGTATGATGCCCCGTAATATTATTGATATCCAAGGTCCTGACAGTGCGCTGTCCAACATGTGGCGCTGCTCCCTACAGACAGTGCGAACTTGCGATTGGTGGTAATTGTCTCCAGTATCATTTGGAGCGTAGGCTAATCTCATCGGACGTAGTCGATAACCCAATACCTGACCATATGGTCAAGTGTACCGATGTTGCGAATACTCAGTTTGCGGAAGTAATACAAGATTAGCCATATGATGTGTACGCAATGCAGTGTTGACTATGTGCAACAACTCTCGACTTCGCATAACACTCTTCAGTTTTGTAGTGAGCTATTTGAGTTGAAGAATATGTTCCCAATGGAGCCCGAGAAGTCACATGCTGAATCCACACTGGGGGCGTTCGACAAGATCGTATGCGACCTGCTTGAAGTGCGGCGAGCCGAAGTCAAGACTCGTGCGGCGGACGGCGAAAGGCCAGATGATTATCCGTCTAAATAGGGTTCTGTGCAGGAATCTGAACAGCCCCGCGATTCTAGCGGTTCGGCTGTATTGATCTTGATAGTGCCCGCAGCCGCCGTCGCTGGGGGAATGTGGAAACCCGCGTCTTGTGCGGGTTCCCAAGCGTTGTGGGAATCGGGGAAAGGCCGACTTTTGACTTTTCCCCGATTTCCACGGCGCGTCATTTCCACAGCGAAGCCGCCATACCAGCCAAATCAGGCCCTCTGCGCTCACAGACATGCTGGCCGTGCGGTTCGGGTCTGATCAGGCACATTTTGGAAACCCGCTTAAAATGCGCCCTTTGTCAGATTCTTGTGCAGAGCCCTAAATAGCCAACCCCGTCCGTCAATATCTCTGCCCCAAAGCCCTCGTGGTGAACTCTACGAGCAGCGACCTTACGGGCTTCGTCGTCCCCTAAAGCCTCTGCAGTGATTGGACAGACTTGGGCAGTGGCGAGCATTGCAGATGGCTATAACCAAGAATTGATTCGTGCTGGTGGGCTGAAATGACCGACGAAGAAAAACACGTGTGGGATGGGGTCGAGCGGCGGAAGCGCAAGCTGCTGGTGCTTCCCAACAAGAGAGGCAACGCCGAGCCACCCGAGGACAAGAATGCTGCCGTCGAGGAAGCCATCCAGTCGCTGTTGGAGGTCAAGGGAGACATCGGCCAACTTTTCATCCTGTACAAGTCTTTGGACGGCAACCGCCTCGGCTCTGTTGATAGCGGCATGACTGGGGAACAGGTTCTAATGATGATCGAGTTGTTCAAGCACTGGCTCTTACACAGCCAGTATCAACACTCAGGAGAATAACGACTATGGCAGAGCCAGCCATGCCCGATCTGCGGGATGGTGATTTCACGGAGGTAATCGCAACAGATCTTAATGCGCAGGCATTGGTGTATGAGAACCAAGGGAGGTACAAAGACGCCGAGCGTCTTTATAACCGCGCCGTAGATATCTCAGCTAATTGCCGTGACTCAGCGACTGCCTGCTCACGTCTCGCGATAACCGCTGCAATCGTGGCGCCCACCGCTAACAACAAGCTTACGGTCACAGCTCTGTACGCCCACAGCTGGTTCCTCTTGTAAACCCGCACATCCTCTCTGTAGATGTCGGCCCTCGGCTTTTTCAGGAGCGGCGTGGCAATGTCGAGGACAGCCTCCCGGAATTGTGTATCCCGCAGAGACAACTTCTCCTCACTCCCCGCCCATCGTAGGTCCACCCACTTGGGTTCCTCCGCCATTCGTCCGCGGAGGTTAGGCGGCAGGGCCGTGGTACGCGACCAATCGAAATCGTTCGTGGCTGAACTCCACGCGATCTCGCCCTCAGTCAGGAGGATCAGAATGCCGCGAGTGGAGCACTTTGCGAGCCACCAATCAACCTCTTTCTGGACCCAAGGCGAGGCGGCCGCTTCTGGGGACGCCATAAGCAGGAAGTATTCGGACTCGGCCAGCGCCTTCTCGATCGTTCCCCAGAGCGACGGGGTCACTGCCAACTCTGTCTTGTCGCGAAAAATTCGCACCGACCGCAGACGGTACCAGGGCCGCGCGAAACGATGCAACGCGGACTGCACCGCAGGCGCAAGGTTGCCGTCCGCCGCATGGCTATAAGAAATGAAACCGTTGTATTTGTATTGCGCTGTGTCGCGTATTTTGGCGCTTTTCGGTCGGCGAGACAAGGGATCAGATGACTAGCTTGGTCAAATCCCTATTGTTTGCGGGAACGTACGCGAAGTCTCGGAACATGGCGCCCCGGCGGGAGCCGTTACGCTACTTCGACCGGAGTCGTGCTCTTAACGCACAGCGTTCTAACTCGATGCGTTGAAGAGCCACCGAAACCATTTCTTTTTGACCGAAGACGGCGGTAATCCGCGCAAGCAATTGCAGCTACTGTCAGTTTCCGTCTGCCGAAAGCATCTTTGAACGGAATTGCCCCAATGGGCTTCACTTTTCCTCAACCCTTGATTGCCGCGCCTTACAGGTATTTGCAGGTATTTGCAGGTACTTGGCAATCTCCCGCGGACCTGTAAGTGGTTGAAGGTTCAGGTTGAACTAGGTCCGCCAAACCTGCTATGACGACCGGAAGCGGTTTCGGAGTGTCCTAGAGGCGTAGGACCCGAGCGATTACAGCAGTTCCTCACTTAAGAAGACTTTACTTTGCGCAATATCTCTTTACCGTCAGAGTTCCCCTCCCAGTGTTTCTATAGATGGCCTGCTCCCTCACCGCAGAAGGGTAGTGGATCATGGAACTCCACAGACGTTGTCGAGCCTTGTTGCTTGGAGTTATGTTCTCTTCAGCGGCGTGCCTGGGGCAGGCCCCGCAGGTACAGCCGGTAATCCCGCCGTCGTCAGCTGCAATCGAGTTGGGCGGCGCAGTCGCGGATGCAAGTTACTGCTCTACGTTCTCGACGGCCGACGCCCGCCATACCCTGATCTCGAAGTTCTGTGAATTCGCGCTGACCTATCAACGCCGACTGCCTGACTTCATCGCACAGCAGACGATCACGGCTCGCGGAAAGTTCTCAACGAAGGTCATTACCGCACAAGCCACGTTCTGGCAGGGCCAGGAGCTCTTTTCAAATATCACAATCGACGGCAAGCCTGTTCCCTCCAGCAGCATCACGGACACGCTTCCCAGGCGTATAGGGTTCAGTTCAACAGGTGAGTTGGGATCGTTTTTAGTGGATCTATTCAGCTCGGCCGGCGTGGCTGAGTTCAAGTTTCGCAGGGAAGATACTCTGCGAGGTTTACCCGTCGCCATTTACGAGTTTCACATACCCTCTGCTAATAACACATTTTGGACTTTGCGTGACAGCAACGGACGATCCCTGCGGCCGGAATTTCGAGGCGAATTATGGTTGGAACAGCAAACCGGCCACCCACTTCGGGAGGAGCTAGAGCCGCTACACCTGCCCGCGGGCTCGGGGCGGTTTGCTTCAGCGACGACGATCATCGATTACGCGATGACTCCAGTGGGCGACGCGGGAGTGTTCCTTCTGCCAGCCAGGTCCGAAACGCGCGTCTGTGTTCAGTCGATACCTGTCACTTGTATGGACAATGTCATTACCTTCCACGAGTACCGAAAATTTGCGGCCACAACCCGCATTCTGGCTGTGACGCGCTAGGAGATCCGATTGCGCTAAGGACAGGATCATCCCAGGTTTGCAGGATCTGATCTTTCAGCTTGCTGGAAATGGTTCCGAGCCGATTTCGACACTCGAAACTGGGTCTTGGGATAGGATGAAAGTTCTAAAATCGTCTGCTAGAGCCGACCAATCACCCAAAATCTTTCAGGTCAAGCCCCCGCGAAGTCGTGGGCATCAAATCTGGCCGGCCAAATCATTTTGAAGTCAGAGTGTTAGGCCGTATTCCGTCCAGAGGTAAATTCCAAGGCGAGGGCTCAGTCGCCGCAATTATTTACGCGTCGCGCGCGAAATGCACGAAGGTCACGACCCGCAACTCCAAACAACTCTTACAGCGGAGCCACTCGCTTCCAGCAGTAGCCACTCTGTCCACTGGACCCACGCATAGCGTATGCCAGCCAGACTCCGCAAGCCAGAAGATAAGCGGCGTAATTTATTCGGCTCCAAGTTCCCCTGGAAACAAAATAACAATGTTGGGTAACCAGCGTCATCACCAGTACATTCACGGCGGCGGAGAACCCCAGTCCGAGAGCGATCCCACACAGGATACTGCCCCGCGAGATCCCCATACTCTTTCTAAAACAGCAAAGTAAGACCAGTAGCCCGATCTGCAAGACTTGCGATATGCGTCGAGATGCAAGAACCGACTCCGTCAAGGTGTCTGGCTTTACCCATTCATGGATGCCGGTCGTGATAGTTTGAATCGCGACAAGAATAACCAGTGTGGAGGCAAGCAGGATTGCGCTTAACCTCGCAAGCGTGTCAGTGGGCTGGAATCCGTTCTTGATTAGGTCCTGCAGGACTGCAAATGAGAATAGAGTGCTGAGAGCCATCATGACGAAATACACTTAATAGTAATCCGCCCAACTCCTGCACAGCATGAGCACCGGCACACTGAGCGTTTGCAGCACCGTGTAATTGAAGAAGCAAGGGTATTGCCGATACAGCCTCCGACTGTATAGCGCCACCGACACTCCCAGCTGCAAGATCGGGGCTGACCACCACAAGACGTAATCGATCAGTTGTAATCTCATCTCGGCTTTCCGTGTTACGTTCCGACAGCCGTCTCCCGCCCCAAGCCCATCACTTGCTCCCTGGCTGTTCAGCAGGCGCAGCTTCCGGCAGCGGCCAAACCAAAGAAACGATCCAAGCCACCCCGATTCCGACCAGGCAGCCGAACAACACTTCGCCCATGCGGAATGCGCCGGCCCTCAAGCCGTGTATTCGCGAGTGATACTCCAGTGAAGCGGCGATGACGAACGCTGCACTGATCGGCGCCTGCCGCCACATGGTTGGAACGCGCACTACATACGACGACAGCAGAACGGTGACCGCCATGGCCAGAGGAAGAGTGATCAGCTTCGTCCCGCCGATGGCAATGAATACCAGTCCTACCAAGCAGCCGACGAGCGTGTTGGTAATTCGCGCGCGCAAGATCAGCATCGCCTGTTTCATCGCCGGATCGCTGGTAGCGACCATCGAGCTGATCGCCCAGACAGGATTGGCCTCAGCCATCTCGTGGACGAGAAACCAAAGTATCGCGCTCGCGAAGAAAATGCTCACCGCGTAATGGATCCCGTGCATGTCGCCTTTGATGAAGCGATCCAGAGCTTTCATGCTTCAGCACGCCCTCCGCCGTTTATCATCACGCGCACAAACAGGATTCCTTCCACATTCTTTACGGCTTCGATGTGCATCGCGTTGACGTCGGCATGTGATCAAATGGCTACCAGCCCGTCGTTGTCGGGCCCGGGAGCACAATGGATGGCACGACAGTTTATGTTCTGCTGGTAATTTTTGTCGCTACGCTCATCCGATCGGCCTTCGGGTTCGGCGAGGCACTAGTCGCCGTTCCTCTGCTCGCCATCCGTATCCCTATTAGCGTCGCAGCCCCGCTGGCCGTGCTGGTTTCGATTACTGTCGCCGCGGTCATCATCGCACAGGACTGGCGGAACATCCACGTGCGCAGCGCGGGCTGGCTCGTCGTTGCGACGTTGTTTGGCATACCTCTGGGACTCATGCTGCTGACGGAAGGCAACCATCGCCTCGTCAAAGGCACGCTGGCAGTCGTGATCATGTCCTTTTCGGCATATGCGGTGCTCGGCCGCAAGCCGCCCGAATTGCACAGCGACAGTCGAGCTTGGTTGCTGGTATGCGGTTTCTTCGCCGGAGTTTTGGGTGGCGCGTACGGCATGAACGGGCCGCCGCTCGCGATCTATGGAGCGATGCGGCGCTGGTCGGCACAGCATTTCCGCGCCACGCTGCAGGGCTACTTTCTGCCAGCGAGTGTGATCGGAATGCTGGGCTATTGGCTGGCGGGACTGTGGATCTCCCAAGTGACGCGGTACTACCTGCTGTCACTATTCGTGGTCGTTCCCGCAATCCTGCTCGGGCGCGCGGCGAATCATCGGCTGCGGGGCGACACTTTTCTCAAGTTTGTCCATGCGGGTCTGCTGCTTATCGGGGCGACACTATTGGCGCAGTCGGTTCAAGGGTAAGACAGATTCAACAACCACTCGAGCACGCCACTCGACCCTCTTTCGCTTGAGTGCGAGTTGAGTACTCCGCGAAGCTCGCCGCACCCAATAAGCCTCCTGCGGCTCCAAGCGCAATTCCCATCATGAGTCGCGCAACCATCCAGTTTCCATGGAGACCTACAATCTCCGCCAACCAGTCCCCCAAGTTGATCGCCGCCGCTGCGATCACACATCGCCATGCAATTTGCCGCGGCACACGCAACAGCAAGCCCATCGCCGCGCCGAGATAGATGCCAAGGCATCTTGCGCACACCGCGATGCGGCCTCCGAACATAACGAACGACCGATCCGGCCGCTGGTGGCACACTAGCGCAAAGCCGCGCTGCAACGCGAATCCCAATATCGGGATCGAATGCAGCAAGAATGGCGTGGCGACAGCGATCAGCCCGAACACGGCGGGCACGATTGCGTACATGCTCAGCCGAAGAGGGCCGGACTTACTGGCAACTGACACCTGGTGACTGGCCACTGGCCTCTGGCCTCTTCTTTCTATCCACTAACCACTCTCTACAAAATCCCCATTCGATTGCCCACGCGTTTCAGCGTATCGAGCGCCTGGTCGAGTTCTTCGTGCGTGTGCGTTGCGGTCATGATCGTCCTAATGCGCGCTTTGCCTTCCGGTACCGTCGGGAACGCGATGCCTGTTCCCAGCACACCTTCGTCGAACAGCGCGCGCGAGAAGTTCATGGTGAGGCGGCCGTCGCCGATGATAATGGGCGTAATCGGCGTCTCGCTGGCGGGAGTAGTTACTCCGCCGATATTGAATCCCAGTCCGCCCAGTTCTTTCTTCCAGTAGCGCGTGTTCTCCCACAGTTTGTCGATGCGCTCCGGTTCCTGCTCGAGTATGTCAAACGCGGCGATGCACGTCGCTGCCACTGACGGCGGATGCGACGTCGAGAACAGGAACGGCCGTCCGCGATGATAAAGAAACTCGATCAGGTCGCGTGTGCCGCATACATAGCCCCCCAGCGCGCCGATGGCCTTCGACAGCGTGCCCACCTGCACATCCACACGCCCGTGCAGCCCGAAATGGTCGACGGTGCCGCGACCGTTGCGTCCGAGCACGCCCGAGGAGTGCGCGTCGTCGACCATCATGATGGCGCCGTACTTCTCGGCCAGCTCGCACAGCGCGGGGAGCGGTCCGATGTCGCCGTCCATCGAAAACACGCCGTCGGTGATCAGCAGCTTGCGCCCTGGCTCGTTCTTGATCTCGTTCAGCAGCTCTTCGGCGTGCGCCGTGTCCTTGTGGCGGAAGACCTTGATTTTGGCCCGCGACAGCCGCGCTCCATCGATGATGCTGGCGTGGTTCAGCTCGTCGGAGACGATCCAGTCTTCCTTGCCCAGCAGCGCCGACACCGTGCCCGCGTTGGCCGTGAAGCCCGACTGAAACACCACGCAGGCCTCGACGTTCTTAAAGCGCGCGATCTTCTCTTCCAGCTCCATGTGGATCTTCATGGTGCCGGCGATGGTGCGGACGGCCCCCGAACCCACTCCGAACTTCCTTGTGGCTTCCAGAGCGGCTTCGCGCAGCTTAGGATGCGTTGTCAGTCCGAGGTAGTTGTTCGAAGCCAGGTTGATGACCTTCTTGCCGTCGAACGTGCACACCGGCGCCTGCTCGTCGTCGAGCACGCGCAGCTTGAAGTAGGTGCCGCTCTGCTTCAGGTCGTTGAGCTGGTCGGTCAGGTAAGAAAGCGGATTGGTGCGAGTAGCTGTCGTCATGAATCACTCCGAGAAGAACTGGCTATCTTAGCGCAGGCGACGTGTGCGGTTGCGTGAGAGAAGGCGTTCCAAGTCGTGGCGAGAGTATGATTCGGCAGCGGGGTACCCCCTTCCCCTGTTCTTGAAAACAAGGGATTTGCAGCACCATCATGGGCAAGTTCCCGCAACCATTAGAGTTATAGGCAAAGTCGTGTAGCAAAGAAGTTAGGCGAGGTTCTCTGGCGATCAAGAAGGGGTTTGACGGGTGAGATGCTAAACAGTCGGAGAAGAACTGACACAAGCACAGGGCGCAACCGCCTACGTCGTTCGAGGTGGGAGGAACGTGTTCGGCTGCCCATGCGTTGGAAGACAGCTCTCCCTGTCCTCAGGACGGGAGTTTAGGGGCAGTGCGGTGGTGTGCCTAGGACGTGGGTCACGGAGGAGGGTGATGAGTCAGTGGATAGTGTTTTGTGGATAGAACGGGGAGGCTCTTCGCTTTTCTCTTCTCCAGCACCCAGCGTCAGCAGTTTCAAGTTTCGGGAATCCCAGGTTCGCCCAGAAGAAGGGCGGACCTGGCATCCGGCTTTCGCCCGTTTCTGGTAGCGAGAACTCGGTCGCGGGCTGGTGAACTGCTATCTGGAGCACGAACGGGTCGGCGCTCAAGCACGCCCGCGTCCCCAGTACCAACCGCCTCCACCAAGTAGGAACACAATTAAAACAACGACCAAAACCGTCTCAATACTCATATTGAAATCCTCTGAAGAAAAGCCTGACAGATCGAAGCTCGAGCTGTCTGTCCCAAAGAGACCACCTCTAAACTCAGCGGTTGCTTGAATTAGTGCGTCAGGATAGAAGTGCCTGCGTTGCGGGAAGCTCCTCCGATGGCAGGCTGGAGAGAAGTGCGATGAGCGAAAATTCTATGCATACACAATCGCATATTGATTCCATTACGAGGCAAGAACGTGACTTTTTGGAGCAGAGAAACGTATCGGAACGCGTGAGCGATCGCGTGGCGGGCTTTTGCGGGCAGCATGCTCTTTGTTCTGATCCACGTCTCGCTGGTGGCCGCCTGGGTCGTGATAAACACGGGCCGGTTTTCACGGATTCCGCGTTTTGATCCTTATCCGTTCTTCCTGCTCGGAATGATCGTCGCTGTTGGTGGTACTTTCCAGTTTTATACTCATGCGCCAGAACCGAATGGCAAAACGGGGAGAGTTGCGAGACCACTTGAATTTGCAGGTCGATTTGATAGCTGAGAAAGAGATCGCCAAGCTCTTGCAGATCGTGCAGGCGATCTGTGAGCATATGGGACTCAAGCACATTGCGAAGACAAGGAGGTGGAGGAATTCAGCCAGGAAACCTCAGGTGACAATCCCGCGCAAAAACTTGAAGACACACTTCCCGAAGCATGGGCGGGTGGCGCATATTTGCGTGCCGTTGGCAAATGCGCGTTCCGAAGAGATTTCAGCGCGCAATCTGGGCTTAGTCCCTCAGTCATTCTCTATCGGTCTACCCACGTCCACCCAGTGATACGGCATCCGGCATCACCCTTGTGCAATGCCATCGCAATGACGCCCTTATCGCTTACTGGCTTACTGCGTTTGTTGAGAGTAAGAGTGACTGGAGCGACGAGATAGGCAAAACCTGATTCAACGTCGAGGTGGCGGGGCACTCCGACCACGATCTTCCCGGTGGTGGTGGATGCTTTCGCGGCCATAGCAACGTAGCCCTTGAACCATTGGCCGCAGGCCCCAGATCCCTGCCATACGTGCGGCGGGAAGTCGTCAAGGACGACAGCATCAGGCGCGCCGACCGCACGTCTCGCTTCGAGGTCGCCGGAGTTGAAGCTGTCGGCCCACTTTTGCACGACCGCCGTTACATCGGCTTTGTCAGATGCCGATGCAGGCATGAACGCCAAAACAGCCATCGCGAATACTGCAAGTGTTACCGAGGTGCGCTTCACGCTAGGAACCCCTCTAGAGGATTAACCTTAGAAGATTCGCGCGATTGTAGCAGGACTCCGTAACGGCTAAGCTCTTCGGTCTGCAGATTCGACGGTGCCCCTTCACAATTCTTGACACATTCTCCGAAGCTTGCGGATGCAGGCGGGGTTGGTAGAGAGTGATTGCGCCGTTTCCGATGGGTCGTCATCGAGTGAGGCGTCAAATGGCAGATGCACACGCGAGATGAGACCGAGAGGAGAGGTGATATGACTCGACTACGTGGCTTGTTGTTGTTGAGTGTTGTGATTCTGGTGACCGCCCTCAGCTCATGGGCTGGGGTGTTCGTTTCCGTCGGGATTGGCCCGCCCGCGTTGCCCGTGTACTCGCAACCTTTCTGTCCCGGACCTGGATACATATGGACACCGGGTTACTGGGCATATGGCCCGGGCGGTTATTACTGGGTACCCGGAACATGGGTGATACCTCCCCAGGTGGGCTTCCTGTGGACCCCCGGCTACTGGGGATTTTCCGCCGGACTGTATAACTGGCATGCGGGATACTGGGGACCGACCGTCGGCTTCTACGGCGGCATTAACTATGGCTTCGGTTACACCGGTGTCGGCTATTGGGGTGGATACTGGCGCGGGCGCGACTTCTACTACAATCGCGCGGTCAACAACGTGAACGTTACCAACATTCACAATGTTTACAACCGGACGGTCGTCAACAACGTGAACGTCAACCGTGTCAGCTACAACGGCGGCCCGCATGGAATTCAGGCACGCCCCAATTCACAAGAGATGGCGGCTGAGCGCGGACAACATTTCGGCGCCACGTCGGCGCAGGCGCAGCACGAACAGCTCGCTCGCAATGACCGCGCGCAGTTTGCGTCCGCCAATCACGGACAGCCGGCAGTAGCTGCGACACCGCGGCCCGGAGCTTTCAACACTCGCGAAACAGCGCGCGCAAATCAGCCCGCAATGAACCGGCCAACGACCAATGCGAACGCGGCAAATAACACCAGAGAGGTTCCGCGTCCTCCACAGAACAACCAACAGACGCGCGCTTCGGTGAACGTACCGCGTCCGCCGCAAAACTACTCGCAGCCGCGTGCGTCACAGAACGCTTCACGGCCGTCGAACTATCAGCAGCAGGCGCGTGGAAACGGGAACGTGCCGCGACCGGGCAACAACACGCAGCAGTCGGCTTCGCAGGCGCGAAGTGTTCCGCGTCCGGCGACGATGCAACGCCCGGTTGCGCCGCAGCAGCAGGGACGGCAGGCATACAACGCACCCCGCCAGTCTGCCCCGCAGTCTCGCGCGGTCTCGCGTCCTCCGAGTCAGCGCCCGGCAGCGCAGCCTCATCAAGCTGTAGCCCAGCGCCCGTCTGGTGGCGGACACCAAGAACGTCCTCGCTAACCGTCCAAGCAAAATCCCCGCCCGAGCCAAATCAGCTCGGACGGGGAAATCGTATTCGGATGACCCGTTCAAGCGGACTTGAACGGTTTATTCGTTACTCCGACCGCAATGCCTGGGTGACGTCAACCCGTGCCGCGCGCTCCGCCGGGAACACCGACGCGATCACCGCTGCGGCTAACAGCACAACCACCGACACGACCAGCGGCAACGCAGTCGGCATCTCCAGTGCTGGAAAATAACGGCTCGCCAGGCGCATCAATCCGTACCCAAAAACCGCGCCCACAACAATACCCATGGTTGCCATCACCATTCCCTCAGCAATGACACCCAGCAGCAGGTTCCGAGGTTGTGCTCCAACCGCCAGCCGAATGCCGAACTCGCGCGTTCGCCCGCTGACCGAAAACGCCAGCACGCCGGCAACGCCAACTACCGCGATCGCCAGCGCGACGCCTGCCATGCCGCCGAACACCAGCGTATTCAGCCGCTCCGGCGTCAGCACTTCTGCCCGGATTTCTTCCAGTGTGGCAGCGCGTTCGACAGGTTGGTCAACAGCCATTTTGCGAATGATCTCCGTGATGGGAATGATCAATCCGTGCGGATCCATGCGCGTATGCACGAACAGACGTCCGCCGAACAACGACACGTCCTTGTCGGCAGACACGTCTGGTATCTGTCCGAACGGATGATAGATGGTAAGCTGCGCCTCTGGAACAAGATGGTCGTCGTCCATATCAGCCACGATACCGACTACGCGGCGAGGGCCGGTGCCGATGTAAATGAACTTCATGATCGGGTCGGTCCACATGATGTGCCGGTTGATCGGGTCCTGGCCGGGAAACAGACGCTGCGCCGCGCTCTGGCTGATGATCACCACAGGCTCTCCACCGCGCTTGTCGTCGTCGTCGAAGTCGCGTCCCGCAATAAGCGGAGTGCCGAGTGCGGCAAAGAAGCCGGGAGAAACCACCCGGAACAGAACGCGAGGATCTTCCTCGCGTGCACTCTTGATGTGGCCCTCCGCGGCGACCTGGAAGCCAGGGCCAAGGGAGTTGGCGTCACGCCACGGCACCTGGGTACCGAGGGCAACGCGATCCACGCCGGGCAGCGCGTCGATGCGCCGGATCGCCTCGCGGTAGAAGTTGATGATCTCTTCGGGAGTCCTTCCGTACGACACGATTGGCACGTTTAGCGCGAGCACCCGCCGCATGTCGAAACCGGTGTGCTGCGACTCCAGTGTGAACAGGGTCTTGATGAGAATGCTGGAGCCGGCCAGCAGGATAAACGAAGCAGCGATCTGTGTCACCGCGAAGATGCGCAGCCGGCGGCTCGTACCGCCCGTGATGCGAACACTGCTGCTCGACAGCCCCATTCCGCTCGACGACTCCGCCGACGGCAGGCGCGGCACGAATGCCAGAAGCACCGCGGCAATGATCGCCAGCCCCGCTCCCACCCACAGGATGCTGAAGTCCACCGTCAGATCGAGCGCGCGGACAGAAAAACGCGAAGCGTAGCCGGCCAGAATAGACACCATCGGGTCCGTGATCAGCAGTCCGAGCGCGGCGCCGGCCGTGCACAACAAAAGGCTCTCCGCCAATAGAGTGCGCCGCAACGCTCCGGTGCTCGCTCCCAGGGCAGCGCGAATTGCCAGTTCGCCTTCGCGGCGCACCGAGCGCGCCAGAATCAGATTGGCGACGTTCGAGCACGCGATGATGAAGATCAATCCCGAAGCGGCCAGCAGCACCAGTAATACCGCCTTCGCACCCGAAGTGACCTGGTCGCGGAGCAGCACGGCGTGGATCTGATTTTGTCCGTTCGGCGCGTAGGCTTCGGGGTGCGCCTTAACCATCGAGGCGTAAACCGTGCTGAGCTCGGCGTTCGCCTGCTCCAGCGTGGCGCCCGGAGCGAGGCGGCCGAACAGTTCGGTCATGCGATGCACGCGGCCGGTGACCATCGTCGCGGAAAGATGATGCGGACTGGTCACGACGTTGGCGATGATTTCGGTCTCCGCTGGATATGGCACCGAGGGCTCCAGCACGCCGATAATTGTGGCCGTGCGGTCTCCCAGCCGCACTGTCTTGCCGATCACCGTGGGGTCGCCCTTGAGTGTGTTCTTCCAGAAGCGATACGTAAGCACGCAAGCGCCAGCGGCATTCGGGCCATCGTCGTTCTGGTTGAGCAGCCTACCCAACACGGGATGAAGTCCCATGACCTCGAAGTACGTCCCGCCAACTACGCCGGCGCGCACCTCGCGCGGGTCTCCAAGTCCAACCATGGTGAAGCCGATTTGAGAAAAGTCTCCGATGGCACTGATCGTCTTCAGGTTGCCTTTCAGGTCCTGAATTTCCGGCACGGAGAATTGCGCATTCTCGAGCTGGAGCCCGGGCGCGCTCTGCCGGATGTAAATCAGCCGGTTCTCGTCGCGGTTGACCAGCGGCCGCAGCAGCACTCCGCGCACCAGGCTGAAGATCGCCGCATTCGCGCCGATTCCCAAAGCCAGCGTCAGAATGACAGTGATCGCCAGCCCCTTGGTCCGCCACAACGACCGAAAGGCTACCCTCAGGTCCTGCAGGATCAAATCGGGTCTTGCCATCATCATCGGATCACCTCGCGCCGCTCTGCTGCTTATCGAGTGAAGTTATAAATGCAATCACCACGCCAGAAGCTATGCACGGCTATCTTATTGCCTATCAGTCACAAAAGCAGGTTCTGTCCCACTTTTCACCCAATCCGCCCGTTCGCAAATGTGGATCACTGTCCGCCAGCGAACAGTCGAGTCTGCCGCGCACCTGAGCGTTTTGAGGGTGGCCAGTATGCAATACCCCATGCGCCCCTGTCGGCGGTGCACTTTGCCCGGATTTGTGTTCCCGCACAATGGTCTGGTTCTGACTTGGCTCCGATTCCCCTGTGACTTGATAACTTGCTGAACAGAAGTGCAATTGAGGGTTCAATGGCGGCTGTCCGGCACTCCGCGTCCATGCTGCCGCGCATAGATCACTTCCACATCCTCCACTGTGTTGATCTCTGCCGGAGGCTTGTCGCGTCGTATGCGAACAATCCTCGGAAAGCGCAATGCGTATCCGCTGTCGTGACGCTCTGAACGCATGATTGCATTGAACGCCACTTCCAGCACAATCTGCGGCTCGACTTCGCGCGTAAAGCCGTGGTCCGCCGTGGTGTGCGCCAGAAACCACTCCGTCATCGTGGCGATCTCAACATCCGTCAATCCCGTAAAGGCCTTGCCGATGTTGACCAGCTCTTCGCCCTCGCGCACTGCGAACGTGTAGTCGCTCAGCACTCCGATCCGCTTGCCATGTCCGTATTCCACCGCGGTGACCACGACGTCGAGCGTGGCCAGCTCGCGCTTTAACTTCAGCCACCAGCGTCCTCGCCGCCCCGGCATATACGGTGAATTCAAGTCTTTGATCATCAAGCCTTCGTTGCCGCGCGCCATGGCCTGATCGAAATACGCTTCGAGCTGTTCCGCAGAGTCCGCGGGACGAAGGGGAGCGCGAAGCACCCAACCCGAGACCGGCTTCTCCTCCTCGAACAGAAGTTCCGCTTGTTGCCCTCGCAGAGGTTCCGGCTCGATCCGTCCATCGGCTGGAAAGACTCGATCAAGGATCACGTTACGTTCCACTAAAGGACGATCAAGGGCGACTCCATCCGCGCCGTAAATCACGTCGAACACCACGTAAGCCACCGGCACTGCGGCCAGCAGTTCTTCGCTGACTTGCTTTCGTCCCAGGCGCTGCTGCAGCGACGAAAACGGCATAGCGTGACCGCCATCTTTATTGTTCTTCCAGGCGACAATCTCCCCGTCAACAATAACGTCGCCCGGAACCTTTCCCAGCGTCGCAATCAACTCAGGAAACGACTGCGATACATCGTCGAGCGTGCGCGAGAACACTCGCACGCGACCATTTCCGCAGTGCGCCTGCGCGCGGATGCCGTCGTACTTGTCTTCCACCTGCGCGTGCTCAAAGTATTCGAATGCTTCCTGGGCGTTGGCAGCGGGGCTGGCCAGCATGAAACCGATCGGATGAAACAGCCGCATGCGCGCCTGGTCGAGACGGCGAGTTGCCGCCAGATCCAGCGTCGCTCCGATATCACCCAACAACATGTTGGCGCGCTGCACCTGTACGAACGGCTCGTCGTAGGCCTTGGCGATGGCCTCTTCCACCAGGCTTTCTTTCAGCCCAATTCGCAAATCACCGGTGATGATCTTCAGGACGTACTTGGCTTCCAGCGGTGTCGCGCGCTGAAGCAAGGATTTCAGTAAGGTCCCTTTCGCGGCAGCAGTTCGAGCGGCCGCGATCTCGTCAAGAGCTCGTCGCACCTCCGTAAGCGAAATGTGTTCCGCGATGTGACGGCCGGTCCGGACCTCTAGCATCTCGCGGGCGGCCGAACCTAAGTCTCCGTGCTGGCGATAGGCTGCCTTCAAGTCACTATCGCGTGCATTGGCCAACTCCGAAACGACCTTCCACAGCAGCGCGCTTCCCACCTGCAGTGTCCGTTCTTCAGACGCAGGAAATGCGCGGCCCGACAAGAACACTGCTGAGGTCGTCGCGTCGGCGGGTTCTCGCGAGCGAAAATACTCCGCCAGGATGCCGATCTTCTCGCTCTTCTTGGTAGTCGCGGCGATCCGCTCGCAGGTTTGGGCCAGTTCTTGCATCGGGTTGTAAAGACCTTAGATGTGGAGGCTAGCGGTGAAGCTGCGGGGGGATCGAAGAGGCTTCTGAAATGATCGCGGCTGGTAGCCCGCTGATGGCGGCCTACGCTCTCCATGATCTGCGGACTCGGTACCAATAAAGTGGCCGGGCACTTTCGCCCGGCCGACCTTAGAGCATGAAGTTGTGTGAGGCGACGGTCGCTAGCCGTCAGCACCCATGAAGCGCCGACTTTTACTGGACGACTATCTTCGCTGTGGCCCTGTTACCGTTGCCGTCATCCGCAACGACAATAACTTCGCCTGTCAACGATCCAGGGGTAAAGGTGGTTTGCGGTCCAGTCGCGTTGTTGATGCTTCCGACGCTCGAATTGCTCTCTATCAAGCTCCAATTGATGGTACACGTGTAGTTGCAAAAGCCGTCGAAAGTTACCGGGTTCCCCAATGCAGTGGTTATGGCAGTGGATGGGCTCACAGCGATGTGCAATGTTGCAAACGCCGTTAAGCATAGGGCCAGAACGGCAGCGGTTACTCCAATGCCGAGTACGATCCTTTTTCTGTTCATTGAATTGTCTCCTAATGAATGTTTGTGTATCGACGAAATAGCCCGACAACCAAACGTCTCGGAGGAAAACGTCTCGAGGAGACAGAAACCCGGGTGGTTTGAGGTAGCGAACGGAAGCCGAGTCTCGACCTTTGGACGAACGTGGCGTTGGTTGACAGATTTACAACTCGGGGCGAAGTATGTCCCTGGTGCGATGTGCAGTCAATTGCGACTAGATGCCAGTAACCGGCGCACAAAACGGCTTATCAAACGCGTCAATAATTAGCACTAAAATACTGACAGAAAACCACTTTAAGGCTATAACATATGCGAAAAAGGCAGCTTTATTGGTTTAGGTAATCTAATTTGGCTATCCTAGTTAAACTGGAGATTGTTACCATGTTGAGAAGTTCCTAGTCACTGCTACTTAGTTACTAGTAACTGTTTGAGTAACTTCCCTGCTGAGCAACGTTGCTATAGATGAGGATCTTGCTGGGTTCCCAGAACCCGCGGATTACGATCCTGCCGAGAGTTAGACAGCCGGACTGGGCTCTGGAGGCGAAAAGGGCTGCAGCCATATTCGGCGCATGTAACCGCATCGAGTTCCATCTCGAGACCCCCGATGGCAGAGGCAATCCAGTTGTAGAAGAGCGCCCCCACGGCCCCAATCACAAAACCCAGGGCCGTAAATGAACGGCGACAAGCCCGCGATGATCAGGATGCCAACAATGCCAAGCTCTTGTTGTCCGGGAGCCGTCGCCAGTCCCACCAGCCCGATCAGAACGAAGAACAAGCCAAACAAAATCCAAGTGCCACATGTACGATGCCGAAAATCTTGGCGCAGGAGAGTACACCTACCGAACGAAGTCGAACCATGCCGCACCCTCTACTTGATGTTTTGTTTCTTCAGCATCTTTGCGTTGAACTTTTCGCTCTGGCCCTTGGGGACGCTCAACGTCTTCCACTCTGCGCCCTTCCAATGCTTGGCGAGAAAAACGATTTGCCCGACGTGGTAGGCGTAATGCGCCACCTGGCGGTTGATGGCTTGCAGCACACTGTGCGGCTCACCACGAATTGCAACCGTCCGCTCGAGGTCTCCCGGGCCGATTCCGTTGAGGGTCTCAAAGACCAACTGCCAGTATTGCTCCCACACGGCGAGGATCTCCGCGCGCGTAGCGTTTGCCGCGATGATGAACTCCTGGTCGCGATTGCGGTCCGGCTTCTCCCCGTCAGTGGTCAGAAAATCGGTAAATCGGGAGCGCATGTTGCCCGCCATATGCTTAATGATGATGGCCACGCTGTTGGACTCGGCGTCAGGGACAGCGAAGAATTCTTTGTCACTCAGTTGCGCGATCGATTCATCCGCCAGGCGCTTATGCCCGCGCAGACTGCGAAATGCCTCATCGATGTAGAGGGCGCCAATCTCCGACAAATCCGTGCTCCTTCGGCGTTGCCTCGGAATTCGACCACTGGTCCGAGTCGCATGCCGCCTGCGAAGAATCAGCATACTCCAGCCTTCTCACCAGAAGTATGTATGCGGTCCGCCGATGATGCGAGCTCAACTCCCTGCGTGACTTCGACGGTGACTGGGCAACTTTTGAGCAAGCGGCGGCATCCTGTAGAGCACGACGGTTCGGCCAGCGCAACATATTTCTTGAAGAATTTTGTTGACATTCCAAATTCAGCAACGCAATATCTAGTACCAGACATATCGCTCATCCAATATGTGGAGTATCTGTGGAGCGGGCGGTGTCAAAACGTGACCTTCAAGGGAGAAGGTTCTAAGGAGAAAAACACCATGGCAACCAAGAAAAAGGCAGTGAAGAAGGCAGCCAAGAAGAAAAAGCACTAACCAACCCGGCGGGGCGCAGGCCTCGCTAAATTTTTGCAGTGAACACCTGGCCTCCGCGACTTCGTTCTCGGAGGTCTTTTCGTTGAGCAAACGCTCGGCGGCAGATGCCGGTTGTTTGCGAGGTTGGTTCGTGCTAGAAGAAAGCCTTACGCCGTTTGGCGGGGTTGCGGCCGGCAACGGCGCGACGGGCCACGGAAACTTGCGATGAATGTGACGAGGAAGAAGGCACGGAAGGCAGGCACCACCGACGACCCGGTGATTCCTGACAAGTTGTATTTCCGCATCGGGGAAGTCGCGAAATTGTGCAAACTTCCGGCGTACGTACTGCGTTTCTGGGAGAGCGAATTCCCGCAACTAAAGCCGGTAAAGAGCGGCACTGGACAGCGTATGTACCGGCCGCGTGACGTGGAGAACGTGCTCCGCATCAAGAAACTTCTCTACGAAGAGGGCTACACCATTGCCGGGGCGCGCCAGTTTTTGAAGGCGGAAGCCAAGCCGGTTCGCCTGCAATTCCCCCAGCAGGGACGTGGCGACGGTCTCAAGAAAGTGCGCCAGGGACTGCAGGAAATCCTGGTGATCCTCAAGAGCAAGAACAAGCGATAGGCCGGTTCCTCGACCCGATCGAATTACCGATCTCACGATACGTCGCTGCTATATTCGGAGCATGATTTCCAGCCCGCATCCCGCAGGAGTGTCGCAGAATGGCCGCGCACTCACCAGCGAAGTTGTGGGACCACGCGACTCCTCACTGATGCTGTGGAGCATTGTGGCGCTGGGTACTGCGCTGCGGCTGATTGCTCTGGGGGCCAAGAGCTTCTGGCTTGACGAGATTGCTAGCGTGGTGATTGCCCGCATGCCTGGCAATTCGTTCTGGCAGTGGCTGTGGACCGAGGAAGGCAACATGGCGCTGTATTACGTCATGCTGCGGCCGTGGCTCGGAATTCACCTGGGTGAGAGTACCGTGCGGTTGTTGTCGGTACTGCCCGGCATCGCGACCCTTCCGATGATGTACCTGCTGGGCAGGCGTCTATTCGGGCGCAACGTGGGACTGCTCGCGGCGCTCTTCCTTGCGCTGAGCACGTGCTCGGTTGTGTATTCGCAGGAGGTGCGCGGCTACAGCTGGCTGCTTCTGGGCGTTGTGACTTCGACGTGGCTGTTCACCACGCTGATCGCGCGGCCCGGTTATGCGCTCGCATGCTGGTATGCGCTGGCCGCCGGTGTTACTTTCTATTTCCACTATTTTGGATTGCTAGTTCCGCTGGCGCACGCAGTGACTCTGGTGGCGCTGCCGAGAGAGCGGCGACCGTGGCGTCAACTGCTGGTTGCGGGTGTGCTGGTCGCGGCATTTGCGGCGCCCGTGTTGTGGATGGTTCGCATCCAACCTGCGCGGCATCTGGATTGGGTGCAGAAGCCATCGCTGCTGGAGATCTATCACCTCGGCGTGTTCCTCGCAGCGGAGAGTGGCAAGAGCGTAGGGCCGGTGCTTCTAGTGTTGGAACTGGCGCTGATCGTTGTCTTCTTCCGAACCATGCTCGCATTACGACGAACTGATCGCGCGAGCTGCGACTACTGGGCGTATGCGCTGGTGGCCAGCGGGCTGCTGACTCCGGTGGTGTTCACACTGCTGGCGTCGGTGATGAGGCCGGTTTTCTTCCACCGCTTTCTCATCATCTGTCTTCCGGCGTGGCTGCTGGCAGTGGCGGTGGGAGCGAACGCGCTGGCGCAGCGCCGCATGAGAGTGCTGGCGATCACAGCGGTGTGCCTGCTTTCGCTGGCGAGCACCTCTATCTCTTACTCGCGGGAACGCGAGGACTGGCGCGGAGTAGCAAACTACCTGATCATGCACGCCACGGCACAAGACCGTGTGTTGTATTACCAAGGCGTTGGTGACTTCGCCGCCGAGAGCTATCGCGACTGGCTTCCAGGAGGCACGAACAACCGCCCAGTGCCGGTCGAAGTGCACCCACAATCGAACGACTGGCGCGACAAGATCGCGGGAGCTAGGCGAGTGTGGCTGGTGCGCTATCCCGCGAACCAGAGCGACGGTACCGCACTGTCGGTCGAGACCGAACTACATAGCCGTTACACTGCGGGAGAAACAACCCAGTTTCGCGCGGTGACTGTGACCGAGTTTGTGGCGAAGAACAATGAGCAATAAGCAATAAGTTCCGGCAGGTCTGAAGCGATTCGTCCATGAAAACCAATTCGCGTCATTTTTGGTTGAGGACCTTCTGTAGGTCTCTCCAGTGCACCAGGATGACGTGGTTGACGCGCAGCGCCTGCTTGAATTCCGGGCTGTTGACGATGTCGAAGTCGCGCTGGCGCCAGGCTGCTCCGTAGTCCGCGTGATCGACCATCACCGCCTGCAACTCGGCGTCATCGTGGCCGAGATGCACAATCATTTCCGTGAGGCCGGGTTGCAGATTCTTGACGGCGTTGAGATAGAAGTCTTTCGTCTGGTCGGGCTTGAGGCCTTCACCAGCGACGACTACGTTATCCAGAATAAGATCGTTGGGTCCGATCAGTGACATATATGGTGCGCGTCCGCCGGGAGGATTGATGACCAGGAACGGCATGTGGTAGTCACGCGCCACCTTGATATAGACAGCGATCAGCTCGGGTGTCGAAAAGAGTGACCCCATGTGGCTGTCGAGATGGGTAGGATGGATTCCCACGGCGAGCGCGCGCTCGACCTGTGCTCGAATCTCCTGTTCCGCTTCGCTCGGCTTAGCGTGCGTAGCTACGTCAGGGGTTACGGAATAAAAAGAACCGTCGGGTTGCAGCAGGCTCGGGACCCTGTCGCTGGAGTCGACGCTGCCCCAGCGATAGGTTTTCCACTCGCTGGTGAGGGTGAGATGCAGTCCGAGGTCGGCATCGGGATGAGACTTGGCATAGTCGGCAACTTCGGTCAGCCAGGGACACGGCACCATGATGCTGGCGGAAGAGACGGCGCCCGAGTTGAGTGCGTCGAAGCTGGCGGTGTCGACGGAATGGGCGACTGCGAGATCGTCGGCATGCAGGATGAGAAGCTTTGACCCTGCAGGATAGCCAAGCCGTTCGGCCGTGGACTTGGTTTGCGCTGGAACGTTAACCGCGAAAACAAGTAGGAGCAACGACGAAAGCAACCATCGAATTGACGCCATTCAGAGGCTCCTGGAAATTCGAGGCAAGGTTAGCACAGGGATTCGCGAGAACGGACCGGGCGACGCTCGAACTTAACTTAGGCTAGAATGTTTTGCCATCACCGAATCGCAAGCTCCATTATCCTGCATCCTTAATTTCGCTCCTCAGCTGGAGGTGTAGCCGGTGCTAAAGTCCATCGCCGTAGTGGTGGGCAGCTACCTGCTGTCCGTTGTTCTCGTCTTCGCAACCGACCCTTTGCTGTCGCGCCTTTTTCCGGGCGACTTCGAGAAAGGCCGTATCCCCTCGGGCACTGCGCTTATGGCGAGCACAGCGTGCTTCGTGGTGGTCTCGATCCTTTGCGCGTGGCTTTGCGCGCGCTTTGCTCCGAATCGCCCCGCGCGGCATGTGCTCTGGTTCTTTATTCTTGGAGAAGTGATGGGGCTGGCCGCGACGGTTCCCAATTGGAGCAAAGGGTGGCCGCATTGGTACTGGCTGTCGTGGCTGCTCACCTGGCCGGTGAGCTGTTGGATCGGCTTGCTACTGGCACGGCGACCGGCTGAAAGCAAAGTCGCCTATTGAAAAGCGATGGTGTTGTAGTGTTGTAGAACACCATACAAACATTTTTATCACGGTCATTTAAAATTAGGGACTTGGGTGGAAATTGTTGTATGTATTGATTCTAAAACTACTTACACGTATCCATGTCTCGGCGTGGGAGTTACGGGTAAAAACTAGTTTTTAGTGGCAGGTTTTATCATTACTTTACATACAAGTCATACAGGCGATCTGCATACTTTACATGCAAGTATGACAGCCACGTTTCGCGGGGTGTTTCGGATATTGTGAAAGAGCGGATCGGTCGCGCCGCGGCCGCGCTCGGGATTTCAAAGAACAGTTGGTCTCCGCGAAACTGGCTGCGGGCGACAAGAGACACCAATCCCTCGCCTCGTGGGTCCTATATGTGCCGAGTCTTGGGGTTAAAGGACGTAGGGCACAGGGTACGGTGATAAGGCAGTTGCCGGTTGTCAGTGGTCAGTCCGGAGGGGCGCTCGGGCTCACCCACTTGCGGCTGTCTGCCGTTCCTGCCGGGACTCCCAATCTTTATATCGAGCTTACCCACCGATGAAACCGTGGGCTTTGATATGCCATCCCTCCGGGCCTAAACGCTTACCAGGATCAATACGGTGGAGCATCTTCTGCCTTCACGCGAGGCGGGACTGGGTTGTCGCGTTTCAGCCCAATTGATGTTCGCAGGG
>CAVRMO010000018.1:92500-154307 GCA_963722405.1 uncultured Acidobacteriaceae bacterium
TGACCGAATGGGGAAACCCTATACGGTAAAACCGTATAACGGCCCGATAAATACATAGTCGGGTTCGAGCGAACTCAGGGAAGTGAACCATCTCAGTACCTGAAGGAAAAGAAAACAACAGTGATTCCGAAAGTAGTGGCGAGCGAAATCGGAACAGCCCAAACCAGTCCCACCTTCGGGTGTGACCGGGGTTGTAGGGTCCGCAACAGTAGAGTTACCAATCCAGTCGTTAGTCGAAGCTCCCTGGAAAGGGAAGCCATAGAGCGTGATAGCCGCGTAGGCGAAAACGAGCTGGACTCGAAGCGGATACCTGAGTACCGCGGGGCACGAGAAACCCTGCGGGAATCCACGGAGACCATTCCGTAAGGCTAAATACTAGCTTCTGACCGATAGTGAACCAGTACCGTGAGGGAAAGGTGAAAAGAACCCCAGCGAGGGGAGTGAAATAGTACCTGAAACCGTGTGCCTACAAGCAGTGGGAGGGCTATGTCCGCAAGGAAATGCCTGACCGCGTGCCTATTGCATAATGAGCCGGCTAGTTATTCTTGTCAGCAAGGTTAAGCGTAAGCGAGCCGTAGCGAAAGCGAGTCCTAACTGGGCGTTTAGTTGGCAGGAATAGACGTGAAGCGGGATGATCTACCCTTGGCCAGGTTGAAAGTGGGGTAACACCCACTGGAGGACCGAACCGGTGTTTGTTGAAAAAAGCTCGGATGAGCTGAGGGTAGGGGTGAAAGGCTAATCAAATTCCGTGATAGCTCGTTCTCTCCGAAATAGCTTTAGGGCTAGCCTCGTATGATTTGCAGCGGTGGTAGAGATCTGAATGGACTAGGGGGCTTTCCAGCTTACTGAATCCAACCAAACTTCGAATGCCGTGGACAACTAGTACGGGAGTCAGACAGCGGGGGCTAAGCTTCGTTGTCGAGAGGGAAACAGCCCAGATCGCCTGCTAAGGTCCCCAAGTTTCAGCTAAGTGGGAAAGGATGTCGGAACGCCCAGACAGCCAGGAGGTTGGCTTAGAAGCAGCCATCCTTTAAAGAAAGCGTAATAGCTCACTGGTCAAGCGGTCCGGTGCCGATAATTCAACGGGGCTCAAGCTGAACACCGAAGCAGCGAATGCGTGGCGTCAAGTCACGCGTGGTAGGAGAGCATTCTCAACACATTGAAGCGGGACCGAGAGGATCCGTCGAGAGTAGAGAAGAGACCCTGCCGGCATAAGTAGCGATAACGGAGGTGAGAACCCTCCGCGCCGAAAGTCTAAGGTTTCCTGAGGAAGGTTAATCCGCTCAGGGTTAGTCGGTCCCTAAGGCGAGGCCGAAAGGCGTAGTCGATGGACATCCGGTTAATATTCCGGAACTCCCAGCTGGTCGTTATTACGATGGGGTGACGCAGAAGGATAAGTGCAGCCTGTTATGGCTATCAGGTTCGACGCGTGTAAGCCGGTTTCTCTAGGCAAATCCGGAGAGACACTAACGGTGAGATGCGAAGGAGTAGTCCGTATGGACGAAACGCACTGAGTTCACGCTGCCAAGAAAAACCTCTAAGGAGAACAGAAGGGAACCGTACCTCAAACCGACACAGGTAGACGAGGAGAATATCCAAAGGCGCTCGAGAGAACGCTCGTTCAGGAACTCGGCAAATTAACCCCGTAACTTCGGGAGAAGGGGTGCCCCGGTAGAGTGAAAGCTCGAGGGGGCCGCAGTGAAACGCGCACGGCGACTGTTTAACAAAAACACAGGTCTCTGCAAAGTCGAAAACGACGTATAGGGGCTGACGCCTGCCCGGTGCCGGAAGGTTAAAGGGAGCGGTCAACCGCAAGGTGAAGCTGCGAACTGAAGCCCCGGTGAACGGCGGCCGTAACTATAACGGTCCTAAGGTTAACAACTCGCTAGCCTTAGTAAAACTGAACTATATGCGGGAAACTCCTCAAACAGCTGTCCGGTACTAACTGTCGAAGATGACGGTAGTCAAAATCCGGCAGACAAGGGGACAATCCGCAGGGAAGGCTCCAAACATGGAGAACCCTCAGAGACTTTACGTTCAGCCACAGCCTGGGAGGCTGGAAGCGCAATGGGTGGTCGGCTTTGTTGACGGCGAAGGTTGCTTCTTCGTTGGCATCAATCCACACCCGGAGATGACTTCCGGTTTTCAAGTGCTCCCTGAATTCACAGTTGTACAGCACCAGAGAGACGTCCAACTTCTGCATGCATTCAAGCAATTTTTTGGGTGCGGCGTGGTTCGAACGAACCACGGCGGCAGAATGGCGTATCGGGTGCGAAGCTTGGACCATTTGAACGAACGGATCGTTCCATTCTTCGAGCAGCATCCGCTGAAATCAAAGAAGCGAATTGATTTCGCGAAATTCCGAAAGGTCCTGCAATTGATGACCATGGGAGAGCATCTGAAGAAAGCTGGCATCGAAGAAATTCGTGCCATCACTTCCACCATGAACACAGGCAGTGAAAGATAAAGTCCAGCTTCTCTGGAAACAGAGTGAGATTAACTGAGCGAAATTCCTTGTCGGGTAAGTTCCGACCTGCACGAATGGCGTAACGATCGTGCGACTGTCTTAACGAGCGACTCGGCGAACTTGTAGTACCGGTGAAGATGCCGGTTACCCGCATCTAGACGGAAAGACCCCGTGCACCTTTACTATACCTTTACTATGAACTATGGTTTTCGCTGCGCAGGATAGGTGGGAGGCTTTGATCTCGGACTCTTGGGTTCGGGGGAGCCAACGGTGAGATACCACCCTGTGAGTGCTGTGGTTCTAACCTCTTCCCGTAATCCGGGAAAGGGACATAGTAAGGCGGGTAGTTTGACTGGGGCGGTCGCCTCCTAAATTGTAACGGAGGCGCGCGAAGCTACACTCAGGCTGTTTGGAAATCAGCCGTCGAGTGCAAAGGCATAAGTGTGGTTAACTGCGAGACCTACAAGTCGAGCAGATGCGAAAGCAGGCCTTAGTGATCCGGTGGTTCTGTATGGAAGGGCCATCGCTCAACGGATAAAAGGTACGCCGGGGATAACAGGCTGATCGCTGCCAAGAGTTCATATCGACGCAGCGGTTTGGCACCTCGATGTCGGCTCATCGCATCCTGGAGCTGTAGAAGGTTCCAAGGGTTAGGCTGTTCGCCTATTAAAGCGGTACGTGAGCTGGGTTCAGAACGTCGCGAGACAGTTCGGTCCCTATCTGATGTGGGCGTAGGAGATTTGAGAGGGCCTGTCCTTAGTACGAGAGGACCGGGATGGACGAACCTCTTGTGTTCCAGCTGTCATGCCAATGGCACGGCTGGGTAGCGAAGTTCGGTTGTGATAAACGCTGAATGCATATAAGCGTGAAGCACTCCTCAAGATGAGATCTCCCAACCCAAAAGGGTAAAGAAGGGCACATGAAGACCACGTGTTTGATAGGCTGGATGTGAAAGCGCAGTAATGCGTGAAGCTTACCAGTACTAATCGCCCGTTCGGCTTGACCATAAAATTTACTTGGCGCACCTGGCAAACCTGCCAGCGTGTACGGATCTCGACGGAGATCCAGTCCTGTATTCCTGATGCTATTCAGTTGTGAGAGATCGCCCGGCGATCTTCTCACTCACGTTTCACGCAAGTGAGATTTGAGTGAGAAGAGGCGGCGAGAGTTCTTTTTTCAAGATCGACGTCCAAGGTCCTGCGTGGAACGACGCTGAAGGACCGAGCGACGCGGAAGATCGCGTCCACGTCAACGAAGCCGGTGATTTTACCGCGGGGGAAATACCCGTTCCCATCCCGAACACGGAAGTCAAGCCCCGCAGGGCCGATTGTACTGCACGCGAAAGTGTGTGGGAGAGTAGGTCGTCGCCGACATAAATAACAGCCACCCGGAGAGATCCTGGTGGCTGTTTCCTTTTGTGAGGGAGATCCCTCGCTCCGCTCAGGATTTCGCATGCAGGCTTCCGCTATGCTCACGCATGCAAACTCCCAATCCATGGAGGCTGGAACGGCCATTGTGTCCAAAATTCCGATCGACCCGACTGTGGATGGCGTCCTCGCTCCGGGTCAATTCCTCCTGTGGGGGTCCCTTGGTCGGCTCATGACCACCCTGTTCCTGTCCGCCTCGGGGTTCGCGATATTGCGGGGCCGGTTCATGCCAGCGTGGCTTGCCTGGTTGGCCTTCCTCATCGCGTTAATCAACCTCGCATTTGTCCCAGCCATGTTCTTCGGTTACGACGCGGCTCAGTTTTACAGCGCCGTCGGGTGGGGTACGACAGCAACGGCTCCCGTCCTTGTCCTCTGGTGGATCATCATAGCCAGCATCATCATGCTCAGAACTCCCGCCAAGTCTGAAGCCTGACGGTATATCAGGATGGACGGTCCCGGTCCAGCGTCCACAGGCCGCGGGGGGACCAGCGTCATAGCGAATTGCGAGCGATGAACACTCTGTAGGCTTCGTTGAGCGCAACAATACGCTTCGAAGTATTCGCAGTCCGGTCGCTGGATCGGCTTACCCAGGGTGCCGCAGTGCCAATCCGCCGGCGTTTCAAGGCAACTTCAGCAGCGCACATGTGGACCCAAGCAATACCAACAAGGTGTGGGTATATGGTGTGGCAGCGTTCTCCAACTTCAAATGTCAGTGGACCACGAGGCGATCCAGTTCACCTGGCACTAGGATGTCGTGGGACTCAATTTAGCGGCTGTTATGAAACGCCGCGGTGCCCACGGCATTCCCAGGAATTCTCTCACTCTAGCCCAGCACTTCGCCTTCGTCCACCTCACAAAGCACCTTACAAAGCGCAAAACAAGTTACAAAATGATGGGGGATTGATTTGCGCGCGTGCTGGCGAATCGAAACATTGTTCAGCTTGCGGAGCTCTTGATATGTTGGCTATATGCGAACAGCCCAAAGCGGAATCTTCGCCCTTGGAACTTCGTCTCACGCTTACTTGGAATTCGATGTCCTGCGTGGGAAAAACTCCCTCGACCTGGTAGCAGCGATCTCGTCATTACGTGAGCCGCGAACCACGGTGGGCGGAGTCAACCTGGTGGCAGGGTTCAGGCCCGAGCTCTGGAGCCAGTTTGCGCCCGGCGACACGCCCGCAGGTGTCAAGGGCTTCAATGAAGACCTGGTCGGGATCGAAGGTTTTGTCATGCCGGCCACCCAGCACGACGCGGTGCTGTGGATTTGTGGCAGCGCCTACGACGTTGTCTTCGACGTTTCGCGAGCTGCGATCGCCGAGTTGAAAGCGCTGGCGTCGGTTGCCGAGGAGACCTCGAGCTGGCCTTATCGTCATGATCGCGATTTGACCGGGTTCATCGACGGAAGTGAAAACCCCAGCCTGATCGACGCGCCCGAGATTGCGCTTATTCCGGAAGGAAATCCCGGGGCAGGTGGAAGCGTCCTGCTACTGCAGAAGTGGCCGCATGACACCGCTAAGTGGGAGTCGCTCTCGGATGCCAACCAGGAGTTGGTGATTGGGCGGAAGAAGCTTGACAGCATTGAGCTTGAGAACAAGCCGACGGACTCTCACGTCGCAAGCACCGACCAGGACAAGTTCGGCAAGATTTTCCGGCGCAATATGCCCTACGGTACAGTGACCGATCACGGCACCATGTTTGTAGGCTTCAGTGCCGATCAGCAGCGACTGGCGACCATGTTGGATAGCATGGCGGGCCGCACCACAGGCGTGCGCGACGCGCTCACGAAATACACTAAGCCGATCACGGGCGCGTATTACTTCGTGCCCGCAGCGGAATGCCTGCGTCAACCCACGAAGGGTGTGGTCCTGGAACCGGCGACCACATGACGGCCCCCTCGTGACTGAGTCGCGCGTCCGTCTTTCGCCGGATGCTCCACGCAAGCCTCTCTTGCCTGAGTGGCTACTCGGGTCTTCAACTCGTCATGCAGCGGGGACTGGCAATCGTTCCATCCTGGCGCCCTTGATCAGAAGCCAGAGCATGATCGCCATCTCTCCGAAGAGGATGGGAAAGATGAAGTGATAGACAACGCCCTGGTATTGCGGCAACAGCAGGCCCGTAACGCTAAGGGCCACATAGGCGAAGCCGTTGAGGATCAGCCAGGCGCCGAGAATACGGGGCAGGAAGCGCGATCGCATCACCAGCGCACCGAAAGGCAGAAGCCATAGACCCCAGAAGATCTCATCGATGATGATCCCGTGATCATGCAGGCGGAGGAATAGCATGCCCAGCGATTCCAGTTGAGGCTTTTGGAATACCGCAAGGAAGTCGCCACCGCGGAAGAGGATGAGGGCGGCGATGTTGTTCAGCACGTTCATGAACCCGACGGCGGAGGAGACGAGGACAAAGCCCATCATCAGCGAGGCCTGTGTCCTGTTCACCTCGTTGAGCAAACGGTAGAGAGCGATACCCAGGCAGATAAAGATGACCGTGGAGATCAGGTCTGCGACGATACTGAAACGGAAAAGCATTTCGTGAGCCACGATGTTGCCGGCGGTCACGCTTGCGTTCCCCCGCACGATCAGCTTGCTGGGAACATACATGAGGCTGAAAGGTGCGATGACAACGAGTGATAGGTAGATCGCTCCTGCGACGCGAGCGGCTTTAGCGGTTGGATGCATGTCCTCTCTCCTGATTTCGCCGAGCTCCCCACTCGAGCTTCCAATGCTTGAGTGGGTATTTGATCACTCGGGATAGGACGGACGAGCGGATCTCGTTTCACTTAGTGTAGTGAGCGGCTCCAGGCGCTGCTGGGATGGCTCACGCTTCCGTGCTTTCGTTCGCTGGCGGACCGAAGCCGCACCTGGCGCGCATGCCTTCACGAAATTTCTCGCGCTCCTCGGGAGTCATGTTTGCCCAGCGCCCACCCCAGCGACGGCCGGAGTAGCGGGAGCGGTGCCATCCGCGGCCGCTCACGCCGCCGAAGAGGATCCGGCATAGCACCAGCATTCCCATAGCTTGCCAGAAGGTGATCATGCGCCAGCCGAAGAGTCCTGGCAGCAGCCAGTTCCACAGGGTCATCACCACCCAGCCGCCGAAGGCCATGAACAGCACTATGCCTATCATCGCTGCAGGAATAATGAAGAACAGTTTCTTTCGTTTCACGTTTGTTCCCTCATGCTTTCGTAAGTTCGTCGTAGATGTTTCGCAATCGCTCGCGCAAATGCAGCACGGCATAACGCTTGCGCGAGAGCAGCGTATTCACGCTCACGCCGCTGTCGGCAGACATCTCCTTGAAGCTGCGTCCCTCGATTTCGTGCGCGACAAACACCTCACGCTGATCGTCAGGCAGCTCGTCGAGCGCATCTTCCAGCTCGTCGAGCAGCACGCCGCGGGCGTAAATCGCGTCTGGTCCTGCATCGGGCGAAGGCAGCAAGTCTTCTAGCAGCAGCGGCTCTTCTTCGTCTCCTGCGTCGTTTCCGGACAAACCAGCATCGCTAAGGCTCGCTCGTTTCTTCTTGCGGAAGAGATCGGTGATGCGGTTTCGAGCTACCCGGAAGAGCCATCCGGTGACGTGCTCGATGGGCATCAGCAGGCGGTTGGCTTCCACCAGCTCGTAAAAGACTTCCTGCAGGATGTCTTCCGCGTCGGCCGGATCAGGCACACGCCGGCGAATGAAGTTTCGCAGCCGGGATTGCTCCTGCTTGACCGCTTCGGTGATCCGCCGGTCCTGCTCGAGGCTCATGCGCTCCAGGCTCGCTGCGTCGTTCATCTACTGATGTAGACGAATGAGGCGGTGCGAATATTGTAGGGGTTGGCGGTTTCTATATTCCGGTGACATCGATCGGGTCGCGGGTCGGCTAGTATTCTGTACTGCAAGCTGTAAGGAGTGGGAGTTTACGATGAGTGACGTCAGGGAGTTTCCCTACGAAACCCGGTTGAATGTGCTTTGCCAGCCGCTGGAAGTAATCGATGAAAAAGCGCTGGCTGGGGCGTGCACGCACAAGTGGTACAACCAGACGCTCTGTGCGGTGAATGATTCGGTGGTGCGGCTCGGGGTGGTGGAGGGAGAGTACCACTGGCACAAACATGACGCGGATGACGAGTTTTTCTACGTGGTGGAAGGCCAGTTACTGATTGATCTTGAAGATCGCACGGTGGAACTCGGCTCCCGTCAAGGCGTGGTCATCCCCAAAGGCGTGATGCATCGTCCGCGGGCCCCGCAAAGGACTGTGATGCTAATGGTGGAGACGGGCGGCATTATTCCAACGGGAAGCTAGTCGCATTCGAACGCCTTCGGCGCTCTAAGCGAGATCAAAACTATGTTCATTGGTCACTACGGTGTGTCATTTGCGATGAGACCTGAGGTGAAGCGCGTGCCGCTTTGGGTCTGGTTTATTGCGGTGCAATGGATGGATGTCGTTTGGTCGGTCCTAGTGCTGTTGGGTGTTGAGAAAGTGCGAATCGCGCCGGGCTTTACGGAGGCCAACGCGCTTGATCTTTACTACATGCCATACACACATGGGTTGCCCGGATCGATTGTGCTTTCGCTCATTCTCGGCGCGATCATATCGGTTTTTATCCCGGGAAGTCGCGCAAGAACGATGCTTCTGGTCGCGGGCGCCTCATTTTCGCACTGGGTCATCGATCTGCTGGTACATGTGCCTGATTTGCCTCTTTATGACAATACAGCTAAGGTCGGTCTCGGACTTTGGCGACATGTTATTTTGAGTTTTCCGCTCGAATTGATCTTTCTCGGACTCGGGGCGTGGCTCTACGCGCGAGTGATGACTCTCAAGGGAGCTAAGGGACGGTATGTCTTTCTTGCATTCCTGATCTTTCTCGTCGTGCTGCAGATTTACGCAAACTTCGGGCCGACGCCGTCCTCGCCTGGAGCCATGGCGGGTAGCGCACTTGCGTTGTATGCGGGATTGGCCGGGTTGGCTGCATGGATCGAGCGAATCGCGACCGTCTCGACCGAAGCGAGATCCACGGAATCGGCTTAGAAGCGGCCCGATACGCGACAGCAGCACCGAAGCGGCTGTCGGATCGTAGATTGCGGATCATTTTCCTCGTCTCATCAGCACCACGATTAGGAGCATGAAGGTGGCAGTCCCCCAGTGAATCAGAATAACCGGCGTGAATACCCAAGCCGCATGCCCTAAGACGATCAGCCCATCGAAGAGCGGGATCAGGGTCAACACGGCGATCGCGCAAGCCAACGCTTTACGGTCGCGGAGAGCCAGTAACGAGAGAACCAGAATGCCGGATACGACGTCCCTGGCGGCCTTGATTGCGAGCAGATCGCCATCACGCGGATCCAGCAGAGGCACACCATATCCGAATGCGCCAGTGACCGGATAGAGGAATTCACGAATTCCGATGAAGATTATGCCCAACGCGACGACTATTGAGAGCAGGCCCGATGGGGAAAGAACCTTCATTCTCGTATCGGTTGCAGGACCACCGCTCATTTGCTCGCTCCGATCTGGCGACGGCTCGCTTCTCACTTTCTGCGTGTAATCAATTAGCGAGCGCTCTGACGCCATTTCCGGCGGCGCAATACTTTAGGATGCGGACGACGGCGCCTTGGTTTCCTCACAACCGATGTCATATTTGCGCCAAGTTTCCAATCTGAAGTACCAATCTGAGGCGACCGCGTCAGGCTTTCCGTTACTATTGGCCGGCTGGTGTTAGTGCCGATGGAGGGGTTGGCAGCCGTGTCGAACGAGCGCATTGAAGCCGCAGTAAACGTGAACGGCGCCGAACTGTACTACGAAATTGCCGGCACGGGCGAACCGCTATTTCTGCTGCATGGCGGGACCGGGTGTCATGGCGATTGGGTCTATGCCGGGCGGGAACACTTAGTTCGCGAATATCAGATCATTGCGCCCGACGCGCGCGGGCATGGACGGTCTACTAATCCGCAGAAGACCATCACACACCGCCAATGCGCACTCGATACGCTGGCGCTGCTCGATCATCTGGGCATTGAGCGGTGCAAGGCCATCGGAGTCAGCATGGGCGGCAATATCCTGTTGCACATGGCGACGATGGAGCCGGAGCGTATCGAGGCGATGGTGGTGGTCAGTACGACCATGTATTTCCCCGACCAGGCGCGCAAGATCATGGCCGCGGTTCCAGCACCGGACAACCAGCCGGCTTCGGAATGGGCTGCAATGCGCAAGCGTCACGATCTTGGCGACGAGCAGATTCGCGCCTTGTGGGAATGGACGCGCTCGCTCAAAGACAGTTACGACGACATGAACTTCACGCCTGCGGATCTGTCGGCAATCAAAGCCCGCACGCTGATCGTGCAGGGAGATCGCGACCCGCTCTACCCGGTAGAGATGTCGGTCGAGATGTACCGCGCCATTCCGCGTTCTTCGCTTTGGATTGTGCCCAATGGCGGTCACGGCCCCGTGTTCCTCGATGCGGCGCCGCAGTTTGCACAGACAGCGCTGGCGTTCCTTCGGGCGTAAGGCGGCTTCGAATTCCGAGCGAGCCATATTCAGTTGCGAGAATTCTCGTCCTCCGCCGAACCGCAAGTTCCTCCCTGCTATACTTTTTCCCATTGGCCCGTGCAAGGGGTGGAGAATCCGGCCAACGAAACTCCGGTCTTCTTTTGCGCACGTAGAAACGCATCGGGCATCCAACTCACGTGCTTAACTCGCCCAGGCGCCGACCGACCGACTTCAGGGGACTTCGGCTGACAGATGGGCGTACCGCACCAGCCTTCAGGAGATGATCATGCACGCTCGTAAAGCCGCTTCCGTAACATTGCTGTCGTTGATCCTTCTTGCCACGACCGGCATTGCCCATGCGAGTGCTTACTCCAACGTCTTCGTTTATGGCGACAGTTTGTCTGACACTGGCAACATCTATAACGCGAGCGGACATACCATTCCGCAGTCGCCACCGTACTACAACGGCCGCTTCTCCAACGGGCCGCTGGCGGTAGAGTATCTGGCGAACTCAATACACTCGCCGCTGACCAGCTTCGCTTGGGGCGGAGCTACTACGGGCATTGGCGACTCCGGCGATGGCGGTACGCAGACAACGCTAGGCGCATTGGGGTTGCCCGGCATGCTTCTCCAAGTACAGGCATCACTGGGCACTGTCGCGCCGTTCGCACCGACTTCCCTCTTCATCGTGTGGGGCGGCCCGGATGACTTCATTACCGGCGGATCGGTTGCCATCGGAGTGGCCGACGAACTGGCGATCGTGAGTGCACTGCAGGGGGTGGGAGCAGCGCACATTCTCGTGCCAGGCATGCCAGACATGGGGCTTACGCCTAAGTTCTATGGCAATCCGGCAGCGACTGCGTTTAGTTTTGCCTTTGACCAGGCGCTGCAAGCCAATCTTCCCAAGGGCGTCACCTATTTCGATACCTTTGGTTTTATGCATCTGGTGGTCTCGAACCCGGGTGCCTTCGGGTTTACGGACGTCACCGATCCGTGCCTGGTCGGGCTCACGCCGTGCAGCAATCCGAATCAGTATTTATTCTGGGACGATCTGCATCCGACGACGGCAGCCGATGCGATTCTGGCAGGCCAATTTCAGAGCTTAGTTACGCCGGAGCCCTCGACGTTCCTAATGCTGGGAACAGGGATTGCGGGACTAGCGGGAGTATTGCGACGGAAGATGTCGGCGTAGTCAGCACATCAGATGTGGATTCATTCCTTTATAACTGGCGGCCCGCACCCTGCACTATTCGATCTCAAGGGCCAACACGATTTGCGTGCGGCCGCGCATCCGGCTGAAGAAGTCGCCAATGCGTTTCATCAGGTACTTCTGAGCGAGTAGCGACTGCCCCTTGGCGGCTTCGTCGCCTGAGCAGATACGGGCGCGGGCATCAACCCATGCGCCTCGCAAGTCTCCACGGATGTTGCAAGGCGCGACGCGCGCTTTGGGGTTGTTCCGGATGCGCTTGGCTTTGCCGGAGTCGGGCGCGCTGTAGACGTAAAATGTGGTGGGCTGACGGTCCCGGTCTTCGGCGAACCATACCGGGGTGCGCACGCCCACGCCCGTCTTGCGGAAGGTTTCCAGGCTAAGGTACTTGGCTTTCGCGAACTGGCCGACTGGGTCGGGCATGATGGCGGTCCTCTCCCAGCATTATCCCAGACAGCGCCAATGTCCGCGCTAATGCGCGCTGACTCCCATCGCCGGATACAACTCCGCGGGGTACATGACCGCTCCGCCCTTGATGACGGTTTCGAGGTTGCGGATGTCGCTGATTTTCGTCGTAGGGTCGCCGTTGACGAGGATCATGTCGGCTAGTTTGCCGGGCGCGATAGAGCCGAGTTCGTTATCGCGTTTCATGATCTGCGCAGCGGTCAGCGTGGCCATGCGAAGCACTTCGGGCGCGGGAATGCCGGCTTCGTTGTAAATCTCCAGCTCGCGATGCAGAGAGTATCCCGATCCCTGATCGGTACCCGCGACGATGGTGATGCCGTTGTCGTATAGCTTCTTCACCATGCGAACAAAGTTGGCGTATGAGGCGCGATAGAGCTGATCGGTAGCGGCATCAGGTACGGGAAGGGCCTGTCCTGCGGCTTTCGAACCACGCTGCACTTGCAGCGGAAGCCGGTCGAACATGAATGCGTCCTGCCGGGGGATTGTGCCGGGCCGGTCGGTGTAGGTTGCCTCCCAGATGGCCATGGTGGGATCGATGACGGTGTGGTGCTCTTTCAATAGTGCGATGAACTGGTTTACCTGCGCCGAGTTCAGGTCAATTCCGGCGGCACGCTTGCCGGGTTCGGTGAAACGCGCGGGTGTGCGGGTCTCGGTGACGTCGGGCATGAAGTCGAGGAAGACGAAATTCATGTGCTGAATTTCGTCGGCGCCATCGCGTATGAACTGTTCGGCGATCATGCCCGAGGGGACATGGCCGCTGACACGCATGCCGCGCTTGTGGGCTTCGTCGATGATCACGGGTACGAGTTCGGGTTTTACCGAGCTGTAAACCTTGATCTGCACATAGCCGAGGTCGGCGTAGTGATCGACGCGCTCACGTGCCTCTTCCGGAGTGGCGGCAAGAACTTTCACCGGGCCTTCGAAAGGCCCGGGGCCATCAATGAAGCCCGCGAGAATAATGCGCGGGCCGATCTGCTCACCGTGCTGGATGTGCTTGTTGAGCCTGCTGAGTTCGTCAATCGAGTTGGCGAGATCGCGTCCTGTCGTGATTCCTGCTGCGATGTCGAGAAAAGCGTTGTCGGGGCTGAAGTGCTGGTGCATGTCCCATAGGCCGGGCAGCAACATCTTGCCGGTACCGTCGATGACTTGTGCGCCGGGCGCAGTCGCCTGGCTGCTGTCCACTTCGACGCTCACAATGTGCTCGCCGCGCACGGTGACGCGCTGCGCGGGCACGGTCTTGGCGGTTGCGGAGTCGAAGAGTGTCACATTCTTGATGATGAGATCGCCCGTAGGATGGTGGGTCAGTTGTTTGGCAAGGCTGGCCGCGCGAGCCGATTGAATGTCATCCTGGGTTTTGTAAAGGGTTCCAAAGGTGCTCTCGAAGCCAGCGCGTATCAGGCCCGACCAGCCCTGCACTGCGGCAAACGCATTGTGCTGATCGTCGAGCCATAGGTACGTCGGGCTGAAGTCGAGGCCGTCGACCTGGTAAAGCGTCACCGTCATTTTCTTCCCGTTCGCCTCCAACGGGATTGTCTTCAGCTCTTTGAGGCTGGCTTCGCCTCCCGGCAGCAGCGGCAATTTGCCGCCGTTCTTCAGCAGCCCCTGCGCCAGGATGTAAGAACTCGCGGGCCCCGCGTCGAGTCCGACAAAAAAGCGGCCCGCAGCGCTGCCGTGGCCGTCTTCGGACTGGTTCTTCCACGTCGCATCGGCGCCTTTGACACTGAACGTTTCACTCACCGGGTTCTTCATGTAGTCCACGCCGTGCGTCTCTTCGAAGGTGACGATGCCGCGATCATCAAGGCGATAGGTGGAATACGCCTTGGGTCCGCGGCCGCGGTCGTTGAACTGGAAGAACTCGTGAACCGTCCCGTCGGGTGCGGTCCACAACGCATCCTGTCCACCTGGAGTCTTGTCGATCAGCAGCATCCAGACGGTCGCGTCTTTCGGGATGTCGGGCGGCAGCGCCGGTAAGGGTGACTGCCCTTGTTGTGCGACCAGGCACGGGATAAAGAGTGCCAACAGCAGAAAGAGCAGAATGCGCAGGGAGGGTTTCATAGGTGGCCTTAGGTTTATACGTCGAAAGGATGAAAATGTTCAAGTCGCTTGGTTGCTCGTGGTGACCGTCGCGGCCCATCAGGTATTATCAAGCGAATCACGAAGTCACGAATTCGCGGAGGAGAGATCGATGCGTCTGCTATTGAACTGGCTGTTGAGCGCGATCGCATTGTTGATCGTGTCGTACATTGTGCCCGGGTTTCACCTCGAAGGATTCAAGGCGGCCCTGATTGCGGCCATCGTCATAGGGCTGATCAACGCCACGCTCGGCTTGCTCTTGAAGCTGATTACCCTGCCTCTGACCCTGCTGACCCTTGGGGTGTTCTGGTGGATAGTGAATGCGTTTATGTTGATTCTGGCGTCGAAGTTTCTGGCTCCGGAGTTCATGGTCAACGGATTCCTGGCGGCATTCCTGGGAGCGATCCTGCTGTCACTGGTAAACGTGGTGCTGCGGAAGATCGCAAGTGAGGTGACAGACTAGCCGACCCTCCTGCGGGAGCGGACAAATCCTCTTGGATTAAGAAGGGGGCCCGTGAAGCCAGTCAAGAAAACAAGGCCGGCAACGTCAGAGGATGCCGAAAAGCAGCTCCGAAGCTTCATTGAGAAATTTGAGCCAAAGGATCAAGCCGTGATCCGCTCGGTGCGCAAGGTGTTGCGGAAGCGAATGCCGACGGCCAACGAGCTGGTTTGGGACAACTACAACTTCTTCGTGATCGGTTACTCACCCACGGAACGCCCTTCGGATACCTTTTTTTCGATTGCAGCGGCGGCGAACGGTGTGGGTCTGTCCTTCTACCGGGGAGCGACTCTTCCTGATCCGCACAAGGTACTGCTGGGCTCGGGTAGTCAGAATCGGTTCATTCGCCTGGAGTCAACGGAGACTTTGTCGCGTCCCGAGGTTGAAGCACTCATCGCCGCTGCGGTTGCCCAAGGTAAGCCCCTGGCGGCGGGAGACAAAGGAAAACTCATCATCCGGTCAATTTCAGCAAAGCAGAAACCTCGTCGCAAAGCGGCGAAGTGACCCCAGGCCTTATCGAAAGGATCGCATTATGGAGTCTCTGCCTCTTCGCGGATTGGTTCCCATGGCGCACGTCGCCGACGTCGCGTGTTCGATCGAGTTCTATCACCAACTTGGTTTTGAGACCGGCAATACGCTGAAGCCGGTCGACCAAATTGTGTGGGCATGGGTGCGAAATGGGAAGGCGCACATCATGCTGACGCGATCGGAAAAGCCCATGAACCCCGGTGCTCGGGACGTGCTTTTCTATCTGTATGCGCCCGATGTGGCGGCTTATCGCGATGAGTTGGCCGCGCGGGGGATTAAGGTCAGTCCACTCACCTATCCCTTCTACATGCCTGCAGGCGAATTTCGTGTCGACGATCCCGATGGGTATGGCCTGCTGATAGGCCAAGCGGATGAGGTGTCGCTCTAGTTCGGAAAGCGTCCTGCGTTGCGGTAATCAGAGCGCCCGCAACCGTCTGACTGTCTCGGCGACGTCGGCCTGCTGAAACAGTCGGATTCCGGCGACGCCAGCAGCGCCAGCTTCAACGCAGCTGCCTGCGTTGGCGAGGGTCACTCCGCCAAGGGCAAGTACTGTGAAGTTGTTGGCCAGTCCTGCTGACGGCGAGCTTGCCAGTCGCAGCACCTTCAAGCCAAGTCCCTTAGCGTCGGTTGCGGCCTTTTCGAAGATGGGGGCCAGCACGGCGAAACTCGCGCCGTTGGACTCTGCCTGGCGCACATCATCGACGCTATGAGCTGAAACGCCGATGATCGGTTCGCGATCGCTATGACGTAGCCACTGATCGCGGATTTCGTCAGCGGGTGGAAAGCCAGCGGGAAGGTGAACTCCGTCTGCGCCGACTGCGATGGCGATGTCCGCGTGGCTGTTGATCAGCAGCTTTGTGCTGGCGGAGTTTTCTCGAACTGCGCTTAGAGCCTCCCGCGCGAGGTGCTGAAACTCATCCGGTGCCAAGTCTTTTTCGCGCAGCTGAATGAAATCTACTTTCGAGCGTGCGGCTTCGACGATGCGACGCAACAATGCAGCGGTTTGGGCGGAATCGTCACCCGCAAAGCCCTGGCGATCGGTGATGTAGTAGAGCAACATCGCGACTCGATTGTAGCTAGAATTAGGTTGTGCCGATCGTTCACAAACAAACTCGCAAGACGCAACAATCACGTCCTCAGTCAATTGAGATACTTCGAGCAGATGCATCCGCGAATCTGCCGTGGCTAGTCCACGGTTTCAGTACGCGGCAGGGTGGAGTTTCGACCTGTTACGGCGGCAAGACGCTCAACCTTGGGCAAACCGAGCACGACACCCACGCCTAACGTCGAACGCAATCGTGCGCTGTATCTGAAGGCGCTGGGCGCGGTCAATGACGAGGGCGGCTTATGGCCGCTGGCACAGGTCAGGCAGATCCATTCTGCTGTCATCCAACGCGTTGAGATTATCGAACCGCACGCGCCAGCGGGAGACGGCATGATCACCAAGGCTCCCGGCGTTTTGCTGGCGATTAAAACAGCCGATTGCGTTCCTGTCCTGGTGGCAGATGTGAAACGTCGCGTGGTGGGAGCGTTTCATGCAGGGTGGCGCGGAAGCGTCGCGCGCGTGGTGGAGAAGGGTGTAGGCGAAATGCGACGCCAATTCGGCAGCGCGCCCGGAGATCTGCGGGCAGCAATCGGGCCGTGCATCCGAAAGTGCTGCTACTCTGTGGGCGCCGAAGTGCAGGCGGAGTTTGAATCGCAATTCAGCTACGGCTCCGAATTGTTCGAAGAGGTGTTTGACTCCAATGCGATTCATATCAAGTATCCGCTGCTGTTCCTGAATCAGCGCGCGCCGGGACATGGCGATCTCGGGCCTGAAATCCATCTCGACCTGGTGGCGGCGAATCTGCGACAGCTCGAAGCAGCGGGGGTGCGACTGGATCAAATCACGGTCATTGATGGCTGTACCGCGTGCGATACGAGGCGCTTTTTCTCACATCGCGCGGAGTTCGGCAAGACGGGCAGAATGATGGCGGTGATTGGGATTCGGGCGGAGTAGCTTGCGTTCTCGCCCAAACAGAAAAACCCAGCCGCTCGGGCTGGGTTCGCGATCTCACGTCAGTGCGAGTCCTACACTATCCGCCGCCTTCAACTCCTCCAGCAGGAGGAGCCGCCGCGGGTGGCGCGACATAGGTGTTGACCATGTCCTTCAGCTCCTTACTGGGCTTGAAGAACGGGATCTTCTTGGCGGGGACCTCGACGCGGTCTCCGGTCTTAGGGTTGCGTCCGACGCGGGGTTTGCGCTGCCGGGTGCGGAAGCTGCCGAACCCGCGGATCTCAATCTTGTCGCCGGCGCGCAGTGAGCGCACGACGCTCTCAAAGATTGTTTCAACAATGACTTCGCTGTCCTTGCGGGTCAATTCCGCCAGGCGGGAAACTTCGTCAATCAAATCTGCCTTGGTCATCGCTGTTCGCCCCTCTATGATCGGTGCAACCGGCCCATCAGGGATACTCTCAAATTTACTGTAACATTGGCAAGTCCAAATTATTGTTGCACTTCCGTGCAGCTGTGTCACTCGGACGGGCCACTACTTCCAGAGGTAATAGAAGCCAGCGTTGGTCTGCATGAGCTTGGCCGGGTCTGGCAGGTACTCGGAGACGTCGCCAAACAAGCAAGTCAAGCACGCTCTTGCGGTCTTTTTCAGGCCGCACCAAGGTGGGTTCGCCCTTGATGCCAACCGACTTGGCAGTGTCTTCGACGGCCACGCGAAAATCGCCGACCTGGTCGATGAGTTTCAACGGCACAGCCTGCTCGCCGGTCCAGACCTTGCCGTCAGCCAAAGGGAGAATATCGGCATCTTTCATATGCCGCCCCTCGGCGACCGAATGAATGAACTGCGTATGCATGTTGTCGATGAGGCTCTGCATGTACTCGCGCTCAGCAGGTGTCATTGGCCGCACCGGCGAGCCCGTGTCTTTGAATTCGCCTGCCTTAAGCACAATTGCCTGTAGTTTAGCCCATTTGAGCAGCTCTTCGTAGTTGTACCACTCCGCGATTACGCCGATCGAGCCGACGATGGAAGCGTGGTCCGCAAAAATTTTGTTGGTGGCAGATGAGACGTAGTAGGCTCCGCTGGCACCCACGGTCTCGATGGAGGCGACGATGCGCTTCTTCTTGACGTCGCGAATGCGCAGCACTTCGCGGTAAATCTCCTCGGAGGCGGCTGCGCCTCCGCCGGGCGAGTTCACATGAATAATGATGGCCTTGATAGAGCTGTCGTCACCATACTTGCGCAATTGCTCGACCATGTCTTTGGGCGAGAGGATTACACCTTCCAGATCGACTACGGCAATCTTGTCGCCGAAACCTGCGAAGGAGTCCTTCTGCTGTGTGCGTACTGTGAAATACACCAGCGCTGAACATCGCCAGCAGAAAGAGGAAAAATGCGCCGCCTCCCAGCAATACCCAGAGGAAAACGCGGGAGCGAGGTTGTTCAGGCATAGAAGACGCTAAGTTTAACAGAGTTCAGGATTCATAAGTCGGCTTTCATTGGGGTAGATCGGGGTAGATGCCTGGTTCCCTCGAAAGCCTGAGGTCGAGGGCAACGTCGATTGCTCTAGTGGAAGATCGACGCAAAGAAAGCACTGATCTTGGCGAAGAAGCCGTGCTTCTCTTGCGCAGGCTTCTGTTCGCTGGCAGTGCTCGGTGGATTCGCGGGCTTGGCATTCTTTGCCAAGGCAGCAGGAGGAGGCAGTACCACCGGATCGAGGTCGATCGGCTTGGTCTCCATCTTCAGGTGAGCGACGTTTTCGGTGAGATCGACCGGATCCGTGGCGCGATAGATGAACGGCGCGTCCACCACCATGTGGGTCTCAGGAGGGGGTGGTTCGGACTTTGACTCCGTCGGGTGTGGGCTGCGGCGGGGGCTCGACTTTCGCGACCTGCGTGGGTGGAGGTGCAGGGCAGCCGCAGCTCTCGTGGATCGGAACCGCGCCGCCAATACGTCCGCCGTTGAAGATCACCGCCTCGTTTGGCTTGACCTGGTACGACGCGTCTCCCATGCCTTCGGAAATCACGATGGCCGACGAGTTCGAGGGCAGCGACTGCACGCAGGTGTCGCCTTTGGGATTGACGCGCACGGCAATGTGCAGGCGGCCGGGACCAGGCAGCAGCAGGCGGAAATCCGGCGTGAGCAGGTTGTCGGAGGCCGCGCCGATGGGGTAATCCATCTCGATGGTGCCGGTGTCCATGCTGAACATGAGCTGGCGGCCGTTCTGCGACGTAGTCACAGCGAGGTTGGTGCCGGGGCAGATCATCATGCTGCCGCCGCGCTCCAGCTTGAGGGTTGCAGTCTGGGCGCCCGCGGCAATCGACGACCCACTCATCACTTTGGTTCCGGAATTGGCCAGCACCACGCCGCCCTTAACGCTTGCGTCAGACGCGAACAGTTCGCCGACGTTTTGCTGGGCATGGGCTGCACCTGCGAGAAATGCTGCGATGATGAGAAGTCGCGTGAATGCGTGACGGTGAGACTTTGACATCAGAAGTAGTGAGCTTGAGGTTTATCCTGTGCAACACGATGATACCGCAGGCTGAGCCTCGACACCCGATCGGCTCGCAGTGCATTGAAGCGTTGTAACGTTAGGAATAGTCTAACCAGCGTAGGCATGGCGAACAACGGCAACCGAGACCGGCGTTATCCCAAACTCGTCTTAGGCGAGACAGTGAACGTCGCCTTGGAAACCTTTCGCAGCAACAAAGTGCGCTTCACTCTTACGGCCTTGGGCATGGTGATCGGGACGGCGTCGCTGATTCTGGTCGTAACCATCGGCCTTACCGGCAAGCAGTATGTGCTGCAGCAGATCCAGTCGATCGGCGCCAACATGATCACCGCCGATTACGAAGGCGGCTCGATCTACAGCGCGGAGTCGGCTAACGACTACATGACGGTCGAGGACCTGAACGCAATCCGTCAGCAGGTTCCCAACATTACCGCGTCGTCTCCGCTGGTCGAGTTACATGACAAGATCACCGTGCCCGGTGGCCGTGAGCGCGATGTGCTGGTGCTGGGCGTTGCGGCGGAGTACCTCTGGGTGCGCAATCTCGACGTGCTCACAGGGCGCTTCCTTGAGGACAACGACACCCAGACGCGGGGCAAAGTTGCGGTGATCACGCAAAACCTGGCCAACACAATGTACGGCTCAACGGAAGCCGCTGTTGGTCAGGTGATCAAGCTCAGCGGCCTGCCCTTCGTCGTGGTGGGCACGTTCCGCGAGCGCGTCGATACCTTCGGCCAGTCGGAGATCTCCGACGACACCATTCTCATTCCTTACACCGTGGCGCGCTTCTTCACGACAACCGATACGGTGAAAGAGCTCTTCTTCTCAGTGGCTGATTCGTCCGACATTCCCAGCGCCACCGAGCAGATTCAAAAGGTCTTGAAATCGCGGCATCGGCCGGAGTCGGTGTACAAGGTCGAGAACCTGACGCAGTTAATGACCGTCGCCGGGAAGATCGCCAACGCGCTGACCACGATCCTTCTGCTGATCGCGGTGCTCACCCTGCTGGTGAGCGGTGTCGGCATCATGAACATCATGCTGGCTACGGTCAATTCGCGCATCCGTGAGATCGGTGTGCGCAAGGCGGTAGGCGCGACTAACGCGGAGATCCGTGCGCAGTTCCTGACCGAGGCCGTCCTGATTTCGTTAATCGGAGGACTCGTGGGCATTGCGATCGGCATGGCCCTGCCCATTTCCGTGCGTTTGCTCACCAACTACCGCATTCCGATTTCCGGGCTGTCGATCGTCATCGCCGTGCTGGTGTCTTCGCTGGTGGGAGTCGTGTTTGGCACGATGCCCGCTGCGCGCGCCGCGCAACTCGATCCGGTAGAGAGTTTGCGGTGGGAGTGAGAGCGCAGAGGGGACTTGAATGGACTCCGCGGAAAAAAGATAGAAGCTATTTCAGGCCTTCCACAAGGTAGAGATCGCCCACCGTGCGATGGAATCCGTACGCATAGGTCTTGCCGTCCGGGGTCATGAGGATCGGCCCGATAGTAGAAACGCCGGTGGGGTCAAGCGGTGCGATCTCCTTCCACACCGACTTCTTGCCCGAGGCCAGTTCCACGCGGTACACCTTACCAGGCACCTCTCCAGTGCGATACAGGAAAACCGAGTGTCCGTCCGCACTGAAATTGATGGGAATATCGCCCGGATCCATACCGTTCACGACCTTCGGGTCGCCCCCGGCCGTCGGATACAGGTAACCCTTCTGGTCGGGACCGATGCCTACTACAAACTGTCCGTCGGGCGAGACTGCAAAGGCCAAGGCATCTACGCCCTCCGGCGAGATGGTCTTAGGCGCGCCTCCGGAGACGTCCTGGACGAAGTAGTGAACCCCTTTCCCTGCTTCGTTACCGGTGAACACAAAACGCTTGCCATCGGGCATCCAGCGCGCCCACTGATGGTTGATGGAATCGTTGGTCAGTGACTTGGATTCGCCTGCGCCGGTGGGCAACAGTCGGAGTTGCTGCGGCGAGCTCGGGGTATAGATGATGACCCACTTTTTGTCGGGCGACAGCGAGGTCGCGCCGCCTTCGCCGAGCCGCACCGCAGGCGAGCCGTCGGTGTCGCGGACGTACACGGCGTACGTCAGGTCCTGCACATCGCCGTATTGCACGCCTCCGCCGATGCCTTCCTCGTCAAACAGCAGTGTCTTGCCGTCAGCGGACAAATCGGCGGGATACGAATAGTCCAGCCACGACAGGTCAAGCTCCTTGCTGTTGCCCGCTGTCGTACCCATCACCTCGCGCCGGCGGTCTTCGCGCGACAGCAAGACGTGCCCGTCTTTCCAGATATCGAACAGCACCAGCGAGCCCGGAACCCGCGTCACAAGTCGCAACTGTTTGTTCAAAGTAACCGCGGCGGTGTAGTGAAACAGTCCAAAGTCGCTGGCCGTAAACCAGATTTCATGGCCGTCGGGCATCCACGCCAGGCCTTGCGTGCCGTACCACTGCCGCGTGAGGGTCTTCTTATTACCAGAAGTATCGACGACGGCTACGGTGCCGCCATCATCGCCCTGGTTGGGATGGTCGAAAAAAGCGATGTAGTTGCCGTCAGGCGAAACCCGTGGGTAACTGATCCAGCCACCGCTCGATTCGTACAGCACTTTGCCGATCGGGAATTCCAGCCGGTCGCGGCCATTCACGTTCCGCACCACGGCGAGGTTATTGCCGTCGGGCGACCAGTCTGCCCACTCCACATCTTCCAGGACGGGACGTGGGGCCCCGCCGGCGAGTGGTGCACGGGCCAATGTGCCAACATTCACCCAGGTTCCGGCTGGATGGCTGTTTAGCAACAATGCCATCTCTCCCTTCGAGGAGATAGCAGCGAGTTCGGCGCGGCCCAGTCCAAGCGAGCGCGACTCGACCATCCCCTGGCGTGCTGAGAATGTCTCAACGGGATTTCCCTGCCACGCGGCGCTGTACAAGATGGTCTGCCCATCGGGCGCAAACCGGGCTGAACGAATTTCGCCACGGCGGAAGGTGATCTCGTGATACAGCGGCGCGCTCGGTCCCGAGGATTGCCACAACTTCTTTCCGGCCAACAATCCGATTGCTGCCGCAGCCAGCAATCCCGCGGCTACGAGGATGGGTAGCAGATGGCCTCGTCTTTCCGCAGGCTGGACCGGGGCGGCCGGTGTCGGTATAGCGACAGGCGTCGACGCGGAAGTAGCGGAGCCGGCCTGGGTGCGCGACGAATCGGTGTCGCGCTTCAGCCGCTTCAAGTCGGCACGCAACTCAGCGGCGCTCTGGCACCGTAGGTCGCGGTCTTTTTCTAGAGCCTTGTTCAGGATCGGTTCGATCTGCGCCGGCAGTCCCGGATTCAGTTGCGCTGGCGGCACAGGATACTTGTTGAGGATTGCCTCAAACACCACCGCCGACGTGGCTCCCGTGAATGGCTGCTTGCCCGTAGCCATCTCATACAGAACTACACCGAAGGAAAACAGGTCGCTGCGACTATCCAACGATTCGCCGCGCGCCTGCTCGGGCGACATGTAGCCAATCGTGCCCATCGCGGTACCGGGAGTCGTAAGCTGATCGGCACTGAAGGCGGTCGGCAACCCTGCTGTTGCGTCCGATCCGTTCGTACTGTGGTGCCTTTGCTGGCCTAGTTTCGCCAGGCCGAAATCCAGGATCTTCGCTTGGCCGCGCTGCGTAACGAAGATGTTCGCCGGCTTGATGTCGCGGTGTACGATTCCACTGGAGTGCGCGGCATCTAGCCCGTCGGCGATCTGAATGCCCAAATCAAGGAGTTGCGCAGTCTTCAGCGCGTGGCCCTCGATCATGTGCTTCAGCGTCGAACCCTCAAGGTACTCCATGGCGATAAAAGCGCGGCCGTTTTCAAGGCCAATGTCATAGATGGTGCAAATGTTGGGATGGTTGAGCGCGGAGGCGGCTTGGGCTTCACGCTGGAAACGGCTCAGAGTTTGTGGGTCTTGGGCCACATCGTCGGGCAGGAATTTGAGCGCTACAAAGCGGCGCAGGCGGGAATCCTCGGCCTTGTAGACCACGCCCATGCCACCACCACCGAGTTTTTCGAGTATGCGGTAGTGCGAGATAGTCTGTTCGGCCATGGGCAAAGTGGACTGGAGCGGATGCTTGATAATAGGGTGCTTCTCCGTGGCAGTCAATTTCTCTTTACCGTCGTGGTTGACTTAACTACCTCGCAACTTCGCTGGCGCGCGCATCATCGAAACACCCAATACTTGGAATGGAGCGAATAGTTCCTCATGCAATTGAACGATTACGTAACCTTGGGCCGCTCGGGACTGCGTGTCAGTCCTTTATCGCTAGGCACCATGACGTTCGGCAACGACCGTTGGGGATCGGATGACACGGAAGCGCGCCGCATTTTCGACCACTACGTGGAAAGCGGCGGGATCGTGTTGGACTGCGCCGACGTATACGCAGGCGGAAAGTCCGAAGAACTGTTGGGCCGCTTCGTCGCTGACGCCGGGCTACGCGACAAGCTCGTGATCGCCAGCAAATTCAGCTTCAATCCGCAAGATGGCAATCCCAACTCTGGCGGCAACGGGCGCAAGAACATCTATCGAGCCCTGGAGTCGTCGCTACGCCGCCTCAAGATGGACTACCTCGACCTCTACTGGATGCATGTGTGGGACACGGTCACGCCGATCGAAGAGGTCGTCGATACATTGACCACGCTGGTCCGCGAGGGGAATATACGTTACTACGGCCTCTCCGATGTGCCGGCATGGTATGCTGCGCGCGCGCAGACGCTGGCGCAGTGCCTGGGGCGCGAGCCAGTCGCCGCGCTGCAACTGGAATATTCGCTGGTAGAGCGCACTATCGAGCGCGAACACGTTCCCGCCGCGCTGGAGCTGGGTATGGGAATCTGTCCGTGGAGTCCGCTGGCCAGCGGCTTCCTTGCCGGCAAATACAACCGCGAGAAAGGCGCGGAGAGCAGCCAGGGCAGCCGCCTCGAAGTACTGAAGAAGGCGGAAAATCCCGCTTTCAAGAAATTTACGGAACGCAATTACGGGATCCTGGATACCTTGGTGGAAATTGCGAAAGCGTTAAACCGTCCGGCGGCGCAGGTCGCGCTGAACTGGGTCGCGACGCAGCCGGGCGTGACCTCGACGATTATCGGCGCAACCAAGCTGGCGCAACTCGATGACAATTTGGCGGCGCTGAGCTTCGAAATCCCTGCCGAACTGCGGGCGAAGCTGAACTCAGCCAGCCAACTCGAGGCAGCGCATCCTTATATGTTCTTCTCCGGCATGTTGCAGGACCGGGTTCATGGTGGGGTGAATGTGCGCAAGTGGAGCTGAGTAACGACGCCTCACGCAGCCTGAAAGGCACAGAAACAACAAGCCCGGGAAGGTTCTCCCGGGCTTATGCTTTCGCTTTGGGTTCGCGTCATGACGTCCAGGTTCTGATGTCAAGTGAATTACCGCGAAACCGCTTATCGAATTGTCGTCACCGCTTCGCCGGATTTACGGCGAGTATTCGGGGAGCCGCCCTGTTACATTGCCAAGGCGATGCTCTCCAGTTCCCGCTGGAACACCTCCAGCGTATTGCCCATGAGTCCCACCCGGCTGACCGCGTAACGCGCGGCCTCGGGCGAAACCCCGTAACCGTGACCAGCCAGAAAGAGCTGGACTAACTCGGCGGCGTCTTTGGAGTCAAACCCCAACAGCAGTTCGCTCCGCAACGCCGCTAACTCGGGGACGGAAAACTTTTCTGCCATCGCGCTCACCTCCGACCCTTACGGGCTTTTCTCATTAGACGGGCGAGTCTACAAGAAAGTTGCAGCAATCGAAGTGCCGAACATCGTCTCGCATCACCTTTTCGGCAACTTTTGTTCGATTCAACACCTCTATCGGCACTTAGTTGCTGGTGAGGTGTTGAACTGGACCTTATTTCCCCGCCGAGCTTGTCTTTCAAGCGGCTGCTGATCGAACCCACAGCAATAGAACGCTGAGCTTGCCGAATCGGATTCAACCGACGCGGGGAAAATTGGGGGAACTGACGCAGATCTGCAGGAAATATCCCGCAGATGCCGCTGGGAAAGACCTGATATTTTGGGGAGCACGGATGCGGAGGCCGAAGCTCAGATCGCGTCGATCGTGGCTTCGTGCTCGAGCAAAATGGGAATTCCATTCCGAATCGGGTATACCCGCTTGCACTCGTTGCACTTCAGGCTGTCTTCACCAAGCAGCACTAACGGCTTGCGGCAGACCGGACAGGCGAGTATCTCGAGCAGTTTCGGATCAATCATGACGTGCCGATTGTAGCAAGAAAGCAGTTAGCAATTAACCTTCAGTTTTCGGGCGATCGCGCGACTAAGTTACAGATGCTCACCTGCCTGACTCCGTCCTCACACTCCGAAACAGCTCTGACATCCTCACACAAGGCTTGTCGCTAATTGCTTCCCTTCCCCGCGCTAAACTATAAGTTCCTACTCGGAGGCCCGATGCCGGCAGTCACACTCGATGGAACCAAGATCGCGGCGCAGATCCGCGCAGAAGTTGGCGAGGAGGTGAAACAGCTCACCGCCGAAGGTCTTCGTCCCGGACTCGCTGTTGTACTGGTGGGCCACAACCCGGCCTCGGAGATTTACGTTCGCAGCAAAGTGAAAGCTTGCGAGGAGCTGGGCATCCTGAGTGAGAAAATCGAGCCGGCCGAATCGGTCACCACCGAAGAACTGCTTGCCCTGGTGGAAGACCTGAACCGCCGCGACGACATTGACGGCATCCTGGTGCAGCTTCCGCTGCCGGCGCACGTGGACTCCAAGAAGGTGTTGCTGGCAGTCTCGCCAGAGAAAGACGTGGACGGGTTCCATCCCATGAACGTCGGCTATCTCTCCACGCAGCGTCCGGGCCTCGTGCCGTGTACTCCTGCGGGAGTAATCGAGATTCTCGAGCGCAGCAACATTGCGATTGCGGGCGCGGAAGCAGTTGTCGTTGGCCGCAGCGACATCGTCGGGAAGCCAGTTGCGATGCTGCTGCTCAATGGCAACGCCACGGTCACAGTCTGCCACTCGAAGACGCGTGACCTGCCGGCGGTCTGCCGGCGTGCCGACATTCTCGTGGCTGCGATCGGCCGCACCGGCATGATCACTCCCGAATACGTGAAAGCGGGAGCGACGGTGATCGATGTCGGCATGAACAAGATCACCGCCCCCAATGAGTTTGCGAAATTCTTTGCTGGTGATGCCAAACGCGAGGCAGCGTTTGCAAAGAATGGTGCGACGCTGATTGGCGACGTCCATCCTAAAGTCGCTGAAGTTGCCGGAGCCGTCACTCCCGTCCCGGGTGGCGTAGGTCCGCTTACCATCGCCATGCTGATGAGCAATACGGTGAAGGCTGCCAAGCTGCGCCGCGGCCAGAAAGCCGCCAACTAGCAGGAGGATGTTCAGCATCCAGCTCATCAAGACGCTGAATTGCAGACTACAACTATCCCCCGCTGGTTTTGTCGCGGGTCTCGATGCGGGCCCAGGTATCACGCAACTGTACGGTACGGTTGAATACCAGCAGCTCTGCTGTGGTGTCGGGATCGACGCAAAAGTATCCCAGCCGCTCGAACTGGAAACGGTCTCCCGCCTCTGCTTTCGCCAATGAAGGTTCCAACTTGCAGATCGGTAGCACGTCAAGCGAGTTGGGGCTGAGGTTGGACAGAAAATCTTTGCCCTCTTCCGCCGCGTTCGGGTCTTCCTTGAGGAACAGGTTTTCGTACAGGCGCACTTCGGCATCGACTGCATGATCGGCCGAAACCCAGTGGATGGTTGCTTTCACCCTGCGTCCGTCGGGCGCGTTGCCACTGCGAGTTTCCGGATCGTAAGTGCAATGTACTTCGGTAATCGCGCCGCTTGCGTCTTTTACCACATGCGCACACTTGATGAAGTAGCCGCCGCGCAAACGCACCTCGCGTCCCGGCGACAGGCGGAAGAACTTCTTCGGCGGATCTTCGCGGAAGTCGTCCTGCTCGATGTACAGTTCGCGTGAGAAAGGCACTTCACGCGTTCCGGCGCTCGGATCTTCGGGATTATTAACCAGCTCCAGCTTTTCCGTCCGGTCCTCGGGATAGTTGTCGATGATCACCTTGAGCGGTCGTAACACCGCCATGGCACGCGGCGCACGCCGGTTGAGGTCTTCGCGGACGTAATGCTCGAGCATCGCCAGTTCGATAACGCCGTTCGTCTTGGATGCCCCAATGGCAGCGCAGAAGTTGCGCAGCGATTCGGGCGTGTATCCACGCCGTCGGATGCCCGAGAGAGTCGGCATGCGCGGATCGTCCCAGCCACTCACGTGTCCCTCTTGCACAAGTTGCAGCAACTTGCGCTTGCTGAGCAGTGTGTAGGTCACGTTCAGCCGGTCGAACTCGATTTGCTGCGAGGGAAAGATACCCAATTGCTCGATGAACCAGTTGTACAGCGGACGATGGTCTTCGAACTCCAGCGTGCAGATCGAGTGCGTGATGCGCTCGATCGAGTCTGATTCGCCGTGCGCGTAGTCGTACATGGGGTAGATGCACCATTTGTCGCCGGTGCGATGATGCGTGGCCCGCACGATCCGGTACATCAGCGGATCGCGTAGATTCAGGTTGGGCGACGCCATGTCGATCTTGGCGCGCAGGGTGCGTGCGCCGTCGGGAAATTCACCCGCGCGCATGCGCTCGAACAAATCGAGATTCTCCTCGACGCTGCGATTGCGGTACGGGCTCTCTTTGCCGGGCTCGGTCAGCGAGCCGCGATACTGGCGCACTTCCTCGGCGCTCAGGTCGCACACATACGCCTTGCTCGCTTTGATTAACTGGATGGCCCACGCGAAAAGCTGGTCGAAATAATCCGAGGCGTAATACAGTCCGGCCCACTCGTAGCCCAGCCAGTGCACGTCGCGAATGATGGAGTCAACATACTCCTGCTCTTCTTTCTCGGGATTGGTGTCGTCGAAACGCAGATTCGTTGCCCCGCCAAATTCGGACGCTAGCCCGAAATTCAGGTAGATCGACTTGGCATGCCCGAGGTGGAGGTAGCCGTTAGGTTCGGGAGGAAAGCGGGTCTGCACGCGTCCGCCGAACTTGTTGGATTCGAGGTCGGCAACAATGATGTCGCGAATGAAGTTCGAAGCTTTTGGTGTGTCCGATGGGGCCTTGGCTGGCGTCTCCATCGCGTGGTTGGTTGTATCCATGACTTCTCGGTTTCCTCGGATCGGGCGGGCACAGCGGGGCGAAGTAAGCGCCGGCCGGTAAACATCTATTTTACTGTGTTCGGCGGCTCGAAACCTGAACCGCACGGCTATTGCAGTTTCACAAATGCCACTCCATACCCATTCAACGTGACCTGAATCGGCGACACGGGAGCGATCGTTGTCGGCGTCGGGCCGTTAATGGCATCCGTGGAGGAGTCAATCTTCAGCAGGCTGCCATTGCTGAACGTTCCCAGACTACCGACGTCGAGTGAAACCACGCGCGTCGCTCCGGGGCCGTTGTTGTCCGTGGGTGCGGCGACGGCGTAGTTGGCGATCATCACCACCACGCTGTTGTCGGGATTGCGCACGGCCAGCGTCTCCAGGTCGGTCGTGTCAGAGGCGTTGAAGGACAGCATGTTTGCTCCGGCGGGCGAAGGGAACGTGTGCGCGAGCCAGTAGTCAACCCAATAGCTCAGGCGCGGCTGGCCAGTCTGGTCGTTCAGCTCGCCATACTGCGCATCTGACGGGAAATCCCAGTGATATAGGGCCTCGGCACCCGCCTTGGCCACCTGCGAGAACACCAGCGGACGCCACGCCGCAAAAAAGGCGCTCGATCCGCGCGCGTCGTCCACGAACTGTTGCCCGGGATTGCAGTTGCTCATGTTGTTCGCCGCCGCGTAGTCGGCGTTCACGTTGTTCTCGGTGATCCATACAGGAACGTTGGCCAGTACCGGGCTGGTCGCCAGTTGCGAGCGGATGTAGCGTACCCCAGTGGCGAATCCCGGAACCGTGGCAAACACGGTGGCGTCGGTATCTTTCTGATTGCAACTCGAGTAGAAATGCGTGGCCACCACATCCACCTGAGCGGTGACGCCGCTTACGAAGGTCGGCAGAAACTGCTGCTCCCACCCGCTAAAGTCGGACAACTCGATGGCGATGAACTTCAGCGTCGGGTCGATTGCCTGCATCGCAGGGACAGTCACATTGTAGAGCTGCGTATATTGCGCAGCGGTCAGCTCGTTGATGTTGGGCTCGTTGTAAATGCCCCACCAGGTAATCGGAAACCCGCTTGGGGACTTGTGAAATGTACCGCTACCATCCGTAAATCCGCCGGTGTTGTAATACTGCACGATCTGCTGCGCATAGGTGGCGAACTGGCCGTAAGTGGGATCGAGGAAGTTGTGCGCCGAATCGTACATGTAGAACGGGCCAACGGCAATCTGGTATTCCGGGCTGTGATCGCCCACCGTGAGCACAGGCTGGATGATTGAGTCCATGATGGAGAAGTCCCACGTTGTGGGAGACTTCTGCGGAATGCCCTGCGAGATCGGTTGCAGGCGGATGTGTTGCGCCTCGAGGTTCCCCAACGGCGTCAACGCGGCCGGAAAGTTGGTGAAGAACTGGTAGTCCCATTCCGCCGGCTGGAACGAAGTCGACATCGCCACTTGCAGACGGCCAGTCACCGAATTAGTGACTTGCGTCGTCGACCCCACTGTTACGGTCATCGCCGTCGAAGTGGAGGTCACTCCGTCACTGGCGGTGACTAGCGCCGGGTATGTGCCTGCCGAGGCGGTTCCCGCGCCGACGGTAATCGTCCCGGTGTTGGCGGCTCCGGGGGACTGCGTAGTTACCGTCGCTCCGCTCGGCAACCCGGTCACCGATAGCGTTACGCTGCCGGTATTGCCGGTGCGGGTCAGCGTCGCCGTGATGCCGGCGCTCGATTGCGAAGGGAACACCAGGGGCGAGGCATTGGAGAGGGATATCGAGATGCTTCCACTTTGGTTGCCGCCACCACTGCTACCGGATGAACCGCCGCAACCTGACAGAATCGCGATAAATAAGGACAGCAGTGAAAAGCCGAGAGCCCTCAATGGCATATGTCGCGTGATTCTAAATCAGGCATAGCGACCGACGGTGTGATGGTTAAACGCCATCGCAGTTCGCGCGAGGCTCCGGGTCGGCTTAGTACGCTCGCCTCGGCCCGCGCAGCACCCGCGCCGGCAAGAGAATGATCGCCGTGATGAGCTCGAGGACGCCACCGACCGCAATGCCCAGAATGCGGAACGGCAACAGCAGCAGCCACACAATCGGATAAAGGACGAGAGCCAGCAGCGCCAGCGGCCAGCAGAAGATCAGTACGATGATCCACAAGAGGAATGTGAACATGATGGCCTCTGAGTGATGATACGGCGAAAAGCTTCGTGTTGTTCGGTTCGAAATTCGACCCGTTCGTTATTGGGAAATCAGCCGAAATTGCTGTGTGCGCCTCGTTTGTTTTCAGCGACTTAGCCGGAAGTTATTTCGCATGTCATTGATAAATATGTTAGTTATACGTATCCAGGTCTTGCCGTGGGAGTTAGGTGACATTATTTTCACTGAATCGTTCGCTTTGGCTTACGATAGCGCCTACAGTTTTTGATAGAACGGCACAGGTCCATGCAAGCCCAAAGCGGTGCTCACCCGCGGATTGCCGATTCCATTCGGGTTTTCAACGAACCTCTTTGTCCCGCAGCCTAAGCGCGGACTGGCTGGAACATCAATCCCCTTGCCTCACGACGTATGTTTTATCGAACTGGAACTCAAACGAATAGGACGTAGGACACAGAGGCAGGTGACAATTGGGGTCCGCTGCCATCTCGCCCCTGTCGTGCGCTACATGCGGACGATTCAACTTCGTACCGGCCGTCGCCTCATCGCCCGGGTCTAATGTCTGCGAATGTTGTGCCGTCTCGTAGGACCGAAACCCATGCGATACGAAGCGGATGAATGAACGCGAAGGGGGTGACTGACAGGCACATTCGCCGACAGCAGGCAGGTGCGGTCTCCTGCCCACCGCGGGGTATACTCGTCCGGAAAATCTAGGGGGGAGTGATGGTTCGAGCAGGCCAATTTGCGGTTCTGACGATTCTGCTGTTCAGTGTTTTTGCGTCCGGGCAGACCAGTGCACCCGCTGTTTCGACGACTCCGCCGGTCGTGAACCGGACTAGTCCGGCGTTTGATGTCAATGCGGCTGTCGATACCTATCTGGCCAAGATGCCGCCGGCGCAACGCGCTCGTTCTGATGCCTATTTCGAGGGAGGCTATTGGCTGCAGCTGTGGGACTTCCTGTGGTCGGTCTTCGGGCTGTGGTTGCTGCTGCACTTCCGTTGGTCGGCGCGTATGCGCGACCTCGCCGAACGGTTGACCCGATTCCGCCCGCTGCAGACGGCAATCTACTGGGTCCAATTCATCATCGTTGTTTCTGTGCTTTCGTTCCCCATAGGCCTATATGAGGGTTACTTCCGCGAGCACAAGTACGGACTTCTGAACCAGACCTTCGGCCCGTGGATGCGCGATCAGATGGTTGGGCTCGGCGTCGGCATAGTGCTGGGAGCCATCCTCATAGTGCCGTTGTTTGGGTTGGTGAGGCGGCTGGGAAAGAACTGGTGGGTGTGGGGCGCAATTGTGATGGTTGTGTTTTTCGCGTTCTTAAGCCTGATCGAGCCGGTTTACATCGCTCCGCTGTTCAACAAGTACACGACGCTAACGGACGCGCACGTCAAAGACCCGATTCTCAGTATGGCGCGCGCGAACGGTATTCCTGCAGACAACGTCTACGAGTTCGACGCATCGCGACAATCGAACCGGGTGAGCGCCAATGTCGGCGGATTTGCCGGGACGCTGCGGATTTCGTTGAACGACAACCTGCTGAAGCGCTGCACCCTCCCTGAGATCGAGACGACCATGGGGCACGAGATGGGCCACTACATACTCAACCACGCTTACAAGGGGTTGGTCATGTATGGAGTGGTGATTGTGATCGGGTTCGCCTTCCTGAACTGGGGCATTCACTACGGCCTTGCACGCTGGGGCGGGCAGTGGAACGTGCGGGGTATTACCGATGTCGCCGTGCTGCCTCTGGCGGTGATAGTGTTCTCGGTCTTCATGTTCGTGATGACGCCGGTGAACAACACCATCTCGCGCAACATGGAATTCGAGGCGGACATGTACGGCTTGAACGCGGCCCAGCAACCCGACGGCGAGGCGAATGTGGACATGCTGCTGGGCGAATATCGCAAGCTGGATCCCGGACCGATCGAGGAGTTTCTTTTCTACGATCATCCCAGCGGACGCACGCGGATTACGGCCGCGATGCGGTGGAAAGCCGAGCATCCGGAGTTGGCCAACCAAGAAGAGATGGCGAGGCAGCTGTTTGAGGGGAAGTGAATCGTCCGTTGGGTCGCGGAGCCACTACTGGAGGCCGTTCCATACCATTTGATGGAAGAGTTCGTCCATGGCGCGTGGTGATTCTTTCGCGCCGCGATCAATCCACCATCGCAGCAGCGAGAGCAAACTGCCGGCCAAGGCAAAGGCGCGAACCGCCAATTCACGTTCCAGAAGTTTCGGAAGCCGGTTGGATTCCCTGAGGCGCTGCTCGATCCCGCGGGCGAAGTATCCTTGCGCGAGATCGAAGAAATCGTTGAGACGGCCAGAGTCAGCCAGCGCGCGGTAGATCTTATTCTGGCCGCCGATGTGCGCAAACATTTCCGCTACGGGGACCACTCGGTGCGACTCTTCCTTGCGAACACTTAGTGCCGTGCTCTGGATTTCCAGGAACATCTCCAACTGGCTGAGCAGCAGGTCATTCTTGTCGCGGAAGTGAAGATAAAACGTGGAGCGCCCGACCTTCGCGCGATCGAGCACTTGTTGCACCGTTACCTGGTCGATCGGCTTCTCGAGGATCAACTCCAGCAGAGCCATGCCGAGCCGCTCGTGCGTACGCCGGATGCGTTCATCGGGCTTGCGCCGCGGCTTCGTTAGCTTTCCCCCACCGTGATTCGGTCGTGCGGAGCGTTCATTCTTGGACATCGACCGCCTCTTTGTTCAACAACGCGGCATTCGGCTCGACACTGCCTCGTGTGACCGCTACATTGCGAATCATAAGGCAAGACCGCCGACACAAAGGAGAAAACGATGAACCGAATTCGATTGCTAGTAATCGCGACCATCTTAATGTTCGCGCTGACGACATGCGCGCAAGAGACTACCAGCAGCGATGCGCATGCCACAGTAGGCGCGCCTGCCGTTGAGACGCAGCTAAACGTTTTGACCGAAAAACTTGATCTCGCGGCCGACCAACAGGCCAAAACCAAAACCATCCTCCAACAGCTGGATGAAAACACGCAGAAGATTATGCAAGACGAAAGTATGTCGCGCGACGAACGCAAGGACAACGTCAGAACCTGTCACCATCAGGCTGACAAAGAACTACGCGCGATCTTAAGCGACGACCAGAAGAAGAAGCTCGACCAGTTCGAACAGGAACCTCACTCTGAGTTCCACAGCAGCGCTCGACCCCCGAGCCCGGCACGTTAATGTTGCTGGGAAGCGGACTGCTGCGTGCGGTCGGAGTTCTTCGCCGCAAGCTCAACGTCTGAGTTTTCAGGACGACCACGGAGACCGGGCCGAGCCCGGTCTTTTTTTTTGTGCCGAGCATGTTCGACAGCTGGGAGGTGCAAGTCCTCTACCCAACCTGATGGAGGTGAAGGGTTAGCGAAGCGCAAGGGCGAAATAACACTCGTCGCGAGGCGAGGCCTGAAAGAAGCGTGGAGCAAAGACGCGAGCCGATGAACAATTCCCCGGATAAGAGGCCTACAGTGGCGGGCGAGCGGGCAGATGATCGCGAAGCCCATATCCATCAAGCACACTGGTGGTAAATCCGGCGGTTGCGCGTTGAAGGCGGTCGAGATTACCTCGGGAGATCTGCGGCATGTCACAAAATGTGACTGAGGGTGAAGCAATTCACTCTGACCGTGCCGCAGAAGTCAGCAGAGGGCGTAGTGCGCGCTGAGCAGCGCGTTGTTCAGGAGGGTTCAAGTCCCTCTAGCGCTCGAATGAGGGGCGCCATATCCAAAAGCGGGGGTAATGCCTCGCTGGCCGAAGAAAGCAGAAGGTATGCAGACGTCTAAACGGGCACGAAGGCGAAAGCCGGATACAGCCAAGGCGAAGCTAAAGCCACTGCTGGCAGTACTTCGGAGGGCAGGGTGTCCACCGTGAGGTGGAATCTGAAGGGCATGAGGAGAAGTACCGGGCCGCAATCGATGGGGAAACCCAGGATGAACCGGTCGGCCAAAGGTGGGGCAAGGTCGAGTCTGCACTATGGAGACGAAGGCGTTCTCATTCACCCACCGCACCAAGGTGTTTGCGGGCAGCACGGTACTGAAGAACAGCGCGTGACCTCAGGAGAACTGGCAGAGTCCCCGGGTGGCACCGGAGTAAGCAGACCTATAAGCGCAAGTGAAGTGGCGAGCGACGCTCTGTCAGTAGTCGGCCGGCTGAATAGTACCTATGAAGCGCGGTGAAAGCCACGTGACCGGGCAACCGGCGACGGAAGTGGGTCGGGGAAGGCAGTCGGCGAAGATGGTCAGGAAGAGAGAGGAAACCAGATGAGTAAAGAGGAGAGAGGATGGAACAGTTCCTTAAGTGAAAAACCCGTACGCTCTCGTCTGAGGAGACTGGTGGACTGGATCAACCCGACAGGTGCCAAGAAGGTCCATTCATTAATCGACAAGGTGTACAAGCGGAAGAATCTGGAGATGGCCTGGGAAAAGGTGAAGGAAAACCGGGGTAGTGGAGGTGTCGACGGGCAGAGTCTGACGGCTTTCGAAGCACTGCTGGGCTTGCAGTTGGCGCAGCTAGAGAAGGAGCTGAAAGAAGATACCTATCGACCGCAGCCGGTGTTGCAACACCTCATCCCGAAGAGGGATAAACCGGGCGAGTATCGAATGCTTGGCGTACCGACGATCTATGATCGCGTATGTCAACAAGCGCTGCTCAATCGGTTAGAGCCTATCTTCGAGCCGATATTCGATGATGCCAGCTTTGGATATCGGCGAGGGCGATCGACGAAGGATGCGCTGCGCAAGATCTGGAAGGAGATTCAGGGCGGATCGGAGTGGATCGTGGACGCAGATCTCCGAGATTTTTTCGGGTCTGTCGATCACGAAAAGCTTCTCACGCTCGTCGCTCAGCGTGTAGCCGACGGCCGAGTGCTTCGCCTCATCGAGGCCATGCTCAAGGCGGGAAGCTATGGGAAGGGGCGGCTCTTTCCGACCAAGCGCGGTACTCCGCAAGGAGGGGTGGTTTCGCCCATGCTCAGCAACATACTTCTGACGCCGTTTGATCGGGAGATGCGGCTGAGAGGATATCAGCTGACCAGGTATGCCGACGATTGGGTAATCACGTGTAAGTCGGCAGCAGAGGCACGATCCGCGGTGGACGTGGCTCGCCGAATCCTGAAACAACTGGGCGTGGAGTTACATCCGCAGAAGACGCGGATTGTTCACGTTCGGGATGGTTTCGAATTCCTCGGCTATAAAATCAAGCGCGGAAAGAAGAAGCTCTATCTTCCCGCGAGCAAGATTCGTAGCCAGGCTCGACAGGGTGCGCTATATGCATACCCCAAGGAGAAGTCCATCCGTCGTTTCATGGACCAGGTACGGCAACGAACCAAACGGAGGGCACCTCTGACAACCAAGGAGCTGATTGCGGAACTGAATCCGCTTTTGCGGGGTTGGGGCGAGTATTACAAACGTGCCCACGTCCGACTACTCTTCAACCGTCTCGATCGTTGGATCATCCGTCGTCTTTGGTCGCATCGCTTCAAGCGCTGGCGTAACGCTGGCTGGAAGCGGCTGCCACCTCGGGTGATCTACGGGGAGCACGGGCTCGTTAACCTCGTTGGGTTAATCCCTTCTTTGGCTCCTCAGAAGTTTGAGTCTTCGTGAACGCTGCATGCAGGAAATCTGCACGTGCAGTGTGAGCGGCGGACGGAGGCTAGCACGAAGGCGACTTTGTGCGCCTCCTCCGACCCGACACTCCAAAAGAGCGGAGGAAGGCCCGAACGGTACCCCGCAAGGGGAATAAAGGGAGCGGTCAGTAAGCAGCGCGATCTCAGGGACGACAGGCGGCAGAAAAACCAATATTGTTTGGCCTTCCGGAAGCAGGGAGGGGTGAAGCCCCGAGGGGCGTCCACGAAGGGACCGAATCGCCACCTGGCGACGCACGATGCAGAACGCCCGGCTATTCACACGTAGCTCAACCCGCCGAACCGCCGTATGCGGACCCGCATGTACGGTGGTGTGGGAGGGGAGGACGGGCGACCTCGCACCTTCCCGCTTTGGGGATCGCTAGTGCCCTCCACTATTGCCCGACAATTCCTTCACAATATTTCCCACGAACTGCTTTGCGTCGCCGAAGAGCATTAGGTTGTTGTCGAGGTAGTAGAGGGGGTTGTCGATGCCGGCGAAGCCGGGGCTCATCGAGCGTTTGATGACCATCACGGTGTGCGCCTTATCCACGTCGAGAATGGGCATGCCGTAGATGGGGCTGGAGGCGTCGGTGCGCGCCGCGGGGTTGGTGACGTCGTTGGCGCCGATGACCAGCGCCACGTCGGTCTGCGGCATATCGGCGTTGACGTCGTCCATGTCGAGGAGCTTGTCGTAGGGAATGTCGGCCTCGGCGAGAAGGACATTCATGTGTCCAGGCATGCGTCCGGCCACGGGATGGATGCCGAAAGTCACGTCGACGCCGCGCTTGCTGAGCGCGTCGTAGAGTTCGCGGACTTTGTGCTGCGCCTGGGCGACGGCCATGCCATATCCGGGAACGATGACGACTTTGTTGGCTGCCGCGAGAATGGCCGCAGCTTCTTCGGGCGTAGCGCTGCGCACCGGACGCGTCTCTTGTGCGCCCGCGACGGCAGGCTGTACCTGTCCGAAGGCTCCAAACAGCACGTTGCTGAAGGAGCGGTTCATGGCCTTCGACATGTTGACCGACAGAATGAAGCCGGAGGCACCGTCGAGGGCGCCCGCTACGATGAGCAGCTTGCTGTCGAGCACGAAGCCCATGGCGGCGGCGGAGAGTCCGGCGTAGGAGTTCAGTAGCGAGATGACGGTGGGCATGTCGGCGCCGCCGATGGGGATGATCATGAGCACGCCGAAGATCAGCGGGATGATCACCATCAACGGATAGAGGCCCATGTGCTCGGGATGCAGCACCAGCACTACGGCGATTGCGATCGCGATGGCGAGGAAGCCGAGGTTGACGATATTCTGACCTTTATAGGTGATGGGGCGCTGAGGCAGGACTTCCTGCAGTTTGCCTGCGGCCATGAGGCTGCCGGTGATGGTGAGCGAGCCGAGGATAACTTCGAGCGAGAGCACGCTCATCATGAATTTCGAGATGTTGGGCGCGCGCAGGTAGAACTCGGCCGTGCCGACAAGTGTGACGCACAGAGCGCCGAAGGCGTGGCTGAGGGCGGTCCGCTGCGGGACGGCGGTCATGGCGACGCGGCCCAGCGGGACTCCGATGATGGTGCCGAGAACGAGGGCGATGGCGATCCACTTGTAATCGACGATGCCCTTGTAGAAGAGGGTGCCGACGATGGCCAGTAGCATGCCCGCTTCGCCTGCGAAGATGCCGCGGCGCGCGGTGGCGGGCGAGCTCAGCCACTTGAGCGACAGGATGAACAGCGCCGCCGCAATAATGTAGAGGACTTCAATGACGTATTCACCACCCACGAGGTCGGTCATGGCTTGGGCGTCTTGCTCACTTTGAACATCTTGAGCATGCGATCGGTGATGATGAATCCGCCGACGATGTTGCTGGTGGCGGCCACGATGGCGATGGTGCCCAGAATCGTGGCGAGCTGGCTCTTTTGCTCACCCGCGAGAATGATTGCGCCCACCACGGCGATGGCGTCGAGCGCATTGGTGAGCGACATCAGCGGGGTGTGGAGCAAGGGTGAGACGTGCCGGATTACTTCGAATCCGATGAACGCGGCGAGCATGAAGACGTACAGACTGGTGATCAGGTCTGCCTTCAAATCAATACCTCCAAGCGTCACGACGAGTGGGATTGAGGGTGGCTATTCGCTTTTCGCTCTGCGCTCTTCGCGAAAATGCGATTGTCGCGAAAGCGGGGAGCGAATCGCGAAGGGCGAGTAGCGGATGCTCTGTGCTTCTGTGGTTCATGATTGAGACTGTGCCGCCAACGCCGGCAGCGAGAAGAACTCGCGAACGCGGGGGTTCACGATCTCGCCGCCTTCAGTGACGAGCGTGCTGCGCACGATTTCGTCGTTCATGTTCAGGTTGAGCTTTCCGTCCTTCACCATGTTGAGCAGGAAGTTGGTCAGGTTCTTGGCATACATCTGGCTGGCGTGATAGGGAACGGCACTGGCCAGGTTGATGGAGCCAAGGATGGATACACCGTTGGCAACGATCTTTTCTCCGGTCCGCGTCAGTTCGCAGTTGCCGCCGCGCTCGGATGCGAGATCGACGATTACCGAACCTGGGGCCATGGCGGCGACCATCTCTTTGGTCACGAGAACCGGAGACTTCTTGCCGGGAATGACCGCCGCGGTGATGACTACGTCCTGCTGGGCGACGACTTGTCCGAGCAATTCGCGCTGGCGCTGATAGAAAGACTCGTCCTGCGCCTTTGCATAACCGCCGGCATCTTGGGCGTCTTTGACCTCGATGGCCAGCTCGACGAACCTTCCGCCGAGGCTTTGCACTTGCTCTTTCACCGCGGGACGAAGGTCGTAGGCCGAAACTACCGCTCCCAAGCGGCGCGCAGTCGCGATCGCCTGCAATCCAGCTACGCCAGCGCCCATCACCAACACGCGTGCCGGAGTAATGGTTCCGGCAGCGGTTGTCAGCATGGGGAAGATGCGGGGAAGCGTATCGGCTGCAAGCAAGACGGCCTTGTAGCCGCAGATGGTTCCCATGGACGAGAGCGCGTCCATACTTTGAGCGCGGGTGGTGCGCGGCATGAGTTCGACAGAGAAAGAAGTCACGCCGGTGGCGGCGATTTCGTCCAACGTGCGCACATCGCCCAGCGGACGGAGGAAGCCGATCAGCACTTGCCCCTTGCGCAGCAACGGGAGATCGGCTTTGCCGGTGACGTCATTAGAGCCGTAACAGAGGACTTGAAGAATGATGTCCGCGGTGCGGAATACGTCGGCGCGCTCGGGAGCGATGGTGGCGCCCTTGGCGACGTAGTCGGCGTCGGGATATCCGGCCTCGACGCCGGCGCCAGCTTCCATGACGACTTCCAGTCCGGCTTTTTTCAGGTTGGGAATGACTGCGGGTACGAGCGCGACCCGCCGCTCCCCCGGAAAGATCTCGCGGGGAACACCGACGATCATGGAGATGTCCTTTACTGCCCGAGTCTTAAAATGGCGAACTGAGCATTCTAACCGCCCGACCGCAAATGTGCACCGAAGGCTTGCGACCTCTGACGAAAGCGAACCCGAAATGGAACCCCCGAAGCCGGCGGAGATTCGGGGTTCTGCGCGATCGCTAAGGCAGGTTAGGTAATCCGTCTGGGCCGGGCAGCCCGTTGCGCCACCCGCGGGGAGCATCGAAGTGACAGGCGTCGATGGACTAGAAGTGGGGTGCTTTTAGAATCCGGCAGTATTGGAGGGTTATTTGCTTGACTAGTACCTGTGGCGTGCTACCGTGTACAAACTTGGAATCTGAAGTCGTTCACGGCATCATGCCGATCACATGTCCCACACCAGATCGAGGTGGGACTGGAAAGGGGCGACTATGAAAGGAACAGCATTAGTAGCCACGCTCATTGTGGTTGCTGCCGTTGGCTTCGCAGCCGGTTGGTTCTTTCACCAACCGAAAGGTCCGGAACCAACGGCCGATGGTGGGCATCCGAAACAAGCGACGACGACCAAGGTCGTAATCGCCATGAAGCAGGATCACTCGTGCCAGCAGCTCAACTCGGCAGGGGGATTTGCTAAGATTCCGCCCCTGGACAGGGTGGGCGATACCATCACGTGGCTGAAGGGCATCGATCCCAACGGGAAAGATACAACGGTAGCAGTGACGTTCCAGCAAATGTCGAACGGCCACATAGGCACGCCATTTGTAGACGCGAATGGGCCCAAGTATACCTTCGGGACTGGCGATAATTCCGGACCACCGTCCAATGGCGCTCCAAACGATGCATACTTGTATGACAAAGAAACGGTGGGTGGAATTGATTGCACCAATCCCAAAGACCCGGGTGTCATCATCGTGAACTAGAGGGCAACGGTCACCCGCGGCGGAGGCGGCTAGTTGCCTCCGACCAGCGTTATAAACCCTGGGTCACCATGCAAAGGGTCGAAGTCGGGAGTATCGCGGATTGTGCTGCGTGAGAAGCCCGAGCCTGCGGCTTTGTTCAGCCAATCCAGCGTCTGCTGCCGGTCCCCGAACTGGTTGTACACCAATGCTGCCCGGAACATGACGTCAGGATCGGTGGAGGCTAGCTCCAGCGCCTTTCGAAGTTCCGCGGTGGCCGTGGCTTTATCGCCTACCATGGCACTGTAATCCGCCAAATAGGCGCGAGCGGTGGCGTCTCGGGTATTGATCTGTACCTGAGCCTGCGCCAGCGTGATTGCTCGCTTGTAGGCCGCCGTTGCATCGGGTCGATGCCCTGGCGACCAGTACAATGCGTCGCCGAGATTTCCCCAGTTCATATAGAGGTGATCATCAAGGCCGCGGGCCTTTTCGTACGCCGCAATGGCATCCGAATAGCGGCGTTGGTAGAAGTATGCTGTCCCTAGATTGCTATAGGCATACATGGTCGGTTTGAGTTGAATGGAGCGATTCAGGGCCTCAATTGCTTCTTGGTATTTGCCTTCCAGCAAAAGAGTTCCACCCAGGTTAGTGTATCCACTTTGGTTGTCGGGTCTTAATTCATTCACTTTCCGGAACATCGGGACTGCGTCGTCATAACGTGCCTGCCCGACATAAAACTGCCCCAGCCAGTTGTAAACCGCCCAGTACTGCGGCCACAACGCGATAGATTGTTTGTAGGTCTGTTCTGCCTCCGCTGCCTTACCCAAATGTGTGTACGCCTTGCCCAGTCCGTTAAAGGTTTGGGGAATTGACTTGTCGATGGCAAGAGCACGATTGAATTCATCGGCTGCTTTCTCGTAGCGGCCAGTATCGTTGTAGAGGTTCCCCAGGCAAGTGTGAGCTTCCGCCAGGCGCGGATCTGCCTTTAATGCCTTCTCGCAGTTCGTAGAAGCCAAGTCCAGCCATTGCTTGCCGCGGTCGGCCTCATAACCTCTCCAGTAGGCTTCGCCCAGCCCGGCATAGGCCGGCGCGTAGTTCGGGCTCACTTTTAATGCCTGCTCAAACTGCTTGATGGCGGCGTCGATGTTCTCCGCCTTCTGATACTCCTGCATATAGCCCCGGCCGCGCACGTAATATTCATAGGCGGCGGGCTCGGCAGCCTGAACTTCATTAGGCGTTGGCTGCTCCAACCTGACGTTGGCTGGCAGCATGGCGAACACGTCGGCGACGGTGTTATCTTCCAGCGCAAACAGGTCGCTGGCGTCGCCAGTCACGGTGCGCGCGTCCATCTGCTGGTGCGTTTTGGGGTCGATAAGGCTGCAAATGATGCGCATCTGCTTGTTGTCGCCTGAGCGCTGCAACGCCACTGACAATACTCGGTCAACGTTGAATGCCTTCCTCGCGGCCTCCGCAGTTTTCACTCCTTGCGCACTCAATTCATTGGGAGGGATCAACTGCAGGGTGTGGCCGTTCGTGCCTTGCGCGATCCGAGCACTGACCGTCTCGGCAACGCCCCGCACAAGGGCGTTCTCGGAGGCATCCTGGCCGACGGCCTCGATCGGCAACACTGCGAGCACACGGTAGCCATTCTCTCCGCCCGGAGGAATCGGTCGCGGCCAGAAGCGATGAGTTACGTAGGCCGATACCCCGATGAGAAGAGCCACGGCGGCAAGCTGAAGACCGTGCCGTCGCAGCCATGTGTTCGGCCTGATCTTTCGGCCGGCTGCCACGCGTGTCAGATCGTCGCGCAATTCGCCTGCTGTTTGATAGCGGCGTTTGGGGTCTTTTTGCATGGCCCGCAGGATCACCGCCTCCAGTCCCTGCGAGATCGCGGGATTGAGTTCGGTCGGACGCTTCGGCTCCTGATGCCTAATGGCCTGCTTCAGGCGCTGCAATTGGTTTTCAGGAAATGGCAGTTGGCCGGTCGCAAGCTCGTACAGAACGACTCCTGCGGCCCATAGGTCGGTGCGCTGGTCTGATATTCCATCGAACTGTTCGGGCGCCATGTACGGCAACGTTCCGGTCAGCGTCATCGCCAGGCTGACGGTCTCGGCCGCAGTGATATCGATCTTCGGATCAACCAGCTCCGCCAAGCCGAAATCCAGGATCTTCAGCTGGCCGTTCTCGGTGACCCGCAGGTTCCCCGGCTTCAGGTCGCGATGGATGATGCCCTCGCGATGCGCGGCTTCCAGTCCGCTGGCGAGTTCCGTACCCAGCTCCAGCAGCATTGTCTCCGGCACCGGTCCATGCGCCAGCTTCTCATCGAGCCGGGCGCCGGAGATGTACTCTGTTACCAGGAAGTCAATACCGTTTTCTTCGCCGAAATAGAACGCAGTGGCGATGTTGGGGTGGCTGAGCTTGCCGACGGCCTGGGCTTCCTGGCGGAAGCGCTTGCGGGCGGCGTCATCGGAAAGTGCCTTGATGGGAAGGATCTTAAGCGCGACGTCGCGGTCGAACCGCTCGTCGTGGGCGCGAAATACTTCGCCCTGGCCGCCGCCGCCGATCTTCTCGAGGATGCGATAGTGGCCTACGAGTTGCCCGACGGAAATCGACGGCGCCGCCATAGATTCGCCTATTAGGACATGGTTACAGGATGGCGTCAATCAGACTAGGCAGTATTTACACCTTAAGGAAGATACGTTTGCGGTACATCCACCAGATCGGCAGGAAGCAGACCAGCACGAACGCGAGCGAATATGCGAGGGATGCCAGTTCGCGTGGAGCGATTTGGCTGAAAGCCATGCGGTGGATGTAGTCCTGCAGGGTGATGATGCGATGGCCATGCTGCACGCTCAGGGCGGACAACGAGCTTGAGATCAGATCGGCGAGGACGTAGGCGGCGATGGCGTTGGTGCCGAAAATCACGAAAGGCTTGGTCCAGATTCTGCGATGCAGTTTGACGTCGCTCAGCCAGTAGCAGGCCGCCAAGCAGATTAGCGCGCAGCCCGCGGTAAAGAGGACGAACGAGCTGGTCCAGAGCTTTTTGTTGATGGGGAACCAGATGTTCCAGAGTTGTCCCGCCACGACGCAGGCGACGCCGAAGGCGATCATGCCAAGGGCCTTTTTCGCTGGGTGTCCCGGGTTCGCGCTCGGCCTTCGAGCGCTGGCTTGGTTTCGGCCAAGATGGGAGGCGGAGCTCAACCACTCGCCGGTCAGCACTCCCAGCAATGTCGTCGCGATTGCGGGAAATGTACTGAGAATGCCCTCGGGATCGCGCGTGACCTCGTACATTCTGCCGGGCAGGAAGCGGCTGTCGAGATACCAACTCAGGTTTGCATCGGGAGAGAGCAGAGGCATGTCGCGGACGGGCATGCCAAATCCCGGCACTGGGATGAAACGCATCGCGATCCAGTATCCGATGAGCAGGCTAGCGGTCCAAATGGCGATTCCGCGGGCCTTGAAGCTCAACGTAATCAGCGCCGCCGCAAGATACGCGATGGCGATTCGCTGCAGGACTCCTGCCACGCGCCAGGTGCTGAGATGAAAATACGGAAAGCCGTTGAGGAATAAACCTATAAAAAAGATGATCACGCTTCGGCGCAGGGAGTGGAGCAACAGCGTCCGTTTCGATTCGCCACGCCGCATGCGCGAGCGGAATGACAGCATGAGGGATACGCCCACAATAAAGAGGAAGAATGGGAAGATCAGGTCGGTGGGCGTCCAACCGTTCCATTTGGAGTGTTCCAGCGGCGCGTAAGGGAAGTCGTTCCCGGGATTGTTCACCAGGATCATGGCCGCGATGGTCGCGCCACGAAAGATGTCGAGCGAAAACAGCCGAGTCGATGCTGTCGCCTCACGGCTGGGGGTGACGAGGGTTTCAGTGACGGGAGCGGACATTGCGCCTGCGCAGCTAGCCGTATCAGTTGCAGTGATTATCGTAACTTACTATCCCTGGTTCTCGAGATTCTTGACGAATAGCTGCGCCGATGCTGCCGAGGCTTCAGGGGGGAGGTGCTTACTGTCCGGAAATGAACACATTAATCCGACGCGGGACACCGGGCTTTACCGATATGGAACTAACTCATCCCTAAGCTATTTTGATTGAATGAAATAGCGTGAATCTGAATTGGCTACCCACTTGCTCTTTCAGCAGTGCAATGGATATCGCCCGTCCCGAATATAAGCAACAAAAACGTCGTCGCCAGATTCTGTGGGGTAGCCTCGGCCTTCTCTTATTAGTAGCTCTGACAGTAGGTGTCGCCCGGTTGAAGCCGGCTGCGCCGACCGTGGAGCGCGCCACCATCTGGACTGATACGGTCAAGCGCGGCTCCATGCTGCGCCAGGTGCGCGGTCTAGGGTCGCTGGTTCCCAGCCGCGAAGATGTGCTGCAGATTCCCGCTGAAACTGAGGCAACCGTCCTCCGCATCGTGAAGTTGCCCGGATCGGAGGTCGAGCCAGACACCGTCCTGGTCGAGATGGCCAATCCGCAACTCGAGCAGGAAGCGGTGGATGCGCAGCTTCAGGTGAAGGCGGCGCAAGCTGAGTACCAAAGCCTGAAGGTCAAGCTCGATAGTGACTTGATGACGCAGCGCGCCGGGGCAGCTACGGTCAATGCAGACTACAACGAAGCGCAGCGGCAGGCGCAGACCGACAAAGCGCTCTACGATTTGGGCGTGGTGTCTGGCCTGACAGCGAAAGCCTCGCAAGGCAAGGCCGATGAGCTAGTCACCCGCAATCAGATCGAAGATGAGCGCCTGAAGATCAACCGGCAAGCGATTGTTTCGCAACTGGCCGTACAGCAGTCTAAGGTCGAGGAGATGCAGGCGTTGGCGGGCTTGAAGCAAAAGCAGCTTGAAAAGCTCAGAGTGCGGGCCGGTGTCGCGGGAGTGTTGGTAGAGATGCCGTTGCAGGTGGGACAGCATGTCCTGCCCGGCACGGAACTGGCTAAGATTGTGCAGCCCAATCACTTGATGGCTGAACTAAAGATTCCTGAGACCCAGGCACGCGACGTTCAGATCGGGGAGCCGGCGGCAATTGACACCCATAACGGGGTCATTGCCGGCTCTGTAAGCCGGGTTGATCCCGCAGTACAGAACGGAACGGTCACGGTTGACGTATCACTGACAGGCGAGTTGCCCAAGGGCGCTCGTCCGGACCTCAGCGTCGATGGAACCATCGATCTGGAGAAGCTGGAGAACGTGTTGTACGTCGGGCGTCCGGCGTTCGGCCAGGAGAACAGCACGATTTCGATGTTCGTGCTGGATCGCGAAGGCAATGGCGCCGCGCGGACTCAAGTAAAGACTGGCCGCGCTTCGGTGAACCTGATCCAGATCGACTCGGGACTGAAGGAAGGCGATACCGTGATTCTTTCCGACATGTCGCGCTGGGACAACACGGACCGGGTAAAGCTGGATTAGTTATCGGTGACAAGTAGGCGGTTGCAGGCGTCAGAAGAGTGGAGATGGGGCTCGGGCCCCGAACACGCACGAAATTTCACCGTGAGAGAACGGACAAAACTATGAGCGATACAGGCACCCCACTTATCGAAATCGAGAATCTCACCAAGGTTTTCTACACCGACGAAGTCGAAACCCACGCATTGGCGGGGGTCCACCTGACGATCAACAAGGGCGAGTATGTTGCCATGTCCGGGCCGTCGGGATGCGGCAAGTCAACCCTGTTGTCCATCATCGGGTTGCTCGACACTCCGACCGATGGCAAGTATCAGTTGAACGGCGCGACGGTGGAGAAGCTGGACTTCGCCGATCGGTCGAGGATTCGTAATCGCGAGATTGGTTTCATCTTCCAGAGTTTCAACCTGATCGGCGACCTTACGGTTTACGAGAACGTCGAGTTGCCGCTTACCTATCGTGACGGCATGCCGTCGGCGGAACGCAAGCGCCGGGTGCTGGAATCGCTAGAGCGCGTGGGCATGGCTCATCGCCTGCGGCACTATCCTTCGCAACTCTCCGGCGGCCAACAGCAACGCGTTGCGGTGGCGCGCGCGCTGGCCGGTTCACCCTCCATCCTGCTGGCTGACGAGCCTACCGGAAACCTCGACTCCCGCAACGGCGAAGCCGTGATGGAGCTGCTGCAGACGCTGCATCGCGAGGGTTCCACCATCTGCATGGTGACACACGATCCGCGCTTTGCCGCCCACGCCGAACGCGAAGTGCATCTGTTCGACGGAAAAGTTGTGGCCGAAGATGAGCTTCGCCGTTTGATGCAGGAGACACAATAGCAATCAGCAATTAGCGATCAGCAATAAGCTGCTCAAAACTGGACTCAGAGTATGGATTGAAGGGCGCGGCATAATCCGTGTTCTCCGATAGGGGTATCTCACGCGCTCATTGCTAAAAGCTAATTGCGTATTGCTAATTGCTAAGGGCTACCATGATCCGACTGAAGAACCTCGAACGTAGTTACAAGACCGCAGCAGGCGAGACCTGGGTACTTCGCCGCATCGACCTCACGATTCCCGAAGGGGAGTTCCTTACCGTGATGGGTCCGTCGGGGGCGGGCAAGTCTTCGCTGCTAAACGCGCTGGCGCTCCTCGACGACCAATGGGCCGGCGAGTACTGGTTTCGCGAGCAGCCCGTGCATTTGATGAAGCGCAAGGACCGCAGCGAGCTAGCCAAGCGCAATATCGGAATGGTGTTTCAGAGCTACCACCTGCTTGACGATCTAACGGTGCAGGAAAACATCGATCTCCCTCTGACCTACAAAGACATTCCGCGCACCGAGCGCCAGGCGATGGTGGCCGACACGCTCGATCGCTTCCAGATTGTGGCCAAGAAAGATTTGTATCCCAGCCAGTTGTCGGGCGGGCAGCAACAATTGGTGGGAATCGCGCGCGCAGTGATCCACAAACCTGCGCTGTTGCTGGCTGATGAGCCCACAGGGAACCTGCACTCCAGCCAGGCCAAGGAGATCATGGAACTCTTCAGCGAGCTCAATCGCCAGGGCACGACGATTGTGCAGGTCACGCACTCCGACGTGAATGCATCTTACGGCAGTCGCACGATCCATATCAGCGATGGTTGGATGGTCAGCGACACTGGCGATCCCAATCTGGCTTCCGCGGGTCAGGCGGTCCGGTCATGATCGAGTGCTTCTCGCGGTCTCCACTGCTGATGACTTTTTTGTGTTCGCTGCTAGTCGGCGCCCAGGCGCAGCAGACGGCGTCGCCCTCCGCGCCTGCTGAAACCGCGACTCCGAATGCTCCGGTCCAGACTCATATCCAGACACCGCCGCAGCTTGCCATGCCGCACTCGTGGGAGCCGTTCGGAGCGTACATGCCCAGCACCGTGCCCGAACCAACGTTGACGAACTCGAAGCGTCTGGATCAGCTGATTCGGGACGGCAAGCTGTATATCTCGTTGACCGACGCTCTTTCGCTGGCCATTGAGAACAATCTTGACGTCGCCATCGCGCGCTACAACCTGCCTATCGCCGACACGGATATTCTTCGTACCAAGGCAGGCGGATCGTTCCGCGGCGTGAATACGGGCGTGGTGCAGGGAACGCCTGGTGGAGGCGTTGGAGGGTTCGGCACCGGCGCTCCCGGGGCAGGCGCGGGCGGCACCACTGGCGGCGCAGGCGGAGCAGGTGCGGGCGCTGCGGGTTTGGTGCAGTCGACCTTGGGTGTTGGTGCTCCCGTGCAGTCGTACGATCCTGCCATCACGGGCAACATGGGCATTGAGCACCTGACGCAGCCACTGGCCAACTTGCAGATTTACGGTGTGCCGTCACTGCAGCAGAACACCGGCGTTTTCAATCTTGCTTACCAGCAGGCGTTTGCCACGGGGACTAGCATCACTTTCGAAACCCAAAACAACCGGCAGACGACAAACAGCATTTTCAGCAACCTCAGTCCGTCGCTGGGTTCGTACTATCGCGTGACGGTTCAGCAACAGTTGTTGGCTGGCGCCGGGTTGGGCCCGAATCTGCGTTTCCTGCGCATTGCCAGGAACAACAAGAAAATTTCCGACATCGCCTTCAGGGACCAGGTGGTCGCTACCATCACGCAGATCGCCAATATGTACTGGGATTTGGTGAGCGCCTACGAAGCAGAGCGCGTCACCGAGCAGTCTTATTCGTTCGCGCAGCAGAGCCTCTCCAACGCGCAAAAGCAGTTGCAGCTTGAGGCAGTACCGGCCATGGACGTGTTGCGCGCTGAGGCCGAAGTATCGCGCCGCGACCAGGACCTGCTGATCGCAAAGACAACTCTGCAACTGCAGGAATCGCTGATGAAGAACGCGATCACCAAGAACCTTGACGATCCCGTGCTGGAATCGATGCCAGTGATTCCTACCGATCGCTCCGAACCCGCCGACGTACAGACGGACAAGGCGCTGCAGGACCTGATCACGGAAGCGCTGACTGGCCGCGCCGACCTGGCCGAATCGGACATTGACCTAGTGAACCGGCAGATCAGCCGGCAAGCCGCGAAGAACGCATTGTTGCCCCAGTTGTCATTGGTCGGGTTCTATGGCGGCACAGGTCTGGCGGGTGAGTTGAATCCTGCTTTCAGCGGCGAAAACATATCAACGCTGCCCACCAATTTCTGGGGCGCCTTCGACAACGCATACAACGGCACGTCTCCGGACTACTTCGTCGGGTTGAACCTGAATATTCCTATTCGCAACCGCGTGGCCAAGGCCGATCAATACCGATCCGAGCTAGAGTATCGCCAGGCAGAACTTCGCCAGCAACAGCTCAAGAAGCAGATCCGTATCGAAGTACGTAACGCGCAATACGCTCTGGAGCAGAGCCGCGCGCGTGTGCAGGCGGCGCGCAAGGCCCGCGACCTGGCACAGAAGACCTTCGGCATTATGCAGAAGGAGCAGGACTTGGGCGCAGGATCGCCCTTCCAGACGCTGACCGCGCAGCGCGACCTAGCCTTGGCGGAGCTCGACCTGGTGAACGCCAACACTGCCTACCAGAAGTCGAAAGTGGAGTTGCAACGCGCTACCGGCACGACCTTAGCGGATAATGGAATTCAGGTTCAGGACGCGGTCGATGGCGTCGCGCCTCAGGGAGTGAACGTTGGCCAGGGCCCAAACACAAAGTAGCCGATCCGAGCTGAGTGACGCCGGCAGCGACTCCCGCGAAACTGTACGGGCGGGGCGCATTCTCGCGGCCGACGATCAGTCCCACATCCTCGAGGCCATCGAACTACTGCTGCGGCCCGAAGGTTTCATCGTCGATACCGCGAAGTCTCCGGGAGCGGTGCGCGAGTCGCTGGCCTGCGAGTTTTACGATGCGGTGCTCATCGACCTGAACTACACCCGCGACACTACTTCCGGACAGGAAGGTCTCGATCTGCTGTCGCAAATCGTCGCCTTCGATAGCAGCATTCCGGTCATCGTCATGACGGCGTGGGGCAACGTTGGACTGGCCGTGGAAGCCATGCGTCGCGGTGCGCGCGATTTCATTCAGAAGCCGTGGGAAAATGAGCGGCTGCTCGCCATCATCCGGACCCAGGTGGAATTGCACCGTGCACTGCAGCGCACTCAGCATCTGGAAGCTGAAGCCCGCTTGCTGCGCGCGGAGGGAGCCCCTGACTTCATCGCCTCTGCACCTTCGATGCAACCCGTGCTGCAGACCATGTCGCGCATCGGCCCTTCCGACGCCAACGTGCTGGTGACGGGGGAGCACGGCACGGGCAAGGAAGTCGTCGCCCGCACATTGCACGTTCTGTCGCCGCGCGCGTCCATGCCGCTGGTGGCCGTCAATACTGGCGCGCTTCCTGAGGGCACGTTCGAGAGTGAGCTGTTCGGGCACGTCAAGGGCGCGTTCACCGACGCCCGCACCGACCGCATCGGCCGCTTCGAGCTGGCTGACAATGGTTCTATCTTTCTGGACGAGATTGGCAACGTCCCTATGCGTCAGCAGGCAAAGTTGCTACGCGTGTTGGAGACGGGCGAGATCGAGCGGGTGGGATCGTCGCGCACCAAGCGAGTGAATGTGCGAGTAATTTCCGCCACGAACTCCGACCTGACGTCAGCGATTGCTGCCGGACTTTTCCGCGAAGATCTGCTGTTTCGGTTGAACACGGTGGAAATCCACCTGCCTGCGTTACGCGAGCGTCGCGAAGACATTCCTGCGTTGGCGGCGCACTTCCTCGCGCGCTACGCCGCGCGCTACCGGGTGCAGGTTCGCGGATTCGCGCCGGCAGCGATGCAGACCATGATGCAATATGCGTGGCCGGGAAATGTGCGCGAGTTGGAACACACGCTGGAGCGTGCAGTGTTGATGGCGCACAGCGATGAGCTACAGGTGTCTGACCTCGGCTTGAACTTGCAGCGCTTGCAGGGTCAGAATCTAGAAGAACTCAGCATCGAAGAAGTCGAGAGTATCCTCGTGCGCAAGGCCCTGCAGCGATTCCACGGCAACGTGAGCCAGGCCGCCGAGGCGCTTGGGCTGAGTCGCGGCGCACTCTACCGTCGCATGGAGCGCTATGGACTCTAGCTCGGGCAGCGGTTACCGCCAACGTGACCATCCTGCTACCGAGCAGTTCAAACCTTACCGACTGATCTTCGAACGCCGCATTGCCATCTTCGCCGTTCTTGCCGCACTGCCCGGCGTTGTTATCGCCACCATTCTGATCTGGACCCAGCCCTGGGTCAGGGACGCGAAAGTCGCGCTAACCATCCTCGAGTTTCTGCTGTGGTTCATTCTCACCCTGGCGCTGCTGGAGCAGATCGTTCGTCCGTTGCAGACGCTGTCCAACGTAGTGAGCGCATTGCGCGAGGAGGACTACTCGTTTCGCGCGCGCGGGGCCAATCCCAACGACGCCTTGGGTGAGCTGTCGCTGGAAATCAACACGCTCGCCGACATTCTCACCGAGCAGCGCATCCAGACGATTGAGACGACGGCACTGCTGCGACGCGTGGTTGACGAAATCGATGTGCCGATCTTTACTTTCGATCCCGAGCAATCGCTGCGGCTGGTAAACGCTGCGGGCGAGCGCCTATTACAGCAGGCATCGGCGCGCATGCTGGGAAAAACTGCAGTCGAGCTCGGTCTCGACCCTTGCTTCGAGGCGCGCAACGCGAGCCTGGTGGCGTTGCCGTACTCCACCCCTAACGCGCGCTGGATGGTGCGTAAGCGTTCGTTTCGCCAGAATGGTCTTCCTCACACTTTGATCGTTTTGTCTGACGTGAGCCGGGCGCTTCGAGACGAAGAGCGCAGTGCATGGCAGCGCCTGATTCGCGTGCTGGGGCACGAACTCAACAACTCGCTCGCGCCGATCATGTCGATTGCCGGAAGCCTGGCAACGCGGCTTCCGCAGCTCGACTTGCCCGAGGTCACCAAGAACGATTTTCAGCGCGGACTTGAAATCATCGAATCACGTACCGCATCGCTGCACCGCTTTCTGCAGTCTTATCGCCGGCTGGCGCAGATGCCGTCACCGAAGTTACAACCCTCGGAATTGCGTGTCTTGGTGGAGCGCGTGGCAATCCTGGAGACCCGGCTGCCGGTTCGCGTTGCGCCGGGGCCTGACCTGGCCCTGATGATCGATCCCGACCTGATCGAGCAGATGCTTATCAACCTGGTGCGTAATGCCGTGGACTCGGCGCTGGAACAGGCGCACTCGACCGCGGCCAGCACTGTTTCGCAGGGGGGAGCAGATCCTGAAGTGGTGGTGCGCTGGCAGCAGAATGACGCCAGTGTTCTTCTGATTGTGGAAGACAACGGCATTGGGCTGCTCAATCCGAGCAACGCGTTTGTGCCCTTCTACACGACCAAGCAGGGAGGCTCGGGAATCGGTCTAGTACTTTCGCAACAGATCGCTGAGGCCCATGGTGGGTCGATCGAGTTGGCAAACCGCAAAGACACCCACGGCTGCATCGTGACCGTGCAGCTGCCGCACCGGAGTTGAGGCGCGTCACAAACGGGCATTGCCTGGTCGCCCAAATCTCACCCTGTGATCCGCGTTAAGTCCGTGGTCTTGTTGTTTCGTCACGAATCCCGACGGGCGCTACTGCTTCTCCCCTGCCTTGAACTCGGCCCAGGGATTGCCCTTCATGTCCTGCAGCACGGGTCGCTCCCACTCGAATTCAGGATGGGCTTTCAGGAACGGCTCGGCCAGAAAGTCTTCGCCGCAGGGATATCCGGCGCGCGCGTGGAGCGTCATGCGGTTGGCCAGGCTGCTGTCGGCCGCCTGCGCCGTCACCGCGCCATCGGGATTGTAAGGAGGATTTCCCCACTCAGGCACGCCGCGCGGCGAGTTGGCCACGTGCCCGCACAGCGCGCGTTCATCGCGGTCTTCCTTCTTCTCGTAGGTGTCCCAGTGGTCGGCCAGCAAACTCTGCGCCAGTGCGACGTCGATCTGTCCTTTATTGGTTTTCATCAACTGCTCCCAGCGCATATGTCGCGCGTTCATCGAACTGCCCATGTTCCTGGGATTGAAGTCGGTCTCTTTCTTAATGAACTCCGGATCGCTGGGGAAATTCGAGCCCACGAAATATCCATCCGTCGTCCGCCACACGCGATGCATCTTGAGCCCGAGCTCAAAGCGCGCGACCTCGCCGGTCTTGTTGTCGGCGAGCAGCCAGTCGTTGGCGTAGCCGCCGTTATTACCGTCGAGCATGATCTGCACATACTGATCGATCGAGCTGGAGTACTGCAGCGCCTTGCGCGCCCGCACGAACTCCGGGATGCCGTTGGGATCGAAGAGCGAAAAGCCGGTGATGGTGGTTTCGGTAACCATCAGACCAGCTGAGTTGATGCCGAAATCGTCGTCGCTCACGATGATTCCGGGGAAGCCGTCTTGAATAATGTGATAGCCGTGCGTGGGTATGATGTCGAAGATGATGGTCCAGCGCGTGCCGGTCGCGATGTCGGTCCAGTTGCTGTGCGCTATCACCGGCTTGTGGTCTTTGGTCATCGATCCGGTGGCAACGAAGGCGCTGCAATTGCCCGGAGCTGTCAACTTGGGAGCACCCGCGCGTTTTTCCTGACGATCGAGCGTGGGCACGTAGTAATCCGGCACTTCCTCCATCGCGTTCAACGCCACCACGTCCCACACGTCCATCGAAACGCCGTGGTCTTTCAAGCCGTCGGCGATGCCTTGCAACTCCTGCTGATATTCGGCGTCAATCTTCGGCCAGAGGATGGTCTGGGCGACGTTGCGGAAGAACTCCCAGTCGCGCTTGGTGCGGCGCGTGTCTTTGAACTTCACGACGTTGAATGCGTCCGCGATTTCCGGAGCCAACAGATAGCCGTGCTGATAGCCGATGTCGGCCGGCGAGCCTTCGAGGTGGACGTAGATCCACTTGCTGCGTTCAAAGCGGTAAGCCGGTTTCAGGCGCGCGGCGTCGCCCTGTCCACCGCCTTGATTGGCGGCCGCAAACAACGTCACACCGCTCAGCGCGACGAACACCAGCGCGAACGCAATCCTCGAGCTGCGGAATTTCAACATTCCCTTTTCCCCAATCGTCACGAAGTTATGTGATGGATAGGAGCTTATCTGGTTGCGCCGCATGACTCAACTGCGTACGGCGATCCCCGTCGAATCTCAGCCACGCGACGGATTTCGGAGGATAATGTTTCGCGATGCCCTCGCGCCTGATTCCGTTCGTGACTTTAATCGACCGGCTTGCGCAGCTCTATGGTGAGCCAGAGTCTCCTGCGGTAACCGAGCCGTTCGCAATGATTCTCTGGGAGAACATTGCCTACCTTGCGAGCGACGCAAAACGCGCCGAGGCCTTCGCAGAATTACAGGCGAAAGTTGGCCTGACGCCCGCCGGGATCCGCAAGGCCAAGGACAGCACGTTACTAGCGATCGCCAGCAAGGGCATTGTGGCGGACCATACGGTCTCGAAGTTGCGGAAAGCTGCTGAAATCGCGCGCGATGCATTTGGCGACGACCTCTCGCCCATCCTCGATAAGCCTGTGGCAGGAGCGAAGAAAGACTTGCGGAAATTTCCCGCGATCGGTGAGCCCGCCGCCGAGAAGATCCTTCTCTTCAATCGGCGCCATCCTATTCTCGCGCTGGAATCTAACGGCCTGCGCGTGCTTGTGCGGTTGGGCTATGCGCCGGAGCACCGCAACTACGCGACGATGTACAAAAGTGTGCAGCGTGCCCTCGCGCCGGAATTGTCAAATAGTTGCGAGGTGCTCATTCGCGCTTACCAGCTTCTGCGACAACATGGGCAGGAACTCTGCAAGCGCAATTCGCCGCTGTGCAGCAGTTGTCCGTTGCGCGCGGAGTGCGCATGGTTCCGCGACGTGGCGGCCTTTCAAACGTAGCTGCAGCTGGCGATTTGCGGAAGGCGCCTAGAACAGAAAATCAAAATCGAGCAGGTACTTGCGGTTGTAGTTGCCGAAGAAGTTTCCGTACTGCGGGTCGGCAATGTTGGAGTGCACTTGCAGGGGATTGTAGTGGTTAGTCAGGTTTTGCACCGTCACGGTCAGCCGCACCGCATGCACCTCTCTCACTTGGAAGTCCTTGGCGACGGCCAGGTCCGCCGAGAAGTAGCGCGGGAAACGGTACTGCGGACCAGTTGTCTCAACCCACTGTTGCAGCGCGTCGGTAGGCTGATAAGGGAAGCCGTTGCGCAGCTCGAGATGGGGATTGACCATGAACTTGTACGGAAGAGAATATGTCCCCCACAGCAGAAAGCGGTTGGGAATTTCGCTGGGCAGCGCTGACACCAGTCCGCTGCGTACTACTGGGTAAGGGAAGTTGCCCAGATACGACGCTGCGCTGCTCACGTCGCCGTAGGCGTACTGCCGCACGTACGAGAAGTAAAACTGGCGATTGCCGTTCGCACCGATCCGCGAAGTGAACTCTGCCTGCCGGGTTTCGGCGGAGCCCTCCGAACCCAACACCATGGCGTTGCGCTTGTCCACGACTTCCGGCTGCAGCGTGATCATGCCGTCTTCCCAACTCTGCAGGTACTTCACCCGCACTGTGAACATGCGGCTGATCTCCCGCTCCGCTTCCACGTTCCACGCCATGCTGTACGGCGCGAAGTTGCCGGTCTTGTCCCTGCGGTCGATGAAGGGAAATTTGGACTGCACGGCCTGATCGGTCAGGTTGATGTAATGGATTGGCGGACCGACCGGCAACCCATCCGGGCCGTAAGTGGTGATTCTTTGCGAGGGATAGCTGTCGAAAGCGTAGATGTCGAGCGGCACGGAATCGTAGAAGATGCCCATGCCGCCGCGAATAGTCGTCTTGCCGCTGCCGCCGGGTGACCACACGAATCCGCCACGCGGCGCGGTGCGCGTAGTGCCAGTGATGGATTGGGCTTCGTATCGCACGCCCGCATCGAACGCCAGATGGGAGTTGAGGACCCAGTGGTCCTGCACGAAAAACGCGGGCTCGATGTCAGACAGATCGAAGGGCTTGCCGCCCGTGAAATCGATGCGCTGCAGGGGCGTGCCATTGCTGTTCTGGAGCAGAACCGGTCGAGCATAGAACTGGCCCATGTTTTCGCTGTGTCCCACCACCGAGCCGATTTGAATGGTGTGCTCGCCCAGGAAATGCAGCGGCTTCACGGTATAGTTTTCAATCCACTCGTAGCGGCTCGAGTTGCGCGACTCCTGGCTGAAGTAGCTTCCGGAATTCCCTGTCGGCTGCAGGACCATCGCGGAGTAAGTCTGCGGGCGAACATCGCTGCTCACGCTCGTCTCCGCCAAGGTGCTTTGCAACATGCCGCCGCCAAGCGCCCAGCGATGAAGGATGGTCGCCGTGGATTCGTGAAAGTCCGCATTTGGCGTGACCGGCTGAGGATCGAAATAATTCAGCCCCACGTATTCCATGGTGTGCGGAGCAAAGTGCAGGCTGGCGGTAAGGGTCTGGTTGGGCGAGATGACCCAATCGACTTGGGTGAACGAATTCAGCGCCTGCGAGTTGTACTGGTTCTCGGGATAAGGCAGGGTGCGCACTGAGTTCTTGTTGAGCAGGTACTCCGCGCCTTCGAGGAAGTAGAGCTTGTTGGCTACGATGGGGCCGCCGACGTTGAATCGTGGCGTTGCACTCTTCACTCCATCCAGATGCCCGCTGCGGATACGCCACTCCGGGAGCGGATCGTTCAAGCTGTATTCCCACTTGTCACCGCCGCGGCGCGTCTCGGCGGTCACCACACCGGCAGTAAATCGCCCGTACTGCGCCAGGTAAGGCATGACCGAGACTTCCACGGTCTGTACGCTGTCGATGGGAACGCTGAGTCCGAAGTTGCCGGTTGCTGGGTCGGTCACATCCACCGAATTCACCAGCAGAGCGCTGTGGTCTTCGCCGAATCCCGCGATTTTCACTGACCCGTCCTGCCCGCGAATGATCCCGGGGATCAGCGGCAATGCGTCGGTCAGAGTAGCAGGCCGCGTGGGAGATAGCTTCGCCTGCGCCGTCGGCAGGTTCTGCTGCATGCCGCTGTCATCGATCACGGCATTCGCGCCATTGCCTTTCACATCGACTGACTGTTGACTGAGCGCCACCGAATTCAGAACAACGTCGACGGCTTGAGCTTCCTGGCTGCCGATTGCGTCCACCGAGGTCTCTGCGCTGAGGTAACCTTGCTTGCTGATGTTGAGGATGTAGGCGCCAGCGGAGGGCAAGATTACGTTCGTCTTACCGCCGGCGTCAGTCGCTGCAGTGGTCACGGGCGAGTCGCCCAGTGTCACGGAAATCGTAGCGTCAGCTACTGGATGGTTGTTTTCGTCGAGAACCGAAATCTGCACCGCAGTCGGTTGGTCGGAGGCCAGCGCCATGCCAAGCGTGAGGAAACAGAATAGCGCCAAGCCGCTCAGCCGCGCGGTCCGCAAGAGCGAATGTCGGCCTGCAGCTCGGTTAAGGCTCGACGGCCATGGGGGGAAATGGGGCATTCGTGTCACTAGAACTTACGGAAAGACGCGCAGACCAGATTCTCATCTCTTGCGCAGAAACGCCGGACGCATATCGATGCGTGTCGCCGGGCGGTCTGTTGTTCTTGCCGCCAGTTTCGGTCGCGTGAGCCGGGTCCTCGAGACCCATTGCTGGGTTGGAGATCCGGCCAGATCAAACTTGATGCTAAAGGGGACGTCCGCTCAATGATTTTACCTGTCTTGGAGACAAAGCGCATGTAGCAATTCGAGTCTCTTGGGGCCAGTGCGGCCGGGGCTGACGGCCGTAATCGACGCTGTGATTTGTGCAAAACGAGACAGCCACGCTGGCCTGCTGTTGTCAAAATATTGCAAAAGGTTATGATCTAGCTCGCACCTTCCTCTGGGAAACCGAGTCCATATACCTGTGTGTGAGTGCGGCACGGAACCGAAACACAGATTGAAAGCGATGCTGCCCACGATTCCAAGGTGTGAATTTTGTTCTTAACTCGCTCAATCTCGAAACTGGCGGCTGCGGCGTTGCTGTGGCTGGCCTGCACAGGCTATGCCGCAGGAGAATCGCCCAACCGCGTGGTGCCCCAGCCGGAACTCGACCGGGGATTTCGCCAGATGTACAACCTCGATTTCTCCGGAGCGCATGGCACGTTCCATCAGTACCAGGCGACTCATGGCGACGATCCGCTGGGGTATGTAGCCGACGCGGCCGCTTACCTTTTTGCCGAGTTTAACCGTCTGCAGATCCTGGAATCTGACCTGTTTATTGACGATCGCAAGTTCGATAACCGCTCGCAGCAGAAGCCCGATCCAGTGGTGAAGGTGGCGTTCGACAATGAGCTCAACCGCAGCGACGAGCTGGTGAGCAAGGCGCTGGCGACGTCGCCAAGCAATGCCAATGCGCTGTTCGCGCGAGTATTGGCCAGCGGATTGCGTAGCGACTACACTGCCATGATCGAGAAACGAAATATTGCCAGTCTTGGATACATGAAGACCTCCCGCATCACCGCGCAGCAACTGCTGGCGGTCGATCCCACCTGCTACGACGCGTTCCTTGCGGTCGGCGTAGAGAACTACTTGCTGGGCACCTCTCCGGCTCCGGTGCGCTGGGTGCTGCGCATGACAGGATCGCAGACCGACAAAGATGAGGGCATCCAACGGCTGCGGCTCACGGCTGAAAAGGGATACTATCTCGCGCCCTTTGCACGGTTGCTACTGGCCGTTGCCGCCCTGCGTGATAAGGACAAGCACACTGCCCGGGTGCTCCTCGCGAGCCTGGCCACCGAGTTTCCCCACAACCAGCTCTATTCCAAAGAGCTCGCCCGCATCCAGTAAACCCTTGAGGGCCGGGCCTATTCCGGCGACCGGGATCTGCCGTCGTATTACCACTCTGCAAGCCCCCTATTTATTGCTGGACTGGGTTTTCGTAATGGGCGGCGGTGAGACCTCTCTGATCTAGCGTAGTAGTGCCACTTTAGGTGCAACTGTTTTCACCTACCCGCTGGTGGGTGGTACTTTATCCTATTGAAAATAAATGGTTTGACTTATTGCCGTTTTGGTAATTAACGTGCGCTTAAGACGGCATGCAGTAGATTGCGCCTACTTCACCGTTCTTCTTTCTTGGAGCGGGGCGGGTTGGGGCTTCAACTCTCACATCAACATTTGTTGTTGCAGTTGGAATCACTGAATTTCAGGAGGAACAGTGAAGAAAAAGCTTCTGCTTTTGACCATTGCGGTGCTGTGCTTCGCGTCGTTCGCCAGCGCCGACAGTTTTGTCACGTACAGTTCACGGGCCGCACAGAACCCGACGGACTTCATCGACTGGTCGCAATTGGGTCCCGATTACCTCATTTCAGGCACTACCATTCCGACTCCGGCCCTGGTTTCCTCGTTTGCCGGCAACCTCGCGCTGGTCGGGAACCTCAACGGCGGCGACTTCGTGCGGGTGGATGAGGGCACCGGTTGGGGTGGCAACTTCGACTACGGCGAGAACCTAGTTTGGACCGGTAATGCCAACTTCGGTATCGGTGGCGGCGGCCCGTTCGGCATTCAGCTGTTCGCTCCGGTAGCCTCGGTGGGCTTTGGGATCCAGGCCGATCTTTATGGCCCGTTCACCGCGACAGTCGTACTTTACGACACCAGTTTCAACGTGCTCGGTGCACTTACCTTTAACGGTAACAGCTTCTTTTCCGAAGCCGGCGACAACTTGTTCATCGGTATTGGTGACACCACCGGTGTGAACATCGGAGCTATCGCGATTTACAGCGATTCAGGCGATCCGACGTTCGCCAATGACTTCGCCATCGACGATCCTAGCTTTACCTACACCACTGCGACCCCCGAGCCCAGCTCGCTGATGCTGCTCGGTAGCGGACTGCTCGGACTGGCTGGTGCAGCTCGTCGCAAGCTGAGCCGGTAGGGATGAGGGCCCTTCGTCATAGGTCGCCGCCGGAGCGGGGTCTTCGGCACTGACAGGAACCTGGCTGGCGATTGGATTCCAGCCCGTGAACGCGCTCCGTGGGGGGCGCCACTCCAAAGCGGAGAGAGGAACATAGCACTATGCGCAAGCTTCTATGCTCGCTAACCATTCTGGCGTTGGCCTTCGGAGCCGTCGAAGGTTTCGCTGCAACCAAGAGAACCCTCATGAAAGTTCCCATGACCAAGGGCGGCTCGCCCATCAAGCTCGCTGGGAAATTTCAGCTTGACCCGCATAGCTTGGCGGCGTTCAAGGCCCAGAACCACTTGAGCTACGCCATGAACCAGAAGATTCAGCAGGCGGGTGGGAAGGCCCCGAAGAACGGTTACATCAACGGAACCATCGACACCATTCCGTACTTCAGCAGCTGGTTCATCACCGGCGAGCGCAACAGCATCTACCCCTACTCGATGGTCGGACAGAGTCCGAAGGCGGGCGGCACCACCACGGTTCAGACGGAGATTATTCCGCTGGTGACGATTCTGACGGTTGGCGGGAACGTCGTGGCTATCTTTGACCCCGTCGGGTTCTACGTCCAACCGGCAGATCAGGACACGGACGTGAACCTCGAGGTTCAGTCGCCGATGTACGATGCGACAACTACCTATCCTGGGCCGCCGGCCGATACCGGCCAGATCGTCGATACCGCACAGCGCGTCGCATTCCGCGCCACCCGGGCGGCCAATTGGCACACGGATCTGAACGCGGTTCCCGATCCGCTATTGGGTTGGCAACAGACGTTGGAGTATAACAACGGCGACTGGGCGCTTATCTGCTGCGATTCCAACGGCAATAACGTACCAGTCTTCAACATCAACACCATCTCCAACAACTTCGCGTACATTCTTAGCTATCCCGGGGAGTTGTCCACCACCACAAACAACATCGTCCCGGTCATCGTCACCGACTACCTGACTGCGTTCGATCCGTCCAGTGGCGGTTGCTGTGTTCTGGGCTACCACAGCGCGCAGCCGGGCGTCTTCGATCCGGCCGGCATACTGGTCTGGACTTGGGGAACGTACATTCCGCACAACCCTGACCAGGGCCTGACGAATCCGTTCGGCGCGTTTGGTTACGACACAATGGTTCTAAGCCACGAGATCAGCGAGCTGGTGAACGATCCATTCGTGCAGACGACCGGAACGTTGGTTTCCCCGTGGGTCGACGGCTCGGTATCGTTCGCCCAGGCCAACCTGGAAACCGGCGACGTTATCGAGGGCATGAACGCTACGGATGTCGTCTACAACGTGCCTTTGAACACGACCACAGGCCCGTACACGTACAACCTGCAGAACACTGCCACGTTGGAGTGGTTCACCCGTGTTCCCCTCAGCGGAGGAATCTACAGCTGGCCGAACGAGCACACGCTCAATCAGGCTCCGCACGTTCCCGGAACTTGTGCCGGCGGACCGACATGGGCCTATGGCCAGGGTTCGGCCGGTTTCTACTTCTGCAACTCGGCAACTGGCTGGTAGCCCAACACTCAGCCGCGCTGCTGCCGGGCACTTCGGTGCCCGGCATTTTTTCGTTGTGTGCCGAGCATGGTCGACAGCTGGGAGGTGCGAGTCCTCTACCCAACCTGATGGAGGTGAAGGGTTAGCGAAGCGCAAGGGTGAAATAACACTCGCCGCGAGGCGGGGCCTGAAAGAAGCGTGGAGCAAAGACGCGAGCTG